>NZ_LMHT01000010.1 GCF_001429025.1 Phenylobacterium sp. Root700 | reverse complement strand
TCGCCGGCTTCGTCAGCGCCAAAGCCGACGCAGTTGTGTGAATCCCGTAGCCCAGCGGGGGAGCATCGAGGGACCGGTCATTCCAACAGTCGTTTGAACGTTCGCTTGCGTCGCGGCTGGCCGACTTGCACACTTGGCGAATTATTGCAGACCTCATGGCGCGGTTTTCGCGCACTTATGAAAGTTCGAGACTTTGACCCTTTCCACCACCGCGGCGATTAAGGCCGCGCCGACGGACGTCCTGAGCTCCGTGGACGCCCTGATCGCAGGGCTGGCCAGCGTCGGCTACATCGCGTCCAAGCGCATCGCCACGGCGCTCTACATGGCCATCCACCTGCAAAAGCCGATCCTGGTCGAAGGCTCGGCCGGCGTGGGCAAGACCGAGCTGGCGCTGTCGACCGCCGCCCTGCTGGGCCAGCCGCTGATCCGCATGCAGTGCTATGAGGGCCTGGACGAGTCCAAGGCGCTGTACGAGTGGAAGTACGGCAAGCAGCTGCTCTACACCCAAATCCTGAAGGACCGGATGGGCGCGGCGCTCTCCGACGCCGCCGACATGGACGCGGCGATGGACCGGCTGCACGGCATCGGCGACCTGTTCTTCTCCGAGCCCTTCCTGGAACCGCGCCCGTTGATGAAGGCGCTGAAGGAAGACGACGGCTGCGTGCTGCTGATCGACGAGATCGACAAGTCCGACGAGGCCTTCGAAGCCTTCCTGCTCGAGGTGCTGTCGGCTTACCAGGTCTCGATCCCCGAGCTGGGCGTGATCAAGGCCAAGACCCCGCCCCTGGTCTTCCTGACCTCCAACAACGTCCGCGACCTGGGCGACGCGCTGAAGCGCCGCTGCCTGCACCTGCACATCCCGCTGCCGGACGCTGCGCTGGAACGCCGAATCGTCGCCAGCCGCGTACCCGACATCGAGGCGACCCTGACCGCCGAGCTGGTCGGCTTCGTGCAGTCGCTGCGCACACTGGACCTGCGCAAGTCGCCCTCGATCTCCGAGACCGTGGATTGGGCCCGTGCGCTGATCCTGCTCAACGCCGACAGCCTGGATGTGGAGGTCGTGCGCGACACCCTCAACGTGTTGCTGAAATTCGAACCCGACATCAACGCCGTGGAGCCGCAGATCGGCGAGTTGCTCCGCCGGCCGGCGGCCTGATCCCATGCAGGGCGCTTTGGAAGACTTCTTCCGGGCCCTGCGGGCCGCGGACGTCAAGGTCTCGCCTGTGGAGGCGATCGACGCGCACCTGACGGTGGCGAAAGTCGGCTTCTCGGACCGTGAACTGTTCAAGGATGCGCTGTGCGCCACCTTGGCCAAGACCGCCGACGAGGTGGTGCGGTTCGACGCGACCTTCGACACCTTCTTCGCCCGCGACCAGGTGTCCTTCACCCCGCCGCCGCCAAGCGGGCAGGACGGCGGCGATCCGATGGACGGCCTGCCGCCCGAGGCCGCGGAATCCGACCTCGCCCGGATGCTGCTGGAGGGCGACGCCGCCTCCATCGCCCAGGCTATGGAAGAGGCCGCCGAACGTGCCCAGGTCTCACAGATCCGCCTCTCGACCCAGCGCTCGCGCCTGACGCGCCGGCTGCTGGAGGAGATGGGGCTGGCGCAGATCGAGGCGATCATCAACGCGGCGCGCAAGCTGGAAGGCGGGGGCGACGCCGCTGACCGACTGGAAGCGGGCAAGCGCAGGCTGGCCGAGGAAGCCCAGCGTTATGTGGCGCGCCAGCACGAACTCTACGCCTCAGGCTCGGGCAAGATGCTCCGTGAGGAGATGCTGGCCCGCAAGGCGCTGAACGCCGAGGGCGGGATCGATCCCGTCGACCAGGCGATGATGCAGGCCCTGGTCAAGAAGATGGCCAAGCGGCTGGCCGACCGCTACTCGCGCCGCCGCAACCGCGCCAAGCGCGGCCACATGGACATCCGCCGCACGCTGCGCAAATCCATGCCCTATGGCGGCATGCCCTTCGAGGTCATCTGGAAGACCGAGAAGATCGACAAGCCCTCGATCGTCTGCATCTGCGACGTGTCGAAGTCGGTGGCCGCCGCCGCCCAGTTCCTGCTGACCTTCCTCTACAGCCTGAACGAGGTGGTCGACCGCATGGAGGCCTACGCCTTCTCCGGCCGGCTGATCAGCGTCAACAACATCCTCGACGACGAGCATGTGGACGGGGCGATCTTCGAGGTGCTGAAGCGCATCGGCTTCCAACAGACCGACTATGGCAAGTCGCTGGAGGACTTCTGCGAGAACCACCTCGACCACGTCGACCGCCACACCACGGTGATCTTCCTGGGCGACGGGCGGTCGAACTACGCCGATCCGCGCCTGGACCTGATGGCCACCATCCAGAAGCGCGCCCGCTCAGTCATCTGGCTGAACCCGGAACCAGAGAGCTACTGGAGCCAGGGCGACAGCGTCATGTACCGCTATGAGCGCTTCTGCCACGTGGCCAAGACCTGCAACACGCTCGGCCAACTCGAACGGATCATCGAGGACGTGCTGCGGACCTACGTCCCGCACTGATCACGTTCAGCCTTCGAACCAGCCGCCGAGCACGCAGGACGGCGTGTCGCCGCGCACCGCCACGGTCGCGCGGCGTCCGACGCCCGGCGCGTAGAAGACCGTCCGCTCAGCGGTGGTGACGCCGATCAGCGCCGGCGCGGTGAACTGGCAGACGCGGTAGGTCGTGCGCTGGAAGAAGCCCCCTTCGCGGGGCGCGACGCAGCTCACATGCCCGAACTTCCGCGAGAAGCTGATGTCGCCGTAGTGGAAGACCGTCAGCGGCCGGCGTTCCGACGGGGACGGGATCGGCGCGGCGACGACCGGACAGGACGGGCCGGGAATGTTCCAGGCGGTGCGCATCGCCCGGCGGTCGGACCAGGTGGCGTAGATGCCCATCAGCGGCAGGCTCGCGACGATAGCCAAAACGCCAAGCACCCCGGCGGCGTCGAACACATCGGAGCGGGAGGGTGAGCGCCACGCCGTTGTCAGCAGCTTGGTCAGGTGCGTCGGCATGCTGCGTCCTCCAGGATCAAGACAGATGCGAGGCGGCCTCAGGGCCGGGCGTGCGGAGCCGTTCGAATGATCACGACCGACATCGGCCGGTCATCGCCAACCATTTGCGGAACCAGCCTAGGCCGCTCCGGGACCGGCGGCTGGCCGGCCCAGGCGGCCACGATCGCCACCGTCAGCGCGGCCGTGACCAGGATCGGCCCCGCCATCGTGTCCAGGCGCGGCGGCCGCGCCAGCGAGGCGATCCGCAGTTCCAAGGGATGGGCGCCGCGCGTCAGCCAGCGCGCGCCGAGCGGGAGGGAGACGCCGGACATCTGGACCTTCAGCAGCGCGCGCGCATAAGCCGCCTTGGTCACGCCGCGCCGACGCACCACCGCGGCGTCGCAGGCCAGTTCCTGATCCAGCCGGACGAACCCCGCCGCCAAATGCACCAGCGGATTGAACCAGCAGAGGCATTGCGCCGCCGCCAGCAACGCGTTCGCCCAGGGATCGCCGCGGGCGATGTGCTCGCGTTCATGCGCCCGCACCAGGGCGCGTTCCTCATCGCTATAGGCGCCGTCGTCCGGCGGCATCACCAGCCGGGGCGCGATGACGCCGATCACCGCCGGGCCGGTTCTCCCGGCGCGGGCAAGACGCAGGAACCGCATCTGGAGAACGGCGAGCCGCAGGACCATGAGGATCGCGCCCGCCAGCCACAGGGCGAGTAGGCTCGCGGCGAGGCCGGGCTCGCCGAGCGCCGATGCTCCCTCGACCACCCGCGCCGGCAGCAAGGTCGCGAACCCCGCAGCGGGCGGTATCGCCCAGAGGCTGTACGCCACCTGCGCCCCAACCATCCGCCGCGCCAGCGGACGGACGGCGAGAACCGTCAGGATCGCCAGGGCGGCCGCGAGGTTCACCCCCGTCAGGGCGGCGAGCAGCTCAGCCATCGCCCCGCTCCATGTCGGCGATCAGTTGCTTCAACCGCTTGAGCTCTTCCGGCGACAGGCGGCGATGCTGGGCGAAATGGGCGATCAGCGGCGCCAACTGGCCGTCGAACAGCCGGTCCAGCAGACCCTGGCTCTCGCCGGTCAGATAGTCGGCCTGGGAGATCAGCGGGCGATAGCGCACCCGCCCGTCCTCGCGCTCGGAGACGATCGCCTTCTTCTTCAGCAGCCGGGTGATCAGGGTGCGCACCGTGGCCTCGCCCCAGCCCTGCGGACCGGCGACGTCAGCCATGATCTCGTCGGCCGGGAGCGCGCCCCTGGCCCACAAGACCTGCATCACGAGACTCTCCGCCGAGCTGATCCGAGACATTTCTTACACCCGTAATGCAAATAAGTTACAGACGTAAGAAATGCCGTCAAGCGGCTCGAAGGCGCGCGCTCACCAGCTGTCGATCCAGCGCAGCTTCTTCTCGGTCCGCACCGGTATCGGCGGCAGGGACTTCAGCCCCGACAGCACCCAGCGGCGGGTGTCGGCCGGGTCGATGACGTTGTCCAAGGCCGGGCCGGACGCCTGCGACAGCGCCTTGCCCCGCGCATAGGCGGCGGCGACCATGTCGTCGAACTTGGCCTTGCGGGCGGCCGGGTCCTCGATGGCCGCCAGTTCGTTGCGGTAGCCGAGCTTCACCGAGCCCTCCAGGCCCATGCCGCCGAACTCGCCGGTCGGCCAGGACACGCAGAACATCGAGGCCTGGTAGGAGCCGCCGGTCATGGCGATGGCGCCCAGCCCATAGCTCTTGCGCAGGATCACTGAGAACAGCGGCACGGTCAGGTTGGCCCCGATCACGAACAGCCGCGAGCAGTGGCGGATCAGGCCGGTCTTCTCCGCCTCCGGCCCCACCATGTTGCCGGGCGTGTCCGACAGCGACAGCACCGGAATATCGAAGGCCTCGCAAAGCTGCAGGAACCGCGCGGCCTTGTCGGACGCGTCACTGTCGATCGCCCCGCCCAGGTGCTGCGGGTTGTTGGCGAACACCCCGACCGGGCGGCCCTCGATGCGGATGAAGGCGGTGACCATGGCCAGGCCGAACTTGGGCCGCAGCTCCAGCACCGAGTCGGTGTCGGCGATCAGCTCGATCACCTTGCGCACGTCATAGACCCGCAGCCGGTTCTCCGGGATCGCCCGGCGCAGCAGCCGCTGGTCGGCGGCGTCCCAATCCTTCACCGTCCCCTGGAAATAGGACAGGTACTGCTTGGCCAGCCGCACGGCGTCGGCCTCGTCTTCAGCCAGCACGTCGATGGTGCCGTTGGCCTGCATGACCTTGACCGGACCGATCTCCTCGGGCCGGAAGACCCCAAGACCGCCGCCCTCCACCATCGCCGGCCCGCCCATGCCAAGCGCCGAGTCCTTGGTGGCGATGATCACATCGCAGCAGCCAAGGATGGCGGCGTTGCCGGCGAAGCAGCGGCCGGAACTGATCCCGACCAGCGGCACGGCGCCGGACAACCGGCCCCAGAACTCAAAGCCCCGGACAAAGCCGCCGCCCTCGGTGTCGCCAGGCCGCCCGCCGCCGCCCTCGGTGAAGAACACCGTCGGCACCCGCCAGCGCGCGGCGATCTCGCTCATCCGGTCCAGCTTGTCGTGATTGTGCGAGCCCTGGGTGCCGGCCAACACGGTGTAGTCGTAGGCCATCACCGCGACCCGAGACTTCTCCTCGGCGAAGCGGTCGCCGTTGACCGCGCCCAGCCCCATGACCATGCCGTCGGCCGGCGTCTGGGCGATCAGCTCCTCCATGGTGTTCCGACGCCGACGCGCCGCCACCGTCAGGGCGCCGTATTCGGTGAAGCTGCCCTCGTCGCAGAGGTCGTCGATGTTCTCCCGCGTGGTCCGCTGGCCGGTCTTGCGCCGCCGCGCCGTGGCCTCGGGCCGCGCTGCGTCCAGGGTTCGGCGGTGACGCTCCAGCACCTCGGCCAGGTCGGGCCGGATGTGGTCGAGATCGACCACCACGTCCTCCGTCACCACGCCGCCCGCCACCTCGGTCTCCTCGATGAAGGCCAACGGATGCTCGTCAAAGACCGTGTCGCCCTCGGCCACCACGATCTGCCGCACGACGCCGGAGAAGCCCGCGGCGATCACGTGCTCCATCTTCATGGCTTCCATGACAAACAGCGGCTGGCCCTCGCGGACCTCGTCGCCGACCTTGGCCAACAGGCCGATCACGGTGCCCTGCAACGGCGCGCGCAGAGCCCGGGTCCCTTCCGGCCCCTCCGGTTCCTCCTCGTCGTCCTGCGCGGCGCTCTCCGCCTTGCCGTGGTGCAGGACCGCCAGCGGGTCGGAGGTGTCGACCTGCGCGCCCGCGCGCTTGACCGGCGCGGCGCCGGCGGTCTCGAAATAGAGCTTGGGCGCCTCGGGGCCGCCAGTCAGCTCCTCCATCCGCTCCTCGATGAAGCGGGTGTGGACCTCGCCATTGGCCACCGCCGGGTGAGCCAGCAGGCTTTGCAGGAAGCCAATATTGGTCGCCGATCCGGCGATGCGGAATTCCGACAGCGCCCGGCGCGCCTTGGCCGCGGCGGTCGGCAGGTCGACCGAGTGGACGATCAGCTTGGCCAACAGGCTGTCGAAGCGGGCGCTGGTGCGATAGCCGGCATAGCCGAACCCGTCGACGCGAACCCCCGGCCCCGAAGGCGGCTCATAGGCCGACAGCACCCCGCCGGACGGCTTGGCCGAACCATCGGCAGCCATGGTCTCCAGATTGATCCGCGCCTGCACCGCCGTCCCGCGCGGACTGGGAACCTGGGCTTGGGTCAGGCCCAGATCGGCCAGCGATCGGCCGCGCGCGACTTCGATCTGGATGCGAACAAGATCGAGACCGGTGACGGCCTCGGTGACCGTATGCTCGACCTGTAGCCGGGGATTGGCCTCGATGAAGACCACCGTCTCGCCGTCGACCAGGAACTCCACCGTGCCGAGATTTCGGTAGTGGGCGGCGCGGCCGAGCGCCACGGCGGCCTCGAACAGCCGCTCGCGGGTTTCCAGCGGCAAGCTGTCGGCCGGGGCGATCTCCACCACCTTCTGGCGTTGCCGCTGCAGGCTGCATTCCCGGTCCCACAGATGGGAGACCACCTGGCCGTCGCCAACGATCTGGACCTCGACATGCCGGGCGTGGGGCAGGAACTGTTCGACATAGAGCGAGCCGTCGCCGAACGCCGCCTGGGCCTCGGAGGCGCAGCGCTCGAACGCCTCGGGCAGCTCGCCTAGGGAACGCACCGGCCGCATGCCGCGCCCACCGCCGCCGGCCACCGCCTTGACCATCACCGCCCCGCCCTCGCCGAGCCCCTCCAGGAAGGCGCGCGCCTGGGCGAGCGTGGTCCCGCCGTCGGTCCCGGCCAGGATCGGCACGTCGCACTGGGCGGCCAGCGCCCGCGCACGGCCCTTGTCGCCGAATAGCTCCAGGGTCTCGGGCGATGGCCCGACGAAGGTGACGCCCGCCTCGGCGCAGGCCCGCGCAAACGCCGCGTTCTCCGACAGGAAGCCATAGCCGGGATGGATGGCGTCGCAGCCGAGCGCCTGGGCCGCCGCCAGGATCTGCGCGCCGTCGAGATAGGCCGCCGGACCCGAGCCGCTCAGGGCGTGGGCGGCGTCGGCCTTGCGGGTGTGAAGCGAGGCGGCGTCGTCGCTGGAATAGATCGCGAGCGTCTCGATCCCCAGCTCCGCGGCGGTGCGCGCGATGCGGACGGCGATCTCGCCACGGTTGGCGATCAGCAGCTTCTTCACTTGGCGTTCCCTCGGGCGTTTTCTTTCACTGTGCCCGCCGGGAAGCGCGCCGCCTAGCCGTCTCCGGCCGATACCAGTCCTTCGAAGAACGGACGAACATAGAGGTCGACCGCCGCCTGCGGCGTCAGGTCCGGCGTCCATTGGGGCAGCTCGGCGCCGGCGTTGATCATCGCCGTCAGCATCTGGGCGGCGATATTGGTGTCGACCGGCCGCACCGAGCCGTCGGCGACGCCATCGGAGATCAGCGAGGCGAAGCGGTCCGACAGACGGTCGAACTTCGCCAACAGCTGCGGCTGGATCGATTCCGGCGCCGAGGTCAGGGCCGAGGCGCGCAGCAGCGGCGCATTGCCCGACATCTGATAGCAGACCAGCGCCGAGGCCACCGTCATCAGGGTCTGCAGCCCGCTGGTCGAAATCTCCTCGGCCTGGCGGATCGCGCGGCGCATCACCTCGAAGGTGCGCTCGAAACAGGCCACCACCAGCTCGTCCTTGTTTTCGTTGTGGTGGTAGAAGGCGCCCTTGGTCACGTTGAGCCGCGCCGAGATCTTCTCGACCGAGGCGCCCAGATAGCCCTCTTCGTTGATCAGTTGGGTCGCCGCCCGCAAGAAGAGTTCGCTGGAGGCTTCCGGCCCGCCGGTGGGCTCGGCGATCAGGTCCGGCAGCGGCAGCGGCGCCCATGCCGAGCCCTGCGCCGCCAAGCCGTCGGCGGTGATCGACAGCACGCGCTGCGACACCCGGCCATAGTCCTCGACATCGTGCCGGCGTAGCCAGACCACCGCCCAGAACACCTCGGAGATCAGCAGGTGGGCGCGGGCGTTGAGCGCCGCACGCGGCAGGTTCGCGGTCTCTGGTCCCTCGACCACCCGGCGGACCTTACGGAACATGTCCAGATAGGCCTGGTTCACCGGCTCGCTGGCCAGCGCCCGCACGTCGTTGAAGACCGCGATGGGCTCGGCGAGGCCCTGAATAGCCCGCCCCTTGTAGTCGAAATAGGCGTCCAGGAAGAGCGCCAGGCGCTCGCGAACGGTCGTGCCCGCCTCACCCGCCGCCGACAGCGCGTTGAACTGGTCGATGCCGTGCAGGAAGCAGGCCGAGGCCAGGTCTTCCTTGTTCTTGAAATAATAGATGACGCCGGTCGGGACCAGGTTCAGCCGCGCGGCGACATCGGCCAGGGTCATGCCCCGAACGCCCTTGCGGTTGATCACCTCGACCGCCGAGCTGACGATGGCGTTCTTGCGCTGTTCGTAGCGCTTGGTCGGCGCACGAATCGCCGTCATCGGATCGATGTTGTCGGGGCCGTCCACCATGGCCAACGTCATACCGCGCCTTCAGATTTCCCGATAGCGCCACCTGCGCCCCGAACGCAAATCCATCCGGGGCCGGACAATATCGGAGCCCGCCTAGACGCTTTTCAGCAGCGCGGTGTCGACCGGCAGTTGCCGGATGCGCTTGCCGGTGGCGGCGAAGATCGCGTTGCACAGCGCCGGTATGATCGGCGGCAAGGCCGGTTCGCCCAGCCCCGTGGGCGAGTTGTCCGACTTGATGAAGTGGGTCTCGATCGGCGGCGCCTCGTTGATCCGCATCAGCTGGTAGTCGCCGAAATTGCCCTCCACCGCCGCGCCGTTCTCGATGGTGATCTTCTGGTGCAGGGCGCCCGACAGGCCGTCCAGCACTGAGCCCTCGACCTGGTTCAGCGCGCCGAACGGATTGATCACGTGCCGCCCCACATCGGCGGCGACCCAGACCTTCACCAGCTTGACGGCCCCGTCGGGGGCGACCGCCACCTCGACCACCTCGGCGAAGTAGCCCAGGTGGCTGTAGTGGAAGGCGATCCCCAGGCCCGAGCCCTTGGGCAGCTTGCGCCCCCAGCCGGACTTCTCGGCCGCCAGCTTGACCACCGCGGCCATGCGGCCGGCGGCGTAGCCGGACGGCGGATCGCCCACCATCGGCTTGTCGCCCAGCAGCTTCAGACGGAAGGCCACCGGATCGGCGCCCGCCGCATGGGCCAGTTCGTCGATGAACGACTGGACGACGAAGGCGATGGCGTTGGAGCCCGGCGCCCGCAGCGGTCCGGTCGGGATCCCCGCCGCCATCATCGAAAGATCGTAACGATAGTTGGTCAGGAACCGGGCTGGGAACTCGGTGGCGCCCATGCCGGCGCTGCGCGCCGCCACACCGTTCTCGCCCAGGGTGACGAAGTGGTCGTGCCAGCCGACGATGTCGCCCGCCGCATTCACGCCGCCCTTCAGGAAGTGCCAGCCGGCCGGGCGATAGAAGTCGTGGCGCATGTCGTCTTCGCGCGTCCACAGCAGCTTCACCGGCGCGCCGACTTGCTTCGAAATCCAGACGGCCTCGACCATGTAGTCGTTCATCAGCCGCCGGCCGAAGCCGCCGCCGCCGCGGATCATGTGGATGGTGATCGCCTCGGGCGCGACGCCCAGGGTCTTGGCGACCAGCTGACGGCCGGGCTCGGGGTTCTGGGTCGGCGCCCAGATCTCGATCTTGCCGTCCTTGAAGTGGGCCGTGCAGTTCTGCGGCTCGAGATTGGCGTGCGAGATGAACGGATAGGCGTAGGCCGCCTCCACCGTCTTGCTCGCGCCCTTCAGCGCCGCGGCCACGTCGCCGTCGTTGCGTTCGGTCTTCTGCGGCGCGGCCTTGGAGAGCTCGACCGCCTGGGCGGCGAAGGCGGCGCTCGACTGCTTGGCGGTCGGATGGTCCGCCCAGCGGGTGTTCAGCTGGTCGCGCCCCTTGCGAGCGGCCCACCAGCTGTCGGCGACGACGGCAACGCCCGGCAACAGGCCGTCGAGCACGGTCCCGCCCTCGACCACGAAGGCGTCGCGCACGCCCTTCACGGCCTTGGCGGCCGCCAAGTCGGCCCCCGCCACCTTGGCCGCGAACACCGGCGCCTTCTCATAGGTCGCGTACAGCATCCCGGGCACGGTGACGTCGATGCCGAACAACGGCTTGCCGGTGACGATGGCCGCGGTGTCGACCTGGCGCTTGGCGTGGCCGATGATCTTGTAGTCCTTGGGGTCCTTCAGCGGCACGGTCTTCAGGTCGGGCACCGGAACGCCCGCCGCCTTGCCCGCCAGCGCGCCATAGGTCGCCTTGCGCTTGGAGCCGGCGTGATGAACCACGCCGGACGCCGTCGTGCACTCGCTGGCCGGCACGCCCCAACCTTGGGCCGCCGCGGCGATCAGCATCACCCGCGCGGCCGCGCCGACCCGGCGCAGTTCGTCCCAGTGCAGCGGAGTGGCCATGCTGCCGCCCGCGAACTGGCGGCCATAGACCGTGGGGTCGTTCAGCGCCTGCTCGGTGCGAACGCTGTCCCAGTCGACGTCCAGTTCCTCGGCGATCAGCATCGGTAGCATCGTCTTGATGCCCTGCCCGACCTCCGGGTTCTTGGCGACGATGGTGACGAGGTTGTCAGGCGCGACGCGGACATAGGCGTTGAGCGCCCCGCCGGCGCCGCCGGCCTCGGCCGCGCCGGCCTTGCCCGCGACAGTGAACGACAGCAGCAACCCGCCGCCGGCCAGGACGCCGCGACGCGAGGCTATGAAGGGGTGGGATCCGTCAGCCATGATCTCAAGCCTCCGTCTTCTGGCCGGACGCCAGCTTTATCGCCGCCCGGATGCGGGTGTAGGTGGCGCAGCGGCAGATGTTGCCGCTCATCGCCTCGTCGATATCGGCGTCGGTCGGCTTGGCCTTGGCGGTCAGCAGGGCGGTGGCCGACATGATCTGGCCCGCCTGGCAGTAGCCGCATTGGGCGACGTCGAGCTCGGTCCAGGCGGCCTGCACCTTCTTGCCCACGGCGCTGTCCCCGACACCCTCGATGGTGACGATCTTCGCCGCGCCCAGGCTCTCGACCGGCATTGAGCAGGAGCGCACCGGGGCGCCGTCCACATGCACCGTGCAGGCGCCGCACTGAGCGATCCCGCAGCCGTACTTCGGGCCGAGAATGCCCAGCGTATCGCGCAGGACCCAGAGCAGCGGGGTGTCGCCGTCGACATCCGCCGACAACGTCTTGCCGTTCACGTTCAGCTTGAAGGCCATCAAAGCCGCCCTCCCATTGATTTTGCGAAATCCTAAGGGGTCAGGGCGTCATGCCGCAAGCGGAGGAAATCTATCGAACTCACCCGCGAGAGGCTCAAACCGGAAGATTAATTACAGAATAGAAAGCCTGAATTTCGTGTAATGTTTTGAGTGTAATTTCGGTAACTTCTTTAATTCTCTGTCATTACACCAACTTCACAAGACTTCGGCGATCTCCCGACGCTATCACTCACTCATCGGCGGCCCAGCGGTCGCCCCAGCCACTACAGATGAATTTGGGAGATTTCAGATGTTCAAGATCAGCAGCACCCTCGCCGGCGTCGCCACCATCGCCCTCGCCACCGTCCCGATGCTCGCCCTCGCCAGCGGCGCCCACGCCGCCCCGGTGGTCGTGAAGGTTTCGGACCTCGACACCTCGAGCGCGCAGGGCGCCCAGATCCTGAACCAGCGCATCGCCGTCGCCGCCCGCGAGTTCTGCGCCCAGGCCGATCCGGTCAATCAAGGCCGCCTGCCCAGCTACGCCTGCATCCAGGGCGTCCGCGCCGAGGTCGCCGACAGCATGGCCGGCCGCAATGCGATGATGTCGCCGGCCCGCGCCACCACCCTGGCCCAGCGCTAAGTCTCATCCGCCACCGCGGACGCCAAGGCCCGCCCTCAGTGGCGGGCTTTTTCGTGGCCACTCCCTAGCGGGAGGCCACGGCCTGCATGATGCGGTCGGACGACGGGCGGCCTGCAAGACCGTCGTCGGGCGCCACGGTGATCCGCATCTCGCCGCCGGAGAGGGTCGCGGCGGGTTTCTTGCCCTCGATCAGCTTCACCTTCTTCAGGCGGCCCAGCAGGCTGCGGCCGTCGGGCAGGCGTGACAGACGCGCCACCGCCTCGGCGGCCACGGTCGCGGCGTCGGCGACGACGGCCGAGGAGTCCGGCGAGGCGTCGGCTTCGAAGGGGATCAGGCGCCGCGCCGCGCGGCTGGCCTTGGCGCTGGCCTGGGCCATGCGCTCCAGCAGCACCTGCGGACTGAGCGGCGCCAGGCGCAGCGCGGTTCCGCCGCCGGCCAGGGCGACCGGCGAGCCGCCGGGTCGCTCGGACGTGAACAGGGTCAGGCCGCCGAGCCGCGTGGCCCGCAGCATCGGCTCGCCCAGATCGTTCTTGTAGATCACGTCGCCGCGCGGGGCCGGATGCGGACGCAGCGCCCAGACCTCGGGGCTGCCGTCGAACTTCATGAAGGCCCGGGTCTGGCTGCGATCGAGGACGAACCCCTCGCCTTCCTGGCTGACATAGCGCGCGACGGGGGGGCTGGCGCGGCGTCCAGGGGCCGGGCGATCGCCGAACAAACCTTCCCGCAGAGTCTGGGGCGCGGCGTCGGCGGGTTGCGCATAGCCAACGCTCAACGCCGCGGCGAACGCCGCGGCGAAGAGGGGCAGGTACGCTGACGCCGGTCTTTCGCTTCCCATCAAGATAGGCAGATGCCCTTTGAGTGGGGCGCTTTTTGGACCCCGAACAAGCTTAGCCGGCCATGTACTGGCCACCGTTCAGCGACAATGTCGACCCGGTGACATAGCCCGCATGCTCGCCGGCGAGGAACGCGACCATGTCGGCGATCTCTTCGCCCTTGCCCAACCGGCCGACCGGGATCTGGCCGATGATGGCCGCCAGGACGTTTTCCGGCACCGCTTGCACCATCTCGGTGTCGATATAGCCGGGGGCGATGCAGTTGACAGTCACGCCCTTGCGCGCGTTTTCCAGCGCCAACGCCTTGGTGAAACCGATGACCCCGGCCTTGGCGGCCGAATAGTTGGTCTGACCCATCTGGCCCTTCTGGCCGTTGATCGACGAAATATTGATCACCCGCCCCCAGGAGCGGTCGCGCATGCCCTCGATCACGTGGCGGGTCATGTTGAACACCGAGTCCATATTGACCCGGATGACCTCGGACCACTGCTCAGGCGTCATCTTGTGGAACACGCCGTCGCGGGTGATGCCGGCGTTATTGACCAGGACCTCGATGGGTCCGAGTTCGGCGCTGACCGCCTCGGTCGCGCGGCGGCAGTCTTCAAAACTGCCGACATTGCCCTTCACGACCATCACGCCCAGTTCGTCGGCGCAGGCCTTGGCCGCTTCCTCGTTACCCGAATATCCAGCAGCGACCTTGAAGCCGTCGCTCTTCAACCGCTCGCAGATCGCCCGGCCGATGCCGCGCGTCCCACCCGTCACGAACGCTACTCTGCCCATTGGGCCGCCTCCCGTTTGAAAATCGGGGCGCCGGTTGCTCCGGCGCTCCCACTCAGATGGTCAGACTGCTTCGACGCACATGGCAACGCCCATACCGCCACCGACGCACAGCGTGGCCAGGCCCTTCTTAGCGCCCGAACGTTTCATTTCGTGCACGAGGGTGGTGAGAATCCGCGCACCCGAGGCGCCGATCGGGTGGCCGATGGCGATGGCTCCGCCGTTGACGTTCACCTTGGCCGGATCGAGGCCAAGGTCGCGGACCACGCAGATCGACTGGGCGGCGAAGGCCTCGTTGGACTCGATGAGATCCAGATCATCGACGCTCCAGCCGGCCTTCTCCAGCGCCTTGCGGCTGGCCGGGATCGGGCCGGTGCCCATGATTTCCGGGTCCACCCCGGCATTGGCCCAGGAGGCGATGCGGGCCAGGGGCTTCAGGCCGCGCTTGGCGGCCTCGTCGGCGCTCATCAGCACCAGGGCCGCGGCGCCGTCATTGAGGCCGGACGCATTGGCCGCGGTGACCGAGCCGTCCTTGGCGAAGGCCGGGCGCAGGCCCGAGACGCTGTCGAGGGTCGCGCCGTGGCGGATGTATTCGTCCTGATCAACAATCGTATCGCCCTTGCGGCCCTTGATGGTCACCGGGGCGATCTCGCCGGCGAACTTGCCGGCCTTCTGGGCGGCCTCGGCCTTGTTCTGGCTGGCGACGGCGAAGGCGTCCTGGTCCTCGCGGGTGATCTGCCAGCGGTTGGCGATGTTCTCAGCGGTCTGACCCATGTGATAGCCATGGAAGGCGTCCCACAGGCCGTCCTTGATCATGGTGTCGATCAGGGCCAGGTCGCCCATCTTCTGGCCGCCGCGCAGGTTCTGGGCGTGCGGCGACTGGCTCATGCTCTCCTGGCCGCCGGCGATCACCACGCTGGCCGAGCCGTCGGCGATCTGCTGGGCGCCGAGCGCGACCGCGCGCAGCCCGGACCCGCAAAGCTGGTTCAGGCTCCAGGCCGGGCTCTCGACCGGGATGCCGGCGTTGACCGCCGCCTGGCGGGCCGGGCCTTGGCCGGCGCCGGCCTGCAGCACCTGGCCCATGATCACCTCGCCGACGTCGGCGGCGGTGATGCCGGCGCGCTCGATGGCGGCCAAGATGGCGATCTTGCCAAGCTCGTGGGCGGGCAAGCTGGAAAGCGCCCCGTTGAACGATCCGACCGGGGTGCGGGCGGCGGAGACGATGACGACGTCGCTCATGGCGGGCTCCTGGAGATTTAGGGATTTCATCTATCGATAAACCCCGGAGCTTGGGCAAGGGGGTGCAACCAACTCGCCTGATCAGAACGCCCGCTTTCCGAAGTCGCTCGCATCCGCGATACTGCGGTGCAAGAGTAAGGCCTCGCCACGGGGGGCGGGCCTAATAAGGGATTGTGGGATGGCCGAGACCCAGGGATCCGGCGACGTTCGCGTCGTCATCAAGAAGTATGCGAACCGGCGGCTCTACAACACCGCCTCGTCGTCCTACGTGACGCTCGAGCACCTCTCGGAAATGGTGAAGCAAGGCGTCGATTTCGTCGTCTATGACGCCAAGACCAACGNCCTCCTGCCGATTCAATTCCTGCGGCAGCTGATCGGCTTCTACGGCAATTCCATGCAGGCCTTCGTGCCGAGCTACCTGGAACTGTCGCTGGCCACCTTCGCCGAGCAGCAGGAGCGGATGCGTACGCAGTTCGCCACGCTGGGGACCGGCGGCGGGCTGGGCAGCGGTTACGAGGAACAGATCCGCCAGAACCTGGCCATGTTCGATCGTGCGATGAAGATGTTCTCGCCGTTCGCCTACAACCGCGGCGAAGAGCCTGCGGCGGCGCCCAAGGCGCCAGCCGAGCCGGCGCCGGCCGGAGACGAGACGCTGAACGCCCTGAAGAAGCAGATGGAAGAGATGCAGGCGCAGATCGAGAAGCTGGCCAAACGCTAGATTAACCTGGCCGCTGGTAGGCTCGCGTCGTCATGAGCTCCCCGATCGATCCTATCCGCAGGGCCAACCAGGTCCGCCGTGTCGGCCGTCGCCGCGCCGCGGACGGCGCGCAATCGCCCGAGACCGAGGATCGCAGCGTGCCGGCGATCTATGAGCCTGCGCCGACGCCGGCGATCGCCCAGCCGGCCGGGGTCGCCGCCGTCTTCGCCGCCCAGGTCCTGGGCCAGGACGGCCAGAAACGCGGGCTGCGCGGCGGCCGCGAAACGCTCGACACCGCGCGCACCGTCTACAATCAGACCGAATATTCCGGGGCCGCCGACCGCCGAGCCCCAAAGGGCGGTACGGCGAAGACCGACGTCTGATAGGCTGAGCGCCATGAAGGGTTTCGTCGCAGTCTGACGCCGCGCTAGCGGACGTCCCCAGATAGCTGGAACCAGGCGCCCCGCGCCCTGGCGCGATGCCCCATGCCGCCGCCCTTCATGGCCGCGCACCGCGCGGCGCACAGACTTCGGACATCATCATGGACCTTTTGATTGGGCGGGCCGCCGCGCCCGACGACGCCTACATGCCCATCTGGGCTCCGCTGCTGGCCTTTAACCAGCAGGCGGTCGGAAACGCCCAGGGCGAGCCCTTCGCCCTGACCATCACCGCCCCGAACGACGACAAGGTGCTGGGCGGTCTCTGGGCGCTCTCGCTCTGGGGATCGTTCTACATCGGCCTGGTCGTCGCCCCGGAGGGCGCGCGCGGCCAGGGCCTGGGAACCCAGCTGATGGCTCAGGCGCAGGCCGAAGCCGTCGCGCGCGGCTGCCGCTCGATGTGGCTGGACACCTACGCCTTCCAGGCCCGGGCCTTCTATGAGCGCCTAGGGTTCAGCGTGTTTGGCCAGATCGACGGCCCGCCGCCGATGTTCCCGCGGGTGTTCATGCAGAAACTGCTGCCTGAGAGCTGACGGCGCGAGGGGGCGGGCCTACCGCCCCCTCAACCGCGCGATCTCGGCCTCCAGCGCCGCCACTTTCTTTTCCAGGGCCAGCAGCCGGCCGGCCAGGTCATCCTGGCCGGGCACGGGAGTCGAGACCCCCGCATGGTGGGCGATCTGCGCCGGGGGCACGCCCAGCAGGTCGGCGAAAATGCCCACCTCCTCGGCGGAAAGTTCCCGCTGATCCTTGAAGACCAGGGCGAGATCCGCCTCGCTCATGCCGGCGGCGGCGGCCATCACCCGTTGGCTGAGCGAGCATTCGGCCAGTTTGGCCTCGAACCACGACCTGTCGAAGAACAACGCCATCAGGTCCGCCCGCTCTGGCGCCAGTCTTGCTTAACCGGAAGTGAATCCATCGCCGACGGGACGCCCATGTTCGCCATCGCCATCCGCCTGTTCGACGTCGCCGTCGTGACGCTCATCTTCAGCGCGCTCACCTAAGACCGCCCCTCTAGATCCCGTCCTGCCCGAAATCGACGTCGCGGCGGGCCGAGACGATGGTGACGATGAAGCCGGCCAACACGTCCAGCAGCACCATCACCGTCAGCAGGAAGAAGGTCGAGGTCGCAAAGGCCGGAGCCAGCAGGAACTCCACCAGGCAGGCCACGAACAACAGCATCGACAGGGCGTGATTGACGATCGCCGTCCGCCGGCTGGTCGTCGATTTGAGCAGTTCAATGAACAGCACGATCAGGCCGACCAGCAGCATCAGGTCGCCCAGGGTCACCGGCCACTGGACGGCGTTGTTCATCGCAATCGAGAACATCGGCTCGCTCATCCGGATGGCGGCCTCCTGCGAGGAGAAGCCTCCGGCCAGGGTCAGGGCGACCAGATTGTAGGCGAGCACCGGCAGGAGCAGCAGCGGCAAGGCGGCGAACATGGAAACCCCTCCCCCTTGAGGATCGAGCAGAAGACTCCGCTGCTTCGCCAGACGCGACAAGATCAGGCCCTCAGAGCTCTTCCACCCGGCCCGGCAGGCGCGAGCGCGATTGCAACCACATCACTCCGAGCAGGTCCGAGAGCGAAGCCCAGAGCCGGCCGAGATTGGTGTATTTCGATTGGCCGGTCTGGCGGTGACGATGGTGCACCGGCTTGAAATCGACCTGATAGCCCTCGCGCAGCATCAAGGCCGGCAGGTAGCGGTGGATGTGGTCGAAGTACGGGAGCCGCAGGAAGGCGTCGCGCCGGAAGGCCTTCAGCCCGCAACCGGTGTCGTTGGCGGTGTCCCTCAGCATGCGCTTGCGCACGCCGTTGCCGAACTTCGAAGCGAACTTCTTGGCCGAGCTGTCCTGGCGTTTCACCCGCTCGCCGCCGACCAGCACCAGTTCGGGGGGGCCTGCGAGCAGCGCGTCCACCAACCCCGGCCCATCGGCCGGATCGTTCTGGCCGTCGCCGTCCAAAGTCACGATCACATCGCCGCGGGCGCCCAGGACGCCGGTGCGGATCGACCGGCTCTGCCCGGAATTCTTGGCGTGGGTAAGCACCCGCAGTTGCGGGATCTCCGCCTTCAGCGCGGTGAGCGCCGCGCGGGTCCCGTCGCGGCTGTGGTCGTCGACAAAGACGATCTCGAAATCGCGGCCTGCGAAGGCCGTGGCGATCTCGCGGGCGAGATCGGGCGCCGCGCCTTCCTCGTCGAAGACGGGGACGACCACGGAGATGTCGGGCGTTGATTTGGCCATGATCCCTCCATAGCGGAAAAATCGGCGCGCGGGTGCTATCAACAAGACCATGAGTCTAGAGGCCTATATCGACCGCTTCAGCCGAGGGTGGCGCGCCCCCGCGCTCGCCGCCCTGATCGCATTCCTGGCAGGTCTGCCCGGCGTGTTCGCCATGCCGCCGCTGGACCGGGACGAAAGCCGGTTCGCCCAGGCCACCGCCCAGATGCTGGAGAGCGGCGACTTCGTCGTCATCAAGTTCCAGGATCAGCCCCGCTTCAAGAAGCCGGTGGGCATCCACTGGCTGCAGGCTGGCGCCGTCGCGACCTTCTCCGCCGCCGAGGATCGAGAGATCTGGGCCTATCGCCTGCCCTCACTGCTGGGCGCGATGCTGGCCGCCGCCGCCTGCGCCTGGGGCGCCATGGCCTTCTTCGGCGGCCGCACCGGCCTGCTGGCCGGAGGCCTGTTCGGCGCGACCTTCCTGCTGTCGACCGAAGCCTTCATCGCCAAGACCGACGCGGTGCTGGCCGGCAGCACCACCCTGGCCCTGGCGGCGATGGCGCGGATCTACGCCGCCTCCCGCGACGGCCCGCCGGCCGGGCGACTGACCCGGCTGCTGTTCTGGCTGGGCCTGTCGGTGTCGATCCTGGTCAAGGGCCCGGTCGGGCTGATGGTCGTGATCCTGACGGCGCTGGCGCTGTGGGCCTGGGATCGCAAGGCCGATTGGCTGAAGGGCATGGGCTGGATCTGGGGCCTGATCCTGATGGCCGCCATCGTCGGCCCCTGGGCCGCGGCGGTCACCGTCGCCACCGACGGCGGGTTCTGGACCACCGCCTTCGGCGCCGACTTCGCGCCCAAGCTGGTCGGCGGCCAGGAAAGCCACGGCGCCCCGCCCGGCTATCACACCCTGCTGCTGCCGCTGCTGATCTTCCCCGGCTCGCTGCTGCTGCCGGCCGCCCTGGCCCTGGGCTGGCGGGCGCGCAACGAGCCTGGCGTGCGCTTCGCCCTCTGCTGGTTCATCCCCGCCTTCCTGGTCTTCGAGGCCACCCCGACCAAGCTGGTCCACTATCCGCTGCCGACCTATGGCGCCCTGGCCTGGCTGATGGCCGCCGCCGTCACGCGTGAGGCGGTGGGTCCTGTCGCCCGCTGGATCGGCGTCGCGCTCTGCGCCCTGGTCGGGACGGCGCTCGGCGCGGCGGTGTTCTATCTCTACGGCGAGTACGGCGATCCCAGCGACATGCCCGTCACCATCGCCACCGCCCTGCTGCTGGCCGCCGCCGGCCTGGTCGGCGCCTATCTGCTCTGGCGGCGCGAGACCACCAAGGCGCTGGTGGCGGCCGCCGCGCTCACCGTGCTCGGCCACGGCGCCTTCGCCGGCGCCTTCGCGCCGCGCCTGGAGCCCTTGTGGCTGTCCAAGCGCACCGAGGACGTCCTGGCGCAGGCCAAACTGCTGCCGCGCCAGGGCTTCACGCCCGCGCCGGTGGCCGTCGCCGGATACGCCGAGCCCAGCCTGGTCTTCGCGCTGGGCACCCCCACCGATTTGGGCGATGTCGGCGAGGCTGTCGAGGCCCTGGCCGACCAGCGCCCCGCCGTCGTCGAAAGCCGCGAACAGGCCCACTTCGAAGCCACCCTGAAGGCCAGCGGCGTCAAGGCCCGCGAAATCGGCAAGATCGAGGGCCTGGACTACTCCAACGGCGACGACACGACTTTACGTGTCTACGCCCCGATCCCATCTGAGGGACCATGAGCCGTTTCATCGAGATCGTCGAAGTCGGCCCGCGCGACGGGCTGCAGAACGAAAAAACCATCCTGGACGTGGGCCAGAAGCTCGACTTCATCTCCCGGCTGGACGCCGCCGGCGCGCGGCGGATGGAGGTGGTCTCCTTCGTCAATCCGAACCGCGTGCCGCAGATGGCCGGGGCCGAGGAGGTGATGGCCGGCCTGACGCAAAACCCCAAGCTCTCGCGCATCGGCCTGGTGTTGAACATGCGCGGCTGGGAGCGCACGGTGGCCGCCGGCTGCGATGAGGCCAATGTCGTGGTCTGCTCGTCCGACGGCTTCGGCATCCGCAATCAGGGCGCCTCGGTGGACGAACAGATCGCCGCCATGCACGCCATCGCCGAACGGCGCGAGGCGCAAGGCGGCCCGCCCATCTCCGTCACCTTCTCCACGGCCTTCGGCTGCCCGTTCGACGGCGAGGTGCCGCAGGACCGCGTCGTCGCCCTGGCCCGCGAGGCCGCCAGCGCCAAGGTCGCCGAGATCGCCTTGGCCGACACCATCGGGGTCGCCGACCCCTGGACGGTGCGCCGCCGCGTCGAGGCGGTCCGCGCAGTGATCGGCGACATTCCGCTGCGCCTGCACTTCCACGACACCCGCAACACCGGCCTGGCCAACGCCTTCGCCGGCGTCGAGGCCGGCGTCGACATCCTGGACGCCAGCTGCGGCGGCCTGGGCGGCTGCCCGTTCGCGCCGGAGGCCACCGGCAATATCGGAACCGAGGACCTGGTCTACATGCTGGAGCGGGCCGGGTTCGAGACCAGTTATGATCTCGGCGCCCTGATCGAGACCGCCAAGTGGATGTCGGGCGTGCTGGACAAGCCCATCGCCGCCTCGGTCAGCCGGGCGGGCGTGTTTCCGCAATAGGCGGGCCCTGCAATTCCCCTGTCATCCCGGAAAGCGCGAAGCGCTTGTCCGGGACCTATTCGCGCCGCGCTCACGGAAGATGGCGCGGCCTTGCCACGCTTTGCAGGATCAGGTGTTCATGGGGCCCGGACAGCCGCTTCGCAGCTTCCGGGATGACAGCTTGAGTGAGGTTAGACCGCGGCCCTAAGCCGCCCGGCCTCGGATCCGCCACATCATCGGGCGGACCACGGCGGTGCAGACGATCAACGGCGAGATCAACCAGGCGAGCAGGGTCTCGCGAACCGTCTCGGCGCGCTTGCGGAAATACCGCGCCAGGCCGACGCCCTTGTGGAACTCGACCTTGAGCGGGCTGGCGTGGCTGGTGTGGCCCAGGTGGATCACCTCGGCCTTGGGCTGGAACAGGACGACGCCGCCGGTCTGGCGCACACGCCAGCACAGGTCCACGTCCTCCACATGCAGGAAGTAGCCCTCGTCGAAGCCCTGCACGGCGTCGAAATCCTCGCGCCGCATGCAGAAGCAGGCGCCCGAAATGGTCGGCACGGCCGCGACGCCTTCCGGCGGGGCGTCGGTCTCCCAATGGACCTCGTACTGACGCCAGGCCGGGACGTGCTTGGCCAGGCGGCTGAGGCTGAGCAGGGCGCTCACCGGCGTGATGTCGCCGCGCCGCGCGCCGCGCTGTTCGGTGCGGTCGGCGTTCAGCACCCGCCCGCCGACCAGGCAGGGGACGGGGCGGCTTTCGATGGCGCGCACCAGTTCGGCGATGCAGCCCGGCTGCAGGAAGGCGTCGGGATTGAGGAAGACCAGGATCTCGCCGGCGGCCGATCGGGCGCCGAGATTGGCGCCGCGCGCAAAGCCGACATTGCCCTGGCCCTGGATCACCCGCACCCGCCGATCGGCGTCGGCGAGGCGTTTCAGCCGCGCCGCTTCCAATCGGGTTGAACCATTGTCGACGACCACCAGCTCATCGACCAGCGGGTCGGCGAGCACGCATTCGACGCTCTGCTGCAAGGCCTCGCCGGTCATGTAGACGACCATGACGACGGAGACTTTACGGCGTGGCTTCAGGAAATCCTGTGTCGGAGCCGGTTCGTAAGCAACGATCGGTGCGGCGATGCCGTTCATCCAGCCTCCCTTACCCCGACCGAGCCGCGCTCGAACGAAGCACCGCGAAGCACAGCCTGGCGTGTAACATCCGGCGGACTCGCCTCTAAGGCAAGTCTCTTAACGGCTTCTGCAACCGTCAGGATCTCTTGTCCATCGGACCCAAGACGCCTCAAAGCCACCTTGCCCTCTTCAGCTTCACGACGACCAACGACAGCTATAACCGGCGTTTTCGCGAGGCTGTGTTCACGAATCTTGTAGTTGATTTTCTCGTTCCGCAGATCCGTTTCGACCCGGAGCCCCGCGGCGCTCAGTTCTTGAGCCACCGACAAGGCATAATCATCCGCATCTGACGTAATTGTGGCGACCACCACCTGCGTCGGCGCCAGCCACAGTGGGAACGCGCCTGCATAGTTTTCGATCACCACGCCGATGAAGCGCTCCATCGAGCCGCAGATGGCCCGGTGCAGCATCACCGGCCGCTGCTTGGAGCCGTCCTCGACGACATATTCGGCGTCCAGGCGTTCGGGCAGCACGAAGTCGAGTTGCAGCGTGCCGCATTGCCACGTCCGGCCGATGGCGTCGGAAAGGTGGAACTCCAGCTTCGGACCGTAGAAGGCGCCTTCGCCCGGCAGCCGTTCGACCTCCATGTTCACCGCCTGGCGGGCGGCGCGGTCGAGCTTGTCCTCGGCGATGTCCCAGACCTCGTCCGTACCCGCCCGCAGATCGGGCCGCAGGGCCAGCTTCACGCTGTGCAGCTCCAGGCCGAAGTCGGCATAGACCGAGTTCAGCAGGCGGACGAACTTCGTCGTCTCTTCCTCGATCTGGTCTTCGCGGCAGAAGATGTGGGCGTCGTCCTGCGTGAAGGCGCGCAGGCGCATGATGCCGTGCAACGCGCCCGAGGGCTCGAAGCGGTGGCACGCGCCGAACTCCGCCATCCGCAGCGGCAGGTCGCGATAGGACTTTTGGCCGAAGTTGAAAATCTGGACGTGCCCCGGACAGTTCATCGGTTTAACGGCCAGCTCTTCGCCTTCCGTCGTTTCACACGTGAACATGTTCGCGCCGAACTTTTCCCAGTGTCCGGACTTCTCCCAGAGACCCCGGTCCATGATCTGGGGCGCCTTGACCTCGACATAGCCGTCGATCTCCAGGCGACGGCGCATGTAGGACTCCACCGTGCGGTAGAGCGTCCAGCCCTTGGGGTGCCAGAAGATCATCCCCTTGGCCTCTTCCTGCAGGTGGAAGAGGTCCATGGCCCGGCCGATCTTGCGGTGGTCGCGCTTCTCAGCTTCCTCCAACCGCGTCAGGTGGGCCTCAAGGTCGGCCTCGCTGGCCCAGGCCGTGCCGTAGATGCGTTGAAGCTGGGCGTTGCGATGGTCGCCGCGCCAGTAGGCGCCGGCCAGCTTCATCAGCTTGAACGCCTTGCCCACCGCCTTCGTCGAGGGCAGGTGCGGACCCAGGCACAGGTCCTTCCACTGGCCCTGGCGATAGACCGTGATCGTCTCGCCTTCGGGCAGATCGGAGATGATCTCGGCCTTGTAGGCTTCGCCGATGGACTTGAAGTGGGCGATGGCCTCCTGGCGGTCCCAGACCTCGCGCACGATCTTCTCGTCGCGATCGACGATCTCCTTCATGCGCTGCTCGATCTTGGCCAGATCATCCAGGCTGAAGGGCGTCTCGCGGGCGAAGTCGTAATAGAAGCCGTCCTCGATGGCCGGGCCGATCGTGACCTGCGTGCCGGGGAACAACTCCTGCACCGCCTCGGCCATGATGTGGCTGGCGTCGTGGCGGATGGTGTCGAGCGCTTCGGGGCTGTCGCGCGTCAGGATCTCGAACTGGCCGCCGCCGGGCAGCGCGCGGTCGAGGTCGTAGAGCTGCCCATCCAGCTTGATGAGCACGGCGCGTTTCTCCAGCGACTTGGCGATGGAGGCGGCGACGTCTCGCCCCGTGGCGCCGTCTTCGAACTGGCGCTGGGAACCGTCGGGGAAAATCAGGTCGATCATGTTTCACACGTCCATGTCCGCGAGGCCGACCCGCCTGGGGTCTTGTCGCGCGGTTGAGGGACCGGGTCGTAGCCCGAGCCTCCCCAGGGATTACAGCGGCACAGCCGTCCGGTCGCGAGCAGAGAGCCGCGCCAGGGGCCGTGAAGGATCAGGGCCTGCGCCGCATATTCCGAACAGCTCGGAAGAAACCGGCATTGGCGCCCGATCAGGGGCGAAAGCGTCAGCTTGTAGGCGCGAAGTGCGCCACGGACACAGGTTTCATAAAGGGTCATGCCGGCTCGCAGGCGTGCGATTCAATCGCTGCGATTACGCCTAGCGGTCTTGAGGATCAAGCCGCGCCGGCGGGGCTAGTTCGTTCCACGGCGCGGCGAACAGCCTCCGCCGCGGCCTCGAACGCAAGCAGCGTAGAGGCGTGGCGGGCGGGATAGTCTTTCACCGGGGCCAACATCGAGAGATCCGCGAAACGTCCAACAGGCGCATCTGCGCCTTGCTTCAACATAGCACGGAACTGATCTCGAGCCATCTCGATCTCCGCCAGGCTGGCGCCCAGCACATGCTCGCCCAGTACTGAAGCCGAGGCCTGGCCCAGCGCGCAGGCCTTAACATCCTGGGCGAAATCGGCGACGCGGTCGCCTTCGACGACCACGTCGACGGTCACCCGGCTGCCGCACAGCTTGGACACTTTCTCCGAACTGGCGTCGGGCGCGGCCAGGCGCCCGGCGCGCGGCATGTTCGCCGCGAGCTTCAGGAGTTTCGCCGAATAGAGATCGTCGATCATGAGGCTGATGTAGGCGCGCCGCCCTGCGCATGCCATGCCGCCTCGGCGCGCGCCTTCAGCGCCTCGTTCATCGCCTGGAAGCCGCGATAGACCTTACGGCCCATCCGCTTGGCGACGGTCGGGCCCAGCAGACCGCCGAAGATCTCGCCGTTCGAGAAGATGCAGCCCGCGCCTTCCAGCTGCTCGATCTCCAGGAACCGGGTCGTCGCGACCAGGCCGCCCATCATCTTCAGCCGCCAGTGGATCTGGTCGTTGGGCACCCATTCCAGCACCACCGGCTTGATCACGCTCGGCGCTCCGTCGCCGAGCACCATGGTCAGCTCCAGTTCGGCGCCGATCCGGACCTGACCCTTGGCCTGCACATAGAGCGGGTTCCAATCGGCCCAATGCTCGATGTCGTAGAGGATCTCCCAGATCACCTCGGGAGGCGCCTGGATGCCAATGCGGTGCTCGACCCGCAGGCCGCTCGGTCCAGCCGCCGCCGAGGTGGTGTTGAAGGTGAACCCCTTGGCGGGGGTGAACATCGAGGCTTTCTGCGCCTTTGGGCCAAGCATCAGACCGCTTCCTTGATCCGCCAGGTCGCGCCGGTCGGGCCGTCCATGACCTCTACATTCAACGCGGTGAGCTCGTCACGGATGCGGTCGGCCGCGGCCCAATCCTTCGTCGCGCGCGCCTCGACGCGTTGAGCGATCAGGGCGTCGACCTTCTCGCGCAGCGCCTCGTCCACCCCGCCCTGGAACCATTCTTCCGGGTCGGCCTGCAGGAAGCCGATCAGATTGGCGGAATCCAGCAGCAGCTGACGGCCCAGCCGAACCTCGTCCTCCGACTGCTTGCGGATCGCCAGGCGCAGCTGGTCGGACAGCTCGAACAGGGCGGCGAAGGCGGCCGGCGTGTTGAGGTCGTCGTTCAGCGCCGTCATGAACTTGTCGGCCGGGCGGTTGGTGCGCCAGTCGTCGGCGGTCTCGTCCGGCACGCCGCCGTGCGAGGCCAGGAAGCGGTTGGCGTCCTGCAGGGCGCCGTAGATCCGGTCGAGCGCCTTGCGCGACTGCTCGATCAGCTCGCCGGTCCATTCCAGCGGCGCACGATAGTGGCCGACCAGCAGGGCCCAGCGCAGGGCCTCGCCCGGCGCCTGCTGCACCAGGTCGTGGACCAGGGCCACATTGCCGATGCTCTTGGACATCTTCTCGGCGGCCATGTTCAGGAAGCCGTTATGCATCCAGTACTTGGCGTAGCCGACGCTGTGGTCGTGGCCGGCGCACAGGCCCTGGGCCATCTCGTTCTCATGGTGTGGGAACAGCAGGTCGATGCCGCCGCCATGGATGTCGATCGGCAGGCCAAGGCTCTGCTCGATCATCGCCGAGCATTCGATATGCCAGCCCGGCCGGCCCGCGCCCCAGGGGCTGTCCCAGACGGGCTCGCCGTCCTTGGAGGGCTTCCACAGCACGAAATCGGCGGGATGCTGCTTGTACGGCGCGACGTCGACGCGAGCCCCGGCGATCATGTCGTCCATCGGCTGGCGCGACAGCTTGCCGTAGTCGCCATAGGCCTGGGTGTTGAACAGCACGTGACCTTCCGCCGCATAGGCGGCGTTGTTGGCCACCAGGCGGCCGATCATTTCAATGATCGCGTCCATGGTCTGGGTGGCGCGCGGCTGAAGCGTCGGGCGCAGGGCGCCGAGCGTGGCCATGTCGTCGTTGTAGATCGCCAGGTAACGGTCGGTGATCGTGTCGATCGGCACGCCCTCGGCCGCGGCCTTGGCGTTGATCTTGTCGTCCACGTCGGTGACGTTGGCCGAGTAGATCACTGATTTTTCGCCATAAACGTGGCGCAGCAGCCGGAACAGCACGTCGAAAACCACCACCGGCCGAGCGTTGCCGATGTGGGCGTAATTGTAGACCGTCGGACCGCAGACATACATCGTCACCCGCTTCGGATCGGTGGGAACGAAGGGCCGCTTCTCGCGCGCCATGGTGTCGTAAAGGGTCAGGGCCATCGGGTTCTTTATGAAAACTGCGCAGCTCTTATAGAAAACTGACGCTGGGTAACGGTTGCCGTCAAAGGTGTTGGCCCCATANGGCACGCGTCATTTCCGGGACCCTCGTCCCGGCGCAACTCAGGCCCCGGAAAGAACCGCTCATCATGGACGCTCCTAGTCGCGACCGAACCCTGATCGGCACGCCCGGTCTTGATCTTGAAGCCGTGAAGCGCCCATCGCGCGAAGAGGCTATGGACGCTGTGCGCACGCTGATCGCGTGGGCCGGCGATGATCCCCGCCGCGAAGGCGTGATCGACACCCCCAAGCGGGTCGTCGACGCCTATGGCGAATGGTTCGAGGGCTACAAGCTCGATCCCGCCAAGGAACTCTCGCGCACCTTCGAAGACGTGCAGGGCTATGACGACATCGTCATGCTGCGCGAGATCGAGGTGGAGAGCCACTGCGAACACCACATGGCGCCGTTCCTGGGCAAGGCCTACGTGGCCTATATGCCGACCAACCGCGTCGTCGGCATCTCCAAGCTGGCCAAGGTCGTCGAGATCTATGCGCGCCGCCTGCAGACCCAGGAAACGATGACCCAGCAGATCGCTGACGCCATCACCGACAGCCTGCGCCCGGCCGGCGTCGCCGTCCTGATCGACGCCGCCCACCAGTGCATGACCACCCGCGGCGTCCACCACCGCCACGTGACCACCATCACCACGCAGTTCACCGGCGTGTTCAAGACCGACGCGACCCTGCGTCAGCGGTTCCTGGACTTCGTGAACAAGCGCTAGTTCGCCTGCCCGGTCAGGCCTTCTTCGGAAGGCCTGACAGCAGCAGGTTGGCGGTGGCCTCGGGCGAACCCTCGCCGGTCAGCGCCACGGCCACATAGGCCTGCTTGTCCAGTGAATAGGCGACCACCGCCTTGGCCCCCGGCAAGCCGCCGGCATGGCCGAGCCAGGTGTCGCTTGCCTTCGGATCGACGGCCGACAGGTCGCTGACCATGACGCCGAGGCCGTAGTAGCCCGGCCCCACCCCCGTCATCGGATAGAGCCGCGCGAAGCGGCGACGGGTCATCTCGGCCTTGTGCAGCCGATTGGCCAGCAGCGCCCGCCAGAACCGCACCACGTCCGCCGCCGAGGCCGCTACGCCGCCGGCCGCATAGGGCGTGGTGACGTCGTCGCTGGCGCCATCGGTGTCGGCGCTCACCGCCAGCGCGGCCATGCCCTGCAACACCTGACGCGGCGCCAGCACGGTGGTCTCGCGCAGGTCCAGCCGCGTAACGACACGCTGGGTCAGGGCCTCGTGATAGGGCCGCCCGTCCAGCGCCTCGATGATCTTGCCCAGCAGGACGTAGCCGGTGTTGCTGTAGGACCAGCCGCCGCCGGGGCAGAAGGCCGGAGCCCCCGCCGCGCCCACCGCCAACAGCCGCTCGGGCGGCTTGTAGCCCGGCTCGGCGCGCAGGCCCGGATCGGCCTGGAAGCTGTAGAGCCCGCTGGTATGGGCCAGCAGATCCTCCACCGTGATCCAGGCCGCGCCCGGCATCTGCGGCGCCCAGCGGCTGAGCGGCGCGTCGAGGCTGAGCTTGCCCTCCTCCACCAGCTGCAGGATCGCGGTCGCCGTATAGGCCTTGCCGACGCTGGCCCAGAAGAACGAGGTCGGGTGCGCCGCGTCCCGCGAAGACGTCAGGGTCTGGGTCCAGATCCCACCGTCGGCGGTGGCCAGGGCTGCGGTCAGGGCGCTGGCCTTCATCGCCCCCGCCGCCTTCTCGAAAGCGCTCTCGAGGCTGTCGCTGATCACCGGCGCCAGGCGCGAGGCGCCGGCCTTGGCGGCCGCCTCGAATTGCCAGTCCCCGAACTGGCCCCGCAGCGGCGGCCCGGCATAGTTCACCCGGCCCTTGCACCTCACCACTGCGGGCTTCCTGCGCGCCGCCAGGGCGCTCCCCGGCAGGACAAGGGCGCCGGCGGCGGCCAGCAGCAGGGATCGGCGGTCAGGCGTCATGAGGCGGCTCGCGCGGCGTTGAAAACACACCCGATTGGCGGGAAACCGGGGCCATAGAATGGCGCGGAGGCTAGCGCGAACCCCGGTCTGCGCGCCATATGCGCTCCATGACGCAAGCGAGCTTTCCCACCGCCCCGACCAAGGACGCGCTAGAGCGCGGCGAGGTCCTGTCCCCCCGGTTCGACGCAGGTGGCCTGATCGCCGCCGTGGCCACCCACGCCGGCACCGGCGAGGTGCTGATGTTCGCCTGGATGAACGCCGAGGCCCTGGCCCGGACCATCGAACTTGGCGAGGCGGTCTATTTCAGCCGCTCGCGCGGCGAGCTCTGGCACAAGGGCGACACCTCGGGCCAGGTGCAGAAGATCGTCGAGATGCGCATCGACTGCGACCAGGACTGCGTCTGGCTGAAGGTCCTGCCGCAAGGCGACGGCGGCGCCTGCCACGTCGGCTTCCGCTCGTGCTTCTACCGGGTGGTCGAGGACGGCAAGCTGGTCGAGCGTCCCTAGGTTCAGAGTCCAACACCTCGTCACCAACCCCGCTCATCCGGGTGAAGGCCGGGACGTGAGCCGCCGTGTTCCGAGCATCGGCGGGGCGGAGCCCCCAGACCCCGCGAGATCCCGACCCTCGCCGGGATGAGCGTTCAGTTTCGTCGGCCGCGGCGCGAGCCGGCGATCCGACGCAGAGGTCGGTGACCAACCATCCGGCCCGAGCCGCCATGGTGGGTTCACGTGGTCACCGCCTCCGGTCGTGGTGATCCGCCGTCATGGGGGACCCGGATCACCGCAAAGCTGCTCTTCCGCCATCTGACGTTCCGGATCGGGGACCGGCTTCGCAGCTCTGACTACTCGTGGACGCACAGGCCCCCGCGGCCCCATGCATCGATGTCGTCGCGCCGAGCATCAGGCCCGGAATAGGTTCGCTCTGGCCGTCCAGCCCCGGATGGGCGGGCGCGGTGAGGGCGATCAGGCCGGCGGCGAGGAACGAGACGATCGAGAATCCGAGCGTGAGATAGTTCATCGTCCTGGGCCTCCTCCACGGCGCGTTCGACGGCCGTTTTTGTTGGCGGGAGGTTTACGGAGAACAATGTTCGATGCGGAGTTGCAGCGGCGGTCGACGGCCTGCGCAACCCCGGCGCCCAGGCATGCAACCGTTGCATTCCAGCGCGCAACAGTTGCATGCAAGGTTGCATTTCAGGGCAGGTGTGGAATCATAACGACGTTATGCATCTCGCAACGCCCTTCTCTGAAAAGCTTGACCTTGTCCTGAAGGCGCTTTCGATGAGCCGGGGACGGCTGGCCGCCGATCTCGGCGTCGACAAGTCCCTGGTCGGCCGGTGGGCCTCCGGCGCGGTGACGCCGTCGTCGCACAATCTTGAGAACCTGACCAAGCTGGTGGCCGGCAAGCGCAGCGGTTTCACCATGCTGGACTGGGACCGCGACCTGGACGGGCTGGCCCATGTCTTCGGGGTCGAGCCCGCCGCCGCGCCGATCCCAGCGCCCAAGCCGAACGGCGCGCAGAGCGGCCTGCCCCTGCCGGGCATGGACCTGGTGCGGCTGATGACCGAGCGCCGGGCGGCGACCTATGAGGGCTTCTGGCGCAGCACCCGCCCCTCGATCGCCATGCCGGGCGAGATCTTCCACGACTACGGCATGATCCGTTGTGGCGCCGACGGCCTGCTGCGGTTCCAGATGGGCGGATCGGGGCTGCTGTTCGACGGCTGGCTGCTGCCGGTCGAGGGCCAGGTGTTCGCCATCCTGTTCGACACCGTCGGCCAGACCCCGGTGTTCCTGATCTTCAACGGCGTGGCCCTGCACAAGGCGATGCAACTCGACGGCCTGATCCTGGCGGCGGCCCTGAACGCCGCGCGCACGCCCTCGGCCTATCCGGTGGTGTTGGAGCGGGTCGGCGACCTGACCGGCGACATCGAGGCCGATGACGAACACTGCGCCGAACTGCTAAGGCTCGACACCGCCGCCACTGAAGAGACCGCACCCGAGGCCATGCGCAAGCACCTGATCCGCGATATCGGCCCCACCGCCTTCGAGGCCGGCGCAGGCGAACTGTTCCTGCTGTCGAGCTGGGCCAACAGCCTGTCGAAGGGCCTGAGCTCCGGCGGACACCTGCAAGGGTGAGCCAACCAACGATCGAGGATGACGACCTCGCCCCGGAAAGCCTCGACATCGGGGATATGGTCGCCAGGATCGTGACGATTCCGCCAGAGGCCGCCGGCGCGCGGCTGGACAAGACCCTGGCCGAGCACGTCGAGGACCTGTCGCGGGCGCGGATCCAGGCGCTGATGGCCGAGGGCCTGATCAGCCTGAACGGAAACGTGCTGACCGACGCCTCGGCCAAGACCCGGGCCGGCGACTATCAGGTGCTGATCCCGCCTCCAGCCCCGGCCGAGCCCCAGCCCGAGGCCATCCCCCTGTCGATCCTCTATGAGGACGCCGACCTGATCGTGATCGAGAAGCCGCCCGGCATGGCGGTCCATCCGGCGCCGGGCAACGAGACCGGCACCCTGGTCAACGCCCTGCTGCACCACTGCGGCGACAGCCTGTCGGGGATCGGCGGGGTCGCGCGGCCGGGCATCGTCCACCGGCTCGACAAGGAAACCTCCGGCGTGCTGGTGGCGGCCAAGTCGGACGCGGCCCACCAAGGCCTGTCGAAGCTGTTCGCCACCCACGACATTGACCGGGTCTATATCGCCCTGGTGCGCGGCGCGCCCCAGCCGCCCAAGGGCACGATCATCAGCCGACTGGGCCGCTCGACCCACGACCGCAAGAAGATCGCGGTGCTGAAGACCGGCGGCCGCGAGGCCATCACCCACTACCAGACCGAACGCACCTTCGGCCCGGCCGGCAAACCGACGGCGGCGCGCATCTCTTGCCAACTCGAGACCGGACGCACACATCAGATCCGTGTCCACATGGCTTCCAAGGGAACGCCGTGCCTGGGCGATCCGGTCTATGGTTCGGGCCCGCCCGCAGGGCCCGTTCGCGAGGCGATCGCCGACGCCGGATTGAAGCGCCAGGCCTTGCACGCCGCGGTGTTGGGCTTCGTCCACCCTGTGACAGGACAGGCCTTGAGGTTCGAAAGCCCCCTGCCCGCTGATATGGCGCAACTAGAAGCTAACCTGTCAGCTTTGTAAGAAAGCTTGTGCCCCAAGCGCCTTGAAGGCGCCCATTTCCGCCTGTAATAATACCTGAGTTGAGCAGTCGGATTTTCGAGCCGCCGGTTTCTCCCAAACCGGGGCTTACGCCCACAGCAACCAATACCTATCTGAGGAATTGGAGGGGGCGGATGGTCTCGCGCGCATGGCGCGCTGAGCGACTTGAAGATCCGCCAGTCTAAGAGGGGATACGTTCATGGCCACGACCACTTCGCTATCCGTCATGTCGCCTGATGGCGGCCTCAGCCGGTACCTGACTGAGATCCGTAAGTTTCCGATGCTGGCCAAGGACCAGGAATTCATGCTCGCCAAGGCTTGGCGTGAGCACGAGGATTCCGACGCCGCCCACCAGCTCGTCACCAGCCACCTGCGCTTGGTGGCCAAGATCGCCATGGGTTATCGCGGCTACGGCCTGCCGATCGGGGAAGTGATCTCCGAAGGCAATGTCGGCCTGATGCAGGCGGTGAAGAAGTTCGAACCGGACAAGGGCTTCCGCCTGGCGACCTACGCCATGTGGTGGATCCGCGCCTCGATCCAGGAGTACATCCTGCGGTCCTGGAGCCTGGTGAAGATGGGCACCACCGCCGCGCAGAAGAAGCTGTTCTTCAACCTGCGTAAGGCCAAGAGCCAGATCAGCGCCTTCCAGGAAGGCGACCTGCATCCTGATCAGGTCAGCATCATCGCGACCAAGCTCGGCGTCCTCGACTCCGAAGTGATCTCGATGAACCGCCGGCTGTCGGGCCCCGACGCCTCGCTGAACGCGCCCCTGCGCGTGGACGGCGAAAGCGAGTGGCAGGACTGGCTCGAGGATGAAACCTCGGTCAGCCAGGAGACCTATGTCGCTGAAAACCAGGAGCGCACCCAACGCATGGGTCTGCTGGGCGATGCGATGACGGAACTCACCGACCGCGAGCGTCACATCCTGACCGAGCGTCGCCTGAAGGACAGCCCGACCACTCTGGAAGAGCTCGCCGCCCAGTACGGCGTCAGCCGCGAGCGCGTTCGTCAGATCGAAGTCCGGGCGTTCGAGAAGCTGCAGAAGTCGATGAAGGCCGCCGCGGTTGAAAAGAACCTCGTCAACGCCTGATCCACCGAACTAACCGCACACGTCAGAGGCGCCGCAGTCACAGATTGCGGCGCCTCTTTCGTTTTTAGGCCCAGGCGCCCGCGAAGCCTTGACGACACTTCAGGAAGTCTGAAGTCATGGTTGATCGACCCAAATAGTTCTAAATCAACAGGTGAAAAACGTGGGTGTTTAGTCGCCACCAGATGAGCAATCCTATCGCATTTTCGAGAGATACTGACTAACGACTCGGAATTACGCCCACCAACATCCCCACGCGCCGCAATATTTAGATCCGCGCTTCTATGGGGATAGAAATGAACACAACTGGACTTGGAATAACGCTACGCGGGCTCCTGCTTGCGGGCGCTCTGACGGCGCCGGCGACGAGCGCTCTAGCCCAACAGATCGACGAGGTGGTGGTGACCGGACGGCGGGTCTCCGAGGCCGCCGTCGCCATCGGCACCGACGAACCCACCGCCACCGTCTCGATCACCCGCGACGCGCTGCTGTCGGCGCCGGCCGGGATCACCGGCCTGAAGATGCTGGAGAGCCTGCCCGGCTTCAACGTCCAGGCCAACGACGCGCTGGGCATGTACGAGTTCGGCAACTCGGTCACGGTCCGGGCCTTCTCCTTCACCCAGATCGGCTTCCTGCTGGACGACGTGCCGATGGGGCGGTCCGACCAGTTCGGCGGCTCGCCGATCTACCGCTACGTGGACAATGAGAACCTGCTGCGAGTCCAGGCCTCGTCGGGCGCCGGCGACGTCAGCCTGCCCAGCTACGCCTCGCTCGGCACCATCGTCGACTACTTCACCACCCCGCCCAAGGAGGCGTTCGGCGGCGCGGCCAGCGTGACGTTCGGCTCCGACAGCCTGTTCCGCAACTTCCTGCGCCTGGACACCGGCGAGCACAAAGGCCTCTCGGCCTATGTCGCCCGTTCCGACATCCAGTCCGACCTCTGGCGCGGGGCCGGCGACATCAGCCGCGAGCACATCGAAGGCAAGATCCGCTACCGCGCCGAGGGCGGCCAGGAGCTGACCTTCCAGGCCGTCTACAACGACTATTTCGACTACGACTCCCCGGCCATCACCAAGGCCCAGTACGAGGGGCCTGCCGACCAGTTCGGGCGCAGCGGGCGCTTCTTCCCCTATCTCAACTACGTGCCGTCCCTGACCCCGGCGGCGCCGGGGGTCACCTACTCGAACGCGCTCTACAACCAGTATTACAAGCAGGCGATCAACTCTCGGACCGACTACCTCTACGCGCTCACCTTCAAGTCGCCGGTCGGAGAGAACATCGACCTGTCGGCCACCGGCTATTACGAGGACAAGCAAGGCTACGGGGTCTCGCCCGAGGCCTACGCCACCTCGCTGGCCAGCCATAACGCCGAGCGGCTGATCATCCCGGGCCTCGTCGCGCCGCGCGGCCTGCAATACGGCCTCTCGACCATCGACGGCACGCGCAAGGGGATCAGCGCCAAGGCCGAATGGCGGCTGGCCAATCACAAGATCCAGGCCGGCGCCTGGTACGAGAACGACGAGTATCACCGCACCCAGGCCCGCTATAACCACGCGGGCGGCAACCCGGACGCGGCCCCGCTGCTGAACGAGCCGGTGCACCTGCAACGCGACTTCGTCTCCACCCGCGAGACCCGGCAGTTCTTCCTGAAGGACATCGTCAGCCTGCTCGACGACCGCCTGAAGCTGGACCTCGGCTTCAAGGGGCTGTGGATCGACTACGACATCACCGGCTCGCGCAATCCGGCCGACTACATCGCCCGGCGCACCCCGACCCTGAGCGCCAAATGGGAGGACAGCTTCCTGCCGCAGATCGGCGCGGTCTACGACCTCACCGGCCGTGAACAGGTGTTTGCTTCATATTCGGAAAACATGGCCCTGCCGCGCGGGGCCGACGACGTCTTCTCGGCCGCCAGCCCGACCGTGCCGGCGCCGGAGGCCGAGACCGCCAAGAACTGGGAGCTGGGGGTGCGGACCAACCGCCCGACCTTCAACGCCTCGTTCGTGCTCTACCAGACCAAGTTCGCCAACCGCCTGCAGTCATTCGCCTCGACGGTGCCCGGCTCGACCACCACCGAGACCTTCTTCCAGAATGTCGGCGAGGTGGACGCCTACGGCGCGGAGTTCTCCGGCCAGTGGAAGCCCGACCTGTTCGCGGGCAAGGTCTATTTCAACGGCAACCTGTCCTACAACCACGCGGAATTTCAGGACAACTATACGACCGTCGTGAACGGGGTTCCGACCATCGTGCCGATCGCCGGCAAGATCGTGCCCGACTTCCCCGAATGGGTGGCCCAGGCCGGGGTCACCTTCGAGCCGACCGATTGGGCGCTGTTCAACATCTCGGCCCGGCACATCTCGGACCGCTACACGAACTTCATCAACAGCGAGAAGACCGACGGCTACACGGTGTGGAACGCCTACATGGACATCGGCCAGCTGGGCGAAGGGCCGCTGAGCCGTCTGAAGTTCAGGCTCAATGTCGATAACATCTTCGACGAGGACTATCTGGGCACCATCACCACGACCACCACCACCCTCGCCACCTTCCGGCCAGGTCCGCCCCGGTCGGTGCAGCTGACGCTGTCGGCGGAGTTCTAGAAACGGGGCGGCCTGGCCTTGTGGTCAGGCCGCCTTGGTTTTGGCGGGCTCGTCTTTCGGCAGGAAGGCCAGCAGCGGCGCGGCGTGTTTGGCGACCTCGGCGGGAACCATCACCCCGCTCTGCGCGGCCTTGGCCAGGAATAGCTGGAACTCCACCGTGGCCTTGGCCAACTGGGCGTTCTTGGTCACGCTCGCGGCGCGCTGCAGATCGACCATCTGGGCCAGCATCGCGCGCATGGCCTGGGCCGGGTCGCTGGTGACGGCCGGAACCGCCGCGCGCAGAATCTTCAGCGCCTGATTGATCCGCTCGTTCTCCGGCGTCGCCTTCAGGTCGGAGCGTCGCTTCAGCGGGCCGCTATAGTCGCCGGAATTGAACCTGCGCCGGTCGGGGCCGATGTACTGGACGGCCTCCACCCAGTCGCGCGGGCGCAGGGTCACCGCCTCCAGCCGCCGCAGCAGGTCCTTCATCGTATAGGGCTTGCGCAGGAACTCGTGCACGCCGGCGTCACGGGCGCCGACGATCGCCGCGGCGGTCGCGGTGGCGGTCACCATGATGATCGGGGCCTGGCGGCAGGCCGCCTCGGACCTGCGCAGTTGTTTGGTGAACTCGATCCCGTCGACGTCGGCCCCGGCCAACTCCACGAAAATCAACTGAGGATTGACCTGGCGAGCAGCCTCCAAACCCTTGCGGGTGGTGGGCGCGTTCCAGAGCTGGACCTGGGCGATGCTGCGCATCAGATCGGCCAGCAGCCTTGCGCTGGCCGTGGCCGGATCGACGATCAGCACCTTCTGCATGAGCGGCGTCATGCGTTGAATCTGTTTCAGGTCTTCGTTGAACACTAGCGCGCTCGGGGCTCCGAAAGGTCGGAGCCCACTTAGCGCCAGCGCCCTTAAGAACGCCTTGACGATCAGTCCTGGAAGGGGTCGCGGACCATGATTGTGTCGTCCCGTTGCGGGCTGGTCGAGACCATCGCCGCCGGAGCGCCGATCAGTTCCTCGACCCGGCGGACATACTTCACGGCATTGGCCGGCAGGTCCTTCCAGGAGGTGGCGCCGGCGGTGCTTTCGCTCCAGCCTTCCATCTCCTCGTAGACCGGCTCGATGGCCGACTGATCCTTCAAGCCCGCAGGCAGATAGTCGAGAATCTCGCCGCGCAGCTTGTAGCCGACGCAGATCTTCAGCGTGGGCAGGCCGTCCAGGATATCGAGCTTGGTGAGCGCGATGCCGTCGATGCCGTTCAGCGCCACGGACTGGCGCACCAGCACGGCGTCGAACCAGCCGCAGCGGCGCGCGCGCCCGGTGACGACGCCGAATTCCTTGCCGACCGTGCCCAGGTGCTGGCCGATCTCATCGAACAGCTCAGTCGGGAACGGGCCTTCGCCGACGCGGGTGGTGTAGGCCTTGACGATCCCCAGCACGAAGCCCGGCCCCTTGGGACCCAGGCCCGAACCGGCCGCCGCCTGCCCCGCCACGGTGTTGGACGAGGTCACATAAGGGTAGGTGCCGTGGTCGACGTCCAGCAACGCGCCTTGGGCGCCTTCGAACAGCACGCGCTTGCCCGACTTCACGACGCTATCCAGCAGGCGCCAGGCCGGCTGCGAGAACGGCAGGATCTTCGGCGCGATCTCCTCCAGAGCGGCCAGCAGTTGCGCGCCGTCATATTCCGGCAGGCCAAGGCCCGCGCGCAGCGGCGTGTGGTGCGCCAGCAGGCGGTCGATCTTGGCTTCCAGGGCGTCGCGGTCGGCCAGGTCGCCGACCCGGATGGCGCGGCGGCCGACCTTGTCCTCATAGGCCGGGCCGATGCCGCGGCCGGTGGTGCCGATCTTGTTGACGGCGGCGGCTTCGCGCGCCTGGTCCAGGTCGCGGTGCAGCGGCAGGATCAGGCAGGCGTTGTCGGCCAGCACCAGCAGGTCCGGGGTGATCTTCACGCCCTGGCCGCCCAGCTTGGCGATCTCTTCCAGCAGGTGCCAGGGATCGACGACCACGCCGTTGCCGATCACCGACAGCTTGCCCTGCACCACGCCCGAGGGCAGCAGCGAGAGCTTATAGACCTGGTCTCCGACCACCAGGGTGTGGCCGGCGTTATGGCCGCCCTGGAAACGCACGACGACGTCGGCCCGGTTCGAAAGCCAGTCGACAAGCTTGCCCTTGCCCTCGTCGCCCCATTGGGCGCCGATCACGGTCACGTTAGCCATTTAGATACGATTTCCCGGCCTGCCGAGCGGGTCCAACCACGCCCTTCGACAGGCTCTCGGCGGGTGGACTGGATCGATTTTAGGAAGCGGACGCGCGCCTATCGGGCAGCAGATATCCGTTCGCTGGGGGTAAACCAGCGGCGGGCTCCCCCGTCAAGCCCTGCGCCTGTAGAACTGGCGGAGCACCGCATGCTGAGCCGGCGCTCGTCGCGCACCTCTCCGCGCCGATTTATGAGGAAAGCCATGCCCCGTCCCCGCTTCCACCTCGCCTTCCCCGTCCGCGATCTGGCGCAGGCGCGTGCCTTCTATGGCGGCCTGCTGGGCTGCCCCGAGGGACGCTCCAGCCCCGACTGGATCGACTTCGATTTCTTCGGCCATCAGATCGTCGCCCATCTGGCGCCGGACGAGGCTGGCCAGCGAAACACCAGCACGGTGGACGGCGAGCAGGTGCCGGTCCGCCATTTCGGCGCGATCCTGACCCTGCCGGAATGGCAGGCCATGGTGCAGAAGCTGGAGGCCGCCGGGACCCAGTTCGTCATCGAACCGCAGATCCGCTTCGTGGGCGAGCCCGGCGAGCAGGCGACGATGTTCTTCCTTGATCCGTCCGGCAACGCGCTGGAGTTCAAGGCCTTCGCCGACGACGCCATGGTGTTCGCGAAATGAGCGTGACCCTCGCCGACATCGAAGCGGCCGCCGCACGGCTCGCCGGCCACGCTGTCGAGACCCCGCTGATCGAGAGCCCGGCGCTCAACGAGCGGCTGGGCCGCCGCGTGCTGATCAAGCCCGAGACCCTGCAGCGGGTCGGCGCCTTCAAGTTCCGCGGGGCCTATAACCGGTTGGCCCAGCTGTCGCCCGAGCAGGCCAAACGGGGCGTCGTCGCCTATTCGTCCGGCAACCACGCCCAGGGCGTGGCGCTGGCGGCCCGGCTGCTGGGCGTGCCGGCCACGATCCTGATGCCGTCGGACGCGCCCGCCGTGAAGATCGAGGCGACGCGCGGCTATGGCGCGGAGGTCAAGCTCTATGACCGCCTGACCGAGAGCCGCGAGGCCCTGGCCGCCAGCGTGGCCGCCGAGCGCGGCGTGGTGATCGTCCCGTCCTTCGACGACCCCGACATCATCGCGGGCCAGGGCACCATCGGACTGGAGCTGATGCGGCAGGCCGGCGTGCTGGGCGCAGCCTTCGACGTGGTGGTGGCCCCGATCGGCGGCGGCGGGCTGATGGCCGGGCTGTCGACGGCGGTGAAGGCGCTCTCGCCATCCACCGCCATCGTCGGCGTGGAGCCGGAAGGCTTCGACGACACCCTGCGCTCGCTGCAGAAGGGCGAGCCGATCAACATCAAGCCGACCACCCGCTCGCTGTGCGACGCGCTGGAGAGCCCCGCCCCCGGCGAGCTCACCTTCCCCATCCTCCAGAAGACCATCGCCGACATCGCCGTGGTCACCGACGCCGAGGTGGCCGAGGCCATGCGCTACGCCTTCGGGGTGCTGAAGCTGGTGGTCGAGCCCGGCGGCGCCGTCGGCCTCGCCGCCCTGCTGGCCGGCAAGGTCAAGACCTGGGGCGAGGGCGCGACCGGCCTGGTTCTGTCGGGCGGCAACGTCGATCCCGACCTGTTCGCCCAGGTGCTGCGCAAGGAGATCTAGCGCCATGCTCAAGGCCAGCTGCCACTGCAAGGCCACCCAGTTCGAGGTGAGCGTTCCGCCCAAGGACGTGAACAGCTGCAACTGTTCGTCCTGCTCCAAGCGCGGCGCCTTGTGGGCCTATTACGACGAGGATCAGTTCCGGCTGACCACCGCCCCCGACCGGGTCTCGACCTATCAGTGGGGCGACTACATGATGAAGCTGCACTACTGCGCGATCTGCGGGTGCGCGACCTTCAATGAAGGCCCAGCCTGGAAGGACGGAGAGATCGACTTCAGCGTCAACCGGATCGGCGTCAACGCGCGGCTGTTCGACGATTTCGACCTCGCCGCCGTTCCCGTGCGCTACACCAACGGCAAGGACGCCTGATGATCCGTCCAGCCGTCGCCGCCGACTGGCCCGCCATCTGGGCGATCCTCAAGCCCGTCATTCGGGCCGGCGAGACCTACACGCTGGACCGCGACATGGATGAGGCCCAGGCTCGCGCCTATTGGCTTAATCCCGCGCACGACGTCTTCGTTTCCGAGGAGGACGGCCAGGTGCTCGGCACCTACTACCTGCGCGCCAACCAGGCCGGCGGCGGGGCCCACGTCTGCAATTGCGGCTACATGACCGGCCAGGCGGCGCAGGGCAAAGGCGTGGCCCGCGCCATGGGACTGCATTCCCTGGATCACGCCCGCGCGCGGGGCTTCCGCGCCATGCAGTTCAACTTCGTGGTCTCGACCAACGCGCGCGCCATTGGTCTGTGGGAGAGCCTGGGGTTCGAGATCGTCGGACGACTGCCGGGCGCCTTCCGACGCCCGGCTTCCGACTATGTCGACGCCCTGGTCATGTTCCGGGCGCTCTAGAGCCGATCCTCTGGCGCGACGACGGCGGGCGCCGCATCGCGAGGCGTCACCAGCTTGGCCAGCTTGGGCTTCAGCCAGTTCTCGAAGTCGTCGACGAACTCGTAGACCACCGGCACCAGCACCAGCGACAGCAGGGTCGAGGTGATCAGGCCGCCGATCACGGCCACCGCCATCGGCTGGCGGAACTCGGCCCCCTTCTCCAGGGCGAAGGCGGTCGGCAGCATGCCCGCGGCCATGGCCAGGGTGGTCATGACGATCGGGCGCGCTCGTTCGCGGCAGGCCTCGATCAGGGCCTCACGCTGCTCCATGCCGTCACGCTCACGCTCGATGGCGTACTCCACCAGCAGGATCGAATTCTTGGCCGCCAGGCCGAGCAGCATCAGGAACCCGATCAGCGACGGGATCGACAGCGACAGGTCGAAGATCAGCAGGCCCAGGAACGCCCCGCCCACCGCCAGCGGCAGAGCCGAGAGGATGACGATCGGCTTGAAGAACGACCGGAACAGCAGGACCAGCACGCCGTAGATCATCGAGACACCGGCGAAGACCGCCAGGCCGAAGGAAGCGAACAGCTCCTGCATGGCCTCCAACTGGCCGGTCTCGGCCGGTTTCACGCCGGCCGGCAGGTTCTTCATGATCGGCAGCTTGTCGACGGCCTGGTTGGCGGTGCCCATCTCGACGCCGTTCAACTCGGCCTGGATCGTCTGCTGGCGCATGCGGTTCAGGCGTTCGATCCGCGCCGGACCGGCCTGGAACTCGACATCGGCCACGGCCTCCAGGGTCGTGACACCGCCCGAGGCGGTCGGGATCCGCAGCGACCTGATCCGCTGGATGTCGGCGCGGGCGTCGGCGGGCAGCCGGATGCGGATCGGCAGGCGCCGCTCGCCATCGGTCAGCTTGGCGACATTGGCGTCGATGTCGCCGACCGTCGCCACCCGAGCGACCTGGGCGATGGTGTCGGCCGAGACGCCCAGACGGGCGGCTTCGGCGTCGCGCGGACGGATCACCACCTCGGGTCCGACCGGCGGGGTCGAAGGCCGCGGGTCGGCTATGACGTCGAGCGTGCGCATCTGCTTTTCGAGCTCAAGCGCCGTGGCCTGAAGCTTGGCGGGATCGTCGCTCTGCAGGATCTTCTGGAGACCGGCCTCCCCCTGGGATCCCAGGAAGCTGACCCGCGCGTCGGGAATGCTCAGCAGTTGCTCGCGCATCTCCTTGCGAAGTTTGGCGCCGCTGAGCTTGCGATCACCTGACAGCAGGACGGTCATGGTGCCGGACCGCAGATCGCCGCCCCCGCCCGTGCCGCCGCCAGGACCGCCGACGCTGACCGTCGACCCGATCTGGGCGAAGACGCCGGTCACTTCGGGCCGGCTCTGGAAGAGGGTCGTCAGCCGCCGGACCGTGTCCTCCATGTCCGCCGCCGTGGCGCCGGGCGGCCCCTGGACGTTCACATAGAGGTAGTCGGGGTCGCCCTCGGGCTGGAAGCCCTGCGGCAGCAGCGGCACCAGGGCCAGTGAGCCGATGAAGATCACGCCGCCGATCACCGAGGCGATGATCCGGTGATCGAGGGCCCATTCCAGGGTGTTGCGATAGAAGCCTTCGAACGGCTTGCGCGGCTTGGGGTGGGTGACGGGCTTGAGCAGATAGGCCGCCATCAGCGGCGTCAGCAGCCGCGCGACCACCAGTGAGAACAGCACCGCGATCGACACCGTGATGCCGAACTCGCGGAAGAACTGCCCGGCCATGCCGGCCATGAACGAGACCGGCGTGAACACCACGACGATGGCGAAGGTGGTCGCCACGACGGCCAGGCCGATGGCGTCCGCGCCCTCCATCGCCGCCTGGAACGGCCGCATGCCCCCGGCGACGCGTTTCTCGATGTTCTCGATCTCGACGATGGCGTCATCGACCAGGATGCCGATCACCAGGGTCAGGGCCAGCAGCGTCACCACGTTCAGCGAGAAGCCGAACACGTTCATGAAGAAGAAGGTGGGGATCAGCGAGACCGGCATGGCGAAGGCGGTGATCGCCGTCGAGCGCCAGTCGCGCAGGAACAGGAACACCACCAGGGCCGCCAGGATCATGCCCTCCAGCAGCACGTGCTGGGTGGCGCGGAAGCTCGCCCGCGTCTCGTCGACGCTGGAGAATATCTTGGTGAAGGTGACGCCCTTGTAGGTCCCCTCGGCCTTCTGGAGCGCGGCGATGATGTTGTCTTCGACCGCGACGTCGCTGGAGTCGCGGGTCTTCATGACCATGAAGCCCACCACCGGCTGGCCGTTCAGGCGCGCGAAACCGCGGACCTCGGACGAGCCGTCGCCGACCTCGGCGATGTCGGTCAGCTTCACGTATCCGCCGGAGCCGGTGGGGATGGTGAAGTCGCGCAGCGCCTTCAGCGTATTGACCGAACCCAGCACCCGCAGGGTCTGCTCGCGCCCGCCGACCTGCACCCGGCCGCCTGGGGAATCCAGGTCCGCCCCGCGCAGGGCGTTGTTCACCTGGGCCGCCGTCAGGCCACGGGCGTTCAGCTTGTCGGGGTCGATGATGACGTTGATTTCGCGCGTCACGCCGCCGACGCGGGCGACCTGGGCGACGCCCTTCTCGCCCTGCAAAAGGCGGCCGATCGTATCGTCGACGAACCAGGACAGCTCGACGTCCGACATCTCGGGCGCGGCGACCGCATAGGTCAGGATCGGCTGGCTATCGAGTTCGACGCGGGTGACGGTCGGCTCGTCGATTTCCCGCGGCAGCACGGCGCGGGCCTGGTCGACGCGCGAGCGGACCTCGTCGGTCTTCTTCTGGAGATCCTCGCCCAGCTCGAACTCGATACTGGTGGTCGAGACGCCTTGGGTGACCGTCGAATAGATGTTCTTGACGTTGGGGATGCCGGCCATGGCGTCCTCGACCGGCCGGGTGATCTGGGTCTCCATTTCCCCAGGCGCGGCACCGTTCTGCGTGACGGTCACCGAGACCATCGGGAACTGCACGTTGGGGAACATCTTCACGTAGAGGCCCGAATAGGCCACCAGCCCAGCCAGCAGCAGGGCGACGAAAAGCACCGCCACCGGGACTGGATTCTTGATGGCCCAGGCTGAGATCTTCAGCCCGTCGCCGCCACCGCTCGGATGGGCGTCGCTCATTGCTTCTTACCCGTCGCTGGAGCCGCCGCCGGCTTGGCGGCAGGCGCCGCGGCGTCCAGCGGCTTGACGAGATCGCCGTCCAGCAGGAAGGCCGCGGCGTTCTGGATCACGCGGGTTCCGGCCGGCGGGCCCTTGACCAGGGTCACCAGGCCTTCGCCTCGCGCGCCGGTCTGGACGATGACGCTCTTGACCCTGTTGTCTGCCCCGACGGTCATGACGCTGGCGCCGTCGGAGTCGTAGCGCACGGCGGTCTCCGGCACGGTCAGGCCATGGCCCGAGGCGTCGTCGAAGATCGCCCGGCCGAAGCCGCCGGCGCGAATATCGCTGCGCACCGGCAGGGCGATCCGCACCGAGCCGAGCTTGGTCTGGGCGTTCACCTGGGGCGAAATGATCCGCACCTGTCCAACCGCGGTTCCGCCGGACGGCAGGGTGACGGTGGCGCGCTGGCCGATGCGAACCCGGGCCATGTCGTCCTCCGACACCTCGGCCGACAGCTCGATCTGGCCGTCGCGGGCGATGCGGAACCAGGGCGTGGCGCCGCCGGCGGCGAGGTCGCCCGGCCGCACGGTGCGTTCCAGCACCAGCCCGGAGACCGGGGCGGTGACCGCCAGCTTGGTGGCGCGGGTCTGGGTGTCGCGATAGGCGGCGGCCTGGGCGGCGGCGGTGGCGCGCGCGGCTTTCGCCTGGAAGCGGCGCTGCTGCAGCGCCTCTTCCGACAGCACGCCCTGGCCGTCGAGCCCGGCGACGCGGGCGGCTTCGGCCTCGGCCTGCTCGGCCTGGACGGCGGCCTGAGCCGCGAGCGCCCGCTGCTGCTCCACCTGCGAGGCGATCAGGGCGCCGTCGAGTTGAGCCAGGGTTTCACCGGCGCGAACAAAGGCGCCCTCCTCGACCAGCACGCGCGAGACGCGGTAGCCGGTCACTTCGGGCGCGACCGCAGCTTCCTCACGCGGGATCAGCGAACCCGAGGCGGTCAGCGATCCGGCGATCGCACGGCTTTCCACCTTCACGACCCGCACCGAACGGGCCTGGGCCGCCGGGTCCTTCTTCGGCGGCTCCTTGGCCCCGCAGGCCGAGAGCGCCAGGGCCGAGGTCAGGCCGGCCGCAAGCGTCAGGTAGGTCTTGGATCTCGACACGTCAGCGAGCCTCTTTGTTGGTCGGGGCCGACTGGAGCGGCCAGCCGCCGCCCAGGGCCTTGTATGTTTGAACCGCACGGCGCAGCGCCTGCACCTGTGCGGCGGTTTCCTGAGTGCGCACGCTGCGCCAGGCCTGTTCGTTGTTGAGCGTGGTCTGCAGGTCGATGACCCCAGCCACATAGCCCTTGCGCGAGGCCTCATAGGCCCGCTCGGCACGGTCTTCGCCGGCGTCCAGCAGCTCGACGCGCCGACGGTCGGCGGCCAGCTGGACCAGCGAATTCTCGGCCTCGCCAAAGGCGGTCTGCACCGCCTTTTCATAGGCGATCGCCGCCTGTTCGGTCCGGGCGTCCTGCGACTTCAACTCCGAGAGCAGGCGCGGGATGTCGAGCACCGGCATCGTGACGTTGCCGCCGATCGTCCAGTTCCGGACCGTGTTCGAGAAGCCCGGCTGGTCGGATCTCTGCAACCCGATCCCCGGCGCGAGCTTGAACGTGGGGAAGAAGGCGAGCTTGGCGTAGTCCAGGCGGCCGAGCGCCGAGACCAGCATGGCTTCGGCCTGGCGCACGTCGGGACGGCGGGCCAGCAGCTCGCCGGGAATGACGGCCGGAACCTCGGGGACGGCGCCGACCTGGGCGTCGACCGGCAGGCTGGCGGTCGGATCGATCCCGCGTCCGACCAGGATCAGCAGCGTGCGGCGCTGGGCCTGAAGATCGGCCTCCAGGGCCGCCACCTGGCTGTCGGCCTGCGACAGGTCGCCGGCCACGCGGTCGGCGTCGGAGGTCGCGGCGATGCCGCGGTCGGCGCGGATCTGGACGATCCGCAGCAGCTCGCGCTGGATGCGAGCCGTGGCCCGCGCATCCTCAAGCTGGATCGCCAGGCCGCGCGCCTGGAAATAGCTGTCGGCGACATTGGCCGCGAGGCTGGCGCGGCTGGCCTCATAGTCCAGGCGCGCAGCGGCCATCTCGGCGTTGGCCGCGCGGCGGGCGGCGAACACCCGGCCGAACAGGTCGATCTCCCAGGTGACGTCGAAATTGGCGCTGTAGCTCTCGCTCCGGCCGGAGTTGGAGAAGCCCGGAATGGCGATCGCCGTGCCGTCGATGACCTTGCTGTCGGTCTTCGACGCCGCGCCCCGCGCATTACCTTGCGGGAAGAAGTTGGTCAGCGCCCCGGCCCGGGTGGCGCGCGCCTCGCGCAGCTTGGCCGCGGCGGTGCGGGCGTCGGGACTGGCCGCCAGGGCCTGATCGACCAGGGCGGTGAGTTGCGGATCGTTGAAGGCGGTCCACCAGGTATCGAGCGTCGCGGCCCCGGCCGGCACGGCGGGGACCGGCGCCTCGAAGGCGGCGGGCAGGCGCGTGTCAACGCTCCGCGTCGAAGCGCAGGCCGACAGCGCGAGGCAGGCCAGAACGACCAGGGGAGTGGTCGTGGAAGAGGCTGAACGCATCATTCTTTTCGTCATTGGCGGTCCGCGAACACCCACCGAATCTATCGGCGTGGAGGAGGCGCGACGCAGACCTCGATATCGGCGTTTTCGTACTTAGTCGGGCTGGGGCGTCCCGTCGATTGCTCAGCCGTCACAAACGATGCGGGCAAGCGGTACTGTGGCGCGGCGGACGCAGACGACTAGCGCGATCCGAGCGGCCGAACTAGGGTCTCGCGCAATTCCGTCCCACACTTGGATGATTCATGAAGCAGTTTCTCCTCACCGGCGCCGCGATCTGGGCCGTTTTCGCCGCCCCCGCCTTGGCATCGGACATCGCTCCGGCCAAGATCGCAGAGCACGTTAAAGTTTTGTCATCCGACGCCTTTGAGGGCCGCGGCCCGGCGACCGAGGGCGAAAAGAAGACCGTCGCCTACATCATCGAACAGTACAAAGCCGCGGGCCTGCAACCCGGCGGCGACCTGACGAACGGCCAGCGCGCCTGGACCCAGGACGTGCCGCTGGCCCGCTTCGAAACCACCGGCCCGGTGGCGGTCAGCGTGAACCTCGGCGGCCAGACCCAGACCTGGACCCAGGGCGAACAGGTCGCCCTGCTCGCCACCCAGACGGGCGCCACCCGCGTCACCGTCAAGGACGCGCCGATCGTCTTCGTCGGCTACGGCGTCACCGCGCCGGAGCGCAACTGGGACGACTTCAAGGGCGTCGACCTGAAGGGCAAGATCGCCCTGGTCCTGGTCAACGACCCCGACTTCGAGACCGGGAAAGGCGACTTCGGCGGCAAGGCCATGACCTATTACGGTCGCTGGACCTATAAGTTCGAAGAAGCCGCGCGCCGCGGCGCGATCGGCTTCCTGGTCATCCACGAGACCGCGCCGGCCTCCTACGGCTGGGCGACGGTGAAGAACTCCAACACCAGCGCCGTCTTCGACATCATTCGCAGCAAGCCGACCGAGGCCCACGCCCCGCTCGAAGGCTGGATCCAGCGCGACAAGACCGTCGAACTGTTCAAGGCCGCCGGCCTCGACTTCGAGACCGCGAAGATCTCGGCCCAGAGCCGCGACTTCAAGCCGGTCGAACTGAAGGGTGCGACCTTCTCCACCGACTACGCGGTCGACGTGCAGAAGATCGTGTCGAAGAACGTGGCGGGCATCGTCCCCGGCGCCAAGCGCCCCGACGAGGTCCTGATCTATTCCGGCCACTGGGATCACCTCGGCGTCGGCCTGCCGGACGCCAAGGGCGACAAGATCTATAACGGCGCCGTCGACAACGCCGACGGCATCGCCACCCTGATCGAAATCGGCCGCGCCTTCGCCAAGGGCCCCAAGCCCGACCGTTCGGTGCTGTTCCTGGCGGTGACCGCAGAGGAGCAGGGCCTGCTCGGCTCGGAATACTATTCGGCCAACCCGCTCTATCCGCTGGCCAAGACTGTCGCCGACATCAACATGGATGCGCTGGCGCCGACCGGCCCGGCCAAGGACTTCTCGTCCTCGGGCAACTCGGCCTCGACCCTGCAGGACGAGATGATCGCGGCCGGCAAGGCCAAGGGCCGCTACTACACGCCCGAAACCCATCCGGAAGCCGGCTCGTTCTTCCGCTCGGACCACTTCCCCTTCGCCAAGCGCGGCGTCCCGGCGATCTCGTTCGAGTCCGGACGTGACCTGGTGGACGGCGGGATCGCGGCCGGCGAAGCCTACGCCAAGGCCTACAATGTCGACCGCTATCACCAGCCGGCCGACGAATATGACCCTTCCTGGAACCTTGAAGGCGTGGCGGCGGACGGCCAACTGGTGTTGGATCTCGGCCGTAAGCTCGCCAACACGACCAGCTGGCCGGAGTGGAAGGCGGGCTCGGAATTCAAGCTGACCCGGGACGCCACCGCGTCTCAGCGGAAATAGTAGACGAGGGTGCGATGGCGCAGGCGGGTTTGATCCGTACAGGGATCGGGGGCTGGATCTTCGAACCCTGGCGGGGGGTCTTCTATCCGGAGGGCCTCAAGCAGAGCGAGGAACTCGCCTACGCCAGCCGCCACCTGAAGACGCTGGAGATCAACTCCACCTACTACTCCAGGCAGAAACCCGAGACCTTCGCCAAGTGGGCGGCCTCCACCCCGGACGGCTTCGTCTTCTCGGTGAAGGCCTCGCGGTTCTGCACCAACCGGCGCGTCCTGGCCGAGGCCGGCGAGTCGGTGGGCAAGTTCCTGAACCAGGGGGTCGCCGAGCTGGGCGACCGGCTGGGGCCGATCAACTGGCAATTCATGGCCACGAAGAAGTTCGACCCCGAAGACTTCGCGGCGTTCCTCGATCTGCTACCGAAGAAATTGGACGGCCTGGCGCTGCGCCACGTGGTCGAGGTGCGCCACCCCAGCTTCGCCGACCCGGCCTTCGTGAAACTGTGCCGCAACCATGACGTGGCCATCTGCGTGGCCGAACACGAAACCCATCCGCTGATCGCCGACATCACCACCGGCTTTGTCTATCTGCGGCTGATGAAGGGCGTCGACGAGATCGAGACGGCCTATCCGCCGGCGGAACTCGACGCCTGGGCCGAGCGCCTGACCGACTACGCCAAGGGCCAGGTCCCCGGCGACCTCAAGCCGCTGGACCGCACCGGCCCGGCCGAAGGTCCGCGCGAAGTCTTCGCCTATGTCATTCACGAGGGAAAGGTTCGCGCCCCGGCCGCGGCCCAGGCGCTGGACGCGCGCGTGAACAAGTAGCCCCAAAACACAAAACGCCCCCGGCCTTTGGCCGAGGGCGCGATGTGCAAGAATGCGAATTCTTGGTCTGGACGCTTACGCGCCGCCGGGGAAGCGCATCGGCACCTTAACGACGCCGGTCTTCGAACCCATGGGCAGAGCATCGGCCACGCACAGGGCGGCCTTGTCGAAGCCCTTACCAGCCTTGCTGTCTTCCAGGACCTTGCAGCCCGAGAGCTTGCCGGCCGTAGCGCTGCACTCGAGCATGACAACAGCCGCGTCGCGGGTGTTGGCGTGCTTGGTCAGGCACTTGGCCATGCTTTCTTGGAAATCAGCGGCGGACGACGCACCGGCAAACGCCAGGCAGAGAGCGATGCCGCCCCCGAGTTTGATGAGATTCTTCATTGCCCCAACCCTTTCTAGATAACGGACGCAACGCTGTTATGGGGGATGCAGGTTAAAAGAATCTGATCTTGGCGAATTAGATGTGGTTAACGTCAAGTAAACGGCTGAATCACAATTCGTGTGACTTTGTATATATACGCACGTGCAAGTCCGCAAAATCCGTATTTTCAGTGACGTTTGGTTAGCAACCTCAAGGCATCTTCCCGATAAGGCTAATAGGCTCGGGGGATACGTAGTGAAGCGCTTTCGGCTTGTGGATTTGCCGCTAATTGCGAAGATCGGCTTCGCACCTGCTTTTGCACTGGTCATGCTGGCCCTGACCGCGGGCGGCGCGGTTGTTATCCAGCGCGGCCAGGCCGCCGACCTTCGTCAGGTCGTGCACTCTGATCTTCCCAACAGCCTGCGCCTGCAGAAGGTTTCGGAACGGATCACCGGCGTTCACGGCGAGCTCTACTTCCTGCTTACCCACCAGGCCGCTTCGATCGAAGTCGACCAGATCGAAGGCAGAAGCCAGGCGCTGCTGACCGAAGTCGACGCGATCACCAAGGAAGTCCAGGCGATCGCCTCCAAGGCTCCGCCGGCGCAGAAGAAGTCCTTCGACGAGCTGATCAAGGCCCTGAAACAGACCCGCGACGCGCTGGACGTCATCGCGGCCATGATCACCACTGATTTCGGCACCGCCGCCGGCTTCGCTGCTCCCTTCGAGGAGGAGTATACGAAGATGAGCGGCACCCTGAACAAGATCGTCGCCGCCAACGGCGTCCTGACCGACGCCAACGCCAAGGCCAGCGAGGACCGCTCGAAGGCCGCCCAGATGGTGACCATGGTCGCTGCCCTCGCCACCCTGCTGATCGCCGGCGCCCTCGCCTGGGCCCTGACCACGATCCTGCGCGGCGACGTCAAGAAGATCGCCGGCGCCACCGAGGCGCTGGCTCACGGCGACAACGGCATCGACCTGGACGCGCTGGCGCGGAAGGACGAACTGGGCGCCATCGTCTCCTCGCTCACCATCTTCCGCGACAACCAGCTCCACCTCGAAAAACTGCGCGTCGAGCATGAGCACACCGAGGCCGCCGCCGAGGTCACCCGTCGCCAGAACGCCGAATCCGCCGCGGCCATCGCCGAGGAACAGGCCATGGTGGTGAACTCGCTGGCTCAAGGCCTCGACAGCCTCGCCACCGGCGACCTGACCTACCGTCTCGAACGCGAATTCCCCGGCGACTACCGCAAGCTGCGCGACGACTTCAACGCCGCCTCCGGCAAGCTTGAAGAGGCCATGCGCGCCATCGCCGGCGCCACCGCCTCCATCCAGTCCGGGGCCGGTGAGATCAGCCATTCGGCCGACGACCTGTCGCGCCGCACCGAGCACCAGGCCGCGACTCTCGAGGAAACCGCCGCCGCGCTCGACGAGATCACCGCCACCGTCAACAAGACCTCGGAAGGCGCCTCGCACGGCCGTGAAGCCGTCGCCCTGGCCAAGACCGACGCCGAAGAAGGCGGCCTGGTCGTCGGCCGCGCCATCGAGGCCATGGGCCAGATCGAAAGCTCGGCCAAGCAGATCAGCCAGATCATCGGCGTGATCGACGAGATCGCCTTCCAGACCAACCTGCTGGCCCTGAACGCCGGCGTCGAAGCCGCGCGGGCCGGAGAAGCTGGCCGTGGTTTCGCGGTTGTCGCCTCCGAAGTCCGCGCCCTGGCCCAACGCTCGGCCGAGGCCGCCAAGGAGATCAAGACCCTGATCTCGGCCTCCAGCCAGCAGGTCGCCTCCGGCGTGAGCCTGGTCGGCGAGACCGGCAAGGCCCTGGAACGTATCGTCCGTCAGGTCGGCGAGATCTCCAACGTGGTCGGCGAGATCGCCGCCTCCGCGAAGGAAGAAGCCCTTGGCCTCGGCCAGGTGAACACCGCCGTCAACCAGATGGACCAGGTCACCCAGCAAAACGCCGCCATGGTCGAGGAATCGACCGCCGCCAGCCGCGTCCTCGCCGACGAAGCCGAGGAGCTGGCCCGTCTGGTCGCCCGCTTCAAGGTCACCGGCGGCGGCATGCGTAGCGCGGCCCGCCGGGCTCCGCCCGCCAGCCACGGCCACCAGTCCCGCCCTGCCACTCGCGGCGCGACGGCCCTGGCCCACGCGCCCCGGGCGGACGAAGACACCTGGGAAGAATTCTAAGAACAAGACGTCCAGGAACACACGGGAAGGGGTCGCCGCAGGGCGGCCCCTTTTTCGTTGGTCGCTTGACAGTCGCCGCCCGAAGGTAAACACTTAACCTATTGGTTAAGTTTAGCCTCGGAGACGCAGGATGAACCCGAACAAGATCGTTCCCCGCGAGGAGTGGGTGGCGGCCCGCAAGGCCCACCTGGCCAACGAAAAGGCCTTCACCAAGGCCCGCGACCTGTTGCATCGCGAACGCCGCTCCCTGCCCTGGTTGCGGGTCGACAAGGCCTACAGCTTCGATGGACCGGGCGGGCGCGAGAGCCTGGCCGACCTGTTCGAGGGGCGCAGCCAGCTCATCGTCTACCACTTCATGTTCGGCCCCGACTGGGAGGAAGGCTGCCCCAGCTGCTCCTTCGTCTCCGACCACATCGACGGCGCCCTGCCGCACCTGCGCGCCCGCGACGTCACCCTGCTGGCGGTCTCGCGCGCGCCGCTGGCCAAGCTGGCCGCTTTCAAGCGCCGCATGGGTTGGGGCTTCAAGTGGGTGTCGTCGGCCGACAGCGACTTCAACTTGGACCACGAGGTCTCGTTCACGCCCGAGCAGCGCGCCGCCGGCGGGGCGCAGTACAACTACGCGCCGCTGACCTACGACATGGACGAGCTCCACGGCCTCAGCGTCTTCTACAAGACCGCGGACGGCGAGATCTTCCAGACCTATTCCAGCTATGGCCGCGGCTGCGACCTGCTGGTCGGCGCCTACAACTATCTCGACATGGCGCCCAAGGGCCGCGACGAGGACGGACTGGAGTTCACGATGTCCTGGCTGCGCCACCACGACCGCTACGAGGATCAGGTCGCCGCCAGCCACGACTGTTGCGCCGCGCGCGAAGACGCGGCCTGAGCGCCAAGGATCGGTTACCTGCCAGGTAATCGATCCTGACGCCGGGCGGGATCAGAGTTGCAGGACCAAAGGCCCTGACAACGAGGTTCCCATGACCACCTACGCCATCGCCAAGCTGCGCCACGTCGTGATGGGCGAGGCCATCGCCGAGTATCTCCAGCGGATCGACGCCACCCTTGAGCCCTTCGGCGGACAGTTTCGCGTGCACGGCGCCCAGGCGCAGGTGCTGGAAGGGACCTGGCCCGGCGACCTGATCATCATCGAGTTCCCCGACGGCCGGGCGGCGCGGGCCTGGTACGCATCGAGCGCCTATCAGGCGATCCTCCCGCTGCGCACCGAAAACTCGCAAGGCGACGTGATCCTCATCGACGGCGTCTCAGCCGACCACTGCGCGGCCGATCTGCTGCCCGCCTGAGCCGGAGGTTATGGTTAACCAGACCTTAAGAGGGGACGGCGCATCCAGGCCAAATGCGCGCGCTCCCGCTCCTGCTGATCCTCGCCCTGGCCGCGACGCCGGTCGCGGCCCAACAGAAGACCCCGGCCCCCACGCCCCTGCGCGGCCCGGTCTCGAACGCGCAGACCCCCGCGCCAGCAGCGCCGCTCAGCGCCCTGCCGCCGCTACTGACGCCCCTGTCGGCGCCCTCGGCCGACGCCGGTCGTTGCCGGCTGTCCTGCGCCAGCGGCTACTATTTCTGCCTTTCCACCGATGGGCCGGAAGACTGCGGCGCCCCCTGGGGCCAGTGCCGCGCCCGCTGCGACGCGCCTAGCCCGGTACAGGTCATCTCGACGATCCCTGGCCGCTGATCGTCGACAGACTTGGCTTACCGGCCGCGCTGGTCCTACAATGACGGGCGTCAAGTTTTCCGAGNCCAACCGGCAGGCCATACTGGACGCCGCCCGCGAGGTGTTCGGCGAGCTCGGCTACGAGACCTCGACCGTGCGCGACATCATCCGCCGCACCGGCCTGGCGGCGGGCACCTTCTATAATTACTACCGGTCCAAGGAAGAGGTGTACGTCGCGCTGTCCGACGAGGGCGCCCGGCAGTTCGCGCCGCTGCTCAAGGCCCAACGCGCCCAGTCCGCGAACTGGGAGGAATTCGTCCACGCGGCCATCGAAGCCTATTTCCTGTTCCTCGGCGACGCCCACAAGAGCTGGCTGGCCCGCCGCCCGCCCGGTGAGCTCTACCCCCACGTCCATGGCGAGACCCCCGAAATGGCCGCGGTCTTCAACGAGGTCCGCGAGGCCATCGTCGATGAGATCGCCCGCGGCGGCGCGCCGGACGCCGACCCCGACTATGTGGCCGCGGCCTGCATCGCCATCGCCCGCGAGGTCGGCGAGAAGATGCTGGCCCGCCGCCCCATCGACACCAAGGGCGCGACCGAGTTCGCGGTGGCCATGATCCAGGGAGGCCTGCAAAGCCTTCCGAAGTCCAAGGCCTGACGACGTGCCCGACGGATCGGTCCAGCGCCTGGCGGCGCGCACCATCCTGTCGCTGCCCTCCCCGATCCTGCGTCTGATGTCAGGCGGCTCGGTGGTCTATCGCGGCGGCCGGACGCTGGATCCTCGCCTGCAGTTCATGGCCGCCCAGGCCGCGCGGCTGCCCTCCACGACCATGTTGAGCCCCGTGGAGGCCCGCAGGGGCGCCGCCCAGGCTGCCCAGCTCTATGGCGGACGCCTGGAGCCCGGCGTGCGGACCGAGGCCCTCGCCATACCCGGCCCGCAGGGGACCATACCGGCCCGGCTCTACCGCCCGGAAAACCAGGATCCCGCCGCGCCGGTGATCGTCTTCGCCCATTTCGGCGGCGGGGTGATCGGCGACCTGGACATCTGCGAGGCCTTTTGCGGCGTCCTGGCCAAGGTGGCGCGCGCGCCGGTCCTGTCGGTGGAATACCGCCTGGCGCCCGAGCACCGCTTCCCAGCGGGCCTGGAGGACGTGCTGAGCGCCTATAGATACGCGCGTGAGCAGGCGGCGACCTTCGGGGCTCTCGCCGGCCACGCGGCGATTGGGGGCGATTCCATGGGCGCCAACTTCGCGGCGGTCATCTGCCAGGAACTGCGCCGCGCCGGCGAACCCCAGCCCGATCTGCAATTGCTGGTCTATCCGTGCGTCGACGTGGCCAGTGAAACCGCCTCGATGACCACCTACGCCGACGCCTTCCCGCTATCGCGGGCGCTGATGGACTGGTTCATGGGCCACTATATGGGCCCCGGCGCCGACCCGGCCGATCCGCGCCTGTCGCCGATCCGCGAAGGCGACCTCTCGGGCCTCGCGCCAGCGGTGATCGTGACCGCGGGCTTTGATCCCTTGGTCGACCAGGGCGAGGCCTACGCCAAGCGGCTGCAGGCCGCCGGCGTGCCGGTCGTCTATCGTTGCTACGACAGCCTGGCCCATGGGTTCACCGCCTTCACCGGCGTGGTCCCCTGCGCCGACGTGGCCTGTCGCGAGATTGCGGGCCTGGTCCGCGAAGGCCTGGAGGGACGGATTGCGCGCGCTGCTGGTTGAGGAGCTCGGCCCCGATTACGGCGGCTGCGTCCTGAAGGAGATCGACACCCCCGCCCCCGGTCCGGGCGAGGTGCAGATCAGGGTGCGGGCCGCGGCGGTGAACTTCCCCGACCTGCTGCAGACCCGCGGCGAGTATCAGCACAAACCGCCCCTGCCGTTCATTCCCGGCATGGAGATCGCCGGCGAGGTGTCGGCGCTGGGCGAGGGCGTGGACCAGTTCCAGATCGGCGAGCCCGTGGTCGGGGGCGCGCGGATCGGCGGCTTCTCCGAATACGCCGTGAGCCCGGCCGCAATCTTGCGCCGCAAGCCCGACAACCTCTCGTTCAGCCAGGCCGCCGGCTACGCGACCGCCTATCTCACCGCCTATGTCTCGCTGGTCCGCCGCGCCCAGGTCGAGGCCGGCGAGTGGGTGCTGGTGCAGGGCGCGGCGGGCGGGGTCGGACTGGCCGCTGTCGACCTCGCCAAACATCTGGGCTGCAAGGTGATCGCCGCCTCGGCCTCGGACGACAAGCTCGCCATCCTGCAGGCCGAGTACCAGCCCGACGCCGTCGTCAACGTCACCGGCGGCTTCCGTGAGCGGGTCAAGGAGATCACCGGGGGCCGCGGGGCCGACGTGATCTACGACCCGGTCGGCGGCGACGTCTTCGACGAGAGCCTGCGCTGCATCGCCTTCAACGGTCGCATCCTCTCGATCGGCTTCGCCTCCGGCCGCCAACCGGTGCTGCCGGTCAATATCGCCCTGATCAAGGGCTTCTCGGTGATGGGCGTGCGGGCCGGCGAGTATGGCCGTCAGTTCCCGCAGAAGGGCGCCGAGAACATCGCCGCCATCTGGGCCATGGCCGACCGGATGAAGCCCAGGGTCGACCAGGAATACCCGCTCAGCGACTGGCGGGCGGCCTTCGACTCGCTGGCCGCCCGCAAGGTGGTCGGCAAGACCATCGTGCGGCCCGATCTTTGACCTATATTGTATGTTCACTCCCGCTCCGGCGGATACGCAGAGCGGTGGAAGCCCCAGTATGACGATCGAAAAAGAAGACGAGCTTGAGGGCCTGAAGGCCGCCGGCAGGCTGGTGGCGCGGACGCTGGAGGCGATGAGCAAGGCCCTGGAGCCTGGCGTCACCACCCGCGAGCTCGATCAGCTGGGTCGCCAGATGCTGGAGCTGGAGGGCGCACGCTCGGCGCCGGAGCTGACCTACAACTTCCCCGGCGCGACCTGCATCTCGGTCGGCCCCGACTGCGCCCACGGCATTCCCGACGACCGCAAGATCGCCGCCGGCGACCTAGTCAATATCGACGTCTCGGCCGAGTTGAACGGCTTCTATGGCGACACCGGCGCCAGCTTCGCCGTCCCGCCGGTCACCCCGAAGATCGAGCGCCTGTGCCGCGACGGCCGCCGCGCCATGTGGAGCGGCATCCGCGCCGTCCGCCCAGGCGGGAAGCTCAACGAGATCGGCAAGGCCATCGAGGGCTTCGCCGATAAGCATGGCTACAGCCTGGTCAAGAACCTCGCCAGCCACGGGGTCGGCCGCTCGCTGCACGACGATCCCAGCGAGATCCCGACCTGGTGGGAGCCGGGCGACCGCCGCCGTATCCACGAGGGCCTGGTCTTCACCATCGAGCCGTTCCTGTCGCTCGGCGCCGACTGGGTCGAGGAGTTGGACGACGGCTGGACCCTGACCCCGCCCGGCGGCCAGCCCACCGTGCAGTACGAACACACCCTGGTCGCCACCAAGCGCGGCCCGGTGATCCTGACTCTCGCCTGACGCTCCGCCGGGGGTGACGAACCCCGCGGATCATCTTAGTGCTGCTTCGAACGCTCAAAGCGCGCCGATAAAGGCGTGTCGGGGGTCGCGGCGGTTGACATGCCCGCGCGCCTAACCTAGGAAGCGCGCCTTGTTTTCGACCCGGAGCTAATCACGTGAAGCGGACTTTCCAACCGTCCCGACTGGTGCGCGCTCGTCGTCACGGTTTCCGCAGCCGTATGGCGACGAAGAACGGCGCCAAGATTGTGGCTCGCCGTCGCGCCAAGGGCCGCAAGCGCCTGACCGCCTAGGACGCCTGACGTCTTGACGGCTAAGGTGCCGGCATGACCGGCGCCCACCAGAACATCGAGCGCTTGAAAAAGCGCCCCGATTTCCTCGCTGCGGCGCGCGCTCCTTCGTGCGCCCGCGGCGCGGTCGTGTTGCAGGCCCGTGACCGGGCCGACGACACCACCCTGATTCGAGTCGGCTTCACCGCCACCCGCAAGGTCGGGGGCGCGGTGATCCGCAACCGCGCCAAGCGGCGCATGCGCGAGGCCGCCAGGGTTCTTTTGCCGCAGCTGGCCAAGCCCGGCTTCGACTATGTATTGATCGCCCGCAACGGCGCGCCGACGCGCCCGTGGCTGCGTTTGCTTGACGATGTGAAAAGCGCGCTGATAAGCCTCGCGGCCGAAAGCGACAGCCCGTCCCGCGCCTCGCCGCGGGCCCCTCCTTCCCCCTCCGCCTGAGCGCGCGTCCTTATGCAAGAGAACAACAACCGCAACACGATCATCTTCGTGGTCAGCGCGGTTCTGATCCTGATCGCCTACCAGATCTTCGTGCTGGAGCCCTCGTCCAAGCGGCGGAACGCCGAAATGGCGCGCCAGAAGGCGGCCGCCGTCGAGGTTCAGGCCGCCCAGAAGCCCGGCGCGCTGCCGACCGCCGCCCCCGGCACGGTCGTGGTCTCTCGCCAGGAAGCCGCCGCAGCCAGTGCGCGTGCGCCGATCGCCACCCCGGCGCTGGCCGGCTCGGTCTCGCTGCGCGGCGCGCGGATCGACGACCTCTACCTGAAAAACTACCGCGAGACGGTCAAGAAGACCTCTCCGCCCGTCGAGCTGCTGCGCCCCGAGGGCGCCCAGCACGCCTTCTTCGCCGAATTCGGCTGGACCGGCGCCAACCTGCCCGGCCTGCCGAACGCAGAGACCCTCTGGCAAGTGGTCGAGGGTTCGACCCTCGCGCCCGGCCAGCCGCTGACGCTGCGCACGGCCAATGGCCAGGGCCTGACCTTCACCCGCAAGATCGAGGTCGACGACCGCTTCATGTTCACGGTGACCGACACCGTGGCCAACACCGGCGCGGGTTCGGTGACGCTCGCCCCCTACGCTTCCGTCCAGCGCCAGGGCATCCCGGCGGGCCTGGGCAAGATCCAGATCGTCCATGAGGGCGCCATCGGCTGGCTCGACGGCGAGCTGCGCCAGGTGAAGTACGCCAAGTGGCTCAAGGAGGGCGGTCCGTCGCTCGCCTCGACCGGCGGCTGGACCGGCATCACCGACAAGTACTGGCTGACCGCCCTGATCCCGGATCAGAAAGAGCGCATCCAGAGCCAGTACCGGGTGACCAAGGCTGGCGTGACCGACATCTACGAAGCCAACTATGTCGGCCAGCCGCACGTGATCCCGGCCGGCCGCCAGATCACCCAGACCACGCACCTGTTCGCCGGCGCCAAGACCGTGCCGGTGCTGAAGGACTACGAGACCAAGCTGGGCGTGCCGCACCTCGACATGGCCGTCGACTGGGGGAACTTCTGGTTCATCACCCGGCCGATGTTCAAGCTGCTGGAGTTCTTCTTCCACCTGGTCGGCAACTTCGGGATCGCCATCCTGCTGCTGACCGTCACGGTGAAGCTGATCTTCTTCCCGCTGGCCAACAAGAGCTACGAGTCGCTCACCAAGATGAAGAAGGTGCAGCCGCAGGTCGAAGAGCTGCGCAAGCGCCTGAAGGACGACCCGGCCAAGCAGCAGCAGGAGCTGATGGCGCTCTATCAGAAGGAAAAGATCAATCCTCTGACGGGCTGCCTTCCCATGCTGGTGCAGATCCCGGTCTTCTACGGCCTCTACAAGGTGCTGACGGTCACCATCGAAATGCGGCACGCGCCGTTCTTCGGCTGGATCCAGGATCTCTCGGCCCGCGACCCGCTGACCATCTGGAACCTGTTTGGCCTGCTGCCCTACGATCCGGCGACGGTTCCCGTCATCGGCAGCTTCCTGAACTCCGACCTTCTGCACCTGGGCCCGCTGGCCCTGCTCTACGGCGTGACCATGTACCTCTCGACGGCCATGAACCCGCCGCAGGCCGATCCCGTGCAGCAGAAGATCTTCCAGTTCATGCCGATCATGTTCACCTTCATCATGGCGCCGTTCGCGGTCGGCCTGCTGATCTACTGGGCCTGGTCGAACGTTCTGACGATCATGCAGCAGTACGTGATCATGCGTCGCTTCAAGGTGGACAACCCCATCGACCAGATCATCGCCAAGCTCACCGGCAACAAGTCGAAGGCCGTAGGGTGAACGAGGACCCGCTCTTCACCGAGGAACAGCTGGAGCAGGCCCGCGTGCTGTTCGCGCGCCAGGCCACCTTCATGATGGGGGCCGTCGCCATCGACGGTCTGCCGCCGGGCGACCTGCCTGAAGTGGCCTTCGCCGGCCGCTCCAATGTGGGCAAGTCGTCGCTGATCAACGGACTGGTCGGGCACAAGGGCCTGGCCCGGGCCTCCAACGAGCCGGGCCGCACCCGCGAGCTGAACTTCTTCGTGCTGGACGACAAGCTGCGGCTGGTCGACTTGCCCGGCTACGGCTGGGCCAAGGCCTCGAAGATCACCGTGAAGAAGTTCCAGAACCTTGGCCGCGACTTCCTGCGCGGCCGGGCGAACCTGAAGCGGGCCTATCTGCTGATCGACGCCCGCCACGGTCTGAAAGAGGTCGACAAGGAGCCGATGGACGCCTTCGACAAGGCGGCGGTCTCCTATCAGATCATCCTGACCAAGGCCGACAAGATGAAGCCGCACGAGGTCGAGGCCGCGCGTCTGAAGACCGAGGCGGCGATCGCCAAGCGCCCCGCGGCCTTCCCCCGCGTGCTCGCCACCTCCTCGGAAAAGGGCGACGGCCTGGCCGAACTGCGCGCCGAGATCATGACCACCTGCGCGGTGACGCCCTAACGCTCACTTCGTCATCCTCCGGGCAGCCGAAGGCTGATCCGGGGGATGACGAGGGTGGCGNCCTCAGGGCCCGTCACCATGCTCTCCACCGCCGGCCGCTCGGCCTATGACGCCGATCTCGACATGTTCCGCGATCAGGTGCGGAAGTTCTTCGACAAGGAGCTCCACCCCCATCTCGATCGGTGGGAGGAAGAGGGCATCGTCGATCGCGAGTTCTGGAAAGCCTATGGCGCGGCGGGCCTGCTCTGCCCGCAGGTTCCGGCCGAATACGGCGGCCTGGAGCTGGACTACCGCTTCAACGCGGTGATCGGCGAGGAGCTGGCCTATGCCGGCTCGTCGGCCGGCGTCACCCTGCAGTCCGACATCACCGTCGACTACCTGATCAACTACGGATCGGAAGAGCAGAAGAAGCGCTACCTGCCCGGCATGGTCTCGGGCGAGATCATCACCGCCATCGCCATGACCGAGCCGGGCACGGGGTCGGACCTGCAAGGCGTGAAGACCACCGCCCGGCGCGACGGCAACCACTATGTGGTCAACGGTTCGAAGACCTACATCACCAACGGCCAGAACGCCGACCTGGTGATCGTCGTCGCCAAGACCGATCCGACACTGGGCTCCAAGGGCATCTCGCTAATCCTGATCGAACGCGGGGCCGAGGGCTTCGAGCGCGGCCGCAACCTCGACAAGGTGGGCCAGAGCTCGGCCGACACCTCCGAACTGTTCTTCAACGACGTCCGCGTGCCGATCACCAATTGCCTGGGCGAGGAAGGCCGGGGCTTCGCCTATCTGATGGGCCAGCTGCCGCAGGAGCGGTTGCAGATCGCCGTCAGCGCCCAGGCCGGCGCCCAGCGCGCCTTCGACGAGGCGGTGAAGTTCACCAAGGACCGCAAGGCCTTCGGCCAGGCGATTTTCGACTTCCAGAACACCCGCTTCACCCTGGCCGGCCTGAAGGCCAAGCTCCAGGCGGGCTGGGCTCACCTGGACTGGGCTATCACCCGCCACGTCGCCGGCGAGCTGACCGCGGCCGAGGCCTCGGCCGCCAAGCTGTTCCACACCGAGCTGCAATGGGAGGCCTGCGACGAGGCCCTGCAACTGCACGGTGGAGCCGGTTACATGAACGAGTATCCGATCGCCCGCCTGTGGCGCGACGCCCGCGTGCAACGCATCTACGGCGGCACCTCGGAGATCATGAAAGAGGTCGTGGCCCGCTCGATCTGACGCCGGCGCCGCCCTTCGAGGGTCTGGTTCGTCACGCCGGCCCCTCCAAGGCGGTGACAGGCGGGCCAGGGTCCGCTATCGGAGCGCTCCGACTAGGGCGCAGTGGCCGAACCTGGACGCCGGGTTCGGCGGTTGGCGCGTCCTAACTCTTCGATTTGGAGCCGTAAGCGGCTCTTGGAGGGCCGTAAGCCTTGACCGACGACGCCGAAGAACAGGGCTGGGCCACCGCGAAGACCCTGGCCACGGCCCTGCCCTACATCCAGATCTATGACCGCGAGGTCGTGGTGATCAAATACGGCGGCCACGCCATGGGCGAGGAGAGCGTCGCGCGCCTGTTCGCCGCCGACGCCGTGCTGCTGAAGATGCTGGGCTGCCACCCCGTGGTGGTGCACGGCGGCGGGCCGCAGATCTCGCGGATGCTGGACAAGGCCGGGGTGAAGTCGACCTTCATCGACGGTCTGCGGGTGACCGACGAGGCGACCATGGAGGTCGCCGAGATGGTGCTGTCGGGCGCCATCAACAAAGAGATCGCCAACTGGATCACCCTGGCCGGCTCCGAAGCCGACGTCCGCGGCGTGGGCCTGTCGGGCAAGGACGCCCGGCTGATCACCGTCGAGAAGGCGGTCCGCACCAAGAAGGACCCCGACAGCCAGATCGAACAGGCCGTCGACCTCGGCTTTGTCGGTGAACCCACCGCCATCGATCCGAAACTGATCGAGGCGCTGATCTACGCTGACCAAGACTACATCCCCGTCGTGGCGCCGATCGGCGTCTCCGAAGAGGGCCAGACCTACAACATCAACGCCGACACCGTGGCCGGCGCCCTGGCCGGCGCCCTGCGCGCCAAGCGCATGCTGTTGCTGACCGACGTGCGCGGCGTGCTGGACGCCAACGGCGACCTGATCCGCCAGATGACGATCATCGAGGCGCGCGAGGCCATCACCTCGGGCGTGGCCACCGGCGGCATGATCCCGAAGCTGGAAACCGCCATCGCGGCGGTGGAGTCCGGCGTCGAGGCCGTGGTCATCCTGGACGGCCGTCGTCCGCACGCCATGCTGACCGAGCTCTTCACCGAGCACGGCTCGGGGACGCTCATCAGCGCATGAGGCCAGACCTCTCCCACATCGACACCTGGCTCTTCGACCTGGACAACACCCTCTATCCTGAGGAGTCCGGGTTCATGGGGTCGGTCGAGGGCCGGATGACCGCCTTCGTGGCCAAGGTCACCGGCCTGCCGCGGGACGAGGCCTACGCTCTGCAGAAGAAGTACTTCGCCGAGCACGGCCTGACCCTGAAGGGCCTGATGCTGCACCACGGCGTCGACCCGGCCGACTTCCACGCCCTGTTCCACGACCTGTCGCTGGAAGTCCTGGCCCAGGATCCGGAGCTGGTCGCCGCCCTGGCCGGCCTGCCCGGCCGCCGGCTGATCTTCACCAACGCCGACAACACCCACGCCGAACGGGTCCTGGCCCATCTTGGCCTGCGCGGCCTGTTCGACGACGTGTTCCACATCCATTCGTTCGGCTTCGCGCCCAAGCCCGATCCGCTGGGCTTCCAGCGCATGATCGACGCCCACGGCCTGAACCCGGCCACCACCTCGTTCTTCGAGGATTCTGAGCGCAATCTGAAGCCGGCCGCCGACCTGGGCATGACCACCGTCCTGGTCGGGCCCAGGGCGCTCGCCTCCACCGCCCCCTTCGTCCACCACCGCACTGAAAAGCTGACGCCGTTCCTGACGGCTGCGCGCCTCAAGGAAGCCATCTGATGTCCGACGACCTGAAGTCCGTGATCGAAGCCGCCTGGGAAGCTCGGGCCGATATCAACACCGGAACCCAAGGCGCCGTTCGCGAAGCGGTCGAAGAGACCCTGAGCCAGTTGGACGCCGGGACCCTGCGCGTCGCCACCCGCGGCGACGACGGCGTCTGGACCACCCACCAGTGGGCCAAGCAGGCGATCCTGCTGTCCTTCCGCCTGAGCCCCAACGTGCTGATGGACGCCCCGGCGCCCGGCCCCTTCTGGGACAAGGTCCCCTCGAAGTTCGCCGGCTGGGACGCCGCCCGGTTCGAGGCCGCCGGCTTCCGCGCCGTGCCCGGCGTCGTGGCCCGCCGCGGCGCGTTCATCGCGCGCAACACCGTGCTGATGCCGTCGTTCGTCAATATCGGCGCCTATGTCGATGAGGGCACGATGGTCGACACCTGGGCCACGGTCGGCTCCTGCGCCCAGATCGGCAAGAACGTGCACATCTCGGGCGGCGCCGGCATCGGCGGCGTGCTGGAGCCGCTGCAGGCCAACCCGACCATCATCGAGGACAACTGCTTCATCGGCGCACGCTCCGAAGTCGCCGAGGGCGTGATCGTCCGCGAAGGCAGCGTGCTGTCGATGGGCACCTTCATCACCTCGACCACCCGCATCGTCGACCGCAAGACCGGCGAAGTGTTCATGGGCGAAGTGCCGCCCTATTCGGTGATCATGCCCGGCTCGATGCCCAGCCCGTTCGGCGAGGGCCTGCCCTCGATCAACTGCGCGGTCATCGTCAAGACCGTGGACGAGCGCACCCGCTCGAAGACCTCGATCAACGAGCTGCTGCGCGACTGACGCGCCGGGCGCCCGTTTCGGCGCCCATCCAACGCCAAGTGATTCGCGAACAGGCCCGCTCAGCGGGCCTGTTTTCGTTTGCGCACCGATTTTCGGCGATGGCGGGCCACATTTCTGAGCCCGACACGAGGGTCATCCACAGGAAAAGGCCGGTAAGCGGACCTCGCTCCGCCGTTTACCATAGCAATCGCTTCTCGCCTACAGGGTGAATATGTAGCTTACCAAGCGAAGTAAGCATGACATCGCACGTAACCAAGCTTCTGATTGAAACAACACGACTCTTTCCGTGAGAGTCGTTTCTGTTTTGGACGGTTAGACCACTGCTATGCCGATTACAGTTAACTTCGATTAACTTTAACGCAAGGCCCGCCCTATGAATCCAGCGCCTTCGCTCAAAGCTGTTGCGTCACTCGCGCCGGAACCTCGCGCGGAGGACAGCGTCGTCTCCGAAACCGCCTCCTGGGCGGAGCCGAGACCAGGCTATCTGGAGCAGGACGCCATGCGGTTCTTCTACCGCTGGGGCGGCCACCTTTCGGCGACCATGATCCGCATCCGCTCGAAGTTCGACGGCGATCTGGACCAGTACCTGCTCTACCTGATCTTCCTGCTGGCCGAGATTTCGGAGTCCCTGCCGCGCGGGCCGCGCCCGCCGCAGACCTTCCGCCGCCGCCGGGGCCTGAACGCCCTGAGCCTGGCCGAGATCACCCAGATCCCGCGCGAGACGACGCGTCGCAAGCTGCTGGCCCTGGTGGAGCGCGGCTATCTGGTTCGCGAGGACGACGGCCTGTTCACCCTGGGCGAAGGCTACGACGTCGACCAGTGCTTCACGGACTTAAAGCCGCTGTTCTGGGACGCGGTCCAGGCGGAACGCTAGGCGGGCAGCCCGGTCGCGGGCTGGCCCTTAAGTCCAAACTCAATCGACATCATCGAGCTGGCGCCACAGGGCGCGGATGGCGAGCGCGCGCATCGCCGCGTCGTCGGTCTCCAGCGGGGCCATGCCCAGCTTCTCCAGGCAATCATTGAGCGTCAGCGGTTCGTGACGCGACAGCCGGATGCCCTTGCGGCGCGCCACCGCCTGGAACCGCCGCCACACGCACTCCGAGCCGGCGGCGCTAGCCATGGCGTGGTCGGGCAGCAACCCGGTCTGCAGCACTCGGTGGAAGGCCACCAGCGTCGCGCCGGCGCAGAGCCTGACCGCCAGGTTGGCGAACACCGCCTCGTCCATCGGCTCGACCGAGAGGTCCTCGCTGGCCGCGCCGCCATACATCGTCGCCGGGCTCTTCGACCGCACGAAGGCGCTGAGCGCGACATTCCCTCGGTCGTCAACAAAGGCGTACTGCATCACATGCTGGCGACCGTCCGCGGCGACGGATCTGACAGCAAAATAGATGTGATCGCTGGCCGATATCTGGGGCGCTGATTTCAGAATGGTGTTGCGAAGCGCAATATCATTTCCACGGATCACGCCGCCCTTGGAAAGAACATCGATGATATCTTCGATTTTCTTCTCGGGACTTGTAGTTTTCTTCTTACGTCGAAACGGGAACATAACGTCGGCACACCCCAGCGGATGGTTGATAGTTCTTCATCTTTCACGCCGGGTCGATGCCGTTGCTTCCCACTTCGGGTCATAAATCTCAAAATCGCCCGCCCATTTCGGGCACGCCCACTTGACGCCCCCCGACTCGGGCCATTGCTCCGCGCGCGCCGCACGGCTACCAGCGACCCATGTCCGAGCTTGATCCCGTCGCCCTCACCCAGGAACTGATCCGTCGCCCGTCGGTGACCCCCGCCGACGAAGGCGCGATGGACATCGTCCAGCGCACCCTGGAGGGGCTGGGCTTCGCCTGCCGGCGGATGCGGTTTGGAGAGATCGAGAACCTCTACGCCCGCTACGGGACCGCGCGGCCGAACCTCTGCTTCGCCGGCCATACCGACGTCGTGCCGGTAGGCGACGCTAGCGCCTGGAGCCGCGAGGCCTTCGCCGCCGAGATCGTCGACGGCATGCTGATCGGCCGGGGTTCGGTGGACATGAAGAGCGCCGTCGCCGCCTTCGCCGCCGCCGCCGGCAAGGCCATCGCCGCCGGTCAGGTGAAGGGCTCGCTGTCCTTCCTGATCACCGGCGACGAAGAGGGCGTGGCCACCCACGGCACCAAGATGGTCGTCGAGGCCCTGAAGGCCGAGGGCGAGATCCTCGACCACTGCATCGTCGGCGAGCCGTCCAGCGCCGAGACCTTCGGCGACATGATCAAGATCGGCCGGCGCGGCTCGATCAACACCTGGATCACCGTCGACGGCCGCCAGGGCCACGTCGCCTATCCGCACCGCGCCGCCAACCCGATCCCGGTGCTGGTCGACCTGCTGGCCAAGCTGCAAAACCACGTGCTGGACGACGGCTACACCGGCTTCCAGCCCTCCAACCTGGAGGTCACCACGGTGGACGTCGCCAACGGCGCCACCAACGTCATTCCAGCCCAGGCCAAGGCCCGCCTCAACATCCGCTTCAATCCCTCCCACAAGGGCGCCGAGCTGGCCGCCTGGATCGAGGGGGAGGCCGCCAAGGCCGCCGAAGGCTTCGCCGGGACCATCAAGGTCGAGCCGGTGGTCAGCGGCGAGGCGTTCCTGACCGAGCCCGGGGCCTTCACCGACGTGGTGGCCGCCGCCGTGCAGGACGTCTCAGGCGCTGCGCCCGAGCTTTCCACCACCGGCGGCACCTCGGACGCCCGCTTCATCCGCGACCTCTGCCCGGTGGTTGAGCTGGGCCTGGTCGGCAAGACCATGCACGCCGTCGACGAACGCGCGCCGGTCGAGGAGATCCGCAATCTGCAGCGGGTCTATGAGCGCGTGATCGAACGGTACTTCGCCGCGTTCGGCTAAGGCTCGCACCATCCCCCTCGTCATTCTCCGGTCAGCCGTAGGCTGATCCGGAGGATGACGAGGGGCGTGACGGCGCCCTCAGTACTTCACGCCCACCAGATAGAGCCCGTCGGCCGGCGCCACCGGACCGCAGGCCTTGCGGTCGCGGGCTTCCAACGCGTCCTTCACGTCGGCGGCGCTCCAACGCCCGATCCCGACCTCGGCCAGGGTGCCGGTCATCGAGCGGACCTGGCGGTGCAGGAACGACCGCGAGGCAAACTCCAGCAGCACCTGCTCGCCCTCGCGCCAGACGCGCCCCACGTCCATGGTCTTCATCGGCGACTTCGCCTGGCACTGCATGTGGCGGAAGGTGGTGAAGTCGTGATGGCCGATCAGGGCCTGGGCCGCTTCGTGCATCGCTGCGGCGTCCAGCGGCTTCTTCACATGCCAGACCTTGCCCCGGTCGAGGGCCGGCGGGCTCTTGCGGTTGAGGATGCGGTAGATGTAGCGCCGCTCGGTCGCCGAGAACCGCGCATGCCAGTCGCCTTCGGCCACCATCGCGTCGATCACCGCGATCGGCTCGGGGACCAGATAGGCGTTCAAGGCGTCGCGCACGACCTCAGGCCGCCATTCGCGCTGCAGGTCGACATGGATCACCTGGCCGGTGGCGTGGACGCCGGTGTCGGTGCGGCCGGCGGCCTGCAGGCGCAGGGTCTCGCCGCTGAACGCCTTCACCGCCCGCTCGATCGAACCCTGCACCGAGGGCAGCTCGTCCTGGGCCTGGAACCCCTTATAGGGCCGGCCGTCATATTCGATGGTCAGACGGTAGCGCGGCATCAGGGGAGCTGGGTCCCAGCAGCAACGGCCAGGCCGCGCAGGAAGGTCTGGGCGTCCTGCGGCCCCCGGCCCTCGCGCTGCACGCGCAGCAGGCGCACCGCGCCCTCGCCGCAGGCGATCAGCAGAGCATCGTCCAGGGCCTCGCCCGGCGCGCCGGCGCCGTCCTCGATCTGCGACAACAGCGCCTTCACCCGCAGCGGCCCCTTCTCGGTCGGCAGTTCGAACCACGCGCCCGGGAACGGCGAGAGCCCGCGGATCTTGCGGTCCACCTCGGCGGCCGGTTTGGCCCAGGCGATGCGGGCCTCCTTGGGGCGGATCTTCTTGGCGTAGGTTTCGCCGTCCGGCGATTGCGGCGTGGCCGCGACCTCGCCGCGCTCGACGGCGGCCATGGTGCGGGCCAGCAGGCCCGCGCCGACCTGCGCCAGCCGGTCATGCAGGGTTCCGGCGGTTTCCAGGGCGTCGATCCGCAGGCTCTCGGAGGCCAGCACTGGGCCTTCGTCCAGGCCCTCGGTCATCTGCATGACCTCGACGCCGGTCAGCTTGTCGCCCGCCATGATCGCCCGCTGGATCGGCGCGGCGCCCCGCCAGCGCGGCAGCAGCGAGGCGTGCAGGTTGAAGCAGCCCAGTTTCGGGGCGTCCAGCACCGCCGACGGCAGGATCTGGCCGAACGCCACCACCACCCCGGCGTCGAGGTTCAGGGCGGCGAAGGCGGCGACCTCATCGGGATCGCGCATCGAGACCGGCGTGCGCACGGGAATGCCGCGCTCCAGCGCATAGGCGTGGACCGGCGAGGGCTTCAGCTCCTGCCCACGCCCGCGCGGCGCGGGCGGCTGGGAATAGACGCAGGCGACCTCGTGCCCAGCCGCCACCAGGGCGTCCAGGGCGGCGACGGCGAAGTCCGGAGTTCCGAGAAAGGCGATACGCATCACGCTGGGTTTAGCCGCGACGCGCGGTTTTAGGAACCACACGCAAGCTTCGCCGTTTCATTGGCTGCTCGGGTAGGGAGAAAAACCATGCGCAAACTACTGATCATCAGCTTCGCCGTCGCCGGTCTGGCCCTTTCGGCCTGTTCGCAGGCCGACCAGAACAAGGCCAAGGCTTCCGCCGACCAGGCGGCCGCCGAGGCCAAGGAAGCCGCCGACAAGGTCGCCGCTGAGACCAAGGACTTGGCCGCCGAAACCAAGGACATGGCCACCAGTCCTGAGGTCAAACAGGCCGGCGCCGACATCAAGGACGCGGCCAAGGACGCCGGAGCCGTGGCCAAGGATGCGGCCAAGGACGCGGCGCGCGACACCAAGGCCGCGATCCACGACGCCACCGCGCCGACCCCGGCCGATAAGGCCGCAGCGACGCACTAGACGCGACGCCGTCCCGGGAGCACGCTCCCGGGAGGCGATCGTCGGGTGGGGACAGATGCCAGGTCACAGCCAGATCGACACCGTCTTCGCCGCCTATCGCGAACCTGTCCGCACGCGGCTCCTGGCCCTGCGCGACCTGATCCTGGCGACCGCCAGGGCGACGCCCGGCGTCGGCGAGATCGAAGAGACCCTGCGCTGGGGCCAGCCCAGCTATCTCACACCGGTCAGCCGCAGCGGCAGCACCATCCGGATAGACGCCGTGAAGGGCGCGGGAGACCGGTACGCCCTCTACGTTCATTGCCAGACCGACCTGTTGGCGAGGTTCCGCGATCTCTATGGCGAGGCCCTGACCTATGAGGGCAAGCGCGCTGGTCTTCGACGCCGCGGCGCCGCTGGACGAGGACGTGGTCAGCCACTGCATCTCGCTGGCCCTGACCCACCACAGCCGCAAGTCCGCGATGCGCCTAAGGGCGTAGCGTCCAGGTCGTTTCCCGGCCCGCCGGCACAAACCCCAGCCGTTCCAGGATCGGCCGACTGGTGTCGCGCGCCTCGATGCTGAGATAGGCCAGGCCGCGCGCCCTGGCCTCGGCGACCCGCGCCGCCACCAGCGCCCGATAGAGGCCCTGCCTGCGATGTGCCGGCGCGACGCCGCCCCCGAACAGCTGGCCGAACGCGCTTCCCGCCGCCATCTCCAGCCGCGCCGACGCCACGGCCTCGCCGCCGACACAGGCGACGAACAGCGCCATGGCGGGATCCTCCAGCTGTTTGGCGAAGGCCTCCCGCTGCCAGGCCTCCTCCTCGCCAAAGGCTTTGCCGCCCGCGCGAACGAAACCGTCGAGGTCGGACAGCGTGCGCACCCGGCGCACCTCCCCTCCGTCCGCGAGATCGGCGGTCAGGTCTTCGGCCAGATCGTAGAACATCAGCGTGCCCTGCGGGTCCGGGGCGAAGCCCGCTTCTGCCAGGCAGGCGGCGAGGCCCGGCGGCCCGTCATGATCGTAGACGCGCCACATCAGCGCCTCGCCGCGCGCCCGAAACCACGCGGCCTGCTCGGCGATGGCGGCGGCCATGCTCTGCGCCGTCAGGCTCCAGGCGGAAACATAGTTGAAGCCCCCGGTCAGCAGGACCAGCCCGCCCCGGCGCTCCACGACGATCCCGGCCGGCGGCGCGGGATCGGCCCGAACCTCGGCGTCGAAGCGGGTCAGCACGAGATCAAGGTCCATGGCGCGACGCTACCGGGGATCGACGCCCCGAGCGAGACCATTGCGGACGGCGCGGCCGAACGCTCGGCGGCCGCGATCATGGAGTGGGTGGGAGCGAGCTCCCGCGCCTAGGCTGCGCGGGACTGCTTCTTGACCTTGGCTACGGCCCGTTCGCGCTTCAGGCGCGACAGGTGGTCGATGAACAGCACGCCTTCGAGATGGTCCATCTCGTGCTGGATGCAGACGGCGAACAGGCCCTCGGCGTCCTCGACGACTTCCTCGCCCTGGTAGTCCAGGTACTTCAGCTTCACGCGGGCCGGGCGCTCGACCTCGTCATAGATGTCGGGGATCGACAGGCAGCCCTCTTCGTAGGGCGCGGTCTCTTCCGAGGCCCAGACGATTTCGGGGTTCACATAGTAGCGCGGCGCCTTGGGATCGTCGGGGCCGGCGATGTCCATGACGATGACCCGCTTGGCCACGCCGATCTGGATCGCGGCCAGGCCGATGCCGGGGGCGTCGTACATGGTCTCGAGCATGTCATCCATGAGCGCGCGCAGCTCATCGTCGACCTTCTCGACCGGTTGGGAAACCAGCTTCAGGACGGGATCGGGAACGACAAGGATTTCACGTATAGCCATAGGAACGCAGGTAGGTCAGCGACCCTTTGCCGTCAAGGCGGCGAGGTGTCCTGTCCCGGACTCATCGGCGTCGGACATCAGCTTGGTCAGCGGCCGAATTCCGGTTTCCACCGGCGTGAGCTCGGGGATCTCCTTGCCCTCGTGGTCGACCTTCAGATCCTCGAAGCGCCGCGCCTGGGTCATCACCTGGGTCTCAAGCGAGCCGACGAACTGGTTGTAGCGGCCGACCGCGGCCTCCAGCGCCTTGCCGACCGAGGCGGCGTGACCGCCCATCACCGACAGCCGCTTGTAGAGTTCGCGGCCGAGCTTGGAGATCTCCTGGGCGTTGGCCGCCTGCTCCTCGACCCGCCAGCCGTAGACCACGGCCTTGCAGAGCGCGAACAGGGTGGTCGGCGTCACCACCAGCACCCGGCGGTCCATGGCCTCGCTCATCAGCTCGGGCGCACGCTCCAGGGCCGCGGCCAGGAAGCTGTCGCCGGGGATGAACATCGCCACGAAATCGGGCGAACCCTGGTTGAACTGGTCCCAATAGGTCTTGGCCGACAGACCCTGCATGTGGGCGCGCACGCTCTGAGCGTGGCGGACATAGCAGGCCTCGCGCGTCGCCTCGTCCACTGCGTCCTGGGCGTCGAGGAAGGCGTTGAGCGAGCATTTGGCGTCGATCACGAACACCGCCCCGCCCGGCAGGCGCACGGTGACGTCGGGACGGCGGCGGCCCTCTTCGGTGTCGGTCGAGGTCTGCTCGTCGAAATCGTAGCGGTTATGAAGGCCCGCGGCCTCCAGCACGTTGCGCAGGGTCTGCTCGCCCCAGCGCCCCTGGACGCCCGCCCCGCGGCGCAGCGCCGCAGACAGCTTGCGAGCCTCGGTCTGGGTGGCGATCGAGGCGGTCAGCAGCTGATTGATCTGCTCCTTCAGGCCGCCGGTCTCCTCGGCGCGGGTCTTCTCGACCGCGACGACCTGTTCCTGGAACTTGGCCAGGGTCTCGGCGACCGGCTTGAGCTGGGCCTCCAGGCGCGCCTGGGCGAGCTGCTCTCTATTATGGAAGTTCTCGTCGGCGCGCTTCATCACCTGCTCGGCGATGGTGGCGGCGGCCTCGGCCTGCAGGAAGGCGGAATTCTTGGCGCTCTGTTCTTCCATGACCCGCACGCGGGCGGCGGCGTCCTGAAGATCCCAGGCCCTGGCCTCGGCCCGGTTGGCGCGGCTGCGCTCCATCAACGCCCAGGCGATCGCGGGGGCGGCCGCGACAAGGGCGGCGATGAGGGCGATGAGGACGAAGTCGAAGTTCATGCTCCGTTCTTTAGCCGGAGTCGCTCAACGGAGCTAGCGGGGGCCGGCGCGATGCGCTAAGGCCACAGGCCAAAAAAAAGCCGGACCCGAGGGCCCGGCAGTTCATTAGGGAGGAAACGCCCAGGAAGGGCAGAGGCGTCAGCGACGCCTCACAATTCGACTTATAGAGTGCGACGCACAAAAGGCCAAGCGAAATCGTGCTTTGCCCATCACATTTTCCGCACACTCTGAAAAATCGCGTTACAAATCAGTGAGATTTTGGCCGCCATACCGCGCGCTCAGAATGCTGCACCGCACAATCATAAAATAGCGATGTTCGGCGCTGCGGCGAGAAGGTGCTGGCTAATTGCCTATTCGTCGCCTAAAAGCGCGCGCTTCCCCAAATAGGGCGTTCAAAAGCCAAATCAATGTCGCTCCGCAACATCGCCATCATCGCCCACGTCGACCACGGCAAGACGACGCTCGTGGATCAGCTGCTCGCCCAATCGGGCATTTTCCGAGCCAATGAGGCGACGGTAGAGCGCGCCATGGACTCGAACGACCAGGAGCGCGAACGCGGGATCACCATCCTCGCCAAGTGCACCAGCGTCCTCTGGCACGGCAAGGCGGGTGAAACCCGCATCAACATCATCGACACCCCAGGCCACGCCGACTTCGGCGGCGAGGTCGAACGGATCCTTGGCATGGTGGACGGCTGCGTCCTCCTGGTTGACGCCGAAGAGGGCGTCATGCCCCAGACCAAGTTCGTTCTGGGCAAGGCGCTGAAGATGGGCCTTCGCCCGATCCTCTGCCTCAACAAGGTCGACCGCGCGCACGCCGACCCCGACCGCGTCCTCAACGACGCCTTCGACCTGTTCGCGGCCATGGGCGCCAGCGACGAACAACTCGACTTCCCGCACATCTATGCGTCGGGCAAGAACGGTTGGGCGACGCTGGACCTGGCCCAGCCCAACGACACTCTCGCCCCGCTGTTCGACCTGATTGTCGACCACGTGCCCGAGCCCAAGGCCGTCGCCCGCAAGGACGAGCCCTTCCAGATGCTGTCCGTCCTGATCGAAAACGACCCCTTCCTGGGCCGTCTTCTGACCGGCCGCATCGAGAGCGGCAAGGCGACACCGGGCCTGGCGATCCACGCCCTGGGCATCGACGGCAAGGAAGTTGAACGCGGCCGGATCACCAAGGTCCTGGCGTTCCGCGGCCTGAAGCGTCAGCCCATCGAAGACGCCGAAGCTGGTGACATCGTCGCCATCGCCGGCCTCTCCAAGGCGACCGTGGCCGACACGCTTTGCGCCATGGAAGTCACCGAGGCCCTGCCCGCGCAGCCGATCGATCCGCCGACCATCTCCATGACGGTTTCGGTGAACGACAGCCCGCTGGCCGGCCGCGAAGGCGACAAGGTCCAAAGCCGCGTCATCCGCGACCGCCTGCTGAAAGAAGCTCAGTCCAACGTCGCCATCCGCGTCACCGAGACGCCGGACAAGGACGCCTATGAAGTCGCCGGCCGCGGCGAACTGCAACTGGGCGTGCTGATCGAAGGCATGCGCCGCGAAGGTTTCGAACTGTCGATCAGCCGCCCGCGGGTGGTCTTCCAGATCGATCCGGAGACCGGACAGCGCCTTGAGCCCATCGAAGACGTCATGATCGACGTGGACGACGAGTTCAGCGGCATCGTCATCGAAAAGCTCTCGGCCCGTAAGGCCGAGCTGAAGGACATGGGGCCGTCCGGCGCCGGCAAGACGCGCATCAGCCTGATGTCGCCTTCCCGCTCGCTGATCGGCTACCAGGGCGAGTTCCTCACCGACACCCGCGGTTCGGGCGTGCTGAACCGCGTGTTCAGCCACTACGAACCCTACAAGGGCGCGATCGACGCCGGCCGTAAGGGCGTGCTGGTCTCGAACTCCGACGGTGAAACCGCGGCCTTCGCGCTGTGGAACCTGGAAGACCGCGGCACCATGTTCGTGGGCGGCGGCGAGAAGACCTACCAAGGCATGATCATCGGCGAGAACAGCCGCGCCGACGATCTCGACGTCAACCCGATGAAGGCCAAGCAGCTCACCAACGTCCGCGCCTCCGGCAAGGACGAAGCGGTGCGCCTGACCCCGCCCCGCCGGATGACCCTCGAACAGGCCATCGCCTATATCGAGGAAGACGAACTGGTCGAGGTCACGCCGAAGTCGATCCGCCTGCGCAAGCAGGTTCTGAACCCCTCCTTCCGCAAGCGTCGCGTCAAGGAGGAGTAGTGGCGCGGGGCGATCCGGCCGAGCTTTCGGGATCTCACCGACAACTCGCGCGCGAGCGGGCGTTTCGCCTGCTCGCGCTCACGGTCACCGCCCTGTTCCTGGCTTTTGCAGCGCTCGGCGGCGCGTTCGTCTGGTACGACCGCGCCGCCGCCGCCCTTAGCCACACTCACGAAGTCCGCAGCGGTATTGATAACCTGCGGCAAGCCCTGACCGACGCGGAGTCGGCGCAGCGGGCCTTCATCCTGACCGGCGACAGTCAATTCGCCGAACGTGTCGAGTCCAGCCGCACAGCGGCCCATCGCCAGATCGACACCCTTGATCGCCTGACCGACGACAATCCTCTCCAGCAGCGCCGTATCGAGCAACTTCGCGGCCTGATGGCGACGCGGCTGGCGATCATCGACCAGACCATGGCCGCCCGCCGGGAAGGCACCGCCGGCGCCGCCATCCAGATCATCGCCCGGGGCGAAGGCATGGCCGCCATGGACGGCGTGCGCCGCATCGCCGCCGAACTGGAGGGCGAGGAGGCCCGGCTCGAGGCCGTCCGCTCCAAGCAGGTGGCGGCCGTCCGCGCCATGCTGATCACCGCGCTGCTGATCTTCGCAGGCCTGCTCACCATGCTGTTCGTCAAGGCTCTGCGCGACATCAGCCTGGACCGCGAGGTCGAGGCCGACACCGCCGAGCGGCTGCGCGTGCTGCTCGCCGACCGCACCCTGCTGCTCGACGAGGTGAACCACCGGGTGAAGAACTCGCTGCAGCAGATCGCCAGCGTGGTGCGCCTGCAGTCGCGAACCGTCGAGCATGCCGACTCCCGCGAAGCGCTCGAGAAAACCCTGGACCGCATCATCGCCGTGGGCCGGGTCCACGAGCAGCTCTACAAGGCCGGCGGCCGCATCGGCTATTTCGACGCCGGGCACTACGCCGAGGCGCTGGCCCGCGACCTGGTCGAGTCGCTGGGCCGCGAAGACGTGGCGCTGGAGACCGAGATCCAATCGGCCGTGCTCGATGTTCGCCAGGCCGTGCCGCTGGCGCTGATCCTCAACGAGCTGATCACCAACGCCTTGAAATACGGCTGCCCGCCCGACCGACCTTCGCGGATCAGGGTCGCGTTCGGAACCGAAGGTGAAGGTTATCGGTTGACTGTCTCGGACGACGGCGACGGCCTCCCCGCGGGATTTACGCCGGACACGAAGAAAAGCTTGGGAATGCGAGCCATCGAAGCTCTTGCAAGGCAGTTGGGCGGGCGTTTCGAAATCGGACAGCCGACTCGCGGCGCCGCCTTTGCAGTGCTCTTCCCGAGGAGCCAATAACCCCGATGCGCATCATGGTTGTCGAAGACGATGCGTTGATCGCCCTGGACATCGTCGGCCTGCTCGAGGACCTGGGGCATGAGGTGGTTGCCGAGGCCGCAGACGCCGTGACCGCGTGGGAAATGGCCGCCGACGGCAAGCCCGACCTCGCCCTGGTCGACATCCGTCTGGCCAGGAACACCGACGGCGGCAAGCTGGCCCGCAAACTCTACGACCAGCTGGGCGTGCGCTCGCTGTTCGTCTCCGGCTCGATCACCGACGACTTCCGCAAGGCCATGGCGGCGATCAACCCCATCGGCTTCCTCGGCAAGCCCCTCACCCGGCGCACCCTGGGCGACGCCCTGCGCCACGCGACGCAGCACTGATCACCGCGCGGCCTTGCGCCGCGCCGCGGTGTCGATGCTGACCACCGCCGACATGCCCGGCCGCAGGCGCGCGGCGGCCTCCTGGTTCGGCTCCACGGCGATCCGCACCGGCAGGCGCTGAACCACCTTGGTGAAGTTGCCCGTGGCGTTGTCGGGCTTGATCACCGCGAACTCCGATCCCGTCGCCGGCCCGATCCGCTCCACACGCCCACGCAGGGTCACGCCTGGCAGGGCGTCGACGCGGATCCGCACCGGCTCGCCCACCGCCACGTCGGCGACCTGGGTCTCCTTGAAGTTGGCGGTGATCCAGACGGTCTGCGGCACCAGCCCCATCAGCTGGGTTCCCGGCGCCACATACTGACCGACCTTGACGCCGACCTCGCCCACCTGCCCGGCCACCGGCGCGACGATGGCGGTGTTCTGCAGGTCGATCTGCGCCAGTTGCACCGCGGCCTGCGCCCGCGCCACCGCCGCCTCCAGCGCCGCGCGACTGACGCCCACCGAGGCCAGGTCCTCCCGCGCCACCCGCGCCTGGGCGTCGGCCTGACCGACAGCGGCCTGCGCCTGCTGCACCGCCAGGCGCAGGCGGTCGAGTTCGGTCGGGGCCAGCCAGCCCTTGTCGACCAGCGGCCGCGCGCGATTGTAGTCGGCCTGCGCCTTGGCCAGCGCGGCGCGCGCGCTGGCGCCCTGACTGCCCACCAGGCTGATATTGGCCTCGCCGCGCCGGCGTTGCTGGTCCCAGTTGGCGAGATTGGCCTTCTCGGACGCCAGGCTTGCGAGCGCCTGATCGACCTTCTGGCGGTAGTTCCGATCGTCGATCGTCACCAGGGGCTGCCCCGCCGCGACCGGCATGAAATCCTTGACCAAGACCTGGGTGACATAGCCGTCCAGCTTGGGGCTGATCAGGGTCACATTGCCCCGGACATAGGCGTTGTCGGTGCTTTGCGCGCCGGTGTCGAAGGGCGGCAGCCGCCAGGCGAACAGCACCAGCAAGACCCCGCCGATCGCCGCCGCCACGATCGGGACGACCGCCCGAGACCACGGCCTTCTGGCGGGTGGAGGTTCGATCTCAACGGTGTCGCTCACGCTATGCGGCCTTTGCTGGGGTGAGGGCCGCGGCGCGGCGTGAACGGGCGTCCTCGCGCAGGCGTATGGCCAGGAGATAGACGAAGACCAGGAGCGACAGCACCGCGATCACCCTGAACACATCGGCATAGGCCAGCACCGTGGCCTCGCGGGTGGCGACCTGGCCCAGCAGGGCCAGCCCCTCGGCCTGCCGCAGGGCTGGATCGCTCAGCGTCCCGCCATAGGCGCCCGCATACTGCCGGACCCGCGCGGCGACCTGAGGATCGGTCAGCACCAGGCGTTCGACGATCTGGGCGGAATAGGCCTTTTCGCGAACCATCATCAGCGTGCCCAGGAACGCCGAACCGGCCAACGCCCCCAGGCTCTGCCCGGCCCCGAAGATCACCGCGAAGCTGACGATGAACTCCTGCCCCTGGCGCATGGCGCGCGAGAACCCGGCCAGCATCGCCGCGGGCAGGAACAGGGCGCTGGCGAAGGCGATCAGGCCCTGGCTGAGATACATCTGCTCGGGCCTCGTCAGGCTGGTGATGCTGCTGTCCCACCAGGCCGCGGCGGCGATCAGCAGCAAGGCGACAAGCGCCGGGGTCGTGACCTTCGCCGGGTTGATGGTCAGGGCGACGACGACGATCCCGGCGACCGTGGCCCAGAACATCACCCAGGACAGGCCGCGCAGCTGGTCATTGTTCATGCCCATGGCCTGGAGGAAGCCGAAGGCCCCGACCCCCTGCTCGGACAGCACGATCCGAAACAGCAGGATGATCACCACCAGGCGCAGCATGTCGGCGCTGGACAGCCACCGGACGTGCAGCAAGGGCTGATCGCGGTGCAGCTCGACCAGGATCGAGGCCGCCAGCATGATGATCGCCGCCACCAGGCACCAGCCCAGCCAGGGGGCGTCGAACCACCAGACGAAGCGGCCCTGGGACAGCACCACGCACAGCAGCGCCACGCCGGGCGCGAACAGGGCGAAGGTGAGGAAGTCGCGGGCCTGGAACATCTTCACGCGCGGCATCGGCGGCAACGGCTTGAGGTTCACCGCCGCCAGGCACAGCAGGCTGAGGCCGATCTCCAGCAGGTAGAGCCCGTGCCACTGGCCGATCTGCAGCAGGTCCGACGACACCAGCCGTGAGAGCGGCGCGGCCAGCTGGCTCCAGCTGACGCCCAGCGCCAGGCCCATCGGCCGCTTGGCCTCGGGCACCGCGTTGATCATGTAGAGCAGCGCCAGGGTGCTGAGCGCCGTGGCCGCCACCCCGGCGGCGGCCCGCACGGCGATGGCCGATCGCAGGTCGTCGGTCAGCAGGTGGGCCAGCGCCACGACGATGAACAGGCCAAGCCCGATGTCGGCGAACAGCCTCAGCCCGTACTGAAAGCGGAACTTGATGGCCAACAGGGCGATGGTGGCGTTGGTGGCGGTGTAGGCGGTCGCCAGCCAGGCCGCCTCGTTGGAATAGGCCCCCAGCGTCCCCTGGATCCAGGGCAGGTTGTTGTTGACGAGGTTGAAGCCCAGCCCCTGGGTCAGGCCCAGCAGCACCGAGATCGCGCCATAGGCGAGATAGCCCATCCACGCTGGTCTCGACGGGGCTCCCCCCATGCTTTCGCCTCTTCGCCGCCCGCCTGCGGAGGCCGCGTCCAAGCTAGACCGGACGCTCCATCCAGACATCACAACGCGCATAGTCGCTCGCCGGTCGCATCGACGGATCGAGATCGACAAATCCCATGGCGCGGTAGAGCGCCAGCGCCGGGGCTAGGCTGGAATTGGTCTCCAGATAGAGGCGCGGGGCGCCCAGGGCCTGCGCCTTGTCGATGCAGGCGGCCATCAGCAGCCGGCCAAGGCCCGTCCCGCGCGCCGCCTCGCTCACCGTCATCTTGGCGACCTCATAGCCGCCGTCGGCCATGGCGATCAGGGCCACGCAGCCGATGACCTCCCCATCCCGCTCGGCCATGAGGATATGGCCGCCGTGATCGAGGATCTTGCCCTGCGGGTCGTCGAGAACGGCGCGGTCCTTGGCCTCGATGACGAAGTGCTTGGAGATCCAAGCCTCGTTCAAGGTACGCCAGGCCGTTGCGTGACGGGGTTCGAAAGGTACGATCCGCATGGGCGAAGATATCCCGCGCCCAGCTATGCTACGCAACCATCATGGCCAATCCGATCTTCGCAAATCTGCCCACCACCGTCTTCGAGGAGATGTCGGGCCTGGCCCGCGAACACGGCGCGATCAATCTGGGCCAGGGGTTCCCGGACGATCCCGGCCCCGAGGCGATCCGCGCCAAGGCCGCCGACGTGGTGATGAACGGCTACAACCAGTATCCGCCGATGGCCGGCCTGCCGGAACTGCGCGAGGCGGTCGCCGGCCACTACGCCCGCACCCAGGGGCTCGACCTCGACTGGAAGAGCGAGGTGACCATCACCTCGGGCGCCACAGAGGCCCTGGCCGCGGCCTTCTTCGGCCTGATCCAGCCGGGCGACGAGGTGGTGGTCTTCCAGCCACTCTATGACGCCTACCTGCCGCTGATCCGTCGCGCCGGCGGCGTGCCCCGGCTGGTGAAGCTGTCGCCGCCTCACTGGCGTTTCGACCGCGCCATGCTGGAGACGGCGTTCACCGCCAAGACCCGGTTCGTGGTGCTGAACAATCCGATCAATCCGGCCGGCGCCGTCCTGCCGCAAGAGGACCTGGCCCTGCTGGCCGAGTTCTGCGTGCGCCACGACGCCGTCGCCATCTGCGACGAGGTCTGGGAGCAGGTGGTGTTCGACGGCGCCGTCCACCGCCCGCTGATCGCCTTTCCGGGCATGCGCGAGCGGACGGTGAAGATCGGATCGGCCGGCAAGATGTTCGGCCTGACCGGCTGGAAGGTGGGCTTCCTCTGCGCCGCCCCGGCCCTGACCCACGCCCTGTCGCGCACCCACCAGTTCCTGACCTTCACCACCCCGCCGAACCTGCAGGCGGCGGTGGCCTTCGGCCTGCAGAACAGCGGCGACTGGTTCGAAACCATGCCCGCGGCGATGCAGCGTTCGCGCGACCGGCTGGCCGAGGGCCTGACGCGCGAGGGCTTCGCCGTCCTGCCGAGCCAGGGCACCTATTTCCTCAATGTGGACCTCGCCGCCTCGGGCGTGAGCGAGCCCGACCGCGCCTTCGCCCTGCGCGCGGTCAAGCACGCCGGGGTCGCCACCATCCCGGTCTCGGCCCTCTACGAGGAGGAGCATGTGACCACCATCCTGCGCCTCTGCCTGGCCAAGAAGGACGAGACCCTGGACGCCGGCGTGACGCGCCTGGCCAAGGCGCGGGAGCTGTCGCTGAGGGGGTAGGCGCATCCCCTCCCAGGGAACCCAAACTACCGTGGAGGTTGTCTGGGTTTCCAAATGCCCACGGCCTGAGCCTATCCTGGGGCCAGACGGTTTCGAGAGGGAACGGGCAATGAACCTCGGTTTCAAGCGCGCCATGCAGGCGGGCGTCGCCCTGGCGGCGGGTTGCGCGGTGCTGACGGGCGGCGTGGCCAACGCGCAATACTATTCCTATTCCGCGCCCTACACGGCCGCGAGCCCGGCCCGGCTGGGCGTCGGTCCGGCCGACCCGTGCGCGCGCCAGGCGGCGCAGCGGCGTCTGGGCTGGGGTATTGTCGGCCTGCTGGCCGGCGGCCTTGCGGGCGGCGCGGCGGCCGGCGCAGGCGTCGTGGCTGAAGGCGCGGGTCTCGGCGGGTTGGTCGGTTCGATCGTCGGCGGCGTCGCCGGCGGACGCTCGGCGGCCTGCGGCACGGCCGCCCTGGCGGCGGCCTCCGGCGCCTATGGCCCCCAACAGCAGGCCTATCCCGCCTATGACGGCGGCTACGGCGGCGGCTACGCCCAGCAAGGCGGCGGCCACCCGACTTACGCCAACGCCGGTCCGCAGCCGGTCACCTATTACGAGTATCGCCGGACCTACCGGACCTACACCACCGCCGCCCCCGAGGGCCCTCAGCCGGGCCCCTACTATCAAGACGGCTACGCCCAGCAGGGCTACGACCAGGGGCCGCCTCCCGGCTATCAGCCGGGGCCGCAGGCCTACGCCCAACCCTATGCGCAACCCCAGTACGCGCCCCAGGGCCAGCCGCAGTACTACGCCCCGCAGTACGCGCCCCAATACGCGCCGCAGCCCTATGGGCCGCCCCAGCCCTACGCTCAGCCGCAGGGCCGGTACTAGGCGGCGGGCTTTAGCCGCCGCCCAAGGCCGGTCAGGAAGTCGAGCCGCCGTCGATGACGATGGTCTGACCGGTCATCCAGGAACCGGCCTTCGACGCCAGGAAGACCGCGCCGCCGGCGATGTCGTCCGGCTCGCCCAGACGGCGCAACGGCGTGCCCGAGGACGCGCGCTTCTCGCCTTCCGGGGTGTCCCACAGCGCCTTGGCGAAATCGGTCTTCACCAGGCCGGGCGCGATGCAATTGACGCGGATATTGTCCGGCGACAGTTCCTGGGCCAGGTTCCGGGCCAGCTGCATGTCGGCGGCCTTGGAGATCGCATAGGCGCCGATCACCGCCGTGCCGCGCAGCCCGCCGATCGATGAGATGATCACCACCGAGCCGTCCTTACGCTCGCGCATTTCCGGCGCGACCATGTTGATCAGCCAATTGTTGGCGATGACGTTGTTCTCGAGAATCTTGCGGAACTGATCGTCGGCGATGCCGCTCATCGGCCCGTAATAGGGGTTGGAGGCGGCGTTGCAGACCAGGATGTCGACCTTGCCGAACGCCTTGCGGGTCTCGTCGACCAGCCGCTGAAGGTCCTCCTTCGAGGAGATGTTGGCCGGCACCGCGATGGCCGCGCCCGCGTGCTTGCCGTTGATCTCGGCGGCGACCTCTTCGCAGGGACCAGCCTTGCGCGACGAGATGACGACCTTGGCGCCGTGTTCGGCCATGCGCTCGGCGATGGCCTTGCCGATCCCGCGCGACGACCCGGTGATGATGGCGACCTTACCGGTCAGATCGAACAACTCGCCCATAGCGTTCCCTCTAAAACACGTGTTTGATTTTATGCGTCGCCATTTGCCGTACAGGGCGACGCTAGGTCAAGCTGGAGCGCGCCATGCCGAATTTCCGAACCATCGACCTGCCCGACGTCAGCCTGCGCGCCGTCGTGCAGGGCGAGGGGCCGCTGGTCGTGATGGTCCATGGCTTCCCGGAGAGCTGGTACAGCTGGCGTCACCAGATGGGGCCGATCGCGGCGGCCGGCTTCACCGCCTGCGCCATCGACGTGCGCGGCTATGGCGGCTCCTCGCGCCCCGAGCCGATTGAAGCTTATGACATGGAGCACATGGTCGCCGACGTGGCCGGCGTCATCGAGGCGTTGAGCCCAGACAAGACCGCCGTGCTGATCGGCCATGACTGGGGGGCGCCCATCGTCTGGAACACCGCCCTGATCCGCCCCGACCGGGTGCGGGCGGTGGCCGGCCTGTCGGTGCCCTATACCGGCGTCCCCAAGCGCCCGTTCAGCGACCTGATCGAGACCGTCTTCACCAGCCGCGGCAAGTTCTTCTACCAGGCCTGGTTCCAGAACGTCGGCGCGGCCGAGGCAGAGCTGGAAGCCAACCCGCGAGATTCCCTGCGCAAATTCTACTACGCGATCAGCGGCGACGCCCCCGATGGGACCTGGCCCAATGACAAGCCGCACGGCGCCACCCTGCTGCAGGGCCTGGTCGATCCCAACCCGTTCCCGGCCTGGCTGACGAACGCCGACCTCGACTACTACGTGGCCGAGTTTGAGCGGTCCGGCTTCCGCGGCCCGCTGAACCGCTACCGCAACCACCAGCGCGACTTCGAATATCTCTCGAAGTTCGAGGGCAAGAAGATCCACCAGCCGTCGCTGTTCGTCGGCGGCGAGCGCGACCTGGTGCTCAGCATGCTGGGGCGCGGCGATCTGGTGTCGATCATGGGCGCGGAGATGACCGACCTGCGCGGCGCCGACATCCTGCCCGGCTGCGGCCACTGGACCCAGCAGGAGCGGCCGGAAGAGGTCAACGCCCGCCTGCTGCCCTGGCTCGCCTCGCTCTGAGGACGATCAACGCAAGGACGGCTTCAGCGGGCTTTTCTTCCCCTGGGGCGCCGCCCTATGGTCAGCGCGGGTTGGGGAGAAATACATGAAACTCATCGGCAAGCTCGCGCTGGGACTGGTCGGACTGCTGGTGATCCTGGCCGCCGTCGTCGCGGTCCGGACGGTCACCTACAAGGCCCCCTCGTCGGCCGACCTCACCCAGGTGAAACTGGCCCCGCCGGTCGTGGTCGACGCCGCCAAGGCCGCCGACCATCTGGCCCAAGCGATCCGGTTCCAGACCGTCAGCCACCAGGACAAGGCCGCCGACCAACCGCCCGAATGGGACAAGCTGCAGGCCTGGCTGCAGACCACCTATCCCGCCGCCCACGCCGCCATGAGCCGCGAGGTCATCTCCGACCACACCCTGGTCTACACCTGGAAAGGTTCGGACCCGAGCCTGCCCCCCATCGTGCTGATGGCCCACCAGGACGTGGTGCCGGTGACGCCCGGCACCGAGAAGGACTGGAAGCACCCGCCGTTCGAGGGCGTGATCGCCGAGGGCGCGGTCTGGGGTCGCGGCGCCATCGACGACAAGGGCTCGCTGGTCACCCTGTTCGAAGGCGCCGAGGCCCTGGCCGCCAAGGGCTTCAAGCCGCGCCGCACCGTCATCATCGTCTCGACCCATGACGAGGAAGTGCGCGGCCAAGGCGCCCGCGCCGCCGCCGCCCTGCTGAAATCGCGTGGGATCACCGCCGACTTTGTGCTGGACGAAGGCATGGCGATCATCGCCGACAATCCCGTCACCGGCGGCCCGGTCGCGCTGATCGGGGTCGGCGAGAAGGGCTACGGGACGATGCAGGTCGTCGCCAAGGCGGTCGGCGGGCACTCCTCCGCGCCGCCCGCCGATTCCGGCGGCGTGATCACGCTCTCCAAGGCGCTGGTGAAGATCACCGACGCCCAGTTCCCGATGAAGCTGGACGGTCCCGGCGCGGGGATGCTGGAGGTGCTGGCGCCCAAGGGGTCCTGGGTGATCCGGATGGCTGTCGCCAACCGCTGGCTGTTCGAGAAGATGATCGTCAAGCAGACCGCCGCCACCCCGGCCGGCGCGGCCCTGCTGCACACCACCATCGCCCCGACCATGCTGAAGGGCAGCCCCAAGGAAAACGTCCTGCCGCAGGACGCCACCGCCTGGATCAACTATCGCATCGCGCCCGGCGACACCGCCGCGGGCGTGCTGGCCCACGTCAAGGCCGCGGTCGGCGACCTGCCGGTCGACATCACCTGGCTGAAAGCCCCGGACGAGCCCTCGCCGGTCTCCTCCACCAGTTCCGACAGCTGGAAGGTGATCGCCGCCCTGGCCGGCGACATGGCCAAGGCGCCGGTCGCGCCGGGCCTGGTCACCGCCGGCACCGACAGCCGCTACCTGGAGCCGGTGGCCAAGGACGTCTACCGCTTCCAGCCGATGAAGTTCGCGCTGAAGGACACCCAGATGATCCACGGCACGAACGAGCACATGACGCTGGAGAACCTCGACCTGGCGGTGCAGTTCTACGCCCGGCTGATCGCCACCGCCGCGGGCTGAGGACGTGATGTCGCTGTCGCCCTTGCCTGGTCGACAGCGGCCGCGGATTGGTGGAAATCCCGAGTTCACTCCACCGCGCCGGACGTCGTCTTCATGCTGAACTGGATCTACGCCGCATTCGGCGACGCCTGGGGGCCGCTGCGGCTCTTCAACTCGTTCTTCTTTCTCGCGGCGATCGGCTTCGCCTTCACCGCCCTGACCACCTGGATCGTCCTGCCCCGGGTCTGGTCGAAACTCCCCACGGACCGTGGCCGCGCCTTCGCGGTCAACGCCGACCAAAGCGTCGGCAAGCCGCTGAGCGCCGGCCTGGTCTTCGTCAGCATCTTTTGCATCGCATCGCTGATCTTCGTGCCGTTCGGCGCGCGCAGCCTGCTGACCCTGCCCTTCGTCATCGCCGCCATGCTGGTCGGCTATTTCGACGACCGTCGCGGCGGCTTCACCGAGTACCAGCTCGCGGTCATGGACCTGGCCATCGCGCTGGGCGCCTCGATGGTGATCTACGCCCTGGCGCCGGCGACCATCTGGCTGCCCGGCTGGAAAGGCGTCATCGTCCTGGCCCCGTGGATCGCCATCCCGGTGGCCACCGGCATGATCTGGCTGGCCATCAACGCCACCAACTGCTCGGACGGAGTGGACGGGGTGTCCGGCAGCCTGACCGGCACGGCCATCCTGCTGCTGGGCGGCCTGCTCTATGCGGTGGTCGGCAACGAGGTCGTCGCCCAACACCTGAACATCCCCGGCAATCGCGAAGGCGCGAGCTGGGCGATCATGGCCTTCCTGATGGTCGGGGCGATCGGCGGCTACCTCTGGTACAACGCCACGCCCAGCCTGGTGCTGATGGGCGACGCCGGCTCGCGGCCCATCGGCCTGCTGATCGGCATGCTGGTGGTGGCGACCAACAACCCCCTGTTCCTGTTGCTAATCGGCTCGGTGATCCTGCTGAACGGCGCCACCGGCCTGCTGAAGGTCGCGCTGATGCGCTTTTTCGGCCTGAAGATCCTGGGCGGTATCCGTTTTCCGCTCCACGATCACTGCCGCAAGGAGCTGGGCTGGTCCAACAGCCAGGTCCTGGTGCGCTTCATGCTGGTGCATCTGGGCGTCTCGGCCCTGCTGGTCATCCTGGCGCTGAAGCTGCGCTAGGTCGCCGGGCGGAGAAAATCACCAAAACCCGGCAAGCTTTAGCAATAACCGCCTGCGCATAGCGCTCGGGCACTTGCGAACCGGCGCTGCGCATCGCACGTTCCGGTCCTACCGAATTGGAGACCTCCCCTATGCGTAACTGGCGCCTGGACGAAGACGACGACGGCGACGAGAACGCCCGCAAGCCCGACATGCCTATGACGTCTGGGCCCGTCCAGAATGCGTTGTTCAAGTCGCGCACCGTGCTGGTGTTCGGCGAAATCGACATGCGGCTGGCCGAGCGGGTCACCGCCCAGCTCCTGGCGCTGTCGGCCGAGAACGACCAACCGATCAAGGTCGTGATCAACTCCCCCGGCGGTCACGTCGAGAGCGGCGACACCATCCACGACATGATCCGCTTCTGCGGCCCGATGGTGAAGGTGATCGGCACCGGCTGGGTCGCCAGCGCCGGCGCCAGCATCTTCCTGGGCGCGAAGAAGGAAAACCGTCTCTGCCTGCCCAACACCCGCTTCCTGCTGCACCAGCCCATGGGCGGTGTGCGCGGCCAGGCCAGCGACATCCAGATCGAGGCCGAGGAGATCGTGAAGATGCGCGAGCGCGTCAACCGCATGATCGCCGCCGAGACGGGCCAGCCCTACGACAAGATCGTCAAGGACACCCAGCGTAACTTCTGGATGGGGGCCGAGGCCGCTGTCGAGTACGGCCTGGTCTCCAAGATCATCCATAACGCCAGCGAGGCGTAAGGTGGTGACCGCGCCCTGGTGGAAGGGCGCGGTCGTCTACCATGTCTATGTCCGCAGCTTCTTCGACTCGGACGGCGACGGCCACGGCGACCTGAAGGGCGTCCTGGCCAAACTGGACTACATCGAGAGCCTTGGCGTCGACGCCGTCTGGCTCTCGCCCATTCACCCCTCGCCCAACCGCGACTGGGGTTACGACATCTCCGACTATGAGGGCGTCCATCCCGACTACGGGACGTTGGGCGACCTAGAGGCCCTGGTCGCCGCCGCCCATGCCCGCGGCCTGAAGGTCATGCTGGACGAGGTTCTGGCCCACACCTCCGACGAACATCCCTGGTTCGCTGACAGCCGCGACGGCGGGGCCGATGGCGAGAAGGCCGACTGGTACGTCTGGGCCGATCCGGCCGAGGACGGGACCGCGCCCAACAACTGGCTGTCGGTGTTCGGCGGCCCGGCCTGGGCCTATCAGCCGGCGCGGCGCCAGCACTATCACCACAAGTTCCTGCGCCAGCAGCCGAAGCTGAACTGGCGCCAGCCGAACGCCCAGGAGGCGGCGCTGAAGGTGCTGGACTTCTGGCTGGCCAAGGGGATCGACGGCTTTCGGCTCGACGTCGCCGGCACCTTCCTCCACGACGACGCGCTTACCGACAATCCGGCCGTGCCGCCGGCTGAGCGCACCCGCCATCACTGGTCCCACGCCAGCGAGATGCAGCGCCACCTGCACGACTCCAATCTGCCGCAGAACATCCCGCTGCTGGACGTGATCCGCCGCCGGGTCGACGCCCACAATGGCGACGGCCAGGGCGAGCGGTTCGTGTTCGGCGAGTTCTCCGAGGAGGAGGAACGCTGCGGGGCCTATTGCACGCCGCAGGACGGCCTGCACTCGGCCTACACCTTCGTGCTGCTGCACGCCCGCAAGCTGGCCGCCCAGGTGTTCCGCGAGCACTACGAGACGCTCGGCCGCTTTCCTGGCCACTGGCCCTGCATCTCGCTCTGCAACCACGACATCGCGCGCACCGCCAGCCGGTTCGGCGGCGGCGAGGATGTGGCCCGGCTGATGCTGGCCCTGCTGCTCAGCCTGAAGGGCACGACCCTGCTCTATCAGGGCGAGGAACTGGGCCTGCCCGAGGCCCGCAGCCTGACCCGCGAGGAAATCCGCGATCCGGTCGGCGACCTCTATTGGCCGATCTCCAAGGGCCGCGACGGTTCACGCACCCCGATGCCCTGGACGGAAGACCCCAACCTGGGCTTCTCAACGGCCAAGCCCTGGCTGCCCGCCGCGCCGGAGCACGCCGGCCTGTCGGCGGCGAGCCAAGACGCCGATCCGGTCTCCACCCTGGCCTTCTCACGCGCCATGATCGCGCTGCGGAAGGCCACGCCCGCCCTGACCACCGGCGAGATCGAGATGATCACCACGCCCGAGCCGGTGCTGGCCTTCATCCGCTATGAGGGCGCGACGCGCATCGCCTGCGTGTTCAACATGAGCGCCGCGCCGGCCATCTTCGGCGACGAACGGCTGGCCGGCGGCGAGATACTCACGCCCTCGACCGGCGAAGCGACACTCGACGGCGCGGCCCTTCATCTCGGACCTCACGCCGCCCGGTTCCTGCGGCTGGCTTGACGCGCTAGAAGAGGTCCCATGGCCGACGGCGACACCAAACAAGCCCGCACGCCCGCCGTCGACAGCAAGTTCGGCCGCGGGTTCCTGCACGACATCTGGTACTTCGCGGCGCTCTCCAGCGACCTGAAGGCCGGCAAGCTGCAACGCTATGAGCTGCTGGGCGAGCCGGTGCTGCTGGGCCGCGACCGGGCCGGTAAGGTCTATGCGCTGAAGGACATCTGTCCGCACCGGGCCGCGCCGCTGTCGGCGGGCAAGCTGACCTCCGAGCCCGATGGCGGCGAAAGCGTCGAGTGCCCCTATCACGGCTGGCGGTTCCGCACCGACGGCGCCTGCGCCGCGATCCCCTCGCTGGTCGACGACCAGCCGATGGATGTCAGCCGCATCCGGGTCCGCAACTATCCGGCCGCCGAGAGCCAGGGCCTGGTGTTCGTCTGGATCAGTTCCGATCCGCGCTTCACCGGCGAGCCCTCCGAGCCGCCGCCGGTCTTCCCCGGCGTGGTCGGCGGCGGGCCCAAGCTGGTCGACCGCATGGAGTTCGACGCCCATATCGACCACGCGGTGGTCGGCCTGATGGACCCGGCCCACGGCCCCTATGTGCATCAGCAGTGGTGGTGGCGCTCGGCCAAGAGCCAGCACGAGAAGGCCAAGAAGTTCGAGCCGCGCGAACAGGGCTTCGCCATGGTCCGCCATGAGCCATCGAAGAACAGCCGCGCCTACGCCATCCTTGGCGGCGAGCCGCTGACCGAGATCACCTTCCGCATCCCCGGCATGCGCTGGGAGCATGTGACGGTCGGCCAGCGCCAGGTGCTGTCGCTGACCTGCCTGACCCCGATCAACGACGCCAAGACCAAGATCACCCAGATCGTCTGGTCCGATCACCCGGCGTTCCTGTTGCTGAAGCCGTTCATCGCCGCCGGCGCGCGGGCCTTCCTGCGCCAGGACGGCGACATGGTGAACCTGCAGAACGAGGGCCTGCGCTACGATCCGGCCCTGCTGTGGATCGACGACGCCGATCGTCAGGCCAAGTGGTACCAGCAGCTCAAGCGCGAATGGACCGCCAGCCGCCAGGCCGGCCGGCCGTTCGCCAACCCCGTGGAAGCCGCCACCCTACGCTGGCGCAGCTAAAGGCTCAGCCTGCGGCGGCTGGCGCGGCGCGGCGAGCGCCAGATCCTCGATCTGGATCGGGGCAAAGCCACGCCCGATATCCCAATTGATCCGGCCGCCCATCGCCGTAACCGTCGAGACCGGCTCCATGCGGCGCAGGTCCATGGCGCTGAGCGCCTGGTGTGAAATCCGCACATACATGATCGGCTGCGGATCGGCCGGCCCCTTGGCGGTCGCGGGCACGCATCGGCCCAGGACCTCGATGCTCTCAATGGGCACGACCGACATCACCTCGACGGCCACCCGCAGGATCGCCGAGCAGACATTGGCCAAGTGAAACTCGTGCCGCGCGGTCGGCGTGATCAGCGCATGAACGGCGCGGCCGCCCTCGCCCAGGCCCACGCTCTCGTCGGGCAAGGCGTCGAGCTCCAGCATGTCGACATGGACCACCAGCTTGCCGGACGGCGACATGTCGATGGCCACCCCCTCCAGGGCGGGCCGCAGGTCATCGGCCGGAAAATGAGTCTGCAAGGCCGCTTCGATGGAGGCGAAGTCGAGCGCCACGACCCCCGCCGCCAGCTGGACGTCGAGATTGTGAACCTGGGCGTTGCGCTTGGCCTTGGCGAAGAGCTCCGCGTCCTTCTTGGCCGCCGCCAGCACCTTTTCGGCCAGGGTCCGGCGGCGTTCGGCGCCAAGACCGAACAGGCTGTCGATGACGCCTGGATTGTAGTTGGCCAAGGCGCGGCGGGCCTTGCGCTCCAGCGCGTCGGCCTTGACCGCCGGCTCGACCAGGCCGGACTCGGCGATCTCGGGCCAGTTGATCCTCTGGTAGCGCACGCAGTGAGCGCGGGTCAGTTGTTCGAACAGGGCCTCGTAGCGCGCCGCCAATTCCGGCGAGGTCCCGCGCTTGGCCGTCGCGCGTTCCTTCCGCGCCCGATCTCGCGTGGCCCTATTGGTGGTCCGCTCAATCCACGTCATCGTAGCCGCGATAGTTCGCGGGCCGCCCTGAGCGTCCATCATTTCCCCCCTGTGCGTGGCTTTCCGCCTTATTCGCCCTTTTGGAATACCGACGATTTCATAACGGATCGCTTAAGAAGATCATGGACTTCACAACCACCGACGGCCTCACCCTCAGCTATGACGACAACGCCCCAGCGGACTATGAGCGGGCGATCCTGCTGGTCCACGGTTTCGCCTCGAACCGGGAGGAAGGCTGGCGACGCACGGGCTGGTACGCGGCGCTCGAACGGCGGCGTTTTCGCTGCATCGCGCTCGACCAGCGCGGCCATGGGCAGAGCGCCAAGCCGCACGATTCGCAGGCCTATCTGCGTGAAAATCTGGCCCGCGACGTGGTCGAGCTGATCGACCACCTGGGAATCAACCGCGTCGATCTGTTCGGCTATTCGATGGGCGCGCGCACGGCCGCCGCCGCCGCCCTGGCCGCGCCGGAGCGGTTCTCGAACCTGATCCTCGGCGGGGTCGGCGACAAGATGCTGACCGAACGCCCCTCGGCGCACGGCGGCGTAATGGCGAACGCCATGCTGACGGAAGATCCGGAAACCATCACCGAGCCCTTCCTACGCAGCTTCCGACAGTTCGCCGACGAGCAGGGCGAGGACCGCCAGGCCCTCGCCGCCTTCGTCCAGGCGGAAAACCCGCCGCTAGACACCGCCGGCTTCGCCACCCTGCCGATGCCGGTGCTGGCGGTGGCCGGTCAGCGCGAAACCAATGGCGATCCGGAGATCCTAGCCCGGGCCTTCGCCCACGGCCACGGCGTGGTCATCCCCGGCTGCGACCACTTCTCGGCCATCCCGCACGCCCTCACCAAGGCCGCGGTGTTCGACTTCATCGACGGGGTGCTGGACGATCCCTGGGCGCGGTGAGGCTCGATCAGATCCTCCCCCAGCGCGCAGCGCGACTTGGGGGAGGTGGCGCACGAAGCGCAGCGTAGGGCGACGGAGGCGGCAGCGCCGCCCCCTCAGTCAGCTTCGCTGACAGCTCCCCCAAAAGGGGAGCATCTACAGAGAATATCTAGTCCTTCGGACCCATGTTGTAGGGGCCGCCCTTGTCCAGGGCGGTGCGATAGCCCGGGCGGGCCTGGAAGCGCTTCACCCAGGCGGCGATGTTCGGATAGGCGGCGTAGCGGCCGAAGGCGCCGACAACCTCGCCCACGAAGCTCATCTGGATATCGGCCGCCGACAGCTCCGAGCCCATCAGGTAGTCGCGCCCAGCCAGCGCACCCTCGACATAGCCAAGGTGATTGGAGATCTCGCTCTCGATGCGCGGGTGCAGCGGCGCGCCGGCCTCGCCCAGGCGGCCGACATACATGAACAGCATCAGCGGCAGCATGGCCGAACCCTCGGCGTAGTGCAGCCACTGCTGATAGACATCATACTCCGGCGTCCCGGCGGCCGGGGCCAGCTTGCCGGCGCCATGGTGGCGCAGCACGTAGTCGATGATCGCCCCGGACTCGATGATGGTCGCCGCGCCCTCGGTCACCACCGGCGACTTGCCCAGCGGATGAACCGCCTTCAGCTCCGGCGGCGCCAGACGGGTGGTCGCGTCGCGCTGATAGGATTTGATCTCGTAAGGAAGCTTCAGTTCCTCAAGCAGCCAGAGGATGCGCTGCGAGCGCGAGTCGTTGAGGTGATGGACGACGATCATGGCCTGCTCCCAAATGTATTTTCTTACGGCGTACAGGCCGGCGTGACGGGCGACAAGCTTCGCCTATAGTCGGCCGATGATCTTGCCGAACCTGCCCGCCCGCCTGGCCGAGGCCGCCGACGCCGCCGAAGCCCTTGTCGCCCAGATGAAGGCGGCCGTCGCCGTCCGGGTGAGCCGCGAGGGCCGCCTCGACCGCGCCGCCCTGGACGCCGAACAGCACGTCGCCCACGGCCTGGCCTGGGCCGCCGCCTATGCCGAGACCCTGCGCCAGACCGCCGCCTGGGCCACGGCGCTCACCACCGAGAACCGGTTCGGCGAGGCCGAGGCCCTACCCGCCCAGATCCTGGCCTTCGAGTATCTGAGCCAGCTTGCCGGCGGCCTGCCGATGAACCAGGGCGAGATCTTCCGCCCCGGCGATCTTGGCCTCTCCGCCGACGGCCTGGCGCCGATCATCGAGCAGCTGCGCCCCGGCGCGTCCCAGGCGGTGAAGAGCCGGGTCGTCGCCCTGTTGGAGGCCGCACGCGGCCGGCCCTCGCTGGAGGCCAGCGGGCTGGACGAGACCCTGGAGCACGTCCGCGACCAGTTCCACGCCTTCACCGAGGAGAAGATCGTCCCGTACGCCCACGGCTGGCACCTGCGCGACGAGCTCATTCCCCTGCCGCTGATCGAGGAGCTGGCGCAGCTCGGGGTCTTCGGCCTGACGGCGCCAGAGGCCTATGGCGGGTCGGGCCTGGGCAAGGTGGCGATGTGCGTCGTCTCCGAGGCGCTGTCGCGCGGCTGGATCGGGACCGGATCGCTGGGCACGCGTTCAGAGATCGCCGCCGAACTGATCCTCGCCCACGGCACACCCGCCCAGAAGGAGCGTTTCCTGCCGGCCATCGCCTCGGGCCAGATCATCCCCACGGCGGTCTTCACCGAACCTGAGGCCGGCTCCGATCTCGGTTCGCTGCGCACCCGCGCGGTCCGCGACGGCGACACCTGGAAGGTGACCGGCGCCAAGACCTGGATCACCCACGCCGCCCGCGCCGATCTGATGACCCTGCTGGTCCGCACCGATCCGACCTCGAAGGACCATCGCGGACTGTCGATGTTCCTGGCCGAGAAGCCGCGCGGCTCCGAGGGCGTCCCCTTCCCCGCGCCGGGCATGGACGGCGGCGAGATCGGGGTGATCGGCTATCGCGGCATGAAGGAGTACGAGATCGCCTTCGACGGCTTCGCCGTGCCGCACGCCAACCTGCTGGGCGAGCAGGAGGGGCAGGGCTTCTCGCAGTTGATGGCCACCTTCGAGAGCGCCCGCATCCAGACCGCGGCCCGCGCCATCGGCGTGGCCCAGGCCGCGCTCGATCTGGCCGTGGACTATGCGACCGCGCGCCGCCAGTTCGGCCAACCGATCGCCGAGTTTCCGCGCGTGGCCAACAAACTCGCCTATATGGCCGCCGAACTGCTGGGCGCGCGCCGCCTCGCCTGGTTCGCGGCCCGCGCCAAGGACGAGGGGCGCCGCTGCGACCTTGAGGCCGGCATGGCCAAGCTGGTCGCCGCCCGGGTCGCCTGGGCCTGCGCCGACAACGCCGTCCAGATCCATGGCGGCACGGGTTTCGCCGTCGAACAGCCGGTCAGCCGGGTCCTGGCCGACGCCCGCATCCTCAATATCTTCGAAGGCGCCGGCGAGATTCAGGCCCAGGTCATCGCCCGCCGCCTGCTGGAAGGCGCCAACTAGCGCCAGCCGCGCGCGTCGGCGCCGAAATATTGATCGCCAATATGTAGAGCGCCCGTTTTACGGGTGAAACATCCATCGCATGACGGCGTTATGCGACTATGCTCAGCGATTCCGAATCTTTCAACCCGCCGCCTCGTTTCCGACAAACTCCTTACGAACACGGGAAAACGCCGGTCTGCGACGCTGCGCCACACGGTCAAGCCGGGGCTTTTGGGCTAGTACCGGGCTTGCATTCGTATCGCGGAACGAGTTCGTTGAACACGCTCAAACAAACCCTTCGCTTGGACGCGCCGTGGCGAAAGGCTAAGAGGATTTTTGTGGTCATGATGACCTTCGACACCGCCGTCCGTCTCCCCCCGGGCGGCAACCAAGCCAAAGTTGAAGTGCGTCAGCTCATCGCTGGCCTGCGCGACGCCTCCCGAGCAGGAGCGCGCACCGTGCAGCGCTCTGTCGAGCTGTTCGAGAAGGTAGTGGAAGAGTATTGCGTAAAGTTCGAACAGCAGACGACTCCGGCGCTGACGAGGTTCGTCGCCCGATGAAACACGTCTCCAGCAATATCGAAGTCACCGGCGAAACCGAGGTCCGCGTCCCGACCCGTCGCGCCATCGCCAAGCAACAGACCCGCGCCAAGGTTCTGTCGGCCGCCCGCCGCCTGTTCTCGGAGTCGGGTTACGAAGGCGCCACCATCCGCGACATCGCCGCCGAGGCGGGCATGTCGACGGGCGCGGTGTTCGCGAACTTCACCGACAAGTCGGACCTGTTCCGCGAGATCATGATCGCGGACATGGAAGCGCTGGTCGAAGCCATGCGCGACGGCGTCTCGCGCGGCCGCGGGGTGGACGACACCCTGCTGAAGCTCTTCATGGCCGGCTACGCCTTCTACAAGAGCCGCCTGCCGCTGGCCCGCGCCGCCTTCGGCATCTCCTGGCAGCCCGACCAAGGCCAAGAGCTCCGTGAGCTTCCGCCGGTGCTGCAACTGCAAGATCTGGTCTCCGAACAACTGACGCAGGGCGTTGAACGCGGCGAGCTTTCGCAAGAAGCCGAAGTCAAACTGCGCAGCCAGATGCTGTTCGATTGCTACCTGGCCAATTTCCAGGAAGCCATCTTCGGCGGCTGGAGCCTCGAAGCGCTTCAAGCCAAGGCCAAGGATCAGATTCGCGTGATCCTCGCCGGCGCCCGTCGCGGCTGAAAACTGTCTTAATTGACGCTAGGGCGAGATTTGATCGATCGAGATCAAGTCTCGCCTTTGGCTTGTCTGGAAAGATTGGGCTTTGGTCCCGCGACGAACTGTCGCATCAATCTTCATAACGCATCCCTGATGCCGGATTCGCCGTAACCAGTAGGCGGGAGCGCACACATTTGATGTGCGCCGGGGGGAAGTCTTGAGCGTACGTAAGTCCCAGAAGGAGGCGACGCGCCAGCGCGTGCTCGACGCCGCCAAAGAGCTATTCGAAACCAACGGTTACGAGACGACGACAGTCCGCGAGATCGCCAGCCGCGCCGAAGTCTCGGTCGGCAGCGTCTTCACCACCTTTTCCTCGAAGGGCGACATCCTCAGCCAGGTGATGGCCGACCGGCTGGACGCGCTCTACGCCGAGCTCGACCGCGTGGTGCCGCACCTTCGCGGATCGACGCCCGACCGGCTGCGCTCGATCTTCGCGATCCATTACGCCTTCGAGACCCGCCGCACCCGGCTGTTCCTGGCCCATATAGCGGCGGCCTATAACTGGACGCTCAGCCCGACCAGCCGCCCCTATGGACGCACGCCGCGCCTGAAACAGGTGATCCGCGACTGCGTCGCCGAAGGCGTCGTACGCGGCGACGTGGCCCCGGAGGTCAATCTCGACCTCGTGGTCGACGCCCTGCTGGCGTCCTACGCCTGGACCTATCGCCTCGCGGCCTGGGACGACGCCGACGCCGAGACCATGAGCGCGGTGATGGACCGCCACATCGGCCTACTGGCCGACGGATTCCGAGCGCCCAAGGCCGTAAGCCAATAGTCCTGGAGCGCCCTTCGGGGCTAAACTGACGCCATGAACCTCTTTTCCTACCTCATCCCGCTCAGTCTGGCGGCCGTGACCCTCACCCTGTTCGTCGGGCTGTACTCACTGTTCCGGGGCGGCGACTTCGGGCGCTCGTACTCGAACAAGCTGATGCGGCTGCGCGTGCTGATGCAGGCCATCGCCATCGTCGTGCTCGTGGCCGCCGTCTGGTGGCGCAACAAGAACGGCGGCTAAGTGGTCACGCTCAACAAGATCTACACCCGCACCGGCGACGCCGGCGCGACGCGGCTGGCCAACGGAGCGCAGGTCTCCAAGTCCTCGCTGCGGGTCGAGACCTATGGCGCGACCGACGAAGCCAACGCCTGCGTCGGACTGGCGCGGCTGCACACCGGCGGCGACCCGGAACTCGACGCCATGCTGGCCCGCATTCAGAACGAGTTGTTCGACCTGGGCGCCGACCTCGCCACGCCGCCGCGCGAGGACGAGACCAACACCCTGCGCATGATCGACAGCCAGGTGGAGCGACTGGAACGTGAGATCGACGCGATGAACAGCCAGCTGCCGCCGCTGGCCTCGTTCATCCTGCCGGGCGGGACGCCCGCCGCGGCGAACCTGCACCTGGCGCGCACCGTGGCGCGGCGAGCCGAGCGCGCCGCCGTCGCCCTGGTCGAATCCGGCGAGAGCGTCAGCCCCGCGGCGATGAAATACCTGAACCGGTTGTCGGATTTTCTGTTCGTCGCCGCGCGTCACGCCAATGACCGCGGCGCTTCCGAGGTGTTCTGGAAGTCCGGCGCGACCCGTTAGGGGTTCGGCGCGGAGGCCTGCGCCTTCGCGGCCGGCTTGGCCGGCTCCTCGCCCGCGGCGCGCGCCTTGGCGGCGTCGGCCTTGGCGGCGTTGCGGGTCGCGTCGTTCTTGATGACCCGGCCGGTGATGTCCGAAATCAGCAGCGGCCGCGCGCAGGTCCGGCTGCGCCAGTCCCACCAATCCCCGGCCGCTTCACATTTCTGACCAGGCCACACCCAACCGATATGATAGGCGAACGCGCTCGCGCTCAGAATGGCGAAAAGGGCGAGGAAGATCAGCTTAAGCCGGTCGATCGTACGGTTCATGGCGTCGTTCTATTCATCGAGGAAGCTGACCGCTAGCCGTCCGATTCGCCGAATTTACGGCGAACTGTGACCCGCGGCCGACTTGCAATGCGCGTCGGAAGCGTTATGCCGCATCCGACCGAATTTTCCGCAATGCAAATTTGAGGCGCTAGCAACCCATGAAGGTGTTGGTCCCGGTCAAACGGGTGATCGATTCAAACGTCAAGGCCAGGGTGAAGTCCGACCAATCGGGCGTCGACCTCGCCAATGTCAAAATGTCCATCAATCCCTTCTGCGAAATCGCAGTCGAAGAGGCCGTTCGCCTCAAGGAAAAGGGCGTCGCCACGGAAGTGGTCGTCGTCTCGATCGGACCGGCCCAGGCTCAGGAAACCCTGCGCCAGGCCCTGGCCATGGGCGCCGATCGCGGCGTCCTGATCCAGTCGGACCAGGATCTGGAGCCGCTGGAAGTCGCCAAGGTGCTCAAGGCGATCATCGCCGAGGAAGCCCCCGGCGTCGTGATCATGGGCAAGCAGGCCATCGACGGCGACAATAACGCCACCGGCCAAATGCTGGCGGCCCTACTCGACTGGCCCCAGGCGACCTTCGCCTCGGCCATCGAGCTGTCGGCCGACAAGGCCAAGGTGACCCGCGAAGTCGACGGCGGTCTGCAGACCATCGAAGCGACCCTGCCGGCGATCATCACCGCCGACCTGCGCCTCAACGAGCCGCGCTACGCTTCGCTGCCGAACATCATGAAGGCGAAGAAGAAGCCGCTGGACGTCAAGGAAGTCGCCTCGCTCGGCGTCGACCTGACGCCGCACCTGAAGGTCTTGAAGGTCACTGAGCCCGCCAAGCGCTCGGCCGGCATCAAGGTCGAATCCGCTGGCGACCTGGTCGCCAACCTGAAGACCGCGGGGGTGCTCTAATGGCCGTTCTCGTCATCGCCGATCACGACAACGCGTCGCTGAAGGACTCCACCAACAAGACCGTCACCGCCGCGCTGGCCCTCTCGGGCGACGTGGACGTGCTGGTCGCTGGCAAGGGCGCCAAGGCCGCGGCTGACGCCGCCGCCAAGATCGCCGGCGTGCGCAAGGTGCTGCTGGCCGAAAGCGACGAGCTGGGCCAAGGCCTGGCCGAAGCCGTCGAGGCCACCGTCCTGCCGCTGATGGGCGGCTACGACGCCGTCCTGACCCCGGCCACCTCGCAGGGCAAGAACTTCAGCCCCCGCATCGCGGCCAAGCTGGACGTCGCCCAGATCTCGGAAATCGTCGAAGTGGTCAGCAACGACACCTTCGTGCGCCCGATCTACGCCGGCAACGCCCTGGAAACCGTCCAGTCGTCCGACGCCAAGAAGGTGATCACCGTCCGCGCCACCGCCTTTGCGGCGGCCGGTGAAGGCGGCTCGGCCTCGGTCGAGAACGTCGCCGCGGGCGCCGCCTCGGCCAAGGTGAAGTTCGTCGATCAGCAACTGGTCAAGTCGGCTCGTCCCGAGCTGGCCGGCGCCAAGATCGTCGTCTCCGGCGGCCGCGCCATGGGCTCGGCTGAAGAGTTCTCCAAGGTCATCGAACCCCTCGCCGACAAGCTCGGCGCGGCGGTCGGCGCCAGCCGCGCGGCGGTCGATGCGGGCTACGCCCCCAACGACTACCAGGTTGGCCAGACCGGCAAGGTCGTGGCTCCCGAACTGTACGTGGCCATCGGCATCTCCGGCGCGATCCAGCATCTCGCCGGCATGAAGGACTCCAAGGTGATCGTTGCGATCAACAAGGACGCCGACGCGCCAATCTTCCAGGTGGCCGACTTCGGTCTGGTGGCGGACTACAAGACCGCCGTGCCGGAACTGATGGCCGCTCTGACCGCCGCCGGTAAGTAAGCGGTCTAAGACCACCTATTTCGAAATGCGATCAGGGGCGGTTCCGCAAGGAACCGCCCCTTTTTTCTCACCTGCCGCCAGGACCTAGCGAATGGCGACGGCCGTGTGGGGCGCGGCCTCTCCAAGGGTGAGGGTGAGCTCGCGGCCGAGCAGCTCGGGAGGAACCGCGTCGGTTCGAAGATTGCGCAGGGCCAGGACCGCCTGGTCGTCCAGTTCGGCCGAACCGGTCGACTGGGCCAGGCGCACATTGTTCAGGCGGTCGGCGCGGACCGTGACCTTGATCCTCAAGGGACGGCCGCCCAGATCGACCCCGCGCTCCGACAGCCGGGCGCCGGCGCCTGAGGTGGTTTCACTGAGATAGCGCGCCACGGCCGGGGATGCGGCGGACGCCGTGGCGAGGGGAGCTGCGGCCAGCAGCAGGCCGGCCGCGCTCAGCACGAGAAGCTGGGCTTTCATCGGGTGGTTCCTGGAATGACGGGTGTGGGGAGGAGCAGCGCCGCCCCCTTGATATGCCCCCGCAGCGCCTGAAAGCCGAACGATGGATATTGCCGCCGGTTGTTACTGGAACTAACAACCGAACATGGTTCGCCTTCCGCCGTTCTTCGCGCTCCGGGCGCTCGAGGCCGCCGCCCGCCGGCGCAGCTACAGCCGCGCGGCCGAGGAACTGTCGGTCACTCACGGCGCGGTCAGCCAGCAGATCCGCAAGCTGGAGGCCGAACTGGGCGCCACGCTGTTCATGCGCTCGGGCAACGCCATGATCCCCACCCCGGCCGCCGCCAAGCTCGCCGCCGAGGTCGAGCGGGCCATGGAGATCCTGAAGACCGGGGTCGCGGCCTTCTCCGAAGCCGCCGAGCGCGATCCCCTGGTGGTCAGCCTCGATCCGCAACTCGGCACCCGCTGGCTGCCGCTGCGCCTGCCCCGGCTGATGGCTGATCCCGCAGGTGCGAACGTCGACTTCCTCATCGAGTCTCGAACCGCCGACTTCGTCACCGACGGCGTCGACATGGGGGTCCGCTATGGCGAGAGCGTGAGCCAGAACGTCGAGCACGCCCTGCTGTTCCGCGAGACCCTATTCCCCGTCGCCAGCCCCGCCCTGGCGGCCCAGCACCAGGTGAGCGAACCTCGCGACATCTTGTCCATGCCGATGCTGCGGCATCGACACCGACCGTGGAAGTTGTGGCTTTCGGCCTTCGACCTCCCCGATCACGGTAAAGGCCTGGAATTCGAGGACTCGTTGATGCTGCTGGAGGCCGCCGCCCAGGGCATGGGCGTGGCCCTGGCCAGAGGCAGCCTGGTCGAGCAGGACCTGGCTAGCGGCCGTCTCGTCCGATTATTGCCGCACGCCGTCGACAATCAGTTCGCCTTCTACGCCGCCTGGCGAACCGACAGCCCGAAGCTACGTCGAATACACGCTCTACGCGACTGGCTGCTGGCCGAGGCGGTCAGGGGAGAGGTCTAATCAACTTTTCCACCTAAGGACTACGCTGCGTCGCAGCAAAAGCCTTGGCGGGGGCGCCGTTCCCCATGTTAGAAACCCGTCACAAGCGGCCGCGGCAAGGATCGCGACCCGGTCATTCGAGGCGAATTTCGGCATGGTTCAGATCAAGTCGGTCGGCGTTATCGGCGCGGGCCAAATGGGATCGGGCATCGCGCATGTCTGCGCGCTCGCGGGCTACGACGTGCTGCTGCACGACGTCAGCGCCGACCGGATCGCCGAGGGCCTGTCGCTGATCGAGCGCAACCTCAGCCGCCAGGTCGTGCGCGGCATCGTCGACCAGGCCGCCATGGACGGCGCGATCGCCCGCATCAAGGGCGCGCCCGAACTTCAGGCCATCGGCAAGACCGACATCGCCATCGAGGCCGCCACCGAGAACGAAGAGGTCAAGAAGGCCATCTTCAAGGCCCTGACCCCGCACCTTAGCGCCGACACCATCCTGGCCTCCAACACCTCGTCGATCTCGATCACCCGCCTGGGCGCCGCGTCGGACCGGCCTGAGCGCTTCATCGGCCTGCACTTCATGAACCCGGTGCCGCTGATGAAGCTCGTGGAGATCATCCGCGGCATAGCGACCGACGCGCCGACCTACGAGACCGCCGTCAACTTCGCCAAATCGCTGGGCAAGACCACCGCCAACGCCGAGGATTTCCCGGCCTTCATCGTCAACCGCATCCTGGTTCCGATGATCAACGAGGCGATCTACACCCTGTACGAAGGGGTCGGCACGGTCGACGCCATCGACACCGCCCTGAAGCTGGGCGCCAACCACCCGATGGGTCCGCTGGAACTGGGCGACTTCATCGGCCTCGACACCGTGCTGTCGATCATGAACGTGCTCTACGAGGGCCTCGCGGACTCCAAGTACCGTCCTTGCCCGCTGCTGGTGAAATACGTCGAAGCCGGTTGGCTGGGCCGCAAGGCCGGTCGCGGCTTCTACGATTATCGCGGCGAGACGCCCGTCCCCACCCGGTAGATTTCGGCCTGCCCTGGCGAAGCTTGGGTACGAAACCGTTAATCCATTCGACTTGTTGAGCTTACGCGTCCGATAATCCCAAGTGATTCGGACACGCGGGTTCATGCGGCAGTTCACCTCGGTCGCGCTTTCGGCCACCTATCTCTGTCTCGCTCTGATCGTCGCCCTCCTCTTGTGGCGGAACGGCGGCGGCTGGGCTGCGGGCGTCGCCGCTCTGGTCGGCGGGCTTGGCCTCTGCTTCGCGGTCCACGGCCTGGTCGCCCAATCCCTGAAGCTTCGCACCCTGCGCAAGGAACTGGATTCCGTGCGCGACGCCCAGCGGATCATGCTGGGCCAGATGGAGCTGGTCGACGCCCGGATGACCGAGGTCGCCGACGCCGTCAGCGACGACGCCGGCCGCTCCGAGGCGCTCTCCGACGAAGTCCACATGCTGGAGGACCTGGTCCAGCGCATGGGCCAGCGGCTGGAGGAACGGATCTCCGTCAGCCCGCTGCAGACCCGCCACGACGCCGGTCCCCGCGCGCGCCAGTCGGCCGCCCTGCTGGAGACGGTGCGCGAGGCCCTGGCCGAGAACCGCGTCGACCTTTACCTGCAGCCGATCGTCGGCCTGCCGCAGCGCCGCACGGTCTTCTACGAAAGCTATTCGCGCCTGCGCGACGAAACCGGCCGCGTCATGATGCCGGCCGAGTACCTGGCGGTCGCCGAGCCCGAGGGCCTGGTCACCTCGATCGACAACCTGCTGCTGTTCCGCTGCGTGCAGATCGTGCGCCGGCTGGCCAAGCAGGACCGCAAGGTCGGCATCTTCTGCAACATCTCGACCTCCAGCCTGGCGGACGAGACCTTCTTCCCGCAGTTCCTGGAACTGCTGGCCGCCAACCGCGACCTGTCCGGCGCCCTGATCTTCGAACTGGGCCAGGCGGCGTTCGACGCCCGCGGCGCGGTCGAGGCCCGCAACATGGGCAAGCTGGCCGAACTCGGCTTCCGGTTCTCCATCGACAAGGTCAGCGACCTCGACATCGATTTCCAGGACCTGGCCCGTTCGGACGTGAAGTTCCTCAAGGTCAGCGCGCCCTTCCTGCTGGACGAGCTGATGGAGACCGACGAGGGCCTGGTCCTGCGTTCGATGCCCGACCTCGCCGCCCAGGACTTCGCGTCCCTGACCCGCCGCTACGGCGTCGACCTGATCGCCGAGAAGGTCGAGAGCGAGCGCCAGATCGTCGACATCCTGGAACTCGACATCGCCTTTGGCCAAGGCCACCTGTTCGGCGAGCCGCGCCCGATCCGCGACGCGGTGCTGGCCGAGACGGATCCGCCGGCCGAATTCAAGCACCCGACCTCGCGCCGGCGCGCCGGCGCCCGGGGCTGAAACCCTTCGGCGCATTGACCTTCGCCGCACGGCCGGTTACCGCCCGAGCATGACCGCACCCGCCCTGATCTCCGGCCTGTCGGCCGTGGCCGACCGCTACGATGTGCTGCTCTCCGATGTCTGGGGCGTGATCCACAACGGGCGGGAGAGTTTCCCCGCCGCCTGCGAGGCCCTGGCCCGCTGGCGCGCCGAGCGTGGCCCGGTGATCCTGATCTCCAACGCTCCGCGCCCGTCCAGCGCCGTTCACGAGCAACTCGACCAGCTGGGCGTGCCGCGCGCGGCCTGGTCGGCCTTCGTCTCGTCGGGCGACGCCACCCGCATCCTGCTCAGCGGCCGCGCGCCCGGCCCGGCCTGGGCCATCGGCCCCGACCGCGACTTCCCGCTCTATGAGGGCCTGGACCTCGCCTTCGCTGGTCCCGAGGACGCCGCCTTCATCTCCTGCACCGGCCCTTATGACGACGAGGTCGAGGGCCCCGATCACTACGAAGAGCGCTTCAAGGCGACCATCGCGCGCGGCCTGCCGATGATCTGCGCCAATCCCGACATCGTCGTGCAGCGGGGCGACAGGCTGATCTATTGCGGCGGCGCCCTGGCCCAACGCTACGCCGAGCTCGGCGGCGAGGTGATCATGGCCGGCAAGCCGCACGCCCCGATTTACGACCTCTGCCTGGGCGAGGCGCAGGTGCTGCTCGGCAAACATCTCGACCGCTCGCGCGTGCTCTGCATCGGCGACGCCGTGGCGACCGACACCAAGGGCGCCAACGACCAGGGCCTCGACGTGCTGTTCGTCGCCAGCGGCATCCATGGCGCCGAGACCATTGGCGAAAGCGGCCTCGACGCCGGCGCGGTCGAGCGCCTGCTCGCCAAGGACGGCGCGCGCGCCACCTACGCCATCGCCGATCTGGCGTGGTGAGCAAAAGCCGCTAACTAGGGCGACGGGCTGTCAGGAGTAACGGCGTGCAGGGCTTCTTCTTCGAGGATCTGACCATCGGTCAATCGGTCGAGACCACCAAGATCGTGGGCGTGGCCGACATTGAGGCCTTCGCCGCCGTATCGGGCGACACCAACCCGGTCCATCTGGACGAGGCCTACGCCCTGACCACCCCGTTCCAGGGCCGCATCGCCCACGGCATGCTGTCGGGGGCCTATATCTCGGCGGCGCTGGGCACCAAGCTGCCCGGCCCCGGGGCCATCTATCTCACCCAATCCCTGCGGTTCCGCCGACCGGTGAAGATCGGCGATCCGGTCGTCACCCGCGTCACCGTCGCGGCCCTGGACGAGCGGCGCGCCCACGCCACCCTCACCACCCTCTGCCTGGTGGACGGCAAGACCGTGGTCGACGGCGAGGCCGTGGTCATGGTGCCGCGCCGCAACACTCCGAAAGCCGGCTAAGCCCATGCGTATTGTTCACGGCTGGAAGGGGCTTTCGCAGGCCGATCGCGGCGCGGCTGTCGCCTTTGGCAATTTCGACGGCGTGCATCGCGGCCACCAGCGGGTGATCGCCCAGGCGGCCAAGGCCGCCCAGGCGCTGAAGGCGCCGCTGGGGGTGATCAGCTTCGATCCGCATCCACGGCAGATCTTCCAGCCCGACGCGCCGACCTTCCGCATCATGAAGACCGACCAGCAGGCCCGCGCGCTCGCGGCCCTGGGGGTCGACGTCTTCTACGTCCTGCCCTTCGACCGCGAGATGGCCGCCCTCACCGATCACGAGTTCGCCGCCCAGGTGCTGGCCCAGGGCCTTGGCGTGCGCCACGTGGCGGTCGGCTTCGACGTTTCGTTCGGCAAGGGCCGCACCGGCAGCCCGGCGCTGATGGCGCAGTACGGCGAGACGCTGGGCTTCACCGTCTCGGTGGCCGAGGCGCTGGGCCAGGGCGAGACCAAGTTCTCCTCGACCGGGGTGCGCGACGCCCTGCGCGACGGCCATCCCGAGCAGGCCACGGCCATCCTCGGCCGGCCCTTCGCCATCGAGGGCGCGGTGGAGCGCGGCCGTCAGCTTGGCCGCACCCTGGGCTTCCCAACCGCCAATGTGGCGCTGACCGACTATGTGATCCCCAAGCTCGGGGCCTACGCCACCCGCACCCGCCTGCCCGACGGGCGCGAGATCGCCGGCGTGGCCAATGTCGGGGTCAATCCGACCGTGGCCGGCGAGATCGCCCCCCTGTTGGAGGTCTGGCTGTTCGACTTCGACGAGGACATCTACGACCAGGTGATCGAAACCGACCTGGTCGCCTTCCTGCGCCCGGAAGAGAAGTTCGACAGCCTGGAGATCATGACCGACCAAGTCATGGCCGACGCCGCCCAAGCCCGGGCGCTGCTGCTGCCTGAGTTCTAGTCCTCGATCTTCAGCACCTCGATCTCGCGCGGCTTTTCGTCGACCCCTGACCAGCGGAAGACGTCGCCTACCGACAGGCCCATCAGGGCCGCGCCGACCGGGGCCAGGACCGAGATGCGGTTCTCGTCCACATTGGCCTCGCCGGGCAGGCCGACGCGGACGGTCCGCTCGCGCTGAAGCACGAGGTCGCGATAGGTCACCTGCGAGCCCAGGCGGACGAACTTCTGACGCCGGTCGGTGTCGGAGACGATGGAGAAACGCTCCAGTTCCTCCAGCAGCAGTGACGCGCCGGGCATCGGCGCGCGCGAGGCGCGGCCAATGGCGGCGAGCTTTTCGAAGTCGGCTTCGGTCACCCGCACCTTGGGGCGGGCTTTGGTCTTGGTGGTCATGTCAGGTCCTTAGGTGGGGTCAGGCCGCGGTCGGCGGCTCGTCGTCGGGATCGGGAGATGCAGCCTCGCGGCGCACCGGGAACGGCAAAACCTCGGCCGAAGGTTCGTCCGGTTTCGGCGCACGGGAAAGAACACCCGCAGTATCTGCGGGCGGCGTTTTCTGTTTCGACATGTCACGATGCTCCCCGTGACGAAACGCCACGGTTATCGAGATAGTGATCAGGGGTTTTGAGGAAGCATCCCCGAACTCACGGCGCGCAGCCGTTATGAGCTCGGGGCTAGTCTCCTTGGACTAGGCGGCCCGCATGGTGCGCTCGGCGCGGCATGTTCATGCAAATACTCATCGTACCCAGATAGTGGGGGTGCTGGCCTCGGAAGTCAAATCACCGGCGATCGAGCGCCTGGCCGGGCAATGGGGGCTCGCGCGGGGCGGCGCCCTCTGCTACAGCCCGAGCATGACTTCGGTTCGGNTCCACCCGTCTAAGTCCCCAAGTTCCGAGCCAAGCTGGAAAGTCCCATGGCCGACGACGCCGAAATGCCTTCGCGCGATTACCGCGAAACCGTCTTCCTTCCCGACACGCCGTTCCCGATGCGCGCCGGATTGCCGAAGAAGGAACCCGAGATCCTGGAGAGCTGGGCTAAGCTCGACCTCTACAACGCCATCCGCGCCGACCGGCAGCGGGCGGGCGCGCCGCTGTTCGTGCTGCACGACGGGCCGCCCTATGCGAACGGGGCGATCCATATCGGCCACGCCCTGCAGAAGACCCTGAAGGACTTCGTGGTCCGCTCGCGGTTCCTGCTCGGCTACGACGTCGACTACGTGCCCGGCTGGGACTGCCACGGCCTGCCGATCGAGTGGAAGATCGAGGAGGAACTGCGCGGCCAGGGCCGGCGCAAGGACGAGGTCTCCAAGGCCGAGTTCCGCACCCGCTGCCGCGAATACGCCTCCAAGTGGATCGGCGTGCAGATGGCCGGCTTCAAGCGCCTGGGCGTGCTGGGCGACTGGGAGAACCGCTACGCCACCATGGACTATTCGAGCGAGGCCGCGATCGTGGCCGAGTTCCACAAGTTCGTGGCCACCGGCCAGCTCTATCGCGGCTCCAAGCCGGTGATGTGGAGCCCGGTCGAGCGCACCGCCCTGGCCGACGCCGAGGTCGAGTATCACGACCACGTCTCGCCGACGATCTGGGTGAAGTTCCCGGTCGTCCAAGGCTCCGACGCCGCGCTCGGCGCCAGCGTCGTGATCTGGACGACCACGCCCTGGACCATCCCGGCCAACCGGGCGATCAGCTATTCGGAGTCGATCTCCTACGCCGTCTATCAGGTCGAGGCGATGGAAGAGGGCCTGGAGTTCGAGCCCTGGGCCAAGCCCGGCGACCGGCTGATCCTGGCCGAGAAACTGGCCGAAGACGTCTTCAAGACCGCCAAGATCGCCAAGTGGCGCAAGGTCGAGTCCATCGACTGCCAGGGCATGGTCTGCGAGCATCCGCTGCACGCGCTGGACGCCCATTACGCGTTCCAGGTGCCGCTGCTGCAGGGTGATCACGTCACCGACGACGCCGGCACCGGCTTCGTGCACACCGCGCCGGGCCACGGCGCCGACGACTACGTGGTCTGGTTGGCCCACGGTCATCGCGAGATCCCCGAAACCGTCGACCCGGACGGCGCCTACTACCCGCACGTGCCGCTGTTCGCGGGCCTCAAGGTGCTGGAGACCGAGGGCAAGAAGGCCGGCAAGTTCGGCCCCGCCAACGGCGCGGTCATGGACAAGCTGATCGAGGCCGGACGCCTACTGGCCCGCGGCCGGATGGAGCATTCCTATCCGCACTCCTGGCGCTCCAAGGCGCCGGTGATCTTCCGCAACACCCCGCAGTGGTTCATCCGCATGGACGAACCGATCGACACGCCCGCCAATGGCGGCCGTTCGCTGCGCGAGACCGCGCTGGACGCCATCGAGGCCACCGCCTTCTATCCGGCCGGCGGCAAGAACCGCATCCGCTCGATGGTCGAAAGCCGCCCCGACTGGCTGGTCAGCCGTCAGCGGGCCTGGGGCGCGCCGCTGGCCATGTTCGTCGACAAGGAGACGAACCAGCCGCTGCACGACCCCGAGGTCGACCGCAAGATCGTCGAGGCCATCCTGGCCGAGGGCGCCGACGCCTGGTTCAACCGCCCGGTGACCGACTTCCTGGGCAGCCACGACCCGGACCGCTACGAGAAGATCGACGACATTCTCGACGTCTGGTTCGACTCAGGATCGACCCACGCCTTCACGCTTGAGAACCGCGCCCACACCCATTGGCCGGCCGACCTCTACCTCGAAGGCTCCGATCAGCATCGCGGCTGGTTCCAGTCCTCGCTGCTGGAAAGCTCCGGCACGCGCGGCCGCGCGCCCTACGACGCCATCCTCACCCACGGCTTCACCATGGACGAGGCCGGCGAGAAGATGTCGAAGTCCAAGGGCAACGTGGTCGATCCCGAGGTGGTGATCCGCGAGTCCGGGGCCGAGATCATCCGCCTGTGGGCCGCGATGATCGACTATTCGGACGACAGCCGCATCGGCAAGACCGTGCTGCAGACCACGTCGGACGCCTATCGCAAGCTGCGCAACACCATCCGCTACATGCTAGGCGCCCTGGCCGACTATTCGCCGGACGAGGCGGTCGAGCTGGAGCAGATGCCGCCGCTGGAGCGGTTCATCCTGCACCGGCTGTGGGAACTGGATGGCCAGGTGCGCGCCGCCTACGAAGGCTATGTGTTCCAGGACGTGATCCGGCCGATCATCGAATTCTGCCAGAACGACCTGTCCTCGCTGTTCTTCGATATCCGCCGCGACAGCCTCTATTGCGACCAGCCCGGCGAACTCCGCCGTCGCGCGGCCCGCACGGTGATGGAAGCAGCGTTCGAGCGGCTCACCGCCTGGCTCGCGCCGCTGATGCCCTTCACCACCGAAGAGGCCTGGACCACGCGCTATCCGAACGCCCACTCCAACTGCATGCGGGTGATCCCGGCGACCCCGGCCGAATGGCGCAACGACGCCGAGGCCGCCCGCTGGGCCAAGGTGCAGCAGGTGACCTCCGTGGTCACCGGCGCGCTGGAAGTCGAACGGCGCGAAAAGCGCATGGGCGCGGCCCTCGAAGCCGCCCCGCGCGTCTACCTGGCCGATGCCGACCTGATGGCCGCCTTCGAGGGTCTGGACGCCGCCGAGGTGTTCCGCACCAGCCAGGCGACCCTGATCGCCGGCGATGGCCTAGAGGGCGCCTTCCGCCTGCCCGACGTCGGCGGCGTGGCCGCCGAGCCTCTGCGGGCCGAGGGCACGAAATGCGCCCGCTCCTGGCGCATCCTGCCCGAAGTCGGCTCCGACCCGCGCTACCCGGACCTGTCGCTCCGCGACGCCGAGGCGGTGGCGGCCTGGGACGCGGTTCGGGCTTGAGCATGAAGGCAGTCTCGAAACTTGGCTGGACGGCCTACGCTCTGGCCGCCTTCGTCATCGTCGCCGATCAGTTGTCCAAGCATTGGGTGCTGTTCGTCTACGACCTGCCCTCGCGGCTCTCGGTGCCGATCGCCGGCCCCTTTTCGCTGACCATGGTCTGGAACCGCGGCGTCAGCTTCGGCCTGTTCCGGGCCGAGGCTGATCTGGTCCGCTGGTTGCTGGCCGGGTTCTCGGTGATCGTCGCCGTGATGCTGGCCGTCTGGGCCCGCAAGGCCGACCGACCGCTGATGGCGCTTGGTCTGGGGTTCGTGATCGGCGGCGCGCTGGGCAACGTCATCGACCGGATCCGCTTCGGCGCGGTGGCCGATTTCCTAGATTTCCAGCGCCTCGGCTTCTTCCCCTGGGTGTTCAATGTCGCCGACAGCGCCATCACCGTGGGGGTGGTCTTCTTGTTGCTCGATTCCATGCGTAAGGAATCGGCCTCTTAATCGCATTGGCGGGTTTTGCCGTATGCGCTATTCAACCTTCCCTTACCGCCGGGGGCGGTTTTCGGAGCTAAGTTTCATGAGTCTGAACCGTGTGCTTGTCGCGACCGCTCTGGTGGCGGCCGCCGGCGTGGGCCTCTCCGGCTGCGGGTCGACCCGTAGCGCGCTTGGCATGACCAAGGTCACGCCCGACGAATTCCGTGTCGTGTCCAAGGCGCCGTTGGTGGTGCCGCCGGACTACGCCCTGCGCCCGCCGGCGCCAGGTGAACCCCGTCCGCAGGAACTGCAGCCGGAAAGCGCCGCGCGCGTCGCCCTGCTCGGCCAGCGCGAGGCTCAATCGCGCTCGGACGGTGAAAAGCTGCTGGTCGCCAAGGCCGGCGCCGACAAGGCCGATCCGCTGATCCGCTACGTGGTGGACGACGAGACCGGCGCCCTGGCGCACAAGGAAAAGGGCTTCGCCGACAAGGTGATGTTCTGGAAGGACGGCCAAACGGCCAGCCCGGCCTCCACCGCCGCGGCCGCCGACAACGTCCCGGCTCCGGTCGATCCGGCCGCCGAGGAAGCCCGCGTCAAGCCGCTCACTGGCGGCGGCGCGGTGGTCATCTCCCGCGAGAAGCAGACCCGCATCAAGCTGCCGGGCCTGTAGGCTCTACAACCTCGATCCTNCAGCGCCGCATGCGTCGTAGTCCCCCTCAGTCAGCCATACGGCTGACAGCTCCCCCAGAGGGGGAGCATCTGGACAGACTAATCCTCATCCCCAGGCGTCTTGACCTCGTAGCCCTTGGCGCGAAGCTGATCGAGCACGCCGCCTTGCGCCAGCAGGGTGCGCAGCGGCGCCACGGCGATCGCGTGCCCCGGTGTCTTCAGGGCCGCCTCGATATCCTTGGTCAGGTCGCCCTTCACGCGGGCGTCGAAGGCCTGGGCCCCGGGCGTGACGGCGATGCACCGCTCATAGCTGCGCTCGGCCCCCAAGGCCCCGGCGACGTCTCCCGCCGCCCAGGCGCGCGAGGCCGCCAGCGTCCGCCCCGGCCCAGCCTCGATCTCGCCCATCACCTCGTCCAGGCAGGCTGCACCGGCGCTCTTCGAGGTCTTGATGACCGCGCCCAGCAGCGGGCCGAGGTCGTAGGAGCGCTGCACGACCTTCACGCCGCTACGCTGAGCCAGCAGCTTGATCAGCTTGGTCGGGTCGGTGGTCGTCAGCCCCTCCTTCTCGCGATAGTCGTCGGTGAGGATCAGGGCGGCGGCCAGCGGGTGCTTGGTCTTGTAGCGGTCGGCCGGCTGCCCCAGCTTCGCCCGCACCGCGGCGAACCGCTCGCGCTGCGCAGGGTCCAGACCATCCTCGAACGGCTTACCGGACTTCAGGCGCAGATAGCTGATCGCCGCGCCCGGCGCGCCGGCCAGCTTCACCTTCAGGCCCGTGAACGGCAAGATCACCGCATTGGCGCCTTCCAGGCGGCGGTTGAACTGCAGCTGGTCCCATTGCTGGCGCTTGGGCGCCACGGTCGGAGCGCCCAGCACGTAGACGGTGGTGTCGGCGTCGGAGACTCGCCACCAGGCCGGCCCCGGCAGCCGTGCGGTGACGACCAGTTCCTCGACCAGGGTCTCGTTGGGGTCGACGGCGCCGGCCGGCAGCTGCGCGCCGGGCGTCAGCTGAACCTGGGCCAGGACTGGGGTGGAAGCCGTCGAGGCGAGGAGAGCGGCGGCGAGCGCTACGCCGAGGACACGTTTCACGAAGTCACCTTCCAGACTTGCCCCCCGGAATCGCCATATACTGACCAGCTAACCAAAGCGTGACCATGCCTATACGCCGCCTCCCGCCCGAAACCGTGAACCGCATCGCCGCCGGCGAGGTGGTGGAACGCCCTGCCAGCGCCGTGAAGGAACTGGTGGAGAACGCTCTGGACGCCGGTTCGCGTTCCATCGAGGTGCAGGCCGACGGCGGCGGGCTGACCCGCATCCTGGTCGCCGACGACGGCCTTGGCCTCTCGGCCGACGAACTGGCCCTGGCCATCGAGCGCCACGCGACCTCCAAGCTCAGCCCCGACGATGCCGGCGACTACGACCTGCTGCACATCTCCACCCTCGGTTTCCGCGGCGAGGCCCTGCCCTCGATCGGCTCGGTGGCGCGGCTGTCGATCTCCTCACGGGCCAAGGGTGCCGCCGACGCCCACGCCATCCTGGTCGAGGGCGGCGCGGTCGGCGCGGTCTCGCCCTCCGGCTTCCCTGGTCCGCACGGGGCGCGGGTCGAGGTGCGCGACCTGTTCTATGCCACGCCCGCCCGGCTGAAGTTCATGAAGTCGGAGCGCTCCGAAGCCCTGGCCATCGCCGACGAGATCAAGCGCCAGGCCATGGCGCATGAGGCGGTCTCCTTCGCTCTCGACCTCGACGGCCGCCGCACCCTGCGCCTGCCGGCCGAGAGCAAGGGACCGGACGGCCGCCTGGCGCGGCTCTCGGCGATCATGGGCCGGGAGTTCTCGGAGAACGCCCTGGAGATCGACCATGAGCGCGAGGGCGTGCGGCTGACCGGCTTTGCCGGCCTGCCGACCTATAATCGCGGCAACTCGGCCCACCAGTACCTCTTCGTGAACGGCCGGCCGGTGCGCGACCGGCTGCTGCAGGGCGCGCTGCGCGGCGCCTATGCCGACTTCCTGGCCCGCGACCGCCACCCGCTGGTGGCGCTCTATCTCGAAGTCGATCCCAGCTACGTCGACGTCAACGTCCACCCCGCCAAGGCCGAGGTGCGGTTCCGCGATCCGGCCCTGGTGCGCGGCCTGATCGTCGGCGGCCTGCGTCACGTGCTGGCCGGCGCCGGGCACCGGGCGGCCACCACGGTCGCCAGCGAGACCTTGAACAACCTGCGCCCTGGCTGGTCGCCGCAGGCCCACCACGCGCCGTCGGCCCAGGGCTTCTCGGCCTGGCAGATGGGCGGTTGGACGCAAAACGCCCAGGCCGCCGCCCAGACCATTCCGGGCCTGACCCAGGTTTCGGCCCGCGCCGAGCCGGACCGCGACTGGGCCTCGGCCGCCTCCGATTACCAGCCCGGCCTGCAAGAAGGCCCCGCCCCGGCCGTGGTCTTTGATCCGGTCGACTTCCCGTTGGGCGCGGCGAGGGCCCAGGTGCACGAGACCTATATCGTCGCCCAGACCCGCGACGGCGTGGTCATCGTCGACCAGCACGCCGCCCACGAGCGGCTGGTCTATGAGCGGATGAAGGTGGAGATGGCGCAGGGCGGCGTCTCGCGTCAGGTGCTGCTGCTGCCCGAGGTGGTCGAGCTCGATCCCGCCGAGGCCGAGCGGGTCGCCGCCCGCGCCGACGAACTGGCGGCGCTGGGCCTGATGGTCGAGGCCTTCGGTCCCGGCGCGATCCTGGTCCGCGAAACCCCGGCCCTGCTGGGCGAGACCGACGTCGCCGGCCTGATCCGCGACATCGCCGACGACCTGGCCGAGAACGGTCAGGCCCTTGCGCTGAAGGAACGGCTGGAAGAGGTCTGCTCGACCATGGCCTGCCACGGCTCGGTCCGCGCCGGCCGGCGGCTGAACGCCCCGGAGATGAACGCCCTGCTGCGCCAGATGGAGGCCACGCCCCACTCCGGCCAATGCAACCACGGCCGCCCGACCTATGTGGAGCTGAAGCTCGCCGACATCGAGCGGCTGTTCGGGCGGCGGTAGGCTCAGCCGCCAGATGCTCCCCCTCTGGGGGNCTACAACCCCTTCAGCAAACCCCCTCCGTCGCGCTACGCGCGCCACCTCCCCCAGCGGGGGAGGATCTGGCGGCTCACCACCAGCTAAGATCGGTGCGCTTGCCGTCGAGGATCACGCCCTTCAGCCGGGCGCGGCCGTCGTCGCCCACCGAGACCACCGCGAAGGCCGGCGCCGCGTCGTCGCCGACCCGGCGTTGCAGGACCTTCTCCATGGCCTCGGCCTCGGCTTGGGCGGCGTGGAAGCGGTCGACGCCGATATCGAGGGTCACCGCCTCGGCGTTCGCGCCGGCGTCGCCGATCGCCATGCGCGAGCAATAGACCCCGCCCTTGACCAGCACGTCGCCGCCGAACGCCTTAGCGGCCTCCCGCGTCGGAGCGGCGCCCACGAAGCGATGCTGGCCGCCGGTCGCGCGCAGGGCCAGCCAGCCGCCTTCGCTGATCGGCTGCGTGCGGGGCGGGCAGCGCTGGCCGGTCGGCAGCCCCTGGGTCAGGCGTAGAGAGACATAGTGGCCGGTCAGCAGACTGCGCGGATCGACGGCCTCCATGGCCAGCACCACTTCGCGGCCAGCCGTTCGGGCGCGGCTCTCGAAGATCACCAGCCCGACCAGCACGGCGACCAGCAGCAGGCCGGCGCCGAGAATACGCAGAGGCAGTCGCCTGATCATGCCTTCACCCTCCGGCCGCGGGTCAGGAACCCGGCCGCCAGGGCGATCAGGGCGCAGGCGGCGAACAACCCCGCCGCGGTCATCAGGCCAAGGCCCAGGTCGAACAGGATCGTGCAGACCCCGGCGATGATCGCCACGACGCCGGCCGCCGTGACCATCCCCTGGCGGTCATGCATGCCCAGCGCGATCACTCCGCCAGCGACCACCAGCCAGGCGGCGCGATGGGCGATCAGATAGGCGCCCTTCAGATCATCGAAGCCGCCGACCGCGAACAGGGCCAAGGCGCCCCAGACGAACCACAAGAAGAAGATCACCGCCGTGCGCCGGTCGGAAAGCTGCCGCGCCGCGCCGGCCAGCAGGCCGAGCACCACGCCCCCCGCCACCAGCCCGCTTGCGCCCCAGGTCTGTTCGTAGAGCGCCAGCACCGCGATCAGTCCGATGATCAGCGCCACACTGGACGCATGGGCCAGCGGCTTGGAGTTCCAGAGCCAGGCCAGCGCCATCCCGACCGGGGCGGCGAAGATCAGCCAGCGGCTCTCTTCCTTGTCGAAGCCCCCGGCGAACTCGCCCAGGCAGATCAGGGCCAGGGCCGCGACGCCGGCGCCGCTGGAACGCCCGGCCAGGGCCAGCAGCCCCGCCGCCAGCCCGGCGCTGCGCAAGGCCCGCTGCGGATCGCCGGCGATGTCGAAGATCTGGCCGGTCAGGCCGATGGCCCCGGCATAGATCAGGGCCGCGACGCTGAGCAGGGTGTTGGTGAGGATCGGCCGCGTCCCGTCCTTGCTGAACCAGGACGCCGCCCCGACCACCGCCAGGAATACGCTGAGGATCAGGCCAAACCGCGCCAGGCGGGGGATCACGTCCCAATTGGCCGCGACGAAGGCGACGGCCGCGACACCCAGCAACAGCGCGCCGATGACGGCCAGGGCCACCGAGGCGTCCACCCGCCGGCCGTCGGCCACGCTGGCGAGCATCGCCTCCCGGTTCTGGACCGGAACCAGGCCGTCTTCGATCCAACGGTCCAGATCCCGTTCCAGCCGAGCCTTGTAGCCCGCCATCTGCGCCCTCCAGGCCGCTTCCGCAGCCTGGACCCTCGCCTAAGCCGCCAGCCCGCGCAACCTCAAGCGGCGACCGCGCGGCGGCCCTCGTCCTCGAACAGGACGTTGATGGCGTGCAGCAGGCGCTCGGCCTTGATCGGCTTTTCGACCACGCCGTCCATGCCCTGGGCGAGATAGCTCGCCGCGTCCCAGGGATCGGCGTTGGCGGTCAGGGCCAGGATCGGCACGTCGGCGGCGGCGCCGGCCATGGCCCGGATGCGGCGGGTGGCGCCCACCCCGTCCAGGTTCGGCATCTTGATATCCATCAGCACCAGGTCGAAACGGCCGCTGGCCGCGGCGCTCACCGCCTGCTCGCCGTCCTCGACGGTTTCGGTGGTGCAGCCGAACATCGCGCACAGGGTCTCGGCCACCAGCCGGTTGGTGGCGTTGTCGTCGGCGATCAGCACATGCAGGCCGCCTGGCGCGGCCACGGTCAGGTCGGGCTCGTCCGCCGCCTCCTCGCCGGTCGGCGCCGGCACGTCGAACAGCGGGAACTCGAAGCGGAAGGTGGTCCCGGCGCTGACATTGCCGCGCGCCTCGATGGTCCCGCCCATCTGGGCGACCAGCTGGCGGCAGATCGATAGGCCCAGGCCCGCCCCGCCCTCGCGCACCCCGGCCTCGGTCTGGCTGAAGGGTTCGAAGATGGTGGCCAGCCTGTGATCGGGAATGCCGACCCCGGTGTCGCGCACCGCGCCCTCCAGATGGACGTGGATGTCCTCGCGGCGAACCCTCAGCGCCACCTCGACGCCGCCCTGCCGGGTGAACTTCAGCGCGTTGCCGATCAGGTTGTTGAACACCTGCTTGATCCGCACCGCGTCGCCCAGCGCCCATTGGTCCGGCGCGCCGTCATAGGAGAAGTTGAGGCTCAGGCCCTTGAGTTCAGCCCGCGCCGACCACAGGGCCGAGAGGTCGTCGAGCAGGGCTGGCGCGCAGAACCCGTCTTCGGCCAGCTCCAGTTGCCCGGCGTCGGCCCGCGTCAGGTCGAGCGCGTCGGTCAGCAGCCGCAGCAGGGTCTGGCCGGAATCCTGGATGGTGGCGACATAGGGCCTCAGCGCCGGGTCGCCCAGCTTCCGTTCCAGGATGTCGGCGATGGCCAGCACCCCGTTCAGCGGCGTGCGGATTTCATGACTCATCACCGCCAGGAACTGGGACTTGGCGCTCAACGCGCTCTGCGCCTCCAGCTTGGCCTGGTTCAAGGTCTCGGCCAGCCGGGTCATCTCCTCGGCATGGGCGCGGTTGGCGGCGCTGGTCGCCTTCAGCAGCGAGAGGGTCGAGCCGACCCCGGCGTAGCGCCCGCCGCTGACCACCACGAAGCCCTTCATCACCTCGTTGGACCGCTCGGCCAGCACCTCGCCGCAGAACTCCGCCACGGCGGTGTCGCCCTCGGCGGTCAAAGGGCTGGGGTTCATCAGCAGCGAGATCGGGCGCAAAGCGTAAAGCGCCCGGCCATAGTGCGCCGCCATGGCGACAAAGAAGGCGTTCCGCTCCACCAGCCCGACCGGCCGCCCCTCGGCGTCGACCACCGCGATGGCCAGGGTCTCGGGCTCGGTCTGAAAGCGGTCATAGACGTCCTGCCCCAGGGTCTGCGGCGAGATCGGCGCAACCGGCTGGATCAGGTCAAGAAGAATGGCGGTCATCGAGGAGCCTTCCGCGTTCAAGCGGGGATTTAGACAAACTCGACTAATGGCAGGTGAATAGAACTTACAATTATTCTATCCACCCACGATTACACTGTAATAAAACTGAAACAAAAGCGTCACAGTTTCGATCGTCAAACAATATCTAAGTATATGCGAAGATATTTCAGAAGTAGGAACTGTCTCGCTAGTGCGCGGCGGACGGTCGCCAGGCGATCATGCCCTCGGTCCGCGCCCGCACCTCCAGCGAGGCCAGGCACGTGGCCACCGCCTCGTAGCCCGGCGCGCCCGGAAACGGCGCGACCCGGATCGGAGGGCTGTGATTAGCGGGGCAGAAGATGATCTCCTCGCCGGCGCCGACCGCGGTCAGGTCAAGGATCGCGCAGGATCGGGTCATCAGGAATAGCGGCCGCGCCTCGGGTCCTCGACGGCGCAGGCGGGCGATCAGCGCCTCCTGGGTCGGCTCGTCCAGATCCTGCTCCACCATATCGATGACGAAGGCGGCCGGCCCTTCGGCTTCCAGTTCGGCCAGCAACACCAGCAGGGCGTCCGACGCCGTGGCGCCGTCCTCGACCAGCCAGGCCAAGGCCTGATCGACCCGCGCCTTCAGGGCCGTGTCGGCCTCCAGCCGGCTCCGGGCCGCCGCGCCGCCGTCGGCCGATCGATCCAGCCCCAGGAAGACCGCGCCCGGCAGGGTCTCGGCCAGGCGCATGGCCAACCGGGTCTTGCCGCATCCCAGCGGGCCGGTGATGTAGTTGAGCGGCCGGACGCCCCGCAGCTCGAACCGCTCCCCGCCCCAGGGCCAAGGCAGGTCGAAGGCGACGCTGAGCGCATCGGTCGGCGCCAGCGCGCGCGCCAGTTCGCTGGCGGCGGGCGCCTGGCCCCGCGCCAGGTCGGCCCGTAGGCCGCGGACCCTTTCAACATTGTCGGCGACTTGGCGCAGCCGAGCCTCGAGCGCCGCCTGATGCGTGGCCAGGGCTGGCTCCAGGCCTTGAGGGTCGCCGGCCAGGACCCGCGCCACCTGGGCCAGGCTGAGGCCAAGCGCGCGCAGGGCGGCGATCTCGGCCGCGCGAGCCATCTCATCAGGTCCATAGACGCGCCATCCGGCCGCCGTGCGGACCGGGGCGACCAGGCCGCGTTGCTCGTAGAGGCGCAGGGCCTTGGCGGAAACACCAAGCCGCCGCGCGGCTTGCGACGGGTTCAGGAACTGGGCGGAAGAGCTCACGAATCACCTCGTTGTTGGCTGACCGCTCTGCTTATCGGGGCGGTCCCAGGGGCCAGGTCAACCAGGCGTTCGCGATATGGCGGCTGGAAACTGGACGACGGCGCGGCGTTTCGCCATGATCGCGCGTCCGCCTAGAGAGGGTTCATGTCTGAGATTGCGTTCGAGGCCCGGGCCTAACCGCCGAACCGGCGTCCTCGCCTAAGATCGGCTGTCAGGTCCGTTCGTTCGTACCCGCCCTCCCACGGGATTGGCGCGGGTGCGTCTCGTCACGCCTGAACGTCGGACATTCCATTGAACATCTCGAAACCGCAGCAACGGACGCTGCACGCCCTGGCTCAAGGGGGCAAAATCGTCATTGAGCGCAATGAGCGCGGCGACCTGATCGCAGCCGAGTGCATCACCCGCGACGGGTGGGCGCTGAGCGATTGCGATCTATTGGTCTTCAAGAGCTTGAAGAAGAAGCGGCTGATCGCCAGCCGGGAGGGCAAGCCCTACCTGATCACCAGACAGGGTCTGCTCAATCTCCGCAGTCAGCTCGACAACCGGACCTCAATGCGGATCTGGTGAGAACCTGAGGAAGTGGACGCGTGCGGCGCCGTAGTCGCGCGCGTCCAGCTTTTCGAAGCCGTCGACGGCGAAGTCCGGCTCATCCGCACCACGCTCGAACATCACCACCGCCCCGTCGGCCAGCCAGCCGCCTTCGGCCAGACGGACCAGCGAGATTTCGCCCAGCCCCTTGCCGTACGGCGGGTCGAGGAAGGCCAGGTTGAAGGCTGGGCCGTCGCCGCCGGGCCGCACGCCCAGATCGGTGGCGTCGCGGCGATGAACCCGCGTGCGGCCGAACAGCCCCAGGGAGTCGACGTTCTGACGGATCGCGCCGCGCGCCAGCTCGTCGGTCTCCACGAACAGGCAGAAAGCCGCGCCGCGCGACAGGGCCTCGAAGCCCAGCGCGCCGGAGCCGGCGAACAGATCGATGACCCGCAGGTCGCGAACCCCGGGCGACCAGGCGGCGTGTTCAAGGATGTTGAACACCGCCTGGCGCGCGCGGTCCGACGTCGGACGTGTCTTGTCGCCGGCCGGCGTGGTGATCGCCTTACCGCGAAATTCCCCGGAGACGATCCGCATCAGTCGCGCTTGGGTCCGCGCGGGCCAGATTTGGGCGGACCGGACCTAGGCGGACCGGAACGCGGAGCGCCCGATTTCGGAGGACCCGAACGCGGCGGGCCCGAGCGCGGAGGCCCAGACCTGGACGCGCCATCCTTGGGCGGCCCCGAACGCGGGGGACCAGACCTCGGGGGACCCGATCGCGCAGCGCCGTCGCGGGGCGGACCTGAACGCGGCAGTCCCGAGCGTGGCGCGCCATCGGACGACGCCGAGCGCGGAGGACCAGATCTCGGAGGACCGGAACGTGTCGCGCCGTCGCGGGGCGGACCCGAACGCGGCGGCCCGGAACGCGGAGCGCCGTCTGAAGATCCCGAACGTGGCGGGCCGGAACGGACATAGCCCGATTGTTCACCGCTCGCTGAACGCGGCGGGCCAGAACGCGGAGGACCCGATTTCGAAGGCCCCGAACGGGCGGGGCCATCGCGCGGCGGACCCGAGCGTGCGGCGCCGTCACGGGGCGGACCGGAACGCGGCGGTCCCGAGCGCGGAGCCCCATCGGAGGCTCCCGACCGCGGCGGACCGGAACGGACGTAGCTCGACGACTCGCCGGCCGCAGCCGAGCGGGGCGGGCCTGAGCGCGGAGGACCAGACCTCGGAGGCCCCGAACGGGCGGGGCCGTCGCGCGGCGGGCCCGAACGGACATAGCCCGACTGTTCGCCGCTCGCCGAGCGCGGCGAACTCGAACGCGGGCCACCGGAACGCGGCGGGCCGGACGAGAGTTTCGGGCCTCGCGCATTGCCCGAGCGGCCGTCGTCGCGTTTGCCGTCGAAGCTCTTGGCGCGGCCATAGACCGGCTTTCCGGCGGCGCGTGGCGGGCGATCGCGCGTCACGGCCGGAGCCTGGCCGGGAGTGAAGGTCCGGATGCCGCCGGGCTTGTCTTCCGCCAGGCGCGAGGAGCGCATGCGCGGCGCGACCGGCACCTGGGAGTCGTCCTGACCGGGACGCGGGGCGCGGCGCGGCTTGCCGCTGTGGACCTTGACCTCGATCTTCGGGGTCGCCCAGCCGGTCTTGTAGACAGCTTTCGGCTTGGGCACGCCATCGGACGGGGCGCTGACGCCGCGGCGGCCGGAGGGGCCGGCCTTGCCGGTGAACAGCGGCCGGTCGCCGGTGGGCATGAACTCGGCGTCGATATAGTCGGCGAGCTGCTCGCGGATCACGCGGGGGCCCACCTCCTCGATGTGGCCCATCTCGAGCGTACCGAGCGAGAACGGACCGTAGGACAGGCGGATCAGCCGCCCGACCAGCAGGCCCAGCGACTTCAGCACCCGGCGGACTTCGCGATTCTTGCCTTCGGCCAGGACCACGGTGAGCCAGATGTTGGCGCCCTGCGGGCCATCCTTGGCCTTGTCGATCTTGGCGTCGATCGGGCCGTACTGGACGCCCTCGACGGTGACGCCGTCCTTCAGCTTGTCGAGTTCGGGCTGGGTGATGCGGCCCCGCGCGCGAACGCGGTAGCGGCGGACCAGGCCGGTCGTCGGCTGTTCCAGGGCGCGGGCCAGCTCACCGTCGTTGGTGAGCAGCAGCAGGCCCTCGGAGTTGATGTCGAGGCGGCCGACCGAGATCAGCCGGGGCAATCCAGGCGGCAAGGCGTCGAACACCGTCGCGCGCCCTTTCGGGTCCTTGTGCGTGGTCAGCAGGTCGACGGGTTTGTGATAGCGGAACAGGCGCGTCGGTTCGGCCTGTTCGACCACCTCGCCGTCCACGGTCAGGATATCGCCAGGTTCGACCTTGACGGCCGGGGTGGTGAGAACGGCGCCGTTCAGGGCGACGCGGCCAGCTTCAATCAGCTTTTCGACATCGCGGCGGGACGCAACACCGGCTCTCGCCAAGGCTTTTGCGACGCGCTCACCTTGACCGGAGGCCGTCTCATCGTTTCGTTGGGGGTCGTGGATCATGATCAACGCACCATGCGCATCGCGCTTCGAGCCGCGCAAGCCGCCGCCGCAAATGGAGAGACTCCAGTTGGAGCCGTAATTGTCGATCCGACGACGCAGGAAATCATCGCCGTGGGCGCCAATGGACCGATCGGTAGTCACGATCCGACCGCCCACGCAGAGATTGTCGCCTTGCGGGAGGCGGCCCGGAAGCTTGGAAACTACCGGCTGACCGACCTGACCCTGGTCGTCACCCTGGAGCCCTGCGCCATGTGTGCTGGGGCGATAAGCCACGCCCGGATCGGGCGGGTGGTGTTCGGCGCCGAGGATCCGAAGGGCGGCGCCGTCGTCCACGGCCCGAAATTCTTCGAGCAGCCGACCTGCCATTGGCGGCCGGAGGTCACCGGCGGGATCTTGGCCGAGGAGAGCTCGGTCATGCTGAAAGATTTCTTCCGGGCGCGGCGGAAGAAAAAGGGCGGGCCGGTGGAGTGAGGGCGAGCGAGCCCACCCAAAGTGTCATCCCGGCTGGAGCGTAGCGGAAGGCCGGGACCCATTGCCTCCGCATCGGGTGGTGCACCTCGGCCAGCGCCAATTCCTGGTCTTCCGGCGCGAATGGGTCCCGGTCTTGCTGCGCAAACCGGGATGACATTCAGAGCGTCTACCCCCTGAACAGCTCCAAGAACGCCGCCAGGGCGGCGGGATCGCCGCGCTCGATCTTCACCTTACCGGTCTGCAGCGCCGTAGACATGGCCTGGGGCGAGGCCAGGGCGGCGACCCAGTCGGCCTTGGCGGCGGCGACCACCAGCGGCGGCTGCGCGCTTAGCCCCTTGGAGGTCTCGGCCACGCCGCGCCGCACCGCGATGGTCCAATCACCCTCGCCGGCCAGCCGCAGGCCCATGGCGCTCTGCGCGCTCGCGGCCTTTTCAGCGTTCAGCCGCACCGGGAAGGTGGCGACCAGGGCCGAGGCCGGGAGGCCTGCGGCCTGGGCGCCCTGGCGCGCGCCGACGATCTGCGTCCAGCCGGGCGCCTTTTTCTCCAGCTCGGCGGCGCGGGCGAGATAGTAGTTGCGGCCATTGGGCGAGACGCTCTCGTAGCCAAGCTGCCGGAACGCCTTGGCCTGGACCGCGTCCGCCGCGCCCTTCAGCCCCGCGTCGGCGCGGCCGACATAACCGGAAAGCTCACCCGCCCATTTCCAGCGCCCGTCGGCATAGGCCTTTTCCGCCGCCGCCAGGGCCTGAGGGGCGCCGCCCGCCAGGGCGACGATTTCCTTGGCTCTGGCCCCTGGGGCGTCGAAGGACAACTCGGCCGGATCGCCGCCGAACCAGCCCATATAGCCGTCGAACACCGAGCGCACCGACCACTCGACCGTGCCGTAGTGCTCGGCCAGGTACGGATCGGCGGCCAGATGGGCCGGCAGCTTCACCTTTTCGACGATCTCGTCGGGAGTCAGGCCCTGGTTCATCCAGCGGACCGTCTGGTCGTGGGTGAAGCGGATGGCGTCGCGATAGTTGGTCAGGGTCGACTGAATGGCCTCGGCGCCGGCCAGCGGCCGGGTGTGCGAGGGCACCATCACCTCCGGCTTCAGCGCCCGCATCCGGTCGAGCGAGTCCGCCCACTGCACCGGGTCGCGATAGCTGGTGCCGCGGATCGTGTAGAGGTTGGGGAAGGCCTTATAGATGTTGTCGCCAGGGAACAGGATCTTGCGGCCTGGCATCCAGACCAGGATCTGGTCCTCGGTCTCGCCGGGCGCATGCTCCAGCACGAACGTCTCGCCGCCGAGCGTGATCTCCAGCCGATCCTTGAAGACCGTGTTGGGCGCGATGAAGCCGCCCGAGCCGCCGCCGGAGAAGGCCGACAGATAGGGGCCGATCCCGACATTGACGAAGCCGTCCGGCGTGCCCTTGGGCAGGAAGACGCCGTACATGCGGGCCGCGCGGGCGGCGATGGCCGGGGCGGCGACGCCGTTCCACTTGGCGGCCTCGCGCATCAGGCTCTCATGGGCGATGATCTTGGCGCCCCTGGCCAGCGGGAACCCGGCCGCGCCCGAGATGTGGTCGTTGTGGTTGTGGGTGTAGATCACGCCGACAATCGGCTTGCCGCCCGCGTGGGGCGCGAACTGCGCCCAGACCTTCTTGGCCTCGTCCAGGCTGTCAGTGGTGTCGATGATCACCACCCCGGTCTTGCCGACCACCATGATCGAGTTGGCGATCCCGTAGCCGACGGCCGAGAAGACGCCGGGGGCCGGCTCATAGACCTTGGGCGGCGCGAACTCGGCGGTCTGGACGGCCAGCGACGGCGCGATTCTGGGGGCCGGTTCGCGCGCCGTGGCGGCGGTGGCGGCGGCGAGCGCGCCCATCAGGGCCAGGGTACGGATCATCGGCGAGCTCCTTATTTGGCACGGTCCGCGCCAAATGACGCGGCCGCCTCGCGAGCGTCAATGCTTGTCAGCTGAAATCCTGCCGCCGATGATGCCCGAAAATTAGATCATTAGGAGGAACGAACATGGGTCTATTGGACGGTAAGGTCGCCATCATTACGGGCGCGGGCGGCGGATTGGGCGAGGCCTACGCCAAGCTCTTCGCGAAAGAAGGCGCGGCGGTCGTGGTCAACGACCTGGGCGGACCGCGCGACGGTTCGGGCGCCGACACATCGGCGGCGCAGAAGGTCGTCAACGACATCGTGGCCGCCGGCGGCCGGGCCGTGGCCAATGGCGACGACGTGTCGACCATGCAGGGCGGCGAGAACATCCTGAAGACCGCCTTGGACAATTTCGGCCAAGTCGACATCCTGGTCTGCAACGCCGGCATCCTGCGCGACAAGAGCTTCGCCAACACCTCCGAACAGGACTGGGACCTGGTGGTGAAGGTGCACCTGAAGGGCACCTATTGCTGCACCATGCCGGTCTGGAAGTGGATGAAGGACAACGGCAAGCCCGGCACGATCATCATGACCTCCTCCACCTCCGGCCTCTACGGCAACTTCGGCCAGTCCAATTACGGGGCGGCCAAGGCGGGAATCTACGGGTTCATGCGCGTGCTCTCGATCGAGGGCCGCAAGTACGGCATCCGGGTCATGGGCCTGGCGCCGGGCGCCTTCACCCGCATGACCTCCGACCTGCCCGGCTTCCGTGACCGCGAGCCGGACGCCATGGCCCTGCCCGAGAACATCGCGCCGGGCGTGCTCTACATGGCCTCGGACCTGGCGGCCGATCACACCGGCAAGGTGCTGGGCGTCTCCTCGCGCGGCGTGCGCGAGATCAAGATGGTGCAGACCGACGGCTTCCACCCCGGCCGGCCCTACACCGCCCAGGAGGTGGCCGAGCACGCCGCCGAGGTGTTCTTCCCGGCGGCGGCGGAGCGCACGGCCGCCAGCGCGTAACTTCTACTTCGTCATCCTCCGGGCTCGCGAAGCGAGATCTGGGGGACCCAAGCTGGGTTGCAGAACTTGCCAGGCCGCTTGGGTCCCCTGGGTCGTCTTTCAGACGACCGGAGGATAACGACTGGTGGCGCGGCTTAAGTGAACATCGCAAGCCGCGTGTCCAGCTGGTCGCGGACGGTCGGCCATTCGTCGGCCAGGATCGAGAACATCACCGTGTCGCGGATGCGGCCGGTCCAGGTGATCCGATCCTGCCGCCGGATCCCCTCCTGCACCGCGCCCAGCTTCAGCACCGCGGCGCGGGACCGGGCGTTGATGGCGTCGACGTTGAGCGCGACCCGGCGAGCGCCGCTGTCGAAGGCGTCACTGAGCATCAACCGCTTGGCCGCCGGGTTCACGACGTCACCGCGAAACTGCGGGTGATAGTAGGTGCCGCCCACCTCCACCGTCGCGTTGACGGCGTCCGCGCCGATGAAGCAGGTCATGCCGACGCAGCGGCCGCCGGCCACCACCGCGTAGTGGATCCAGGTTCCGGTGGCCTTGTCCTTGGGGATCTGGACGTCCCAGCGCTGGTCGAAATGCTCCCCGGCCATGGAATAGGGATAGAGCGTGGCCCAGAGGTCGGGGTCGGCGTTGCAGGCCTCACGCAGGTCCTGCCTGTGCGTCTCCGCCAGCGGCTCCAACCGCACGAAGCGGCTCTCCAGGACCTTCGGTTCAATCTTCATCCAGCGCCTCTCAGGAACAGTTGAGCGGCCTGGATCAGATAGACAGCGCCGACCCCCGTCACGATCCACTTTGTCCACCTCTTGAAGTCCACATCGTTCATGCGGTCCAGGATGCGGCCGCCGACGACGGTGCCGGCCATCGACAGCGGGATGGCCAGGGCGAACATCCACCAGGGCGGCATGCCCTGGTCCGAGTTGATCAGCAGCGGGGTCCCGTAGACCAGGATCTTGGCCAAGTGCGCGAAGACCTGGGTGGCGGCCTTGGTGGCCACGATGGCGTGGCGGGTCAGGCTGGTGCGGACGAAGAACAGGTCGAGCAGCGGGCCGGCGACCCCCGCCGTCAGGTTGAGGCCAGTGACCATGAGGCCCGAGGCGAAGGCCTGGGGCGGGCGGGCGGCGTCGAGATTGATCATCCGCTGGGGCAGCCACAGCAGGCCGGGCACCAGGCCCATCAGCAGGTAGAGCACCGGCTTGGACGGAACCAGGGAGATCAGGGCGACGGTTCCGCCGGCGATGGCCGAGGCCAGGGCGTACCAGCCGACAATGTCCCAGCGCACGTGCTTGGCGTGCAGCACCGCGCGCCAGCCGTTGGCGACCAGTTGCAGGATTCCGTGGGTGACGAAGGCCGCCGACACCGGCAGCACGAAGGCCAGGCCGCCCATCAGGATCAGGCCGCCGGCCATGCCGAAGACCCCGGACAGGGTGGCCGTGACGAAGGCCAGTACGATAACGAACAGAGCCGCTGGAATGCTCAAAGGGTCGTCCTCCGGGTTGCGACCCGCCCCGATGGTGGACACAGGCCACCCACGGTCACGGATCTGCTGCGCGTCGCGCGCGAAATGTGCGGGTCCGCCCGCTCACCTTCCGGAGGAAGGCGCCGTCGCTCCAGGAACAGGGACCGCGCCGCTGGCGATCAAACCCGACGTCCTGGGAACGATGTTTGGTCTACACCCCCGCAAGCGTGGCCGTCGAGCGCGGCCAAAGAAAAAGGCCCCGGCGAACGCCAGGGCCTTTCCTAGAGAACCGACTGGGTCGGATCGAAAGATTAGTTCCGGAAGACGGCCGCCGAGGACGGATCGACCGGCATTTCGCGGTACTGGCGCACCTCGTGGCGGCCGACCACCATGTGGTGGACTTCGTCCGGGCCGTCCGCGAGCCGCAGGGTGCGGGTCGAGGTGTACATGCGGGCCAGCGGGGTCTTCTGGCTGACGCCGAGGGCGCCGTGCATCTGAATCGCCTGGTCGATGATCACGCAGACGCGCTCGGGCACCATGGCCTTGACCATGTGGATCCAGATCCGGGCTTCGTCGCGCGGCAGCACGTCCATGGCCTTGGCGGCCTTCAGGACCATCAGGCGCATGGCTTCGATCTCGATGCGGGCGCGGCTGACGATCTCGATATTGCCGCCCAGCTGGATGATCGGCTTGCCGAACGCCTCACGGGTCAGGCCGCGCGAGACCAGCAGGTCCAGGGCCTTTTCAGCCTGGCCGATGGCGCGCATGCAGTGGTGGATACGGCCGGGGCCGAGGCGCAGCTGGCTGATCTCGAAGCCGCGGCCCTCGCCCAGCAGCATGTTCGACGCCGGCACGCGGACGTTGTCGAAGATGATGTGCATGTGGCCGTGCGGGGCGTCGGGATCACCGAACACGTTCATCGGGCCGACGATCTTCACGCCGGGCGCGTCGGTGGGGACCAGGATCTGCGACTGGCGCAGGTGGGGCGGACCCTCCGGGCTGGTCTGGACCATGGTGATCATGATCTTGCAGCGCGGGTCGCCGGCGCCCGAGATGTAATGCTTCTCGCCGTTGATGATGTATTCGTCGCCGACCAGGGTGGCGCGGGTGTTGATGTTCTTGGCGTCCGACGAGGCGGCGTTCACCTCGGTCATGGCGAAGGCCGAGCGGATCTTGCCGGCCAGCAGCGGCTCCAGCCACTCCTTCTTCTGGGCCGGGGTGCCGACGCGTTCCAGCACTTCCATGTTGCCGGTGTCAGGCGCGGCGCAGTTCATCACTTCCGACGACATCGGATTCTTGCCCAGCTCGACGGCGATATAGGCGTAGTCGAGGTTGGACAGGCCTTCGCCGGTGTGGGCGTCGGGCAGGAAGAAGTTCCACAGGCCTTCGGCCTTGGCCTTGTCCTTGGCCACTTCCAGCACTTCGAGCTGGCCGGGGGCGTAGCTCCAGATGTCGGTCTTGTTCTCACCGAGGCGATGGAATTCCTCGCTCATCGGCTGAACGGTTTCCTTGATGAACCGACGCACATGCTCGAGCAGCGGCATCGCCTTCTCGCTCATCCGCAGGTCGTTGAGTTCGTCCTGGGGGTTCAGTGCAAAGCTGGACTTTGGGTTGCCCGCGTTCATCGTCATCTGGTCTCTCCCTGCGTTTGCCGGCGATAGGACTGACCCGATGGTCAGGGTCTGCGCTTCGCTTAAAAGGTAGACCGCAACCTTTGACCCATATTTGGTTTAAATCAAACAAGCGTTTTAATTTTACAGCGTCAGGCGGCGATCATCGCCGGGCGCGGAGACGCGCCGCAGGCGGCCAAGCTCAGGCGGCTCACGGATTTTCAGGCGTACAGCGGCGCCGGCTGGCCCATGGCGATGAGCGCCAGGGCCAAGGCCAGCACTGCAATGGCCGGGCCGAGTTTCAACAGAAGCATCATGGACGCGCAGATGGTAGCGACCGGTCGGTATCGCTAGTGCCCCGATCGCTGCATCGTCCTCAGCCCTGGTGGCAGACGGCCTCGACATTGTGGCCGTCGGGATCCAGCACGAAGGCGCCGTAATAGTTGGGATGATAGTGGGCCCGAATACCCGGCGGGCCGTTATCGGTTCCGCCGGCCGCGATGGCCGCGGCGTAGAAGGCGTCCACGGTCGCCCGGTCGGGCGCCGCCAAGGCCAGGTGCACATGCCCCGGCGAACCGCCCGTGCCGATCCAGAAATAGGGCTTGCCGTCCGAGCCGTAGCCGAGATGGGATTGCCCGCCCGACATTTCGGGCGTGACCTCCATCAACACCGCGATACCGAGCGGCTTCAGGGCCGCGTCATAGAAGGCGCGGGCCTTGGCGAAGTCGCTGACGGACAGTCCGACATGATCGAGCATGAGCTCTCCTCCGATTTGAGCGCCGCAGGCTAGGGCCGATCAGTCCAGATCGTGTCAGCAGCCCGCAGCGCTCGCTCGGCCTATTTCGTCGCCACCTGGTCGGCGGCGGAGCAGACGACGTCCAGCAGGGCCTTGTCCTCGGCGCTCTTGGCCGCCGCGACATTGCCAGTGCGCCAGTTGGCCGACAGTTCCAGCGGCTTCTTCGGCGAATAGCCGCCAAGGCTGATCAGGGTCTTGCCCTTGCAGTCGAGCGCGGTGACGAAGCCGACCCCGTCGGCCTTGCCCGGACCAGAAGGTCCCATGCGCGGCTCGGCGCCGGGCTTGCCCACCGCCTGCATCACCACAATCCGGCCGCTCTGGCCGTCGCGGTAGGAATAGTCGGCGTCGTAGGACCATTCGAGGCCGGTCGCCGTCTTGGCGTACGGCTTCCAGGTTTCGGCCTGGGCGGCGGATGCAGCGGCCAAGGCCGACAGTGCGACGATCGCGATTACGCGGCGCATGAAATATATCTCCTGGTAGGTTCCCTCGCGCCGGACCCTATCTGGGCAAGGCTCCCAGAACAAAGCGGAATCCAAAACGCCTGGGCTCAGCTTGACTCCGCCCGTCCCGAACCCTACCTCCGCGCTGCGTTAGCACTCAGGGGCCTCGGCTGCTAAAGGTCGGCCCCGGGCGTTTTCGCACCGCATTTCAAACGTCCCGAACGGAGACTTTAATATGGCGTTTCGTCCTCTGGGAGACCGCGTCCTCGTGAAGCGTGTCGAGGAAGAAGAAAAGACCAAGGGCGGGATCATCATCCCCGACACCGCCAAGGAAAAGCCGCAGGAAGGCGAAATCATCGCCGTCGGCCCTGGCGCCCGTGACGACAACGGCAAGATCCAGCCGCTCGACGTCAAGCCCGGCGACAAGATCCTGTTCGGCAAGTGGTCCGGCACTGAGATCAAGATCGACGGCAAGGACCTGCTGATCATGAAGGAAAGCGACGTCCTGGGCGTGGTCGAATAGCCACCCCGACGCCTTCCCTCCCCATCCACTACATTCTGAAAGAGCAGGAAAATGGCCGCTAAAGACGTCTATTTCGGTTCCGACGCGCGCGACAAGATGCTGCGCGGCGTCAATACTCTCGCCAACGCGGTTAAAGTGACCCTCGGCCCCAAGGGCCGCAACGTGGTCATCGAGAAGTCCTTCGGCGCTCCGCGCTCGACCAAGGACGGCGTCTCGGTCGCCAAGGAAATCGAACTGGCTGACCGCTTCGAGAATCTCGGCGCGCAGCTGATCCGCGAAGTCGCCTCCAAGACCAACGACAAGGCCGGCGACGGCACCACGACCGCCACGGTCCTGGCCCAAGCCATCGTCGTCGAAGGCCTGAAGTCGGTCGCCGCCGGCATGAACCCGATGGATCTGAAGCGCGGCGTCGACAAGGCCGTGATCAAGGTCATCGAGGAAATCAAGAATTCCTCGAAGAAGGTCACCACCAACTCCGAAATCGCTCAGGTCGGCACCATCTCGGCCAACGGCGACCTCGAAGTCGGCGAAATGATCGCCAAGGCGATGGCCAAGGTCGGCAACGAAGGCGTCATCACGGTTGAAGAGGCCAAGAGCCTTGAGACCGAACTCGACGTCGTCGAGGGCATGCAGTTCGATCGCGGCTACCTGTCGCCGTACTTCATCACCAACGCCGACAAAATGGAAGTTGAGCTCGAAGAGCCCCTTATCCTGCTCTTCGAAAAGAAGGTCTCCTCGCTGCAGCCGCTGCTGCCGGTGCTGGAAGCCGTCGTTCAGTCGGGCCGTCCCCTGCTGATCATCGCCGAAGACGTCGAGGGCGAAGCCCTGGCCACCCTGGTGGTCAACAAGCTGCGCGGCGGCCTGAAGGTCGCGGCCGTCAAGGCTCCGGGCTTCGGCGATCGCCGTAAGGCCATGCTGGAAGACCTCGCCATCCTCACGGGCGGCGAACTGATCAGCGAAGACCTGGGCATCAAGCTCGAGAACGTCACGATCGACATGCTCGGCCGCGCCAAGAAGGTCACGATCACCAAGGACGACACCACCATCGTTGATGGCGTCGGCGCCAAGGACGCGATCGAAGCCCGTATCAGCCAGATCAAGCGTCAGATCGAAGACACGACCTCGGACTACGACAAGGAAAAGCTGCAAGAACGTCTGGCCAAGCTGGCCGGCGGCGTTGCGGTCATCCGCGTCGGCGGTGCGACCGAAGTCGAAGTTAAGGAAAAGAAGGACCGCGTCGACGACGCCCTCAACGCGACCCGTGCGGCCGTCGAAGAAGGCATCGTCCCCGGCGGCGGCGTGGCTCTGCTGAAGGCGTCCAAGGCTCTGGACGGCTTCAAGGGCGACAACGCTGACCAGGAAGCTGGCGTGGCCATCGTCCGTCGCGCCCTGCAAGCCCCGATCCGTCAGATCGCGGAAAACGCGGGCGTCGAAGGTTCGATCGTCGTCGGCAAGGTGATGGAAAACACGTCCGCCACCTTCGGCTTCAACGCTCAGACCGAAGAATATGTGGACATGGTCCAAGCCGGCGTCATCGACCCGGCGAAGGTTGTCCGCACGGCTCTGCAGGACGCGGCTTCGGTCGCCGGCCTGCTGATCACCACCGAAGCGGCCATCGTCGAATCTCCGAAGAAGGCCAGCGCCGGCGGCGGAATGCCGGGCGGCATGGGCGGCATGGGCGACATGGACTTCTAAGTCCTACGCTCAAGCGCTCAGACGCTTGAACAAGATCGAGGGCGGGGCCGCGAGGCTCCGCCCTTTTTCTATGGGTGGTGTTTGGTCTGCCTCCCTTTCCTCCCCCGCTGCGCAGGGGAGGAAAAAGGGAGCTCATACAATCGAGGCTAAAGCGGCTGCTTCTTGGCGTCGCCGATGACGATGGCGCCGATCCAGCTGACCAGGCCGGTGATGATCGCCGCCAGCACGCCGCTCCAAAGTCCGTCGACATGGAAGCCCGGCAGCATCCAGGCGACCAGCATGATCATCAGAGCGTTCAGCACCAGCAGGAACAGGCCCAGCGTCAGGATGGTCAGCGGCAGGGTCAGGATGAACAGGATCGGCCGCAGGATGGCGTTCACCACCCCCAGCACGACGCCGGCGATCAGCAGGTCGACAATGCCGTTGTAGCTAACGCCCTTCAGCAGATAGGCCGCCAGGGCCAGGCCGAGGGCGGCGAAGACGGCGCGGGCGAGGAAACGGGTCATCAAAGGACTCCATGAAGCTTGCAGCGAAGCTACGCGCGCTTAAGTGTCGACCGCAACCTCGCCAGGAGCCCCCATGCCCTACGTCAACATCCGCATCACCGCCGGTGCCACCGACGAACAGAAGGCCGAGTTGATCGCCGGGACCACCGAGCTGCTGGTCAAGGTGCTGAACAAGAACCCCGCCGCGACCTTCGTGGTCATCGACGAGGTGCCCCCCGAGAACTGGGGTTCCAGCGGGATCAGCGTCGCCGAACGCACGCGGCGCGCCGCCGCCGGCGACTGACGAACAGGTTTCAGGCCGGTCACACACACGCCCCGCTTTGGCCGCACGTGGGCGTCAGCTTGGCCGTGAGCGTCGGACGGGCGCACAGGATCTCAATTGATGTATCGTTTGATCGCTATCGCCGCGGCCCTGGCCGCCGCGGCGTCTCCGGCCCTGGCCCAGCCAGCCGGGCCGCCTGGCGGCGCACGCTTGTTCATCAGCCCGGCCGGCGAACCCTTCCGCAGCCAGGACGGCCTGGCCGAGTGGTTCGCGGCTGCTGACGCCAACCATGACGGGGCGCTGACCCTGGTCGAGCTGCGCGACGACGCCATGCGGTTCTTCAAACTGCTGGACGTCGATGGGAACGGCTCGATCGATGGGCCGGAGAACAGCCGCTACGAAACTAGGGTTGCGCCGGAGATCACCCGCCCGGACTTCGGCCTCGGCGGCCCGATGGGCGGGGCGCCGGCCAAGAAGGCGCTCATTCACAGGTCAGATCGCAAGGAGCCCAAGGTCGGCGCGGCGCGCTTCTCGCTGCTGAATGAAGCCCAGCCGGTGCGCGGGGCCGACGCCGATCTCAATCAGCGGGTCAGTTCGGAAGAATGGGCCAAGGCCGCCCGGCGCCGGTTCGAGATCCTCGACACCGACAAGGACGGCAAGCTGACCATCGAGGCCCTGCGGCCAAGGCTTTAGCGGCCCATAGATCCNTTGCTGAAGGGCTGAAAGTCCCCCTCACCCGGCCAAGCGGCCGGGAGCTCCCCCAGCGGGGGAGCATCTTCAGCTTAGGCCACCAGGACCGCCGCCGGTTCCGGGATGCTCTCGCTGAGCCGGCCGCCCATGCGGATCGCCTCCACGCGGGTCGCCAGGCCGGTCTTGTCGTCGGTCTCGACATAGACGCCGCAGATCGTGGCCGGGCCCTCGGCGGGCTTGTAACGACCGCCCGAAATCCGGGTGGTGAAGCGCCGCAGCGGCTCTTCCTTCTGGTTGCCGATGACGCTGTCATAGTCGGCGCAGGCGCCGGCGTCGGTCTGATAGGCGGTGCCGCCGTTCAGGATCTGGCAATCGGCGGTCGGCACGTGGGTGTGGGTGCCGACGACCAAGCTGGCGCGGCCGTCGCAGAAGTGGCCCATGGCCATCTTCTCGGACGTGGCCTCGGCGTGCATGTCGACCACCACGGCGTCGGCGACCATGCCGAGCGGCGCCTTGTCCAGCTCGCGGTCGACAGCGGCGAACGGATCGTCGAGCGCGTCCATGTGCACCCGGCCCAGCAGGTTGATGACCACGATACGCTTGCCGTCCTGGGTCTCGAACAGGTTCGAGCCGCGGCCCGGCGCGTCGGCCAGGATCGGATAGTTCAGCGGCCGGATCAGGCGCGGTTCGCGGACGATGTAGGTCATCGCCTCCTTCTGATCCCAGGAGTGGTTGCCGAGCGTCAGGCAATCGGCGCCGGCGTCGAACAGCTCACGCGCGGTGTTCTCGGTGATCCCAAAGCCGGCGGCGGCGTTCTCGGCGTTGACGATGACGAATTCGAGCCCCAGCCGCCGACGCAGGCCAGGCAGGTGATCGGCCAGGCCCTCGCGGCCGGCGCGGCCCACGACATCCCCAAAGAAAGCAAAGCGCATGTGAATTTCAGTCCTTTGAGACGGCCATATACCCGCTTTCCGTCAAAATGGCGTCCAGCCTTTGGTCATGGGCCTCGGCGGCGATCGCCTCGACCTGCTGGCCGGCGTAGGCCAGGCCCAGCACGAACACCGAACCGCTGGCCCGCAGCGCCTCGATGGTGCGGTCATAGTGGCCCCCGCCCTGCCCCAGGCGCAGGCCCGAGCCGTCGAAGGCGACCAGCGGGCAGACGATCAGGTCGGGACGCACGAGCGGGGCCGTGGGCGGCGGGGCCGGCACGCCGAAGCTGTCCGGCACGAGAGCGTCGCGGCCGTTCCAGACCCGGAAGTTCAGCGGCCCGTCGGCGCGATCGGCGCTGGGAAGGGCCAGCACCGCGCCGGTCGAGGCCAGCCGCCGCAACAGCGGGCCAGGATCCAGCTCCGCGCCCTGAGGCTGGTAGCCGCTGAAACAGCCGAAAGCCGGCAGTTGATCGAGGGGCAGATGATCGGCCGCGCGCTGGGCGGCGTCTGGGCAGGCGGCCGCCAGTTCGCGGCGGCGGGCGCGCATGGCCTTGCGCAGCTTGGACTTGGCGATGGGAGTGCTCACCTGTTCGCTATAGGCGAACGGTGGCGGCGCCGCGAGAGCCGTGAAGGACGGTTTTATCCCCTCGGACCTGGATAACCAGGTGGGCGCCGTTTGCCTGAACCCACGGGTCCAGACAGGGACAGCTCCCTTAGAGACGATTAAGGTCGCTGGGATAGTTTGCCTTCGACGAGAGCCGCAGCAGACCCGCCGTTACGCAAGGTAGGGCCGCGCGCCCCCAGTAACAAGCGGAGCCTACCTTTTCCTATCAAGGATGCTCCCCCGCTGGGGGAGCTCCCGGCCGCTTGGCCGGGTGAGGGGGACTTTGACCTGCCGCCGCCCCCTCCGCGCGCCACCTCCCCAGCGGGGGAGGATCTAGGCCTCAGCCCGCCGCCAGCTTTTCGATGCGCTTGGCGGCGTTTTCGAGCGCGCCGACCGCGCGGGTCTCGACGCGGGCGTGATCCGATTGCAGGCGGGCGAGTTCGGACTGCACGACCGAGAGCCGGGCCCGCAGGTCGGTCAGTTCGTCGGCCAGCAGCAGCGAGCCCATCAGGAACAGCCGCGTCTCGCCAAGTTGCCCCATGTCCTGGGACACCTGGCGCACCTGGCGGTCGAACAACCGCGCCAGTTCGATCAGGTGAGCTTCCTGGCCGTCTTCGCAGCCGACCGCGTAGGGGCGGCCGTTCACGGTGACATTGACCTGAGCCATGGCGCTTAAGCCTCCTCGGTCTGCGACGGGACGTCGTCGCCCGGTTGCCCGGCGAGCGCCGCCTTGATTTCAGCGATGGCGCGACCCAGCGCCGCAGAAGCCTCGGCGCCGGCTTCCTCCAACTCTTTCTCGCGAACGCGCGCCTGGTCCAGGTCCGCCTCGAGTTTGGCGCGATCCTGATCGAACAGGCCGCCGCCCTCGGCGCCCGCCTTGCCCGCGTGGCCAGACAGGCGTTGCTCCAACTGGGAGATCGCCCGTTCCAACCGCTTCACGGCCTGGTCGAGGGGGCTGTCGCCCACCGGCTCCCGCATGATTCGACGCTCCGAAAGTGTGTCCGTTAATCTATAGACCGCGTCGGGGCGGCGCTGAAACCCGCCCTGTGGCGTGACGCTTCCTTGATTCTTCAGTCCGTGCGTGCGACGCCGCGCGCAAATCCCGCCCAGATTCACCGGAAGAGATAATGTCCGCACCGCAGCACACCATGGCCGACGCGATCCGCGTGCTCTCGATGGACGCCGTCCACAAGGCGAAGTCGGGGCACCAAGGCATGCCGATGGGCATGGCCGATGTCGCCACCGTGCTCTGGACGAAATACCTGAAGTACGACGCCAACAAGCCCGACTGGGCTGACCGCGACCGCTTCGTGCTGTCGGCGGGCCACGGCTCGATGCTGCTCTACTCGCTGCTGCACCTGACCGGCTTCAAGGCCGTGACGATGGACCAGATCCGCGACTTCCGTCAGTGGGGCTCAAACACCGCCGGCCACCCCGAATACGGCCACACCCCGGGCGTCGAGACCACCACCGGTCCGCTGGGCCAAGGCCTCGCCACCGCCGTGGGCATGGCGATGGCTGAACGCCACCTGGCCTCGCGCTTCGGCGACGACCTGGTCGACCACCGCACCTGGGTGATCGCCGGCGACGGCTGCCTGATGGAAGGCGTCAGCCACGAGGCCGCCTCGATCGCCGGCCGCTTCAAGCTGGCCAAGCTGACCGTGCTGTTCGACGACAACAACACCACCATCGACGGTGAAGCCACCATCTCCGAGACCGGCGACCAGCTCGCCCGCTTCAAGGCCTATGGCTGGGCCGTGAAGGAAGTCGACGGCCACCACCCGGGCAAGATCGCCGCGGCCATGAAGTGGGCCACCCGCCAGAACCGCCCGACCTTCATCGCCTGCAAGACCAAGATCTCGAAGGGCGCCGGCCGCAAGGAAGGCGACCCCCACAGCCACGGCTACACCCTGTTCGACGACGAGATCGCCGACGCCCGCCTGGCCATGGGCTGGACCGCCGAGCCCTTCGTGGTGCCGGAAGAGGTCCTGAAGCCCTGGCGCGCGGCCGGCAAGAAGGGCGGCAAGGTCCGCAAGAAGTGGGAAGCCCAGCTGTCCAAGTCGGCGCTGAAGAGCGAGTTCGAACGCGCCATGCGCGGCGACCTGCCGGCCGGCGCCTTCGAGCGCATCGACGCCCACATCGCCGAGGCCGCCGCCTCCAAGCCCGCCGCCGCCACCCGCCAGCACTCCGGCTCGGCGCTGGATCACCTGGTTCCGGCCATCCCCGAACTGGTCGGCGGCTCGGCCGACCTGACCGGCTCAAACAACACCTTCGTCAAGGGCACCAAAGCCTTCGACCTGCCCGACTATGACGGCCGCTATGTCCACTACGGCGTGCGCGAGCACGGCATGGCCGCGGCGATGAACGGCATGGCCCTGCACGGCGGCGTGATCCCGTTCTCGGGCACCTTCCTGGTGTTCTCCGACTACAGCCGCCCGGCGATCCGCCTGGGCGCCCTGATGGGGACCCGAGTCATCCACGTCATGACCCACGACTCCATCGGCGTCGGCGAAGACGGCCCGACCCACCAGCCGGTGGAACATGTCGGCAGCCTGCGCATGATCCCGAACCTCAACGTCTATCGCCCGGCCGACGCGGTGGAAGCCGCCGAATGCTGGAAGCTGGCGCTGGGCACCAAGAAGACGCCGTCGGTCATGGCCCTGTCGCGCCAGAAGGTCCCGGCGGTGCGCGACTCCGGCTCCGAGAACCTCTCGGCCAAGGGCGCCTACGAACTGATCGCCGCCAGCGGCCCGGCCCAGGTGACGATCTTCGCCTCCGGCACCGAGGTCTCCATCGCCGTCGCCGCCCGCGCGACCCTGGAAGCCCAAGGCGTCGCCACCCGCGTCGTCTCGACCCCCTGCTGGGAACTGTTCAGCTTCCAATCGCCGAGCTACCAGGCCGAGGTCATCGGCACGGCGCCGGTCCGCGTCGCCGTCGAAGCCGGGCTCGGCTTTGGCTGGGAGCGGTTCATCGGTGAGCACGGCGCCTTCGTTGGCATGAAGGGCTTCGGCGCCAGCGCCCCGGCCGAGCGGCTCTACAAGGAGTTCGGCATCACCGCCGAGGCCGTGGTCGCCGCCGCCAAAGCCAAGCTGGGCTAAACACCATGCGCCTCGGTACGCCGCTCTCGCCCACCGCCGTGAAGGTCATGCTGCTCGGCTCGGGCGAGCTCGGCAAAGAGGTCGCCATCGAGCTACAGCGGCTCGGCTGCGAGGTCATCGCCGTCGACCGCTACCCGAACGCCCCGGCCCACCAGGTCGCCCACCGCAGCCACGTCATCGCCATGACCGACGCTGCGGCCCTGCGGGCCCTGGTGGAGCTGGAACGGCCGCACCTGATCGTGCCGGAGATCGAGGCGATCGCCACCGACGAACTGGTGGCGATCGAGGCCGAGGGGCTGGCCACCGTCATCCCGACGGCCCGCGCCGCCCAGCTGACCATGAACCGTGAGGGCATCCGCCGGCTGGCGGCCGAGCAGCTTGGTCTGCCGACCTCGCCCTACGCCTTCGCCTCGTCGGAGGCTGAGCTGGCCATCGCCGCCGCGCAGGTCGCCGGCTTCCCCTGCTTCGTGAAGCCGGTGATGTCGTCCTCGGGCAAGGGCCAGTCCTATGTGGAAGGCCCCGAGGGGATCGCCGCCGCCTGGCGTTACGCCCTGGAAGGCGGCCGGGTCGAACAGACCCGCGTCATCGTCGAGGGCCGGATCGAGTTCGACTTCGAGATCACCCTGCTGACCGTCCGCTCGGTCGGCGCGGACGGCGGGCCCCAAGTCAGCTTCTGCGATCCCATCGGCCACCGCCAGGTCAAGGGCGACTATGTCGAGAGCTGGCAGCCCCAGACGATGAGCCCCGCCGCCCTGGCCCGCGCCCAGCAGATCGCCCGCGAGGTCACCAACGAACTGGGCGGGCTTGGCCTGTTCGGGGTCGAGCTGTTCGTGCGCGGCGACGAGGTCTGGTTCTCCGAGGTCAGCCCGCGTCCGCACGACACCGGCCTCGTCACCCTGGTCACCCAGAACCTCAGCGAGTTCGCCCTGCACGCCCGCGCCATCCTGGGCCTGCCGGTCAATACGGACCTGCGCGAGCCCGGCGCCAGCGCGGTGATCTATGGCGGCATGGACGCCCAGGCGATCGCCTTCGAGGGCGTCGCCGAGGCGCTCAGCGTGCCCGGCGCGGACCTGCGCCTGTTCGGCAAGCCGCAGGCCTTCGAGCGCCGCCGCATGGGCGTGGCCCTGGCGCGCGGAGCCGATACCGACCAGGCCCGCGAACGCGCCCATGACGCCGCCTCGCGGGTGAAGCCCGTCGCCGGCTAGTAAGCCCGCTTGGCGGAACGCCCTGGCCGTGATTGAACTTCGGCCATGGTCCGCAGCCTGATCGCCATCCTGGTGCTCCTCGCCGTCGCGCTCAACGCGCCGATGGCGATGGCGAATCCGGCTCCGGCGATGGCCGCGACGATGGCCATGAGCCCGACCGATCAGCCCATGGGCGATTGCGGCGCACCCGCGCACGAGACCTGCAAGATCGTCTGCGTGGTCTGCCACGCGATCCCCAACGCCCCGCCGCGGTTTGACGCGCGGCCGGTCGCCTTCACCGCCCTCACCGCTGAGAGCCCGCAGCGGATGATCGGATTGAACCCCGCGCCGGAAACACCGCCCCCGCGCGCCTGAGGGACGTCCTCCTCCAAGGTTCAATCACATCACGGCCCGCGTGGCCGAAAGGACGAAACATGAAAATCGCAATGAAGACCCTGGCGGTCGCCGCCTTTCTCACCGTCGTGAGCGGCGGAGCGGCCTTCGCCGCCGAGCAGGCGATGAAGATGGACTGTTGCGCCAAGTGCGAGTGCTGCAAGGACAAGGCGTCGGACGGCAAGCCCGCCCAGCCGCCGGCTGAGCATCAGCACTAACTAAGCCGACCGGCGGGCGCGGCCTTGCGGTCGCGTCCGCCAAATTCGAACCTGTCAGCCTCCCGGCGAGGGCTTCAGCGCCGTCTCGGCGATATGCCAGCTAAGCTGCTGGGGCGTGGCGCCTGGCACGTCGTTGACGCGGCGTAGGCGCACCTCGCCCTTCATGTGCACCGGGCCGCCGGTCTTCAGCTTGCCGTAGATCACCACCGGCACCGCGACATAGAGCGACCCTGCCGCCCCCTCGATTTCGCCCGGCGCGCCGATCTCGGCGTTATAGCTCTCGTACTTGTCGAAGCTCGCGGCGAAGTCCTTGGCCGCCATGCCGCTGGCCTTGCCGCCGTCGCTCCAGAGAGCCCAGGCCTCGGGGTATTTTTTCTCGGCGACCAGGGCGTAATAGGTCTGCACCACATTGGCCGCGCCCTGGGCGTTCTGCGGCGTGAACGGCCCCTCGGAGACCGGCCTGCGCTCGTCCGGCAGGCCGCCGGGCGCGCCAGGCGCAGGCGGGGCGGCGGCGGTCTCTCCGGGCGCTTTGCAGTTCACGCCCGAGGCGCTGGCGATATCCTCGCCCGAGGCCAGCGGGCTGAGCTGACCCTGATCCATGCCCTTGGTCCACCACTGCAGGCCCTCGCCGATATAGCGCGCGCCGCTGGCCGAGATGGCGATCTTCAGGGTGCGCTTCATCCCGCCGACATCGACCACGGCGGTGTCGGCGTCAGGATAGCTGGCGCGAACCGTGCGCCCGTCCTCGCACGCATAGACCGTGACCGGCGCGGCCTGCGCCGCCGGTTGCGGCGGGGGCGCCTTTTCAGGCGCCTTGCCGCAGCCCGCCAGGCCCATTGCCGCCATCGCCGCGACCGCGGTCAGTTGGTGAAGGTTCGCCACTCTGCTGCTTCCTCTATTGCTCAGCGCCAGCCGAAGCGTCCGAACCCTGTTCCTGTTCCCGCCCAGGTCGATGAAAACGATACCATGGCCTGTTGCGGCCAGACTTTACCCTCCCGGGGTTGACTCCCCGGCCCCCGACCTCAAGAAACCGCCCCAAATCAATTGGCTCAGGAGTTCTCTCGATGACCGTTCGCGTCGCCATCAATGGTTTCGGCCGTATCGGCAGGCTGGTCCTGCGTTCGATCGTCGAGCATGCGCGACAAGATATCGAGGTCGTCGCGATCAACGACCTGGGTCCCGTCGAGACCAACGCCCACCTGCTGCGCTACGACAGCGTCCATGGCCGTTTCCCGGGCAACGTCGTCGTTGACGGCGACACCATCGACGTGGGCTTCGGCAAGATCAAGGTCACGGCCATCCGTGATCCCAAGGACCTGCCGCACAAGGACCTGGGCGTCGACATCGCCCTGGAGTGCACCGGCCTCTTCACCACCCGCGACAAGGCCGCCGCCCACCTGGAAGCCGGCGCCAAGCGCGTGATCGTCTCGGCGCCTTGCGACAACGCCGACAAGACCATCGTCTACGGCGTGAACCACCAGACCCTGACCGCCAGCGACCTGGTCATCTCCAACGCGTCCTGCACCACCAACTGCCTGGCCCCGATCGCCAAGGTGCTGCACGACCTGGCCGGCATCGAGCGCGGCTACATGACCACGATCCACTCCTACACCGGCGACCAGCCGACGCTGGACACCATGCACAAGGACCTCTACCGCGCCCGCGCCGCGGCGATGTCCATGATCCCGACCTCGACCGGCGCCGCCAAGGCGCTGGGCCTGGTGATCCCCGAACTGGTCGGCAAGCTGGACGGCTCCTCGATCCGCGTTCCGACCCCCAACGTCTCGGTCGTCGACCTGACCTGGGTCCCTGGCCGTTCGATCACCAAGGAAGAGATCAACGAGGCCCTGTCGGCCGCCGCGGCCTCCGGCCCGCTGAAGGGCGTGCTGGCAGTGACCAACGATCCGCTGGTCTCGATCGACTTCAACCACATCGCCGCCTCCTCGACGGCGGCTCTGGCCCAGACCCAGGTGATCGACGGCGGCCTCGGCCGCGTCCTGTCCTGGTACGACAACGAGTGGGGCTTCTCGACCCGCATGAGCGACACCGCCGTGGCGCTCGCCAAGCTGATCTAAACCTCTGCGACGGGCGCCCTCGAAAGACGGCGCCCGTTTCACTTCTCGGACCCCACTGGCCCCCGGAACCTTCCGGGCGACCGGAGCCTTCGCATGACCTTCCGCACCCTCGACGACGCCGACCTCGCCGGCAAACGCGCCCTGGTGCGCGTGGACTTCAACGTGCCGATGGCTGAGGGCGAGGTGTCGGACGACACGCGCCTGCGCGCGGCCGTGCCGACCATCGAGAAGCTGCGCGCCGGCGGCGCGACCGTGATCCTGTTGGCCCACTTCGACCGCCCCAAGGGCAAGCGCGTGCCGGAGATGACCCTGGCGCCGATCGCCGGCGCCCTGGCCAAGGTCCTGGGCTCGCCGGTCGCCTTCGCCGACGACTGCGTCGGCCCGGTCGCGGCTGCGGCCGTCGCCGCCCTGAAGGCCGGCGACGTGCTGCTGCTCGAAAACGTCCGCTTCCATGCAGGCGAGGAACAGAACGATCCGGAGTTCGCCAAGGCCCTGGCCGCGAACGGCGACCTCTATGTGAACGACGCCTTCTCGGCGGCGCACCGCGCCCACGCCTCGACCGAGGGCCTGGCCCACCTGCTGCCGGCCTATGCGGGCGAGCAGATGCGGCTGGAGCTCACCGCGCTCGACAAGGCGCTGGGCAATCCCGAGCGCCCGGTGATGGGCATTGTCGGCGGCTCCAAGGTGTCGACCAAGCTCGACCTGCTGCGCAACCTGGTGACCAAGCTGGACAAGCTGGCCATCGGCGGCGGCATGGCCAACACCTTCCTCTACGCCCAGGGCCACGACGTCGGGGCGTCCTATTGCGAGAAGGACCTGGCCGAGACCGCGCGCGACATCATCCGCCTGGCCGGCCAGAACAACTGCAAGCTCTTCCTGCCGATCGACATCGTGGTGGCCGAGAAGATGGCGCCCGGCGCCGCGGCCCGCGTGCGCAGCCTGGGCGCGGTCGACGAGGACGAACGGATCCTGGACGCCGGCCCCGAGAGCGTCGAGCGACTCTGCCGCGCCATGGCCAATTCCAAGACCCTGATCTGGAACGGCCCGCTCGGCGTGTTCGAGATCCCGCCCTTCGACAAGGGCACCATGACCGCCGCCCACTTTGCGGCCGAACTGGTGAGGGAAGGCAAGTTGGTGGCTGTGGCCGGCGGGGGTGATACAGTCGCCGCCCTCAACGCGGCCGGCTGCGCCGAAGATTTTACGTTCGTCTCGACGGCGGGCGGCGCGTTTCTTGAATGGATGGAAGGCAAGCAGCTGCCCGGAGTGGCGGCGCTGGCCAATTAACGACCAACTACGGAGGGCAGGGCATGGCCCGAGTTACTTTGAGACAACTTCTGGATCACGCGGCCGAGCAAGGCTACGCGGTCCCGGCGTTCAATATCAACAATATGGAACAGGCGCTGGCGATCATGGAGGCCGCTGAGGCCACCGACTCGCCGGTGATCATGCAGGCGTCGCGCGGCGCCCGCTCCTATGCCAACGACATCGTGCTGAAGCACCTGATCGACGCGATGGCCGAGCTGTATCCGCACATCCCGATCTGCATGCACCAGGACCACGGCAACAACGAAGCCACCTGCGCCACGGCGATCCAGTACGGCTTCACCTCGGTGATGATGGACGGCTCGCTGATGGCCGACGCCAAGACCCCGGCCGACTACGACTACAATGTCCGCGTGACCCGCAGCGTCGTGGACATGGCCCACTGGGTCGGCGCCTCGGTCGAGGGCGAGCTGGGCGTGCTCGGCAGCCTTGAGACCGGCATGGGCGAGAAGGAAGACGGCCACGGCTTCGAAGGCGTTCTGGGCCACGACCAGCTGCTGACCGATCCCGACCAGGCCGTCGAGTTCGTGAAGGCCACCCAGGTCGACGCCCTGGCCATCGCCATGGGCACCAGCCACGGGGCCTACAAGTTCACCCGCAAGCCGGACGGCGACGTCCTGGCCATGGGCGTGATCGAGGAAATCCACCGCCGCCTGCCCAACACCCACCTGGTGATGCACGGCTCCTCCTCGGTGCCGCAGGACTTGCAGGATCTGATCAACCAATACGGCGGCGAGATGCCCCAGACCTGGGGCGTGCCGGTCGAAGAGATCCAGCGCGGCATCAAGCACGGCGTGCGCAAGATCAACATCGACACCGACAACCGGATGGCCATCACCGCGGCGATCCGGAAAGTCTTCGTCGAGAAGCCGGGCGAGTTCGATCCGCGCGGCTACCTGAAGCCCGCCAAGGAAGCCATGCGCGCCATCTGCGTGCAGCGCTTCGAGGAGTTCGGCACGGCCGGTCACGCTCACAAGATCAAGCCGATCCCGCTGTCGGAAATGGCCAAACGCTACGCCTCCGGCGAGCTGGCCCCGAAGATCGGCGTCACCCGCCAAGCCGCCGAGTAGACCCTAGCCTCTGATCTACCGCAGAGCCGTCGCCCCACCGGGCGGCGGCTTTTGCATGTCGGCCGCCCGGGCCAGCGGCAGAACCTCGCGGCGCAAGGCCGCCCCGAACGCCGCCGGATCGGCGATCATGGCGCTGTGTCCGGCCTTGGGCAGCACGACGCCGACCTTATGCGGCGCCCGGATCTGATCCAGCCACCCGGCCGACAGCGTCGGATCATCCCACTCGCCCTGGATGACGACGATCGGGACCTGGTAGTCGAGCCCCAGGGACGCGGCCTGGAACCGGCCGTGCTCCTGGCTCACCTCGGTGAAGTGGCGCCGGGCGGCCTTATCGGCCGCCTGCGCGGCCAGTAATTCGCGGAGGCTCCATCCGGGCAGGGTGAGCGCCAAGTTCCGCAAGTCGGCCGCCGAGCCTTCGCTCGGCCTGACCGCCGCATCGAGAGCCCAGAGCGTCTCTTCCTGGGCGGCGTCATAGGGTGGCGGCCCCAGGGTCCTGAGCCCCGCGAGAGTCGCCTCGTCGCCCGCATCACGCGCCCAGCCCAAGGCCTGATCGTAGTAACGCTGCGGCTCGGCAGGCTGATCGATTTCCTGGCCCGTCCCCACATAGACCGAGAACAGGTCCGGCCGCGCCTTGATCATTTTCAGCCCGCTGATCGAGCCAAACGACACGCCGACCAGGGCGATCTTCTCCTTGCCCAGACGGCCGCGCAGATACTCAGCCAGCGCGATCCCGTCGGCCGCGAGCCGATCCTGGGTCAGGGCCGGGTCGATCACGCCGCCGGCCCGCGCGAAGGTCTTGCCGGCGCCCTGCCGATCCCAATGGACCAGGGTGAAGTCGCGTTCATAGGACTGAATCAGCGACATGCGCAGGTGGCTGGTCCCGCCGGGACCGCCGGCGTCGATCAACAGCACCGGGTTGTTGCGATTCTGGCCACGGATCGTGACCCATTGCTCGACGCCGTTCAGCCGCACGAAGCGGGACTCCTGAACGCCCTGGGGCGTCCGGATCGCCAGCTGCTCGGCCATCTGGTGTTGGCGCCAAGCGCGGTAACCCGCCGCGCCGCCCAACAGGACGCCAAGGCCGATCACCCCCGCCAGCGCCCATCTTGCGAACCGACGCATCGGTCACTCCTCACCAGCCCACACGCAAGAGATGGTGGATGCTACCTATGGTCAAGCTTTGGCGGGGATCGGAACTCTTCGGCCCGCCCGCGGCTTGCTAGGTCATGAAGACCTTCTTCGCCTGCTTCCTCGGCTTTGCTGTCCTGGCCGCGTTCGGCGGCTGGATTTTCTATGCCGGGTCGCGCATCGGCGGCGGCTGGGACGCCCTGACGCCGGTCCTGCTCTATGTCGTCGGCGGCCTGCTGACCGTGGGGGCGCTGGCCGGCGGCTTGATGTGGCTGGCCTTCTATTCGGCGCGGCGCGGCTATGACGAACCCTATGACGTCAACCACCCGCGCGGCAGGCGGCGTTGATCACCTGGCCTGAAACGCAAATGGCCGGGACAAGCCCGGCCACGACGTCTCGCGTTGGTCGGCGACCTAGTGGCCGCCGGCGCCTTCGAGCTCGCCGAGCGCGCTCTGCAGGTAGTTCTGCTCGCCCAGCGACTTCACCAGGCTGAGCTGGGTTTCGAGGAAGTCGATGTGCTCCTCGGTGTCGGTGAGGATCTCGCGCAGGATCTGGCGGGTGACGTAGTCCTCGGCGGCCTCGCACTCCTTGATGCCGGCGATCTGGTCGGCGCGGCCGCTGACCTCGACCGACAGGTCAGAGGTCATGCACTCGGGCACAGTCTCGCCGATCTTCAGCTTGTGCAGGTCCTGCAGGTTGGGCAGGCCGTCGAGGAACAGGATGCGCTTGATGAGCTTGTCGGCGTGCTTCATCTCGCCGATGGACTCGTCATAGGTGATCTTGGCGAGGCGGGCGAAACCCCAGTTTTCGTACATCCGCGCATGCAGGAAGTACTGGTTCACCGCAGTGAGCTCGTTGGTGAGCACAGCGTTCAACCGCCGAATGATGGCCTTGTCGCCTTGCATATGAACCTCCTCGAATCCGTTTCGAGGGGCAAACTCTTACCCACGGCGATGTGAGTCAAAGCCTATGTTTGCAAGTGATTCCGCGTTTCGTTCGCAAGCTTGCGAAGCGACCTATTCGGCGGCGTAGCGCAGGGCCTCGCCCTGCTCGCTGATCATCTGGCGCATCTCGCAAACGCAGCGCGCGCATTGGGCTTGCGAGCCGCATGCGCGGAACACCTCGGCCGGGCGCGTCGCGCCGGCGTCGATGGCGGCGCGGACTTCGCGCTCACGGATGCCGTTACAATTGCAGATGTACAAGGCAGTTTCTCTCTGACGACCCGGCATATGTAGCAAATGCGAACGCCGTTGCAAATCATTTGCAAGTTGCACGCCACCGCCCTGCGGCGGTTTGTCGCTGAAGCGAAGCTTGGCCCGACACGTTGCTTGGCGTGGAGTGGGAGGTGTCCGCCGTCAACGGCGAGGGCGGCGCCAGAGCTGGGGACTACGGCGGATGGACGTCGACGCCTTGATTCCGCCTGGGCTGCAGTTCGCTCCTACTGTTGCGTTCCACATCATCTTCTCGAATCTGGCGATCGGCTTGGCTGGCTACCTCGCGGTCCTCGAGGGACTTTGGCTCGCGACACGCAATGAAGTCTTCAAGGCCCTCTATGTTTTCTGGCTGAAAATCTTCGCCGTCTCGCTTTGCCTCAGCGTCGTGACGAGCCTGGCGATGAGCTACCCCGTGATCGCCTGGGAGATGCTGGCGCCCCTGGTCCTGGCGGCGAGCCTCCTCGCGATCATGCTGTTCGGCTGGAAGAAGGCGGGGCCTGGCCTGCACGCCGCGGCCACCGTTCTGATCGCGCTCGGCGCGCTGATCTGGGCCTTCTGGGTCAGCTCGGCCTACAGCTGGGTGCCCCTTTCCCCCAGCTCCGCCTCGCGGCTGATGCACGTGACGCTCGCCGCCTACCTGACCACCGCCCTGGTGGTCGGCGCGGCCTCGGCCTGGCGGCTGCTGAAGCGCCAGGACGAGCTGGAGTCGCAGATGAGCCTGCGCATGGCCGTGGGCATACTCGCCATTGTCGCGCCGATGCAGCTGCTGGTCGGGGACATGTCCGGCAAGGACGTCATGCTGCCGCAGCCGGCCAAACTGGCCGCCGTCGAGACGTTCTGGGGGACCGAGCAGGCGTTCCACCTCACCGCCCTGCCCCGCGCGGCCGAAGCACGGGACTTGAGGCCCCTCGCCCCCGGGGACGGCGGGCCGACAGCGATCTCCTTCTGGTCGTTCCGGGTCATGGCCGGCCTGGGCGTGGCGATGATCGTGCTGGGCGCCTGGGGCGCCTGGCTGTGCGCGCGCAGCGCGCCGGAACGCTCCGGGGCCTTTCTCCGCGCCTGCGTCGTCATGGGACCGGCCGGCTTTGTCGCCGCGATCACCGGCTGGACCATCGCCATGCTGCAAGCCACGGGCGGCCCCCAGCCCGTGAGCGCCAACCAGGTCTCGGCCTGGATGTCAGGCTTGCTGGTCATCTGCGCGGCGGGCGCGCTCTATATCCTGCGCCTGGTCGCGCAGGGGCCGGCTGGACCGGCGCCCCGATGAACGCCCTGTCGCCCGACTACAGGCGGGGTTAGAAGGCGCCATGACCGCCGATTGCCGCCTCTATCTGATCACCCCGCCGCGCCTGGACGATCTGCCCGCCTTCGCTCAACTGCTGGCGCAGACGCTGGACGCCGGCGACGTCGCCGCCCTGCAGATCCGCATGAAGGACCAGCCCGACGAGGTGATCGCCGCCGCCGTCGCGGCGCTGGCCCCCATCGCCCAGGCGCGCGGCGTGGCGGTGATCTTGAACGACCGGCCCGACCTGGCCGCCAAGCTGGGCTGCGACGGCGTCCATGTCGGCCAGTCCGACGCTCCGCTCGGCGAGGCCCGCAAGCTGATGGGCAAGGACGCGATGATCGGCGTCACCTGCCACGACAGCCGCCACCTGGCGATGGAGGCCGCCGAGGGCGGGGCCGACTATGTAGCCTTCGGGGCGTTCTTCCCGACCACCACCAAGGACGCGCCCACCCAGGCCGAGCCGGAAATCCTGACCATCTGGCAGCAGTTCATGGAGACCCCGTGCGTCGCCATCGGCGGGATCAACGCGGAAAACGCCGCGGGCCTGGCCGCGGCGGGCGCCGATTTCCTGGCGGTTTCGGCCGGCGTCTGGGCCCATCCGCAAGGCCCCGTCGCGGCGGTGAAGGCCATCGAAGCGGCCATCGCTCAGGGCTTGTCGCAGCGGGGTTGAGGCCTATCCTTGCCTTGAGGCCCTGCTCCCACTAGGTTCCGCGCCTCGAATTTCCGCCTTTCCGGCGCGTTTGGCGCACCCTGGGCGCTAGAACTGGAACACCTGTGTCGACGCAAACCGCCCTTCTGAAAGTGATGTCCGACGCCGCCCGCAAGGCGGCCCGGGGCCTGAACCGTGATTTCGGCGAGCTTTCCGAGCTGCAGGTGTCGCGCAAGGCGCCGGCTGATTTCGTCTCCGCCGCCGACCTCAAGGCCGAGCAAGCCGTGTTCGAAGCGCTGGAAAAGGCCCGTCCCGGCTATAGCTTCCTCGGCGAGGAACGCGGCCTGATCGAAGGCACCGACAAGACCCACACCTGGATCGTCGACCCGCTGGACGGCACCACCAACTTCCTGCACGCCATCCCGCACTTCGCGATCAACATCGCCCTGCAGCGCGAAGGCGCGATCGTGGCGGCGGTGACCTACAACCCGGTCACCAACGAGCTGTTCTGGGCCGAAAAGGGCAAGGGCTGCTTCGTCAACGACAAGCGCCTGCGCGTCGCCGGCCGCAAGCACCTGGACGAGAGCGTGCTGGGCACCGGCATCCCGTTCCTGGGCCACGGCCAGCACGCCCGGTTCCTGAAGGAACTGCACCAGATCAGCCAGCGCGTCGCCGGCGTCCGCCGCTTCGGCGCCGCCTCGCTGGACCTGGCCTACGTGGCCGCCGGCCGCCTGGACGGGTTCTGGGAACGCGACCTGAAGCCCTGGGACATGGCCGCGGGTCTGCTGATGATCCAGGAAGCTGGCGGCAAGGTCACCGACATGGACGGCGGCGAAGACATGCTGACCAACGGCTCGATCTGCACCGCCAACCTCGAACTGCACCCGCTGATGCTCGATAAGCTGAAGGCCGCCGGCTAGAGCTTGGCCTTGACGGAGATGTCATCGAGGACGGCTAAGTCGTCCTCATGCATCTGACCCGCCGCGCCTTCACCGCCGCCACCGCCGCCGCCCTTGCGGCGACGCCCGCCCTGGCCAGCCCGGCGCGCAAGCCGATCGTGATCGCCCATCGCGGGGCCAGCGGAGAGCGGCCCGAGCACACGCTGATGGGCTATCGCCTGGCCGTCGACCAGGGCTGCGACTTCATCGAACCCGACCTGGTGCTGACCATGGACGGCGTCCTGGTGGTTCGTCACGAGAACGAGATCTCCGGGACCACCGACATCGCCTCGCGGCGCGAATTCGCGGTCCGCCGCACGGCCAAGTTCATCGACGGCGAAAAGGTCGAGGGCTGGTTCGCCGAAGACTTTACGTTGGCCGAACTGAAGACCCTGCGCGCCCGCGAGCGCCTGCCCGACCTGCGTCCCGGCAGCGCCAAGTTCGACGGCCGCGAAGCCGTCCCGACCTTCCAGGAAGTCATCGACCTGGCCACGGCTGAGAGCCGCCGCGTCGGCCGCACGATCGGCGTCTATCCTGAGATGAAGCACCCGGCGTTTCTGGCCAGCCTGGGCCTGCCGATCGAGGCGCGACTGGCCGCCGCCTTGAAGACCAACGGCCTGGACGCGCGCGACGCCCCCGTGTTCGTCCAGTGCTTCGAAGCCGCCCCGCTGGCGACCTTCAAGACCCTCTCCAAGGCTCGCCGCGTGCAGCTGGTCGGCGCCGGCAACCCTGCCATGGTCAGCGCCGAGGGCCTGAAGGCCATCGCACAATACGCCGACGGGGTAGGCCCCGACTGGTCGATGGTCCTGCCGACCCTGGACGGCGCGCTGGGCCCGCCCAGCGCCCTGGTGGCCGACGCCCACGCCGTGGGCCTCCTGGTCCATCCCTGGACCGTGCGCGCCGAGAACCGCTTCCTGCCGGCCAAGCTGCGGCGCGGAACCTCGCTCGCCGAGCATGGCGACGCTGAAGCCGTCTTCCTCGCGCTCTACGCCGCGGGGGTCGACGGCGTGTTCAGCGACTTCCCCGGCCTCGCCGTCGCCGCGCGGGGCTAACCCCCTCAGTCGGCTACGCCGACAGCTCCCCCAGCGGGGGAGCATCTATTGTGCGCGATCCTCCCCCGCTGGGGGAAGTGGCGCGCGAAGCGCGACGGAGGGGGCCTAAGCCGCGGCATCCCCGAACTGCAAAGCCGCCAGGCGGGAGTAAAGACCGCCCCTGGCCGCGAGTTCGCCGTGCGTGCCCTGCTCGACCACCTTGCCGCCGTCCATGACCACGATGCGGTCGGCCTTCAGCACGGTGGCCAGGCGGTGGGCGATGACCAGGGTGGTGTGGCCGACCATGGCGCTCTCCAGCGCCCGCTGCACCAATTGCTCGTTCTCGGCGTCCAGCGCGCTGGTGGCCTCGTCGAGCAGCAGGATCGGGGTCTCGCGGATCAGGGCGCGGGCGATGGCCAGCCGCTGGCGCTGACCGCCCGACAGGCTGCGGGCGCGGTCGCCGAGCGGGGTCTCGAAGCCCTGCGGCAGGGCGTCCAGGAAGGTCTCGGCCTGGGCGGCCTGGGCGACGGCGCGGATGGCGACCAGATCAGCGTCCTGGCGACCGAAGCGGATGTTCTCCACCGCCGACCCCGAGAACAGCGGCGAGTCCTGGGCGACCAGCGCCATGCGGGCGCGGACCTGCGCGGGATCGGCGTCGCGCAGGTCGACGCCGTCCAGGCGGATCGTCCCGCTCTGCGGGTCATAGAAGCGCAGCAGCAGCCGGAAGACGGTGCTCTTGCCCGAGCCCGAGGGGCCGACCAGGGCGACCCGCTCGCCAGGCGCCACGTTCAGGGAGAAGCCGCTGAGCGCCAGGGCGTCGGGACGGCCGGGATAGGCGAAGCTGACGTCCTCGAACGCGATCTCGCCGCGCGCCGGGACCGGCAGCGCCTTGGGCGCCGGCGGGGCGGCGATGGACGGCTTGGCGGCCAGCAGCTCGGAGATCCGCTCCATGGCGCCAGCGGCCTTCTGGACGTCGCCCCAGGTCTCGCCCAGGGCGCCGACCGAGCCGGCGGCCATCACAGAGAGGAAGGCGAACTGGAACAGCGCGCCCCAGGTCATCTCGCCGCGCAGTCCGGCATGGACGCCCAGCCAGAAGATCACCACCACGCCGCCGAAGACCAGGCCGATAACCAGGGCGGTCATGATGGCGCGCGCCGTCATCCGGCGCAGGGAGGTCTGGAACGAGCTTTCGACCGCGTCGCCGAACCGCGCCGCGCCGGCGTCCTCGCGCCCGAAGGCCTGTACAGTCTCCAGAGCGTCGAGGGTTTCACCGGCGTGGCCGACGGCGGCCGCGAACTGGTCCTGGGTCGACATGGTCAGCTTGCGCACCCGCCTGCCGAACAGGAACAGCGGCGCCAGCACGAACGGGAAGATGCCCAACACCAGGCCCGTCATGCCGGGACTGACGATCACCAGCAGGATCAGCGCGCCGATCAGGGTCAGCAGGTTGCGCAGCGCCACGGAGATAGATGTGGAGAGCAGGCTTTCGACGATCTGGATGTCGGTGGTCAGGCGCGAGAGCACCTCGCCCGTACGCGTCTTTAAGAAGAAGGTCGGGTCGAGAGTGAGAATGTGGGCGTAGGCGGCCTTGCGCAGGTCGGCGGTGATCCGCTCGCCCAGCTTGGTCACAAAGAAGTAGCGCAGGGCGCTGGAGGCGGCGAGCGCCAGGGCCACCCCGCCGATCAGCCAGAACCAGGGATCGACCGTCGCGGCGCTGGCCTTGGGTCCGGTCAGATGGTCGACCAGCAACCGCACGGCGCCGGAGAGGCCCAGGGTCGAGGCCGTCGCGGTCATCAGGAACAGGCCCGCCCAGGCCGCGTCGCCCTTATGCAGGGCCAGGAACGGCGTCAGGCGGCCGAGCGCCTTGACGTTGCGGCTACGCGCGCGGCGGTCGGCGGCTTCGTTCAGATCTTGGGCCAATGCGGCGCCCGCGCTGGGGCGACCGGGGGCGGGAGCCTCAGGGGCCAAATCACTCATATAAACTAGCGCCCTTGCTCTTACCGCGCCTTTTCCTGTATACGCGCGGCTTCCTCGCGCCTGCCATCTCTGGCGGAGCGATATATTCCTGCCGCTCCTTTACGTCGGTTGCCCTCTCGATGAAACAAGACACCCACCCCGACTATCATTTCATCACCGTGGTGATGACCGACGGCACGAGCTATCAGACGCGCTCGACGTACGGCAAAGAAGGCGCGACGCTGAATTTGGATATTGATCCGAAGACGCACCCGGCCTGGACGGGCGGCAACCAGCACATGCTGGACCGCGGCGGCCGCGTGTCGCGCTTCAACGCCAAGTTCGGCGCCTTTACCCGCAAGTAGGCCCCTGCGGCGCGCTCAGCGCGCCCTGGCGCCTCACAAGCGAACAAACGCCGCGTCCCGTGCGCGGCGTTTTTTGCGTGGCTGGTCGTCAACGATTGGCATCCCGGAAAGCGCTCAGCGCTTGTCCGGGACCTATGAACACCTGATCGTGGAGATCAGGGCGCCTGGATAAGGATCGCCCTGATCAAGGATTCATTCGGCGCGCTCGGCGCGAATGGATCCCGGACAAGCGCTACGCGCTTTCCGGGATGACACCTGAGAGAAGCTTAAGCCCCGAAGGCGGCTTGCAGGCGGTCGAACTGGGACAACACCGGGTTCGGGACCTCGATGGTGGTCTCTTCAACGTACATGCGGCGGTCCAGGTGACGGACGCGCTCATAGAGCCGCTCAGAACGGTCCAGCAGCGCCAGCAGGCCTGAAGGCAGGTCTTCGGTGGTGGCGCCGCGGCAGACGTCTTCGGCGCCGAGCCGGTAGCGTTCCTCGCAGGCGCCCTCGGGCGGCATGTCGCCCTCACGCACCGCGCGCTGCACCAGCAGCCAGGAGGCCACCTGCATCAGCCGGGTGGTGAGCCGCATGCTCTCGGCCGCATAGGCCAGAGCCGCGCTGCGCGACAGCAGCTTGGATTCCTGTCGGCCGGAGCCGTCCAGATAGCCGGCGGTCTCCTCGACGAGGTCCATGCCTTCCTGAAAGGTCCGGTCGAACAACTCGGACCGGGCGAAGTCCTGGATCACGTCCGCTCGCCAGGCGCCCGCCGGGGCAAATCCATCGGTCATGAAAGCACTTAGCCTCTAAAAACTTCGCCCGCTTCGGAATGCGGCGCTCGGACCGATGGGCTTGCAACCCCCGTGCCAAACGTAAACATCCGTTATCGATGATCGTCGTTTACGTTCGGTTAGCCGTGAGCACGATCAGCTTGGGCGTGAGAATAGCGCGTCGGCCTCGGCGCGGCCCGCACGCTTACGCTCAATCTGGGCACGACATCGGGCGATTTCGGCTTCCAGGGCTTCGATACGCTCTTCCAGCTCGGCGACCGCGTAGAGTTCAAGGTCCTCGCGCATCGCCTCGGTCAGGCGCTGGCCGCGCCCCACACGGACTTCCACGGGTTCTTCCACCAAGAGCCTCCCTTTGCCGGGCGTCCTTCGACGTCTATCTGAGCACGTAAGGAAACTTTACCCGCAAAAATACCGGAGGGCACACCCGTGAGCGAAACCATGACCGCCATCGCTGTGGAGGGCGGGCGAGGACCTGCGGAAAACCTGAAGGCGGTTTCGATTCCGCGACCGGTTCCCGGTCCAGGCCAGATCCTGATCAAGGTCCATGCGGCCGGCGTGAACCGTCCCGACATCATCCAGCGCCTGGGCGCCTACGCCCCGCCGCCCGGCGCGCCCGACACGATGGGCCTCGAAGTCGCCGGCGAGGTCGTGGTCGCGGCCGGACGCTGGAAGGTGGGCGACAAGGTCTGCGCCCTGCTGGGCGGCGGCGGCTACGCCGAATACGCCGCCTGCGACGCGCGCCACGCCCTGCCGATCCCGGCCGGCTTCGACTATGTGCAGGCCGCCGCCCTGCCCGAGACGGTGTTCACCGTCTTCGCCAATGTGTTCGAGCATGGGAGCCTGAAGGCCGGCGAGACCGTGATGATCCACGGCGCGACGTCCGGCATCGGGACAACGGCGATACAGATGGCCAAGGCCGCCGGCGCCCGGGTGATCGCCACCGGCCGCGGCGCCGGCAAGGCCACCGAGGCGCTGAAGCTGGGCGCCGACCTCAGCGTCGACGTCACCACCCAGGACTTCGCCGAGGTCGCCAAGGCCGACGGCGGCGTCGACGTGATCCTGGACATGGTCGGCGGCGACTATTTCGCCAAGGGCCTGGCCTCGATCCGCACCGGCGGGCGCATCGTCTACATCGCCAGCCAGGCCGGCGCGGAAGTGACCTTGCCGATCTTCGCCCTGATGATGAAGCGCGCGGTGATCACCGGCTCGACCCTGCGGCCCCGCGACGCCGACGAGAAGGCCCGCCTGACGGCGGCCGTCGAGGCGACCGTCTGGCCCTGGATCGCGGCGGGCAAGCTGACGCCGCAGATCGACAAGACCTTCCCGTTGGCGGAGGCCGCCGCGGCCCACGCCTATCTCGAAGCCGGCGGCCACGTCGGCAAGGTGATGCTGATCGCCGCCTGACTCTTTCCTCCCCCATCCTGATGGGGGAGCAACCATGTTCAGGCTGGGGGTTGTCGCAGCCATGGCTGTCCTCGGCTGAGGACGAGATTTGCGGCCTCGACGAGTTTTCGCATGACGGCGACGATGACGAGTTTTGGCGGCTTGCCGCGGGCGAGCAGCTGTTCTGCGAAGGCCCTGAGGGCGGGATCCCAGCGCTTGGCGGCGAGGGCGGCGATATAGAGCATCCGCCGCGGCCGGCTGCGTCCGCCGCCGATGAAGCGCTGGCCCTTGTACTGTCCGCTGTCGCGGGCGAAGGGCGCGACGCCGATCAGCGAGGCGGCTTGGCCGCGCCGCATCTGGCCGAGTTCGGGCATGCGGATGACGTGGGTGGCCGCCACGATCGGTCCGAAGCCAGGCAGCGAGACGAGCAGTCTGTAACGGGCGAGCAGGTCGTCGTGGGCTTTGATCTGCTTGAGGATCTCGGCGGCGAGCTTGGCCTTTAGCGCGGTCATGGCGGCGATCTGGACACAGACGGCCTGGGTCAGGTCCGCCAGGGTGACGTGCTCCAGGAAGGTCTTGAGCTGGGCGGCCTGGTCGGTGATCTGCTCATAGGTGGTCAACCGCTCGGCCAGCGCTTGCAGTCGAGGATCCTGGGCGGCCCGCACCGCATCCACCTGCGCGGTGGCCGCGGCGATCAGCTGGGCGTCGAGCCGGTCGGTCTTGGCCCGCCAGCGCTTCATTTGAGCGAAGCGCCGGACCTCGATGGGCTGGTGCACCACCACCTCGAAGCCCGCGGCCTCCAAGGCCTGTCGCACGGCGCGCTCGTAGCCGCCGGTGGCCTCCAGCCCCACCCGGCCCACCGCGCGGGCCTTCAGCCAGCCGATCAGCTCGCTGAACCCGGCCGGCGCATTATCGACCTGCGTCGTGTCCTCCAGGCCATGCACCGCGCCATCCAACTTCGACTTGCCGACATCGATCCCGGCGATCTTCGTGCTAGTTTGGCGCTGTTCCATCGACCCATCCTTGTGGCTTCGGACCCAAAGTCCCTGCAACCATCCGGGTCATGAAACGCCAGCGGCGACCCTGCTCCCCCACAGTCCACAAAGGCTCAGGGGAAAACGGTCCCTCCGCAGGCTGTCCGCCTGGCGCGCCTAACGCCAGGCGGACGTCCCGGAAGACAGCCGCAAACTACCAGCGTTCCAACAAACAAGGGGGACCGCCCGAAGGGTGGTGGTGGGGGCGAGACTGGGCTCTGAGCTTGAGGCCGCCCCCTCCACCGCTTCGCGGTCCCCCTCCCCCGCTACTGTTCAGACCGGAGACATCGGTGACGGGTGTTCGGAGACATCCGTGACAGGTTGAGGATGATC
>NZ_LMHT01000009.1:48364-177661 GCF_001429025.1 Phenylobacterium sp. Root700 | reverse complement strand
GCGACACGCCGCGAACCTGGAGACCGTCAACACCTACGAAGGCGCCCACGACGTCCACGCCCTGATCCTCGGACGCGCCATCACCGGACAGAACGCGTTCTAGGTCTGCGCGCGGAAGTATAGCGACCACAACCAACGCGACAGAAAAATCGCGACCAAAAGGTTACGTTTACCGACCGCCGTTATGCTTCCCGCGAATACAGGGGACGGGGGCGATGGCTGCGACGCAAACGCCGCAGGGCGCGACGACGACCATTGAGTGGCTGTTCAGGAACAGCCGCGAGATCATGTTCGTGGTTGGTGCGGACAACTGCCTCAAGCTGGTCAACCCCGCTTTCGAGCAGGAAACCGGCTGGAGCGCGGCCGAGGTCGTCGGCCGGCGCGCCCGCGACTTCCTGCATCCCGAGGAGGACGCCGATCTCAACGTCCATCTGAAGCGGCTGAAAGCGGCGGGGTTCAGCGACAACACCTCACGCATGCGGATCAAGGACGGCAGCTGGCGCTGGTACGAGGGCCGGGCGCAACTGACCGAAGAGGGTCAGATCATCTGCGTGGTGCGAGACGTCACCTACGAGCGCGAACGCGACGCCAAGCTGCTCGAGGCCGAACGCACCGGCCAGATGCTCAGCCAGGCCGCCGGGATCGGCGCCTGGTCCTATGAGCCCGAAAACGATGAAGTCGTCTGGTCCTCGGACATGCTGGCCCTCACCGGCTACGGCGCCGGCGAAATCTCCAACATGGCGCAGATCGCCGCCATTCTGCACCCCGACGACGACGTTCGGGTGCGCGCGGCCGTGATGGCCGGCATCACCAGGGGCGAGCCGCAATCGCTCGAGCACCGGCTGAAGAACAAGTCGGGGCGGTGGTCCCACTGGCGTCTGACCTTCCAGGCCGAGCTGCGCCCATGCGGCGAATACGCCCTGCGCGGGGTGCATCAGAACATCACCGAACTGGTGCAGGCCCGCGACGCCGCCGTGCGCGGCGAGCAGCAGGTGCTGCAGCTCATCGAGAGCTCGCCGTTCGCGGTGGCGATGTTCGACAAGCGGCTACGCTGCACGGTGGTGAGCGGCAGCTGGCGCCAGGCTTTCACGCGCGCCGAGGTCGACCCCATCGGCCGCCCCCTGGCCGAGGTGTTCCCCACCGCGCCCAAACGCCTGCTGGGCGCGCAAGCCCGCGCCCTGGACGGCGAGGTGGTGACCTCTAAGGAGGACCGCTTCACCGACAGCCACGGCCGCAAGCGCTGGGTGCGCTGGGAAGCCCGGCCCTGGCGCGACGCCGAGGGTAAGATCCAGGGCGTCATCTACTATGTCGACGACATCTCGGCCCTCGCCGACGCCCGCCGCGAGGCCCAGGAGAACGCCCGGCGGCTGAAGATGGCGCTGAACGCGGCCGACGCCGGGGTCTATGAGATCGACCACGCCAACCAGACCTTCTGGGCAAGCCCGGAGTTCAAGAAGCTCGTCGGCCGCGCCGGAGCCACCTATGACGACGCGCTGAAACTCAACTATCCGCGCTTCCACGCCGACGACCTCGAACAGGTCCGCGAGGCCTTCACCCAGATCCGGGCCGGCCATCGGGCGGCGGGCGACGCCTTCGAGGCCCGCGCCGTCACCGACTCCGGCGAGGAACGCTGGATCCGCGTCTTCCACCACCTGACCACCGACCGCCAGGGCCGCTGGCTGCGGGGCATCGGCCTCATCCAGGATTTCGACCAACGCAAGCGCCAGGAGCTGGCGCTGATCGAGGCTCAGCACGCCGCGCAATCGGCGGGCGAGGCCAAGGCCGCCTTCCTGGCCAATATGAGCCACGAGATCCGCACGCCGATGAACGGGGTGATGGGCGTCCTGCACCTGCTGAAGACCGAGACCCTCTCCGAGGAGGGCCGGGGCATGCTGGAGGAGGCGCTGTCCTGCGGCCATATGCTGGCCGAGCTGCTGAACGACGTCATCGACTTCTCGAAGATCGAGGCCGGCCGGCTGGAGATGTCCGAGGAGCCGGTCGACCCCAAGATGCTGATCGAGGGCGTCGCGCGCCTGCTACGGCCCCAGGCCGAGGCCAAGGACCTGAAACTGGTCGTCGAGGCCGACGTCGATATCGGCTGGGTGATGTCCGATCCTGTGCGCCTGCGCCAGGCGCTGTTCAACCTGGTCGGCAACGCCGTGAAATTCACGCTGAAGGGCCAGGTGACCATCCGCGCCCGTCGCCGCCAAGGCGCCTCAGGCCAGACGTTGCGCCTGGAGATCGCCGACACCGGGGTAGGGATTCCCGAGGCCGTGCAGCCGCGCATCTTCCAGCGCTTCGACCAGGGCGACGCCTCGACGACACGCAAGTTCGGCGGGTCGGGCCTGGGGCTGTCGATCACCCAGCGGCTGGCCGAGATGATGGGCGGCGGTGTGGGCTTCGCCTCCACCGAGGGCGTGGGCTCGGTCTTCTGGCTGGAGGTGACCGCCCCGGCCGCCGAGGCCGCGCTCGCCGTACCGGAAACCACCGACGACTGGCTGAACGGCCTGCGGGTGCTGGTGGTCGAGGACAACGCCACCAACCGGATGATCGCCACCAAGCTGCTGGAGAACCTGGGGGCCGTGGTCGACACCGCGCCCGACGGTCTGCTGGGGGTCGAGGCGGCGGCGCGGGGCAGTTTCGACCTGATCCTGATGGACGTGCAGATGCCGGGCATCGACGGGCTGGAAGCCTCGCGGCGCATCCGCGCCATGGGCGGAGCGATCGCCGCGACGCCCATCGTGGCGCTCACCGCCAACGTCCTGTCCCACCAGCGCCAATCCTATCTGGAAGCCGGCATGGACGGGGTGGTCGGCAAGCCGATTTCGCCCGCCGCCCTGCTCGCCGAGATCGCCCGCCTGGCCGAACCGGCGGTCGAAAGCGGCGCCGAGGCGGTGGCCTAAGATCCTCCCCCGCTGGGGGAGGTGGCACGCGCAGCGCGACGGGGGGCAAGCGGCCGGGGAGCTTCCCCAGAGCGGGCGCATCTGGCGACCTTTCACATCGGCGGCATGCGCGTTAGCTTCCTCCAAGTTTCGGGGGAAACAAACATGGCGGACATCGCCGCAGACACGCCGGATACGGCGGGGAAGAAGCCCGCATCGCTACGCACCGTCGTGGCGGCGTCGGCGGCGGGGACCACCTTCGAGTGGTACGACTTCTTCGTCTTCGGCAGCCTGATCCAGGTCATCTCCAAGACCTTCTTCTCCGGCCTGCCGGAAACCGCCGGCTATATCGCGGCCCTGGCCCTATTCGGCGCAGGCTTCGCCTTCCGTCCCTTGGGCGCGCTGGTCTTCGGCGCCATCGGCGACAAGGCGGGCCGCAAGGGCGCGTTCCTGATCACCGTGATCCTGATGGGCGGAGCGACCTTCGCCATCGGCCTGTTGCCGACCTACGCCCAGGCCGGGTTGATCGCGCCGGCCCTGTTGGTGCTGATGCGCATTCTCCAGGGCTTCGCGCTGGGCGGCGAATACGGCGGCGCGGCGATCTATGTCGCTGAGCACGCCCCGCCGAACGCCCGGGGACGCTCCACCAGCTGGGTGCAGACCTCGGCCGCCTTCGGCCTGTTCGGGGCGCTGCTGGTGATCCTGGTCTCGCGGCTGGTGGTCGGACGCCTCTACGGTCCCGAGGCCTTCGACGCCTGGGGCTGGCGCATCCCGTTCCTGTTCTCGTCGTGCCTGCTGGCGGTCTCCATCTGGATGCGGCTGAAACTCACCGAGAGCCCGGCCTTCGCCAAGATGAAGGCCGAGGGCGCGGCGTCGACCGCGCCGCTCAAGGAGGCGTTCGGCCAGTGGAAGAACCTGAAGGTCGTGCTGCTGGCGCTCTGCGCGATCATGGCCGCCCAGGGGGCCGTCTGGTACACGGCGTTCTTCTACACCCAGACCTTTCTGGAGAAATTCCTGAAGGTCGAACCGGCGGTCATCAACCTGCTGATGATGGCGGCGACCGGGGTGAGCGCGATCTTCTACGTCGTCTTCGGCTGGCTGTCGGACAAGGTCGGCCGCAAGAAGGTGATGCTGTTCGGCATGACCCTGATGCTGGCGGCCTATTTCCCCGGCTTCCACATGCTGGCCCGGACCGCCAACCCGGCGCTGGCCGAGGCCGAGGCGCGCACGCCGGTGGTGGTGATCGCCGATCCCGCCGGCTGCTCGCTGCAGTTCGATCCGGTGGGCAAGGCCGCGTTCACCTCGTCCTGCGACATCGCCAAGAGCACGCTGGCCAACGCCGGCGTCTCCTATTCGAACCAGGCCGGCCCGGCCGGCGCGCCGGCCCAGGTCAAGATCGGCGAAACCGTGGTCATGTCGGCGTCGGCTATTGGACTACCCAAGGCGGCCGCCAAGACCGCGAAGGCGCAGATCGAGGGACGTATCAAGGCCGGGCTGGCCGCCGCCGGCTATCCCGCCAAGGCCGACCCGGCCCGCATGAACATCCCGGGCGTGTTCGGCGTGCTGTTCGTCTTCGTCATCGCCGCCACCGCGCTGTTCGGGCCGCTCGCCGCGGCCCTGGTCGAGCTGTTCCCGACCCGCATCCGCTACAGCGCGATGTCCCTGCCCTATCACATCGGCACCGGCTGGATCGGCGGCTTTGTGCCCTTCACCGCCTTCGCCATCGTGGCGGCGACCGGCAACATCTATTCGGGCCTCTGGTATCCCTTCGCCTTCACCCTGCTGTCGGTGGTGACCTGCCTGTTCCTGTTGCCCGAGACCAACGGCCGGCCGCTGGATCAGTAGCGGGCGCGCCCTTTTCCTCCCCCGCTACGCAGGGGAGGAAAGGCGGCGCCACCAGCCTGATCGCCTCGGCGAACCTGGCTGAGCGCATGCCGTCCCGCGCGGCGATCAGGCGGCTCATGCCGTAGGTCAGCCGCCCCTCACGGCTCTCCAGCGCGAAGTCGCCGATCCCCAACGCCTGATGGAGATCAGCGAGATCCGGGGCCGCCAGACCGCCCAGGCGTAGCCCCGGCTGCTCCTCCGCCACGCCGTTCAAGAAGATCATGGCGTAGAAGACGTGGTTGACCTGCCGCATCAGGAACAGCCGCGCCCGCTGGTGATCGTCGGGAACCGCGCCGAAATAGGTGCGCAGCAGGATCTCTTCCTCGCCCGGCGCCTGGGCGAAGACATTGGCCAGGGTCGCCAGGTCCACATAGCGGTCAGCCAGGAACGAGGCCTCCCAATCCACGAACCACAGCCGCGCGCCGTCATAGAGGATGTTGCGCGGGTTGAGGTCGTTGTGGCTGGAGACCAGGTCGCCTTCCGCCGTCGGATAGGCGGCGCGAAGTTGGCCATAGAGCCCCAGCACCTCGCCGACCGCCTCCGGCGCCAGCAGCCTGAAGAACTGGAAGCGCCCGATCAGGGCGTCCATGCCGTCCATATAGTCCACCAGGGGCGGGAAGGCTGGGGCGGCGTGCAAGGCGCGAACCGCCTGGGCCGCCTCGACGACGAGGTCGGTCCTCGAGCCCGGATAGTCCAGCGACAGCGAGCGTTCGGGAATGAACTCCATGATCGCCACCCCGTCACCCGCATCGGCGTAGCGCACGCGCGGGGCCAGCAGGGCGGCGGCGGCCAGACGCATGCAGCCATACCACCGCGCCGGATCTCGGAAGGCGTCGCGCGCGCCCTCGATCCTCAGCAGATAGGCCACGCCGCCCACCCGGATCTTGTAGATCAGCGCGCCGGACAGACCGCCGGTCAGCGGTTTGACGGCGTCGAGTTCGGACGTGCCGAAGGCGGCGTTCAGCGCGCGATCGACCGCGGGGCGCTTGGACTCAGGAATAGACATCGGCGGCTCCTTGGGAGCGCCTTATTTACCCGGATAAAATACAGAGTCAATAATACCCGGGCAATATTAACTCGACCCGCGCGAAGCCCGGCCCGCCCAGCGTCCGACCGCGTCGGAGACCAGCACCGCGGCGATGGCGATGGCGGCGGCGACCAGGCAGAGCGCGGCGGCGCGCGCCTCGCCGCCCGGCGACTGGGTCGCGCCATAGATCGCCGCCGGCAGGGTCAGGGTCTCCCCCGGAATGGCGGCGACGAAGGTGATGGTGGCGCCGAACTCGCCCAACGCCTTGGCGAAGCCGAGGATGGCCCCGGCCGCCACGCCCGGCGCGGCGAGCGGCAGGGTGACGCGGAAGAAGCGGATGACCGCCCCGGCGCCCAGCGTGCGGGCGACCTCGTCGACCTCGCGGTCGATGGCCTCGATGGCCAGCCGCATCGGCCGCACCATCAGCGGAAAGGCCATGATCCCGGCGGCGAGCGCCGCCCCGGTCCAGTCGAAAGCGAAGACGATCCCGACCTTTTCCAGCCATTCGCCGATCAGGCCGCGACGCCCAAACAGCAGCAGCAGGACATAGCCCGTCGCCACCGGCGGCAGCACCAGCGGCAGGGTGACGGCGGCGTCCAGCAGCACGCGGGCGGCGAACCGTCCCCGTGCCTGGGCGAAGGCGGTGGCCAGGGCGATGGGCATGCCGCACAGGGTCGCGGCCAGGGCGACCTTCAAGGACAGCAGGACCGCGGCGAAGTCTTCGGGGGTCAGCCCGCTCACGAGGCGCTCGCCGTCGGCAACACCTCGACGGCGACGCCGGCCTCGGTCAGCGCCTGCAGGTCGGCCGGCGAAACCGGCGCCGACACCACCCGCACGACGCGGCGGCCGTTGCGAGCAAGGTCGACGATCACCGCCAGGGTCGCCTCGGACGCTTCCAATCGCTCGGCGTCGCGCCGCGCCATGGCGAGGATAGCTGGGTCGGCGTCCGCATCCGCGACCAGCATGTCGGCCGCCGCCAGCGCCCGGCTGGCGCGGACGGTGAGTAGGTCGGCGGGGCCATGGCCGGTCACGAACTGCACCTTGCCCAGGGTCTGAGCGCCCTTGGCCAAGGCCTCGCGCAGCACACTGGCGGCACCTTCCATATCCCCGGCCATCGCCGCCGTGGCGGCTGGCCCGGACAGCGCCTCGCGCAGGAAGGCCCGGCGCTCATGCATCTGCGGCAACGCCTGGCGGATTTCGTCCTGAAGTTTGCGGAACAGCACCGCCACCCGGCCCGCGCCCTCGGGCACGCGCTGTTCGATGTCGTTGCGCAACATGGTCGCCAGCATCGGCGAGGCGCCGCCGGTGCCGATGGCGGCCACCACCTCGCCACGGTCGATCACCGCCGGCGTGGTGAAGTCGCAGAGCTCTGGCCGGTCGACGACATTGACCGGCACGTGGGCGTCGCGGGCGGCGCGAGCGGCGGCCTGGGCGAAGAGGTCGTCGTCGCTGGCCACGAAGGCCAGGATCGCCCCGGCGTAGGAGCCGGCGACGAAGGCCTGCGGCCCCTCGATACGCACCACGACGGCGGGCGAGCCTTCGAACAAACGCGCCTTGGCCTGCGCCGCCTCGCCAGATCCGGCGATGACGACCCGGGCTCCGGCCAGGGGAAAGAAGGCGGGAAAGGCGTCCACGGAAGTCCTAGATGGACTTGCGGCTGGCGGCAGGCGAGGTCGACATGGTCGTGAAACTCCCCAAGATCATCTGAACCTCCAGCCGCCTTGCGCGGTTTCTAACCTATCCCTGTTTCGCGCACTATGCGGAGCGGCTTTACCGCAAGAGCTGAGCACTGTTAAGATCACGACGTTTTCTCGCTTCGGGAGGGATAGACCCATGGCCATGACCCTGGACGTCAACGGCAAACCCCTGGCGGTGAAGGCGGCCCCCGACACGCCCCTGCTCTGGGTTCTGCGCGACGAACTTCAACTCACCGGGACCAAGTACGGCTGCGGCGTGTCCCAGTGCGGCGCCTGCACGGTGCTGGTCGACGGCCAGCCGACCCGCTCTTGCGTCACGCCGATCGAGGGCCTGGCGGCGGCGAAGATCACCACCATCGAAAGCCTGGGCGGCGCTCATCCGGTGCAGGCCGCCTGGGTCAAGCACGACGTGCCGCAGTGCGGCTACTGCCAGTCGGGCCAGATCATGTCGGCGGTCGCCCTGCTGGCCAAGACGCCCAAGCCGACCGAGGCCGACATCGACGGGGCCATGGACGGCCACATCTGCCGCTGCGGGACCTACCAACGCATTCGCGCGGCCATCAAGGACGCCGCGGGCCTGACGCCCGCCGCCGTCGCCCCTGTCGCACCGGCCAAGGTCTGACGCCCATGAACGCTCCCTTGACCCCCGCGAACATCACCGGCGCCACCCGGCGCGAAGTCGTCGTCAGCGCCACCCTGGTCGGCGGCGCGCTGCTGGTCGGCTGCTCGCCCGGCGACCTGCTCAGCGTCGGCGCCAAGACCGAGTTCGGCGCCTTCGGCCCGTTCATCAAGATCGGCGCGGACGGCGCCGTGACCGTGGTCTCCAAACACATCGAATTTGGCCAGGGCAACCATACGGGCCTCGCCGCCATCGTCGCCGAGGAACTGGACGCCGACTGGACGAAGGTGAAGGTCGAACAGGCCCCCGCCATCGCCAAGGTCTACGCCAACACCGGCATGGGCGTGCAGGGCACTGGCGGGTCTTCGGCCATCTCCAACAGCTGGGACCAGCTGCGCAAGGCCGGGGCCTCGGCCCGGGCGATGTTCGTCGAGGCCGCCGCCAACAAATGGAGCGCCCCGGTCGGCGAGATCTCGGTCAAGGACAGCGTGGTCAGCCACGCCGGTTCGGCCAAGTCCGCGACCTTCGCCGAGCTGCTGCCCGACGCCGCCAAGGTGACGCCGCCGGCCGCCCCGACCTTGAAGGATCCCAAGACCTTCACCCTGATCGGCACCGACAAGGTCCGCCGCAAGGACAGCCAGGCCAAGTCGGACGGAACCGCCCGCTTCACCCAGGACGTCCATCTGCCCGACATGCTGGTGGCGATGGTGGCGCATGCGCCCCGGTTCGGGGCCAAGGTCGCCACGTTCGACGCGGCTGAAGCCAAGAAAGTCCCGGGCGTGGTCGAGGTCTATCAGATCCCCACCGGCGTCGCCGTGGTCGCCGAGAACACCTGGGCGGCCAAGAAGGGCCGCGACGCGCTCAGCGTGACCTGGAACGAGGACGCCGCCGAGAAGCGCTCCTCGGCCACGATCTTGGCCCAGTACAAGGACCTCGCCTCCGGTAAAACGCCCGCCACCGACAAGATGAAGTGGCAGGCCTTCGAGTCCAAAGGCGACATCACCAAGGCCACCGGGGACGCCTTCGAGGCGACCTACGACTTCCCGTTCCTGGCCCACGCCACCATGGAGCCGATGAACTGCGTGGCTCAGGTCAGCATGGGCAAGGCCAAGCTGACCTTCGGATCGCAGATCCCGACGGTCGACCAGCTCAACACCGCCAAGATCGTCGCCATGTTGCCCGGCGCGGTCGAGATCGAGACCCTGTTCGCGGGCGGCTCCTTCGGGCGGCGGGCGAACTTCCAGTCGGACTACGTCGCCGAGTGCGTCGAGATCGCCAAGAAGGTCGGCAAGGACCGGCCGGTGAAGCTGGTCTGGACCCGCGAGGACGACATGACCGCCGGCTACTTCCGGCCCATCGTCCACCACACCGTGCGCGTCACCCTGGACAAGGACGGCTATCCGGCCAGCTGGCGCCACCGGGTCGTCACCCAATCGATCATGAAGGGCTCGCCGATGGGCGAACCCAAGCTGGACGAGACCGCCGTCGAGGGGACCAAGGGCTCGCCCTATCTCAAGGCCACGCCGATCGTCGACGCCCAGCTGATCCAGCCCGACGTCGGCGTGCCGGTGCTGTGGTGGCGCTCGGTGGGCGCGACCCACACCGCCTTCGCCATGGAGCACACCATCGACCAGCTGGCCCGCAAGGCCGGCAAGGACCCGGTCGAATATCGCCGCGCGATCTACACCAAGGCCGGCGCCAATCGGCACCTGGCGGTGCTGAACCTGGCGGCCGAAAAGGCCGGCTGGCCGAAAGCCGCCGCCGACGGCTGGAGCCGCGGCGTGGCGGTGCACGAGAGCTTCGGTTCGGTCGTCGCCCAGATCGCCGAGGTGAAGCTGGTCGACGGAGTTCCGAAGCTCGGCAAGGTGATCACCGCCGTCGATTGCGGCACCGCGATCTCGCCCGACCAGATCGCCGCCCAGATGGAGGGCGGCACCTGCTACGGCCTGTCGGCGGCCCTGTTCGGCCAGGTCACCCTGAAGGACGGCGCGGTGGAGCAGACCAACTTCGACACCTACCGCGTGCTGCGCAACACCGAGGCCCCGACCGTCGAGACCTACATCGTGCCGTCCGGCAATGCGCCGAGCGGGGTGGGCGAACCTGGGACCCCGGTCATCGCGCCGGCCGTCGCCAACGCCATCCTGGCCATGACCGGCCAGGGCACGACGAGCCTGCCGTTCGTCAAGGCCTAGGACGGCAGATCGCTGCGCTCGTCGACATCGAACAGCACGCCGTCGTCCGGCGCCTCGATGAGCGTCAGCCGCTCGCCCAGGTCCTGCAGGATGGCCCGCGCGCCGGAGTCGCCCTGCAGGGTCAGCAGCCCGGGCAAAAGTCCTGGCCCGATCACCACCGGGTGGCCGCGACGCCCTTCGAAGCTGGGGGCGGCGGCCGGCGCGCCCGCATCGACCACCGCCGCCAGCTGTCCCAGCACCGCATGGGGCGTTCGCGGCATGTCGCCCAGGAAGATGAACACGCCGGCGCAATCGGCGGGCAGTTCGGCCGCCGCGCGGCGCAGGGAAGCGCCCATGCCCTCGGCGTGATCGGCGGCGTGCACCACCTGCAGGCGCTTGCCCTGACCGAGCCGCCGCGCGCAGGCCCGTGCAGCGGTCTCGACGGCGTCGGCGTCCGCGCCGGTGACCACCACCACCCGCCGCACGGGCGCGGCGAAGGCCGCGGCGAGAGCGCCGTCCAGCAGCGCGCCGCCCGCCCAGGAGGCAAGCAGCTTCCCGCCGCCAAAGCGGCTGCCCGATCCCGCCGCTAAAACGATGGCTTCGAACTCGCCTGCCCCTGTCGCCAACCTGCGTTCCTCTCTATGTTATCGCCAGCATGACGCCCTATGACGCCCCCTCGCCGCAAGAGGCCGCGCCCCGCGCGGCGCCCCTGATCGACGGTTTCGGCCGGACGGTGAGCTATCTGCGCGTCTCGGTCACCGACCGATGCGACCTGCGCTGCGTTTATTGCATGGCCGAGCACATGACCTTCCTGCCGAAGGCCGAGGTGCTGACGCTCGAGGAACTGGACCGCCTGGCCTCGACTTTCGTGGCGCTCGGCACGCGCAAGCTGCGGATCACCGGCGGCGAGCCCCTGGTCCGCAAGGGCGTGATGGGCCTGATCGAGAACCTGTCGCGGCATCTGCGCTCCGGCGCGCTGGACGAGCTGACCCTGACCACCAACGGCACGCGACTGTCGGAGTTCGCCGGCGATCTCGCCCGCTTCGGCGTGCGGCGGGTCAATGTCTCGATGGACACCCTGAAGCCCGACCTATTCCGCAAGGTGACCCGTGGCGGCGACCTCTCCAAGGTCATCGCCGGGATCGACGCGGCGCTGGCCGCCGGGATCGCGGTGAAAATCAACGCCGTGGCGCTGAAGGCCGACAACGCCGCCGAGCTGCCGGACCTGATCTCCTGGGCCCACGCCCGCGGCTGCGACGCCACCCTGATCGAGGCCATGCCTCTGGGCGAGATCGAGGTCGACCGCACCGACCAGTTCCTGTCGCTCAAGGACGTCCGGGCCGAGCTCGAAAGCTTCTGGACGCTGAGCGACATCGACCACAAGACCGGCGGCCCGGCCCGTTATGTCCGCGTCGCCGAGACCGGCGGACGCCTGGGCTTCATCACCCCGCTCAGCCATAATTTCTGCGAGACCTGCAACCGCGTGCGGCTGACCTGCACCGGCACCCTGCACACCTGCCTCGGCCGCGAGGACGCCAGCGACCTGCGCGCGGTGATCCGCGCCGGCGCCGACGACGCCGAGCTGATCGCGGCGGTCCGGCTGGCGGTCGACGCCAAGCCCGAGGGCCACGACTTCCATATCGTGCGCCACGCCGCCCCCGCCGTCGCCCGGCACATGTCGACCACCGGGGGCTGAGGCCGTGGCCCGGGTTCTCCTGTTTGGTCGCCTGAGCGACATCGCCGGCTGGCGCTCGCGCGACATCGACAGCGCCTCGCTGGGCGCCCTTCGCGACCTGCTGTCGGGCGAGGACGCGGGGCTTGGCGAAGCGCTGGCCGCGCCGGGCGTCCAGATCGCCCTGGACCAGGCCATCGTGCGCGGCGACGCGGTGCTGTCGGCCCGCTCCGAGGTCGCTTTCCTGCCGCCGATGAGCGGCGGATGATCACCCTCACCGACCAGTCCTTCGATCCCGGCGCCCTGCTGACCGCCTTCTGCCAGGGCCGCACGGAGACCGGCGCAGTCGCCACCTTCACGGGCCTGGCCCGCGCCGAGCAAGGCGACACCACCACCCTGGAGCTGGAGGCCTATCCAGGCTTCACCGAGGCCGCCATCGGCAAGATCGCCGAGGAGGCCAAGGCCCGGTTCGAGCTGCACGACTTCCACATCGTCCACCGGGTCGGCAAGATCATGCCCGGCGAGGCCATCGTCTTCGTGGCCACCGCCGCCGCCCATCGCCGAGCCGCCTTCGAGGCCTGCGATTTCCTGATGGACTACTTGAAGAGCCGCGCCCCCTTCTGGAAGAAGGAGAGCGGCCCGACGGGCGAGCGCTGGATCGAACCGCGCGCCCAGGACCACACCGACATCGCCCGCTGGGAGACCTCAAAATCATGAACGCCTTCACCCCTGGCGGCCACGTCAACGAAGCCCTGACGATCAAGCCGGTGCGCATCGCCGTCCTGACCGTCTCCGACACCCGCGACGAGGAGAGCGACACCTCCGGCCACGTGCTGGTCGAGCGCATCACTGGCGCGGGCCACGAATTGGCGGCCAAGGCGATCGTCCTCGACGACGTCGCCCAGATCCGCGAGCAGATCAAAGCCTGGGTCGCCTCCGGCAGCGTCGAGGCGATCATCACCACCGGCGGCACCGGCATCACCGGCCGCGACGTGACGCCTGAAGCGGTCGAGCCGCTGTTCGACAAGAAGATCGACGGCTTCTCGGTGATCTTCCATCTGGTCAGCTACCAATCGGTGGGCCTGTCCACCCTGCAGAGCCGCGCCACGGCTGGGATCATCGGCGGCGTGTTCGTCTTCTGCCTGCCGGGCTCCAACGGCGCGGTGCGCGACGGCTGGGACAAGGTGATCTCGGCCCAGCTCGACAGCCGCCACGGCCCCTGCAACATGGTCGAGCTCATGCCCCGCTTGTTGGAACGGTGAGCAAACTCACCCACATCGACGAGACCGGCCGCGCCAATATGGTCGACGTCTCGGAAAAGGCGGTCACCGCTCGCGAAGCCGTGGCCGAGGGGTTCGTGCGCATAAACGCCGCCACCCTGGCGCTCGCCCTCTCCGGCGACGCCAAGAAGGGCGACGTGCGGGCCACCGCCGAGATCGCCGGCATCATGGCCGCCAAGAAGACTTCCGACCTGATCCCGCTGTGCCACCCGCTGGCCCTGTCGAAGGTCGAGGTTCGGGTCGAACCGGCCGACGGCGGCCTGTCGGTCACCGCTCGGGTCCGCACCACCGGCCAGACCGGGGTGGAGATGGAAGCCCTGACCGCCGTCTCGGTCGCCTGCCTGACGGTCTACGACATGTTGAAAGCCGCCGATAAGGCCATGACCATCGAGAACGTGCGCCTGCTGACCAAGACCGGCGGCAAGTCCGGCGACTGGGTCCGGCCGTGAGCGACGTGAAGCTGCTGGCGGTCGAAGACGCCCGCGCCCGCATGCTGGCGCAGGTCGGCGCCCTGGACGCCGAAACCATCCCGCTGAAGACCGCCATCGGCCGGGTGCTGGCCGAGGATGTCGCCGCGATCCGCGACCAGCCGCCCTTCACCGCCTCGGCCATGGACGGCTGGGCGCTGCGCAGCGCCGATGCGCCAGGCGCCCTGCTGATCGTCGGCGAAAGCGCCGCCGGCCACGGCTATGAGGGCGCGCTTGGCGCCGGCCAGGCGGTGCGCATCTTCACCGGCGCCGCCGTGCCCACCGGCGCCGACACCATCGTCATCCAGGAAGACGCGAGGCGCGAGGGCGACCAGGTCACGGTTCCGGCCTCGCCCGTCGGCGCCAACATCCGCTCCGCCGGCGGCGACTTCCGCGCCGGCCAACCCCTGCTGAGCAAGGGAACCCGGATCGACCCCTGGCGGTTGTCTCTGGCGGCTTCCGCCGGACGCGCCGAGGTTTCGGTCCACGCCCGGCCGCGGGTGGCGATCGTGTCCACCGGCGAGGAAATCGTCGAAGCGCCGGGCGCGCCGGGCCCCTACCAGATCTACGATTCCGGCGCGCCGGCGCTGGTCGCCATGGTCGAGGGCTGGGGCGGCGTGGCGTCCAAGCTCAAGCCGGTGCGCGACGAGCTGGAGGCGGTGATCGAAGCCCTGCGGAGCGCCGAGGCCGATCTGATCGTCACGGTCGGCGGCGCCTCGGTCGGCGACCACGACCTGGTCCGCGCGGCCGCCGAGGCGCTGGGCCTTTCGCTGAAGGTCGGCAGCGTCAATGTCCGCCCCGGCAAGCCGACCTTCTTCGGGGTGCTGGCCGACGGCCGCAAGCTGCTCGGCCTGCCCGGCAATCCGGCCTCGGCCTTCGTTTGCGCCGAGCTGTTCCTGAAGCCCCTGATCGCCCGGTTCCAAGGCGCGGCCGCCGAGTGCAGCCTGACCGGCGCGCGGCTGGCGAAGCCGCTGGCCGCCAACGGCCCGCGCGAACACTGGATGCGCGCCAAGCTGACCTATGAGGGCGGCGCGGTCCTGGTCGAACCCTATCGCGACCAAGATAGCTCGCTCATCACCGTCTTCGCCGCCGCCGACGCCCTGCTGCGCCGTCCCGGCGGATCGCCCGCCCTGGCGGCCGGCGATCTGGTCGAGGTGTTGCCGCTAGCGCGGGGGTAAATTCCAAAAGCTCGGCCCCTTTTCCTCCCCTGCGAAGCGGGGGTGGGGGACCGCCCGAAGGGTGGTGGAGGGGGCAAGCCAGGGGCTCTGAGCCCAGTCACGCCCCCTCCACCGCTTCGCGGTCCCCCTCCCCCACAAATGCCCACAAATGGGGGAGGAAAAGAGCCTAAGCCGTCTCGCGCTTCGGCGTCGCTGCGCGCGGTTCGCTCGAGGTCCGGGCATGGCGCAGGGCGACGATCTCGCCGATCACCGACAGCGCCACCTCCCACGGAGCCTTGCCGCCGATATCGAGGCCGATCGGGGCGTGCAGCTGCTGCAGCCTCGCCTCCGGGAAGCCCGCAGCCCGCAGCGGGGCCAGCCGCTCGGGCAACCGCTTACGCGCGCCCAGCAGGCCGACATAGCCGGCGGCGGACGGCAGGGCGGCGGCCAGCGCCTCCTGGTCGAGATCGAGATTATGGGTGGCGATGGCGATGGCGGTCCAGGCGTCGGTCCCGATGGCCGCCAGCGCCGCCTGCGGCTCGTCGCGGCGATAGGCGACGCCCGGCAGCGGCGGCGGGGCCTGCGGCCCCTTGGGACGCACCAGGGTCGTCTCGAAGCCCGACTGGGCGCCCAGCGAGGCGATGGCCAGGGCGGTGGGATCGGCGCCGAACACCACCAGTCGCGGGGTGGGGTCATAGGCCTGGACGATGGCCCCGTCCCAGGGCTGGGCGCTCGTTGCGCAGAGGCGTTTGACGCCGTCGCTGATCCAGACCACCGAGCGCCGCTCGTCCTGGGCCTTCAGCAGTTCGGCCAGGGCCGGATCATCTGACGCCACCCGCTCCACGAAGATCTCGATGCGGGCGCCGCACAGCAGCTGGATGTCGGGCCAGGGGCTTCCCGCGCCATAGATCAGGCGCCGAGGCGTCCCGTCGGCCAAGCAGGCCAGGGCGTGATCGGCCACGTCGCTCTCGACGCAGCCGCCTGAAAAATAACCGGCGACGATCCCATCGGCGAAAACCATCTGGGTCCCCGGCGGGCGCGGTCCGCCCCCCTCGACCGAGGTCAGGGTCGCCAGCGCCAACGGGGTTTTCCCTTGCTGCGCTTGGCGTAGCGCCGGTCGGACATCATCGGCCATACCAAACAGCGGCCATTCGGGGAGAGCTTCGCGCATGTCCTGGTTTTAACCCCCTGGAAAGGTCCTAGACACCGGTTCTTTAGGCCTTGGGGTGAAGATGGCTGCTCTTCGGGTTTGTATCCAGGCTTCACCGGCTTCATGATTTCACCGCTCTCCAAGCTCGGCCTCGGCTCCGCTCAGTTCGGCCTCGACTCGACCACCCTCATCCGTGGTCGTTCGCCGGTGTCCGAAGCGCGCGAGATCCTCGACATCGCCGCGCGCTCGCGCCTGCCGGTGTTCGATGTCGATGGTCACTCCGCCGTCGCCGAAGCGGCGCTGGGCGAAATCCTGCCGCGCCCGAACCCGTTCCGCGTCTCCATCTCCACCGTCCGCCCCGACCGCGGCCCCGACTATGTCGAGGCCGAGGCCCGCGCCACCCTGCGCCGGCTCGGCGTGGAACAGGCCGACGCCATCCTGGTGCCGGCCGCCGCCGACCTGTTCGGACCGCACGGCTTGGCCCTGTGGGACCGCCTGAAGGCGCTGAAGGACCAGGGCCTGACCCGCAAGATCGGCGTCTCGGTCTTCGCCTCCGACGATCCGCTGGGCGTCGCCCGCCGCTTCCGTCCCGACATCGTCCAGGCCCCGGCCTCGCTGCTCGACCAGCGCCTGCTGATCGACGGCACGCTCGCCGCCCTGGCTGGCCTCGGCATCGAGGTGCACCTGCGCTCGATCTTCCTGAACGGCCTGCTGTTCCTGCCGCCGGACCGTGCGCCGCATCATCTGAAGGCCGCCGCCAGCCGCATCTCGCGCGCCCGCCGGCTGATCGCCGAGGGCCGCTCCGATCCGNCCTCGCCCGCCGAACTCTCGGCCGTGATCGCCGCGGCCTCCAGCCCGCCCCCCGATCTCGATTGGGACGAAATGGCCATCGACGATCCGGTGGCGCTCGATCCCCGCGCCTGGGCCGCCGCTTGAGTTAGGGCTCCCCGGGCCGCGCTCTCAAAGGAGCCGCCGCCATGATCCTCGCCGTCCTGCAGGCCCGGATGACCTCTCCGCGCCTTCCCGGCAAGGCGATGGCCCCGCTCCAGGGCGAGCCGATGATCTGGCGTCAGGTCGAGCGCATCCGCCTGTCGCGCACGATCACCAAGCTGATCGTCGCCACCAGCGTCGACACCGCCGACGATCCGCTGGCCAGCTTCCTCGTGGCGCGCGGCCAGACCGTGTTTCGCGGCGCCTCCAGCAATCTCACCGAACGTTTCACCCGCTGCGTCGAGGCCGCCGGCCCGGTCACCCATGTGGTGCGGATCAAGGGCGACTCGCCGTTCGTCGATCCGGCCGTCATCGACGCCGCCGTCCAACTGGCCCTGACCACCGGCGCGGCCTACGCCTCCAACCGGGTGCGGCGCTCCTATCCGAAAGGCCTGGAGGTCGAGGTGGTCACGGCGGCGGCGCTGAGTTCGTCGACGGCGCAGGCCGATCCCCAGGTCGCGGCCACCACCTCGCCGTTGGCCCAGATCCGCGCCCAGCCCGACCGCTACAGCCAGGCTCACTGCCTGGCCCCGCGCGACCTTTCTGGCCTGGACTGGCGGGTGAAAACGCCTGCCGACTACGCCTTCGTCAAGGCCGTCTACGCCGCCCTGCATACTGCCGATCCGGGCTTCAGCATGCAGGACGTGCTGGACATCATGCAGGGCCGCCAGGACCTGGCCCGCTGGGCGGCGTGACCTAGGCTCGTCATCCTCGCCCGCTGTCATCCCGGTTTGCGAAGCAAGACCGGGACCCATTGACGCCGCTTTAGCTGGCCCGCGCGCAGCGTGGCCGCACCCCGTTCTGCACGATCAGGTGTTCATGGGTCCCGGACAAGCGCTTCGCGCTTTCCGGGATGACACGGCGTATCACCGCTTCGCCCAGACGCCGAAGACGTCGACGAAGTCCTTGCCCAGCGCCTCGGCCACGGCCGGGTGGGTCACCTCGCCCTTCAGCACGTTGAGGCCCTTGGCCAGGTGCGGGTTGTCGCGCAGCGCTTCCAGGCCCCGGTCGGCGATGGCCAGCCCGAACGGCAGGGTGGCGTGGACCAGGGCCTCCGACGAGGTGCGCGGCGCGGCGCCGGGCATGTTGGCCACGCAGTAGTGCACCACCCCGTCGACCACATAGGTCGGGTCGGCGTGGGTGGTCGGATGCGAGGTCTCGAAGCAGCCGCCCTGGTCGATCGAGACGTCGACCAGCACCGAGCCGGGCTTCATGCGCTTCAATTGATCGCGGCGGACCAGTTTCGGCGCCGAACCGCCCGGCGTCAGCACCGCGCCGATCACCACGTCGGCCTTCAGCACCTCCTCCTCCACCGCGTCGAGCGTGGAGTAGCGGGTGAGGATGCGGCCCAGGAACATGTCGTCGAGCTGGCGCATGCGCGGGATCGAGCGTTCCAGCACCACGACCTCGGCGCCCAGCCCCGCGGCCATCCGTGCAGCGTTCATGCCGACCACCCCGCCGCCCAGCACGCAGACCCGCGCCGGGGGTACCCCCGGCACGCCGGAGATCAGCAGGCCCATGCCGCCGTTGTGCTTGAGCAGGGTCTCCCCGGCCGAGAACACCGCGATCCGGCCGGCCACCTCCGACATCGGAGCCAGCAGCGGCAGGCCCCCGGCGGCGTCGGTCACCGTCTCATAGGCGATGCCCGCGCAGCCCGAGGCCAGCAGGCCGTTCGCCTGGTCGGGATCGGGGGCCAGGTGCAGATAGGTGAAGAGGATGTGCTGGTCGGTCAGCCGGACCCACTCGGAGCTTTGCGGCTCCTTCACCTTCACGATCAGCTTGCTGTCCCTGAAGATGGCCTCGGCGTCGAGCGTCATCCTGGCCCCGGCCCGCATATAGGCCTCGTCGGCGTAGCCGGCGCCGGCCCCGGCCCCGGACTGCACCAGGACCTCGTGGCCGTGGGTGACGTATTCGCGCACCGCGGTCGGGGTGAGCCCGACCCTATGCTCGTTCGGCTTGATCTCGCTGGGAACGCCGACTTTCATGGGGCCGCCTCCTTGAAGAACGTTCTCAAGCTTGCCGCCATATGAGGGCGTTCGGTCAACCCAGGACGCAGGCCGCCATGCCCTCGCGATTGATGGTCCCGGCCGCCCGGGTGATCTTGCCCGAGCGCCGCTTCACATAGGGGCCCGGCTTGGCCGCGCGCCACTTCAGGGGGCTGGGCAAGATCGCCGCCAGCCGTGCGGCCTGGGCGGGGCTGAGCTGGCTGGCGCTGACCCCGAAGTTCTTCCGCGCGGCGGCTTCGGCGCCATAGACGCCCGGACCCCACTCGATGGAGTTCAGATAGACCTCCATGATCCTTTGCTTGCCCCAGATCACCTCGATCAGGACGGTGAAATAGGCCTCCAGCCCCTTGCGGACATAGGAGCGGCCCGGCCACAGGAAGACGTTCTTGGCGGTCTGCTGGCTGATGGTCGAGCCGCCGCGCAGGGTCCGCCCCTTGGCGTTGCTGGCGTAGGCCTTCTCCATGGCGGCGAAGTCGAAACCGTTGTGGTCGCAGAACTTGGCGTCCTCGGCGGCGATCACCGCGCGCACCAGGCGGGGCGACATGTCGTCGAGCGAGCGCCAGCGCCGATCGAAGCCCTTGCCCTCGAACACCCGCTGAATCATCAGCCAGGTCACCGGCGGCGGCACGAAGCGGTAGATCGCCGTGGTCAGCACCGGGCCGATCAGGCCGAACACCAGGACCAGCATCAACACTCCTCGGACCAGCCGTCCGAAGAAACCTTTTCCAGAAGACGCCTTACCCAAAGCTCTTGCCCTTACCCCACGGCGAGATGGTAGCGATGCGTCGAGCCAGGGCCATGGTCAAGCCGCCGCAAGGACGCAATCTCTTGAACGTCACCCAAGCCGTCGCACGCCGCACCTCGATCCGCGCCTTCAAGCCGGAAACCCCGCCCGCGGCGGTCGTCCGCGAAATCCTCGAAGCCGCCGCCCGCGCCCCATCCGGCGGCAACCTGCAGCCCTGGCGAGTCTACGCCCTGGCCGGCGAGGCGCTGGCCGGGCTGAAGGCCAAGGTGGCGGCCAATCCGTTCGGCGAGGAACCAGAATACGACGTCTATCCGCCCAACCTCTGGGACCCGTTCCGCACGCGGCGCTTCCAGAACGGCGAGGACCTCTATCGGACCATCGATATCCCGCGTGAGGACAAGCCCGCCCGCCTGCGGCAGCTGGCCAAGAACGGCGAACTATTCGGCGCCCCGGTCGGCCTGTTCTTCTGCCTCGACCGCAAGCTGGGGCCGCCGCAATGGTCGGACCTGGGCATGTACATGCAGACGGTGATGCTGCTGGCCGTCGAGCGCGGCCTCGACACCTGCGCCCAGGAATACTGGGCGCGCTATCCCAAGACCCTGGCCGAGGTGCTCGGCCTGCCAGGCGACCACATGGTGTTCTCCGGCATGGCGCTGGGCTGGCGCGACGAAACCGCGCCGATCAACACCCTGCGCTCCAGCCGCGACCCCTTCGAGGTCTGGGCCGAACTTCAGGGGTTTGAGTAGGTTTCAGATCCTCCCCCGCTGGGGGAGGTGGCGCGCAAAGCGCGACGGAGCGGGCGGCGGCCTTTAAGCGTGAGCTCCCCCTCAGCCGGCTGCGCCGACAGCTCCCCCAGCGGGGGAGCATCTACTCAGAATTAGACCTCGACCACGCCGGCGCCGCCGTCCTCGTCGCCCCAGGCCACCCGCTTGCCGTCGGCGCTCATGGTCAGGGCGCTGATCGCCGCGCCCTTCTCGGCCTTCAGGGGCGTGATCCCCGAGGCCGCCAGGTCGCAGACCCAGACCCGGCCGTCGTCCAGGCCCGCGGCCACCAGCTGACCGCCGGGCATGCCGGACACCCGGACCACCATGGCGCTCTCGTCGAAACCGATCTCGGCGGCCTGCTTGCCCATCGGCCCGGTGGCGCCGGCGAACGGCCAGACCACCACGCCGTTGGCGCCGGAGGTGGCCAGCAGCTGGCCCTTGGCCAGGAAGGCCATGCTCTTCACCTTGGCCGGATAGCCGCCCATCTTCAGGTTCTTGTCGTCGGCGACCCGCCAGCCGTGCAGCTGGTTTTCCTGCATGGCCGACATCAGGAACTTGCCGTCGGCGCTCCAGGCCAGGCCCACATGGCTGCCGGCCCACTTCAGAATGTAGGGCTTCTGCTCGGCGATCTTGGCGTACCAGAGCCAGGCGCCGTTATAGGTGGCGACCGCGATCCGCCGCCCCTTGGGGTCGAAGGCGACGTCGGCCACCGACTTCTCATGGACGAAGACTCGGGAAAACTTCGGATCGGTGGTGTCGCGCACGTGCAGTTCGCGGCCCGCCCCGAAGGCGATCAGCTTGGATTCAGCCGAGGCGGCGACCGCGTCGATCCAGCGGCCGGGGATCTTGGCGATCTCCTCGGCGCCCGAGACCCGCGACCAGACGACGCGGCCGTCGTCGCCGCCGGTGACCACGCCATCGCCGCTCGGATGGGTGCAGGCCGACAAAATCGCCCCGTCATGGGCTTCGATGACCTCGCCGGTCTCGAATCGAACTGTGCCGTCCCCGAGGGTGAAAGCGGCCTTTCCGGCCTTTCCGAAAAGGGCCGAGGTGACATAGGCGTCGTATTGGAAGGTCATAACGCGGTCTTACCTGCCTAACGTTGGTTTTGGCGAGAGCCGGATTCGACGCAAAAAGCGCCCTTCAGACAGGCGCCGTGAAAACCCTGACCCTCGGCGGGCGTCGCTTTGAAGGTTCGGGCTTTACAATCGCTTTCTGTTTAGCGATGGGTGTCGGTGACTTTACGGCGGCCCTGATCAAGGGGCCCTCAGGGGAAGAAATATCTATGGGTGCGAAGCTGGGTGGCGGAGGCGGCGGCAAGTTCGACCTCGGCCAGAACAACGACATCAACGTCACGCCGTTCGTGGACGTGATGCTGGTGCTCCTCATCATCTTCATGGTGTCGATCCCCGCGGCGACAGTGTCGATCAAACTCGACCTGCCTCCGGCGATCCCGCCGCCCCCCGGCTCCAAGGTTGAAGAGCCCACGCTCATCAACATTCAGCAGGGTGGCAAGGTCTTCATCGGTGAAACCCCGACCAGCCTGGGCACTCTCCCGGCCGACCTGACCCGCATCCTGAACAAGCCCGAGCCGACCGAAGAGCGCGTCTACATCCGCGCCGACCGGACCGTGCGCTACGGCGACTTCATGGCTGTGATGAACATCTTGCAGGGCAACGGCTTCTTCCAAGTCGCCCTGATCAACGAAGAGCTCTAAGCCGAGCCCCTTCGACCGATACGAAAAGGCCCGCCCAGGGAAACCCGGGCGGGCCTTTTTCGTTGGGCGTTTGCAAACCCGCTTCGTCATCCTCCGGTCAGCCGCAGGCTGATCCGGGGATGACGAGCGTGGAGCGGCCTTATGCCGCGCAGGCCTCGAAGCCTTCGCGCAGCTTGGCCTCGTCGAGATTGCGGCCGATGAACACCAGGCGGCTGTAGCGGTTGTCGCCTTCCTTCCAGTCGCCCTGGAAGTCGCCCTCGAGGATCATGTGCACGGCCTGGAACACCAGGCGGCGGTTCTCGCCGGCCACATCCAGGATGCCCTTGGCGCGCAGGATGTCGGGCCCCTGCTCTTCCAGCACCTTGTTCAGCCAGGCGGTGACGCGCTGACCGTGGATCGGCTTGTTCAGCGTGAGCGAGATGCCGCGTATACCCGCCGCAGCCGCATGGTCTTCGTGATCATGATGATCGTGGCCGTGGTGATCGTGGTCGCCGTGATGATGATGGTCGTGATCATGGTCGTGGTCGCAATCCTCATCGTGGACATGCCCCGGCTCGCCATGAACCGGATTCAGGAACTCGGGCTGCACCTCGACGATGCGGGCCAGATCAAAGCCCCCACGGCCAAGGATGGCGTCCAGCGGGACGTTCGAGCGCTGGGCGCGGTGAATGGGGGCCAGCGGGTTCAGCCGGCGGATCGCGGCCTCGACGCTCTTCAGCTCGGCCTCGGTGACCAGGTCGGTCTTGTTCAGCACGATCTGGTCGGCGAAGGCGATCTGCTCGACCGCCTCGCGGGAATCGGCGAGCCGCAGCGGCAGGTGCTTGGCGTCGACCACGGTGGTGACGCTGTCGAGCACGGTGCGGGCCTTGACGTCGTCGTCGACGAAGAAGGTCTGGGCCACCGGGCCGGGATCGGCCAGGCCCGTGGTCTCGATGATGATGGCGTCGAACTTGCCCTTGCGCTTCATCAGGCCCGACAGAACCCGGATCAGGTCGCCGCGCACCGTGCAGCAGACGCAGCCGTTGTTCATCTCGAACACTTCTTCGTCGGCCCCGACGATCAGGTCGTTGTCGATGCCCACCTCGCCGAACTCGTTGACGATCACGGCGTACTTCTTGCCGTGGTCCTCGGTGAGGATCCGGTTGAGGAGCGTGGTCTTGCCTGCGCCGAGGTAGCCGGTGAGGACGGTGACGGGTGTCTTGTCGGTCATGGACGTCATCTAGTCATTGAAAGGGAACAAGCCAACAGGCTGGGAAAGGGAACAAGCCAACAGGCTGGGAAAGGGAACAAGCCAACAGCCTGGCGCCTTCGATCGCTTGACCGCAGCATACTGTTATCGAATAACACTGAACCACGGCTGCCGCCGCCATACATAAAGAGACCTTGTGACCGCCTCCGCGCCCGAACGACAAGGACAGATGGACGCCTTCCGGGCCGACCGGGTCTATCTGGGCGCCGACCATGCGCATAATGAGCGGCGCACCTGGATCGTCACCGGGATCTGCGTCCTCACCCTGGCCGCGCAGTTGGCCGGCGGGCTGGCCTTCAATTCCATGGCGCTGATCGCCAACGGCCTGCACATGGGCGCCCACGTGGCGGCCCTGGTGGTCGCCGCCGCGGCCTACCGGCTGGCGCGCAAGTTCGCCGACGATCCCCGCTTCTCCTTCGGCACCGGCAAGCTCGGCTACCTGGCGGGCTTCGCCAACGCCGCGGTGCTGGCGGTCAGCGCCGTGCTGATCGCTATAGAGAGCGGCCATCGCCTGCTGGCCCCGGCCGAAGTCGCCTATGACGGCGCCCTGGCCCTGGCGGTCGGAGGCCTGGTGGTCAATCTGATCTGCGTCTGGCTGCTGCGGCCCATTCACAAACACGCCCACGATCGCGACGGCGACCTGAACCTCTCGGCCGCCCACCTGCACCTGGCCGGCGACGCCGTGGTCTCGGCCCTCGCCATCCTGGGGCTGGGGCTCGGGCGGATGTTCGGCTGGGCCTGGGCCGACAGCCTGGCGGGCCTGGCCGGCGCGATCCTGCTCGCCCACTTCGCCTGGCGGCTGTTGCGCCGAACCGGCGCGGTGCTGCTGGACATCAATCCCTCGCCCGAGCTGACCGCCGAAATCCGCGAGCGGCTGCAGTCCGAAGGCGAGCGCCTGCTGGATCTGCACCTCTGGCGCCTGGGCCCTGGCCATCACGCCGCGATCGTCGTGGTGGCGTCCGCCAACCCCCAACCGGCCGAAATCTACCGCGCCCGTTTGGCTGGATTACCCGGATTGAGTCATGTAACCGTTGAAACACGGCAGGCGCGTTGACTCCTACGGGTCCCTCTGTATAAGTCCGCGCCTCTCGCCCGCGGGCTATCTCGCGGGCGCAATCCATTTTGCTACAGTCTCAAGGCGCTAACCATGTACGCGGTGATCAAAACCGGCGGAAAGCAGTACCGGGTCCAGGCCGGCGACCTGCTGGTTGTCGAAAAGCTCGACGGTGAACCCGGTGCGGAGGTCGCCTTCGGCGACGTCCTGATGCTGGGTGATGGCGAGGCCATCACGCTGGGCGCTCCGCTCGTGGACGGCGCTCAAGTGTCGGCGACCCTGATCGAAACCCGCAAGGGCGAGAAGGTGAAGATCTTCAAGAAGATCCGCCGTCAGGGCTATCGTCGCACGAAGGGCCACCGTCAGCACGAGACGGTCCTGCGCGTCACCTCGGTCGCCGGCGCTGGCAAGACCGACAAGTGGGACGGCACCGTCGACCTCACCCCGAAGGCCCTGCTGGACGCTCGCGCCCGCAACCTGAAGCACGTGATCGCCGAACTGGAAGCCGCCGCCCCGGCTGCTCCGGCCAAGGCGAAAGCCAAGGTTGCTCCGAAGGCCGCTGCCGCGACCGACGAAGCGCCGGCCAAGAAGGCTGCGCCTAAGAAGGCCGCCGCCAAGTCGTCCGACGACGCCGCCGAATAAGCAGCGTCTAGAGAGTTAGGAGAGAGCTATGGCTCACAAGAAATCTGGCGGCTCTTCGCGCAACGGTCGCGACTCAGCTGGCCGCCGCCTCGGCGTGAAAAAATTCGGTGGTGAAGCTGTCGTCGGCGGCAACATCATCGTGCGCCAACGCGGCACCAAGTTCTTCCCGGGCGACAATGTCGGCATCGGCAAGGACCACACCCTCTTCGCGACCGCCGCCGGCGCCGTGAAATTCATCACCAAGCGCGACGACCGCACCTACGTAAACGTGGTCGTGGCTCAAGCGAACTAAGGCGAGCCTCATCACCCGGGCTCGCCGTTAGGCGGACCGGGCAGAGAACTTCCGAGGGGGAGTCCGGTCGCCGGACTCCCCCTTGTCGTTTTCTAAGGGCCCCGAGAGAGGGCCGGGAGGTAGACCATGTGCGCTATCGACTTCGAGCCGGTCATCGCGACCGAGCGTCTTCGGCTACGCAAGCCCCGCAAGGCCGACACCGCACGGCTGGCCCAGCACGCCAACGACTTCGACGTGGCGCGCATGACCACCGGCATGCCCTATCCCTACGGTCTCGAACACGCCGAGGGCTTCCTCGCCCAGGTGAGCGAGCAGGACCCGGGCCGCGAGGCGGTCTTCGTCATCGAGCACCCTGAGCACGGGGCCATCGGCGTCATGGGCTTCGACGGCGCCAAGACCGACGAGACCGAAATCGGCTACTGGCTGGGCCGGCCCTATTGGGGCCTTGGCTACGCCACCGAGGCCGCGCGCGGCGCGTTGATCTGGGCCCACAAGACCTGGGGCCGGCGCTACCTGCGCGCGGGCCACTTCGCCGACAACCCCGCCTCGGGCCAGGTGCTGACCAAGGCCGGCTTTCTCTATACCGGCGAGGTCCGGCAACGCCCCTCGGTCGCCCGCGGCGGTCGCCCGGCCCCAACCCGCATGATGGTTTGGCTGGCTTGAAGTTCACGGCGTCATCCCGGCCGGCCCGCCAGGCCGGGCCTGGGATGACGTGCGCGAAACCCTCACCTGCGCGGGAATCGACGCCACTACGCTCGACCTACGCCACTCTGTGCTACAAAAGGCCCCGATGAAGTTTCTCGACCAGTGCAAAATCTACATCCGCTCCGGTAACGGCGGCGGCGGCGCTGTGTCGTTCCGTCGGGAGAAGTACATTGAGTACGGCGGTCCCGACGGCGGCGACGGCGGGCGCGGCGGCGATGTCTGGGTCGAGGCCATGGACGGCCTCAACACCCTGATCGACTTCCGCTACGCCCAGCACTTCCGCGCCGAGACCGGCATCCACGGCATGGGTCGCAACCGTCACGGCGCCGCCGGCGCCGATGTCGTGCTGTACGTCCCGGTCGGCACCCAGGTGCTGGACGAGGACAAGGAAACCCTGATCGCCGACATGGACAAGCCCGGCAAGCGCGTCCAGCTGCTGAAGGGCGGCAACGGCGGCTGGGGCAACGACCGTTTCAAGGGTCCGATCAACCAGGCGCCCAAGCACGCCAATCCTGGCCAGGACGGCGAAGAGCGCTGGATCTGGCTGCGACTGAAGCTGATCGCCGACGTCGGCCTGGTCGGCCTGCCCAACGCCGGCAAGTCGACCTTCCTGGCCGCCGCCAGCGCCGCCAAGCCGAAGATCGCCGACTATCCGTTCACGACCATCGCCCCGAACCTGGGCGTGGTGGATCTGTCCGCCAACGAGCGCTTCGTGATCGCCGACATCCCCGGCCTGATCGAGGGCGCCTCCGACGGCGCGGGTCTGGGCACCCGCTTCCTTGGCCACGTGGAACGCACCGCCACCCTGATCCACCTGGTCGACGCCACCCAGACCGACGTGGTCGAGGCGTGGAAGACCGTGCGGATCGAACTGGAAGCCTATGCCGACGAGCTGGGCGACAAGGTCGAGATCCTGGCGCTGAACAAGATCGACGCCCTGGACGAAAGCACCGTCGAGATGCAGCGCGAGGCGCTGGCCGAGGCTTCGGGCGCCGAAGTGCGGCTGGTCTCCGGCGTCTCTGGCAAGGGCGTGACCGAACTGCTGCGCGAGGCCTACGCCCTGGTGCGCGAACGCAAGTCCGCCGCCGCCCAGGCCGACCCGGAGGACGAAACCAACACCGGCTGGATCCCCTGATGAGCGGCCTAGCCACCGCCAAGCGGATCGTCGTCAAGCTCGGCTCGGCCCTGGTCGCCGGCGAGAACGGTCCTGATTCAGCCTGGCTGGCGGCTTTCGCCACCGACCTCGCGCGCCTGCGGGCGAGAGGCCAGCAGGTGCTGGTGGTCTCCTCGGGCGCCGTGGCGCTCGGCCGCCGCCGCCTGAAGATGGGCCGCCGCGCCCTGACCCTGCCCGAGAAACAGGCCTGCGCCGCGGCCGGGCAGTCGGCCCTGATGCGGGCCTGGGAAGAGGCGCTGGAGCCGCACGAGATTTCGGCCGCCCAGGTGCTGCTGACCCGCGACGACACCGAGATCCGCCGACGCTGGCTGAACGCCCACGCCACGCTCTCGACCCTGCTCGACCTGGGCGTCGTGCCGGTGGTCAACGAGAACGACACGGTCGTCACCGAGGAAATCCGCTACGGCGACAATGATCGGCTGGCGGCCCGCGTCGCCCAGATGATCGGCGCCGACGTGCTGGTGCTGCTGTCGGACATCGACGGCCTCTACACCGCCGATCCGCGTCATGACCCCGCCGCCCAGCACATGCCGCGCATCAGCCAGCTGACGCCGCAGATCGAGGCCATGGCCGGCGGCGCCAACGCCAGCGCCGGGGTCGGCACCGGCGGCATGGCCACCAAGATCGCCGCCGCGCGCATCGCCCAGTCGGCCGGCTGCACCACGGTGATCACCCTGGGTCGCCGCCCCGCCCCGCTCGCCGCCATCGAGGCCGGCGAACTGGCCACGGTGATCGAACCCTCGGTCTCGGTCGCGGCCGCCTACAAGGCCTGGATCGCCGGCTCGCTGGCGCCGTCCGGCGCCCTGGTCGTCGATGACGGCGCGGCCCGCGCGCTCGCCACCGGCAAGAGCCTGCTGGCCGCCGGCGTGCGCGCCGTCGAGGGCCGGTTCGGCAAGGGCGACGCCGTCGTGGTCGCCGACCAGACCGGCCGGGAGATCGGCCGCGGCATCGCCCGCTACGACTCCAGCGACGCCGAACGCATCCGCGGCCTGAAGTCCGACGCCATCGAGGCGGTGCTGGGCTTCACCTCCGGCCCGCTGATCCACGCCGACGACCTGGCCCTGAGCCCGGTGGTCGCGCCGGCCTGATCGGCGATTTGCGAGCCGGCCCAAAGGGGCCTACTAAACCTCAAACTGAGCATTAGGGCGCAATGGACGACGCGACGGCGAGAACCAAGGTTGAGGCGGGCGCAAGGACGGCGCGGCTGGAGGCGCTGGTCCCCGGCATGCCGATTCCGTTCGGCGGCGACCGCGTGGCCTTGGTGTCCGAAACCCTTGCCGCCGCCTTCAAGTCCGGCGACCGCCTGGTGGTCGTGCAGGAAACCGGCGACCTGCTGCACATCCCCGCCGCGGTCCAGGCGATAGCCGACGACGCGGTCGGCCGCGCCCACGCCGCCTTCGACGGGCTGGCCAAGGTTTCCGACGCCGCCATCACCCAATTCTTCGAGGCCTTCGCCGCCAATCTGGCCGACGACGCGGTCTGGAGCGCGATCGCCCAGGCCAACGCCCAGGACGTCGCCCGCGCCCAGGCGCGAGGCCGCTCCACCACCCGCCTGATGGTCAGCGACGCCATGCGCGCCGACATGATCGCCGGCCTGCAGGTCTGGCGCGACGCCAAGGCCGCGCGGGGCCGGGTGGTCGAGCGTGTGGACCATGCCGGCTGGAGCGTCGAACAGGTCGCCGCCCCGCTCGGCGTGGTCGGCTTCATCTTCGAGGGCCGCCCCAACGTCTTCGCCGACGCCACCGGCGTGCTGCGCACCGGCAACACCGTGGTGTTCCGCATCGGGTCGGACGCGCTGGGCACCGCCCGCGCCATCGTCACCTACGCCTTGGATCCAGCCCTGAAGACCGCCGGCCTGCCTGAAGGCGCCGCGGCCCTGGTCGACAGCCCCGAGCACGCCGCCGGCTGGGCGATGTTCTCCGACAAGCGGCTGGCGCTCGCCGTCGCGCGCGGTTCGGGCCCCGCCGTCGCCCAGTTGGGCGCCATCGCCCGCCAGGCCGGCGCCCCGGTCAGCCTGCACGGCACCGGCGGCGCCTGGATGGTCGCCGATGTCACCGCCGACGCCGCGCGCTTCAAGGCCGCCGTCTATCACTCGCTGGACCGCAAGGTCTGCAACACGCTCAATGTCTGCGCCATCGTCCGTGAACGGGCCGCTGACCTGGTTCCCGCCTTCCTTCAAGCCCTGACCGCCGCCGGCCAGCGCCGCAGCGGCGTGAAGCTGCATGTGGTCGAAGGCTCCGAGGCCGTCCTGCCCGAGGCCTGGCGCTCGGCCCGGGTCACGGTCGGCCGCGCCGAAGGGCCGGTCGAGGAGCCCCAGGTCGAACTGTTGCCGGAAACCCAGCTTGGCCATGAGTGGGAGTGGGAGGAAACGCCCGAACTCACCCTGGTGGTGGTCGAGACCGCCGCGCAGGCCGTGGCCCTGTTCAACCGCTACAGCCCGCAGTTCGCCGCCAGCCTAATCGCCGAAGATCCGGCGGCGCACGAGGCGTTCTACGCCGCGGTCAACGCCCCCTTCGTCGGCGATGGCTTCACCCGCTGGGTGGACGGCCAGTTCGCCCTGAACCGCCCCGAACTTGGCCTCTCCAACTGGGAACATGGCCGGCTGTTCGCGCGCGCCGGGGTGCTGTCAGGCGACGGCGTCTTCACCGTGCGCGCCAAGGTGCGCCAGACCGATCTCGATCTCGACCGTAATCCTGGCACGGCCAGGCCGCTTTGAGCCCACGAGGACCCCGTGTGGTTCGCCGGCGCGGCTAGGCGCCGGCCAATGGCGGGCCGTCCGGCGGCCCTGCAGCTCGGCTTCGATTTGCAGCCGGGCATGCGCGTGGGCCTTTATGGGGGCTCGTTCAACCCCGCCCATGAGGGCCACGCCCACGTGGCCGAGACCGCGCGACGACGGCTGGGCCTGGACCGGGTTGTCTGGCTGGTCTCGCCGCAGAACCCGCTGAAGTCATCGCGTGAGACCGCCGGCCTGGCTGAGCGCATGGCGGGCGTGCGCCGCGTGGTCAGCGGCCGCAGCATGATCGTCAGCGACGCCGAGACCCGCTTTGGCTCGCAATACACCGTCGACACCCTGCGGGCGCTGAAGGCGCGGTTCCCGGGCGTCCATTTCGTCTGGATCATGGGCGCCGACAGCCTTGCGACATTCCACCGCTGGCGTGGCTGGACCCAGATCATGGCCGAGGTTCCGGTGGCCGTCGTTTCGCGTCCCTGGATCTCGCTGAAGAGCCGGTTCTCGCCGGCCGCGCGGCGGTTCGCCCATGCCCGCGTACCGTCCCAGCAGGCCATGCTGCTGCCCGGCGCCGACCCGCCCCGTTGGGTGTTCCTGACCGGACCGCTTAATTATCAATCCTCTACCGCACTGCGGGAACGGATGCGCCAAGGCGGCGCTTAAGAGCCATTTCAGCGACTTTGCGAGGTTGGGCTGACCGATCCGTCTTCTTGTGATATGTCTCCTCTAGCGAGGCAACAAAGGAGCGACCCCGCTGAGCCCTGACCCCGCGCCTAGTGCGCACGAAGCCCCGTTTAAACCGGCTTCTCCCGAAACCGAGGCGAAGATCGTCGCCCTCGGAGATCTCATTCTGGCGCGTCTCGATGACGACAAAGCCCAGGATGTCGTTTTCATCGACCTGAAAGGCAAGAGCGCCGTAGCTGACGGACTTATCGTCGCGTCGGGCCGCTCGCATCGTCACGTCGGCGCGCTGGCTGATCACCTGCTGCGCGCCCTCAAGGAAGCCGGATACGGCAAGGCTCGCGTTGAGGGTCTGCCGCACTGTGACTGGGTGCTGATCGATACGGGTGACATCATCATCCATCTGTTCCGCCCCGAAGTGCGCCAGTTCTACAACATCGAGAAAATCTGGTCGGTCGACGCCCCGCACCGGACGCAGGCCTCCTGAAGATAGCCATTCTGGCCGTCGGGCGGCTGCCACGCTCGCCCGAGGTCGACCTCGTCAAACTCTACGTGGATCGCGCGACCGCTGCTGGCCGCTCGCTGGGCCTCGGCCCGGTCGAGGTCATCGAGGTCGAGGCGAAGAAGCCGGGCAAGGCCCCGGAAGCCGAGGTGCTGCGTCCACACCTCGAAGGCGCTTACGTCATCGCCTGCGACGAACACGGAACGGCGAGGGCTTCACGCGCCTTCGCCGCCGAAATCGCACGCCTGCGCGACGACGGGGTGCGCAAGATGGTGTTCGTGATCGGGGGCGCGGACGGGCTGGACCCGTCCCTGCTGGCGCAGGCCAAGGGCAAGCTGGCCTTTGGGCCGCAGACCTGGCCGCACGCCATGGCCCGCGCCATGCTGGCCGAACAGGTCTATCGCGCCGTCACCATCCTGGCCGGCGGCCCCTATCACCGCGATTGAGGGCGATGGCCGCAAGGTCTATCCCAGAACAATGATGCTCCGCCGCGGCCTGGCCCTTCCGGTGACCTGCGCGCTCGCCCTCAGCCTGGGCGCGGCGGCGATCGCCTATGCGGCGGCCGACGACCGGATGCGGCTGGAGCGGCTGAACGTCCGCGAGACGGTGCTGAACGCCGAGCAGGGCCGCAATCTGAACCGCATGGCGCGGCTGCTGACGGCCTTGGCGCAGTTCCGGCGCGATCCACCGCCGGCCCTGCTGGTGAGCCCCCAGGACGCCACGGAGGCCGTCCGCGCGGCCATCCTGGTCAAGGCCATCACCCCTGAACTGCAGCGCCGCGCCAAGGTCTATGCCGGCGAGGCCGTCGAGATCGCCCGCCAGCGCCGGCTGGCCGCCGTGGCCAGCGAGGCGCTGTTCACCAACGACTCCCAACTGGCCGAGCACCGCGAACGCCTGGAAGCGACGCCGCCGGGCGCCGCCCCGCTCGATTTTGGGCCGATCACCCCGCCCATCGCCCTGCTCGCCCCGGCCAAGGGTCCGATCACACATGGTTTCGGCGAGGCCCTGACCGGCGGCGGCGAATCCACCGGGATCATCATCGCCGCCGAGAAGGGCGCCAGCGTCACCGCCCCGGACGCCGGGCTGGTCCAGTATGTAGGCCCCGTTAAGGGCTGGGGGGTCATATTGATCTTGCGGCTGCCCGGTGGCTACCATCTGGTCCTGGCTGGACTGGACCGAGCTACCGTGGGTATCGGACAATCGGTCGCGGCCGGAACGCCTGTCGGGTGGATGACGGATGGACGACAGTCCCCATCTGAACTCTATCTAGAGGTCCGCGAACGCGGTGTTCCCGTCGACCCCGCCAGATGGCTGGGCGGCAAGACGGGGTAGAGCGAACCAATTCCGCCGGAATTGGTATGGAACGTGGGACTTCGAACGCTGTGCGGCGCAGTTCCGCCGCAAGGGAGGCTTAAGGGCCTGATATGCGAAAGTACCTTCTGATCGGGGCGACCGCCTTTGTGCTGGGCGCCGGTTCCATGGCCTATGTGAGCCAGCAGGCCTACGCCTCGGCCCAGCCCAAGGCCAAGACCTACAAGATGCTGGAGCTGTTCGGCGACGTGCTCGACACAGTCGAGCGCCAGTACGTCACCGAGGTCGATGACAAGAAACTGATCGAGGCGGCCATCGACGGCATGCTGACCTCGCTCGACCCGCATTCCGGCTATCTGAATCCCGACAGCTTCGACGACATGCGCGATCAGACGCGCGGCGAATATGGCGGGCTGGGCCTTGAGGTCACCAGCGAAGAAGGCGTGGTCAAGGTCATCTCGCCCATGGACGACACGCCCGCCTTCAAGGCCGGCGTGAAGGCCGGCGACTTCATCACCGCGGTGAACGGCGAAAGCGTGCTCGGCCTGTCGGTCAACGACGCCGTCAAGCAGATGCGCGGCAAGCCCGGCGAGCCGGTCACCCTGACCATCGCCCGCGAAAAGACCGATCCCTTCGACGTGAAGATCGTCCGCGAGATCATCAAGACCAAGTCGGCCAGCGCCAAGATGGAGGGCGACTACGGCTATCTGCGGGTCTCGGCCTTCAACGAGAAGACCACCGACGAGGCCCAGGCGGCCCTGGCCGCCCTGCGCGCCAAGAACCCGAAAATGAAGGGTCTAATCCTCGACCTGCGGAACAATCCGGGCGGCCTGCTCGACCAGGCGGTCGGCATTTCCGACATGTTCCTGGAAGGCGGCGAGGTCGTCTCCCAGCGCGGTCGCGATCCGCGCGATATCGAACGCTATAACGCCAAGCCCGGCGACGACGCCGGCGGCCTGCCGATGGTCGTGCTGGTCAATTCCGGCTCGGCCTCCGCCGCCGAGATCGTGGCCGGCGCCCTGCAGGACCGCAAACGCGCCGAGGTCGTGGGCCTGACCACCTTCGGCAAGGGCTCGGTGCAGACCGTGATCCCGCTGCGCGGCGGCATGGACGGCGCGCTGAAACTGACTACGGCGCGCTACTACACGCCCTCGGGCCGCTCGATCCAGAAGACCGGCATCGAACCCGACCTCGAGGTCGCCGAGAACGGTGAGCAGGCTCAGCGGATCGCCAACAAGGCGTTCCAGTTCTCCGAGGCTTCGTTCCGCAACGCGCTGAACGCCGAGGAAGGCAAGGCCCGCCGCGGGGCCCACGTCCCCGCCGAGGCTCCGCCGGAAGGCTTCGACACCGAAAAGGGCGATTTCCAGCTCGCCCGCGCCAAGGACGTGCTGCGCTATGGCTCGGTGGCGGCGACGCCGAAGCTGCCGAAGCCCGCCCCGAAAATGGCCGCCGTCGTCGCCCCCAAGGGCGCGGCCGCAGCCGCCGCGGCGTCGGCCGGCGCCAAGCCTGTCGAGAAGAAATAACTGAAACTGTCGCGGCCTATTCCTCGCGAGCCCTTGCCTCGCAAGGAATAGGCCAAAACGTTCACTGTATAAGTCGTTTGTTAACCATATTCACGGACGCTCCATTGCCGGAACGTTCCGTGATCATCGATGTTTTCCAGAAAAAACCTGTCTCCCGCGATCGCCGCGCCGTCGCCTGGTCTCCAGGCTCCTGAAGCGCTGCTGCGCGCGCTCGCGAACCCCTATGCCGGGGCCGGAGCCGCGGCAGGGTTGTTCCTGATCGTCCTGCTGATCCTGATCGCCTTGATCGGCGACCCCAAGGCGAGCTCGCCTGTGGTCCGGCTGTCGCTGGCCAAGATGGCGTCGACGGCGGCGCCGGAAGGCTGGCGCGAGGCGCTGGCCAACGGGTCGCCCGCCCCGGCCGTGACCGAGGACATCTTCCGCCTGTCCGAGACCCCGATCGGCGCCGCCGACGCCCTGGGCCAGGCGACGATCACCATGGCCGGCGGCGACGGCTTCCACGCCGCCGATCCCCTGCCCCAGGCGCCGCTGGCCGGCTTCCATATCCAGGGCCCCAGCGGCCCGCTGCCGATCATCGCCGCCAACGGCAAGACCCCGGCCGAGGCCTATGCCCGGCCGTTCGTCTCCAACGGCCGCCCCAAGGTGGCGCTGGTCATCGGCGGGCTGGGCCTGAACGCCACCGCCACCCGCCAGGCCATCGACACTCTTCCCCCCGAAGTGACCCTGTCCTTCGTGCCCTATTCGGACGGCCTGCAGGGCTGGATCGACCTGGCCCGCGCCGCCGGCCATGAAGTGCTGCTGGAAACTCCGATGGAGCCCAGCGACTATCCCGACAACGATCCGGGCCCCTACACGCTAATGGCCGGCGCCCAGGGGTCCGAGACGGTGAAGAAGCTGGAGTGGGTGCTGTCGCGCGCCACCGGCTATTTCGGGGTGACCAACTATCTGGGTTCGCGGTTCCTGACCTCCGAGGGCGGGATGAGCGCCTTCACCGGCGCCCTGCGCGGCCGCGGCCTGGCCTTCGTCGACGACGGTCAGGCGGCGCGGAGCGGCGGGGGGATCCCTCGGGCCTCGGCCCTGCGGGTCATCGACGAACAGCTCTCCGGCGAGGCGATCGACCAGCAGCTGCTGGCCATCGAGGCCGGGGCGCTTCAGCATGGCCAGGCGCTGGGATCGGGCTTCGCCTACCCTGTGACGCTATCGCAGGTCGCAAAGTGGGCTGAATCGGTAGAATCTCGGGGTTATCAGCTCGCGCCGGCTTCCGCTTTGACCCAGCGTCGTTAAATGGATTGAGATGACCGACCTCGCCGCCTATCGCCCGAATGTTGGAGTGGTGCTCTTCCACCCCGATGGCCGGGTGTGGCTGGGGCGGCGGTTCGGCACGACCGGCACGCACAACTGGCAGTTCCCCCAGGGCGGGGTCGACGCCGGCGAAGACCTCTACGTCGCCGCCTGCCGCGAGTTGGTCGAAGAGACCGGCGTGAAGACCACCACCCTGCTCGGCCGCACCGACGGCTGGCTGGCCTACGACTTTCCGCCCGACCATAACGGCTCGAAGATCGCCAAGGGCTGGAAAGGCCAACGGCAGGTCTGGTTCGCCCTGCGCTTCGACGGCGACGAGAGCGAGATCGACCTGTCCGGCCACGGCCACCCTGAGTTCGACGCCTGGCGTTGGGGTCGGCTGGACGAAGCCCCCGACCTGGTGGTGCCCTTCAAGAAGGCGATCTACGAAAAGGTCGTCGTCGCCTTCCAAGATTTCGCGGGCCTGCGCGGCCGCGCAGCCTGACGCCGCGCCCCACACAGCGATTTCCATGACCCATAACCTCCCGCCGATCGTCATGACGCACGGCGCCTTCTGCTGCGGCTGGGCGTTCGAGGACTTCCGCAAGCCGTTCGAGGCCGCCGGCCACACGGTGCTGACGCCCGACCTGCGCGGCCACGGAGCAAGCGACCCGGCGAGCGCCGTCGTCGGCGTCTCGATGACCGACTATGCCCGCGACGTCGCGGCGCTGTGCGCGGCGCAGGAGCAGCCGCCGATCCTGATGGGCCACTCGCTTGGCGGGCTGGTCGCGGCCATGGCGGCCAGGCGCGCGCGGGTGCGCGCGGTGGTGCTGCTGGCGCCGTCCGCGCCCTGGGGCGTGACCTCGTCCTCGATGGAGGAGGCGGCCACCGCCGTCGGCCTGCACATGCTGGGGCCGTTCTGGGCCCAGGGCGTCGCGCCGGACCGCAGCCTGATGCGCCACTACAGCCTGGATCGCATGCCCGAGGCCGGACGCGAGGCCGTGGTCGCGCGCCTACGCCCCGAGAGCGGCCGAGCGCTGTGGGAAACCCTGAACTGGTGGTTGGACCCGTTCATGACCACCAGCGCCGGGGCCGGCGCCCTGGACGCGCCCTGCCTGGTGATCGCCGGCGAGCGCGACGTGGTCCATCCGCCCTCGACCGTCCGTCAGACCGCGACCCGGCTCGGCGGGGCCTTCATCGAGGCGCCTGGCATGAGCCACTGGCTGATCGGCGAACCCGGCTGGGCCGAGATCGCCGAGATCGCCCTCGGCTGGCTGGCCGAACACCGCGAGACCGCCTGATCTCCTCTCCCGAGGGAGATGAGCGCCCTACTTCGCGCCCAGCACCTGCTTCAGAAAAACGATCTCGGTGGCGCGCACCGCCTCGGCGTTCTGCTTCTTGGCGACGCCGTGGCCCTCGTCCTTGGCCAGGACGTACCAGACCTGCGTCCCCTGGGCCCGCAGCCGGGCGACCATCTGCTCGGACTCCGACTGCGGCACGCGCGGATCGTTGGCGCCCTGGTAGATCATCATCGGCTTCTTCATCCGCGCGCTCATGTTGAGCGGCGAGATCTTGTCGAACACCGCGGCCATCTTCGGCTCCCGCTCGTCGCCGTACTCGGCCCGCCGCAGATCGCGGCGATAGCCTTCGGTGTTCTTCAAGAACGTCGTCCAATTGGAGATGCCGTAGAGGTCGATCGCGCCGGCGATGCGGTCATTGTAGTGGGCGGCCACCGCAAGGGCCATGTAGCCCCCGTAGGACTGCCCCACGACCGCCACCCGGCTGGCGTCGAGGTCCGGCTGCTTGGCGATCCAGTCCAGCAGGGCGCCGATGTCCTTGACCGAGTCCTCGCGCTTCTCGGCGTTGTCGAGGTTGAGATAATCCTTCCCGTAGCCGGTGGAGCCCCGGACATTGGGGATGATCACCGCCGCGCCGACCTCGTTGACCCAGGACTGTCGGCGGGGATTGAAGCTGGGCTGCTCCTGGCCTTCGGGGCCGCCGTGGATCTGGATGACGACCGGCAGCTTCTTGCCGGGCTTGGCCGCCGGCTTGTAGATGAAGGCCGGGATCGAGCGCTTGTCGAAGGTCGGGTAGCGGAACAGCGCCGGTTCGACCAGTTGCTGCGGATCAAGGCCGCCCAGTTCGCTCTGCGTCCAGCGGACCAGTTTCTGGTCGGCGAGCGCGAAGCTCCAGACGTCGCCGGCCGAGGTCGAGGTCGAGAGGCTGAAGGCCAGGCTCTTGCCGTCGGGCGAGAAGCCCAGGCCCGTCATGACGCCCAGCGGCAGCTTGGGCGCGGGCAGCAGCTTGCCGGTCGCGACGTCCTTGAGGACCAGGCGCGAATAGCCCTCCTCGTTGACCATGTAGGCGATCACCGCGCCGTCGGGGCTGAGGTCGAAGGACTCGGCCGACCACTTCGCCCCGGGATCGAGATCGCGCATGGCCCCGCCGGCCAGGTCGAAGACCACGGGACGGGCCATGTCGGCGCCGTCGTCCGACAGGGTCACGACACCCCGGCCGTCGTGGGTGAAGGCGCCGCCGCGATAGGCGACCTTGCGGTCCGTGGGGCCGACCGGCCGCACGGCCCCGCTGGCGATGTCGAGCACGAACAGCTCCACGAAGGTCGCGGAGTTGTAGCGGCTGAACAACAGCGACTTGCCGTCCGGAGACAGGTCCAGCGGCGCGTTCGCGCCCTTGCCGTGTTGGATGACCTTGCGGTTCTGCGGGGCGTCGACCGGCGCCAGCATGATGTCGTTGTCGGGATTGCCGGCGGTGACCTGGCTCCAGATCACCTGCTTGCCGTCCGAGGCGAAGACGAAGTCGCTGTTGCGGGTCCCGGGCGTGGTCAGCTGGGTCTCAGGGCCGCTCAGGCCCCGCACATAGGCCTGATAGTACTCCGCCCCGCCGTCGTCGCGCAGATAGACGAAGCGCTCGGCCTTGGGCTGGGCGAGCGCGACGCCGATCGGGTCCTTGAAGAAGGTCAACTGGGTCCGCGCCGCGCCGGGGGCGATCACCCGGTGGATCTGGTTGGTGTCGCCGAAACGGGTGGCGATCAGGATCGAGCCGTCATCCAGCCAATCCTCGAACACCGCCGAACGGGCGTTGTAGTAGGGCGCGATGGCGGCCTGCAGGGCGGGCGGGGTCGGCGGCGTCTGGTCGTAGACGATCTGGCCCACCTCGCGGCGGGAAGGCTCGGCCGCGGGGGCGGCGGCGGCGCAGGCGAAGGCCAGGGCGGTCCCGAGCAGCAGGGCGCGCGTCGTCATCAGGCAGGCTCCGAAACAGTAGCGTTCGGAGGGACCCTGGAGGCGCCGCGCGCCGCCCGTCAATCGGGCTGCGTCACTGCGTCGGGGTCGAGAAGAACTTCAGGCCCAGGATGCCGGCGACGATCAGGCCCACGCAGAGCATGCGCACCACGGTGGCCGGTTCCTTGAAGAGAAAGATGCCGAGGATGACGGTCCCGACCGCCCCGATGCCGGTCCAGACCGCATAGGCGGTGCCCAGCGGCAAGGTCTTCACCGCGATGCCCAGCAGGGCCATCGAGATCACCAGGCTGACGCCGGTGAACACCGTCGGCCACAGGCGAGTGAAGCCTTCAGTGTATTTGAGCCCCACGGCCCAACCGATTTCGCAGATGCCCGCAACGAACAGAACGACCCAAGCCATGGCTCGCGCCTCCTAGCTGATGGGGTCGTCCCCGAGGATGAAGCAAAGGCGCGGGGGTCGTCCCCCGCGCCTGACTTAGATAGGCCGCCGGAAAGGCGGCGCTAGGACTGGTTCTAGAACTTGCGTTCCGAATAGAGGATCTCGGCCTCGTCCCACGCCTTGCCGACCGGCGAACCGTCCGGCTTCTTCAGCTGCAGGAACACCAGGCCGGTCGACTCGTGATCGGTGAAATATTCCCAGGAATTGGTGATGCGCTTGAAGTCGGTGGCCGGCACGAAGTCGTTGCGCTGTTGCAGCAGCTCCGGCTTGTGCAGGAACGAGAAGATGTTCAGGCCGACGATGATCGGCTTCTCTTCGTTGATCCCGTACTTCAGCGTCAAGCGGCAAACGTCCTTGTTGGACCCCTGCGGCCAGATGGTGACGGTGTACGGCTTGGCGACCAGGGTCCCGGTGTAGGTCCCTTCGCGCTTGTTCTTCTTGTAGCCCAGGCCGCCGGCGAGCTGGTCGAGGTTGCCGCCCTTCACCAGGGGTTTGCAGACCCGGTTGATGAGGTCGATGACCTGGCCTTCGGCGCCGGTGGTCGGCAGCACATAGGTCTTTTCTTCAGCGGCCGGCGCGGCGGGCGCGGGCTCGGCGGCGGCGGGCGCCGGAGCCGCGGCGGGAGCCGCTTCAGGCGCGGGTTGAGCATTGGCCGCCGTGGCGAGGCCGGCGAGAGCGATCAGACTGACGATGGCGGTGCGCATGGCAGGGTCCCCTAAACTTGTCGTCGCGCATAACACTCGAAAGTGGCCGCTCCCCGCAAGTAGTCTAGCGAAGCAATCGGCCTCAACGAGGCAAATGCCCGGTGCGCGGCCGGATCGGACGCGCACCAATCTCTTTACCGGCGATCGCCCCGACGCCTAACCGGCGTCGGGTGCAGCCGAATATCAATCCTAAGCCGTAACCTCGTGAGCCTGCTCGGCCAAGATGGTCAGGCCGTCCGGCGTCACGTCGGCGAAACCGCCCTCGATCGCGAAGATCGTGGTGGCGCCGCCGTTGAAAACCGTGACCCGGCCTTCCTTGAGCGTCGTCATGAACGGCGCGTGGTCGGCCAGGACGCCGAAGTCGCCCTCGGCGCCCGGTGCATCGACCTGGTCGACCTGTCCGGAGAACAGTTCGCGCTCAGGCGAGACGAGGGAGAAGTGAAGCTTCCCGGCCATACGCTTTAGGCTTCCGAAGCCAGTTGTTCGGCCTTGGCCACAGCGTCTTCAATGGTGCCGACGTTGTAGAAGGCCGCTTCCGGCAGGTGGTCGAACTCGCCGTCCACAACCGCCTTGAACGAACGGATGGTGTCTTCGAGGCTCACGAACACGCCAGGCATGTTGGTGAACTGCTCGGCCACGTGGAAGGGCTGGCTGAGGAACTTCTGGATCTTCCGGGCGCGAGCCACGGTCAGCTTGTCCTCTTCCGACAGCTCGTCCATGCCCAGGATGGCGATGATGTCCTTCAGGGACTTGTAGGCCTGCAGGGTTTCCTGGACGCGGCGCGCCACGGCGTAGTGCTCTTCGCCGATCACCAGCGGGTCCATGATCCGCGAGGTGGAGTCGAGCGGGTCAACGGCCGGGAAGATGGCCATGGCGGCGATGTCGCGCGAAAGCACGGTGGTCGCGTCCAAGTGGGCGAACGAAGCGGCAGGCGCCGGGTCGGTCAAGTCATCGGCGGGCACGTAGATGGCCTGGACCGAGGTGATCGAGCCCTTCGCCGTCGAGGTGATGCGCTCTTGCAGGTTGCCCATCTCGGTGGCGAGCGTCGGCTGATAGCCCACGGCCGACGGGATACGGCCCAGCAGAGCCGACACTTCGGAGCCGGCTTGGGTGAAGCGGAAGATGTTGTCGATGAAGAGGAGCACGTCCTTGCCCTCTTGGTCGCGGAAGTACTCGGCTTGGGCCAGACCCGTCAGGGCCACGCGGGCGCGGGCGCCGGGGGGCTCGTTCATCTGGCCGTAGACCAGGGTGCAACGGCTGTCGCCGCCGCCGCCGGCCTGGTTCACGTTCGACTCGATCATCTCGTGATAGAGGTCGTTGCCTTCGCGGGTCCGCTCACCAACGCCGGCCAGCACGGAGTAACCACCGTACGCCTTGGCGATGTTGTTGATCAGTTCCTGCATGGTCACGGTCTTGCCGACGCCGGCGCCGCCGAACAGGCCGATCTTGCCGCCCTTGGTGTAGGGGCAGAGCAGGTCGACGACCTTAATGCCGGTGACGAGGATTTCGGCCGACGTCGATTGCTCGGCGAAGGACGGGGCCTCCCGGTGGATCGGAGCGTAGAAGTCGGTGACGATCGGGCCAGCTTCGTCGATCGGATCGCCGATGACGTTCATGATGCGGCCGAGCGTAGCTGGGCCGACCGGCACGGTGATCGCGCGGCCGGTGTCGGTCACCGGAGCGCCGCGGGTCAGACCCTCGGTGGTGTCCATGGCGATCGTGCGCACGGTGTTCTGGCCGAGGTGCTGAGCCACTTCCAACACCAGACGGAAGGGCGCGCCCGTCCGTTGGTCGAAGTTGGTGGTTTCCAGCGCGTTCATGATCGCCGGCAGCTGGCCTTCGAACACGACGTCGACGACGGCGCCGATGATCTGCGAGATGCGGCCCGTGGCGGCGCTCGGCGCGGCGGACTTCTTGGCGGCGGCGGGAGCCTTCGTAGCCTTCGCAGCAGCAGCCTTCGGCGCAGCGGTCGCCTTCGGAGCAGCGGGCTTCTTGGCGGGAGCCTTAGGGGTCGTAGCCATTGTTCAGACTCTTTCGGTTTAGAGCGCTTCGGCGCCGGAGATGATCTCGATCAGCTCCTTGGTGATCTGCGCCTGGCGAGTACGGTTCTTGAGCAGGTTCAGGGCGGCGATCATGTCGCCCGCATTGCGTGTGGCGTTGTCCATGGCCGCCATCTGGGCGGCGTAGAACCCGGCTTGGTTCTCGAGCATCGCCGACATCACCTGGATCGTCAGGTTACGCGGCAGCAGGGTTTCGAGGATTTGCTCCTCGTCCGGCTCGTATTCGTAGGCCGCGCCCTTGAGGTCGATCGTCGCGGCGCCCGCTTCGATCTGGGCCGGGATCAGCTGACGCACAGTCGGGGTCTGGATGACCACCGATTTGAACTGGCTGTAGACCAGGGTGACGACGTCGATCTCGCCGGCGTCGAACAGCTCGTTGATCTTGTCGGCCACCGGCTGAGCGGTCGCCAGCGACGGAACGCCGGCTTCATGCGTCGCCACGAAGCGGTCGCCATATTGGCGGCGCAACAGGTCGCGGGCCTTCTTGCCGAGCGCGATGATCTTCACATCCTTGCCCTCGGCGAGCAGGCTGCGGATGCGTTCGCGGGCCGCGCGCAGGATGGCGGTGTTGAAACCGCCCGCCAGGCCGCGATCCGACGTCGCAACGACGATCAGGTGTTTTTGATCACGCCCGGTGCCGACCAGCAGCTTGGGCGCGCCGTCACCGGACACACCCGCCGCCAGGTTGGCGATCACCGCGGCCATGCGCTGAGCGTATGGCCGGGCGTTCTGCGCCGAGCTCTGGGCGCGCCGCAACTTGGCGGCGGCGACCATCTGCATCGCTTTCGTGATCTTCTGCGTGGATTCCACGCTTTTGATCCGATCGCGCATCTCTTTGACGCTGGCCATCTCCTAATGCTCCAGCGTGCGCTTAGGCGAAGCTCTTGACGAAAGCTTCCAGCGCTTCCTTGAGCTTGGTCTCCGTGTCAGCCTTCAGCTCCTTTTGGGTGCGGATGGTGTCCAGGAGGTCCTGATGCTTGGAGTGCAGGCGGGCCAGCAGCTCGCTCTCGAACCGGCCGACCTGGGCGGTCGGGATGGTGTCGAGGTAGCCACGGGTGCCGGCGTAGATCACCGCGACCTGCTCTTCGACGAGCAGCGGCGAGTATTGGGGTTGCTTCAGCAGCTCGGTCAGGCGTTCACCGCGGGCCAGCTGGCGCTGGGTGGTGACGTCCAGGTCGGAGCCGAACTTGGCGAAGGCGGCCAGTTCGCGATACTGGGCGAGTTCGCCCTTAATCGGACCCGAGGCTTGCTTCATCGCCTTGATCTGGGCCGACGAGCCCACGCGGCTGACGGAGATACCGACGTTCACGGCCGGGCGGATGCCCTGGAAGAACAGATCGGTTTCCAGGAAGATCTGGCCGTCGGTGATCGAAATCACGTTGGTCGGGATGTAGGCCGACACGTCGTTGGCCTGGGTTTCGATGATCGGCAAAGCCGTCAGCGAGCCCGAACCGTTGTCTTCATTCAGCTTCGCGGCGCGTTCCAGCAGGCGGCTATGCAGGTAGAACACGTCGCCCGGATAGGCTTCGCGGCCCGGCGGGCGGCGCAGCAGCAGGGACATCTGACGATAGGCGACGGCCTGCTTGGAAAGGTCGTCATAGATGATGACGGCGTGCATGCCGTTGTCGCGGAACCACTCGCCCATGGCGCAACCCGAGAACGGGGCCAGGAACTGCAGCGGGGCCGGCTCCGAAGCGGTCGCGGACACGACGATGGTGTATTCCAGCGCGCCGCGCTCTTCGAGCGTCTTGACGATCTGGGCGACGGTGGAACGCTTTTGGCCGATGGCGACGTAGATGCAGTAGAGCTTGGCGCTCTCGTCATCGCCGGCGTTGATCGACTTCTGGTTCAGGATGGTGTCGATCGCGACGGCGGTCTTGCCGGTCTGACGGTCGCCAATGATCAGTTCGCGCTGGCCGCGGCCGACGGGGATCAGGCTGTCGATGGCCTTCATGCCGGTCTGCACGGGCTCGTGCACCGACTTGCGCGGGATGATGCCCGGCGCCTTCACGTCCACGCGGCGACGCTCGGCCACGTTCTGGATCGGGCCCTTGCCGTCGATCGGTTCGCCGAGCGGGTTCACGACCCGGCCGAGCAGACCCTTGCCGACCGGCACGTCCACGATTTCCGACAGACGACGCACGTCATCGCCTTCGGCGATCGCGCGGTCGTCGCCGAAGATAACGACACCGACGTTGTCGCTTTCCAGGTTCAGGGCCATGCCCTTCACGCCGGCCTTCGGGAACTCGACCATTTCGCCCGCCTGGACGTTGTCGAGACCAAAGACGCGGGCGATGCCGTCACCGACGGACAGAACCGTACCGACGTCGGAGACATCGGCTTCTTCGCCAAAATTGGCGATCTGCGACTTGAGGATTGCCGAAATCTCGGCGGCGCGGATGTCCATGGCTTACGCTCTCTTCAGGGCGAACTTGAGGGAGTCGAGCTTCGAACGGAGCGAAGCGTCGAACAGACGGGAACCGACCTGCACCTTGATACCGCCCAGAAGGGACGGATCGACGCGGGTCTCGATTTCGGGGTCCTTGCCGAGCGCGGTTCGCAACGCGGCGGCGACACCCTTGGATTGGGCGGCGGTCAGGGGGACGGCCGTCGTCACCTGCGCCGAAACCGCGCCACGCGCGTCCGACGACAGAGTTTCAAAGGCCGTGATCACCGCGGGCAACGCCGAGGCGCGGCCGTTTGCGGCCAGCAACCCCAGGAACTTCCGGGTGACAGGATTCAACTTCGCCTTCACGGCCAAGGCGGCGAGCGCCTTGCCCTTGTCCTCGGCGCTGAACGCCGGGGAGGCCAGCAAAGACCGCAGGTCTTTACTCTCGGCGCTCATAGATTTCAGCGCCTTCAGGTCGGCCTCGACGGCCGCCAGTTTGTTCTCATCGTTCGCGAGATCGAACAGGGCAAGGGCATATCTGCCGCCCACATTCGAAGCCTTGGAATCGTCCGCCACTTATTTATCCGCCCGGTGCGCGCAAAAAGCCGCTGTGAAGGAACTCCTCACCGCGACCTAAAGGCTTGAAAGCGCTTGGAAAAGCACAATGGCCATCGGGACTGGAAAAGCCCCTGGCCCGAAGCCGCGCGCCTGATAGCACGCGTTTTTGGGCGCCGCAACCGAACGGGCCGCGACACCTTGTATTATCCGGCATTGATAACCGGGGCTGGTTTTCGGAACACAGCCGATCCGGTGGCCAGAACCGAGCCGTCCGCGGACAATAGACGCCCATAGGCGAAGACCAGGGTTCGGGTCGCGCGGTCGACATTCGCCTCGACCGTCACCGCCACGCCAGGCGCCGCCGGCGCTCCATAATCAAGCGTCAGGGAGACCGGCTCGGCGCCGGGACCGGCGACCTCGGTCAGCAACGGCTCGATCAGGCTGGCCGCCGCGGCGGGCGCGGCGGGCAAGGTGGTTTGGCGGCGAAGGATGGTCATTACGGGCGGTCTCTTACGTGCACGCGCGCCATAGGCAAAGCGTCAGGGAGCCTCGGCCAAGAAAAAGGCGTCGGAGACATGGCCCCGACGCCCTTGCAGTTGCAGGCTCGACAGTACTAGCGGCTGGGAGGCGCGCCTAGAATGAGCGCGAACCTGGATCCACTAGATCAGCGGTTGGCGACCTGTTGGGCCGGCAGAGCCGCGACGTTGCACTGTTCGAGCTTGTCGGCTTCGAGCTGCTTGCGAGCGCCGCCGAACGAGGCGACGGCCCCGACGGTCTTCGCCAGTTCCTTACAGGTCGAGGTCGCGTAGGTCCGCGAGGACGGAGCCGCGGCCAGGCAGGTGTCGCCTTCGCACATGAAGACAGCGCCGCCGGCGATGAACTTGGTCTTGGCCGCGACCGGGGCTTGCAGCTTTGCGGTGATCGGATCGTCCGCCAACGCCGCGCCGGCGAATGAGACGGAGACAAGGGCGGCGCAGGCGGCCGCAAAGGTACGGAGCTTCATGGAAAGCCCTCCAGCGTTTCGGGGAGAAAAGGCGAACCCGATGAAAGGTCCGGCTCAGCGCCATCCCGGGATCAGCAACCGGTATCCCCACCGACTGCACGAGCTGAACTAAGCAACGCTAAGATAACACTGTTAAGATCACCGGCAACCGCTTTTTTCGCAACCCGGTTATGCGAAAATGAAGAGATGCGGAACGCGTCTCGCATACCCATGTGATCGCAGACTGATGTCGGCCGCGCGGACGAGAAGAGCGCCTCTCGCCTCCCGCCGCCTCCAGGTCAAGCCTTCCGCAAGGTCACCCCGCTTGGACCGCAAGGCCGAAATTTGGCCGCATCCCGCCGTCATTGACGGGCCTCGCTGGTCCGGAAAGCAGAGATTGTTCACTTCTCGTCAATCATGTCGCGCCTCTGGTTCGGCTGAGAGATCCCTCGCCGCAGGCGGGGCGTAAGGCGAACCTTTAGGACGACACATGGCCAAACCAGGACCGGGCCCTCGCCGGCCGGCCCAGCGCACTCCCCTTCAAGCCCTCCTCTATTGGACGGCGGTCCTGGGGGTGTGGGGCCTGATCTTCGTGGCCGCTTTCTTCGCGGTGTTCGCCGTCGATCTGCCGGACACTTCGAAGCTCTATGACGTCGAGCGCCAGCCCTCGATCTCCTATCTCGACCGCTCCGGCGCGATGGTGGCGGTGCGCGGCAGCCAGTACGCGCCGCCGATCGACCTCGACAAGTTGCCGCCCTATGTGCCGAAGGCCTTCATCGCCATCGAGGACCGCTGGTTCTACTGGCACCCCGGGTTCAACCCGTGGGGCATCGCGCGCTCGCAGATCTACAACATGCAGAACAAGGGCGGCCCGCTGCGCGGCGGCTCGACCATCACCCAGCAGCTGGCGCGCAACCTCTTCCTGACGCCCAGCCAGAACTATCGGCGCAAGGCCCAGGAACTGATCCTGGCCATGTGGCTGGAGGCCAAGTTCTCCAAGAAGGAGATCCTCGCCCTCTATCTGAACCGGGTCTATTTCGGCGGCGGCGCCTACGGCATCGAGGCGGCCTCGCAACGCTACTTCGGCAAGCCCGCCTCGCAGCTGACCCTGGGCGAGAGCGCCTTGCTGGCCGGCATGATGAAGGGTCCGAACCGCTATTCGCCGGTCTCGGCCACCGACCGCGCCGAGCGCCGGGCGACCATCGTGCTGGACGAGATGGTCCGCATCGGCGCCATCACCCCGCAGGAACGCGACGCGGCCTTCAAGACCCCGGTCCGGGTCAACCCGACCCTGGCCAACCAGCGCGCGCAATACTTCACCGACTGGGTCGATGATCAGGTCCGCAGCCTGGTCGGCGAACCGACCGAGGATCTGGTGGTCGAGACCACCCTCGACCTGCCGATCCAGGCCGCGGCCGAACAGGCCCTGCGCCGGGGCATCGAGGCCGGCAAGGGCCAGGGCGTGGAGCAGGGCGCGCTGGTCGCCATCGACGGCGAGGGCCGCATCCGCGCCTATGTCGGCGGCGCGAACTACACCGACAGCCAGTTCGACCGCGCCACCACCGCCCGCCGCCAGGCCGGCTCGGCCTTCAAGCCGTTCGTCTATCTCGCCGCCATGGAGGCGGGCCGCACCCCCTCCGACATGGTGGTCGACGAGCCGATCAAGATCGGCAACTGGTCGCCCCGGAACTACACCAACGACTTTCGCGGCCCGATGACCCTGCAGACGGCGCTGGCCCAGTCGATCAACACCGTGGCCGCGCGGCTGGCCAACGAGGTCGGCACCGGCAACGTCGCCGCCGCCGCCCAACGGCTCGGCATCAAGTCCCACATCCAGCTCGATCCCTCCATGGCGCTGGGCGCCGTCGAGGTGAGCCCGCTGGAAATGGCCCAGGCCTATGCACCCTTCTCCAACGGCGGCTTCCTGGCCAAGGGCTACGGCATCCAGCGGATCCGCACCGCCAGCGGCAAAATCCTCTACGACCACAGCGTCGAGAAGAGTGAGCGCCGCCAGGTGATCGGCTCGCCCGCCCTACAATATATGAATCAGATGATGCGCCAGGTGATCAACGGCGGCACCGGCGGCCGCGCCAAGGTCGCCGGCTACGACATCGCCGGCAAGACCGGCACCACCAGCGATTATCGCGACGCCTGGTTCGTCGGCTACACCGGCGGCTTCGTCACCGCCGTCTGGGTCGGCAAGGACAACAACAAGCCGATGAAGCGGGTCACCGGCGGCAACGCTCCGGCCGCCGTCTGGCGCGACTTCATGTCCGCCGCCCTGCCCAAGCTGAAGGCCCAGCCGATTCCCGGCGGAACCGTGGAGCCGCCGCTCGCGGCGGGCGCCGATCCGATCGGGGATCTGGTCGACGGCATCGCCGACGCGATCGGCGGCGGCGGCGGCGGTCAACCCGCCTCGCCGCCCGAGAAGGCCCCGGCGGAAGACGTGCCGTACTGATCCATGCGGGCTGAGCCGGCCTCGGCTCAGTTCCCGATCGGCGGATCTTCCGGCGTTTCGACGGCGGGTTCGGGCTGCGGCGCGGCCCCCTGCTCCACCGGCGCAGCCAGGATCTCGACCGGCGGCGGCGCGATCAACGGCGCGGCCGGGCCGGCGGGAATCGCCTGGGCCGGAACCCTTTTCAGCGCCACGCTCATGAACCCGCGCCAGAGCTCGGCCGGCGCCCCGCCGCCGGTGATCCGCTGCATGGGGGCGGCGTCGTCGCGGCCCATCCAGACCACCGTGGTGAAGCCGCCGCTATAGCCGGCGAACCAGGCGTCCTTGTAGTCGCTGGTGGTGCCGGTCTTGCCGGCCAGGTCATAGCCCGCGATCTTCGCGCGGCCGCCGGTTCCCGAGGCCACGACCGAGCGCAGCATCCGGTTCATGTCGCTGAGCGCCGGATTGGCGATGACCCGCGCCTGGGGCTGCGCCTTGCGCTGATAGATCAGCTGGCCGCCATTGGTGCGGATACGCTCGATGCCGTAGGCCGCGACGCGGGCGCCGCCGTTGGAGAAGGCCGCATAGGCCTGGGTCATCTCCAGCGGCGAGACCAGGGTGGTGCCAAGCGCCATCGCCGGATCGGTGTTGACCGGCGAGGCGATGCCAAGCCGGCGGGCCGTCGCCGCCACATTGCCGCGTCCGACCTCGTCGGCGGTGCGGGCCGCCACCGTGTTCACCGACTGGGCGACCGCCTGCTCGAGCGTCATCTGGCCGAGATAGCCGCCGGCGTAGTTCTGCGGCGACCAGGTCCCGATGGTCAGCGGCTCATCGACCACCAGCATGTCGGGCGTCGCGCCGGCCTCCAGGGCGGTGAGATAGACGAAGGGCTTCCAGGCCGAGCCCGCCTGACGCCGGGCGGTGACCGCGCGGTTGTAGGGGCCGGCCGTATAGTCGACCCCGCCGATCATCGCCCGCACCCGGCCCTGCCCGTCCACCGCGACCAGGGCGGCCTGGCTCACCGACTGGGCCTTGTAGCGAGCCAGCACGGCGCGGGTGGCGTCGGCCGCGGCGGTCTCCATCGGCAGATCGAGGGTGGTCTCGACCACCGTGTCCTGCTTGGGCTGCGGCAAGATCTGGCGGCGCTGGGCGTCCAGCCAGTCGACGAAATACTGGGCCGGCGCGGTCGGCGAGGAGTTCCAGACCTTCAGCGGCGCGGCCATCGCCTTGTTGCGGTCGGCCGGTGTGATGGCGCCGGTGTCGACCATGGCGTCGAGCACCAGGGCGGCGCGCTCGGCGGCGGCCTTGGGCTGCTCGACCGGATTGTAGTTGGTCGGTGATTTCAGCACCCCGGCCAGGGTCGCGGCCTCCCGCAGCGAGAGCCGCGAGGCGGGCTTGTTGAAGTAGCGGCGCGAGGCGGCTTCCAGGCCATAGGCGCCGGAACCGAAATAGACCCGGCTCAGATAGAGCGAGAGGATCTCTTTCTTCGAATAGGTGCGCTCGAGCTGGATCGACCAGACCAGCTCCTTGGCCTTGCGCTCGACGGTGCGGTCGGCGTTCAGGAACAGATTGCGGGCGAGCTGCTGGGTGATGGTCGACGCGCCTTGGGTTGCGCGCCCTTCGCTGACCCCGGCCACGATCGCGCGGCCGATGCCGACCGGATCAAACCCGGTGTGGGTGTAGAACCGCCGATCCTCGATGGAGATGAAGGCGGCGGGCACATAGGCCGGCAGCTTGGCCAAGTCGACCGGCGGGGCGTAGCGCCCGCCGCGAACGCCCAGCACCGCGCCGGAGCGATCCACATAGATGACCTGTGGGTCGCGGCGGATCGGCGGCAGGGGCGGCAACTCGGGGGCGGCCATCGTCAGCGACGTGGCGGCGGCCAGAACGATCACGCGGCAAGCTCCAGGGCGACGAAGGCTTCAGCGCCTGTCCGTCACGCTTTCTTCTGTCGCCTGGACGCGCCGCTGCAAAGATAATTCGCGGTAATCTTGAGGGGCTTAGCGCCCGAAGGCGTGCAACCGCGCGCCCTGCGCCCGCAGCCAGGCGCGGTGCGGTCGCTCGTCGCCGACCAGGGTCTTCACATGACCCCAGAACCGCGGGCCGTGATTGAGTTCCAGCAGGTGGGCGCACTCGTGGGCGGCCACATAGTCGGCGACCTCGAACGGGGCCAAGGCCAGCCGCCAGGAATAGCGGATCGCCGCCGGCTTGCCCGGCAGGCCCGGGCGGCAGGAGCCCCAACGGGCGCGGGCGTCCATGATCGTCACGCTGGGCAGCTTGGCGCCCAGTTGCTCGCAATAGAAGGCGGTGCGCTCGGTGAAGACCCGCAGCGCCTCGCGCCGGATGATCCGCACCACGGCGTTGGCGTAGACCGCGCCCTCGCCGCGCGCGGTGATCCGCATCGGGATTTCGCCGGTGGCGAGATGCAGGCGCGCCGGCTTGTCGCTGGCCTCCAGGCTGCACGGCTCTCCAAACAGGTGGATGGTCATGCCAGGCGCCACCGCCTCGGCCTGCGGCAGCTCGGCCAGCCGCTCGGTGATCCAGGCGGCGCGGTCACGCGCGAAGGCCGCGGCCTCGGCCAGCCGCCGCTGGGTGGGCGCGGTGGCGACGATCTCGCGCTTGGTGCGATCCAGGCGCAGGGAGACCCGGCGCGCACCGCGGTGAACCTTGAGGCGGACGACGGCTCCAGCCACTTCCAGCCGGTCGCCGTCCGCGAGCGCGCGGCCGAAAAGACTCATGACGCCAATTTAGGCTGCGTCGCGGTCCTTTTCGAGGCCTGCTTCCTGGCGACGGATGAAGGCCCGCACGCGGGGATAGATCTCCTCGCGGAAACGGCGGCCGTTGAAGACCCCGTAGTGGCCGACATGCGGCTGCACGTAGTCTTCCTTGAAGTCGTCCGAGAGCCCGGTGCAGAGCGTGTGCGCCGCCTGGGTCTGGCCGATGCCCGAGATGTCGTCGTTCTCGCCCTCGACGGTCAGCAGGCCGATGTCGCGGATCGAGCCCGGCTGGATCGGCCGGCCGCGATGGACCAGCTCGCCCTTGGGCAACAGATACTGCTGGAACACGTAGTCGATGGTCTGAAGGTAGAATTCTTCAGGCAGGTCGAGGACCGACAGGTACTCGTCGTAGAATTCCAGGTGCTTTTCGGCGGCGTCGCCGTCGCCCTTCATCAGGTCTTCCAGGTACTGCTTGTGAGCGTCCTGGTGCTTCTCAGCGTTCATCGACATGAACGAATAGAGCTGCACGAAGCCCGGATAGACCCGCCGGCCCATGCCCGGATAGGGCGCGGGCACCGAGTCGATCATGGTCGACTTGAACCAGGCGAAGGGTTTTTCCTCGGCCAGCTTGTTGGTGACGGTCGGCGACAGGCGCGCATCGATCGGCGAGCCCATGATGGTCATGGTGCCGGGGCGCGACTCCTCGCCGTCCTCGGCCATCAGCGAGGCGGCGGCCAGCACGGCCGGGCCTGGCTGGCAGACGGCGACCACATGCGGGCGCGGACCCAGCTGGCGCAGCATCTCGCGGACATGATCGACGAAGTCGTGGAAGTCGAAGCGGCCCTGCATCAGGGGCACGTCGCGGGCGTTGGACCAGTCGGTGATGAACACCTCATGGTCCTGCAGGAAGGCTTCGACCGTGCCGCGCAGCAGGGTGGCGTAGTGGCCCGACAACGGGGCCACGATCAGCACGGCGGGCTCCAGCTCACGGCGGCCGGCCCGGCGCATGTCGGACATGTCGCGGGTGAAGTGGGTGAGCTTGACCCACGGGCTCGACCAGACCTCGGTCTGGCGCACCCGGACCGGTTGACCGTCGATCTCGACGGAATCGATGTTCCAGGCCGGGCGCCCGTAGCGGCGCGTCAAATTGGCGAACAGATCGGCGTTGGCGAACAGGCGGCGCCCAAGATCGGTGTCCTTGGCGGCGTTCAGCGGCGATGACCAGAAATCGCGGGTCGCCCGCGCGGCGAACCGCAGCGGGGTGGAAGCGTAGTAGCTGGCCTCGTAGAGCGAGTAGAGCATCCGAGAGTCCTCTTTGCTGCGGCGCAACATAGCACGTCGGATATTAAGAGAGTCCAGAGCTAAGCTGTTTCGCCGCGGCGGTTCGACGCGCCGCCCGCCGATCGGGCGCCTAGCGCATCGCGTCGGAAATCTGCCGCGCGATCTCCTCGGGCGAGATCCCGTACGGAATCACCCGGTCGAACCGTCCCTTGGGGTCCATCAGATAGGCGGCGGTCGAGTGATCGACTAGGTAGTCGGCCCCCTCGCCGTTCTTCTTGTAATAGACCCGGTAGGCCTTGGCGGCGGCGTCCACCTGCTCGGGCGTACCCGTCAGGCCAATGGTCCCTTTCGGGAAGATGTCGGAGCCGAGATAGGTCTTCAGCTGCGCGGGGGTGTCGCGCGCCGGGTCCAGTGACATGAAGACCACCTGCATCTGGTCGGCCTTGGGACCCAGCTGCTGCTGGGCCGCGCCCAGGGCCTGCATCGTCGTCGGGCAGACGTCAGGGCAGTAGGTGAAGCCGAAGAACACCACCGTCCACTTGCCCTTGAGGATGCTCTCGTCGGTCGGCTTCCCGTTCTGGTCGATCAGTTGGAAGGGCCCGCCGACCGCGGCCTGCGGCGGCCGGTCGAAGACGCCGGTCTTCCAGGCCACCGCGCCCAGGAAAATCAGGCCCACCACGCAGGCTGCGATCAGGATCGGAACGTGGCGGGGCATGGGAAAACAACCTTTGGGCTCGTCAGGCGCGGCGTTAGGCGCGATGCTCGCCGGATGATGGCCTCCCTGAGGAACCCGTCGCCGGCGAAACCGTCGCCCGGTCTCGATAGGCAAAGCCCCGAGCGCATGCAAGGCGTCGCCGATTGGGGTGTCGCCGGCTGGGACGGCGTGAGCGAACGCAGCGGGCGGCTGCGGCTGCGCACCCTGGTGACCTTACGGTGGATGATCATCGCCGGCGAGGCGCTGGTGTTCCTGGCCGCCGGCCTGATCCTGGGCTTCGACGCGCCCTACGCCCTGTGTTTCGCGGTGATCGGGGCCTCGGCCTGGGTCAATCTGCTGACCGGCGTCGCCTCGCCGGGCCAGCGGCTGATCAGCGGCTGGGAGGCGGTGGCACAGCTGGGGTTCGACCTTGGCCAGATCTCGGTGCTGCTGTTCCTGACCGGCGGCACCGCCAATCCGTTCATCCTGATGCTACTGGCGCCGGTGACCCTGGCGGCCGCCACCCTGACGGCCCGGTCGGTGACCGTACTGGCGGCGGCGTCAATCGCCGTCTCGATCCTGCTGGCCTTCGTTCACCTGCCGCTGCCGGCCATGGGAGCGATGGGCTTCGCCCCGCCATTGACCTTCATGATCGGCTGCGCGGTCGCCAACATCGCCGGCATCATCGTCATCACCGGCACGGTGCGGCAGGCGGCCGAGGAATCCTCCCGCATGGCGCTGGCGCTGGACGTGACCCAGGCGGTGTTGGCGCGCGAGCAACGGCTGTCGGCCCTGGGCGCGCTGGCCGCCGCCGCCGCCCATGAACTGGGCACGCCGCTGGCCACCATCTCCATCGTCGCCAAGGAGCTGGCGCGCGAGGCCCCGACCGCCAGCGTCAAGGAGGACGCCGACCTGCTGATCGCCCAGTCGGAGCGCTGCCGCGAGATCCTGCGCCGGCTGACCGACGCCCCGGCCGCGGCCTCCGACGAGATCCACGAGCGGATGAGCCTGCTGCAACTGGTCCACGAGGTGATCGAACCCCACGCCGAGGTGAAGGGCGTGCGGGTCGAGGCCATCGTCTCCGGCGCCCCGGGCGTCGCCGCCCCCGACATCTGGCGGATGCCGGAGGTTCTGCACGCCATGACCTCGTTCATCGAGAACGCCGTCGACTTCGCCGCCTCCGAGGTGCTGGTCACCGTCAGGTTCGACACCGAAAGCGTCGGGATCGAGGTTCGCGACGACGGCCCTGGCTTCGCGCCGGAGGTGCTGGCCAAGCTGGGCGAGCCCTATGTGACCAGCCGCGCGGGCGTCGCAGGCGGGCGAACCGGCCATGTCGGCATGGGTCTGGGCTTCTTTATCGCCAAGACTCTGCTGGAACGGACCGGGGCTGTTGTGACTTTCCAGAACGGGAGGCCGCGCGGCGCCGTCGTCGCGGCCCGCTGGCCGCGCAAGCGCATCGAAGTGAAGGATGCGAACGGGCACGCGTGAAGACACTTGCGGATCGGCCGCAAGCAGCGACATGATGCCGCAGGAGGCGTTACTGCGAAACGCCCCTATCGGAGATTGCGAATGACCGATCTCTCCGCCGATATCGCCGCCCTGCCGGACAAAAGCTTGCTTGTCCTAGATGACGACGCCCCGTTGCGCACCCGGCTCGGCAGAGCCCTGGAGCAACGTGGGTTCGAACCCACGCTGGTCGGCAGCGTCGGCGAAGCCCTGGCCGCCGTGAAAGCCCACCCTCCCGCCTACGCCGTGCTCGACATGCGGCTGGAGGACGGCACCGGCCTCAAGGTGGTGGAAGCCGTCCGCGAGGCCCGGCCCGACGCCAAGGTGATCATGCTGACCGGCTACGGGAACATCGCCACGGCGGTCGCCGCGGTGAAGTCCGGCGCCATCGACTATCTTTCCAAACCCGCCGACGCCGACGACGTCGCCCGCGCCCTGCTCGCCCGCAAGGACGAGGTCCCGGCCCCGCCGGAAAACCCGATGAGCGCCGACCGCGTGCGGTGGGAACACATCCAGCGGGTCTATGAGCTCTGCGGCCACAACGTCTCGGAGACCGCCCGGCGCCTGAACATGCACCGCCGGACCCTGCAACGGATCCTGGCCAAGCGGGCGCCGCGGTAACTCCCCGGTTCGTCATGGCCGGCCGCTTGCGCCGGCCACCCATAGACTCCGCGTGCGGGACTTTCCTGCGAGGTTCCGTGCGTATGGATCCCCGGGACAAGCCCGAGGATGACGAACCAAGTTGGGTAGGGTTCTACCCCTCCAGTTGCGTCACCAGGACACCGGCCGCACGCATCGCCGCCATGCGTCCAAACGCGATGGTCAGGGCCTTGCGCCGCGCCGGCGCCAGGGGCGTCAGCGGCGGATCGCGCAGCACCGCCCCGCCGAACCCGTCGCAGATCATCAGGCCGGGCTCGTCGGGCAAGATCTCACGCGGGAATTCCGGGGCCACGGCGAAGGCGAAGCTGTCGCAATAGGGCAGGTATTCATGCCACTTCCGATCCACGCGGAAGTCTTCCAGGCTGGACTTCACCTCGACGATGGCGATTTCGCCCTTGCGCCCCAGCGCCATCAGGTCGGCGCGCCGTCCATTGGGCAGGGTCACCTCGGCCAACGGCGCATAGCCAAGGTCCGTCAGCAGCCGGGCCGCGCCGCGCGTGACGTTGGTGGTGATTTCCGGTCGGCTGACCGTGACGATGGTGACGTCCATGCCGAAACCATGTTCCGGTTTCGTTCAGGAGGCAAGAGGCCGAAACCGCAGGCCCTGGCCTCAGTTCCTGGCCGGTTGTGGGAATTCCAGGCGGCTGACGTCGTAGCCGAGTTGCTTCACACGGGCGATGGCCTGGGCCTTCACCGCGGCCGACAAGGTCGGACGCTGGGACATCAGCCACATCGAGCGCCCGCCGGGGGTGCCCAGGATCAGCCAGCCCTGGTCGGGGCGGTGCTCCAGCACCCAGTATTCCTGGCGGACCAGGCCGTTGAAGAAGGTCATCTGCAGCTTGGCGTTGGTCGAGCCGTCCAGGACCTTGGCTCGCGCCTTCCATTCCGTCACCGGCGCGGCGAGCGAGCCCTTGTGACAGGCCTGGATCACCGCATAGCCCTCGCCGGTCTTCTGCCAGTCGGAGGTCCCGCCTTGGCAGCCGGTCTGGATCTTGTTGGGCAGGCGCGCCACCTCGTACCAGCGGCCCATCATCTTGCTGAGCTCGATCCGCTGGGTCGGCGCGGTCGGCGCCGCCATAGCGGGAGCCGCCGTGAGAACGGCGGCGGCGGCGAGAATAGCGGTGGCCAGTGTGCGCATGGTCGAAACGAAGGTTGCTGTCGCCAGAATTGAAGATGCCCACGGGAGCTACCCGTGGGCACATGAACGGGATCGGAATAAAATGGGGCTATTCGGCGGCGATCGAAACCTGCCGCGACGATCGGTCCTTGAAATTTATCTCCTGCAGATAGCGGATCCCGTCCTCGGCGATGTCGTCGCCGACCATCCGCTCGCCCTCCGCCGCCAGCTCATCCATGTCGACATAGATGGCGTAGAAGCCCCGCGTCCGCTCGGTGATCAGGCCCGCGTTCAGCAGGGTCTTGATGAGCACCCGGAAGATATTGGTCTCGCCGCGCATCTTGCGGTTCGGATCGCGTGACTTCCGCCGCTCCATGATGTCGGCGACCACCCGCTCCGGATCGAGACCGAACCGCGAATAGATCGCCTGCTGCTGGGTGGGCGAGCCCTGGTTGAACAGCAGCGACTGGGCGCAGTGGGCGGCCCAGTCCTCCATGATGTCGCGCTCGGCCTGGCTCATCTCCGGCACCGTGCGATCGGCCCAGATCTTCCCGAACTTGTGGTGGAAGGCCTCGTCGGTCATCACCAGCTGGAACAGCTTCTTGGCCAGCGGGTCGCGGTTGTGCTTGTAGCCGTTGGCGAAGGCGCCCATGGCCAGCCCCTCGACCAGCATCTGCATGCCGATGATCTTTTTATAGACCTCCGGCGCCTCGATGATCTCGACCAGCAACGCCTTCAGCGCCGCGCCGCACTCCACGGGTCGGCCCCAGCGGGCCTTGATGTACTTGGCGAAGGCGGTGACGTGGCGCGCCTCCTCGCGGGTCTGGTTGGCGGCGTATTCCTGCGCGCCCTGGTCCAGCAGGACGTGGCAGAGCGAGGCCGAGAGGTTCAACGCGCCCTGCTCGCCATGCAGGATCGAAGAGAAGTTCCACAGCTGCATGTGGTTGATGAAGGCGATGCGCTGCCTCGGGTCGGTCAGGGTCTGGGCCACATAGGGCAGCTTCAGGACCGGGCTCAGCTCCTCCGGGATCATCGCGACATTCTCGATGTCGAACGGCTCGTCGAAGTCGATGTACTTCTTGTCGAGCGGATCCCAGAAGTGGTCGTGAGTGGCCGAGATGATCTTGTCGAAGGCGGTCGAGCGCGCGTTGTAGCGGTCGAGATCGAGCATGGACTCAAAGTCGTCCGGCGCCACCGCGCCATACATGACGTGCTTGGTGATGTTGCCGTCAGCCATCGGGAATCCTCCGCGAAATATCGGCCGCCCATCGTCAGCAGGCGCTTGAATATGTGGAAGGATCGCGCCGAACCGGGTTCTCGTCAAAGAAATTGACACCAGCGTCAGTATTCGAACTTTGTTTGGATGGCGGCCCGATCACTCCGCTCATCCCGGCGAAAGCCGGAATGAGCGGGTTTGATGCAGCCTACTCGGCCGCGATCGAGACATTGGCCGCGACGCGGTCCTTGAAGTTGATCTTCTGGAGGTACTTGATCCCCTCCTCGGCGATGTCGTCGCCGACCATCTTGTCGCCTTCGGCCTTCAGCTCCTCCATGTCGACATACATGCCGTAGAAGGCGCGGGTGCGGTCGGTGATGATGCCGGCGTTGAGCAGGGTCTTGATCAACACCCGGAAGATGTTGCTCGCCTCCTTCATGTCCTGGCGGCGGGCCTCGTCGGTGGCGATCAGCTGGATCTCCTCCAGGACCCTGGCCGGATCGAGATCGAACTCGGCGTAGAGGGCGACCTGTTCCGAGGGCGAGACCAGGTTGAACAGCACCGCCTGGAAGCAGTGGGCGGCCCAGTCCTCGACAATCTGGTGCTCGGCCTCCGAGAGCTTGGGAATGGTCCGGTCAGCCCAGATTTTCCCGAACTTGTGGTGGAAGGCCTCGTCGGTCATCACCAGCTGCATCAGTTGACGCCCCAGCGGGTCGTTGAGCTTCTGATAGAAGGTGGCGAAGGCGCCCATGGCCAGCCCCTCGACCAGCATCTGCATGCCGATGATCTTCTTATAGACCTCCGGGCTGGCGATGATGTCGACCAGCAGGTCCTGCAGGACCTTGGAGCATTCGATCGGCCGGCCCCAGCGGGCCTTGATGTACTTGGCGAAGGCCGTGACGTGACGGGCTTCCTCGCGGGTCTGGTTGGCGGCGTATTCCTGCGCGCCCTGGTCCAGCAGCACGTGGCAGAGGCTGGCCGAGAGGTTCAACGCCCCCTGCTCGCCGTGCAGGATCGAGGAGAAGGAATAGAGCAGCGACTTGTTCACGAACTGAGCGCGCAGCTCGGGGGTGTTGAGCTTGTCCTTGACGTAGTCGGTCTGCAGGGCCGCGACCAACTCCTCGCCGACCAGCGGCTGGGTCGCCATGTCCCAAGGGGCCGAGTAGTCGATATACTTCGGGTCCAGCGGATCCCAGAAATGGTCGTGGGTCGCCGAGATGATCTTATCGAAGGCGGTCGAGCGGTTGTTGTAGCGGTCGAGGTCCAGCATGGACTCAAAGTCGTCCGGCGCCACCGCGTCGTAGATCAGGTCCTTGGTGATGTTGCCGTCAGCAGACATGGCAGGTCTCCGATGTTCCGAGCTTTGCGAAACTCCAACACCGTTACGCCAGGGGGTCAAAGAAAAATGACGACCCCGTCAAATTTGTAATGAACGGCGATAACTCACCCGCTCGCGCCGGCGAAAGCCCGGGCCGAAGCGGAGCCGCCAAACGAAAAGCGGCGCTCCAGCAAGCTGAAGCGCCGCCTGGGTCCCGGCTTTCACCGGGATGAGCGGTGGTCCTACTCGGCGGCGATCGAGATCGCCTGGCCGATGCGGTCCTTGAAGTTGATTTCCTGGAGGTACTTGATGCCCTCCTCGGCGATGTCGTCGCCGATCATCTTGTCGCCTTCGGCCTTCAGCTCCTCCATGTCCACATAGGTGGCGTAGAAGGCCCGGGTCCGGTCGGTGATGATGCCGGCGTTGAGCAGGGTCTTCACCAGCACGCGGAAGATGTTGGACTGCTCCTTCATGTTCTCGCGGCGGGTTTCGTCGTTCATGTTCGCCGCCATCTCGGCGATCACCCGGTCCGGGTCGAGGCCGAATTCCTCATAGAGGTCGCGCTGCTGGGTGGGGGCCACCAGGTTGAACAGCAGGGTCTGGAAGCAGTGAGCCGCCCAGGTCTCGATGATTTCGTGCTCGGCCTCCGACAGCTTGGGGATGGTCCGGTCGGCCCAGATCTTCCCGAACTTGTGGTGGAAGGCCTCGTCGGTCATCACCAGCTGCATCAGCTTCTTGCCGAGCGGATCGCGGATGTTGTTGAAGAAGGTGGCGAAGGCGCCCATGGCCAGGCCTTCCACCAGCATCTGCATGCCGATGATCTTCTTGTAGACCTCAGGGCTGCCGATGATGTCGATCAGCAGGGCCTTGAGCGTCGGGCCACATTCCACCGGCCGGCCCCAACGGGCCTTGATGTACTTGGCGAAGGCGGTGACGTGCCGGGCTTCTTCACGGGTCTGGTTGGCGGCGTATTCCTGCGCGCCCTGGTCCAGCAGCACATGGCACAGGCTGGCCGACAGGTTCAGCGCGCCCTGTTCGCCATGCAGGATCGAAGAGAACGAACGCAGCGCCGACTGATTGGCGAAACGGACGCGGGTCTTCCAGTCGCTGAGGTGGTTCGACACATAGTCGGTCGACAGCGAGATGATCATCTCCTCGGGGAGGAGCATCTCGTTTTCCATGTCGAAGGGCTCGTCGAAGTCGATGTACTTCTTGTCGAGCGGATCCCAGAAATGGTCGTGGGTGGCCGAGATGATCTTGTCGAAGGCGGTCGAGCGGTTGTTGTAGCGGTCGAGGTCAAGCATGGACTCGAAGTCGTCCGGCGCCACGGCCTCATAGATGATGTCTTTGGTGATGTTGCCGTCGGCGGCCATGGGTCGTCCTCCTCGACAGGGCGCGGTTGTGCACCCGCTGCTTCCTCGTGGCCGTCACCCTTTCAACAGAACAATGATCAGTCAAGAAAAATGACGGGGGCGTCATCTTTGGACAGGCGTCAACTTGGCGGCTTCGAACGGTTAAGCAGCAGCGCCCCGCGCCGCCGGGCCTCGGCCTCGTCGCAAGGCGAGGCGGCGAGCTCTGGTCGCGACTCCAGCAGCACCTTGGTCGGCAGTAGGTTCTCCCAACGGGTGCGGGCGACACAGACTGCGCCGTCAGGGCCCCAACCCGCCTCGAACCGCCAGGCGGGATCGCCGTCGGAGGCGCCGGTGATCACCCCGGCGACGTCGCCCATCTCGATCCTGGTGCCGTTGCGGGTGTGGGCTGCGCCCTGGCCCTCATAGTCGGCCCGCACCATGTGCTGGCAGGCCTGGTAGAACGGCGCGAGGTCAGCACCGCTTTCGGAGCGGCGGAACGGACTGTAGCCCCAGAGGATGCACTTGCCCTGCGAGCCGGAGGTGCAGGCCAGGAACCAACTCCCCTCGTCCTTCACATAGCGGCCCTGCGCGTCCCAGCGCCCGGAGACCGGAAAGCCGGCGCGCCGGCCATAGCCGTCGGCCTGGCACATCGGCTTCCAATCGCCGTCACGGTCGCGAACGCCGAAGCGATGCAACAGGATGGTTGGGTCCTCGGCGGCTGGTTCGACACCGTCCAACCTGGCGGTGAAGACCGTCCCGTCGAAATCGCCGATCTCCATCACCGCCCCGACAAGCTCTTGCGACCCCAGACGCAGTCCCTCCGGCGTTGTCAGCTCGAACCTGGTTTCACGCACCCGCATCGCCGCGAAGGCCGGCGGAACCCCGAACGCCAGGGCGATGCAGACGGCGAAGGCGAGACGCTGGAGCATGGCTTGCGGTCCGGCTTTGCGGAAAACGCGGCGCCCCGTTGGAACGCCGCGCCTGGACTTAGCGGCTGACCGCGTCGGCCTTGGTCGGAAGCACCACCGACAGCACCTTCATGCTGGTCCGCGACGGGCAGACGGACGGCTTCCGGGACGCACAGGCGTCGATCTGACCGACGGTGGCGAGGCCCGCCTGCGAGACGCCGTTCACGCCGCCCGTACCCTTGGTGGATCCGCCGGCCCGCTCGGCCGTGAGGCCGGTCTGGGCGACGCCGTTGAGACCACCGGTCCCCTTGGTCGAACCGCCGGCGGCGGCGGAGGTGGCCGAGGCGATGACGGCGACGCTGGCGAGGACGAAGAGGGTCTTGTTCATGGGGAGGAGCTTTCTTTCAGGCTGGGTGGGCGGCGCATTGGGCGACCGCCGTTCTGCGCGGCCTTGTAGCCGCCCGCCTGATGCACCGAGGTGCAGCGCCATGCACCGCACGTCGCCCAAACCCCTATTCGGCCCCAGGCAGGCTCTGGGCGCACTCGACCACCGTGGTCGTCGCCGGGCGCGGCGAAAAGCCGAGGACGCGCCGCGCCTTCTCTGAACTGAGGCCCATCTTGCGGCCGAGCTCGGGCGTGAAGAACCGCAGCTGCGGGGTGAACCGCGAGGCCAGCCTGAAGGCGAAGTCCGGCATCCGGCGGGTCGGAACCTTGGCCGCCGCTGGACCGAGCGCGCTTCGCAACGCCTTGGCCATGTCGTCCATCCACATGTAGTCGCCCGCCGCGATGAACCGCTGCCCAGCGGCGTCGGGCGAGGTCATGGCGCGGATATGGATGTCGGCCAGGTCGCGGACATCAACTACCCAGAAGCCCAGGCGCGGCAGGCGGGCGGGACGTCCCTGCATGATCCCCTGGATGATCCGGACCGAGCCCAGGTTCTCCTTCGACAGCACCGGCCCGAAGACCGCGCTGGGCAAGACCGTGGTCAGGGTCGTGACGCCCCCAGCGCTCGCCATGAAGTCCCAGGCCGCGCGTTCGGCCAGGATCTTGGAGCGCCGGTAACCGTCGAACTGCGGATCGGCGGGATCGGCCCAGACGCTTTCGTCGCTGTCCTTGCCGGAGTCGCGGGGCGGCCTGGCGGTGGCGGCGGCCGAGGTCATCACCACCCGCTTGACGCCGGCTGCGACCGCCGCGCGCAGCACCCGCAAGGTCCCGTCCCGCGCCGGCCCGATCAGGGCCTCGTCGTCGACGCCCCCGCCCAGCGGCGAGGCGACGTGCAGGACATAGTCGCATCCGGCCATCGCCGCGCCCCACCCCTCATCGCTGGTCAGGTCGGCGATGAAGACCGCCAGCCGCTCGCCGGCTGGGCCTTCAGCCCCGACCGCGGCGCGAAGGGCGGGCTCTTTCGAAAGGCTGCGTAGCGTGGTGCGCACGGCGTAGCCGCGCTCCAGCAGCTCGCGGATGCACCAGCCGCCGACAAATCCCGTCCCGCCGGTCACAAGCACAGTCTCGACCATGGAATACCTCCCGCGCCCAGCTCGGCGCTCGCATATTGCCGCCCAATATCTACACATGTATACATAACCCATCACCGCAAGTCTACAAGTGAAGAATTGTGAGCATGACGTGACGATCAAGCCCCCCGCACGAACCCGAAACGCCGCCGCCACCCGACTGGCGATCCTGCGCTCGGCGCGCGCCGCCTTCGCGCGCTCAGGCTATGACGGGGTGGGCGTGCGCGAGATCGCCAAGGGCGCGGGCGTCACCGCCATGCTGATCAATCGCTATTTCGGATCGAAGGAGCAGCTGTTCGCCGAGGTGGTCGTCGACACAATGGCGCAGCCGGTGATCCTGACCAGCCAGAACCTGGAGGCCGCCAGCCTCAGCGACAGCATGGCCAGCGCCCTGGTCGAGCTGACCACGCCGGGCGCGGCCCCGCTGGACGGCTTCATGATCATGTTCCACTCGGCGTCCAGCGCCAGGGCCGCCGAGATCGCCCGCGACCAGATCGAACGCCATCATCAGGGCGTGATGGCCAGCGCCCTGCAGGGCGACATGGCGGCCGAACGCGCGGCCCTGGTGCTGGCCGTGGTCGCCGGGGTCCAGGTCATGCGGCAGATGATCGGCCTGTCGGCGCTGACGCAGGTCGATCCGCAGGCGCTGCAAAAGCTCCTCGCGCCGCTGCTGCGCGGGCTGATCGAGGGCCAGCCGCCGCCCTGCGACGCTAGGTAAGCCCCTAGTCCGCGGCGGCCTCGATCGAGTCGATGTCAGGGTCCGACAGGCCAAAATGGTGGCCGATCTCGTGGACCAATACGTGGCTGACCAGTTCGGCCAGGGTGACGTCGCCGCGCTCGGCCCACTCGTCCAGGATCGGGCGGCGATAGAGGAACACCCGCGAAGGCCCCGGGGTGGGATCGAAGACCGAGCGGTCGGCGAGGTTCACGCCCTGATAGAGGCCGGTCAGCTCGAAGGCGTCCTCGATGCCGAGATCGTCAAGCACGTCACCCGCCGCGAAGTCGTCGACGCGGAACACCACCTCCCCGGCCATGGCGCGGAAGCCCTCCGGAAGGGCGGCGAAGGCGGCCTCGGCCAAGGCGGCGAGGTCGTCGAGGGACGGGGCGCGTCCGGCGTAGGGGTCACTCATCAGGCACGACTATATGGGGAGACTCCGGCAGCCGCCGCTCGAAAAGCCCAATGTCGAGCGGTTGCTGGGGCTTCACCGGCAGCAACGGTTGGCGGGTGTAGGCGCGCAGGGTGTCGGAATCGACGGGATCGCGGCCGCGCTTGCGGGCGTGACGGGCCTGCGGGCCGCCGACCTTCAGCACCGGCGCCGCGCCGATCCGCCAATAGGAAATCATCACCCGCCAGACGGTGGCCGGGCGCTCGCCGGGCGTCGGCCAGCGGTGGCCGTCCGTGAAGGTGGGCGCGACCGGCGGCGGCGCGCGAAGGCGGCCCGCCCGCGGCGCCACCTGTTCGACCAGCCGCAGGATACGATCCTCGCTGGGCAGCGACACCGTGCGGCCGGGGCGATCATCCTCGATCTGGCCGGGATAGGCGTCGAGGGCGGCGTCGCGCGTCGCATAGGCCGGTCCGAGCGGCTCGGTCACAAAGGCGACAGCCTCGCCTGCGATCTCCAGCGCTTGGCGTTCACGGGCCGCGCGGCCACGCGGCGCCGACAGCGCGAGGGTGGCCTCCGCGGCCACGGGATAGAGGATCGCGGTCATGGGGGGATCATCGCCGAAATGCGCGGACCAAACTATGGTCATTGAGATGATTCGCCGCCTGCAAGGAACGGCGGCGATGGAGCGCGGATGAGCGAGCAACAACTGATCCTGGGAGCCGCCGCCGGCGCGGTGCTGCTGGCGCTGTGCGCCATGGCTTGGCTGGTGGACCAACGGCGGCGCAACGACGCGCGCATGGATGTCCTGAACGCCCGGATCGCCGAGCTGGAAGTCGGGGCGGAAGCCTCGCAAGCCTCGGCCGAAGCCTTTGATTCCGCCCTGCTCTCGGTCCAGGACGGTCACGCCATGCTGGCCTCGGGCGAAGAGAGCCTGGCGCTGTGCGCCGAAGCCCTGGGCCTGTCTCACACCGATCCGCAGGCCGTGGTCTCGGCGCTGATGCGCGCCGACCCGGACCATGCCAGACGCCTGCGGGCGCTGTTCGAACGCGGCGAGGCCTGCGCCTTCGACGTGCAGGGCGCCGGCGGACTGGTCGCCGTGGAAGGCCGAGCAGCCGGCGCGCTCGCCTGGCTGCGGCTCTCGGCGGTGATGGGCGAGGAGGTCGGACTGCCGACCGCGCCGCGTTTCGCCGCCTTCCTGGACGCCCGCCGCTCGCCAGCCTGGATCGCCGCGGCCGACGGCAGCCCGGTCTGGGTCAACGCCGCCTGGCTGACGGCCGCCGGGGTCGCGACCCTGGACGAGGCCGCCGCCCTGGGCGCGTCCTTCGACAAGAACGCCGACAGCCTGGCCAGCGAAGCGGCCAATCTGGGCCTGAGACGCGAGACCCTGCGCTGGACCACCTTCGGCGGCCGTCGCCGCGCCTTCCAGGTGATCGCCCAACCGCTGGAAGGCGGCGGGGTCGGGGTCTGGACCGAGGACCTCACCGAGACCGAGGAGCTGCGCGAGGCGCTGAAGCGCCACGTCGAGGCCCACGACGAGACCCTCAACCACATTGCCGACGCGGTCGCCATCTTCGGCGAGGGCAAGCGGCTGATCTTCCACAACACCGCCTTCGCCGAGTTGTGGAGCCTGGAACCGGCCTGGTTGGCCGAGCGCCCGACACATGGCGAGATCCTCGACCGCCTGCGCCAGCGCCGGCGGCTGCCGGAGACCGTCGACTACGCCAAGTGGAAGGCGGCCGAACTCGACCGCTACGAAGACACCGCCTCGGGCCCCGACGACCTCTGGAGCCTGCCGGAAGGCCGGACCCTGAAGGTCGGCCGCCAGCCCCACCCGATGGGCGGGGTGGTGCTGCTGTTCTCCGACATCACCGGCGAGCTGCGCCTCAAGGCCCAGTACAACGCCCAGATCCAGGTGCAGCAGGCCACGCTCGACAAGCTGAACGACGCCGTCGCGGTGTTCGGCTCCGATGGCCGCCTGCGCCTGCACAACGAGGCCTTCGAGCGGTTCTGGAACATCACCGACGCCCAGCTGGAACAGGCCCACGATTTCGAAGGCGTGGTCGATCTCTGCGTACCGCGTCTGCACGATATGGGCTTCTGGCGCGAGCTGAAGGGCCGCGTCGCCGATCCTGATCCGCAGGCCCGCGCCCCGATCTCCGGCGAGGTGAAGACCTCCGACTCCCGGATCGTGGTCTATCAGTCGCGGCCCCTGCCCGACGGCGCGACCCTGATCGCGTTCGGCGACGTCACCGACGCGCGCAAGCTGGAGCGGGCCCTGGCCGACCGCTCGGCCGCCCTGGCCGAGGCCGAGCGCCTGAAACGCGACTTCGTGGGCAACGTCTCCTACGAACTGCGCACCCCGCTCACCACCATCATCGGCTATTCGGAACTGCTGGAACGCTCCGGCGAGAACCTGTCCGAACGCGGTCGCGGCCACGCCGCGGCGGTGCGCACGGCGGCGACCCAGCTCGCCCGCTCGATCGACGACGTGCTCGACATGGCCCAGATCGACGCCGACGAGATGGCGCTGGACCTCGAGGACGTTCACGTCGCCGAGCTGCTGACCCAATCGGCCGAGCGCTGGGCCAAGGACGCCGAAGCCGCCGGCGTGACCATCAAGGTCGAGCATCCCGACGACATCGGCCTGATCCGCGGCGACATCAAACGCTTGACCCAGACCCTGGACCACCTGACCGAGAACGCCGTGCGCCAGACGCCGGCCGGCGGCCTGGTCACCATCGCCGCCCGCCGGGCCCTGGGCGAGATCCAGCTGCAGGTGACCGACACCGGCCGCGGCATCCCGTTCCACGTCCAGGCGCACATCTTCGATCGCTTCATCGGCCGCGAGCGCGGCGGGCCGGGCCTGGGCCTGGCCCTGGTCAAGGCGCTGGTGGAGCTGCATGGCGGCTGGGTGGCCCTGGAAAGCGAGCCTGGGGCCGGCGCGACCTTCACCTGCCACCTGCCGGAAGCGGCCCAGGGCGCGGCGGGACACCCGGAGCTTAGCTTTTAACCATCCAAGCGGAGCCTTTCGGCCGCGGGAGCGTTTAGTACCCTGAGGGGTGCGCAACACCCCGGCTTGAATGAAGGTGACCGATGTCTAACCAGGCAAGCGCGGACGACATTTTCAAAACCGAACTGACCGGGCTGATCCCGCAGATGCGCGCCTTTGCGCGCTCGCTCTGCCGTGACGCGGTCGCCGCCGACGACCTGGCCCAGGACGCTCTTCTGAAGGCCTGGAACAACCGCACCAGCTACCAGCCCGGCACCAACATGAAGGCCTGGACCTTCATGATCCTGCGCAACCAGTTCTATTCGGACAAGCGCCGCTCGTGGCGCTCGACCCAGCTCGACCCGGAGGTCGCCGAACGGACCCTGGTCGCCGCCTCCAACCCGATGGCCAGCCTGGAGCTGGACGAGGTGCGCCGCGGCCTGGCCATGTTGCCCGAGGACCAACGCGAGGCGCTGATCCTGATCGGGGCCGGCGGACTGTCCTACGAGGAGGTCTCGGAGATCTGCGGCTGCGCCATCGGTACGATCAAGAGCCGCGTCAGCCGCGCCCGCGACCGTCTGGCGACCATCATCGAAACCGGCGCCTACGACCAGGACGACATCCTGCCGTCCAGCGCCATGGAAACCCTGATCGCGCAGCTTGAATCGCTGCGCGGCGCCGCCATCGCCGCCTAGGCCAACCTCACCGGAGCGCTCGGCGCGACCATCCCGAATAGGTGAAGGTCGCGGGCTCCGGGGCTCGGGCGTAGCAATAGCCCGTCAGCCCAGAACTGCTCTGCAGATGCGCCCGCACGGTGGCGCCCGCCTGCGCCTGATCCCGGGATAGCCGGAACGACCAGCCGACCGGCGCATTGGCCGAGCCTGGGAAGTGTTTCAACACGTCGGGCCGCTCGATCCCCGGAACGACTGACAGCACCGGAGCGCCGCCCACGTGGACGCTGACCTGCGAGATCGTCGCCCCCGGCGTGCGCTCGATGGCCCAGCCCGAGAACTCCAGGTCGCCGTTCGACAGGGTCGCCACGCTCTCGAAGCCGCCCATGGGCGAGCTCGCCAGCGTCAGGCCCGACAGGTCCACGCCCGGCGCGCCGACCACGTAGAGGTCCTGGTTCTCATAGAGCCCCTTGGGGAACCGCCGCCAGCTGAGGCCCGGCGCCAGCCGCGCGATGGCCGCGCCGACAAAGGCCTCGGTGACATAGGACATGCCGTAGATGTCGAGATCGAGCGAGCTGCTCTCGCTGAAGCGCAGATAGTGCAGGCCCGAGGCGTCCATGACCTCGCCGGCCGGCAGGATCGCCTCGTCGTGGACGCTGAAGGCCAGCACGCCGCGCGGCCCGACCAGGCGGTACAACCGCTCCAGCCACTGGTGGAACAGCTCGGTCGGCAGGTGGGAGAACATCGAGCCGACCAGCACGATGTCATGCTTGCCGGCATGATCGAATACGGCCGGATCCTTGGCCGAGTGCACGCCGTTGACCCCGAAGGTGGCGACCTGCCAGTCGATGGCCTGGTGATAGATGTCGGCGACGTAGATCTGGTCGGGACGCAGGCGCTGCTCCAGCAGGCGCGTCAGCCGGCCCCAGCCCGAGGCGAAATCGAGCACGGTGCCTAGCTTGTCGAAGCCGCCGAACACGCCCTCCGCGATCTGGCGATAGGCCTCACCCAGCCGCATCGCCGACTCGACGAACTTGAACGCCGAGATCGAGCTGTCGAACTCGTAGTTCGGCAGGATGGCGTTGAAGAACATCTCGTCCTGGCCGGGCAACGGCTTGCAGAACTTGACGGGGTCCACGCCGTGGAGCCGCAGATAGTCCTCGATGAAGGCCCGATAGACGGGGTCCACCTGCTCAAAGGAGAGATCAGGCGAGGGGTGCTCTGCAGTCACGCTGGCGGTCTCCCGGAGCCATGCGAAAGGCTCGATTCCAAGGGCGGCGACGCGCCAACGCGTCGCGGGCCCCGGCTATAGCACCCGCCACAGCGCGAGGCAGCCACAACGCGCGTCATCCTCCGGGCTCGCGCAGCGAGATCCGGGGGACCCAAGCTGAATCTCGGGATAGAGCAACGACCGCTTGGGTCCCCCGGATCGTCTTGCAGACGACCGGAGGATGACGAAGCGGCGGCGACGCCAACCAGGCGTCGCCCTTGAAAGCCTTAGTGCTGGCTTTCCGGCATCCGCACGACGAGGCCGTCGAGCGCGTCGCTGACCTTGATCTGGCAGGACAGGCGGCTGTTCGGCTCAACGTTCTCGGCGAAGTCGAGCATGGAGTCTTCCATGGCCGAGGTCGAACCGGTCTTGTCCTGCCAGGCGGCGTCCACATAGACGTGGCAGGTCGCGCAGGCGCAGGCTCCGCCGCAGTCGGCGTCGATGCCCGGGACGTTGTTCTTCACAGCGCCTTCCATCACCGTCAGGCCATTCTTCACGTCGATGACGTGTTCGGTGCCGTCGTGCTCGATGTAGGTGATCTTGGCCATTTACTCCCCTTCGCCGCTTGTTATGCAGCGACCTCTTTCATGGATACGGACGTGTCGGCAAGCCGCTCGAGATTGACCGGCTTGCGGTTGGCGATGAGCTGTTTGCCCATCATGAACTCCGGGGGCGAGTTGATCGCCTCCACGGCTTGGACCTGATCGCCCTTCAGGTGAAAGACTGCGAACTTGGCGCTGGCCGGGTCGCCGCGCAGCAACACGCGGTCGGCGTCGAACGGCAGGCCGGCGATCTGGAGCTTCAGATCGTATTGATCCGACCAGTTCCAGGGCACCTCGGGAGTCGGCGCCGCGCGGCCAGTGATGGCCGAGGCCGCCTGCTTGGCCTGTTCCAAGGCGCTGGGCACGCTCTCGGGGCCGAACATCCGGTCGTAGTGCGGCATCGGCCGGTGAGTGACGTCGCCGATCGCGAAGACGCTGGGATCGGCCGTGCGGGCTTCCAGATTGACCACCACGCCGCGGGCGCATTCCAGGCCGGCGTCGCGGGCGATCTCGTCATTGGGGGTTGCGCCGACGCCCAGCAGCACGACGTCGCAGGCGACGATCCGGCCGTCGGCCAGACGCACGCCGCTGACCTTGCCGCCCTCGCCGATGAAGCCGCTGACGCTGGCGCCCAGCACGAACTCGACGCCGCGGGAGATGTGATAGTCACGGAAGAAGTTGGAGAGCGGCTCGCAGGCGCTGCGGGCCAGGATGCGCGCCTCGCGTTCCAGCACCACCGCCTCGGCGCCGAGCGCGCGAGCCGAGGCCGCGACCTCCAGGCCGATATAGCCGCCGCCGACGATCACCAGCCGCTTGCCAGGACCGAGCGCCGCCTTGATCGCCTCGGCGTCGGCGGCCGAGCGCAGGGTGAGTACGCCGGGCAGATCCGCGCCTTCGATCGGCAGCCGGATCGGCCGCATGCCGGTGGCGATGATCAGGATGTCGTAGCTGAGGGTCTCGCCGTTGGAGAGCGAGACGCTCTTGTCCGAGCGGGCCAGCTTCTCGGCGCGGGTATTGGGCCGGAAGTCGATGTTGTGGTCGGCGTAGAACTCCAGCGGCTTCAGCGCCAGGGAATCGGCGTCGGCCTCACCCTTCAGCCAGGCCTTGGACAGCGGCGGCCGCTGATAGGGCGGGATCGGCTCCTCGCCCACCAGGGTGATGAGTCCGGTGTGGCCATACTGGCGAAGCAAGGCCGCAGCCGTGCCGCCGGCGTGGCCTGCCCCGAGGATCACAATATGCGCGTCCGATTGGCTCATAGAAGCCCCATGCAGAAAAGTGACGGCGCCGTCAACTTTCCAAACGCCGTTCGGATTAGATCGTAGACCAGCAGACCGCGATCAGACGACGCGGTCCACCAGCATCTTCTTGATCTCGCCGATGGCCTTGGCCGGATTCAGGCCCTTGGGACAGACCTGCGCACAGTTCATGATCGTGTGGCAGCGATAGAGCTTGAAGGGGTCCTCCAGCTCGTCCAGGCGATCGCCGGTGGCCTCGTCGCGGCTGTCGATCAGCCAGCGATAGGCGTGCAGCAGAGCCGCCGGGCCCAGGTACTTGTCGCCGTTCCACCAGTAGCTGGGGCACGAGGTCGAGCAGCAGGCGCACAGGATGCACTCATAGAGGCCGTCCAGCTTTTCCCGGTCTTCCGGGCTCTGGCGCCACTCGGTCTGCGGTTCCGGCGTCGTGGTGTGCAGCCAGGGCTCGATCGAGGCGTACTGAGCGTAGAACATGCTCATGTCCGGGATCAGGTCCTTGATCACCGGCATGTGCGGCAGCGGGCTGATCTGGCAGTCCTTGCCGGGCACTTCTTCGTGGCCATGGGTGCAGGCCAGCGTGTTGCGGCCGCCGATGTTCATGGCGCAGGATCCGCAGACCCCCTCGCGGCACGAGCGGCGGAAGGACAGCGTCGGGTCGATGTCGTTCTTGATGTGAATCAGAACGTCCAGGACCATCGGACCGCAGGCCTCGACGTCGACGTCATAGGTGTCCCAGCGCGGGTTCTCGGTCCCCTCGGGATCGTAGCGATAGATCTTGAAGGTCTTCACCTTCTTGGCCCCGGCGGGCGCGGCGTGGTGCTTGCCCTTCTGGACGCGGGAATTCTTGGGCAGAACGAGCTGGACCATCAGACGCTTTCCTTAAGCGAGGACGCGTTAAACGAGGAAATCAAGGAAGCCATCACCGGTCCTAGTACACCCGCGCCTTGGGCGGGATGTAAGCGATGTCGTTGGTCAGGGTGTAGCTGTGCACCGGCCGGTAATCGATCGCGACCTTGCCGGTCTTGTCGTCGAACCAGGTCAGGGTGTGCTTCATCCAGGTTTCGTCGTTGCGGTCCGGGAAGTCCTCGTGGGCGTGGGCCCCGCGGCTTTCGGTGCGGTTGTGGGCGCCGGCCACCGTGGTGATCGCCTGGCCGACCAGGTTGTCGAACTCCAGGGTCTCCAGGAGGTCGGTGTTCCAGATCATGCCGCGGTCGGAGACCTTGAGGTCCGGGCGCTTGGCGTGGACGGCGGCGAGCCGCTCGACGCCGGAGGCCAGGCTCTCGCTGGTGCGGAAGACGGCGGCGTCCTCCTGCATCGCCTTCTGCATTTCGAGGCGCAGGGTGGCGGTGGTGGTGCCGCCCGAGGCGTTACGGAACTTGTCGAAGCGGGCCAGGTGACCATCGGTCATGGCCGGCTTCAGCTCCGGCTGGGTCGCGCCGGCCTTGATGGTGTCGGCGCAGCGCAGGGCGGCCGAGCGGCCGAACACCACGAGGTCGATCAGCGAGTTGGAGCCCAGGCGGTTGGCGCCGTGCACCGAGACGCAGGCCGCTTCACCCACGGCCATCAGGCCCGGAACCACCTTGTCCGGATCGTCGCCCAGACGGGTCACGACCTCGGAGTAGAAGTTCGTCGGGATGCCGCCCATGTTGTAGTGCACGGTCGGCAGGACCGGGATCGGCTCCTTGGTCACATCGACGCCGGCGAAGACCTTGGCGCTTTCCGAAATGCCCGGCAGGCGTTCGGCTAGCATCTTCGGATCCAGGTGATCGAGGTGCAGGAAGATGTGGTCCTTCTTCGGACCCACGCCGCGGCCTTCGCGGATTTCGATGGTCATGGCCCGGCTGACCATGTCGCGCGGAGCCAGGTCCTTCACGGACGGCGCATAGCGCTCCATGAAGCGCTCGCCCTCGGAGTTGGTCAGATAGCCGCCCTCGCCGCGCGCGCCCTCGGTGATGAGGCAGCCCGCGCCATAGATGCCGGTCGGGTGGAACTGGACGAATTCCATGTCCTGCAGGGGCAGGCCGGCGCGCAGCGCCATGCCGCCGCCGTCACCGGTGCAGGTGTGGGCGCTGGTGGCCGAGAAGTAGGCGCGGCCGTAGCCGCCGGTCGCCAGGATGACCTGCTGGGCCTGGAAGCGGTGCAGGGTGCCGTCGTCGAGCTTCCACGCGGTCACGCCGCGGCAGACGCCTTCGTCCATGATCAGGTCGAGGGCGAAGTACTCGATGAAGAACTCGGTGTCGTGCGCCAGGCTCTGGCCATACATCGTATGAAGCATGGCGTGGCCGGTGCGGTCGGCCGCCGCGCAGGTGCGCTGGATCGGGGCCTCGCCGAAGTTCTTGGTCATGCCGCCAAAGGCGCGCTGGTAGATCTTGCCTTCCGAGGTGCGCGAGAACGGCACGCCCCAGTGTTCCAGCTCATAGACCGCGGCCGGCGCGTTGCGGCACAGGTACTCGATGGCGTCCTGGTCGCCCAGCCAGTCCGAGCCCTTGACGGTGTCGTACATGTGCCAACGCCAGTCGTCCTCGCCCATGTTGCCGAGCGAGGCGGAGATGCCGCCCTGGGCCGCGACGGTGTGCGAGCGGGTCGGGAAGACCTTGGAGATGCAGGCGGTCTTCAGACCGGCCTGGGCGCAGCCGAGCGCGGCGCGGAGGCCCGAGCCGCCGGCCCCGACCACGACGACGTCGAACTTGTGATCGATGAACTGATAGTTCGCCATGGGATTAGTAAGCGCCTCCCAGCGCGACCTTCAGAATGGAGAACACCGCCAGCGCCCCGACGAGCGAGCAGACGAAGAGATTGAGCAGCAGCAGCCCGGCGCGGGTCAGGTGCTTTTCGATATAGTCCTCGATCACCACCCGCAGGCCGGCGTGCATATGCATGAAGCCGACAACCACGAAGAGGCCCATCAGCACCGGGTTGAGCGCTGAGGAGGTCAGCCACTCCACCGCGCCGTAATAGTCGGTGGCCGCCAGGCGCAGGCCGGCGAACACAGCCCAGATGACCAGCGGAACCAGCGCCACGGCGGTGACCCGCTCGGCGATCCAGGCGCCCACGCCATGCTTGGCGGCGCCGAGGCCGCGAGCGCGGCCCAGAGGTGTGCGATAGCTGGCCATCAGAGCGCTCCCGTCATGCCGGCGATAATCCAGACCGCGAGGGTGGCGGCGATGGCGAAGGCGATGGTGGCGATCGCCCCCATGGTCGCCGTCTTCAGATTGTAGCCGTGACCGGCGTCCCAGATCAGGTGCTGGATACCCTTGGCCAGGTGATAGAAGGTCGCCAGGGTCATGCCGAACATGACGACCTTGCCGAGCGGCGAGCCCATGACCGCCTTGAACATCCCGTAGGCCTCAGGCCCGGCGGCGAGCGTCATCGCCCAGATCGCCAGGATCAGACCCCCGCCATAGAGCGCGCAACCCGAGGCGCGGTGCAGGATCGAGGTGGCCATGGTCAAGTGCCACCGCCAGATCGTCGTATGTGGCGAGAGCGGGCGTTCGCGGGGGGCGTCTGTCATGAGCGTTCCGAACTGGAAGAAGCGGCTCCGCTTTTAAGCCGCAGCCCTTAAGTGTCAACGAAGGCGGCGCGGCGTGGCGAACAGACGTCGCCAAGCCTTCGCCAACGCCGAAGTTTCCCGCATTTTTCTTTTGATGCAATGCGTCTTTCCCGTAAGCATCCTTCGCGGGAGACGAAGGATGCGGTTCGACCTGATCGATCTGAGGCTGTTCTGCGAGGTGGCGGACGCCGGTTCCATCACGCGCGGCGCCGAACGCAGCGCCCTGGCCCTGGCGGCGGCCTCGACCCGCATCCGCAATATGGAGGACGCCTTGGGCGCGCCCTTGCTGGAACGCTCGCGCCAGGGCGTCACCCTGACCCCGGCCGGCCGCACCCTGCTCAAGCACGCCCGCACGATCCTTTCGCAGACCGCACGGCTGCGCGAGGACCTGGGCGCCTATGCCGGCGGCCTGTCGGGCGAGGTGCGGCTGCTGGCCAACACCAACGCCCTGACCGAATTCCTGCCCGAGGCGCTCAGCGCGTTCCTGGCCGGCCACCCCCATGTGAGCGTCAATCTGGAGGAGCGCCTCTCCGACGAGATCGTCGGGCTGGTCGCCGAAGGGGTCGGGGATGTCGGGATCGTCGCCGGCACCGTCGACATGGGCAGCCTGGAAACCTTCCCGTTCCGCTCCGACCGCTTCGTGGTGGTCAGCAGCGCGGTCCATCCGCTGGCCCAGCGCAGCTCGATGACCTTCGCAGACGTGCTCGGCTTCGATCTGGTCGGCCTGGACCGTGCCAGCTCGCTGCAACGCTTCCTCTCGACCAAGGCGGCGCGCGAGGGTCGCCCCCTGCGCCTGCGCGTCCAACTCCGCAGCTTCGACGCGGTCTGTCGGCTGGTGGAGTGCGGGGTCGGGGTCGGGGTGGTGCCGGAAACCACCGCCCGGCGCGCGGCGCGCACCATGTCGCTGGGCATCGTTCAGCTGACCGACGACTGGGCGCGGCGCGACCTGACCATCTGCGTGCGCGACTTAGGCCAGCTCGCCCCCTACGCCCGCGAGCTGGTGAACAGCCTGCGGCCGTAGGAGATCGCCAACGCGCGGCTAGGCTGCGCCCCTCATCGCCCGCTTCACGTTGGAGCCGGGATGGGCGAGCCGCGCTTCAACGACCCGCGCCAGGCGGCGCACGCCCTCGTCGATACCTTCTGGGCTGAGCAGCGAGTAGCTGAGCCGCAGGGTGTTGGCCTGGGGTTCAACGGCGAAGAACGGCGCGCCGGGCACGAAGGCGACCCTCTCCTCCGCCAGCGCCGCCTCCAGCAGGTGGGCGCCGTCGAGACCCTCAGGCGCCTTGAGCCAGACGAACATCCCACCCTGGGGCTTGGACCAGGTGACGCCCATCGGCATGTGCCGGGCGAGCGCGGTCTGCATGGCTGAGGCGCGTTCGCGGTAGTGGACGCGCAAGCGCTCCAGGTGGCCATCATAGTCCTCGGCGATCACCCGCGCGGCGACCATCTGGTTGATCGTCGAGACATGCAGGTCGCAGCCCTGCTTGAGCAGCACGAGCTTGTCGATCACCGGCCTTGGCGCGCAGACCCAGCCGAGACGCAGCGCCGGCGACAGGGTCTTGGAGAAGGTGCCGCAGTAGAGGGTCCGGGCGCTCTCGATCGAGCCTGACCGCGCCACGTCCAGCGCCAACAGCGACGGCTCGCTGGTCCCGGCGAAGCGCAGTTCGCGATAGGCGGCGTCTTCGATCACCACCAGGTCGTGGGCCGAGGCGCGGTCCAACACCGCCTCGCGTTCCCGGCGCGTCATGGTGCGGCCCGATGGATTGGCGAAGTCGGGGACCAGATAGGCCAGCCGCGCGCCGGCCGGGACCTCCTGCGCGTCCAGATCGCCATAGGTCGGCTCATAGGCGTTGAAGGCGCCGAGCGCGCCCATATAGGTCGGCCGCTCGGCCAGCACGGCGTCGCCTCGCGTCAGGAACAGCTTGCCGATCAGGTCGAGCGCCTGCTGGGAGCCGGCGGTGATGACGATATTGCCCTCGTCGCAAGACACGCCGTCGGCGCTCATCCGCGCGGCGATCCAGCGGCGCAACTCCGGCAGGCCCTCGCTCACCGAATACTGCAGCGCCTGGGCGCCAGCCTGCTTCAGCACGTCCTCGTACGCCGACTGGATACGCTCAGCGGGAAACAGCTGCGGATCGGGAATACCGCCGGCGAAGGACAGGATGTCCGGCTGATCCAGCAGCTTCAGCAACTCGCGGATCTCGGAGGCGCGGACATGCGTCATCCGTTCAGCGAAGCGGTCAGTCCAGGTGTTCATGGGAAGCTCCATCGTGTGCGGATGGAGCAATGTCTGGCCAATCCATCCGCAAAATTTGCGGGGATCGGCGGGGTGAGCAGCTAGCTGCGCACGACCTCGCGTCGCCCCGGAAGGGCGGCGGCTACTTTCAGAGAAAGGGCGGGGCGCTGGCTCATAACGGCGTGACCATAGGGGCCTGGCGCGCCGATGTCACCACCTAGGGCCGCTCTTCCAGCCAATCGGCCGAGCGCATTTCCTGCAGGCGCGAGGCGGTGCGCTCGAACTCGAAGGCGCCGTCGCCTTCCGGATAGAGGGCCGCCGGCTCAGCCTCGGCCAGGACGATCAGCCGGACGTGGGCCTCATAGAGGGCGTCGATCAGGATCACGAAGCGCCGCGCCTCCTCCCGGCGATTGGCGGTGAGCTTGGGCAGATCCTGCAGGAACACGGTGTGGAACCGCTCGGCGATGGCCACATAGTCGTTCGGTCCCAGCGCCACCGAGCACAGGCTGGCGAAGGTCGCCCGCACCATGCCGCCGCAGGTGTGCGGCAGGTGGACCTTGCGGCCCAGCACCTCCAGCGTCTCGCCGATCTCCTCCTCGGCCCCCAGCATGTCGCGCCACAGCGCGTCGAAGCAGCGTTGGTTGTCGGGGTCGTTCGGCGAGAACCAGGTGCCCGCCGCCCGCAGGCGGTCCAGCCGGTAGTCGTGCGGGCCGGCCACGCTCACCACCTCCACCTTGCTCTTCAGCAATTCGATGAACGGCAGGAACAGCTGGCGGTTGATGCCGTCCTTGTAGAGCTGGTCGGGCAGCCGGTTGGAGGTCGCCACCAGGGTGACGCCGCGGGCGAACAGCGCCTCGAACAGCCGGCCCAGGATCATGGCGTCGGCGATGTCGGTGACCTGGAACTCATCGAAGCACAGCAGCCGCGCCTGGCCGGCGACCACATCGGCCAGCGGCGGGATCGGGTCGTCACCCTTAGCCTGCCCGAACTTGGCCTTGCGCGCGGCGGCGTCGCCCTTGCGCCAGGCGTCGATCAGCCGGTGGATCTCACCCATGAAGACGTGAAAGTGGACGCGGCGCTTCTTGTCGACCGGCGCGCTGGCGAAGAACAGGTCCATCAGCATGGACTTGCCGCGCCCGACCGGCCCGATCAGATAGACGCCGCGTTGGCCCTCAGGCTTCTTGAAGAAGGCGGCGAAACCGCTGGGCTCGGCGGCGACAAGGTCGCCCTCCAGCCGCACCAGCGCGGCGAGCGCGGCGGCCTGGGCCGGATCGGGGCGTATCTCGCCCTGCGCCAGGCGGGCGTCATAGGCGGCTTGGAGCAGGGAGGCCATCGCGTCGGCCTAACCCGCCCTCGCCGTCGCCTCAAGCGGAACAGTCTTCACGCCTGGGCGGTTGATCTATTCTGACCAAGCCAGGAGCCCGCCATGCCCCCGAGAAAATCCAGTGTCACGGAAGCCCCCTCCTTCCAGCCTGAAGACGGATTGGATCCGGTCGTCACCGACATCGAAGAGATCGACGGGCTTGAGGCGGAGGGCAGTCACCAGGGCATCGGGCGACGCGCGGACAAGCCGCCCTCCGATCGCGAACACGGCCTGAAGACCCGCGCCCGCAACAAGGAGATCAACAGCGGTCGTCCGTTCAGCGGCTGACTTAGCCGGCCGCCGCCAGTTCAACGCCGAGCGGCCGCGCCTGCGCGCCGCTCGCCAGATAAGCGGCGAGCGCCCCGCGCAGGTGCTGCAGGATGGCCTCGAACTTTTGCTCGTCAGGCTCCAGCAGGGTGAAGCGGAAGCCCTCGAGATCGGAGTTGAAGCCGGTGGACAGCGGCACCACGCAGATCCCGGTGTTCCCGAGCAGGTGGTAGACGAACCGGGCGTCGAGCGCGTCACCAAGGTAGGGACCGATGATGGCCTCGACCTGCGGCGCCATGGGCAGGCTCTGGTCCGGCGCCAGGGCGCCCTCGCGGAACACCGCGGTCATGTAGAAGGCGCCGCGGGCCGGATGGATGATCAGCTCGGGCAGGCCGCCCAGCACCTCGACGGCGCGCTGGGCGCGGCGGTCGTAGGCCGAGACGCGGGTCTCCAGATAGGGATAGTAGCGCTCATCGCCCATGACCCGCGGCAGCACCTTCTGCGGCAGGGTGGTGGCGCAGACCTCCAGCATCTTGGCTTCCAGCAGCGACCTGGCGAAGCGGTCGAAGTTCTGGTCCTGATCGCGGTTGTAGATCTCGATCCAGCCGCAGCGCGAACCGGGCCAAGGGAATTCCTTGGAGATGCCGCGCATGGCGATGGCCGGCACCTTGCCGACGACCGAGGCAAGCTTGCGCATGCCGCTGCCGAGGTAGGCCAGGTTCGAGTAGATCTCGTCGGAGATGATGAACAGGTCGTGGCGCGCGGCGATGTCGACGATCGCGGCCAGGGTCTCCTCCGGATAGACGAAACCCGTCGGGTTATCCGGATTGATGATGATGATCGCCGCGATGTCGGGGTTGCCGATCACCTTGGCCTCCAGATCCGCCAGGTCGGGCTTCCAGCCGTTCTCGGGATCGAGGCGATAGGTGATGTGCGGCGCGCCGGCGTGGGCGGCTTCGGCCGACGAGTGGGTCGGATAGGCCGGGTTCGGACCGATGACGCGGGCCTTGGGGTGCAGCGCGCCATAGATGGTCGAGATGGCGTCGCCCAGGCCGTTGAAGAACAGGATGTCGTCCGGCGTGATTTGGATGCCGCCCTCGAGATTCCGCTCGTGGGCGATGTAGGCGCGCGTCTCGTCCAGGCCCTTGGTCGGCGAATAGGCGAAGCTCAGATCCTCGCCCGCGGCCTGGGTGACGATCTCCTTGATCCAGTCCGGGACGCGTTCGCCCTTGGCCACCGGGTCGCCGATGTTCTCCCAGCGGATGGCTGCGCCGGTCGTCTCGATAGCTCGCGCTACCTCCACGATCTGGCGGATTTCGTAGCGCAGGTTGTCCGCGCCGGGATGGACGATTTGCGTTCGCAAGAACTGGATACCCTTAACTCTGCGGGCCTGGCCGCAGCCGTCGCTGATCGACGGCCAGCGGTTCCTAGTCAATTGCGCGCTTGATGTGGAGCAGGAAATGGCTGCGTCCGCGTCGCAGGGGCCCTAGCCCTTCACGCCCAATTCCTTGCGCACGAAGCGATAGGTCTCGCGCTCTTCGCAGGCGCAGCCGCGCATCTTCCCGTCGGCCGTCCACCAGATCAGGGTCGGGTAGGCGAAGTTTATGCCGTTGGCCTTCAGCAGCGGCTGCAGATCGGTGACCATCTTGCGACCGGCCTCCACCACCGCGGTGCGGGCCATGTCGCCGTCGGCCGGGGCGATGCCTGGCGCCTTCCAGGCCTCGGCCGGGACGGACTCCCAGCGCTCCATCAACGGCCAGGAGCGGTTGAGCCAGATCTCGGCGACGGTCGAACGCTCCGCCGGCGTCGACTTGGACACGCCGTTGTGGTCGGCCCGGGCGATCTCGATCACGCGGGTGTCGACATTGGCGGCGTGCAGCAGCGGGAACTCCTCGGCCTTGAACTGCACGCAGTCCGGGCAGGTGCGGAACGAGACCATATAGAGCTTCGGCCCGGTCTTGCCGGGCGACACCCAGCCGGAGGTCTCTAGGATCTTGGTGATCTCGGCCTGGTGCTTGGTGATGGTCTTCGGGCGCCAGCGGAGCTCGTAGTTCCAGTAGGCCCAACCGCCGACCACGACGAGCGCCCCGACCAGGATCAGGATCGCCCACAACTGGAACCGCTTCATCTCAACCCCGTCACTCGACCCACGAACACCTACAGTAGAGGCGTCACTTCATGGTGGGAATGACGAAGGCGCTGTCCTCGCTCATGCCCTCCGGCCAGCGGGCGGTGATGGTCTTGACCTTGGTGTAGAAGCGCACGCCTTCGAGGCCATGCTGGTTGACGTCACCGAACGCCGAACGCTTCCAGCCGCCGAACGAGTGGTAGGCGACCGGCACCGGGATCGGCACGTTGATGCCGACCATGCCGACCTGCACCCGGCTGGCGAACTCGCGCGCCGCGCGGCCGTTGCGGGTGAAGATCGCCACGCCGTTGCCGTACTGATGTTGGCTGGGCAGGGCCAGGGCCTCTTCGAAGCTCTCGGCGCGGACGATCTGCAGCACCGGCCCGAAGATCTCCTCTTGATAGGTCCGCATCCCGGCCTTGACCTGGTCGAACAGGCTGGGGCCGATGAAGAAGCCCTGCTCGAAGCCCTGCAGCGAGAAGCCGCGGCCGTCGACCACCAGCTCGGCGCCCTCGTCGACGCCGAGCTGGATGTAGTCGGCGATCTTCTGGCGATGGGCGGCGGAGACCACCGGGCCGTATTGGGCGCCCGCGTCGGTGGAGATCCCCACCTTCAGCGAGGCGATCTCGGCCACCATCCGCTCGCGCAGTTCATCGGCGGTCTTCTGGCCGACCGGCACCACCACCGGCAGCGCCATGCAACGCTCGCCGGCCGAGCCGAAGGCCGCGCCCGACAGGTCCTTGATCACCTGGTCGAGATCGGCGTCGGGCAGGACGATGCCGTGGTTCTTGGCCCCGCCCATGGCCTGGACGCGTTTCCCGTGCGCCGTGCCGGTCTGGTAGACGTAGTGGGCGATGTCGGAGGAGCCGACGAAGCTCACCGCGGCGATGTCCGGATGGGTCAGGATAGCGTCGACCGCGACCTTGTCGCCGTGCACCACGTTCAGCACGCCCTTCAGGTCCATGCCCAGATTGGCCCCGGCCTCCATGAACAGCTCGGCCAGCCGCACCGGCAGGGTCGGGTCCTTCTCCGAGGGCTTCAGGATGAAGGTGTTGCCGACCGCGATGGCGATGCCGAACATCCACATCGGGATCATGCCGGGGAAGTTGAACGGGGTGATCCCCGCCGCCACGCCCAGCGGCTGGCGCATCGAATAGACGTCGATGCCAGGGCCGGCGCCCTCGGTGTATTCACCCTTCAGCACATGCGGGATGCCGCAGGCGAACTCGATCACTTCCAGCCCGCGCTGAATGTCGCCCTTGGAGTCGGCCACCACCTTGCCGTGCTCGGAGGACAGCAGTTCGGCCAGTTCCTCCATCCGCGCCTCGACCAGACGCTTGAACTCGAACATCACCCGCGCCCGGCGCTGGGGATTGGTCGCCGCCCAGGCCGGCTGCGCGGCCAGCGCCGCCTGCACCGCACCATCGACCTCCGCCGCCGTAGCCAGGGCGACTTTTGCCTGAACCTCACCGGTGTTGGGGTTGAAAACGTCGCCGAAACGGCCCGAGACGCCAGCAACCGCCACGCCGGAGATGAAATGTTGGATATCGCGCATACCGAAGTTCTAGGCCTTCGCGAAGCGCCTGGGTAGACCTGACGGGGCGTCAAACAAACACGGTGCGCGCCGGCGCGCCGAAAGCCCAAGCGCCCCTTGCCCTGGCGGCGAGGCGCGGCGCATTCTGGCGTGACTATGACGAGCGCCGCATCCACCGCTTCGGCCCTGCCTGCGCGCAGCGCCTATCACGACCACATCATCGATGTGCTGATCGCCGAGCGGGCGCCCAAACTGTCGGGCGGCGCGGCCTGGCCGATGATCCGCCCCCTGCTCTATCGCCTGCTGGACTACCGCAAGGCGCGCGCAATGGCGCAGGCGATCGGCCCGCTCTCGGGCCGCGCGGCGCTGGACTATGTGTCCGACATGCTCAGCGTGAAGGTGACGGCGTCCGGCCTGGACCGCGTGCCGAGAACCGGCCGGGTCATCTTCGTCTGCAATCATCCAACCGGCATCGCCGACGGGATCGCGGTGTTCGACGCCCTGAAGGGGGTTCGGCCCGACGTCTGCTTCTACGCCAATTCCGACGCCCACCGGGTGGTCCCGCGCTTTGACGAGGTGCTGATCCCGGTCGAGTGGGTGGAGGAAAAACGCACCCGCGACCGCACCCGCCTGACCCTGCAGCTGACCCGTGAGGCCATGGAGGCCGAACGCGCTCTGGTGATCTTCCCGTCCGGCCGCCTGGCCCGGCGCGGCGCCAACGGCGTGCTGGCTGACCCGCCCTGGATGCCGAGCGCGCTCTCCATCGCCCGCAAGTACGAGGCGGTCGTCGTGCCGCTGCACCTGACCGGGCCGTGGTCGACCCTGTTCCACCTGTTCAACCGCATTTCGCAGGAACTGCGCGACATCACCCTCTTCCACGAACTCTTGAACAAGCGCGGCCGCGAGTTTTCGCTGATCATCGGCCAGCCGATCGCGCCAGACGCCCTGGACCCGGACGCCAACACCGCGACCCTGGCGCTGAAGGCCTATGTGGAGAACACCTTGCCCCGACATCCCGACCGGCCGTTCGCATGATCGCCCCCGCCGACGGCGAGTTCCGCCTTGACGACGAGGCCGCCACCGCCCGGCTCGGCGCGGCGCTGGCCGCCGAGCTGAAGCCTGGCGAGGCGATCTGCCTGACCGGGCCGCTGGGCGCCGGCAAATCGACCCTGGCCCGCGCCCTGATCCGCGCCCTGACCACCGCGACCGAGGAGGTGCCCAGCCCAACCTTCACCCTCGTGCAGTTCTATGAGGGCGCGCGGCTGAAGGTCGCGCATTTCGACCTCTACCGCCTGACCTCCGCCGACGAGGCCTATGAGATCGGTCTCGACGAGGCGCTGGAGGACGGGGCGGCTGTGATCGAATGGCCCGAGCGGCTTGACGGCCACCTTCCTCCCGACCGACTCGATATAGAGATCGCCATCGATTTGGCCCCGGACGGGGGAGAGGCGCGCCGCGCCCGGCTGACGCCGGCGGGCGCCTGGGAAGGACGTGGGCTTGAGTTCCGATCGTGAGGGCCGCAAGGCCGAGTTCCTGAAGGCTGCCGGTTTCGAGGGCGCGCGCCGTGAGCCGCTGGCCGGCGACGCCTCGACGCGCGCCTATGAGCGCCTATATCGGCCAGACGGCTTGGCGGTGATCTTCATGGATCAGCCCCCGGCCCTGGAAACCACCGTCTGCCCGCCCGGCGCCACGAACGCCGAGCGCCTGGCCATGGGCTACAACGCCGCCGCGCGCCTGGCCGCGGGCTCCGTCGCCGCTTTCGTCGCCACCGCCGCCTTCCTGCGCGAGCGGGGCCTGTCGGCGCCGGCGATCCTGGCCCACGACATCGAACATGGCCTGGCGGTGCTGGAGGACCTGGGCGATGGCCTGTTCGCCACCCTGATCGCCGAGGGTCAGGCCGAGACGCCGCTCTATGAGGCGGCCGTCGACGTCCAGATCGCCCTACAATCCGCGCCGCCGCCGAAGGTCCTGACCACCGATGGCGCAAGCTGGCCGCTACTGGCCTACGACGCCCTGGCCCTCAAGGTTGGAACCGACACCTTCCTCGAATGGTGGCCGAAGTTCAGCGGCCTGCCGGCCCTAGGCGCCGTCGCCATCGCCGACTGGGACGCGCTGTGGGCGCCGATCTTCGCGCGCGGCGAGGCCGGGGCCAGCGTCTTCACCCACCGCGACTTCCACGCCCAGAACCTGCTGTGGCTGCCGGACCGGAACGGCGTGGCCCGCGTCGGCCTGCTCGATTTCCAGGACGCCCTGCGCGCCCACCCCGCCTGGGACCTGACCCACCTGCTGCAGGACGCCCGCCGCGACGTCTCGCCGGAGCTGGAAAGCGCCATGCTGGATCGCTTCCTCGCCGCCCGCCCGAGCCTGGAGCGCGAGGCCTTCATCGCCGACTACCGCGCCCTGGCCGCCTCCAACGCCGCGCGCATCCTGGGCCGGGTGTTCGCCCGCCAGGCCCTGCTGGGCCGGACCCAGTACGAAGAGTTCATGCCGCGCACCTGGCGCTATCTCGAACGCAACCTCGCCGATCCGCAGCTAGCTGGTCTGAAGGCCTGGTTCGACCGACACATCCCCCAGAGCGCCCGCCGATGAGCCAGATCAAGACCGCCATGGTGCTGGCCGCCGGGATCGGCTCACGGATGCGCCCGCTGACCGACGAGCGGCCCAAGGCCCTGGTCGAGGTGGCTGGCCGCACCCTGATCGACCGGGTGCTGGACCGTCTGGTCGAGGCCGGGATCGAGACCGCCGTGGTCAATGTCCACCACTTCGCCGACCAGATGGAGGCCCATCTGGCGGGGCGCACCGACCTCAAGATCCTGATCTCCAATGAGCGCGACGCCCTGCTGGATTCCGGCGGCGGCATCAAGCGCGCGCGGGCGATGTTGGGCGAGGACCCCATCTTGGTCGCCAACATCGACTCGCTGTGGATCGAGGGCGAGACCCCGGCGCTGGAAACCCTGAAGGCGGCCTGGAACCCCGAGATCATGGACCTCTGCCTGCTGCTGGTGCGGCGCGGCCATGGGATCGGCTTCGAAGGACCGCGCGGGTTCTTCATGGACGAGGCCGGGCGGGTCACCCATTCGGCCGAGCCGGAGCCGCCGACGCCCTACGCCAATGTCGGCTTCCAGATCCTCAAGCCGCAACTGGTCGACGACCAGCCGGACGGGCCGTTCTCCATCCTGCCGATCTGGTGGGAGCTATCGAAGCAGGGCCGCCTGTTCGGCGCGGTGATGGACGGCTTCTGGATGCATGTGGGAGATCCCGCCGCTCGGGAGGCGACGGAAGCGCGGCTCAAGTGAGCAGCCTTTTCACCAGCCCCGCCCCGCGCTGGTTCAGCATCCCGGCGCATCGCCCCTTCGTCCAGGACCTGGCTCAGGGCCTCTATGACGCGCTCATGCCGCTTGGCCCCGAGGCCTTGTCCCAGGCGGTGATCCTGACCCCGACCCGGCGCGGCGCCCGCTCGCTGGCCGACGCCTTCATCGCCGCGGGCGGCGGCGTCGCCGTGCTGCCGCCGCAGATCCGGCCGCTGGGCGACCTGGACGAGGGCGAGCCGCCGTTCGAACCGGGCGACCTCGCCGTCGACCTGCCCGCCGCCATCGCCCCCCTGCAACGCCGCTTCGAGCTGACCCGGCTGGTCAAGGAGAACGAGCGCGCGCTCGGCCGCGACCTCGACGCCTCGGCGGCGCTGGAACTGGCCGACGCCCTGGGCGGCTTCCTCGACAGCCTGCAGATCGAGGAGGTGCCCGGCGACGGGCTCGCCGATCTGGTCAGCGCCGACCTCGCCGAGCACTGGCAGGTCAGCCGCCACTTCCTGGAGACCGCGCTCAACGAATGGCCCAAGCGGCTGGCCGCCATGGGGCTGGTGGACACCACCCGCCGCCGCGTCGCCCTGCTGCGCCGCCTCGCCGAAACCTGGACGGCGAATCCCCCGCAAGGCGTGCTGATCGCCGCCGGCTCGACCGGCACGGCGCCGGCCACCGCCGACTTGCTGCGGGTGATCGCCCAGGCGCCGCAGGGCGCGGTGGTCCTGCCCGGCCTCGACGACAGCCTGGCCGCCGAGGCCTGGGACGAGGTCGGCGAACAGCATCCGCAGGGCGCGATGAAGCGCCTGCTGACCCGCGCCGGCATCACCCGCACCGAGGTCATGCCCTGGCCCGCCTCCCATAGCTTCGATTCCCGGGGCCGTTGGCGTCGCCGGGTGATCAACGAGGCCCTGCGGCCGGCCGAGCGCACCGCCGACTGGCTGACCGTGATCGAGAACCTGCGCGCCGAGGGCCAGACCGAGGGCGTCGATCCCATCGCCGAGGGCCTGGCCGGCCTTTCCGTCATCACCGCCCGCGCCGAGGAAGAGGCCGCGACCATCGCCGCCCTGCTGCTACGCGAGGCCCTGGAAACCCCCGGCAAGACCGCCGCCCTGGTCGCGCCCGACCAGACCCTGGCGCGCCGCGTCGCCGCCAAGCTCGCCCGCTGGGGCGTGGCGGCCGACTCCTCGGCCGGCCTGGCCTTGTCGGGCTGCCCAGGCGGGGCGCTGGCCGGGCTGGTCGCCAAGGCCGCCGTCGATCCGCTCGATCCCATCGTGCTGCTGGCGATCCTCAAGCACCCGTTCACGCGGCTCGGCCTCGACGCCGAGACCCTGGAACGCCGCCGGATCGAGCTCGAGCTCCAAGGCCTGCGCGGCCCGCGCCAGACCAGCTGGGAGGCGCTGGAAACCCAGCTCCGCCGCAAAGACGCGGGCGAGGCGCTGCTGCTCGTGGCCGATCTGCGCGCCGCGCTCACGCGCCTGGAAATCGAGGCCGAGACCCAGCCTCCGGCCGAGGCCGCGCGCCGCCTCACCGAGACCCTGGAAGCGCTATCGGCCGATCCGCTGGGCGACACCGGCGACCTCTGGGCCGGACATGGCGGCGAGACCCTGGGCCGGCTGCTGGCCGGGTTGATCGACGAATCCCACGGCCTGCCGCAAACCTCGCCCCGCGGCTTCGCCGACCTGCTGACGCGGCTGATGTCGGGCGAGTCGGTGCGGACCGGCGGCTCGACCCATCCGCGCCTGCGTATCCTGGGCGCCATCGAGGCCCGCCTGACCCGTGCCGACCGGCTGATCGTCGCGGGCCTGGAGGAAGGCACCTGGCCGCAGGGCGCGCCGCTCGACCCGTTCCTGTCGCGGCCGATGCGCGCCAAGCTCGGCCTGCCGCCGCCCGAGCGCCGCGTCGGCCTGGCCGCTCACGATTTCGCCCAGGCCGCCTGCGCCCCCGAGGTGATCCTGCTGCACTCCGAACGCCGCGAAGGCGGACCGGCGGTGAAGTCGCGCTGGCTGTGGCGGTTGGAGACCCTGGCGCGCGGCGCGGGGATGATCCTGCCCGGCCGCCCGGAGGTCATCGACTGGGCGCGCGGCCTCGACGCCGCCGGCGGCTACGCGCCGGCCAAACGCCCCTCTCCCAACCCGCCGATCGCCGACCGACCCCGCGTGATGGCGGTCACCCGCATCGAGGCCCTGACCCGCGATCCCTACGCCGTCTGGGCCCGCGATATCTTGAAGCTCTACCCGCTGGAGCGGCCCGACGAGGCGGTCGAGGCCAGGGCGCGCGGCACCGCGATCCACAAGGCCTTCGAACGGCTGGCCGAAGATCATCCTGACGAATTGCCGCCCGACACCGCGGCGATCTTCGAAGGGCTGTACGTCGCCGAACTGGAAGCCGCCGGCATGCCGCACGAGGCCCTGGCCCGCGAGACCGCCCTGGCCAAGGAGGCCGCCGCCTGGGTCGCCGACCTGGAGCGGCGCCGCCGCGCCGACGGCCGCACCATCCATGTCGAGCTGAAGGGCGAAATGACCATCGAGGCGCCCGCCGGTCCGTTCACCGTCAACGCCCGCGCCGACCGCATCGAGATCGACCCGCAGGGCTACGGCCACATCCTCGACTACAAGACCGGCAAGGCGCCGTCGAAGAAGGTGGTGGAGACCGGCTTCTCGCCGCAGCTCACCCTGACGGCGGCGATCCTGCAGTCCGGCGGCTTCCCGACGCTGGGCCATCCCGAGCCCGGCGAGCTGACCTATCTGGAGATCACCGGCCGCAAGCCGGCCGGGCGCGAGGAAGTCCGCGCCATGCCGGGCGACGAAAGCGCGCTCGCCGCCGCCAACGCCTATGAGGGCCTGGTCAAGCTGGTCAGCCAGTTCGACCACGGCCGGCCCTACACCTCGCGGACCGCCCCGCAGTTCGTGAAGCAGTACATGAGCGACTACGACCACCTGGCCCGGGTCTTCGAGTGGTCGACCAGCGGCGAGGAGGACGGCGAATGAGTCCCGATCCTCAACGGCTAGCCGCCGATCCCGGCCTCTCGGCCTTCGTCACCGCCAACGCCGGGTCAGGCAAGACCAAGACCCTGATCGACCGGGTCGCCCGCCTGCTGCTGGCTGGGGCCCAGCCCGAGACCATCCTCTGCGTCACCTACACCAAGGCCGCCGCCGCCGAGATGCAGCGCCGGCTGTTCCTGCTGCTGGGCGACTGGTCGGTCTGCGACGACGTCAGCCTGCGCGAGGCCCTGGCCAAGCTGGAGGGTGCGACCCCGGACGCCTACGACCACCGGGGTCTGTCGAAGGCCCGCGCCCTGTTCGCCAGCGCCCTGGAGACCCCCGGCGGCCTGAAGATCCAGACCATCCACGCCTTCTGCGAAAAGCTGCTGCGGCGCTTCCCGCTGGAGGCCGGCGTCTCGCCCGGCTTTAGAGTGATGGACGACGCCGCCTCGGCCGCCATCGCCGACGCCGCCCGCAAGGCCGTGGCGCGGCACGCCTTGAAGGGCGAGGGCCTGGTCGCCGAGGCCTATGCGCGGTTCTCCATCGCGCTCGACTTCGGCAGCTTCCAGTCGATGTTCGGGTCGTTCGAGTCCGCGCGCGGCCGCCTGGCCGACTACATCGCCCGCAACGGCGGACTGGCCGGGACGATGGACGACGTCTGGTCCGTCTGCGGCTTCGATGAAGCGACTGATCCGGACGCCCTCGAAAACGCCGTCATGGCGCAGCTCGACCGCCGGGCCTGGACCGAGTGCGCCGAGGTGCTGGCCCTGGGCACCAAGACCGACCAGAAGAACGCCGCCGCGCTGAAAGCCGTCGCCAGCAATCTCGCCGCGACGCTCGCCGACTGCCTGGCCGCCCTGTTCACCGAAAAGGGCGAGGGCACGCCCGCGACCTGGGTCGCCAAGACCAGCGGCCTGAAGCCCCGCGAGCAATTGCGGATGTTCCTGCTGTCCGAGCAGGACCGATTGGAGCAGGCCCGCGACCAGATGCGCGCCGCCCAGGTGGCGATCGACACCGGCTCGGCCCTGATCCTCGCCAACGCCTACCTGACCGCCTACGGCATCGAGAAATCCTCGTCCGGCTCGCTCGACTTCAGCGACCTGATCGAGAAGACCCGCGACCTGGTCGCCTCCCGCCCGATGGCCGCCTGGGTGCTGTTCAAGCTGGACGGCGGCATCGACCACATCCTGGTCGATGAGGCGCAGGACACCGCGCCCGAGCAGTGGGAGATCGTCCGCGCCCTGACCGAGGAGTTCTTCTCCGGCGTCGGCGCGCCCACCGTGCGCGAGCGGCTGGAACGCAACATGTTCGTCGTGGGTGACGAGAAGCAGTCGATCTACTCGTTCCAGGGCGCGCGGCCCGAGCTGCTGATCCAGGAATTCGAGTTCCACAAGGACCGCGCCACCGGCGCCGGGTTCCGGTTCGAGCGGGTGGACCTGCTGACCTCCTGGCGCTCGACGCCCCAGGTGCTGCGGTTCGTGGACGCGGCCTTCGCGCCGCCTGAACTGGCCGGCGCCGTCCTGCCCCGCGTCGAGGTCGAGCCCATCGTCCACACCGCCGTGCGCACCGACCATGGCTGCGTCGACCTGTGGCCGCTGGAGCGCGAGGAAAAGATCGAGATCCACGACGCCTGGGACGCGCCCCTCGACCAGGAGAGCGAGGGCAGCGCCAACAAGCGGCTGGCCGAGAAGATCGCGGGCGAGATCGCCGCCCTGATCGCCCGCGGCGACGGCGTGTTCGACAAGGATCTGCGGCAATGGCGTCCCGCCACCGCCGGCGACGTGCTGATCCTCGTGCGGCGGCGCAAGGCGCTGTTCGAAGAGATCCTGCGGGCCCTGAAGCACCGCAAGATCCCGGTGGCCGGCGCCGACCGGCTGGCGCTGTCCGAGCACATCGTCTTCGACGACCTGGTGGCCATCGCCCGCTTCGCCCAGTTCCCGTCCGACGAACTGACCCTGGCGGCCCTGCTGCGCAGCCCGTTCTGCGACCTCTCCGACGACAGCCTCTACGCCCTGGCCAAGGGGCGCGGCCGCGAGAACCTGATCGCCGTGCTGCACCGCCGCCAGGACGAGGCGCCGGAGTGGCGCGCGGCGGCGCAGCTGCTGACCTGGGTGCGCGACGCGGCCAAAACCCAGCGGCCGTTCGAGCTCTATTCGCGGCTGCTGGGTCTGCGCGACGGCGCCGGGCGCTCGATGCGTCAACGCCTGCTGGGCCGGCTGGGCAGCGAGGCCGAGGACGCCCTGGACGAATTCCTGGCCCAGGTGCTGGCCGCCGAGAACCGGGGCGTCGAGGACCTGGAGAGCCTGGCCGCCGCCTTCGCCAACCTCGACATCACCGTGAAGCGCGAGATGGAGTCCGGCCGCGACGAGGTCCGGGTCATGACCGCCCACGGCGCCAAGGGGCTGGAGGCGCCAATCGTCTTCCTGCCGGAGACGACGCTGTCGCGGACCGCGCGCGGCTCGCCGCTGCTGGCGACGCAAGATGGCGGCTTCCTGTGGAGCGCCTCGAAGGCCGGCGACTGCGAGGCCTCGGGCCGCGCCCGCGAATGGCGCGCCAAGAAGGACGAGGACGAGGCCTATCGCCTACTCTACGTCGCCCTGACCCGCGCCCGCGACCGGCTGGTGCTCTGCGGCCGGGTGGCGGCCAACGCCAAGGAAGAAAACATCAAGGGCTGGTGGGGCGCCATCAACGACGCCTTCGAACATGCCGACGTTTCCGGCGACAAACGGGCGATCCGCGCGAACGGCATGGAGATCGTGCGTTTCGGCCCTGATCCGCAGGCCCTGGGCGCCGGCGCCGCGATTGTGAACACGGTCTCGCCGGTCCCCGCCTGGGCGTCGATCGAGGCCAAGGCCGAGGCCTACGCCCGCTACGCCTCGCCCTCGCAGCTGGGCGAGGACGTCGTCACCCCAGCCGCCTCGCCGCTGATCCGCGCCCAGGGGCTGGGCCGGTTCCGACGCGGCGACCTGATCCACCGCCTGCTGCAGATCCTGCCCGACCTGACCGTCGCCGAACGCGCCTCGGCCGCCGGGCGCATCTTGGCCCGCGAACGCGACCTGACCGACGATCAGCGCGCCGAGATGATCGGCGCGGCGCTTGGCGTGCTTGAGGATGCAAGGTTCGCCGAGGTGTTCGGGCCCGGCAGCCGCGCCGAGGTTTCGGTGGCCGGGACCGCCAGCCGCCTGCCCCCTGGCCTGGCGATCTCGGGCCGGATCGACCGGCTGGTGGTGTTGCCAGACCGCGTGCTGGTCGCCGACTTCAAGACCAACCGCCCCTCGCCGCAGCGCATCGAGGACGCCGACCCCGCCTATCTGCGGCAGATGGCGATCTATGCGGCGGTGCTGGCCGACATCTTCGAAGGCCGCACGATCGAGGCCGCATTGGTCTGGACCGACGGGCCGAAGCTGATGGCGGTTCCAGAAAAGCTGTTGGCCGAAACCCTTGCTCAGCTTCACCGCGAAGGTTGATACCAGGGGCCGGCCCGCTTACATCGCGGACTGAGAGTCGTGGCCACGCGTTTTCCAGGCCGCGCTATGAGGAGCTTTTCATGAGCACCGTGACGGTCACCGACGAGTCCTTCGACAAGGACGTTCTGCAGGCTTCCAAGCCCGTGCTGGTGGATTTTTGGGCTGAATGGTGCGGCCCGTGCAAGCAGATCGCCCCTGCCCTGGAGCAGATCGCCGCTGAACTCAGCGATCAGGTCACCGTGGCCAAGCTGAACATCGAAGACAGCCCGACCACCCCTTCGCGCTACGGCGTGCGCGGCATCCCCACCATGATGCTGTTCAAGGACGGCCAGATGGCCTCGATGAAGGTCGGCGCCATGCCCAAGCAGAAGATCCTGGAATGGCTGAACGAGGCGGGGGTCTAACAGCCCTCGCAACGAGCCACGGTGTCACCCCGGAAGTCGCGCAGCGGCTGTCCGGGGCCCATGAACACCTGATGGCTCAAGATATCCGAGGCCTCGCCTCTTCCGGTGAGCCTCGCGCGAATGGGTCCCGGACAAGCGCTTCGCGCTTTCCGGGATGACATTCAGCACCGTGACCTAGCTCGGCCAGGTCTCCGGGCTCATGGCCAGCACCTCGCCCGCGAAGTGCAGCCCCCCGCAGATCAGCACGTGCGGCGCGGGACCCGGCGCCGCCAGCGCCCGTCGCAGCCCTTCCTCGACATTCGCAACCTGCTCGGCCGCCAGCCCGGCCTGCGTCGCCGCTGTCGTCAGTTCATCAGCGGGCGCGGCGTTCGGGGAATCGAAGGTCGTGGTGAAGACCTGCGGCTTCAGGTCGCCGAAAGGCTGGAAGAAGCCCAGCGCGTCCTTGCGGGCGAACATGGCGGCGACCAGCACCAAGGGCCGCGGATCACGCGCCACGAGGCGCCCGGCGGCCTCGGCCAAGGCGCGGCCCGCATGGGGGTTGTGCCCGCCGTCGAGCCAGAGGTCAGCGCCGCGCTCGGCCGCCAGCCGGGCCATCGGGCCATCGGTCAGGCGTTGGAACCGCGCCGGCCAGACCGCGCTGGAAACGCCCTTGGCCAGGGCCTCTTCATCAATGCGGGGATCATTCAGGGCCAGGGCCGCGGCCACGGCCAGGCCAGCGTTGGCGAACTGATAGCCGCCGAACAGGCTGGGGCCCGGCAGGTCGTAGAGCTGGTCCGGCATCTGGACGAGCAGACGACCGCGCTCCTCCCAGGCGTCGAAATCGCGGCCCATCAGGGTGGCGGGCGCCGACAGCTTCTGCGCCTCCTCCAGGATCACCGCCTCGCCCTCCTCGATCTGGCGGGCGATCACGACAGGGCGGCCCTGCTTGATGATCCCGGCCTTCTCCCAGGCGATCTTGGAAAGCTCGGGGCCGAGCATCTCCAGATGATCGTAGTCGACCGGCGTGATGACGGTGACGGCCGGTGCGGCGAAGATGTTGGTGGCGTCGAACCGGCCGCCCAGGCCGACCTCGACGATGCAAAGATCGGCCGGCGTCTCGGCGAACGCCTGGATCGCCAGCACGGTGGTGATCTCGAAGAAGCTGATCGGCTGGCCGGCGTTGGCCGCCTCGACCTTGTCGATCAGCACCGATAGCTGCTCGTCGGTGATCAGGGTTCCGGCCAGGCGGATACGCTCGGCGAAGCGGACCAGGTGCGGCGAGGTGATGGCGTGAACCCGCAGGCCCGCCGCCTCAGCGATGGCCCGCAGATAGGCGACGGTCGAACCCTTGCCGTTGGTGCCGGCCACGTGGATCACCGGCGGCAGCCGCTTCTCAGGATTGCCCAGGGCGTCCAGCAGGCGCTCCACCCGGCCCGTGGTCAGGTCGATCAGCGACGGGTGGTTGGCGCGCAGACGCAGGATCACCTCGTCGGAGGCGCGGATCGGATCATACATGGGCGTCTGGCTCGCGGTCGGTTCGTGCGCCTCTGGTCGCCCCGGCGCAGGCCGGGGCCCAGGTCGCAGAGGTCTGAGCCGGAGCGCAGACCTCGCAATGTTCAAGATGTGGCCTTAGGCGGCTTTCGAGCGATCGCGTCCCATCATCAGGGTCTTGAGGATCGAACCGAGCACGTCGCGCATTTCCGAACGCTGGACCACCCGGTCGATCTGACCGCGCTCGACCAGGAATTCGGCGCGTTGGAAACCCGGAGGCAGGACCTCGCGAATGGTCTGCTCGATCACCCGGCGGCCCGCAAAGGCGACCATGGCGTTCGGCTCGGCCAGATGGATGTCGCCCAGCATGGCGTAGGAGGCGGCGACGCCGCCGCTGGTCGGATCGGTCAGCACCACGATGTAGGGCAGGCCCGCGGCCTTGACCTCGTTCAGCGCCAGGGTCGTGCGGGCCATCTGCATCAGGGAGAGCGTGCCCTCCTGCATGCGGGCGCCGCCCGAGGCGGTGAAGATCACATAGGGGCAGTTGCGCTTCACAGCTTCCTGCGCGGCCTTGATGAAGGCCTCGCCGGCGCCCATGCCGAGCGAACCACCCATGAAGCTGAAGTCCTGCACGGTGACCACGACCGGCAGGTCCTGGATCTTTCCGTAGCCGCTGGTCATCGAATCCTGGGCGCCCGTCGCCTTGCGGGCGGCTTTCAGCCGGTCGCCGTAGGAGCGGTCGTCAGGGAACTTGAGCGGATCGTCGACCACGCCGGTCGGGAAGGGCAGCTTCTCGTACTGGCCGTCGTCGAAGGTGTAGCGCAGGCGCTGTTCGGCGCCGATCCGCATATGGCTGCCGGACGGCGTCACCCAGAGGGCGGCTTCCAGGTCCGAGCGATAGATCATTTCGCCCGTGTCCGGGCACTTCACCCAGAGGTTCTCGGGGGTCTCGCGTTTGGTGACGAGATTGCGCACGCCGGGCGCAATGCGCGACAGCCAGCCGCGCCGCTCCTTCGGACCCTGGGGTCCCTTGCCGGTCTTGTCGTTTCGCTGTTCAGCCATCGCCATGGGGTTCTACACCGTGAGGCTTTCGACTCGCGCGGAGCGCACAGCCTTAGCCAAGGATTCGACTTTGGAAAGAACCCGGTCAGTCACAGATTCGTTCATTGCCAAGCCTGTCGCAATCTCTTCGACCAGCGCCGAGCCGACCACGACGCCGTCGGCGACCCGCGCGATGGCGGCCGCCCGTTCCGGCGTCTTGATGCCAAAGCCCACCGCGACCGGCAGGCCGCCCGCCGCGCGCACCCGCGCGACATGGGGGGCGACGACATCGGCGTCGGCTTCCTTCACGCCGGTCACACCCGCGACCGAGACGTAATAGGCGAAGCCGGAAGTGCGGCGCAGGATGATCTTCAGCCGCGCGTCGTCGCTGGTGGGCGTCGACAGCAGCAGCAGGGAGAGTTGTTCAGCGTCCAAGGCGTCGGCCAGCGGATCGGCCTCTTCGGGGGGGATATCCACCACGATCAGACCGTCGGCGCCGGCGGCGGCCGCGTCATGGGCGAAGGTTTCGAAGCCGCGGTTCACCAGCGGGTTGGCGTAGCCCATCAGAATGACCGGCGTCGTCTGGTCGCCCTTCCGGAACTCGGCGATCATCGCCAGGGTCTTGGAGAGCGTCATGCCGTTCTCAAGCGCCCGCAAGGCGGCGCGCTGGATCGGCGGGCCTTCGGCCATCGGATCGGAGAACGGGAAGCCGACCTCGATCAGGTCAGCGCCGGCGGCCGGCAGGCCCTTGAGGATCTCCAAGCCGGTGGCGTAATCGGGGTCGCCGGCCATGATATAGGCCACGAAGGCCGCGCGGCCCTCGGATTTCAGGGCGGCGAAGCGCGCGTCGATACGAGCCTTGGTCAAATCGTGCGTCCCAGATGCGCGGCGACGGTCGCCACGTCCTTGTCGCCACGGCCGGACAGGTTCAGCACCACGATCCCGCCCTTGCCGACGTCCTTGGCGACGTCCGGCAGGCGGGCCAGGGCATGGGCCGACTCGATGGCCGGCAGGATGCCTTCCAGTTCGGCGCACAGCTTGAAGGCGTCGAGCGATTCGGTGTCGGTGGCGGTCAGATAGGTCGCCCGGCCGACATCGTGCAGCCAGGAATGTTCCGGGCCGATACCGGGATAATCGAGGCCGGCCGAGATCGAATGGGCCTCGGTGATCTGGCCCTCATCGTCCTGCAGCAGATAGGTCATGTTGCCATGCAGGACGCCCGGACGGCCGCCATTGATGGCCGCGGCGTGACGCCCCGTCTCCATGCCCTCGCCCGCCGCTTCGACGCCGATGAGCTTGACACCCTCGTCGTTGAGGAACGGATGGAACAGGCCGATGGCGTTGGAGCCGCCGCCCACGCACGCCACCACGGCGTCAGGCAGTCGGCCTTCCAGTTCCATTACCTGACGGCGGGTTTCCTGGCCGATGACCGATTGGAAATCGCGCACCATCTCCGGATAGGGATGCATCCCCGCCGCGGTGCCGATCAGATAATAGGTGTCGTGAACATTGGTGACCCAGTCGCGCAGGGCCTCGTTCATGGCGTCCTTCAGGGTCGCCGACCCCGAGGTCACCGGCTCCACCTGGGCGCCCAGCAGGTTCATGCGGAAGACGTTGGGCTTTTGCCGCTCGACGTCCACCGCGCCCATATAGACCACGCAGGGCAGGCCGAAGCGGGCGCAGACCGTGGCGGTCGCCACGCCGTGCTGACCCGCGCCGGTCTCGGCGATGATCCGGGTCTTGCCCATGCGGCGGGCCAGCAGGATCTGGCCCATGCAGTTGTTGATCTTGTGCGAGCCGGTGTGATTCAGCTCTTCGCGCTTCAGATAGATCTTCGCGCCGCCGAAATGCTCGGTCAGCCGCTCGGCGTAATAGAGCGGGCTGGGACGGCCGACATAGTGGGTCAGGAAGCTGTTCAGCTCGGCCTGGAACGCCGGATCGGCCTTGGCGGCGCTGTAGGCCGCGTCCAGGTCGTGGACCAGCGGCATCAGGGTCTCGGGCACGTAGCGGCCGCCGTAGTCGCCAAATCGCCCTGCGGCGTCGGGATAGGCGGTGTAATCGTTGGGTTTGGCTGGAGCGTTCACGGGGCTTTGCAACTTCAAGCGCGGCGGACAGCGTCTAGAAACGCCGTGATCAGAGCCGGGTCCTTTAGTCCGGGACCGCGTTCCACGCCAGAGGAAACGTCCACCAGGCCCGCGCCCGACAGCCGCACGGCCTCGCCGACGTTCCAGGGATCCAGGCCCCCGGCCAGGAACCACGGACGCTCGAAACGCCGTCCGGCGGTCAGGGTCCAGTCGAAACGAGAGCCGGTGCCGCCCGGCAGAACCGAATCCTTCGGCGGGCGGGCGTCGAACATCAGGTGATCGACGACGGTCTCATAGGCCTTGGCCGCGTCGAGATCAGCGGCGTCCGACACCGGCAGCGCCTTGATGATCCCAGCGCCCGTGCGGACCCCCGCCTGGCGCGTGCGGGCCGGGGTTTCCTTGCCATGCAGCTGAATGAAGTCGGGTTTCAGCGTGGCGGCCAGCCGGTCCAGCAGGACGTCGTCGGGATCGACCGTCACCGCGACGATCTTGACGCCGGCCGCCCGCGCCGGGGCGGCCAGGCGATCAGCCGCCTGCGGATCGATGTCCCGCGGGCTCTTGGCGAAGAATACGAAGCCGATATGACTCGCCCCGCCCTCGAGGGCGGCGCGAACCGCCTCGGGCGTGGAGAGTCCGCAGATCTTGGCGCGCGCCGTCATGCCCGGGAATTAGGGCGTTGCACGCGCCAAGCCAAGCCGATTACCGGCTTTTAGGCTAACGGGCCTTCAGCAGGTCGCGGATCTCGACCAGCAGGGCTTCGCTCGCGGAGGGCGCGGGAGGCGCTTCCGGGGCCTGGCTGCGCATGCGGTTCACGCCCTTGACCAGCATGAAGATCACCCAGGCGACGATCAGGAACTGGATCAGGGTGTTGATGAAGGCCCCGTACTGGATGGCCACCAGCTCACTGACCTTGGCCGTGGCCGGATCATCGGCCCTCAGCACCCACTCAAGCTTGGAAAAGTCCATGCCGCCCATCAGCAGCCCGATCGGCGGCATGATGATCTGGTTGACCAGACTATCGACGATCTTGTTGAACGACGCGCCAATGATCACACCGACCGCCAGGTCGATGACATTGCCGCGCGCGATGAATTCGCGGAATTCAGAGAAGATGCTCATGGTCCACCGTTGATCAGTGAAGATCAGGCAGGATCGACCCGCCCGTTCCCTCAGGTCAACTGGAAAGCAAAAACGATCTTAGTCGGCGTTCAGCCGCTCGCGGAGCTCTTTGCCGCTTTTGAAGAACGGCACATGCTTGGCGCGGACGTCGACCGCCTCGCCGGTGCGCGGATTGCGGCCGGCGCGCGCATCGCGCGAACGGACCGATAGGGCGCCGAAGCCGCGCAGCTCAACCCGGCCGTCAGTCTCCAGCGCTTGGATCATGCGCTCAAGAATGACACCAACCACGCGCTCGATGTCGCGTTGGGTGAGATGCGGGTTCTCCTCCGCCAGTTGGGCGATAAGTTCCGACTTGATCATGCCTATTTCCGGGTCCCCGAGCCGTTGGGGAGACGGCTCATAGGCGTTCAACTAGCAGCAAGCACTGCGCCAAGCGGGCGCTCTCCCAAAAATCGCTGGGAGCGAGCGGGACCATGGTCGAGTCCCGGAGGATGTTCAAGGCGCAAAGAGGGTTGATCGCCCATACACCCTTCCCCAGGGGCAGGTTTTCGGCCCGCCTGACCCCTGTTCGGTGTCAACGAGACTAACAGGCCCTATTTCGGGGCGCGCACNATTTCGGGCGACACCGAGCGAACGTCGGTGAAGAAACGGGCGACCCCGCCCTCGACCTTCGACACCTGCTTCAACTCGTAGCCGCCGATCATCTGCACGCCGTTCGGACCTCGGATCGTGAAACCGCGCCCGCCGCTCGGCAGCACCACCTCGACGCTGGAGCGCGAGAACATCGGATAGGCCAGGACGTAGGGCGCGTCGCGGTTGGGCCCGGGCTCCCGGCGCGGGAAGGCCTGCGCGCCGCCGGCGCCCGAACCCGGCAGCCGGAACTCCCGCACGCCCAGATCGGGGTTCTCGCGCCAGTCGACATCGGCCTCGCCGGTGATCACCAGCGAGAACGCGTCCTCGGCGGGGGCGTCCTCCCAGGTCACGGTCTTCAGGTCGATCCAGCTGAAGGTCGTTGAAAAGGTCTGGCGAACGGCCCGCTCCAGGTCGGGCTTGGCCGAGCGGGCGATCATCTGGCGCATGCCGTTGGCGGCGTCGCCCTGCATCCGCATGGTGATCTTGGCCGGCGCGGCGACCTCCAGCCCCTTGGAGGCGTCCAGCCGGATCGCGGCGGTCATTTGCGGGTTGTCGAGCGGCGGTTCGATCACCCGCTCAAGTTCCGCGCCCTGATCGCGCAGCGGCAGCGCCCAGCGCCAGTTCGGCGACCTCAGCGCGTCCAGCCCGCCCCGGTCGCCGGTCCGCGTGCCGTCCAGCCAATAGGTCTTTCCGTCGATCACCGCCCGGACCAGGACGTGGTTGAAGGCCGAGAGCGAGGGCAGGCGCTCGTCCATGCCGTCGCCGCCGCCCAGCGAGACCAGCGCCGCCTCGCTCTCGATCCCCAGCTCCTTGAGCAGGGCCGTCAGCAGGACGGTCTTGGCCTTGCAGTCGCCGAACCGGCGCTCCCAGGTCTCATCGGCGGTGGCCGGGATGTAGCCGCCCTCCCCCATGCCCAGGAACAGATAGCGGGTCTGGTCCTCGACCAGCTTCAACGCCGCGAAGGCGCGCGCCTTGGGGTCCTTCGACGCCGCGGCGATCTTGGCGGCCTCCTGGCGCACGGCCGAGCCGGGCTTCAGCACCGCGGCGCGGGCGAAGTGCGGGGCCATGATCTGCGAGACGTCGCCCCAGCTGGCGTAGCTGGAGGTCTCCAGCTCCCCCAGGCGCCGGAAGCGGGCCGGGGCACCCTGCGGCGGCTTGGGAGCCACGGCCTGCAACACGTCGCGCTCCAGCACCGTCCAGCCGTCCCTGGTCGTCACGGTCGGCTCGCCAAACCCCTCGGTCGCTTTCCAGCGCAGGGATCTGGCCTCGGGCCAGGACACCCGCACCCGGTAGCGGCCGGCGGTCCCGGGAAACGCCATCCGCTCGAAATCGAAGGAGCGCCCCTGGGTGATCGGATCGCGGCGGGTCACGGTCCAGGACATGTCGACGGCGTCGCCGACCTGCAGCCCCTCGATCTGGCGGTTGGCGGTCAGCCGTCCGTCCAGCATGGCGCGTTCCAGGCTGGTCTCGCGGCGCAGGACCAGCATGTCCTTGCCACCCTTCAGCAAGTCGATGGTCTTGCCGCCGCGAAGGATCCGCAGGCTATGCCAGACGACGGTTTCGGAGGCCGGGTCCCAGGTGATGCTGCGCGACTGGAAGCCTGGCAGGCCCTCGGTCTTGGTCACCTTGTAGATGCGGCGGTTGTAGTAGGAATCCCCGTCCGGCGCGAAGCGGGTCTGGTTGTCGTCCAGCACCAGCTGGACGGCCGCGGCCCCATCCTCGGGCGGCGCCTGCGGAACCTCGGCGCCCTGGATCCAGGCGGCTGGCGCGGCGTAGGAAATCTTGTCAGCGGCCAGGGCCGGAGAGATCGCGAGGATCTGCGCGGCGACCACGCCGGCGATCACGGGACGATAAAACACGCGCAGCACCTCGGAAGTCCCACCCGAACGCGGGCCGGGCACGATAGCGGCGGTGGCGAAAAAGAAAACGGCGGACCGGTTACCCGATCCGCCGCCAGCTCTAGGCGAAATTACCCGCCGTGAAGCTTAGTCCTTGCCGGCGTTCTTCTCGCGAAGAGCCGCGCCGAGGATGTCGCCCAGCGAGGCGCCCGAGTCCGAAGACCCGAACTGCTCGATGGCTTCCTTCTCGTCGGCCATTTCCAGAGCCTTGATCGACAGAGCGACGCGGCGCGCGGCCTTGTCGATGCTGGTGATCTGGGCGTCGACGCGGTCGCCCACGGCGAAGCGCTCGGGGCGCTGATCGCCACGGTCGCGCGACAGGTCGGACTTGCGGATGAAGGCCGTCATCGGGGCTTCTTCGTCGCCGAACTTCACTTCGATACCGCCCGAGGTGATCTCGGTGACGGTGACGGTGACGGTCTGCTTCGAACGGTAGGTGTCGCCCTGCATCGGGTCGCCGGCGAGTTGCTTGATGCCGAGCGAGATGCGTTCCTTCTCGACGTCGACGTCGAGAACGCGGGCCTTGACCATGTCGCCCTTGTTGTACTTGGCGATGGCTTCTTCACCCGACACGGTCCAGTCGAGATCCGACAGGTGCACCATGCCGTCGATGTCGTTGTCGAGGCCGATGAACAGACCGAATTCGGTCGCGTTCTTGACTTCGCCTTCGACGGTCGAGCCGATCGGATGAGCCGCCACGAAGGCGTCCCACGGATTGGCCATGGCCTGCTTCAGGCCGAGCGACACGCGACGCTTGGACGGATCGACGTCCAGCACGACCACGTCGACTTCTTGCGAGGTCGAGACGATCTTGCCGGGGTGGACGTTCTTCTTGGTCCAGGACATTTCCGAGACGTGCACCAGGCCTTCGACACCGGCTTCCAGCTCCACGAAGGCGCCGTAATCGGTGATGTTGGTGATGCGGCCCGTGAACTTCGCGCCGACCGGGTACTTCGCTTCCACGCCGTCCCAAGGATCGGACTGCAGTTGCTTCATGCCGAGGCTGATGCGCTGGGTGTCCGGGTTGATCTTGACGATCTGGACCTTAACCGTGTCGCCGACCGCGAGCACTTGGCTCGGGTGGTTGACGCGCTTCCAGCTCATGTCGGTGACGTGCAGCAGGCCGTCGATGCCGCCCAGGTCCACGAACGCACCGTAGTCGGTGATGTTCTTGACCACGCCTTCGCGGACTTCGCCCTCTTGCAGCTGGGAGACCAGCTCGGTGCGCTGTTCGGCGCGGGCTTCTTCCAGGATGGCGCGACGCGAGACGACGATGTTGCCGCGCGGACGGTCCATCTTGAGGATGGCGAAGGGTTGTTCCTTGCCCATGAGCGGGCCGACGTCGCGCACGGGGCGGATGTCGACTTGCGAACCCGGGAGGAAGGCCGAGGCGCCGCCGAGGTCGACGGTGAAGCCGCCTTTGACGCGACCGACGATCGAACCCATGACCGGCTCGTTCTTCTCGTACACGCCTTCGAGGCGCGTCCAAGCTTCTTCGCGACGAGCCTTGTCGCGGCTGATGACCGCTTCGCCCATGGCGTTTTCGACGCGTTCCAGGAACACTTCGACGGTGGCGCCGATGACGATCGGCGACTTGCCGTCGTCGTCAACGCCGAATTCCTTCACCGACACGCGGCCTTCGGTCTTCAGACCGACGTCGATGATCGCGAAGTCTTTTTCGATCCCAACGACGATGCCTTTGACAACCGTGCCTTCCATGAAGTCACGGCCGCCCATGCTCTCGTCGAGCAGGGCGGAGAAGTCGTCGCGCGTCGGGTTCAGGCTCATATCGTCAGCCATTGATGTTCTTTCGTCTTTAAATGACGTCGCCCCTGGAATGGGGAATGGCCCCGCCAACGCGCCATGGCGTTGAGACGGAGTCTCGGCGTCGGGTTAAGGGTTGCGACCGATAGCGCAGAGACCTGCGCCGGTGATTTGCCCGCGGCCGTGCGANGCGCGCGCGCCGCCTCGACGATACGGCGGGCCGCATCGGTGGCCTGGTCTATAGTCATTTCGGTGGTGTCCAGCAAGACGGCGTCGTCAGCGGGCCGCATCGGCGAGTCGGCCCGGCCGCCGTCACGGGCGTCACGCTTGCGGATATCGTCGAGGATATCCTCATAACTCACCGCCTCGCCCTGTCCCTGAAGCTGCTTCCAACGGCGCTCGGCGCGAACCTCCGGGGTGGCGGTGACGTAGAGCTTGGCCGGCGCGGCCGGCGCGATCACCGTGCCGATGTCGCGACCGTCGATCACCGCGCCGTCGGGCCGCAGGGCGAAGGCCTGCTGCATGTCGCGCAGAGCCAGGCGCACCGAGGGATGGATCGCCACGCGGCTGGCGGCCTCGCCGGCCTCCCGGGTGCGGAAGGCCGGATCGGTCAGCATCTCGGCGGTCAGGTCGCGCGCCACCTGGGTGGCCGCGGCGACATCGTCGAAATCGCCGCCATGCCGGGCCAGCAGCACGCCGACCGCCCGATAGAGCAGGCCCGAATCCAGCATGGGCATGTCGTAGGCGCCGGCCAGCCGACTGGCGATCGTGCCCTTGCCCGAGGCGGCCGGCCCATCGACGGCGATAACGAAGGGCGGCTTCACGAGATCTCGGCCCCCAAACCGCGCATCAGCGGCTCGAAGCCCGGGAAGCTGGTGGCGATCATGCCCGGCTCGTCCACGGCGACCGGCTGGTCGGAGGCCAGCCCCATGATCAGGTGCGACATGGCGATCCGGTGGTCGCCCTTAGTCGTCACCCGCGCGCCGCCGGCGACCGGATGGTTGCCGCGCACGGAGCCGATGACGATCAGACCCTCGGGCTCTTCCTCGACCCCGACGCCGCAGGCGGCCAGGCCGTTGGCCATCAGGGCGATGCGGTCGCTTTCCTTGACGCGCATCTCGCCGATGCCGCGCATGATCGTCGAGCCCTCGGCGAAGGCCGCGGCCACCGCCAGGATCGGATATTCGTCGATCATCGCCGGCGCCCGTTCCGGCGGAACCGAGACGCCCTTCAGCGCCGAGTGGCGCGCGGTGACGTCGCCCACCTGTTCGCCGCCCTCTTCACGGACATTGGAGACCACCAGGTCGCCGCCCATTTCCTGCAGCGTCGTGAACAGCCCGGTGCGCAGCACATTGAGCAGCACGCCCTCGACCGTGACCTCAGATCCCGGGGTCACCAGCGCCGCGACCAGCGGGAAGGCGGCCGAGGACGGATCGCCCGGCACCCGCACGGTGGTCCCGGTCAGTTTCTGGCCGCCGGCCAGCGTGATGTAGCGGCCGTCAGCGCGATCCTCGACCTCCACCACGGCCCCGAAGGCCCGCAGCATCCGTTCGGTATGGTCGCGAGTGGCTTCCGGCTCGATCACCTGGGCGCCGGCGCTGGCCTGCAGGCCCGCCAGCAGCACCGCCGACTTCACCTGGGCCGAGGGCTCGGGCAGCCGATAGGAGAGATAGGCGAGGTTGCCGCCTTGCAGGGTCAGCGGCAGCCGGCCCTTGGAGCGACCCGTCCAGGTCGCGCCCATCTGGCCGAGCGGCCCCAGCACCCGGCGCATCGGCCGGCCGCGCAGGGATTCATCGCCCGTGAAGGTCGCCGCGAAGTCGAAGCCGGCCATCGCGCCCATGATCAGGCGCACGCCGGTGCCGGCGTTGCCGCAGTCGATCACGTCGGACGGTTCAGAAAATCCGCCGCGTCCTTCGACCCGCCAACGGCCCTCGCCCAGGCGTTCGACGCCCGCGCCGAAGCTGCGCATGGCCTGGGCGGTGCGAAGCACATCGTCCCCTTCAAGAAGCCCTTCGATCTCCGTGACGCCTTGCGCCAGTGCGCCCAGGATCAGGGCGCGGTGTGAGATCGACTTGTCGCCTGGGGCGCGCACGCGGCCCCGCAGCGGGCCGCCGCGTTGCGCGGTCAGTCCTGCTGACGTCATGGGATTGCCAAGCCTCCTTAAGGCCGTGCTGTTGTCTGAAAGGGGTTTGCTTTTGACAGCGCTCTCCGCGCATGGCAAGGGAGCCGGCTTCAATTCGAAACCCGCTCTAAGAGGCTCAGCCCTTTGGCTAATCCCGAACTGGGCGCAAAGCAAATTTGCCCCAACTGCCAGGCCAAGTTCTACGACCTGACGCGACGGCCCGCCCATTGTCCGAAGTGCGGTCACGAGTTCGACCCGGACGAAGCCGTTCGTAATCGTCGTGTCCGCGCCCGCGCGGCGCCCGCCGACCACGATCATGAGGACGCCGAGGATCAAGTCCGCGGCAAGCCCGAGGCCGAGGACGACGAGGAAGACGAGGTCAAGACCCCGGAACTGGACGAAGTCGCCGACGAGGTTCCCCTCGTTTCCGACGACGACGACGAGGCGCCCGACGCCCCGGCGGAAGACCAGCTCTCGGAGTTCACCGAGGACGATCTCGAGGACGAGGATGACGCCGATGTGCCGTTCCTCGAAGACGAGGAAGACGACGACTTCGACGACACCGAAATCGAAGGCCTTCCCGGTGAAGGCGATGAGGACGATCGCTAAAAACCGTTAGAGAATAAGGGCTCGATCAACTCCGAAAAAAAACTTTCAGAGTGGGTTGATCGAGCCAAACTCTCAGACTAGGTTCCGCGCCTCTTCGGGGGGCGACCTACGAAGAGCCGGAAGACCCCGGGGCTATAGCTCAGCTGGTAGAGCGCTTGAATGGCATTCAAGAGGTCAGCGGTTCGACTCCGCTTAGCTCCACCATGGAGGCCCGCAGTTAGCGCTGCGGGCCTTCGCCTTTTCAGGCTCCCGTTGAAATCCTCACCGTTCATCGCCACATGAGTTCCAATCGGAACCCGCGCCTCGTTTTGGGCGGGAACCGGCGAGTCGCTTAAACTGAGGACTCTGGAATGAACCGGCCAATCGTCTTCGACAGCCCTTTCCTGCTGGGCTTCGATCACACCCGTAGCCTGATCGAGCGCGCGGCCAAGGCCGCCGCCGAGGGCTACCCGCCCTACAATGTCGAAGATCGCGGCGAAGGCTCGCTGCGGATCACCTTGGCCGTGGCCGGGTTCACCCCCGACCAGCTCCACGTCACCGTGGAGGATCGCCAGCTGATCGTGGCCGGCAAGCGCGAGAGCATCACCGACGAAGCCTACCTGCACCGCGGCATCGCCGCCCGCGGCTTCATGCGGACCTTCATCCTGGCTGACGGGATGATCGTCGAGGGCGCGACTCTCGAACATGGACTGCTGCACATCGACCTGTCCCGGCCCGAGCCGGAGCGGCGGATACAGCAGATCCAGATCAAGACGGCCGGCTGAACCGGCGGCCGTTCGACGCGTTGAGTTTTATGGAGGTGGTCATGATGACGCCGAATCTTACGACTGAAGCCTTTGCCGCCCTGGGTGCGCCGGACCTTGTCTATGTCCGTCCGATCCGGGCGTCCGAGATCATTGCGAACACGCCTGCGTCGCAGATCCAGGGCTTTCAGCTCGATCCCGATCAGGTCCTCTACGCGGTCCACCGCGCCGACGGCGAACGCCTGGCGGTGATGACCGACAAGGACTCGGCGATGGCCGCGGCCCTGGCCCACGAACTGGCGCCGGTGTCGGTGCACTGACCCCTACGCGCAGACCAGGCCCGCTTGGCGGGCCTGGCGAGGCGCTGAGCCCATTTAATGGATAACCGGAGCAATTCCCGCCTGACGTCGGCGGGAAGGCTCCTAGGCGGCCGCTGAGGGCCGCTCCTGCACCAGCAGGGCATGGATGGCGTCCGGCGTCCGCGCCTGGCGCAGGTGCTCACGCACATCGCCCTGACGCAGCATCCGCGACACCCGGGCCAGCGCCCGCAAATGTTCGGAGCTGGCGTTCGGCGGCGCGAACAGCGCGAAGATCAAATCGACAGGCTGATCGTCGACCGACTCGAACGCCACCGGCTGATCGAGACGCACGAAGACGCCGCGCATCCGGGTGAGGCCTTCGAGCCGGGCGTGGGGAGCCGCGACCCCGTAGCCGACGCCGGTCGACCCGGCGGCTTCACGCTCCATCAGAGCGTCCAGCACCACGCCGGCGTCCAGGCCGAAGTTCCGGGCGGCGATCTCCGCCACCACGGACAGGGCCTGGCGCTTGTTCGGCGCGCTCGCACGCGCCGCGATCGCGGCGCGCTCCAGTATATCGCCTATCTGCATAGTCTCGTGACGCCCAAACTCGAAAACAGCCCCGCCCGTACGCTTGGCTCGGGGAAAGGACCGAAGTCCAGCGCCTAGGCGCTGACTCCGTTCACTCCGGTCCCATTGAGCGATTTCGTACGTTCAGGATCGATCCAGCCGATATGTCCATCCGGCCTGCGGTACACCACGGACAATCCCCCGTGAGCGGCGTTCCTAAACACGATTGTTTGAGATTCCGTCAAGTCCAACTCCATGACCGCCATGGAAACAGTCATCTCGCGAACCGGCTTTTCGGTTTCCGCAATCACCATTCCAGACGGAGGAGTCTGGGAATGCTGCGACATTTCGCCATCATCCCACTCGACATCTTCTTCGCCCTCGGGCGCCCTGATGACGAAGTAGGAGGCGGTTTCGGCCTGCTTGGCCGTAGCCGCGGCCGAGTGACTCTTCAGCCGCCGCTTGTAGCGGCGTATGCGCGTCTCGATCTTGGCGAGCGCGGCGTCGAAGGCGCCGTGCGCGTCCGTGCCTAGGCCATGAGACTGCAACGCCTGGCCTGAGGCCAGCTTCACCGCACAGTCGACCCTGAAGGAATGGCCCTCGCGGCTCACCACGACATCGGCGTTGCCGCCACGGTCGAAGTATTTACCGATTGAACCGGTGATTTCGTCGGAGACCCGCTCGCGCAGGGCCTCTCCAACGGCGACATGCTTGCCGGACACTAAGACTTGCATGCCCTATCAACGCGCCGCTGCGGGGAAGGTGTCAAGCACCCCCGAGCCAGTTCACGAGAAGGCGAACACCGGCGATCACAGCGTCGGCGGCGAGGTACAGAAGCAGGGTGCTGAAGGCCGCCAGAACGTAGCCGGCGACGGCGAAAAGCCCGTCCCGCTGGAACAGTGAAAACCCCAGTACGCCGATGGTCAGGGCCGGCAGCAGGTTGCCCAGCGGGATCGGCAGAATCAGCACGAAGGACAGCAGCGCGCAGACCACGCCGATGGCCCGGTCGCCCACCGTCCCGAACATGAATCCCAGCCGCGGGCGGGAAATCTTTTCGATCCGCTCGACCCAAGGCAACAGCCGATTGAACACGCGGTTGATGTCGGCGCCTGAAATTTCACGGTCGTCCAGCCACCGGGGCAGCCACGGCGCATGGGCGCCCAACGCCACCTGCGGCGTCAGCAGCAGCAGCGGGGCCCCCAGCACGGTGGAGGAGCCCGGCGGCAGCGGCAGCAGGTTCGGGATCGCGAAGACGAAGAGCAGCGACCCGAAGGCCCGCCGGCCGAAACGATCGACGATATCGCCCAGCCGCATGCTGTCCTCGGCGCCGAGTTCACGCAGCACTGCGGAGATCGGTTTCTGTTGTTCCTCAGCCCAGCTATCCGACATCTAACTCTGCAGCAGCCCTTGTCAGCACCAGTCCCAGGATGAACGCGCCAGCACCCTGTTGGATTTGAGGCGACGCAGCCTGTTTACAAACAGGGTCTGTTTGGCATATCGGAGCGGCATGCGTCGTTCGACCATTAAAAGCGCGATTAAAACCACCATGCCCGCGGGGCTTGGGGGTTGGCGCGCGCACGCCGCGTAGCACCCCAAGGACCCCGCCGGCAGGCCGGGGTCGCACTTCCAACAGCGAAAGCCCTCGGCCTCTGGTTCAAACTGGAGAAGAGACCCCTATGCTTTCGACCAAGACCGACCTCCCCGCCAGCCAGCGCCTGTTCAACATCGCCATCGTCGGCGCCACCGGCGCGGTCGGCGTGGAGTTGATGGAGTGCCTGGCGCGTCGCAACTTCCCGGTTCGCTCGCTGAAGCTGCTGGCTTCGCCGCGCTCGGCCGGCCGCACCTACAGCTTCCAGGGCCGCCAGGTGGCGGTCGAGGCGCTGAGCGCCGACAGCTTCACCGGCGTCGACATCGCCATCTTCGCGGCCGGCGCCTCGATCAGCCGCGAGTTCGCGCCGATCGCCGCGGCCAAGGGCGCCCTGGTGGTCGACAACTCCTCGGCCTTCCGCATGCAGGTCGACATCCCCCTGGTGGTGCCCGAGGTGAACGGCGGCCTGCTGGCCGAGCGTCCGTCCATCGTCGCCAACCCCAACTGCGTCGCCGCCATCGCGGTGATGGCGCTACAGCCCCTGCACGCCCAGAACCCCATCCAGCGGGTCATCGGCGCCACCTATCAGTCGGCGTCCGGCGCCGGCGCGGCGGCCATGGAGGAACTGCAGCAGTCGACGGCCGCCTATCTGGCCGGGGAAGCCTTCGCCCCCAAGATCCTGCCGCACCCCTACGCCTTCAACCTGTTCAGCCACAACGCCGGGATCGAGGCCGACACCGGCTACAACGGCGAGGAGATGAAGGCGATGGAGGAGATCCGCAAGATCATGTCCACGCCCGACATGCGCCTGTCCTTCACCTGCGTGCGGGTGCCGGTGCTGCGCGCCCACTCGATGGCCCTGACCATCGAGTTCGAGCGGCCGATCACCCCGGCGGAAGCCGAAGCCTGGCTGGCCGAAGCCCCCGGCGTGCGCCTGGTCAACGACGCCCTGCGCAATCACTACCCGATGCCGAACGAGGCCTCGGGCCAGGACGACGTGCTGGTCGGCCGCATCCGCAGCGACCTCTCCGACCCGTCAGGCCGCACGCTCAGCATCTTCGCCGTCGGCGACCAGCTGCTGAAGGGCGCGGCGCTCAACGCCGTCCAGATCGCCGAGCGCCTCGCGGCTTAGGGGATTGTAGGGGCGGCGGGACTCCCCCGCCCCCTGATCGTCATGGCCGGCATGACGATTTTGAAGCAGCTAGAACGCCGGCTGGACGGCCCCGCCGTAGGTCTTCTCGATGAAGGCGCGGACGGCGGGGCTGGTCAGGGCGGCGGCCAGTTTCTGGACGCGCGGGTCGTCCTTGTTGTCGGGCCGCGCGACCAGGAAGTTCACATAGGGGCTCTTGCTGTCTTCCAGCAGCAGGGCGTCCTTGGTCGGGCTCAGCTTGGCGTCGAGCACGTAGTTGGTGTTGATCACCGCCAGGTCCAGTTCGCCCAGCACCCGCGGCAGGGTCGCGGCCTCCAGCTCGCGGAACTTAAGCCCCTTCGGATTGGCGACGATGTCGCTGAGCGTCGAGAGCGGATTGGCCGGGTCCTTCAGGGTGATCAGCCCGCCCTTCTGCAGCAGCAGCAGGGCGCGGCCGCCATTGCTGGGCTCGTTGGGAATGCCGACGCTGGCGCCCTGCGGCAGGTCGGCGAGGGTCTTCACCTTCTTGGAATAGGCGCCGATCGGCTCGATATGGACGCCGACCACGCGGACCAGGTTGGTGCCGCGCGCCTTGTTGAACTCGTCCAGATAGGGCGCGGTCTGGAAGTAGTTCACGTCGAGCTGCTTCTGGGCGACCTGCAGGTTGGGCTGCACGTAGTCGTTGAACACCCGGATATCGAGCTTCACGCCCTGCTCGGCCAGGATCGGGCGGACGGCCTCGAGGATCTCGGCGTGCGGCACCGGCGTGGCGGCGACCACCAGGGTGTCGGCGGCCCCGGTCTTGGCCGGCTGCCGGCCGCAGGCGGCGAGCGCCAGGGCGGCGACGGCGAGAACGAGCGTGCGGATGACAGGCATCGGAATTCCTTGGCAGGTCAGCGTCGGCTGACCTTGATGATCAGGCGGTCGCCCGCCCATTGCAGCCCTTGGACCAGGGCCAGCAGCATGACGACGGTCACCACCATGACGTCGGTCTGGAAGCGTTGATAGCCAAAGCGGATGGCCAGGTCCCCCAGGCCGCCTGCGCCCACCACCCCAGCCATGGCGGTGTAGGACACCAACGCGATGGCGGTCACCGTGGCCCCGGCGATGATCCCGGGCATGGCCTCGGGCAGCAGGGCCCCGAACACGATCTGGCGCGGGGTCGCGCCCATCGCCTGGCCGGCCTCGATCACGCCCTTGTCGACCTCGCGCAGCGCCGTCTCCACCAGCCGCGCATAGAAGGGCGCGGCGCCCACCACCAGCGGCGGGATGGCGCCGGCCACGCCCAGCGAGGTCCCGACCAGCAGCACGGTCAGCGGGATCATCACGATCAGCAGGATCACGAACGGCACCGAGCGCAGGACGTTGACCACAAAGGACAGCGCCATGTTGGCCGGCCGGTTGGCCAGCAGCTGCCTTGGCCCCGTCAGGAACAGGATCACCCCCAGCGGCAGGCCGAGCAGCACGCTGAACGCCAGCGACCCGCCCAGCATCACCAGGGTGTCGAGCGTCGCCTGGCCGATGTCGGCCCAGTTGATGTTGGCGAGCATCCCTTAAGCCTCCTCGACGCGAACGCCGGCCGCGCTCAGCCGCGCGCGGGCCTGCGCCACATCACCGCCCACCAGCGAGACCAGCAGTTGGCCATAGGGTTCGTCGCGGATCCGGTCGATGCGGCCGGCCAGGATCGAATAGTCGACCCCGGTGTCGCGGGCGATGCGGCCCAGGATCGGCTCATAGGTCGCAGCCCCCCGGAAGGTCAGCCGCAGGGTCGGCCCCGCGCCCAGCCCCTGGGCCACGAGCAGACCGGCGGCGTCGGCCACCAGGGCGCGGGTGACGGCGTGTTGCGGATGCAGGAAGACCTCGGCCACCTCGCCGCTCTCGACCACCGCGCCGGCGTCGAGCACGGCCACGCGATGGCAGACCCGGCGGATCACCTCCATCTCGTGGGTGATCAACACGATGGTCAGGCCCAGCTCGCGGTTCAGCCGGGCCAGCAGGTCGAGGATCTGTTCGGTGGTCTGCGGATCGAGCGCGCTGGTCGCCTCGTCGCACAGCAGGATCTTCGGGCCGTTGGCCAGCGCCCGGGCGATGCCCACCCGCTGCTTCTGGCCGCCGGAAAGCTGGGCCGGATATTTATGCGCCTGGTCGGCCAGGCCGACACGGTCCAGCAGCTCGGCGACACGCGGGCCAATTTCGCCGCGCGGTACGCCGGCCACCTTCAGCGGGAAGGCGACATTGGCGGCCACGGTCTTGGACGACAGCAGGTTGAAGTGCTGGAAGATCATCCCGACCCGGCGGCGCAGGTCGCGCAGCGCCTGCGGGTCCAGCGCCCCGACATCGGCGCCATCGGTGAGGACGTGGCCCGAGCTGGGCCGCTCGATGCCGTTGATCAGCCGGATCAGGGTGGACTTGCCCGCCCCCGACTGGCCGATCACCCCGAACACCTCGCCCGGCGCGATCTCTAGACTGACACCGACCAGGGCCGGCGCAGGCGCGCGGGCGAAGGTCTTGCCGACGGATTGAAAGCTGATCACGCGCTCTCCTAGCCCGCCGGCCGCGATCCTCAAGACAGAATTTCTCGGAAAGGGCTCAGATGGCGGGTCGATCCTGCCTCAAGCTACTTGATCGTGGTCACCTTGTAGACCGCGCCCGTGCGGTCATAGGTCGTCCACTCGCCGACCTGCTCGCCGCGCTCGAAGTGACCCGAGCGCAGCTTCGTCCCGTCCTTGCGGAACCATTCCCAGTAGCCGGTCGGCAGGTCGTCCAGGGTCTGGCCGCGCGCCCACAACGAGCCGTCCTTATGGAGTTTCTCGAACGGAACCGGCTTGGTCGGCATGTCTCGCTCCAGGGCTGGCCGCCCTGCGGCCTAGGCGGTTTCCTTCAGCATACGCCGTCGCTCGACCGAGGACGGGATGCGCATCGCCTCGCGGTACTTGGCCACGGTGCGCCGGGCGATGTCGACGCCGGTTTCCTTGAGGATGTCGACGATGCGGTCGTCGGAATGCACATCGACGTCGCTGCGTTCGGTCTCGATCAGCTGCTTGATCTTGTGACGCACGCTCTCGGCCGAGTGGGCCTCGCCGCCCGAGCTGGAGGCGATCGACGAGGTGAAGAAGAACTTCAGCTCGAACATGCCGCGCGGGGTGGTGATGTACTTGTTCGAGGTCACCCGGCTGACGGTGGATTCGTGCATGCCGATGGCGTCGGCCACGGTCTTCAGGTTCAGCGGCCGCAGATGTTCGACCCCGAAGGCCAGGAAGCCGTCCTGCTGACGGACGATCTCGCTGGCGACCTTGAGGATGGTCTTGGCTCGCTGGTCCAGGCTCTTCACCAGCCAGTTGGCCGAGGCCATGCAGTCGGCGACGAAGACCTTTTCCTGATCTGTCCGCGCGCCGCTGGAGACGCGGGCGTGATAGCGCTGGTCGACCAGCAGCTTGGGCAGGGTGTCGGTGTTGAGCTCCACGTGCCAGAGGCCGCCCAGGCCCTCGCGCACGAAGACGTCCGGGGCCACCGGCTGGCTGGGTTCGCCGCCGAAAGCCGCGCCGGGACGCGGCGTCAGGGCGCGCAGCTCCGCCACCATCTCGCGCATGTCTTCTTCGTCGACGCCGCAGATCTTGCGCAGGGCGTTCATGTCGCGGCGCGCCAGCAGGTCGAGATTGTCGAGCAGGGCGACCATGGCCGGATCGCAGCGGTTGACTTCCTTGAGCTGAATCATCAGGCACTCGCGCACGTCGCGGGCGAAGACCCCGGTCGGCTCGAAGCCCTGAAGGCTGGTCAGCACCTCTTCGATCGCGCTGAGCTCGCAGCCCAGGCGCTCGGCGGTCTCGACTAGGTCGCAGCGCAGATAGCCGCCCTCGTCGACCGAATCGATCAGCACGGCGGCGATCACGCCCTGGCTCGGCGAGAGGCCGGCCACGGAGAGCTGGTCGTGCAGATGTTCGCTGAGCGTCTTCTCGCGGGTCAGGCGACCTTCGAAGTCGTCGGAATCCTCGAACCCGCCGCCGCCCTTGCCGGCCTTGGACCAATCGATGGCGCCGCCGGCGTGCTGGGCTTCCTGGGCGTCGCCGGTGGCGTGCTCGCCGGGCGAGGCCTGGTCATGGCTGACATCCATGTCGGCCGCCGCGGCGTGGTCGGAAAGGTGCTCAGCGGAAAAATCTTCCGAGTCACGAGGCGCTTCCTCGCGGTCCGCCTCTGATTCGCGCTCGTCGCGCTGGAGCAGCGGATTGCGCTCCAGCTCGCCCTCGACATAGGCCTCGAGCTCCATATTGGAGAGCTGCAGCAGCTTGATAGCCTGCTGCAGCTGGGGCGTGATGACCAGCCCCTGCCCCTGACGAAGCTCCAAACGCGCGCCGAGCGCCAAATCCGCCTCCTGGCCTGAATCTTGCGTCCAAGCTAGGCGAGCTTCCCCCACCGATTAGTTAACTTCCGCGAACAAGCTTTGCGGCGGGATCGATTTGTCACGCCGCGACCGGCTGGGCCGGATGGCGCAGCGGCGTCCAGGCGAACTCCGGATAGATCCCGGCCATCATGCGATCAACATAGGCGGTCAGGTTGCCGAAGGTCATGGCGCGGTCGCGCAGCGGGCCGTCGAAGAACGGCGTCAGTACGCCGGCCAACACGCCGAAGGCCGCCGCATCGACGCTGGTTGGGCGCAGCCCCATCAGAAACGGCTTGTCCCCCAGCAGCGCCGACAGGGCCGCCAGCGACCGCGTGCCCAGGGCCAGGATCTCGGCCTCGGAGTGACGGCCGATTCCAACGGCGCGAACGTTTTCGGCCACCTGGCCCAGGGCCGCGCGGCGCACGTCCTCCTGAACGGTCGGGGGCAGTTGGTCGAAGAAATGGGCCGGGCCCTTGGCGAAGTTCTCCGGCGTCAGCCAGCGCATATGGATCAAGGTCCAGGCGAAGTGGTTCTCGACCATCCGCTCGAGCGCCCAGGCCTGGGCGCGTTCGACGACGCCGAGCCCCTCGTCGAAGTCGATCGCGTATTTCCGTTCAAGGTGCAGGCGGATGAAGTGGCTGTCGGCGATCAGCTCGCCGTCGTCGTCCATCCACGGCAACTGGCCCTTGGGCGAAGACTGCGGCCCGGTGGTTTCCTTGACATAGGGCAGGCCCGAGAGCCGCAGCTGGACCTCGGCCTTGGTGACATAGGGGCTGACTTCGGGAAGGCCGAAATTCTCGCCAAATCCGTAGAGCGTGATCATCAGGGTCTCTCCGCTTGAAACGACCCTGTTGGCTTAGGCGCGCGCTGCTGCCACCATGCTGTCAGCATCGACCGGCGATGCTCTCCTTCATGAAGCGGCTTTCCATGCGACGCGCCGACCGCCTGTTCCAGATCATCCAGATCATGCGGCGCGCGCGCGCGCCCATCACCGCCGACAAGATCGCCGAGGAGCTGGAGACCTCCAAGCGCACGATCTATCGCGACATCGCCACCCTGATGGGCCAGCGGGTGCCGATCCGCGGCGAGGCCGGGATGGGCTATGTGCTGGACCAGGGCTTCGACCTGCCGCCCCTGATGCTGACCCCCGACGAGATCGAGGCCGCGGTGCTGGGCGCCCAATGGGTGGCGACGCGCGGCGACCCGGCGCTGGCGCGCGCCGCCCAGGACCTGATCGCCAAGATCGCCGTTTCGGTGCCCGAACGCCTGCGCCCCTTCGTGCTCGAACCCACCGGCCGGGCCGTGCCCGCCTGGCGTCAGGTCGAACCCGACCGGCTGGACATGGGCCAGGTGCGCGCGGCGATCCGCGGCGGCCGCAAGATCACCCTCGACTATCGCGACGAACAAGACCGGGCCAGCCAACGGACCATCTGGCCGATCACCGTGGGCTATCATGAGACGGTGCGGCTGCTGGTGGGCTGGTGCGAGCTGCGCGCCGACTTCCGCAACTTCCGCACCGACCGAGTGGCGGGCGCCGAGTTCCTAGAGGAACGCTACCCCGAACGCCCCGCCGTGCTGCGCGCCCGCTGGCGCGCCAAGATCGAGGCCGAGCACAGACGCCACGCCGCCAAGAACGCGGCGTCGGCGGCGTAGACCTTAGCCGAAGTGGTCGCCGAGATAGACGCGGCGGACCTCGGGGTCGTCGACGATCTGGTCGGGGGTGCCTTCGAACAGCAACTCGCCCGAGGCGATGATCGAGGCGCGATCGATGATGTCCAGGGTTTCGCGGACATTATGGTCGGTGATCAGGATGCCGATGCCGCGGCCCTTGAGGTAGGTGATCACCTCGCGGATGTCGGCGATGGCCAGCGGATCGATCCCGGCGAAGGGTTCGTCCAGCAGCATGAACGAGGGCTCGCTGGCCAGGGCGCGGGCGATCTCGACCCGGCGACGCTCGCCGCCCGACAGTGAAATGGCCGGCGAGTTGCGCAGGTGCTCGATGCGCAGTTCGCCGAGCAGCTCGGTGACCGTGGCCTTGGCGCGCGACTGGCTGCGCTCGCGCAGCTCGACCACCGCCATCACGTTTTCCTCGACCGTCATGGCCCGGAAGATCGAGGTTTCCTGCGGCAGGTAGCCCACGCCCATGCGGGCGCGCTGGTACATCGGCTGGCGGGTGATGTTCTCACCGTCCAGATAGATCGAGCCGTAGTCGGCCGGAATCAGGCCGGTGATCATGTAGAAACAGGTGGTCTTGCCCGCGCCGTTAGGGCCGAGCAGGCCCACGACCTCGCCGCGCGCCAGGCGCAGCGAGACGCCCTTCACGACCGGGCGGCCCCGGAACGACTTGCCGACGTTATCGACGACCAATCCCTGGCCCGCGAGGGCCGGAAGCGACTCAAAGCGTTCCGGTTTCAAGGGCGCGCCTAACGTCGCGGGGCGGGCTGGGCCGCCGTTTGCTGGTTCGGATAGATGACGGCGCGGGGGCGGGCCTTGCCGCGCCCCTTGGCGCCGGACTCCATCTGGGCGTCGCCGGTGGCCACGTTCACCGTCAGCCGGTCGCCGCGGATCACGTTCTGGCCGGACACCGCGACCACGTCGCCGGTGATGACGATCTTCTCGGAGGTCACGTCGTAGTTGGCGTTGTTGCCGCGCACCCGCTGCTGCGGGGTGACGTAATAGACGTTACCGATCGCTTCCATGCGTTCGAGCGCGCCGCAGGGGGCCGATTGGCCGTTCGGGCGGGCGGCGCCCTTGGCGTTGTAGGTCTTCAGCACATCGGCCCGCAGGCGGGTGCGGTCCTGCAGCGCCTCGGCCGACCCGCTCCAGATCGACAGGCACTGGGTGTTGACCACCTCCAGCGCGTCAGCGGTGATATCCACGGGGGCGTCGGAATTCTGGGCGAGCTGCGCCGCAGCAGGCCCGGCCAGGCCCAAGGCGAGGACCGCAACGGCCACCAGCTTCGTCATTTCAAGCCCGCTCATGCTCATGAAGCCCATCTGGGAAGCCCAACGCCAAAGTTCGAGTGCTCAAGCTCTACTTCGAATCGAGGCGTCCGCGCACCCCGCCCTTGAAGACCAGGCGTTCACCCTTGTCGTACACGCCATAGGACTTTGCGGTGATTTCGCCAAGCGATCCGACGCCAGAGATCTGTCCCTGGCCCTCCAGTTCGCCCGTCGCGGTGTTGAATATCGAACTGGCGGTGTCGAAGTCGACATTGCTGCCGCTCATCTTGACGCCCCCATCCAGGTTCAACACCCGCCGATCCTCACTATAGACCCCGGTCTTGGCCGTCACCTTGCTCGGGCTGATGCCCTCGGCGTCGAGAACCAGCGACGGGTCCTTCAATAGCACCCGCTGATAGTCGCTTTCATCCCGCTCGGCCGAGGCGGCGGTGATGACGAAGGCGCGGCCCTTGTCGTCCTTGCCCACGAAGCGCGGATTGACCAGTTCGATCGGCGCGTCGCCCTTGGCCGGCGCGGCGTCGCGTCCCAGGAACGTGGTCTGCGCCACGAAACCCAGCATGCTGATCAAGATCGCGCCGATCGTCGCCGGCAGGATCACCCGCAGCTTGCGAATCAGCCGCGAGCGCCGACGCCAGCGTTCGAAGTCGCTTCGGATCTGCGGAGCTTCGGGCAGGGCGACGGCGGTCATGCCGGCCTCACGAATGGGAGAAGATGTCGACCTCTTCCCAGCCTCTGACGTCGAGCAGGGCGCGGTGAGGCAGGAATTCGAAACAGGCGCGGGCCAGGCCGTCGCGGCCCTCGCGGACCAGCATGGCGTCCAGCTTGGTCCGCAGGGCGTGCAGATGCAGCACGTCCGAGGCGGCATAGGCCTGCTGCTCGGGCGAGAGCGTGGTCGCTCCCCAGTCGGAACTCTGCTGGGCCTTGGACATGTCGACGCCGATCAGCTCCTTGGTCACGTCCTTCAGGCCGTGACGGTCGGTATAGGTCCGCGCCAGCTTGGAGGCGATCTTGGTGCAGTAGACGGGCGCGGTCACCACCCCAAGGTGCAGGTGGAACATGGCGATATCAAAGCGGCCGAAATGGAAGATCTTCACGACCTCCGGATCGGTCAGCAGCCGCTTCAGATTGGGCGCGTCATAGGTCGAGCGATCGAGCTGGACGATGTGGGCGTCGCCCTTACCGTCGGACAGCTGGACCACGCAGAGCGGATCGCGCCCCAGCGCCAGACCCATGGTCTCGGAGTCGATCGCGACGGCCTCGGCGCCGTCGAGGACGCCGTCGGGAAGGTCGCCCATATGCAGGTAGTTGGCCATGGGCCTCTCGCTCCGAACTGAACTTGTCTCTCTCCTATATAGAGAGAGGGACGGTCCCCAGGAAAGGACCGGGCCTGACCGATCCGAAGAACCGGGAAATGAAGCGCGCTGAAGCTCGCCTCGTTCCGCCTTGCGGATTTCAATGGATACTGCGGCTTCTTACGGCGCGCCGGGCGCCAGACATCTGCTGGCGCTAAGAAAACTACGAACACCATCCCTTGGAAAGGGATGGTGCCCAGGAGAGGACTCGAACCTCCACGACCTTACGGCCACTGGCACCTGAAGCCAGCGCGTCTACCAATTCCGCCACCTGGGCCCGACCCGCTTTGGATCGCGCGAGGGGCGTCTCTTAGGGCGCCGCCTGTTCACGGTCAACGCCCTCATTGCGAGATATGTAAGTCGCATTGCGGCGCGGGGCTGCATCGTCTATCCGAGCGGCTCCAAACCCCTTCGTTTTCAGCGCTTTTTATTCGCAGGCGGACGACATGCAGGATCTGGTCACGGTTTTCGGCGGATCGGGCTTTATCGGAACTCAGATTGTGCGGGCGCTCGCCAAGCGCGGCCTGCGCATCCGCGTCGCCGTTCGCCAACCGCACCTGGCCCACACCATGCGCCTGATGGGCGATGTCGGTCAGGTCGAGGTGGTCCAGGCCAATATCCGCGACGAGGCCTCGGTGCGCCGGGCGCTGCGCGGGGCCCAGGCCTGCGTCAACGCCGTCGGGGCCTTCTATGAGACGGGCCGCCAGAAGTTCGGCAAGCTCCATGTCGAAGGCGCGGCCAATGTCGCCCGCCTCGCCCGCGAGGCTGGTGTCGAGCGCTTGGTGCTGATCTCGGGCATCGGGGCGGACCCGGAGTCGCCCAGCGACTACATCGCCTCCAAGGGCCAGGGCGAGGTCGTGACCCGCGAAGCCTTCCCAGGCGCCGTGATCCTGCGGCCGTCGGTGGTGTTCGGCCAGGGCGACAGCTTCTTCAACAAGTTCGCCCAGATGGCGGTGTTCAGCCCGGTCCTGCCGTTGGTCGGCGGCGCCACGCGACTGCAACCGGTGTTCATCGGCGACGTGGCGCGCGCGGCGGCGACGGCTGTGGTCGATCCGACCTGCGCCGGCCGCACCTATGAGCTGGGCGGACCTGGCGTCTATACCGGCCGCGAAGTTCTGGAACTGGTCCTAGCCGAAACCGGCCGGCGTCGGGGCATCGTTCCTCTGTCATTCCAAGTCGCCGGAATGCTGGGCAAGCTGATGGCCCCCATCGCCCTCTTCACCCCCATCGCCCCGCCGATCACGTCTGGCCAGGTCGAGCTGCTGAAGAGCGACAATGTGGTTGATCCGGCTCTGCCCGGCCTGGCCGACCTGGGCGTGACCAACCCGATCAGCGCCGAGGCGATCCTGCCGACCTATCTCTACCGCTTCCGCAAGGGCGGCCAGTTCGCCGATCAAGTGGCTCCAGCGGCCTAAGCTGGCACACCGCAGATCCTCCCCCGCTGGGGGAGGTGGCGCGCGCAGCGCGACGGAGGGGGCTTACTGAAGAAGCCGTGGCCCCCTCACCCGGCCAATAGGCCGGGAGCTCCCCCAGCGGGGGAACATCTGGCGCTGGCCTAGGCTAGGGCCAGCACGCCTAGGCCGATCACCCCGACTGCGATCCGCCACCAGCCGTATGGCGCCAGGCCGTAGCGGTTGATGAAGTCGAGCATGGTCCGCACCACAACCACGCCGGACACGAAGCTGACCACGAAGCCCAGGGCGATGATCCCCAGATTGTCGCCGGTCAGCACGTCCTTGTTCTCCCAGAAATCGAGGACGAAGGCTCCGACCATGGTCGGAATGGCCATGAAGAACGAAAACTCCGCCGCCGCCCGCCGGTCGATGCCCAGATACATGCCGCCGACGATGGTCGCGCCCGAACGCGACACGCCGGGCACCATGGCCAGGCACTGACAGAACCCGATCCCCAGCGTCCGCTTCCAGGACAGCTGCATCGCGTCGTCCTCCTTGGGCGCGGGCGCGAAGCGATCGGCGAACAGCAGGATGATCCCGCCCAGGATCAGCATCACGCAGATCAGTTCGGCGCTCTCGAACAGCACCCTCTTGATGAAGTCGTGGGCGAAGAAGGCCGCGGCCATCGACGGGATCACCGACAGCACCACGCTGGCGGCGAACCAGCGCGCCTTGGGATCGCTGGGCAGGCGGACGAACACCCCCCACAGCCTTTGGAAATAGATCACCACCACAGCCAGGATCGCGCCCAGCTGGATCATCACGCTGAAGGTGTCCCAGAACCCGCTGGGCAGGCCGAGCAGCTTCTTGGTCAGCAGCAGGTGGCCCGTCGAAGACACCGGAATGAACTCCGTCAGGCCTTCGACAAGACCAAGAATGACGGCGGCGATCCAATCCGGCACGGGCGACTCCTTTGGGCGAAGATGGACGAACAGGGGCCGTGAACAGGGTAAATTTCACGTTCATCCCATTTATGGACTAATTGTCGAGAGCGGAACTCCCTGTCGCCACGCGTCGCGACCGATCTGCGCATATTAGTCTCACTATTTGACCATGCCGTTTCGCGACCCTGATTTCGCGTCTAGAACGCCTTCGCCCGAGGTTTGGGCGTGGAGGGTGCGGCCATGGCCGAGCGGATGCTGAAGTTCACGACGGTCCAGCGGACCACCCCGGCCAAGCGGGTGGCCGAAGCGCGCTCAGGCGACTTCCACGAAATCTACGCCGACTTCATCGACGCCAAGGCGAGCGAGCAGGCGTCGCGCTGCTCGCAATGCGGCATCCCGTTCTGCCAGACCCACTGCCCGCTCCATAACAACATCCCCGACTGGCTGCGGATGACCGCCGAGGGCCGGCTGGAAGAGGCCTACGCGCTCTCCCAGGCGACCAATTCGATGCCGGAGATCTGCGGCCGCATCTGCCCGCAAGACCGGCTGTGCGAAGGCTCCTGCACCATCGAGCAGTCGGGCCACGGCACCGTCACCATCGGCGCGGTCGAGCGCTACCTGACCGACAAGGCCTGGGAAGAAGGCTGGGTTCGACCGCTGGTCGCCGGCAAGCCGCGTGGCCAGTCGGTCGGCGTGATCGGCGCGGGCCCGGCCGGCCTGGCCGCCGCCGAGCGGCTGCGCGAGGGCGGCTATGAGGTCACTATCTATGACCGCCATGACCGGGCCGGCGGCCTGCTGATCTACGGCATCCCCGGCTTCAAGCTGGAGAAGGACGTGGTCGAGCGCCGCACCCGCCGGCTGGCCGAGGGCGGGATCGAATTTCGCCTGAACTTCGAGGTCGGCCGCGACGCCTCGCTGGAGCAATTGCGCCAGCAGCACGACTCCGTCCTGATCGCCACCGGGGTCTACGCCGCCCGTGAACTGGCCCTGCCCGGCGCGGGATCAGCCGGCGTCACCCCGGCCCTGGACTATCTGATCGCGTCGAACCGCACCGGCCTGGGCGACCAGGTTCCGGCCTTCGAGAGCGGCGAGCTGAACGCCGCCGGACGCGACGTGGTGGTGGTCGGCGGCGGCGACACCGCCATGGACTGCGTGCGCACCGCCGTGCGCCAGGGCGCCAAGTCCGTCACCTGCCTCTATCGCCGCGACCGCGCCAACATGCCGGGCTCGGTGCGCGAGGTCGGCCACGCCGAGGAGGAAGGCGTGGTCTTCGAATGGCTGGCCGCGCCCCGCGCCGTGCTGGGCGAAGCCGACCGCGCCGCCGGCGTGCGCGCCGCGCGCATGCGGCTGGGTCCGCCCGACGCCACCGGCCGCTCGGCGCCCGAGGAAATCGAAGGCGGCGACTTCGAGCTGCCCGCCGGCCTGGTGATCAAGGCGCTGGGCTTCGACCCCGAAAACCTGCCCCAGCAGTTCGACGCCCCCGACCTGGCGGTCTCGCGCTGGGGCACGCTGAAGGCCGACTTCAAGACCATGCAGACCAGCCTGCCCGGCGTGTTCGCCGCCGGCGACATCGTGCGCGGCGCCTCCCTGGTGGTCTGGGCCATCCGCGACGGCCGCGACGCCGCCGACGCCATCCACGAACACCTTTCGCAGCGCGCGCTGCTGGCCGCGGAGTGATCAATATGAGCGACCACCTCTCCCCCGCTCATCCCGGCGAAGGCCGGGACCCAAGCGACCTCGAAACCACGCAGGCGATGCAGAACCAAACCTCAGCCTGGGCCCCGGCCTTCGCCGGGGTGAGCGAGGATCTGGACCGATATGCGCAGAACCGCGCCGCCCTTATCGACGGTCACGCCTACAGCCCCGGCGACGAGCGCGACGCCTGCGGAGTCGGGCTGGTCTGCGCCCTGGACGGCAAGCCGCGCCGTGAAGTCGTCGAACTGGCGCTGCGCGCGCTGAAGAGCGTCTGGCACCGCGGCGCGGTCGACGCCGACGGCAAGACCGGCGACGGCGCGGGCGTACTGCTATCGGTGCCGCAGGACTTCTTCGCCGACCAGGTGACCCGGATCGGCCACACCCTGCGCCCCGGCCCGATCGCGGTCGGCCAGGTGTTCCTGCCGCGCAACGACCTGTCGGCCCAGGAGGCCGCGCGGACCATCGTCGAGGCCGAGGCCCTGCGGTTCGGCTTCTACATCTATGGCTGGCGCCAGGTGCCGGTCGACACCTCGGTGATCGGCGAGAAGGCCAACGCCACCCGCCCCGAGATCGAGCAGATCATGCTCTCGCCGCCGCCCGGCCTGTCGGGCGAGCCGCTGGAGCGGGCGTTGTTCCTGTGCCGCAAGCGCATCGAAAAGCGCGTCGCCGCCGCCGGCATCCAGCACTTCTACCTGTGCTCGTTCTCGGCCCGGCAGCTGATCTACAAGGGCATGTTCCTCGCCGAGCATATCGACGAGTTCTATCCCGACCTGCGCGACGAGCGGTTCTCGGCCGCCGTGGCGATCTTCCACCAGCGCTATTCGACCAACACCTTCCCTGAATGGCGGCTGGCCCAGCCGTTCCGGATGCTGGCCCACAACGGTGAGATCAACACCAAGAAGGGCAACGTCAACTGGATGAAGTCCCACGAGATCCGGATGGCGGCCGACGCCTTCGGGGAACTGGGCGACGACGTGAAGCCGGTCATCCAGGACCCGCACGGTTCGGACTCGATGGCGCTCGACAACACCTTCGAGGTGCTGGTCCGCGCCGGGCGCGACGCCCCGATGGCCAAGGCCCTGCTGATGCCCGAGGCCTGGAACGCCCGCTCCAACGAGCAGATCAAGCCGGCGCACAAGGCGCTCTACGCCTATTGCAACGCGGTGATGGAACCCTGGGACGGGCCGGCCGCCATCTGCGCCAGCGACGGCCGCTGGGTGGTGGCGGGCAAGGACCGCAACGGCCTGCGCCCGCTGCGGGTGACCTATACCGACGACGGCCTGCTGATCATGGGTTCGGAGGCCGGCATGTGCCGGATCGACGAGTCGCGGATCGTCAAGAAGTCGCACATCGCCGCCGGCCGCATGCTGGCCGTCGATCTGGCCGAGGGCCGGCTCTACGGCGAGGACGAGATCATCGACCACCTGGCCGGACGCCACCCCTACGACCAGTGGCTCGGCAACATGACCGACCTGGAGACCAAGATCGCGCCCGGTCCCGAGCCGCGCGCCTATGGCCGCGAGGAGCTGGTCCGCCGCCAGGCCGCCGCCGGCCTCAGCCTGGAGGACATCGAGTTGATCCTCGCCCCGATGGTCGAGGACGGTAAGGAAGCCGTCGGCTCGATGGGCGACGACGCCCCGCTGGCGGTGCTCAGCGACCAGTACCGGCCGCTGTCGCACTTCTTCCGGCAGAACTTCAGCCAGGTGACCAACCCGCCGATCGACAGCCTGCGCGAAACCTCGGTGATGAGCCTGAAGACCCGGTTCAAGAACCTCGGCAACATCTTGGCCCAGGAGGAGGCCCAGACCGACGTCTTCGTGATGGAAAGCCCGGTCCTGACCACCGGCATGTACCAGCGCATCGTCGAGTTCATCGGCGAGAAGAACGTCGCGGTCATCGATTGCACCATGCCGATCCCGGCGCCGGAGAGCCGGCCGGGCGACGCCCTGCGCGCCAATCTCGACCGCATCCGCGCCGAGGCCGAGGACGCCGCCCTGCGCGGCTGCGCCACCATCGTGCTCAGCGACGAAGCCTGCAGTCCCGAGCGCGTAGCCCTGCCGATGATCCTGGCGACCGGCGGGGTCCACGCCTGGCTGGTGGCCAAGGGCCTGCGCTCCTACGTCTCGATCATCGTCCGTTCGGCCGAGTGCCTCGACACCCACTATTTCGCGGTGCTGGTCGGGGTCGGGGCCACGGCGGTCAACGCCTATCTGGCCCAGGAGAGTTTCCAGGACCGGCTGGAGCGCGGCCTGACCGGCGAGCTGTCGCTCCGCGACGTCTGCACGAACTTCAAGCACGCCATCGAGGGCGGGCTGCTGAAGATCATCGCCAAGATGGGGATCGCGGTGATCTCCTCCTATCGCGGCGGCTACAACTTCGAGGCCGTGGGCCTGTCGCGCGCGCTGGTCGCCGAGTTCTTCCCCGGCATGCCCTCGCGCATCTCGGGCATCGGCCTGGCGGGTCTCGAGGCCAAGGCGGTCGAACTGCACCGCAAGGCCTGGGACGCCTCGGCCATCAGCCTGCCGGTCGGCGGCTTCTACAAGGCGCGGCGCTCGGGCGAGAGCCACGCCTTCGAGGCGCGGATGATCCACACCCTGCAACGGGCCTGCGACACCGGCGACTACGGAACCTACAAGGCCTTCTCCGAGGGCATGCGCCGGATGCCGACCATCCAGCTGCGCGACCTGCTGGACCTGCGCTCCGCCGCCCGCCCGGTGGCGCTGGACGAGGTCGAGAGCGTCAACGAAATCCGCAAGCGCTTCCTGACGCCCGGCATGAGCATGGGCGCCTTGAGCCCTGAGGCGCACGGCGTGCTGAACATCGCCATGAACCGGATCGGCGCCAAGAGCGTCTCCGGCGAGGGCGGCGAGGACCCGGCCCGCTACAAGCCGCTGCCCAACGGCGACAACCCGAACTCGGCCGTGAAGCAGATCGCCTCGGGCCGGTTCGGCGTCACCGCCGAATACCTGAACCAGTGCCGCGAGATTGAGATCAAGGTCAGCCAGGGCGCCAAGCCCGGCGAGGGCGGCCAGCTGCCCGGCTTCAAGGTCACCGAACTGATCGCCAAGCTCCGCCACGCGACGCCCGGGGTGATGCTGATCAGCCCGCCGCCGCACCACGACATCTATTCGATCGAGGACCTGGCCCAGCTCATCTACGACCTGAAGCAGATCAACCCGGACGCCCGGGTCTGCGTGAAGCTGGTCGCCATGACCGGCATCGGCGCCATCGCCGCCGGGGTGGCCAAGGCCAAGGCCGACGTGATCCTGATCTCCGGCAATGTCGGCGGCACCGGCGCCTCGCCCCAGACCTCGATCAAGTACGCCGGCGGCCCCTGGGAGATGGGGCTGTCGGAGGCCAACCAGGTCCTAACCCTGAACAACCTGCGCCACTCGGTCCGCCTTCGGGCCGACGGCGGCATGCGGACCGGCCGCGACATCGTCATCGCCGCCATGCTGGGCGCCGAGGAGTTCGGCATCGGCACCGCCAGCCTGATCGCCATGGGCTGCATCATGGTGCGCCAGTGCCATTCCAACACCTGCCCGGTCGGGGTCTGCACCCAGGACGAGGCGCTGCGGGACAAGTTCGCCGGCAGCCCGGAGAAGGTGATCAACCTCTTCACCTTCATCGCCGAGGAGGTCCGCGAAATCCTCGCCGGCCTGGGCTTCCGCTCGCTGACCGAGATCGTCGGCCGCACCGACCTGCTGCAACAGGTTTCGCGCGGCGGCGAACACCTCGACGACCTCGACCTCAACCCGCTGCTGGTGAAGGCCGACCCCGGTCACAACGCGCCATACTGCACGGTCGAGGGCCGCAACGAAGTGCCCGACACCCTGGACGCCCAGATCGTGCGTGACGCAGCCCCGCTGCTGGAACGCGGCGAGAAGATGCAGCTGACCTACACGGTGCAGAACACCGCCCGGGCCATCGGCTCGCGGACCTCCTCGCACATCACGCGGCGGTTCGGGATGCACGGCTTGCCGGCCGGACACCTGACCGTGCAGCTCAAGGGTTCGGCCGGCCAGAGCCTGGGGGCCTTCGCGGTCCAGGGCCTGCGCATCGAACTGACCGGCGAGGCCAACGACTATGTCGGCAAGGGCCTGTCGGGCGCGACGATCATCATCCGACCCTCGCCGCAGCTGGCGGCGCCGGAGACCAACGCCATCCTTGGCAACACCGTCCTCTACGGGGCGACCAGCGGCAAGCTGTTCGCCGCCGGCCTGGCGGGGGAACGGTTCGGGGTGCGTAACTCCGGCGCGACCGCCGTGGTCGAGGGCATGGGCGCCAACGGGCTGGAATACATGACCGGCGGCCGCGCGGTGGTGCTGGGGCCGGTCGGCTTCAACTTCGCCGCCGGCATGACCGGCGGCATGGCCTTCGTGCTCGATCTGCACGACCGCTTCCTGACCATGCTCAACACCGACAGCGTCGTGGTGCAGCGGATCGGGACGCGCGCCTGGGAGGCCGAACTGAAGGCCCTGGTCGAGGAACACGCCCGCGAGACCGGCTCAGCCTTCGCCGCCGGCATTCTGCGCGACTGGGACCGCCACCTCGGCAAGTTCTGGCAGGTCGTGCCCAAGGAGATGGTCGGCCGCCTGGACAGACCGCTGGCCGAGGAAGAGGCCGTGCACCACCGGGCCTAAAATAGCTCGTCATCCTCCGGTCGCCGAAAGGCGATCCGGGGGACCCAAGCGGCCTTCGCCACTTCTGAGACTCAGCTTGGGTCCCCCGGATCAGCCTGCGGCTGACCGGAGGATGACGAGTTGAGCTTCGCCGCCATCTTCACCACCTGGTCGCTGACCTGTTCCATCGGCGCCTGGGGCACGCGGACGCTGCCGACGCGCGGGCTGTCGAGGTCGATGATCAGGCTGATCGCCATGGCCACCAGCACAAAGAGCCCCGAGGTCGCGACCAGGTGCCGGCGACCGCCCGGCGCCAGGCCGTGGCCCATGATCGCCGCCGCCACGATCGCGTAGAGGATCAGCACGTGCAGCGCGCGGGCCGGCACCCGGGCGTCCAGCGCCGCGTGACGCGACGTCGCCAGGTCGAACATCTCGTTGGTGGCGTTGATCACCAGGTTCACCAGCGGCTCGCCCTGCGGCGTGCGCACCGCTGCGCCGGCCTCCGCCCAGATCTGGCCCTGCAGCTCGTCGGTGCGCGCCTCGGCCGCCTTCACCTGGGCCATGTCGTCGCCGAAATCGAAGAACTCGCGCCGGACCTTCACATAGTCGGCCATGGTTTGGATCAGCTGCGTGCGGTGCGGCTCGGGCAACAGGTCGTAGCGCAGCACCGCCGTGGAGATCGCATTGGCCTCCTGCAGCACCAGTTGGCGGCGGCCCTCGTAGCGGTCGGCGGCCATGCCGAACACGAAAGCGATCAGCAGACCGAGCAAGCCGAGCGCCGCGCTGAGCACGTAGCCAGATCCGGCATCGTCTTCATCTTCGTTTTTGACGCGCTTTCGAGCCCATAGATGGATCCGGTAGCCAGCCTCCGCGGCCAGGATCAGCACCAGGGCCAGCATCAGCCAGCCCAGCAAGGTCGCACCCAGCATCTCGTCGTCTCCCGCAATCCTGACGAGAGCATTGGCCGCGAATCGCCTCGGCCGCCAGGGCTAGCCCACCAGAGCGCCGATGTAGCGGGCGCGGGGCCGGATCAGCTGGTCGGTCTGGCCCTGCTCGATGGCGTGAGCGATCCAGCCGGCGCAGCGGGCCACCGCGAACAGGGCGAACGGCGCGTCCTGCGGCAGTTTCAGGCTGTCGGCCATGGCCACCAGGGCGAAGTCGACATTGGGCTGCAGGCCGGTCATCGCCGTCACCGCCGAGCGCAGCCCCGCCATCTCCGGCGTCGCCTCGACCCGCTCCAGCAGCGCCTCGGCGCGCGGGTCGGTATCGGGATAGAGCTGATGGCCAAAGCCCGGGATCAGGCGATCCTCGGCCAGCCGCGCGGCGATGGCGGCGCGTGGCCCGGTCTGGGCCGCTTCGCGCGCCAGGCTCTGGATCGCCGCCGCCGCCCCGCCGTGGCGCGGACCCGACAGCGCCGCCAATCCGGCCAGACTGGCCGCCGCCAGCGAGGCGCCGGTCGAGGCCGCCACCCGCGCGGCGAAGGCCGAGGCGTTCAGCTCGTGATCGGCCAGCAGCACCAGCGCCCTGCGGATCAGGTCGGCCCCCGGCCCGCCGGGACCAAGCCCCCAGGCCAGGGCCAGGCGGTTGGCGATGGCCCCGCCCCCCACCTGCCCGGCCATGGCGTCGGTCAACACGTCCAGCAGGGTCGCGGCCTCCACGGCCAGGGCCAGGGGGTTGCGGCCGCGCGCCGGCGGATCGGTCCCGGCCCGAGCCGCCAGGGCGGTAAAGGCGCGGCTGCGCATGTCGCCGCCCTCCGGCGGTTGCGGACGGTCGGTGCGCTTGAGCGCCGCGCCATGTCCGCCGCGCAGCAGCCGGGCCACGGCCTCCAGGGTCTCGGCTTCGGCGAGTTCGACGGCGTCGCGGCCGCGATAGAACAACCTCCCGCCAGACACCGTGGTGATGGCCGAGGACAGCACCGGCTCGCCCCAGGCGATGGCCCCGGTCGCGACGTCGGAGACCTTGCGGCTGCGACTCTTGCGATCGGCCAGCGAGGCGATGTCGGCGGCGCGATAGAGGCTGCGGCGCGGATCATGCGGATCGGCCCGCACCTGCACCCGACCCCGACTGACATAGGCGTAGAGCGTTTGAGGACGCACACCCAGGCGCGACCTGGCCTCGTCGGCGGCGATCCAATCGGCGGGCTTGGCGTTCTGGGCGGTCATACGTTGATTATATTGATCAAGATTGACGCATGCAGCTTGGAGGCAAATATCGCGGCGAGCAAGAGGAGATGCGCCATGTCCGATGGCCTTGAAGACGTCGTCGCCGCCCACACCGTGATGTCCGAAGTGGACGGCCAGCGTGGGGTGCTGATCATCCGCGGCCGTTCGCTGGACGAACTGGCCGGCCGCACGCGTTTCGAAGACCTCGCCGGCCTGCTGTTCGACGGCTTCTTCGACGATCTGCCCACCGATCTGACCGCCGCCTTGGGCACGGCCCGGGTCGAGGTGTTCTCCGAGGTCGCCGGTCTCGACACCGGCCTGCTGGATCGCTCCCCGGTCGAGGCCATGCGCGCCCTGACCGCGCGGCTGGCCGATGGCGACGACCTGGCCACGGCCCTGCGGCTTCTGGCGGCGCCGGCGGTCTTCACCGCCGCCGTGGTCCGCGCCCAGGCCGGCGAGGCGCCGGTGGCCCCGGACGCCAACCTGACCCACGCCGCCGACATCCTGCGGATGCTGCGCGGCAAGTCGGCCACCAAGGCCGAGGCCGATGCGCTCGACACCTATCTGGTCACGGTCAGCGACCACGGCCTGAACGCCTCGACCTTCGCCGCCCGAGTGATCGCCTCGACGCGAGCCGGCCTGACTTCGGCGGTGCTGGGCGGGATCAGCGCGCTGAAAGGCCCGCTGCACGGCGGCGCACCCGGGCCGGTGATCGAGATGCTGGACGAAATCAGCCGGCCCGAAAACGCCCGAGCCTGGATCGAAGAGGCCCTGGCGCGCGGCGACCGGCTGATGGGCTTCGGCCACCGGGTCTACCGGGTGCGCGACCCCCGCGCCGACGCGCTGAAGACCGCCGTGCGCCGCATGAGCGAAGGCTCCAACAGCCACCCCGGCCGCATCGCCTTCGCCGAGGCGGTCGAGGCCGCCGCGCTCGCCATCCTGAGGGAACAAAAGCCCGACCGGGCGCTCGACACCAATGTCGAGTTCTACACCGCCCTGCTGCTGGAGGCCCTGGCCTTCCCGCCCGCGGCCTTCACCTGCGTCTTCGCCATGGGCCGCGTCGCCGGCTGGATCGCCCACGCCCGCGAACAGGTCGCCGGCGGCCGCCTGATCCGGCCGCAGTCGGTCTATGTGGGGCCGGCGCCGCGCCGAGCCGCGTAGTCCTTTTCCTCCCCCATC
>NZ_LMHT01000009.1:38896-48351 GCF_001429025.1 Phenylobacterium sp. Root700 | reverse complement strand
GCCTCACGCTCCGAGCCCGGTCTCGCCCCCTCCACCACGCGTGCCGCGCGGTCCCCCTCCCCCGCTGCGCAGGGGAGGAAAGCAAGGCCTCGCGAGTCGTTCGCGCTGGGGTTGCCGACGCGGCGAGGTTAGACAGGCGTCATGACCGCCGCCGCTCCGCCTCGCCTGGCTCTCGACCAGACCGCCGCCCTGACCCGCAAGATCACGCTCGCCTCGGTGGCCGTGGCCGCCGTGCTGGTGTCGATCAAGGGCGGGGTCTGGCTGATCAGCGGCTCGGTGGCGCTGCTCGCCTCCGCCGCCGACTCCGGCCTCGACCTGCTGGCCTCGCTGGTGACCTTCTTCGCGGTCCGCTACGCGACCACCCCGCCCGACGCCGAGCACCGGTTCGGCCACGGCAAGGCCGAGGCCTTCGCCAGCCTCGTCCAGGCCGGCCTGGTCTTCGCCTCGGCCGCCCTGATCGGGCGCGAGGCGATCATGGGCGTGATCGCGCCCAAGCCGATCGCCAACGAGGGGTGGGCGATCATTGTCATGGCGGTCTCCACCGTCCTCACCGGCGCCCTGATCTACGCCCAGACCCTGGTGCTGCGGCGCACGGCCTCCGTCGCCGTGGCCGGCGACCGCGCCCACTACGCCTCAGACCTCGCCTCCAACATGATCGCGCTGCTGGGCATCGCCGCGACCGTGCTGTTCGGCTGGGGCCAGGTCGACGCCCTGGCCGGCCTCGCCGTCGCGGCGTTGCTGATCTGGAGCGCCGTGGGCGTGTTCCGTGAGGCCTCCAACCAGTTGATGGACCGCGAACTGCCCGACGCCGAGCGCGACCGGATCGTCGAGCTGGCCCGCGCCGACCCGGCGATCAAGGGCGTGCACAGCCTGCGCACCCGCGCCTCGGGCCCGTTCGTCTATATCGAGCTGCAGATCGAACTCGACCCGGACCAGAGCCTGGAAGCGGCCCACGACAAGATCATCGCTTGCGAAAACCGGGTGCTGACCGAGTTCCCGGCCGCCGACATCATCATCCACGCCGACCCGAAAGGTCGCGCCGCGCCGCATGAAGGCGCCTTTGCCCGCGCTTCGCGCGTTTAGGCCGGGCGGCGTCACTTTCTCCGTACGAAAACCTGCCTGGTAAACGCGACCTTAACAGGTGCGGCCGCTCTTGGAGCTTTGAGCATATCCGCGACATCATGAGCCTCGACCTCACCCTTCATCACTTCCCGCTCGACCCCGCTTCCCGCCAGGTTCGCCTGGCGCTGGGCGAAAAACGCCTGCCCTTCGCCGAGGAGCAGGTGCGCTATTGGGAGCGGCCCGCCAGCCTGGTGAAGATGAACGCGTCCGGCCTGACTCCGGTGCTGACCGTGGGCGGCGGCCGCGAGCGCCTGGTGCTCTGCGAAGGCCGCGCGATCCTCGACTATCTGGAAGAGGCCCACCCCGAACCCCCGCTGCTGGGCCGCGAGGCCGCCGAGCGCGCCGAAGCCCGGCGCCTGCTGCAATGGTTCGACCGCAAATTCGACTACGAGGTCGGCGGCTTCATCCTGCACGAGAAGATGGAGAAGCGGCTGCTTGGCCTCGGCGCCCCGGATCTCGCCAGCCTGCGCCAGGGCCGCGAAGCCCTGCGGGTCCACCTGGCCTATGTGGAAAGCCTGCTCTCGTCGCGTGATTGGCTGGTCGGACGACGCCTGTCCCTGGCCGATTTCGCCGCCGCGGCCCACCTCTCGGTCATCGACTATTTCGGCGACGTGCCATGGCGCGACTTCCCTGCGGTCAAGACCTGGTACATGAAGCTGAAATCGAGGCCGTGCTTCCGGCCGCTGCTGGCCGATCGCTGGCCCGGCCTCGCGCCGGCGCCGCATTATGACGATCTCGACTTCTGATCCGCACACAAGAGACCTGATCCGCGCACGCGCCGCCGAGCTGGGCTTCGATGTCTGCCGGTTCGCCGACGCGCGAACCGAATGGGCGGCGTCGGACCGGCTGGCGCAGTTCGTCGAGAACGACCGGCACGGCGAGATGGGCTGGATCGCCGACACCCAGGATCGCCGCCGCCACCCGACCGCCATGTGGGACGGCGCGCGCTCGGCGATCATGCTGGGCGTCAATTACGGCCCCGACCACGACCCGCTGGAGGCCCTGAACGACAAGAGCCGGGGCGTGATCTCGGTCTACGCCCAGGGCGACGACTACCACGAGCTGATCAAGGGACGGCTGAAGCAGCTGGCCGGCTGGCTGGTCTCGCGGTTCGGCGGCGAACTGAAGGTGTTCGTCGACACCGCGCCGTTGATGGAAAAGCCGCTGGCCGAACGCGCCGGCCTCGGCTGGCAGGGCAAACACACCAATCTGGTCAGCCGCGAATTCGGCTCCTGGCTGTTCCTGGGCTCGATCCTGACCGAACTGGACCTGGCCCCTGACGAGGCCAGCGGCGGTTCCTGCGGCCAGTGCCAGGCCTGCCTCGATGTCTGCCCGACCAAAGCCTTCCCCGCGCCCTATCAGCTGGATGCGCGGCGCTGCATCTCCTACCTGACCATCGAGCTCAAGGGTCCGATCCCGGCGCAGTTCCGCCCCGCGCTCGGCAACCGCATCTATGGCTGCGACGACTGCCTGTCGGTCTGCCCCTGGAACAAGTTCGCCAGCGCCTCGCGCGAGATGCGGCTGACGGCGCGGGAAGAGCTAAAGGCTCCGTCGCTGGCCGACCTCGCGCGACTGGACGACCTGGCGTTCCGCGCGCTGTTCGCCAAGAACCCGGTCAAGCGCATCGGCCGCGACCGGTTCATCCGCAACGTCCTCTACGCGATCGGCAATTCGGGAGATCTCGAGCTGGCGACCATCGCGCAGGAACACCTCGCCGATCCCTCGCCCCTGGTGCGCGGCGCGGCGGTCTGGGCGCTGTCACGGTTGCTGGAGCCGGAAGCGTTCGAAGCGTTGCGGGATAGAACGACAGAGACCGACGCCGACGTGTTGGCCGAGTGGGCCACCGCCTAGATGCTCCCCCTCTGGGGGAGCTCCCTGCCTCTTCGGCCGGGTGAGGGGGACCACGACTCCTTCAGCAAGCCCCCTCCGTCGCGCTGCGCGCGCCACCTCCCCCAACGGGGGAGGATCTGCAACTCTGCTATCCCTGCCAGTCCGGCGCGCCCTCACCAGCCTGCGCCGCCTGCGCGCGCCCGAACGCCTCGCGCGCCGCCAACCGCTCCCAGTAGGCGTTGATCGCCGGGCTGAAACGCTCGTTCAGACCCAGCGTGCGGGCCAGCAGCAGCGCGTAGCCGACCGAGATGTCGGCGGCGGTGAAACGTCCGGCGCACAGATAGTCCCCGCGCTCCAGGGCCGCGTCGACCGACCGCAGCCGCGCCATGAACCAGCGGGCGTAGTCCTCGGCCACCTGCGGGCTGCGCCGCTCCTTCGGCTCCAGCCGCGTGTAGCGAAGCACCAGGGTCTGGGGGAAGGTCAGGGTCGCCTCGCCCCGGTGCAGCCAGTTCAGCCAGTCGCCATAGGCCGGGTCATCGGGCTCCACCGCCAGCGGCCCGCCATGCTTGGTCGCCAGGTACTGCGTGATGGCCGCCGACTCGGTCATCTGCGTCTCGCCATCGACGAAGAACGGGATGGTGCCGAGCGGGTTGATCTCCAGATATTCGGGCGCGCGGACCCTGGGCGGGAACGGCAACAGCTTCAGCTCATAGGGGACGCCCAGCTCCTCCAGCGTCCAGAGGGCGCGGAACGAGCGGGCGTCGGTGCAGTGATAGAGCGTGACCATCAATCTGCGTAGACCGCGGCGCGCTTCTGCATGTTCGACATCACCGCCTCGATCTGATTGGGCGAGCCGATGAGCGCGCCCTGCTCATGGCTCTCGGCCAACAGGATGGCGTGCTGGTCGGCGTCGGCGACCATGTCGAGCAGCCGCTTCGCCCCGCGAATGGCGGTCGGGCTCTTGCCGGCGATCTCGGCGGCCAGGGCCAGGGCCTCGGCGCGGGGATCGGCGCAGACGCGGGTGGCGATGCCCAGCCGCGCGGCTTCCTCGCCGTCGAAGATCCGTCCCGTATAGGTCAGCTCGCGGGCGACGTCGTCGCGGACCAGGCCCTTCATCAGCACCATGCCGGCCATGTCGGGCACCAGGCCCCACTTGATCTCCATCACCGCCATGCGGGTGTCCGCAGTGACGAACCGCAGGTCGGCGGCCAGCGCCAGCTGGAAGCCGCCGCCAAAGGCCACGCCGTGAATGGCGGCGATCACCGGAACCGTCTGCTCGCGCCAGACCATCACCGCGTGCTGGGCGCGGTTCGAACCGCCGGGCGTGCGGTTGGGGGTGAGCAGGCTCTCGCCAGTCGAGGACTTGCCGCCGCTGCGCTCGCCCGACGCCATCTTGCCGAAATTGCCCATGTCGAGCCCGGCGCAGAACGCCCGGCCTTCGCCCGACAGCACGATGGCGCGGACGCCCTTCTCGGTCTTCAGCCGCTCGCCCATCTCGATCAGGGCCGAGAACATGGCGTCGTCGAGGGCGTTCATCTTGTCGGCGCGGGTCAGGCGGACATCGGCCACGCCGTCCTTCAGCTCCACCTTGATGCGGTCTTCCATGAGGGTGCTCCTTCAGGCCTTGCCGACGATGTAGCCGGCGCGTGGGAAATGGATGTGGGTCTTGCCGAGCTCTGGCGTCTCGCGGGCCAGGACCACGCGGTCGCGGGTCGCGGCGACCAGGGTCCCGGCGATGGGGTCGCGGCCATAGTCGTCGGCCGCCACGACCACCGAGACTCCCGGCGACAGGCCAAGCGGATCGGCGACGTCATGCGCGGGGGCCGCTGCGGGCTCCGCCGCCCTGGCGACGTCCAGCGCCGCGGCGGCGGTGATCTCGCGCCGCTGGCCGTGGCCGATGGCGGCCACGCGCGGGCGCCAGGCCTGGGTCCGCGTAAAGCCGCTCAGCAACTCGTCGGCCAGGTCCGGCAGGCTGCGGGCCAGGAACCAGATGTTCATATAGGCGGCGATGTCGGCCAGACCCGGCGCGGCGCCGCCCAGCCAGTCGGCGCCGGCCAACCCCTCTTCGATCCAGGCGGCCTGGGCGCGCCACTGCGGCCGCATCACCCCGGCGGCGGCCTTCATCGCCGCGATGTTGAACGGCCGCCCCGACAGCTTCTCGCGATCAGCGATGAACTCCTGGGACGTCGCATCGCCCAGCTCGCCGAAGATGATCGGCACGGTGACGCCGAAGAACGACCGGTCAGCCCAGAAATTGACCGCCCAGGCGGCCCCCGAGACCGCGGCCGGCGCAGGCGCGCGGCGCTCGATTTCGGCTAGGATGACCTGGGTGTCGCAATAGATGTCGGCGCCGATCTGCAGCACCGGAATGCGGCGATAACCGCCGGTCAGCGGGACTAGATCAGGCTTGGGCATGATCACCGGCGCCTGCACCGAATCCCAGGCCAGCCCTTTGAGGCCCAGCATCAGCCGGACCTTCTCCGAGAACGGCGAGGTCTCGTAGTGATGCAGGATCAGGCCGCTCATCGCTCTTCCCCAGGGCGGGCCTCTGGCGGGCCGCCGGCTTAGGCTGTCACGGTTTCGGCGCCCGGCCTACTCTGACCCGACGTCAGGCCTTGCCGTCCCCGGCCAGGACGGCGATGGCCGGCTCGCCGCTGAGGCTCTCCAGAATCGGCGCCTCGGCGTAGAGAGCGTCGCGCTCGTCGAGCTGGCGGCGGATGTCGGCGTGCTTGGTGGCGTCCAGCTTCCAGCCGAGCACGCAGGCGCCGCCCAGCATCACGAAGAAGATCGGGCCGACGATGAAGGCCAGCTCCAGACTGAAGATCGCCTGCGGCGTGTTGCTCGCGCCTTCCGCCGCGTTGTAGCCGAGCCGGCCGAGCAGCGGGAAGGTCAGGCCGATGGCGAAGGCCGCGGCGATCTTGGTGGCCAGGGCGTTCAGCGCATAGATCAGGCTGAGCTGCTCCTGACCCTGTTCCAGGCGCACCTCGTCGGCCACGTCGGCCAGCATGGCGCGGATCATCAGGTCAAAGCCCGCGGCCATGAAACCGCACCAGAACATCACCGGCAGAGCGGCCAGCACGCTCCCCTTGGGCGTGACCATCACCAGGCAGAGGCCCAGGGCGTAGGCGGTGGTGGTGACCATCAGCGTGCGGTGCTTGCTGAACCTCATGGCCAGCCGCGCGGTCAGCGGGGCGCCGAGGATGCCGGCCACCACATAGACCAGCAACAGGGCCGAGGCCTGCTCGGCCGAGTACTTCCGCGCGTCGATGAAGAAGAACATGTAGAGCGCGCTCATCCACCCCGGACCCAGGGTCAGCGCCATCTGGGCCAGAAACAGCCGCAGCAGGTCGGGCTTGGTGATCAGGCCCAGATAGTCCTGGAGCTTGAAGTGCTCCGTCGAGGTCCGCCGGACGATATGCTCCGGCGTCTTGAGGCAGACCAGTCCCACCACGATCGGGACCATGGCGAAGATGAACCAGCCCATGGCGCGCACGCCCTGCGCCGAGCTCCAGCCGATGCGCGAGGCCAGGATCGGGATCAGCAGCACGACCACTGCGCCAACGACGCCGGTGGCGGCCAGCACCCCGAACACTCGCGATCGCTGATGATAGTCGGTGGCCAGCGTCGCGGCCCAGGCCGAATGCCCCAGGCTGAGGATCGACGTGCCCAGATAGAAGATCAGCAGCCAGCCGATCAGATAGGCCGAGCCGATGCCGCCTGGTGCCTCGAATAGCGCATAGACCGCGATCATCAGGATCGGCGCCCCGATCGCCAGCCAGACCCGATAGCGGCCGAACTTGGTGCGCGTGCGGTCCATGACCAGGCCCAGCACCGGATCGACCCCGATATCCAGCAACCGCACCACCGCCCAGGCCGTGCCGATGACTGTGAGGCTGACGCCCAGATGGCTGGCGAAATAGGGAGGAAGGTAGACCGCGACGGCGACCGCCAGGGCGCCCAGAGGCAGGGCGACCGTAGAGAACGAGAGGACCATCGGCGAAGAAAGCGGCCGAGGCCCGGTGGCCGGCGCGTCGTGGGTCACTTGGCGATCTCCCCATGCGCCGGCGCGTTCGCGTCGCGGCGTTATTCGTCGCCACTTGATCGGGTTCCCAAGGGGAAGGGCAAGAGCCAAGACGGCCCTGGAAGATTAAAACAGGCGTTTGCATGCGGGCCGCGATCCCGGCAAGGTCGCGCCAAGCCTCAAGGGCGACATCAGGGAGAGAGAGCCATGAACCCGGCCGCGGAATTCGACATCATCGTCTATGGGGCGACGGGCTTCACCGGCCGCCTGGTCGCCGAGCATCTGGCCAAGCATTACGGGGTCGGCAGCGACGTGAAATGGGCCATGGCCGGCCGCAGCCTGGAGAAGCTGCAAGCGGTCCGCGACGAGATCGGCGCGCCCCAGGACACCCCGCTGGTCGTCGCCGACGCCGGCGACGCGGCCTCGGTCAAGGCGATGGTCACATCGACCAAGGCGGTGCTGACCACGGTCGGCCCCTATCAACTCTACGGCTCGGACCTGGTCGCGGCCTGCGCCGCGGCGGGGACCGACTATCTGGACCTGTCGGGCGAGCCGAACTGGATGGCCGAGATGATCGGCGCCCATGAGGCAGCGGCCAAGAAGAGCGGCGCGCGGATCGTGTTCTCCTGCGGCTTTGACTCCATTCCCTTCGAGCTGGGCGTCTTCTTCGCGCAGGAAACCGCCAAGGCCCAGCTGGGCGACGTGGTCCCGCGCGTGAAGGGCCGGATGCGCGCCATGCGCGGCGGCCTGTCGGGCGGCACCGCGGCCAGCGGCCGGGCGACCATGGCGGCGATCCAGAAGGACCCCAGCCTGTTCGCGCTGATGGTCGACCCCTTCGCCCTGACGCCCGGCTTCAAGGGTCCCGAACAGCCGCGCGGCGACAAGGTGGAGCACGACCCCGACATGAACGCCGATGTCGGCCCCTTCATGATGGCGGCGATCAACACCAAGAACGTCCACCGCTCCAACCTGCTGCTCGGCCACGCCTATGGAACCGACTTCGTCTATGACGAGATGTCGGTGGTCGATCCCAACACCCCGGCCTCCTTCGCCGCCGACGCCGGCGCCGGTCCGCAGCCGGGCGAGGGCCCCAGCAAGGAAGAGCGCGAGGCCGGCTTCTACGACGCGGTGTTCATCGGCATCGCCAAGGACGGCCGCAAGGTTCGTGTGGCCGTGAAGGGCGACAAGGATCCGGGCTACGGCTCGACCTCGAAGATCATCGCCGAGACCGCCATCTGCCTGATCACCGAAGCCGCCGACGTTCCCGGCGGGATCTGGGTGCCCGGCGCGGCCATGGGCGACAAGCTGATCGCCCGACTGCACAAGAACGCCGGCCTGACCTTCGAAGTGGAAGCCGTCTGATGAGCGACCTGTTCACCCCGCTCAGCTTCACCCGCGGCCCGGCCATGAAGAACCGCTTCATGCTGGCCCCGCTGACCAACCTGCAGAGCCATCCGGACGGGACCTTGTCGGACGACGAGTTCCACTGGCTGACCTTCCGCGCCGAAGGCGGCTTTGGCCTGACCATGACCTGCGCCGCCCACGTCCAGCGCCAGGGCCAGGGCTTCCCCGGCCAGCTGGGCGTGTTCGGCGACGAGCATCTGCCGGGCCTCACCCGACTGGCCGCGGCCATCAAGGCGGCCGGCAGCATCGCCGCCGTCCAGCTGCACCACGCCGGCATGCGCTCGCCCAAGGACCTGATCGGCGAGGCGCCGGTCTGCCCCTCGGAAGACGAGGAGACCGGCTCGCGGGCCCTGACCCTGGCCGAGGTCGAGCAGCTGGTGGAAGACTTCGTCGCCGCCGCCGTCCGCGCCGAGAAGGCCGGGTTCGACGGCGTCGAGATCCACGGCGCGCACGGCTACATCATCTGCCAGTTCCTCTCGCCGACCCTCAACCGCCGCACCGACCGCTACGGCGGGTCGCCGGAAAACCGCGCCCGGATCCTGCACGAGATCATCGCCGGGATCCGCGCCCGTTGCCGGCCCGACCTCAACCTCGGCCTGCGGCTGTCGCCCGAGCGCTTCGACGTTCAACTGGCCGAGATCCGCGACCTGGCCCAGGCGCTGATGACCGGGGGCCAGATCGACTATCTCGACATGTCGCTGTGGGACGTGGCCAAGGAGCCGAACGAAGAGGCGTTCAAGGGCAAAACCCTGATGTCCTACTTTACCGAGCTCGACCGCGGGAATGTCCGCCTGGGCGTGGCCGGCAAGATCATGAGCGCCCAAACGGCCCGGCAATGCCTGGAGAACGGCGCTGACTACGTCCTGATCGGCCGCGCCGCCATCCTGCACCACGACTATCCGCAGAAAGTCGCCGCCGACCCCGACTTCACCCCGATCGCCCTGCCGGTGACCCGCGAACACCTGCAGGCCGAAGGCCTCGGCCCGGCCTTCGTGGACTACATGAACACCTGGAAGGGCTTCGTGGTGCAGCCGGCGACGGTCTAGGCCGGAGCCTCCATCTCGCGAGTTCAGATGCT
>NZ_LMHT01000009.1:0-38885 GCF_001429025.1 Phenylobacterium sp. Root700 | reverse complement strand
GGGGGGGGGGGGACTACGACTCTTGCCGCGGAGCCCCCTCCGTCGCGCTGCGCGCGCCACCTCCCCCAGCGGGGGAGGATCTCGCTATCTATACCGGATCAGGGCTTCCTGGGTGGCCGAGGCCACCAGCTTGCCGTCGGCCGAGAAGATCGAGCCGCGGTTGAAGCCCCGGCCGCCGGACGCCGAGGGGCTGTCCTGCACATAGAGGTGCCACTGCGTGAAGTCGCTCGGATGGTGGAACCACAGGGCGTGGTCGAGGCTGGCCACCTGCAGCCGCCCGGAACTCCACTCCACCCCATGCGGGCGCAACGAGGTGTCCAGCAAGGTCATGTCGGTGGCGTAGGCCAGGCCGCATTGGTGGACCATCGGGTCCGAGCCCAGCGGATCGCGAGCCCGGAACCAGACCGATTGGTTCGGATCCATGATCGGCGCCTTGCCGTAGGGCGGCGGGTCGACCGGACGCACCTCGATCGGCCAGGTGCGGCGCTGCTCGGTCTCGCCGCCGGCCGCGCGCAGTTCGTCCTCGTCCATCAAGCCTTCGGGGCCAGGCGTCGCCGGCATTTCGATCTGGTGCTCAAGCCCCGGCTCGGGGACCTGGAACGAGGCCGCCAGGTTGAAGATCTGCTGGCCGTGCTGCAGCGCCACCACCCGGCGCATCGTGAAGGTGCCGCCGTCACGCACCCGCTCGACCTTGAACAGGATCGGGATCTTCGGGTCGCCGCCGCGGATGAAATAGGCGTGCATCGAGTGGCAGACCCGCCCGTCGATGGTGCGATAGGCCGCCGTCAGCGCCTGGGCCACCACCTGGCCGCCATAGATGCGGCGGGTCTCGCCCGGCGGCGTGTGACCGCGGAACATGTCGAGGTCGATGGCCTCGATGTTCAGGAGACCGGCCAGTTCGCTCATCTTCGCCCCTTCGGCCATGTCAGAATGTCGGGCTCGGCATGTCCTTGAGCCGCGGCGCGACGCGGTCCTTGTCCGACAGGATCGCCTCGCCGCTGATCGGCCAGTCGATCGCCAGGTCCGGATCGTTCCAGAGCAGCGCGCCCTCGGTCTGCGGCGCATAGAGGCCGTCGACCTTGTAGAAGATCTCGCAATTATCGGTCAGCGTGCAGTAGCCGTGCGCGAAGCCGCGCGGCACCAGCAGTTGCTCGCCGCCCTCGGCGGTCAGATTGGCGCCGACCCACTGGCCATAGGTCGCCGATCCCGGCCGCACGTCGACCGCCACGTCGTAGATCGCGCCGCGCAGCGCCCGGACCAGCTTGGCCTGGGCGTGGGGCGCCTGCTGGAAGTGCAATCCGCGCACGGTGCCGGCGGCGGCGTTGAACGCCTGATTGTCCTGAACGAAGTCGTGCTCCAGCCCGGCCTTGACCATGGCCTGACGGCTCCAGGTCTCGGCGAACCAGCCTCGCGCATCGCCATGACGCTTGGGCGTGATAAGCAGAACCTCGGGGATCGAAAGCGGCGTGATCGACGTCATGGCTGCCCGGCAAGTTGGAAACCGCCACCGCATGAACGAGCGCGCGCAGGAAGACAAGGCGCAAGCACCCGCGATCACCGTCTGCATCATCGCCTACAACTCCGGCCCGACCCTGCGGACCTGTCTGGAGCGGCTGGCCGCGCAGACCTTTGCGGACTTCGAAACCCTGGTGATCGACAACGCCTCGCCCGATCCCGGCGACGGCGCGATCGCGCGCGAATTCCCCTTCGTTCAATTGATCGAGAACAGCGAGAACCTGGGCTTCGCCGGAGCTGGGAACCAGGGCGCGCGGCTGGCGCGCGGCCGCTGGTACGTGCTGCTCAACCCCGACGCCTTCGCCCAACCAGACTGGCTGGAGGCGCTGATGGACGCCGCGAGGCGCCATCCGAGCCTACTGTCCTTCACCTCGCGCCAACTGATGGACGAGGACCCCGGCCTGCTGGACGGCCTGGGCGACGTGATGTCGGGCTATGGCATCCCCTATCGCGGCGGCTATCTGTCGCGCGATCCCGGCGACACCCCCGAGGGCGAGGTGTTCTCCCCCTGCGGCGCGGCGATGATGATCGACCGCCAGCTGTTCTTGACGCTGGGCGGCTTCGACGAATTCTTCTTCTGCTACTCGGAGGACGTCGACCTGGGCTACCGGCTGCAGCTGGCCGGCGAACCGACCCTGCTGGTTCCGCGCGCGGTGATCCGCCATGTCGGCTCGGCCTCGAGCGGCGGACGCAAGTCGGAGTTCGCGGTGTTCCACGGCACCCGCAACCGCTTCTACGTGGTCTACAAGGACACCCCGGCCATCCTGCTGCCCATCGTCGTGCCGCTGCACCTGATGGGGGTGGCCTATATCTCCAGCCGCCGCGAGAACTGGCCCCACGCCCACATCGTCTGGCGGGCGTTCAAGGAGTCGCTGAAGGGCCTGCCGACCATCGCCAAGAGCCGGCGCGTCGTTCAGGCCGGCCGCCGCGCCTCGGCCTGGGAGATCGCCAAGGCCATGACCTGGAACCCGCGCGACCTGACCGGCCGCCGCCCGGTCATTCGCCCCTTGCGGCCCAGTCGATCAACCGCGCCATGAAGGCGCCGCCGCGCTCCATCTGCGTGCGCTCCACGTATTCATCGGCCTGGTGCGCCTGGTCGATGGAGCCGGGGCCGCAGATGACGGTCGAGAACCCCGCCTCCTGGAACTGCCCAGCCTCGGCGGCGTAAGGCACCACGCGCGGCGGACCATTGTCGCCGGCCAGCCGGCGGGCGAAGGCCTCGGCCGCCCCGTCCTTTTCGGGCGACAGGCCAGGCGTGCCCGAGCGGCGGACGATCTTGGCCCCGGCGTTCGCGAACCGCGCCCGCATCGCGGCGTCCAGCGCCCGGACCTCTTCGAAGAACGGCTCCAGGATCTGCATCGGGTCCTGACCCGGCGCGCAGCGCAGGTCGAACTGGAAGGCGCATTCACGGGCCAGGATGTTGCCCGCCGTGCCGCCATGGACGATGCCGATGGTCAGGGTCGAATGCTTGGGCAGGAACGGCGAAGCCGGATCGGCCTCACGTTCCAACCGCTCGGCCAAGGCCGACAGCGAGCCCATCAGCTTCACCGCCTCCATGATCGCCGAGACGCCCAGATGGGTCTGGCTGGAGTGGGCCTCGTGGCCGGTCACCGTGACGGTGAAGGTCGAGATGCCCTTGTGGCCGCTGACCGCCTCCATGTTGGTCGGCTCGCCCACCACCACCAGGGCCGGACGCGGCAGCTGCGCGGCGATCACCGCGATCATGTCGGGCGCGCCCAGGCAGCCGATCTCTTCGTCATAGGAAAACGCCAGGTGCACCGGTTTCTTCGGACTGGAGGCGACGAGGTCCGGCACCGCCGCCAGCGACAGCGCCAGGAAACCCTTCATGTCGCAGGTCCCGCGCCCATAGATGCGGCCATCGTCCTTGGGCGTCAGCTTGAAGGGGTCGGTGGTCCAGGCCTGGCCGTCGACCGGCACCACGTCGGTATGGCCCGACAGCACCACCCCGCCCTCCAGGTCCGGGCCGATGGTCGCCAGCAGGTTGGACTTGGTCCCGTCATGGTTCGGCACCCGCCGATGGGCCACGCCATAACCGTCCAGATAGGCCTCCACCCACGCGATCAGGGCGAGATTGGACAGGCGCGAGGTGGTGTCGAACCCCACCAGGGTTTCGAGGATCTCAAGCGCGCGGGGCGTCAGGACTTCTGAACTCGGCATGGCGCGACCCTAGACCTCGCGTCGCCCCGACTCCAAGCCAGGAAGGCTGAAAGCTTGACGGATTAGTCAGGAACGCGCCCTAGACGGGCGCCATGATCCTGACTCTCTCCTGTCCCGACCAACCGGGCATCGTCGCCCGCGTCTCCACCTTCCTGTTCGAGCGCGGGGCGAACATCCTCGACGCCCAGCAGTATGACGACCAGGAGACTGGCAAGTTCTTCATGCGGGTGGTGTTCGACGCCAAGGGCGCGGACGTCGAGCTGCTGCGCGGCGACTTCGAAACCCTGGCCAAGGGCTTCTCCATGCGCTGGAGCCTGCGCGATCCCAGCGTGAAACGAAAGGTGATGATCCTGGCCAGCCAGCAGGACCACTGCCTGGCCGACCTGCTCTATCGCTGGCGGCGCGGCGAACTGCCGATGGAGATCTCGGCGGTGGTGTCGAACCACCCGAAGGAGACCTACGCCAACCTCGACATCTCCGACGTGCCCTTCCATCACCTGCCGGTGACCCGCGACACCAAGGCCGAGCAGGAGGCCGCGATCTGGCGGCTGATCCAGGACACCCAGACCGAACTCGTGGTCCTCGCCCGCTACATGCAGGTGCTGTCCAACGATCTGAGCGCCAAGCTGGAAGAGCGCTGCATCAACATCCACCACTCGTTCCTGCCCGGCTTCAAGGGCGCCAAGCCCTATCACCAGGCCCATGTGCGCGGCGTGAAGGTGATCGGGGCCACGGCTCACTACGTCACCGCCGACCTCGACGAAGGTCCGATCATCGAGCAGGACGTCGAGCGCATCAGCCACCGCGACACCCCGGCCGCCCTGATCCGCAAGGGCCGCGACATCGAGCGCCGCGTCCTGGCCCGCGCCGTCCGCTGGCGCCTGGAGGACAGGGTGCTGCTGAACGGCGCCAAGACCGTGGTGTTCACGGACTAAAGAAAGCTCGTCATCCCCGGCTGAAGCCAAGCGGAAGGCCGGGGATCCATAAACATTGCGCTTTCCGCTTGAACTCGGTGTCTATGGATGGCCGGGACAAGCCCGGCCATGACGATTCCGGGATGTAGGCTCGACCCTTCCATGCCCCTCAGCGTCTTCGGCATCGTCCTCTTCGCGGCCCTGCTCCACGCCAGTTGGAACGCCATCGTCAAGGGCGCGCCCGACAAGCTGTTGACCACCATTCTGGTGGCGTCCTCGGCGGCGGCGATCTCGGCCCTGGCCCTACCGTTCCTGGCCCAGCCGGCGCGCGAGAGCTGGCCGTTCCTGGCCACCTCGGCGGTGCTGCAGGTCGGCTATTACCTGTTGGTCGCCCGCGCCTATCGCGGCGCGGACATGAGCCAGGCCTATCCGCTGATGCGCGGGACCGCCCCGCTGATCGTCGCCCTGGTCAGCAGCTTCTGGCTCGGCGAGATTCTCAGCCCGGCCGCCCTGGCCGGCGTCGCCCTGATCTGCGGCGGCGTGCTGAGCCTGGCCCTCGCTGGGCGCGGGACGAACGTCCAGGGCCTGCGGGCGGCGCTGCTGAACGCCGTGGTCATCGCCAGCTACACCCTGGTCGACGGGGCTGGCGTCCGCGCCTCGGGCGCGCCGGCCGCCTATACGCTCTGGCTCACCCTGCTCAGCGGCGTTCCGCTGCTGGCCTGGGTCCTGGCCGCCCGCTGGCGCACCTTCCTGCCCTACGCCCGCGCCCATCTGGGCCTTGGCGTGGTCGGCGGCTTCGGCACCCTGACCTCCTATGGCCTGGCGCTCTGGGCCATGACCCACGCCCCCGTGGCGGTGATCGCCGCCTTGCGCGAGACCTCGATCCTGTTCGCGACCGCCATCGCCGCCGTCTTCCTGAAGGAAAAGCTGACCCCATCCAGGATCGCGGCGGCCTGCCTCATCGCCGCCGGCGCGGTCGTCCTGCGCCTGAAGTGATCCGCGCCAAACTAATATTTACATCGTATAATAATGACGTCATGTTGTGCTCCACAACCAGCGGAGCGCGACCTTGACCGACCTCATCCTGGCGATCGTCCATCACCTTCTGATCTTCAGCCTGGCCGGCATCCTGGCGGCCGAACTGGCCATGATCCGCCCCGGCCTGGCCGGGGCCGGCCTGAGGCGGCTGGGGATCATCGACCTGCACTACGGGCTGATCGCGGTCCTGATCCTCGCGGTCGGATTCGCGCGGGTGTTCTACGGGATCAAGGGGCCAGACTTTTACCTCGGCAACCATTCCTTCTGGGCCAAGATCGCCGCCTTCCTGGTGGTCGGCCTGCTGTCGGCGCCGCCGACCGTGCGCATCCTGCAATGGCGCAGGCGCGCGAAGAGCGAACCGGACTTCGCCCTGACCGCCACCGACGTCGCCGGCGTGCGGCGGTTCATGATCGCCGAGGTCGCGGTCTTCGCCCTGATCCCAATCTTCGCCGCGGCGATGGCGCGGGGATATGGCGGGTAGCCAGCCCACGCTCGTCATCCTCCGGGCTCGCGAAGCGAGATCCGGGGGACCCATAGGGCCTATCACGTTCTGCAACTCAGCTTGGGTCCCCCGGATCGCCTTTCAGGCGACCGGAGGATGACGAGCGAGAATTAGCCGATCCGGCTGGACATGCCGCCATCGACGAACAGCACCGTGCCGGTGATGAACCGCGCCTCGTCCGACGCCAGGAACAGCGCCGCATAGGCGGTGTCCCAGGCCGTGCCCATCTGGCCGCTCAGCGGCACCCGGGCGTTGCGCGCGTCCCGCACCGCCTGCTGCTCCTGACCGCTGGCCGAGGCGATGCCCGCCACCGCCATCGGGGTGTCGAGCAGGCCCATGGCGATGGCGTTGCAGCGCACGCCCTTGCCGGCGTTGGCCTGAGCGATGCTGGTGGTCAGGCGGTTCAGGGCCGCCTTAGAGATCTCGTAGGCGACCTGAGCGCCGCCGGCGATCGAGGCCAGGGACGAGATGTTGACGATCGAGCCCGCGCCCTGTTCACGCAGGGTCGGCAGCACCGCCTTCGACACCTGCCAGGCGCCCTTGAGGTTGACCGCCAGGATGCGGTCGAAGGCGTCCTCGGTCAGCTTGTGGGCCGGCCCATCGCCGCCCCCGCCGACGCCGACATTGTTGACCACGATGTCGATGCGCGACCAACGCGCCTTGGCCGCCTCGACCAGGGCGGCGCACTCGTCGGCCTTGGTGATGTTGGCGGTGAAGGCGGCGGCCTCGCCGCCCTCGGCGACGATCATCGCGGCGGTCTCTTCGGCGCGCTCGGCCAGCCGGTCGACGCAGAGGACCTGCGCGCCCTCGCGGGCGAACAGCAGCGCCATGGCGCGGCCGTTGCCGATGGTCTCGCCGGGCGTCTGGCCCGCGCCGACGACAATGGCGGTCTTGCCCGCGAGCCGCACGATCAGAAGCCCTTCAGGTCGGGATCGAGGGTCTGGCCGGCGTCGAGCTGCACCCCGAACGAATTCAGGATCATCGAGACCTGGGTGTACTGGCCGGCGGTGAACACCACGTCCATGCACTGCTTGTCGCTGAAGTGAGCCTTCAAGGCGGCCCAGGTGTCGCTGGTGATGAACTGATCGTGGTGCAGTTCGTCGGAGGCCCGCAGCAGGGCCTGGTCGGCCGGGCTCCAGCCGGGCGCGCCCGCCCCGACCTTGATCCGCGCCACCTCGTCGTCGGTCAGCCCGGCGCGCTGGCCGATCGGCACGTGCTGGGTCCACTCGTAGCCGGACTTGCAGAGGAACCCGATGCGCAGGATGACGATCTCGCGCTCGCNCTTCGGCGCCTGGATCATGGTGCGGAAGATGTTCAGCACGCGATCGCCCATCGGCGCCACGATCTCCTGCTGCTCGGCGTCCATTTCGGCGTTCTGAAGCGGCGCGATCCGCGGGCTGGTGAGACGCATCTGGCGGTTTCCCCTTGATCTGGTTTGGGCGTCACCAAACAGGGGCGGGCGGCTCGGCGCAAGCCTTCAAGCGCCCGGTATGGAGGAGATGCTTGCCGCCACGGAACGCTGAAAACCCCTGGCCACTCGCGCTCGGCCAGCCGAAAGTGCCCGCACAAATCATATTGGGGACCAGGAAAATGGCGATCTCACTCTACGACGTCAGCGTAGCTTCATTCCTTCAGACGCTTGGCGGCGTCGCCGGCTTCCTGGAGCGCGGCCTGGCCCACTGTCAGGACAACAACATCGACCCTCAGGAGATCGTCCAGGCGCGCATGTGCCCGGACATGCTGGACTTCCGGTTCCAGATCATCTCGGTCGCCCACCACTCGCTGGGCGCGATCGAGGGCGTGAAGGCCGGGGTGTTCTCGCCGGGCGGCGACCAGAACGCCAAGGACTACGCCAGCCTGCAAAAGCTGATCAACGACGCCATCGCGAGCCTGAAGGCGCTCACGGCCGAGGAGGTCAACGCCCTTGAAGGCCGCGACATGTTCTTCGCGTTCGGCGAGCGGAAGATGCCGTTCACCGCCGAGAACTTCCTGATGTCGTTCTCGACCCCGAACCTGCATTTCCACGCCACCACCGCCTACGACATCCTGCGCGCGCGCGGCGTGCCGCTCGGCAAGCGCGACTACATGGGTCCGCTGCGCATGAAGACGGCCTGAGGCGTGCCTTAGATCCTCCCCCACTGGGGGAGGTGGATCGACGCGAAGCGTTGAGACGGAGGGGGAACTTCGCTGACGAAGATAGAGTCAGAAGTCCCCCTCAGTCAGCCAATCGGCTGACAGCTCCCCCAGAGGGGGAGCATCCCTGGTTTAGCCCTGCTGGATGCGGCCCGGGGCCGGCAGCACGTCGATCAGTTCGATGCGGAAGATCAGCACGCTGTTGCCGGGGATTTCGCCGCCGCCCGCGCCCTCTTCGCCATAACCCATCTCCGGCGGCACATAGAGAATCCACTCGTCGCCCGGACGCATCAGCTGAAGGGCTTCCTTCCAGGCCGGGATCAGGGCCGGCAGCGGCATGGCCGCCGGCTGGCCGCGCTCGTAGGACGAGTCGAAAATCTTGCCCGAGACCAGCTTGCCCTCGTAGTGGACCTTCACCTCGTCCTGCGGACCGGGCTTCAGGCCGGCGGTCGGGCCGGACTTGACGATCTTGTACTGCACGCCCGACGGCAGGGTCTTGATCCCCTCGGCCTTGGCGTTGGTTTCCATATAGGCCTTGGCCTCGGTGGCCGACTTGGCGACATCGGCCGCATCGGCGCCGCGGCTGCAGCCGGCGAGCGCCAGGACAGCGGCGAGAACGGGGATCAGAAGCTTCATATCGAGACCTTGCTAGACGGCGCGGGGCGGATAACCGCACTCGCGCAGGGCGTCCATGATTTCCTGGGTGTGCTGGGCGTCGCGGGTCTCGATCATGATGTCGAACTCTGCGCCCTTGGCCGGGACGTCCAGCGCCAGGCGGTTGTGGGCCACCTCGATGATGTTGGCGCCCATCTGGCCGATCACCGCCGAGACGGTGGCCAGCAGGCCCGGCCGGTCGTCGCCGATGATCCGCAAGCTGACTAGGCGCTGGTCGCGCACCAGTTCGCGGGTCAGGACCGAGGCCAGCAGCCGGGTGTCGATGTTGCCGCCGGTGACAATCAGGCCGGCCTTCTTGCCTTTGAACTTGCTGGGATAGGCCAGCAGGGCGGCGAGCGAGGCCGCGCCGGCGCCCTCGACCACGGTCTTTTCAACATTGCAGTACAGGGCCACCGCACGCTCGAAGTGCGGCTCCTCGATCAGCAGCACCTCGTCGATCAGCGGCCGGGCGATGGAGTAGGACAGCTCGCCCACCTGTTTGACCGCGATGCCCTCGGCGATGGTCGCCCCGCCGCTGGACCCGTTCACGCCGCGCATCTTGGCGGTGAAGGACGGATACATGGCCGGCTCGACGCCGATCACCTCGATCTTGGGGTTCAGCGACTTGGCCACGGTGGCGCAGCCGGCGATCAGCCCGCCGCCGCCGATCGGGATCGGCAGGATCTCCAGATCCGGCACGTCCTCGAGCATCTCGAGCGCGACGGTGCCTTGGCCGGCCATGACCTGCAGGTCGTTGAAGGGGTGGATGAAGGCCAGGTCGCGCTCGACCTGCAGCTTCATCGCGACCTCCGAAGAGGCGTCGTAATTGTCGCCTTCCAGCACCACGTTGGCGCCGTGCGCCCGGGTCTGCTGCACCTTCACGAAGGGGGTGGAGCGCGGCATGACGATGGTCACGGGAATGCCCAGACGGGCGGCGTGATAGGCCAGGCCCTGGCTGTGGTTGCCGGCCGAGGCGGCGATCACGCCGCGCCCGCGCTCGTTGTCCGACAGTTGCAGGAGCGTGTTGAGCGCCCCGCGCTCCTTGTAGGCGGCCGTGAACTGCAGGTTCTCGAACTTCACCCACACCTCGGCGCCGGTAATCTCCGACAGGGTCCGCGAATGGCGGCAGGGCGTGCGCTCGATGTGCCCCTTCAGTCGGTCGGCGGCGGCGCGGATGTCGTCGATGGAAAGCGTCATGTCAGAGCCGATGTGGGAGATGGGTCACGTCTAGCGGCCAAGGCCTCGTATCGCAATGCGGCGGGCCTCCATTGGTCACGCTTGGCGGCGCCCGCCGTTCGCGGTTATTTCAACAAGATGTCCCCGACGCCGGCCATTCCCAAGTCCGCAAGCGCCGATCAGGCCCGCGACCTGCTGGAGGCCGCCGGCTGGCGGCAGGTAGGTCTGGGCGACTGGTCTTGGGTGCTGGCAGATCCGACCGGCGCCCAGGCGGCCCGGGTCACACCCTTTGATCCGGCCTATCACCTGCACGCCCAGGCCTGCCTGGACGGGCCGCCCAACCGCTGGCTGCCACGGATCGACGCCATCCTGCCGCTGCGCCGCGACGGCTATGTGGTGGTCATGGAACGCCTGTGGCCCGCGAACGAGGCGCAGGCGGCCGCGTTCTGCAGCGCGCTCGGCATCGTCAACGACAGCGGCTACGCCCCGCCCCCCGACCTCCCGTTCGCCGAGGCCGACGACGATCTGGCCGCCTTGCGCGGGCGGCTTACAGACCTGATCCTTGAGGGCGCGCGGCGCTTCAAGCTCTGGGGCGGGTCCGACATCCGGCCGGGCAATGTGATGGCCGACGGCCAGGGCCGATTGAAACTCGTCGATCCGGTGTTCGTGCGCGGGCTGGGGATCGTCGAGGCCGTCCGGGACGGGCGCCTCGACCTGCTGTCCGACTTCTCCCGCGAGCAGCTGGAGGACTTCATGACCATCCCGCCGTTTTCGCCCGGCGAAGAGACGCAGGGGCTGAGGCGGCGGCTCGCCGAGCTCTACGCCTGAGGCTCAGCTCAGGCCGCGCCAGACATCCATGCGGCGCATGGCCTTGCCCGGCAGTTCAGAAACCCGTCCCAGCGGCAGGGCCTCGGCCGCCCGGCGCACGCCATAGGCCGCGCGACGCGCGAAGGCCGCCGCTGACGGCAGGCCGACAAAGCCGTGTGTCACGCCCAGGGTCTCATTGGCCAGGTCACGCTTGAACCGATAGTCGCCGGGGCCAAGATCCAGCCGGCAATAGGGGGTGTCGTCCATCCAGCGCAGGATGTCCTGGAACAGCAGGATGCCGGGCGAATAGCGCTCCAACTCGGGATCATGGGCGATGATCCAGCCGTGCACGGTCTTGCGCCCGTGGATATGCAGGTGGACCGCGGCCAGGCGATCGCCGAAGTGCAGGGTGAACAGCGCCGCGCCGAAGTTCGGCTCGCGGCTCTCGAACAGGCGGCGCAACAGGGCCAGGGGCCAGCCGGTTCCAAAAATATCGGTCTGGCTCGTCGCCTTGAGCTGCGCGCGCTTCCAGGTCAGCAATTGGTCGAAGTCGGAGCGCGAGCGCGAAAAGGCCTGGAACACCGGCTCGCCGACCTCGCGTTCGACCTTGCGGCGCTTCTTGTCGGCGTCCTTCAGGGTGGACTTGCCCACCGCCCGGCGCTCGGCCTCATAGGCGCCGTAGCCCCCCGGAACATCGACAATGTAGGAGAGGAACCGCCCGCGGGCGTGGCTCGCGAAGCTGGGCTGGGTCTCCAGCATGGAGGTGAAGTCCAGCCGGTGGACGCCGAGCGCCTCGACCAGCCGCTTGGCGTCGATCTGGACGCCGGGCTCGGCGATCAGGCCCTGATAGTCACACATCGGCGCGCCGACCGGCATGGCGGTATAGGCGCCGACCCGCGCCGGAAAGAAGCCGACCTCGCGGCCGTCCTGCTTCAACACGGCGACGCGAATGCTGCGTGCGCCCTCGCCCTGGACACGCTCCACCGCCCGCGCCCACTCGGGCGACAGGAAGGGCGAGTCGAGCGCAATGTCGCCGGCCTGCAGCTCCGACCATCGCGCGACCGAGGCCGACGACAGATCCTGCGGGCGAAGGACTTCGATTTCCAAGGCGCGATCCCCGACGCATCTATGCGTCAAATTCGCGCGGAGCTTAGCCCCGAAGTCTTTCCCGGAAGTTGCCGTCGCGCCTTGTCAGAGCAGGTCCGNGACCAGCACCACGCCGTTCTCCACCACCACGACGATATCCTCGACCCCGGCCAGCACCACGACCGGGCCGTCGGTGCGGGCCAGACAGTTGCGGGTGTCGACGGCCACGACCTCGCCCTCCAAAGCATCGCCGCTCGGCGACTTAGGCGACAGCTCCCACAGCGCGCTCCAGTTGCCGACGTCGGCCCAGCCGATATCGGCCTCGACCACGCTGGCGCGGTCGGTCTTCTCCATCACCGCCACGTCGATGGCGATGCTGGGCGCCTCCAGGAAGGCCGGGCTCAGGGCGATAACGTCGCCGGTGCGACGCGCGCCGGCCACCGCCGCCTCGGCCGCCCGCGCCACCTCAGGCGCCAGCCTGCGGGTCTGCTCGACGAAGACCCCGGCCTTGAACAGGAACATCCCGCCGTTCCAGCTATAGTCCGGGTCGGCGACGAAGCGCTCGGCGGTGGCCAGGTCCGGCTTCTCCACGAAGCTGGCCACCTTGCGGACCGCGCCTTGCCCGGTCGCCTGGATATAGCCGTAGGCGGTGGAGGGGCCGGTCGGCTTGAGCCCCAACAGGACGATCTCGCCGGCCTCCGCCGCCGCGCGTCCGGCCTCGATGGCGGCGTGCAGGGCGGCCACGTCGGCCACCAGATTGTCGGCGTGCAGCAACACCATCAGCGCGTCAGGATCGATCTGCGCGCCATAGGCCGCCACGGCGGCCGAGGCTGGCGCGGTGTTGCGGGGCGCTGGCTCGGTGATGATGGCGGCCGGCGTCAGCCCCACCTCGGCGAGCTGGGCGCGCGCCAGGTCGGCCTGGCTTTCGGCGCAGATCACCACCGGCGCCGAGAAGGCCTCGCCGGTCAGCCGCAGGGCGGTGTCCTGGATCAAGGTGTGCTCGCCGCCCAGGCGGTGGAACTGCTTGGGCCGCGCAGCGCGCGACAGCGGCCACAGGCGCGTGCCCGCGCCGCCGGACATCAGGACGGGAATGATCTTGCGCGTCATGGTCAGGCCGCTTCCGCCGGCGGGTCGAACTCGGAGACCAGGTGCCCTGGGGCCACCTCGCGCAGTTGCGGCATGTAGACCGGGGCCTTGGGATCAGCGCTGAGCCGCGAGGGCAGGAAGCGCAGGGCGCTGCGCGGATCCATCGGCGAGGGCGGCTCGCCCGACAATTTCAGGCGCTTGCGGTTACGCTCGCGGACCGGGTCGGGGATCGGAGCGGCCGACAGCAGGGCCTGGGTGTAGGGATGCTGGGGCGCGGCGTAGAGCTGGTCGCGGTCGGCCTCCTCCATCACCCGGCCCAGATACAGCACCATCACCCGGTGGCTGATCTCGCGCACCACCGCCAGATCGTGGCTGATGAAGATCATCGCCAGCCCCATCTCCTTTTGCAGCTGGATCAGCAGGTCGATGATCTGGGCGCGGATCGAGACGTCCAGCGCCGAAACCGCCTCGTCGCAGATGACCAGCTTGGGCCGCAGGATCATCGCTCGGGCGATGCCGACCCGCTGGTTCTGGCCGCCGCTGAGCTCATGCGGGTAGCGGTTGATCAAGGCCGGCGACAGGCCCGCCCGCTCCATCATCGCGCGGACCTCGAGCTCACGCTCGGCGTGGTTCAACTCTTGGCGGAAGACCTGCAACGGCTCGGCGATAGAATCCCCGACCGTCATGCGCGGATCGAGGCTGGCCAACGGGTCCTGGAAGACGATCTGCAGGTCGCGACGCGCGGCCCGCAGGCTCTCGCGGTCGGCGTTGGTGATGTCGCGGCCCAGCATCGTCACCGCCCCGGCGGTGGGGGGGATCAGGTTCAGCACGGCGCGCGACAGGGTCGATTTCCCGCAGCCGCTCTCGCCCACCACACCCAGGGTCTCGCCCTGGCGCACCTTGAACGACACCCCGTCCACGGCCCGCAGCAGCTTGTGGCCGCCGAACATGCCGTGCTCGACCGGGAAATGGACCTCGATGTCCTTGGCCTCGACCACCACCGGCGCGTCGTCGGCCACCGGCGCCAGGGTCGGGCGGCCGCCCCGATCAGTGCGGTCCAGGCGCGGGATCGCGTCCAGCAGGGCGCGGGTATAGGGGGCCTTGGGCGCGGCGAAGATCGCCTCGGCCTGCCCCTCCTCGACATAGGCCCCGCTCTTCATCACGCAGACCCGGTCGGCGAGCCGGGCGATGACGCCCATGTCGTGGGTGATCAGCACCATGGCCGTGCCGGTCTCACGGCCAAGCTCGGCCATCAGATCGAGGATCTCGGCCTGCACCGTGACGTCCAGCGCGGTGGTCGGCTCATCGGCGATCAGCAACTGCGGCGAACAGGCCATGGCCCCGGCGATCATCACCCGCTGGCGCATCCCGCCCGACAGCTCGTGCGGATACTGGTCCAGGCGGCGTTTGGCGTCGGGGATGCGCACCCGTTTCAGCCAGTCCTTGGCATGGGCGCGAGCGGCCTTGTCGCTCATCCCCAGGTGCAGCCGCAGCGGCTCGGCGATCTGCTCGCCGATCCGCACATGTGGGGTCAGCGCGGTCAGCGGGTCCTGGAAGATCATGGTCATCTTCGAACCCCGGATCTTGTTCAACGCCGAAGGCTTCAGCCCCAGGATCTCCTGGCCCTGGAACTTCGCCGATCCCGACACCCGACCATTGGCGGCCAGCAGGCCCATCACCGCCATGAAGGTCTGGCTCTTGCCCGAGCCGCTCTCACCGACCACCCCCAGGACCTCGCCGCGCCCGACGTCCAGCGACACGCCACGGACGGCGTTGACCACCCCGTCATAGGTCTGGAAGTCGATCTTCAGGTCTTGGATGGAAAGCACGGGAGCGGCCAAGGCGACCTCGGGACTGAAAACAGGAGGCGGGACCATAGCCCGCGACGGCGCCATTGCGAAAGCGCGCGCCCCGGTCGATGTCTGGGGCTATAGAATGGCGAATGTGAGCCCGCCTGTGACCCGTACCGCCCCGCCCCGTCCCGCACTGTTCCTCGATCGCGACGGGGTGCTGAACGAAGACCCCGGCTATGTGCACCGCTGGGAGGACTTCCATTGGATTCCCGGCGCCCGCGAGGCGGTCGCCGCCTTCAACCGGGCCGGATGGTGGGTGTTCGTGGTCACCAACCAATCGGGCGTCGGCCGCGGCTACTACGCCGAGGACGACGTCGTGACCCTGCACGCCAAGATGTCCGAGAGCCTGGCCGAGATCGAAGCGCGCATCGACGCCTTCTATTACTGCCCGCAACACCCCGACGCGGCGCTCGACGCCTATCGCCATCCCGATCCGCCGGACCGCAAGCCGAACCCCGGCATGATCCTGCGGGCCCTGAATGAATGGCCGGTGGACCTGTCCCGCTCGATCATGATCGGCGACAAGCCCTCCGACCTTGAAGCCGCGCGCCGCGCCGGGATCCGGGGCCTGCTGTTCCCCGGCGACGACCTGATGGCCTTCCTGCAACCGGAGCTAAAGCCAGCATGACAGCCGCGCCGATGATCGACGTCCGAGGCGTCGTCTACGACTATCCCACGGCCAGGGCGCTGCATGGGGTGTCGTTCACGGTGGAGGCCGGCGCGGTCCTGGCTATGGTCGGCCCCAACGGCGCGGGCAAGACCACCCTGCTGCGCTGCATGGCGGCGTTGGACAACCCGACCGAGGGCGAGATCATCGTCGCCGGCCTCGACACCCGCGGCGACCCGCGCGGCGTCCACGCGGCCATCGGCTACCTGCCCGACTTCTTCGGCCTCTATGAGGAACTGTCGGTCCGCCGCGCCCTGACCTACGCCGCCCGCTCGCGCGGCATGTCGCCGGGCGAAACGCCTCGGGCCGTCGAGGAAGCCGCCGCGCGCGTGCAGCTGACCGACCGGCTGGAGATGCGGGCCGGCGAACTGTCGCGCGGCCTGAAGCAGCGGCTGGCCATCGCCCAGACCATCGTCCACCGCCCCCGCGTCCTGCTGCTGGACGAACCGGCCGCCGGGCTCGATCCCGAGGCGCGCCGCGCGCTGTCGGATCTGATCCTGCGGCTAGCCGGCGAAGGCATGACCATCGTGGTCTCCTCCCACATCCTGGCCGAGCTGGAAGACTACTCCACCCGCATGCTGATGATCCGCGACGGCGCGGTGGCCGGCGGCGGGGTGGTGGCGGCCGGGTCCGGCGCCCGCCATGGCCTGCAGGTCGCCGTGGCCTTCGCCGATCCGCCGCAGGATTTGCCTGAGCGGCTGGCGGCCATCGGCGTGACCCTGGAACGCCACGACGGCGAAGAGGTCGTCCTGCTGGCCCCCGAGGGCGAAGACGACGCCGCCCTGCTGGCCCGGCTGATCGGCGCGGGCCTCAAGGTCCGCTCCTTCCAGCCCGTCCGCCGCACCCTGGAAGACGCCTATCTGGCCGAGGTCGCCCGATGAACCCGGAATTCCAGCGCAATCTCTGGCTCGAAGCCTCGCCCCGCCGCATCGCCTGGGCCGGCGTGGTGCTGCTGCTGATCTATGGCGCGGCGATCACCCTGACCCGCAGCAATCCCTACGGCGCCCTGCCGGCGCTGGGCGGGGTCGGGGCGGTGGTGTTCGTGGTCTGCGCGATGATCTGGGGCGCGCGGGCCAGCGGCAATTCCATCCTCACCGAAATCGCCGACCGCACCTGGGACTTCCAGCGCCTCTCGGCCCTGAAACCCTGGGCCATGACCTGGGGCAAGCTGTTCGGCGGGGCCAGCCTGGCCTGGCTGTGCGGCCTGACCGGTCTGCTGATGATGGTGATCGCGGGCCTGTCCGGCCGCGTCACCGGCCTGGCGACCACGGCTGTCTTCATGTTGGCCCTGGCGGTCCTGCTGCAGGCCATTTCGCTGGGCGCGGCCCTGATCGGGGTGCGCAAAGCGCGCGCCGAGGGCCGCACCGCGCGCGCCAGCGGCGTGCTGGGCGGGCTGATCATCGGCGCGATCCTGCTGTCCTGGGTCGCCGGGTCGGCCGGCTTCCAACGCGGCATGGGCACTGAAGGCTTCGGCGCGCTGTTCACGGCCAACGGCCTGGTCGACTGGGGTGGACGCCTGTGGTCGGCGGCGGCCTTCCGCGCCGTGGCCCTGACCCTGTTCGCCGCCTGGGCCGTGATCGGCGCCTGGCGGCTGATGCGGCTGGAGCTGCAGATGCAGAACGCGCCCGTGATCTGGCCGGCCTTCCTGATCTTCCTGGCGATCTTCGCTGGCGGCTTCGTGCTGCGCACCCAAGGCTTCGCCGCCAGCCTGGCGGTCGGCTCGCTGGTCGTGGCGCTCAGCGCCTATGCGGCGGCCTTCGCCGAGCCCGCCGACCGGGTGCGGATCCGCCAGTTCGCGCACTTCGCGGCCAAGGGCGACCTGGCCCGCGCCGCGCCGCTGACCCCCGCGCCCCTGGCGCCGCTTCTGATCGCCACCCTGCTGGTGCTCGGGGCCTTCGCTGCGCCCACCGGATCGCTGATGACCCCCGAACTCGGCCAGGCCGGCGCTCTGATCGCCTTCCTGCTGCGCGATCTCGGCGTCATCGCCCTCTGCCGCATGGGCGAGCGCCCGCAGCGCGGCGACTTCTCGGCGGTCGTGGCCCTGGGGCTGCTTTACGGGGTCGGCGGCAGCATCGGCTGGGCGGTCGGCCAAGAAACCGGCGGCGCCCTCTTCGCGCCCCTGGCCAACGCGCCCCTGATCAGCCTGGCCTCGGGTCTGGCGCAGGCGGCGGTAGTCTGGGTGCTGGCGGCCAAGCGGATCGGGATCAACGCCCCTCCATCTGCTCCAGCATCCGTTCCAGCGACCTGAGCTCGTCGGCCTCCCCGGCCGGCTTGTCCCAGCGGATGCGGCTGATGCGCGGGAAGCGCATGGCCACGCCCGACTTGTGCCGCGTGGAGCGTTGCAGCCCCTCGAACGCCACCTCGAACACCAGACCATGGTGGAGGTCGGCGCGCACCGCCCGCACCGGCCCGTAGCGGTCGATGGTGTTGTCGCGGACGAACTTGTCGATCTGCTTCAGCTCCTCGTCGGTGAAGCCGAAATAGGCTTTGCCGACCGGGGTCAGGGCGCGGGCGCCGTCCTCCCCCTCCGTCCAGACCCCGAAAGTGTAGTCGGAATAGAAGCTCGAGCGTTTGCCGTGGCCGCGCTGGGCGTACATCAGCACCGCGTCGATCAGGAACGGATCGCGCTTCCACTTGAACCACGGCCCTTTCGGTCGGCCGGCCTCGTAGATCGAGCTCCAGCGCTTGAGCATCAGGCCCTCGGCGACCTGCGGATCGCCCGGCGACGGCGCGCTGCGCAGCTCGGCCAACTGCGCCCAACTTTCAAAGGCCTGTATGGGCGACAGGTCGATCCGGCTGGTCTTCAGCGTGCCGACGAACGCCTCGAGCCGCTTGCGTCGTTCAGCGAAGGGCAGGACGCGCGTGTCCTCGCCAGCCTCCGACAGCAGGTCATAGGCCCGGATCCCCGCCGGGAAGTTCATCAGCAGCTTGGCGTCGACGCTCTTGCGGTTCAGCCGCTGCTGCAGGTCGGCGAAGCTGGCCAACTCTCCGTCGCGCATCACCAGCAGCTCGCCGTCGATCGCTCCGTCGAACTCCAGGGCCTCCAGCACGTCGGGAAAGGTGCGCGAGATGTCGTCGCCGTTGCGGGTGTAGAGCCGGCGCACCCCGCCCTCGTTCACCGCCTGGACCCGGACGCCGTCCCACTTCCATTCGGCGGCGTAGTCGGCGGGATCCAGCTTGGCGAAATCGACCGCCTCGTCGATCGCCTGGGCCAGCATCACCGGCCGGAAGCGTCCAGGCGAATTGGCGCAGGGCCGATCCGAGCGGCCCTCCAGCCAGGCGAACAGGTCCTCATAGGGCGGATGCAGGGCGTGCCAGACCTCCTCGACCTCGGCGACCTCGACCCCGCCCATATCGGCCAGCGCCTGCTTGGCCAGCCGCGAGGAGACCCCGACCCGCAAGCCGCCGGTCATCAGCTTCAGCAACGCCCAACGGCCGGTGGTCTCCAAAGCGTCCAGCCAGCCCTCGATCAGCCGCTGCACCTCGGTGCGCGAGGCCCCGCGCAGGGCGTCCACCACCTCCGACAGCTCCGGCTCGCGATTGGCCCCGGGCCGCGAGGGCCAGACCAGGGCGACGGTCTCGGCCAGGTCGCCGACATAGTCGTAGGACCAGCGGAACAGGGTCGGGTCCATCCGCTCTTCCACCGCCTTGCGGATGAAGGCCGGCTTGGCCGCGGTGAACGACAGGTCGCCGGTCAGGGCCGCCAGCGCCCAGCCCCGGTCAGGGTCGGGCGCCCCGGCCAGATAGTCGCGCACCAGGGTCAGCTTGGCGTTCCGCGACGCCGTCAGCGACAGTCTGTCCAGAAGCTCGGCGAAGGCGCGCATCAGTCCTCCGCCTCATCGTCGTAGCCGACCAGCGCCAGCGCCCGGGCCTTGATCCCGTGCAGCTCGGCCCAGCGGGCCAGGGCCTCCTCGCGGCCGTGGGTGATCCAGAGTTCGCCGGGGCGGATCTCGTCGACGGTGGCGGTCAGTTCGTCCCAGTCGGCGTGGTCGGAAATGACCAGCGGCAGCTCGATCCCCCGCTGACGGGCGCGGGCGCGCACCTGCATCCAGCCCGAGGCGAAGGCGGCGACCGGATCGGGGAACCGCCGCGACCAGCGGTCGGCCAGGGCCGAGGGCGGGGCGATAACGATCGCGCCGGCGAAATCCTGCCGGGTCGTCGAGGTCGCCGGCTCCAACCGGCCAAGCTCAATCCCATGCGCCTCATAAAGCTGGTTCAGCCGCTCCAGCGCCCCGTGGACATGGATCGGCTGATCCCACCCCGCCTCACGCAACAGTCGGATCACCCGCTGCGCCTTGCCCAGCGCATAGGCCCCGACGATGTGCGAGCGTTCCGGGAATTGGGCGACCGAGCGCAGCAGCCGGGCGATCTCCTGGCCGTCGTCGGGATGGCGGAAGACCGGCAGGCCGAAGGTCGCCTCGGAGATAAACACGTCGCAGGACACCGGCTCGAAGGCTGGGCAGGTCGGGTCGCGCCGCCGCTTGTAGTCGCCCGACACCACCATGGTCAGACCCTTCCACCGCACCACCGCCTGGGCCGAGCCCAGCACGTGACCGGCCGGGACTAGGCTGACCTCCACCCCGTCGCGGACGATAGGCTCGCCATAAGCCAGGGCCTGGGTGCTGCCGGCGAAGTCCTCGCCGTAACGCTCGGCCATGATCGCCAGGGTCTCGCGCGTCGCGATCACGGTCCCATGGCCGGCGCGGGCGTGGTCGGCGTGGCCGTGGGTGATCACCGCCCGCGTCACCGGAACCACCGGGTCGATGAAGAAGTCGCCGGGCGCGCAATAGAGCCCCTGGGGCTTGGGACAGAGCAGGCTCTCAGGACGGATCATGTCTTCCGATATGGGGCGGGGGCCTGAACAAGAAACCTTACAGAGTATTCATAATGTGAAATCGACGTCATGACCGAGACGTAACGAGTATTCGCGAACACCGTTCCTTATAGAAGCGACATCGGGACGCGGCCACCGGGTCCCACCCAAACCAAACGGAGCTTCCCATGCACAAGTCTTTCACCTTCAACGGTTTCGCCAATCTGGTTCTTGCCGCCACGCCGCTTCTGGCCGTCGCGCTCGCCGTTTACACCCAGGCTTTCGGCCAGATCTAAAGGGTGGGCCAGTTGACCCGCCGTCACCTTGACCGATAGGCGGAGGCGCCTCAAAGACCGGGGATGACAATGTCCCCCGAGGCCCTTCGCGAGATCGCGCGGAACATGGTGGAAACCGTGCCGCAAGCCTCCGCCCTCGGCTTCAAACTGCTCTCCATCGAGCCCTCCAGAGGCTCCATCATGACCCCCTGGCGCGAAGACCTGGTCGGCGATCCCGACACCGGGGTCATCGCCGGAGGGGTGATCACCGCCCTCCTCGATCACGCTTGCGGCCTGGCCATCATCTCGACGTCCAGCGACGGCGTGACGCCATTTTCCACGGCGACCCTGGACCTGCGCATCGACTACATGCGCGCCGCGACGCCCCGCGCGGACATCATAGCGGTGTCTCACTGCTACAAGCTGACCCGGTCCATCGCCTTCGTCCGCGCCCACGCCTACGACGTCGATCCCGCCGACCCGATCGCCACGGCCCAGGCCGCCTTCGTCCTCAAGCGGGGTCCCGTCGCATGAGCGAAGCCGCCGAACGCCTCAAGATCTTCCTGGGCCGGGTGCCCTATGTCCGCTTCCTGGGCATGAGGGCCGAACTGGCCGGGGACGAGATGACCGCCACCCTGCCCTTCGCGCCGCATCTGGTCGGCAACACCGTGATGCCGGCCCTGCACGGCGGGGCGCTGGGCGCGTTCATGGAGATGACCGCCCTGGCCCAGCTCTCCGTGACCTCGCCGGCGTCCCGGGTCCACAAGACCATCGACATCTCCATCGAGTACCTGCGCCCCGGCAAGGCGCAGTTCACCTACGCCCGCGCCGACGTGCGCAAGGTCGGCCGCCAGTTCGCCAATGTGCACGTCGAGGCCTGGCAGGAGGCGCGCAGCAAACCCGTCGCCTTCCTGCGCGGCCACTTCCTGCTGCGCGAAGGCTAGACCGCGGCCCGGCGGTCGGCGCGCTGATCCAGGGTGGCCTGGGCGGCGATGGCGAAGTCGAACACCGCGATGGCCGCGACCACGCCCAGAGCCGTCAGCGCCACGGCGCGGCGCGGATTGTCACGCCCGACAGCGCGGCTGAGCGCCGCCAGGTCCAGGACGTCACCACCCGCCCGCAGCCAGAACCACGGCCCAGGCCGCACCGGCGACAGCAGGCCCGATCCCGACGCGATCTCGCGGGCGCCAAACGCGCTCATCGCCTGCTCGTCCTCGATCCCCAGGAACCGCGCGACCTTGTCCGGCGCCGCCACGGCCAGCACGCCAAGCCCGATCGAGAAGAGCCCCAGGGCCCGTTTGACGATCAGCAGGTTCATCGGCGCGTCCTCCCTGGGGCCAGGCACAATGACGCCGGACAACAACTTGGGTTCCCTGGCGACACCCTTTCCGCCCCTGCGTAGCGGGGGAGGAAAGAAGGGGCCGACCGCTAGACCGCTGGCAGCGCCTTCTTCTCGGCGGCGATCTTGGCCAGCTCGGCCTGCGCCGCCTTCACGCCCGCGGCGTCGCCCTTGGTCTTGGCCTGGATCAGCTGGCCCGCGGCCTCCATCTCGCGCACCGGCAGCAGATGGCTGTCGTCGGCGCGCTTGAACGGCTTGGTCTGGATGCGCTCCAGCACCTTGCGCTGGCGCTCGGCCTCCGGCCCCTCGCCGGTTCCGTAGCTGAAGATGAAGGCGTCGATCTTGGCCTTCAGCGCCGGGTCCAGGTCCTTGCGGCGGACCATCGGGTCCTCGGGGATCAGCGGCGAGGTCCAGATGACCTCGACATTGCCCAGAGTCTTCTTGGCCAGGTCGGTGTTCAACATCGCCATCCGGTCCATCGACGCGGTGTTGTTGGTCGCCGCGTCCAGCAAGCCTTCGCCGACCGCGAACAGGTTCGCCTCGTGATTGGTCGACCGCACCGTGCGGAAGCAGCTGTTGGGATCGACCCCGCGCGGCGCGAACAGATAGGTCATCGGCGCCAGCGTCCCGGAGGTCGACTTGGCGTCGCCCATCCCGAAGGTCAGGCTCTTGTCGCACTTGAGCAGCTTCTCCAGCGTGATCCCCGAGCCCTTCTTGACGATCACCACGGCGTTGTAGCCGTCCGGCCCGTTCGGCTTCACGGTCCGGGCGAAGACCTCGCCATTGGCCCGCCGCACCGCCTCCAGCCCCGACTGGTTCGTGAACCAGCCGACATCGGTCTGCTTGAACCGCATGGCCTCGATCAGGGCGGTGTAGTTGGTGCCAAAGAACGGCTTCACCGGCACGCCGATGGCCTTTTCCATATCCGCCAGGAAGGGCGTCCACTCGTTCATCTGGGTCTGGCGGCCCTCAGTCGACATGATCGAGAAATTGACCACGGTCGGCGTAGCCGCGGGGGGCTCGCTCGCCTTACCGCAGGCGCCCAGCGCCAGGATGCAGGACAGAGCGGCGGCGAGGCCAAGGCGGCGCGTGATCATCTAAACTTCCCCCAGAGCGGTTCAGACCGGGTTTTCCTCCGGTTCCGTGACAGCCCGACGACGAAGATGAGCGCAAAAGTCTGCTTGAGGCGAGGGGCTTAGGGCGGTACGGCCGCAGCATGTCTCAGAACACGCTCCAGAACCCGTCCCTGCGAGGCCTCTCCCATCAGGCCCGCGAAGCTAAAAGCTGGCCCTTCGAACAGGCCCGGCTGCTGCTGGACCGCGTGCTCAAACTTCGCCTGTCGGACGCCGAGCGCGACATGGCCGCCACCCTGTTCGCCCAGGGCAAGTTCACCGAGGCCGTCGCCGCCCTGCCGGCGCTGAACAAGGCCGTCGTGTTCCAATGCGGGTTCGGGGCCTCGGGCCTGCCGCACATGGGCACCTTTGGCGAGGCCGCGCGCCCGACCATGGTCCGCACCGCCTTCCGCGCCCTGACCGAGGACGCCATCCCGACCAAGCTGATCGTCTTCTCCGACGACATGGACGGCCTGCGGAAGATCCCCGACAACGTCCCCAACCGCGAGATGCTGGAAGAGGACCGCGACCGGCCGGTCAGCAAGGTCCGCGACCCCTTCGGCGAGTACGAGAGCTTCGCCCACAACAACAATGCGCGCCTGCGCGCCTTCCTCGACGGCTTCGGCTTCGACTACGAGTTCATGTCGTCCACCGACTGCTACGCCTCGGGCCGATTCGACGAGGTGCTGCTGCGGGTGCTGACCCGGTTCGACGCGATGCAGGCGGTGATGCTGCCGACGCTGGGCGACGAGCGCCGCGCCACCTATTCGCCGTTCCTGCCGATCAGCCCCAAGACCGGCCGGGTGCTTCAGGTCCCGACCCTGGAGCGCAATGTCGAGAAGGGCACCATCGTCTTCGCCGACGAGGACGGAACCCTGACCGAGGTCCCGGTGACCGGCGGCCATGTAAAGCTGCAATGGCGTCCCGACTGGGCCGCCCGCTGGACGGCGCTGGAGGTCGACTTCGAGGCCTCCGGCAAGGACCTGGTCGACAGTGTCCGGGTGTCGAACAAGCTGGCCAAGGTGCTGGGCGGGACTCCGCCCGAGGCCTTCCACTTCGAACTGTTCATGGACGAGAACAACCAGAAGATCTCCAAGTCCAAGGGCAACGGCCTGACCATGGAGGAGTGGCTGCGCTACGGCGCGCCCGAGAGCCTGGCCTACTACATGTACCAGTCGCCGAAGTCGGCCAAGCGGCTGTATTTCGACGTCATTCCGAAGGCGACGGACGAGTACCTGCAGCAGCTCGACGCGTTCAATCGCGCGCGCGCCGACGGCGCCAACGGCCCAGCCATCGACAACCCCGCCTGGCACGTCCATCGCGGCGCCCCGCCCGAGCGCGGATCGCCGGTGTCGTTCTCGCTGCTGCTGAACCTGGTCTCGGCCGCCGACGCCTCGACCAAGGACATCCTCTGGGGCTTCATCAGCCGCTACATCCCCGGCGCGAGCCCGGAAAGCGAACCGATGCTGGACCGGCTGACCGAGTTCGCGATCAACTACTACGAGGACTTCGTGAAGCCCTCGAAGAAGTTCCGCGCCCCCGACGACAAGGAACGCGCGGCGATGACGCAACTGGTCGAGCGCTTCAAGGCGCTGCCGGCCGACGCCGACGCCGAGACCATCCAGAACAACGTCTTCGAGGTCGGCAAGGACGCCGGGTTCGAACCGCTGCGCGGCTGGTTCCAGGCGCTCTACGAGGTCCTGCTTGGCCAGAGCCAAGGCCCCCGCTTCGGCTCCTTCGCGGCGATCTTCGGCCTGGAACGCACGATCGCCCTGATCGAACGCGCCCTGGCCGGTGAACTGACAGCGTAGCCTCCCCCTCAGTCGGCTATCGCCGACAGCTCCCCCAGAGGGGGAGCATCTAACCCAGGCAGATCCTCCCCCTCTGGGGGAGGTAGCTCGGTGCGCAGCGCCGAGACGGAGGGGGCTCCCACCTAGACGCTAGTTCAGCACCCCATAATCCTCGTCGCCGATCGGCATGCCGGGCGGGGTCTCGGGCTTCAGCTTGGGGGTCGCCAGCAGGGCCGTGAGCGCGTCGCGGTCCGCCAGCAGAGCAACCAACCGCTGGCGATGGGCGCGGTCGGCGGCGTCCGTCCCGCCCTTCAACCTCGTCGGCAGGCCCCGCAGCCGCGCGGCGATCTCCGAGGCGGCGGCCGGCGACAGCTTCGGGTCGCGCTCGGCCTGCGCCAGGTCCAGCACCAGCCGCGTCTGCACCCGGCGCGAGACTTCGCCCAACCGCCCCGAAGCCGGGGCGAACGCCGTGTCGATCAACCGGTCCAGCACTTCGCCAACCCCGAGCTGACCAGGATCGCGGCGGCTCTGGTCGACCAGCCGGGTCAGGCGGTCGGGCGCCAGCAGGTGATCGAGCGTCATGCCCGCCGCCACATCGGCCGCCACGAGCGGGTCGAACACCGGCCCGCCGGCCGTGGCGAACACCTCGATGACGTACTGCCGATCAGGCTCGCCCGACTGCGCCGAGGACAACATCGTCGTCAGGGTTTCGGGGGTATCCAGATCCCTCGGGTCCAGGGTGGCGAGCAGCGAGGTCAGCGCCTGGCGTTGCTGGGCGACCGGAACCGCCGGCGAGGTTTCACGGCCGTCGCCGATCACCGAATAGGCGTAGTCGACCCCGGCCACGAGCTTGGCCGCGGCCTCCACCTGATAGCGGTGCAGCAGGTAGATCGGCACGTATTTGCGCTTCAGGTTCGCGACCGGCTCGCCAGGCTTCAGGGCGCCGAGGCCAAAGCTCTCCAGCGCCGCGCGGCGCACGCCCATCATGCGGTCCAGCTCGGCGGCCGGGTCGGCGCCGTCGTCCCACAGGCTGCCCCAAGGCTGGGCCGCGCCGAGCGGCCTGGCGTCGGCGTCGCTGACATAGCGTTGGCCGCGGTCGACCATCGCCTTGGCCTTCGACTGCAGCGCCTCGCCGCCGTCGCCATAAAGCCAGTCGACGGTGAACCTGTCCCAGGCGCCGATCCCGACCCCATAGGCGTCCGACAGGTCGACACGGCCCTGCTTCAGGGTCACCCGCGGCGCGGGATAGTCCATCACCGAGGCGCGGCCCTGCGTCGAGGCGGCGTAGTTGTGAGCAAAGCCGATCGAGTGGCCGACCTCGTGGGCCGACAGCTGCCGCAGCCGCGCCAACGAGACCTGGACCGGATCGTTGGGTCCGCCCGTGCCGTTGTGGTGCGCCCCGACCAAGCCCTCGAAGATCAGCATGTCCTGGCGCACCCGCAGCGCGCCCAGCAGCACCGAGCCCTTGATGATCTCGCCGGTGCGCGGGTCGGTGACGGCCTGGCCGTAGGACCAGCCCCGCGTCGCCCGATCCACCCAGTTGATGACGTTGTAACGGACGTCGAGCGGATCGACCCCCTCGGGCAGCGCCTTCACCTGATAGGCGTCCTGGAAGCCGGCCGCCTCGAACGCCTGGGCCCACCAGGCCGCGCCGTCGACCAGGGCGGTGCGGATCGGCTCGGGCGCGGCGCGGTCCACATAGAAGACGATGGGCTTCTTCACCGGCGACTTGGCGGCGCCGGGATGGGTCTTCTCCAGGCGGAAACGGTTGGCCAGCCGGTAGACGATCTCCTCGCCAAGCGGGGTGGCGTAATCCAGCACCATGGTCGAAAAGCCGCCGCTGCGCGGATCGAACGGCCGCGGCTCGTAGCCGGGCTCGGGCAGCTTCACCAGCGAGTGACGAACCTGCAGGGTGATCAGCCGGGGATCGGGCGCGATGTTGCGCACTTCCGGCCCTGGAGTTTCGGAGGCGAAGGTCTGGCGGGCCTCAAACTCCAAATTCTCGGGAAACACCTTCACCGCCGAGGGGTCGGCCATGGTCAGGTCGGGAACCAGCTTGTAGCCCGGCTCGCCCGCCTGTTTCAGGGCCTCAGCGATGCCGATCGCGTCGCGGGTCAGGAAGCTGGCGATGTCGACCACCAATCGGCCGTCAGCCGTGGTCTCGACGATCTCTCCGGCCCAGACGGTGGAGATGGAGAAGGCCTCGCGCGCAGCGGCCTGTTCGTCGGCCGGGGCGCCGGCGGCGCGGAACCTGTGGTTCTCGAACTCGGCCACCACCTTCTTGCCGATCCGGCGGAAGGCCAGGACCTGGGTGTCGCCAAGCCGCGCCCGGTCGAGCCCGACCGGGGCAGAGCCGAGGCCGGTCTTGAGCGCGGTGAGATAGAGATAGCGGCCGCTGACGCCATCGGCGTCCGGCGCGGGCAGCGAGAGCAGAATGCGACCCTTGGCCTTGTCGACATAGGTCGGCAGCAGGCCGTCCTGACGGGCCACGCCGGCCAGCGCCGAGGGCGCCTTTTCGGCGGCCAGCACAGGCGCCGACACCGACAGGCAAACGACGATCACCGCCGCCGACGCGGCGGACCGCAAAAGACCTCGAACCATGAAAACGCCCCTTTCGACGACCCAAGCTAACGGCGGTTGCGAGGCCTGATCCAGTGACCACCTCGTGGTTGACTGAACGCTGATCACCTTGACGTAAACGGAACCATCGTTTTACGGTGTCAGGAATAGGAACAAAGCGTCCAGGGAGGACGCCCCATGCCAGTTGACCTTCGCCGGCCCAACCGCACGTTCAGCATCCGGCAGCTCTGCCTGGAGTTCAAGTGCACGCCCCGCGCGCTGCGTTTCTACGAGGACAAGGGGCTGCTCTGCCCAGCCCGCGACGGGATGAACCGGGTCTACTCCTACAAGGACCGCGCCCGCCTGCAGTTGATCCTGCGCGGCAAGCGGGTCGGCCTGGCCCTGGCCGAGATCGGCGAGATCCTCGACCTCTACGAACTGAACGACGGCGGGGCGGCGCAGAACGCCAAGTCGCTGCTCAAGTTCCGCGAGCGGATCGTGGCGCTTGAATCGCAGCGCTCCGACATCGACCACGCGATCGACGAGCTGCGCCGCGGTTGCGACGCGCTGGAGCAGCACCTAGCCGCCACCCGGCCCGACCTGCTGCCCCGCGCCGCCGACTACGACCAGGTGCTGCGCGCCCGGCTGGGCGATCTCGAACACGTGAAATAGGCGGTCTACGGGCTTCGCCCCGGCCCCGCGTTCAAGCTAAGTTGCAAAGGGTTTCCGACCGGATCGGGGACCCTTTTCGCCGTCACACCGGAGCGGACATGCCCTATCAGCCCCCCGTACGCGACCACGTCTTCCTCCTGCGCGACGTGCTGGAGATCGAGAAATACGCCAACCTGCCCGGCTTCGCCGAGGCCTCGATGGACGTCGTCGAGCAGATCATCGAGGAGGCCGGCCGCTTCACCGGCGAGGTCCTGGCCCCGCTGAACGCGGTCGGCGACAAGGAGGGCTGCGTCTGGAGCGCCGATCATACGGTCAAGACCCCGACCGGCTTCAAGGCCGCCTACGCCCAGCTGGTCGAAGGCGGCTGGCCCGCTTTGGGCGCCGAGCCGGCCTATGGCGGCCAGGGCCTGCCGCACGTGGTGAACCTGTCGTTCTCCGAGATGTCGTCCTCGGCCAACATGGCGTTCTCGATGTATCCCGGCCTGACCCACGGGGCCTATTCGGCGATCCTGAACGGCGGGTCCGACGAGCAGAAGAACCTCTACCTGCCCAAGCTGGCGTCCGGCCAATGGGGCGGGACCATGAACCTGACCGAGCCGCACTGCGGCACGGATCTGGGCCTGCTGCGGACCAAGGCGGTCCCCCAGGCTGACGGCAGCTACAAGATTTCCGGCGGAAAGATCTGGATCTCCGGCGGCGAGCACGACATGGCCGAGAACATCGTCCATCTGGTCCTGGCCCGGATCGAGGGCGCGCCGCAGGGGACCCGCGGCATCAGCCTGTTCATCGTGCCGAAATTCATTCCGGACACTGACGGAAAGCCTGGCGCGCGCAACAGCGTCTATTGCGACGGCCTCGAAGAGAAGATGGGCATCCACGGCAACGCCACCTGCGTGATCCGTCACGAGGAATCGACCGGCTGGCTGGTGGGCGAGGAGAACCGCGGCCTGTCGCTGATGTTCGTGATGATGAACGAGGCGCGCATCGGGGTCGGCATGCAGGGCGTCGCCCAGGCCGAGGCCGCCTATCAGGCCGCCGCCACCTTCGCCAAGGAACGCCTGCAAGGCCGCTCGCTGACCGGCCCGAAGAACCCCGACGGTCCCGCCGATCCAATCATCGTCCACCCGGACGTGCGCCGGATGCTGATGGACAGCCGCGCCATCATCGAAGCCGGCCGGGCCTTCCTGTTCTGGACCGCCCTGCACGGCGACCTGGCCCACGCCAGCCCCGACGAAGCCGTCCGCCAGAAGGCCGGCGACTACATGGCGCTGATGACCCCGGTGGTGAAAGGCTTCCTCACCGACCGCGGCCTGAAGGTCTGCTCCGACGCGGTGCAGGTGCACGGCGGCTCGGGCTTCACCGAGCACTTCCCGGTCAGCCAGTACATGCGCGATATCCGCATCGCCCTGATCTATGAGGGCACCAACGGCGTCCAGGCGCTGGACCTGGTGGGCCGCAAGCTGGCGGCTGACGGCGGCCGGGCGGTAATGAGCTTCTTCGCCGAGGTCGACGCCTTCGTCGAAGCCAACCAGGCCGACGAGGCCCTGAAGCCCTTCACCGAGGGTCTGGCCAAGGCCAAGACCGAACTGCAAGACGCCACCATGTGGCTGATGCAGAACGGCCTGATGAACCCCGACAACGCCGGGGCCGCCTCCACCGACTACATGCATCTCTTCGGCCTGACCGCCCTGGCCTATATGTGGGCGCAGATCGCCAAGACCGCCCAAGCCAAGATCGCGGCTGGCGACACCGATCCCTTCTATTCGACCAAGCTGGTGGTCGGCCGCTATTACGTGCAGCGCATCCTGCCCGAAACCGGCGGCCATCTGGCCAAGCTGAAGAGCGGTTCGGAGCTGATGATGGCCCTGCCGGCGGAGGCGTTCTGATGGCCAGCTACACCGCCGACGTCGCCTGGAACCTGCGGGAAGGCGAAGACTTCGCCAAGGGCCGCTACAGCCGTGGCCACGTGATCAGCTTCGACGGCGGCCTGGTGGTCCCGGCCTCGGCCTCGCCGCACGTGGTCGGCAAGTGGGCGGTCGAGGCGGCGGTCGATCCGGAGGAGATGTTCGTGGCGGCGCTGTCCAACTGCCACATGCTGACCTTCCTGCATAAGGCCCGGCTGGCCGGCTTCATCGTCACCGCCTATCGCGACCACGCCTCCGGCGTAATGGAGGAGATCGCGCCCGGCCGCGCGGCGGTGACGCGGGTGACGCTGAAGCCGCAGATCGAATGGGACGGCGAGGCGCCGGATGCGCAAGCCTTGGCCAAGCTGCACCACGACGCGCACGAAGAGTGCTTCATCGCCAATTCGGTGAAGACCGAGGTGAGCATCGCCTGACTTCCCACTCGTCATCCTCCGGTCGTCTGAAGGACGATCCGGGGGACCCAAGCGGGCTATCCACATTCTGCACCTCAGCTTGGGTCCCCCGGATCAGCCGGAGCCTGTCCTCGGGTTCGCCTACGGCGAAGCCCGGAAGGCTGACCGGAGGATGACGATGGCGGGTGGAGTAATCCGGCCAGCCTCGCCCGCAGCGCCTCGGCGTCCTTCAGGTCGCATTCCCAGATCGTCTCGACCCGCCAGCCCTGCGCGGTCAGCGCGGCCTCGGCGGCGGCGTCGCGGGCCTTGTTGCGGGCGACCTTGGCCAGCCAGTAGTCGCGGTTGGCCTTCGGCACCCGGCTTCCCCGCGCGCAGTCGTGGCCGTGCCAGAAGCAGCCGTGGACGAAGATCGCCAGCCGCCGCCCGGCCATCACCACGTCGGGCGAGCCCGGCAGGTCCTTGCGGTTCAGACGATAGCGGGCGCCCAAGGCGGTCAGGGCCTTGCGCACTTTCAGCTCCGGGGTGGTGCCCGTGCCCTTGACCTTGGCCATCACCGCCGAGCGTTTCTCCGGGGTGAAGACGTCGGTCATGGCCGCAGGGCCTTGGGCGTGCGACCCAGGCGCAGGGTCCCGGTCAGCACGAAGGCCGCGATCTGCCGCGCGCCCGGCGCCTTGGAGCCTGGCGTGAAGAGCCAGTCCCGAACGAACGGACCCAGCCAGCCGCCCGACTGAAACAGCGGCGTCAGCCAGCGCGAGATGAACTGATAAAGGCCCGCATGCCGCCGCCGGGCGGCCTGGTAGCCCCGCACCGATTTCACGACATCAGGCGTCAGGCGCTCGGCCAGTTCCACCGCATCGATCAGGCCAAGGTTCGCGCCCTGGCCGAGCTGCGGGCTGGTTCCGTGCGCGGCGTCGCCGATCAGCAGGAACCGGCCGCTCGACCAGTCGCCGATCCGCACGTCGCGATAGGTGGCGCGGGAGAAGACCTCCGGTCGGTCGAGCTGCGCCAGGATCGGCGCGGCCTGCGGCCACATGGCCAGCGCCCGTGCGCGCCAGGCGTCCAGATCGCCCGTCAAGAAACTGTCCATCTGCGCCACCGGCAAGGACCAGAAGAAGCTCACCAGATCGGCGTCGCCGTCCGGACCTCGCCCGATCGGCAGCACGCCCATCATGGTGCTGGCCCGATCATAGCGCTGGCTGAGCGCCCCGGCGAAGACGCCGTCAGGATCGCGGGCATTGGCCCAGACCGCGCCCCAGGGATAGACCGGCGCCTTGGCCCTTGGCCGCAGCAGCTCGCGCAACCGCGAGGCCGCGCCATCGGCGACCACCACCAGATCGAAGGGACCGTGAACGCCGCCGGCCGCGTCGATCAACCGTGGCGCGTCAGGGTCTTCCCAGCCGACGATCTCGACGCCGGTGCGGACCTCGACCCCGGCCGGGGCCAGCGCCTCGTGCAGCACGCCAAACAGGGTGGCGCGATGGACCCCGACCCCGAAGGCCTGGGGTCGCCAGTCGGCGTAGCGCATCGCCATGACCCGGCGTCCGGCCAGGTCGCGGCCGTCCAGTTCATCGACCCGCGCGCCGCGGACGATCACCGGTTCGGCGAGGTCCAGCACCTTGAGCGCCGCCAGGCCCGAGGGCTGGAGCAGCAGGCCCGAGCCGAGCGGACGCGGCTCGGCGAACGCCTCAAGCAATTGCACCTGACAGCCACGGCGCGCCAGGGCCAGCGCCGCCGCCATACCGGCGACGCCGCAGCCCACCACCGCGATCTTCATTGGCTAGGCGGGCCTAGAGCCCGTCGAACAGCGCCGTCGAGAGATAGCGTTCGGCGAAGCTCGGGATGATCGCCACGATCAGCTTGCCCGCATAGGCGTCCTGGGCGGCCAGGTCGAAGGCCGCGGTCAGGGCCGCGCCCGACGAGATGCCGACCGGAATGCCCTCCTCCTTGGCGATACGGCGCGCCATGGCGAAGCTGTCGTCATTGGAGACCTGGATGATCTCGTCGATGATCCCGCGATCGAGGATCGAGGGCACGAAGCCGGCCCCGATGCCCTGGATCTTGTGCGGCGCGGGCTGGCCGCCCGACAGCACGGGCGAAGCCTCCGGCTCCACCGCGATCATCCGCACCGAGGGCTTGCGGGCCTTCAGCACCTGGCCGATGCCGGTGATGGTGCCGCCGGTGCCGACGCCCGAAACCACCGCGTCGACGCGGCCATCGGTGTCGTTCCAGATTTCCTCGGCGGTCGAGACCCGGTGGATCAGGGGGTTGGCCTCGTTGTCGAACTGCTGGGGCATCACCGCGCCCGGCGTCGCATCGACGATTTCCTTGGCGCGGGCCACGGCGCCGGCCATGCCGCGTTCGGCCGGGGTCAATTCCAGCTTGGCGCCCAGGATCAGCAGCATCTTGCGGCGCTCGATCGACATGCTCTCGGGCATGACCAGGGTGATCGGATAGCCTTTGGACGCGGCGACAAAGGCCAGCGCGATGCCGGTGTTGCCGCTGGTCGGCTCGACGATGGAGCCGCCCGGCTTCAGCCGGCCGGTGGCCTCCAGCCATTCGACCATGGCCACGCCGATCCGGTCCTTGACCGAGGCCAGCGGATTGAAGAACTCGAGCTTGGCCACGACCTCGCCCTTGGGCTTCAGCGCCTTGGTCAGGTTCGGCAGGCGGACCAGCGGCGTGTCGCCGATCAGATCGATCACGGAGTCGAAGATCTTGCCGCGGCCGGAACGCTTGTAGCGGGCTGCGTCGTAGTTGGAGGCGTCGGCCATGGCTCTCTCGTGTCTCTGGCTGGGAGCGTGAGCGGCTAACCTAAGGCCCTGAACGGGATTTGGAAGCGCACTTCTTCTGGCCGCAGGCAGAGCTTGCCTATTCGGCGGCCACAACGGCGGCGGTCGGCCCCAACAACGGCTCCAACAGGGTCGCCGCCAGCCAGCGGACCACCGGCACGACAACCCCGTCGCCGACCACATGCAGAGCCCCGGTCGCGGCGGTCGGCAGGACATAGCTGTCGGGCAAACCCATCAGCCGCGCGCCTTCTCGCGGCGAGATCAACCGGGTGCGCACCCGCTCGCCGTCGATCACCACCAGGGTCTGGCGCGAGGAGCCGCCGCGCGGCGTGCGCAGGCAGCCGGCCAGACCGTCAAAACGCGCCTCGGCCCGCTGCAGCTTCTGGCCGTCAACAACTCGCATCCGGCGGAAGACGGCGCCCACCGAACGGACGCCGGAAATCTTGGCCGCCTCGATCCGGGCGCGATGCAGCGGCGCCATCAACGACAGCAGCCGCTCGGTGCGCGCGCCGTCGTGCCAGACGACGTCGGCGTCGGGCTCCAGCAGGCTGGCGAGATCGGTGTTGCGCATCGCCGGCGCCTCACCGCGCCACCAGATCCAACGGTCGGCCAGATCGTCCGGCAGGCGAGCCTGCGCCTCACGCACCGCGCGGGTGTGGAACGGACTGTCGCCGACCAGGCCCGGCGACGGCGGCTGGCGCGTGGCGATCACGAACACGCGGGGCCGCGACTGCGGCACGAACCGGGCGGCGTCGATCTCCAGCGCCCCGAAGCTGTAGCCCTGGCCGGCCAGGGCCCGGCACAGCGCCGTGAAGTCATCGCCGCCATGCGAGGTGAGCAGGCCGCTGACGTTCTCGATCACCACCGCGCGCGGCGCGTCAGGCCCCAGCGCCTCCATCAGCCGCCAGAAGCCGAAGAAGGCCGAGGAGCGTCCGCCCTCCAGCCCAGCGCGCGCACCGGCAAGGCTGAAATCCTGGCAGGGCGAGGACGCCCAGGCGAGATCGACACGCGGCGGCAAGGCGGCGGAATCGAGCTTCCAGACGTCGCCCTGTTGGAAATGGGCCTCCGCATCGGCGAAGTTGGCCCGGTAGGTCGCGGCCTTCAACGGGTCGAAATCGTTGGCGAAGGCGCAGGCCCAATGGGGGCCGAGACCCAGGCGGGCCATGCCGCCGCCGGCGAAAAACTCGTAATAGTTGAAGGCCCGACTCATTCGGGCGACTCTACCTTCGTTCGGCCGCCGCGAAAGAACGCCTTCATGCGACATGCTCTCCTGCTCATCGCCGCCATCGCGCTCAGCGCCTGCCAGCCGCAGGCGCCGGGCGGCCAGCCCGCGACGGCCCCGGCCGACGCGCCGGCCGTGTCGGTGACCGAAGGCGGCGCAACCGAAGCGGCCACGCCCGAGGCCTTCATGGGCGACCTGGACGCGCACGGGACCGAGCCCTTCTGGGCCGTGCAGATCCGCCAAACCCAGATCAGCTTCAGCACGCCCGACTCCAATGTCGCCGGGCCGAACAAGGGATGGACCGGCGGCGGCGACAAACTGGTCTGGGAGACCCTGGTCGGCGACAAGCCGCTGAAGATCACGCTCCGCGAACAGGCCGGCTGCTCGGACGGCATGTCGGACCTGAAGTACCCGTTGGCGGCCGAGGTCGTGCTGGGCGACAAGACCTTCAAGGGCTGCGCGTCCAAGACCTCGGAGAAGCCGCGCGAGGGCGTGGCGCCGTAGGGGCGCCCTTGACCTGACGCCGTGTCGGAGCGGCTAATCTCCCAAACGTCGACAAGAGCGATCAAGGGAGATGGCCATGGAACGCGCCTGGGACCTCGTCATCCGGGGCGGAACGCTGGTGGACGGCTCCGGCGCCGCGCCCTTCGAGGCTGACGTCGCGATCAAGGACGGCGCCATCGCCGCCATCGGCAAGATCGCGGCCGCAGGCGCCCAGGAGATCGACGCACGCGGCAAGATCGTCACCCCCGGCTTTGTCGACATCCATACCCACTATGACGGCCAGGCCACCTGGGACGGCCACATGCAGCCCTCGGCCTGGCATGGGGTGACCACCGTCGTGATGGGCAATTGCGGGGTCGGCTTCGCGCCCTGCAAACCCGAGGACCACGACCGGCTGATCCGGTTGATGGAAGGTGTCGAGGACATTCCCTTCCCGGTGTTGACCCAGGGCCTGCCCTGGAACTGGGAGAGCTTCCCCGACTATCTCGACAGCCTGGCTGCGCGCCGCTTCGACGTCGATATTGGAACCCAGCTGCCGCATGCGGCCCTGCGGGTCTATGTGATGGGCGAGCGCGGCGCCAACCGCGAGGACGCCACCCCCGCCGACATCACCGCGATGGCGGCCCTGGCCAAGGGCGCGATGGAGGCCGGCGCGCTCGGCTTCTCCACCTCGCGCACGCTCAACCACCGCACCAGCGACGGCCAGCCGACCCCGACCCTGACCGCCTCGGAGGACGAACTGACCGGCATCGCGCTGGGCCTGGCCGCCGCCGGCAAGGGCGCCTTGCAGTTCGTCTCCGACTTCGCCGAGCCGGAGGAGGAGTTCGCCATGCTGCGCCGGATCGTCGAGCGGTCGGGCCGGCCGCTGTCGTTCTCGCTGGTGCAGAATCCACGCCAGCCGAACCAGTGGCGCACCCTGCTGGAGCGGTTGTCGGAGGCCAACGACGCCGGCCTGACCATGCGCGCCCAGGTGGCCGGACGGCCGGTGGGCATCCTGTTCGGGCTGGAGCTGACGGTGAACCCGTTCAGCCAGCACGCGACCTACGGCGAGATCGCCAAACTGCCGCTGGCCGAGCGGGTCGCCCATCTGCGCGACCCGCAGTTCCGCGCCCGGCTGCTGGCCGAAGAGCCGCAGGCCACCCCCGGCCTGGGGACCAGCCTGATCCAGAACTGGGCCATCATGTTCCTGATGGGCGAGGCGCCCGACTACGAACAGACGCCTGAGCGCACCCTGGCGGTCCTGGCCCAGGCGCGCGGCGTGACACCCCAGGAACTGGCTCTCGACCACATGCTGGAAAACGAGGGGCGCGGCATGCTGTACCTGCCGTTCCTGAACTACGCCGACGGCTCGCTCGACCCGTCCTTCGCCATGCTGAACCACCGCGACACCGTGCCGGGCCTTTCCGACGGCGGGGCCCATGTCGGCATGATCTGCGATGGCTCGTTCCCGACCTCCAATCTCACCCACTGGACCCGGGACCGGACGCGGGGTCCGAAGCTGTCGCTGGAAGCCATGGTGCGCATGCAGACCCATGACACCGCCCAGGCGGTCGGGCTGCACGATCGCGGGTTGATACAGCCGGGCTACCGGGCCGATCTCAATGTCATCGACTATGACGGCCTGACCCTGAAGGCCCCGTCGGTGGCCTACGACCTGCCGGCCGGCGGGCGCAGGCTGGTCCAGCGGGCGGACGGCTATGTGGCGACCATCGTGGCCGGCGAGATCACCTATCGCGACGGCGAGCCTACCGGCGCCTTGCCCGGCCGCCTGCTGCGCGGCGCCCAAGCCGCGCCACAGGCGATCGCCGCGGAGTAGCCTGACGACAGATGCTNACTTTGACTCCTGCCGCGATCCCCCTCCGTCGCGCTGCGCGCGCCACCTCCCCCAGCGGGGGAGGATCTTGGGGGGAGAGGAATTGATGTTGGGACATAAGTCGCAGCATCTTTCCCTCCCCATGACCGGCGGGCATGGCTATGTACCGACCCATGCCTGCTTCCCTCGATGAAGCGCGGGAAATCCTGCGCCGCACTTTCGGCCACGCCGAGTTCCGGGGGCGCCAGGCCGAGGTGATCACCGAGGTGCTGGCCGGGCGCAGCGCCATGGCCGTGCTGCCCACCGGCGGCGGCAAGAGCGTCTGCTACCAGATCCCCGCCATGATGCGCCCGGGCCTGGGCCTGGTGGTCTCGCCGCTGATCGCGCTGATGACCGACCAGGTCGCGGGGCTGCAACAGTCCGGCGTCGCCGCCGCCAAGCTGGACTCCACCGGCGAGGCCTGGGAGCGCGCCGACACCTGGGAGAAGATCGACCGGGGCGAGCTTGACCTGCTCTACATCTCGCCCGAGGGGCTGATGCAGCCGGCGATGCTGGAGCGGCTGTCGCGGGTTCCGCTGGCCCTGGTCGCCATCGACGAAGCTCACTGCGTCAGCCAGTGGGGCCACGACTTCCGGCCCGAGTACCGGATGCTGGGCCGGCTGGCCGACATTTTCCCGAACGTGCCGCGGCTGGCGGTCACCGCCACCGCCGACAACCGGACCCGCGACGACATCCGAACCGAGCTGCGGCTGCACGATTCCGCCGAGTTCGTGGCCAGCTTCGCGCGGCCCGAACTGGCCTTGTCGGCCGAACGCAAGCGCGGCGCCGGCCACAAGCGGGTGCTGGAGCTGGTGGCCGCCCGCCCCGACCGCTCGGGCGTGATCTACGCCGGCTCGCGCGACGGGGTCGACAAGCTGGCCGACACCCTGCGCGGCGAGGGCGTGCCGGCGCTGGCCTATCACGCCGGCCTCGACAAGAACCTGCGCGCCCAGCGGCTGGAGAAGTTCCTGGAAGCCGACGCCGCGGTGATGGTGGCGACGATCGCCTTCGGCATGGGCGTCGACAAGCCCGACGTCCGGTTCGTGATCCACGCCGACCCGCCGGCCTCCATCGAGGCCTATTGGCAGGAGATCGGCCGGGCCGGGCGTGACGGCGATCCGGCCGAGGGCATCACCCTCTATGGCGCCTCCGACATGGCCTGGGCGTTCCGCCGCCTCGACGGCCGCGACGTCGACGAGAGCGTCAAGCAGGTCCAGGGCCGCAAGGTCCGCCAGCTCTACGCCATGCTGGACGGCGGCTCCTGCCGCGCCGCGGCCGTGCGCCGTTACTTCGGCGAGGAGGGCGTCGATTCCTGCGGCCAGTGCGACCTGTGCCTGGGGACCGTCGAGACCGTCGACGCCACCGAGGCGGCCCAGAAGGCGCTGTCGGCCGTGCATCGCATGGGCGGCCGGTTCGGCCGCGTGCGGCTGGTCGATCACCTGCTGGGCAAGACCAAGACCCCGTCGGCCTTCGAGGCCGGGCTCTCGACCTTCGGGGTCGGCCAGGAGCTCAGCGCCGCCGGCTGGCGCGACCTGTTCGACCAGCTGCTGTTCGACGGCCTGCTGCGCGAGAACCACGAGGACGGCTATCCGCTGATCGGCCTCGGCGAAGTCGAGAACGTGAAGGCGGTCTATCGCGGCGAGCGGCGCGTGGCGCTGCGCAAGGGGCTGGACGATCCCGAGCCGGGCGCGCGGGCGACCCGGACCCGCAAGAAGGCCAGCGCCTCAAGCGCCGCGACCGTCATCGCCCCGAACGACCAGCCGCTGTTCGACGCCCTGCGCGCCTGGCGCCGCGACGAGGCCGCGCGCCAGCACCTGCCGCCCTATGTGATTTTCCACGACCGCACCCTGGCCGAGATCGCCGCCAAGAAGCCGGCGGGCCTGCCCTCCCTCGCCGCGATTTCAGGCGTCGGCGAGGGCAAGCTGGAGCGCTACGGCGAAGCGGTGCTCGAAGTGCTGCGCGCGGTCGAGGCCTAGAGCGTATCGACATTCAGGATTCTCACGGCGCGAGATGTCTGATTCATAGGGCTCCG
>NZ_LMHT01000008.1 GCF_001429025.1 Phenylobacterium sp. Root700 | reverse complement strand
TCAGGATCACTCCCAAGGCTCACTCAAGCGGCTCGATCGCCACCCCCAGTCACAAACCTTTCCGAAACAAAATCAACGACTTGTCCGCCGCCAACCCCGTCTCCGTCCGGCCCGTTTCCGAGCGAGGGCGGCTTCTACCCATCCTCCCGGTGGGGCGCAACCCCGCACGAACATTTCACGACAGATTCTTTCGAACCCTCGCGCCACGCCCTTGGAAAGCCGGCCCTCAGGCGTCGGCGATCGTGGCCGGGTCGATGGCGTAGACCCGCGAGCAATACTCGCAGGTCACCCGGATCTGGCCGTCATCCTCGACCATCTCGGCGCGTTCGGCCTGATCGAAGGATTTGAGCACGGACTCGATGCGCTCATGCGAGCAGCGGCAGAAGGCCTGCAGCTGCTTGGGCTCGAACACCCGCACGCCATCCTCATGGAAGAGACGGAACAGCAGGGTCTCGGCCGAGATCGTCGGATCCAGCAGCTCGTCCTCGCCAATGGTTTCGAAGAAGGCCTGCGAGCGCACCCAGGCCTCGGCCGTCGAACCGCGCGTATCATCCTCGGCGATGTTCTGGATCAGCATGCCGCCCGCCCGCCAGCGCATCCCCTCCCCGACATCGGCCTGCCCCACGGCCAGGCGCACCCGCGTGGGGGTCTGCTCCGACTGGGCGAAGTACTGTTCGGCGCAGAGGGCGAGCGTCTCGCCCTCAATGGCGGTGACGCCCTGATAGCGGTCCATGTCCGGGCCCTGGTCCACGGTCATGATGAAGACGCCCTCGCCGAGCAAGCTCTTGGCGCCGGGACGCACGAAGCCCTTGGCGATCTCGGCCACCCTATCCTCGTCGAACCGGCAGTAGCCGCGCAACGAGCCGGAGGTGTCGTAATCGGCGACCACATAGCGGACCGGGCCGTCGCCCTGCGCCTGGACGATCAGCCGGCCGTCGAACTTGAGGCTGGAACCCACCAGGGCGGCGAGCGCGCAGGCCTCCCCGAGCAGATTGGCGACCGGTTCGGGATAGTCGTGGCCGGAAATGATCTCGTGGACGGCCGCGCCCATACGAACGAGGCGGCCGCGCACGGACTCCCCTTCGACCTGGAAGGGGGCGACGATGTCATCGGGGGCGATTTGAAGAGCTATGTCGGACATGGTGCGGGCATATAGGGGCGGCGTCCTTCAGTTGCGAGCTTCAGCGCCGCGTGATCGTTAGCCGATCGCGCCGAAACACCAGGCCAGGATCGACTTCTGGGCGTGGATGCGGTTTTCCGCCTCATCCCAGATCACCGACCGCGGCCCATCGATCACGGCGTCGGTCACTTCCTCGCCGCGGTGCGCGGGCAGGCAGTGCATGAAGATCCCGTCCTTGTCGGCAAGCGCCATCAGGCCCTCGTCGACCTGATAGGGCTCAAGGGCCGCCAGGCGCTCGTCGTGGTCGGTGTCGCCCATCGAAACCCAGGTGTCGGTCAGGACGCAGTCGGCGCCGCGCACGGCCTCGCGCGGGTCGTCCGTGGTCATGATCTGGCCCTGCAACTCGGCGGCCCGCGCCAGATCCATCAGATCAGGGTGATAGACCGCCGGGCTGGCGATGTTCAGCTTAAAGCCCAGCTTCGGCGCCGCATGGATGAAGCTCGAGCACATGTTGTTGCCATCGCCCACCCAGGCGAAGGTCCTGCCGGCCACCGGCCCGCGATGCTCCTCGAAGGTCATCAGGTCGGCGATGATCTGGCAGGGGTGCCCCTTGTCGGACAGACCGTTGATCACCGGCACGCTGGAGGCGTAGGCCAGCCGCTCCACGTCCTCGTGGCTGTTGGCGCGCAGCATGATGGCGTCGACCATCCGCGACAGCACCTTGGCGGTGTCCTCGATGCTCTCGCCGCGACCCAGCTGCATGTCGTTGGCCGTGGAGATGATCACGTCGCCGCCCAGCTGGCGCATCGCCGCGTCGAACGAGAAGCGCGTGCGGGTCGAGTTCTTCTGGAAGATCATCGCCAGGGTCCGCTCGCGGGCCGGCGCGTCGCCGTCCACGCGGCCCTGCGGCCAGCCGCGCCGCGCGGCCTTGCGCGCCTGGGCGTCATCGAGGATGGCGCGCAGGTCGGCGGCTTCAAGCCGCCACAGGTCAACGAAGTGTCTCGGCGATTGGGTCATCGACTAGCTCCAACTCCGATCGCCCCGACCATTGGCCGGGGCCCAGTTTCCGCTGGAAGACCGGAGAGCTTGATGTGGCGCCGGCTCGGCGCCGGATCGAACGGGTTAGGCCGCCGCCTTGGCCTTGGCGCGGGCGGCTTCGCAGGCCAGCTCCAACTTGCTGACCGCTTCGCGCGCTTCCTCGAGCGTGAGGGTGAGCGGCGGCAGCAGGCGTATGCAGTTGTCGCCGCCACCGGCGATCAGCAGGTGCTGGTCGCGGGCGTGCTGCATGAACTCGCGGTTCGGCGTGGCGAGCTTCAGGCCCATCAGCATGCCCTTGCCGCGGATATCGACCACGACGTCGGGATAGCGGTCCTTCAGACCGTTGAACTGCTGGGTGAAGTAGCCGGTGACCTCGCGGACGTGGTCCATCAGCTCCGGCTTGGCGAGCTCCTCCATCGAGGCCAGCGCCACCGCCATGGCCAGCGGGTTGCCGCCGTAGGTCGAGCCGTGCGAGCCGACCGTCATGCCGGCTCCCGCCTCGGCGCTGGTGACGCACGCGCCGACCGGGAAACCGCCGCCGAGCGCCTTGGCCAGCGCCAGGATGTCGGGCTTCACGCCATCGGCCCATTCATAGGCGAACAGCTTGCCGGTCCGGCCCAGGCCGCACTGGATCTCGTCGAAGATCAGCAAGGTCCCGGTTTCATCGCAAAGCTGGCGCAGCGCCTTCAGGCTCTGCTCGGACAGCGAACGCGCGCCGCCCTCGCCCTGCACGGGCTCGACGATGATCGCCGCCGTGGTCGGGCCGACGGCCGCCTTCAGGGCGTCCATGTCGTCGAAGGGCAGTTGGACGAAGCCTGGCATCCGGGGGCCGAAGCCTTCCAGATAGGCCGCGTTGCCCGAGGCGTTGACCGAGGCCAGGGTGCGGCCGTGGAACGAGCCCTCGAAACCAATGATGTCGATCCGCTCAACGTCGCCGCGCGCCCAGTGATACTTGCGCGCGGTCTTGATCGCGCACTCGATCGCCTCGGCGCCGGAGTTGGTGAAGAACACCTCGTCCAGGCCGGTCAGGTCGGTCAGCACCTTGGCCAGCTTTTCCTGGCCCGGGATCTTGAAGACGTTGGAGACGTGCCAGAGCTTCTCGGCCTGGTCCTTCACCGCCTGGACCAGCTTGGGGTGGGAGTGGCCCAGCGCGTTGACCGCGATGCCGGCCATGCAGTCGAGATAGGCCACGCCGTCCGTGGTGAACAGTCGCGCGCCTTCGCCTCGTTCAAACGCCAGCGGGGCGCGATTATAGACGCCCATGATGTGGTCGCTGGGAACGGTCGCGGCTTGATGCGCGGTCTTTTCAGTCACGGGGATGGCCCTCCGAAAACGTAATCAGCCCCGCTGCTGGGCGGCGGGGACTGGAAGGCTTGGCGTTTTCCGCTTGGAACGGGGGTCTGTCAATCGTCGGTTCTGTGACAGCCGATAGACGATGGCGACCTGTGGGTTCATGGTCACGGGACCGATCCATGCAGGAGTAGAGCATGAGCCTTCCGCAGACACTCGCCGTCGCCGCCGCCTTGGGCCTTTCGGGATGCGCCTCCATGCAGCCGCCGGCCGGAACAGCGGAGGTGACGGGCTCTGTCATCTATCGCGAGCGGATCATGCTGGCGCCGCCCGGCGTGGTGACCGTAACCCTGGCCGACACCTCGCCGATGGACGCCCCGGCCAAGGTGATCGCCACCCAGGTGATCTCCGACGTCCGCGCCCCGCCGATCAACTTCAAGCTGGCCTATGACCCGGCCAAGATCATCCCCAACCACACCTATTCGGTCTCGGCCCGCATCGAGGTCGACGGCAAGCTGCGCTTCATCACCGACACTCATACGCCGGTGATCACCCGGGGGGCGCCGACCCATGTCGAGATGATCGCCGTGGGCGTGCCGCAGACCTGAACCCTGGGGCCGGCTTCAGGTCTTCAGCTTGTAGCCGGTCTCGAACATCCACATGCACAGGCAGGCGAAGGCGATCACCAGGCCGGCGGTCACGCCGACCCCGGCCAGCAGCGAGCCCTCCGCGTGGCCGATGAAGCCGTAGCGGAACCCGTCGATCAGATAGAAGAACGGGTTGTAGTGACTGGCCGTGCGGAACGGCTCGGGCAGGCGGTCGACCAGGTAGAAGGTCCCCGACAGGAACGTCATCGGCATGATGATGAAGTTGGTCACCACCGCCATGTGGTCGAACTTCTCGGCCCACAGCCCAGCCATAATCCCCAGCATGCCCAGGATCAGCGCCGCGCTGATCCCGAAATAGAGCACCGCCCAAAGATGGGTGATCGGCAGCCAGGCGAAGGGCAGGATCGCCGCGAAGGTCACCGCGCCCACCACCACCCCGCGGGTCGCCGCGCCGAGCGCGAAGGCCAGCACCTGCTCCAGCGGCGTCAGCGGCGGGGTCATGAAGTCGCCGACCAGGCCGTTGAACTTGGCCTGCAGCAGCGATGACGACGAGTTCGAGAAGGCGTTGTTCAGGATCTGCATCATGATCAGCCCCGGCGCGACGAAGATCGCGAAGGGTGTTCCATGGATCGGCGGGGCCGCGCCCTGCACGGCCACCACGAAGACCATCATATAGAGAAGGGCCGTCACCACCGGGGCGGCCAGGGTCTGCATCCCCACCTTCCAGAACCGGCGGATCTCGCGCAGGTAAAGCGTGGTGAAACCGGCCCAGTTGAACCCGTGATAGTCGCGGGGCTGGGGCGGAATGACGGCGTCGGCGGCGGGCATGTCCTTCATGTAAGCCGATGTGCGCTCGCCGCGTTCAGATCGCAAGCGCAGGCCCCGCTTTCCCGGCCGCCAATCGCCCGAAACACCCCCCGAAACGTCCAGTTTTTCGCCGCCCCGGCCGCTCGCCTGTGGAGCGAATTTCGAATCAACGACGCTACATGTGGTTTCTGTGGACGAAGGAGAGGGCGCCTATTGTGGCTATTAAGGAAGTTGTTACGATATCTGGTAGTTGATGGCGGTCAGAAAGTGGGACTGCCACAAGATGTTGATCCCGGCCACCGCGGGGGCGGCGCCGGGACCTTATGCAGCGGGTGGAGGCCAGATATGGGTTGGACTGACGAACGCGTCGAGAGTCTGAAGAAACTCTGGCAAGACGGCCTCTCGGCCAGCCAGATCGCGAAACAATTGGGCGGGGTGACCCGCAACGCCGTCATCGGCAAGGTCCACCGCCTGGGCCTGTCGGGTCGCGCCACGCCGTCGAAGCCGGCTCGCCCGGTGTTCAAGGCGCCGCGTCCGGCGCGTCCCGCCGCGGCTCCGGCCGCGCCGCGTCGCATCGCCGAACCGGCGATCGCCGCCAGCGCACCTGCGCCGGCGCCGGTCCGCTATATCGACGAAGCTCCGGGCTCGGCCACCGTGCTGACCCTGGGCGCGCACATGTGCAAGTGGCCGATCGGCGATCCGTCGAGCGACAGCTTCACCTTCTGCGGTCGTCGCCAGGATGAGGGCGTCTACTGCATGGAGCACGCGCGCGTCGCCTATCAGCCGGTGCAGACCAAGAAGCGTTCGGGCGCCAACGAACTGGCCCGCTCGCTACGCCGCTACATCTAATCCGGGGGGATGGGTTGGGGCGCGTATAACGACGGCACGGCTGTCGACGTACGCGCCCTAACTTCCTCCGGCCCTCTACGCGGGGGGTTGGCTTTGAGGCTCTCGCCGCTATGTCTGCGGTCATGACCGACGTCGAGCCCGACACCGACTCCAACGCCAAGGCCTACTCGGTCTCCGAACTCGCCTTCGCGCTTAAGCGCACGCTTGAAGACGCCTACGGCTTCGTCCGTTTGCGCGCCGAGCTTTCCAAGGTCACCCACCACTCCAACGGGCACGTCTATCTGACGCTCAAGGACGAGCGCTCAGCCATCGACGGCGTGGTGTGGAAGGGATCGGTGAAAAACCTGTCCGTCCGGCCCGAGCATGGGCTGGAAGTGATCGTCACCGGCAAGATCACCACCTACCCCGCCGGGTCCCGCTATCAGATCGTCATCGAGACCATGGAGGTCGCCGGCGTCGGCGCCCTGCTGGCCCAGCTTGAGCGGCTGAAGGCCAAGCTCCAGGGCGAAGGGTTGTTCGACCCGGCCCGCAAGCAGCCGCTGCCGACCATGCCGGCGACGATCGGCGTGATCACCAGCCCGACCGGCGCTGTGATCCGCGACATCCTGCACCGCATCCGCGACCGCTGGCCTTGCCGGGTCATCGTCTGGCCCTGCGTCGTCCAGGGCGACGCCGCCGCCGCCCAGGTCGGTAACGCCATCCAACGCTTCAACGCCCTGCCCCTCGATGGGCCGGTGCCGCGCCCCGACATCTTGATCGTCGCGCGCGGCGGCGGTTCGGTCGAGGATCTGTGGGCCTTCAACGATGAAACCCTGGCCCGCATCGTCGCGGCTGGGACCATCCCGCTAATCTCCGCCGTCGGCCACGAGACCGACACCACCCTGATCGACTTCGTCTCCGACCGCCGCGCGCCGACGCCCACCGCCGCGGCCGAGATGGCTACGCCGGTGCTGCCGGAGCTGCGGGCCTATATCGGCGATCTCTCCAGCCGCCTGCACCGCTGCGGCGGCCGGGCGGTCGAGGATCGCCGGGGACGGGTCGAGCATGCCGGGCGCGCCCTGGCTCGCGTGCCGGATCTGGTGGAGATGGCCGCCCAGCGGTTCAACCTCGCCGCCAGCCGCCTCGGCGCCGGCCTCTCGCGCAATGTCGCCGCCCACCATACCGACTTGGTGCGGGTGTCTTCGCGCCTGTCGCCCAGCCTGCTGCAACGGCCGCAGCAAGTTCACACCGAACGGCTGACCCGATTGCTGGTCCGGATGAAGCCGGCGATGGAGCGCAAGCTGGAGCGCACGGCCGAGCGGCTGACCAGCCTGGGCAAGCTCTACGCCTCGGTCGATCCCAGCGCGCCGCTGAAGCGCGGCTTCGCCCGGGTGCACCGCGCCGACGGCTCCCTGGTCCGCGAGGGCGGCTCGCTGCTCAGCGGCGAAGGCGTGCGGCTGGTGTTCGCCGACCAGTCCCGCGACGCCGTCGTCGATGGACCGGCGAGCGTGGTCGCTCCCCCCATTGCATCTGTCGCGCCGCCCGCGCCCGCCAGGCCGGCGCGCCCTGCGAAGCCCGCAACGACGCCATCCAACCAGGGCGATCTGTTCTGATCGGTTTTGGCGCGCTAGACTGCACGACATGAACGCCCACGACCGCGACCTCACCGGCTCCGACATCGCCTCGCTCCACTATGGCGACGGCGAGTTCGTCGTTCTCAAGCCGGGACGCTACGTGATCTGCGCCGTCTCCAAGGTGAAGATCCCGGTGGAGGCCCTGCGCTACTGGAACCCAGCCCTCCAGGAAGCCTACGCCACGCCGGTAGAAGCATTGGCGCGGTGGAAAGACCTCAATCCCTGACGCGCGCCTGAGCCGCCGCGGGGCGGTTGTCGGGCTGGCCTCGATCGCATTGTCCGCCCCGGCCCGCGCCGCCGAGCCTCTCGCTCTGGCTGGCCGCTATCAGCAGGGCGGCTTCGCCATTGGGCGCACCGCGCCTGGCGCGCAGACGTACCTGGACGGTCAGGCCGTCACCCGCGCCTCGCCGGCCGGCTTCTTCATCATCGGTTTTGACCGCGACGCCAGCGCCCGGTCCACCCTGCGTGTCGCCGGCTCGGAAGGCGAGACCAGCCGCACGCTCGATATCGCCAGGGGCGACTTCGACGTTCAGCGCATCACGGTCGGCCCGGTCATTCCCGGCACGGCCAGCCCCGAGCTGGAAGCCCGCATCGCCGCCGAGAGCCGCCGCAAGGCCGCCGCCTTCGCCAGCCGCTCCGACCGCGACGACTTCCGCAACGGGTTCTCCTCGCCGGTCCGCGATTTCCGGGTCACCGCCCGCTATGGCGGCCAGCGGATCCTCAACGGCGTGCCCCGCCCGCCCCACTACGGGATCGATCTGGCCGCGCCGCGCGGAACGCCCGTCTACGCCCCGGCCGGCGGCGTCGTCCTGCTGGCGGAGAACGGCATGCTCTTCGAGGGCGGGCTGATCATGATCGATCACGGCCAGGGCCTGGTCGCCGCCTACCTGCATCTCAGCAGCGTCGATGTGCTGCGCGGCCAGAGCGTCACCCGAGGCGAGCGCATCGGCGCCGTCGGCGCCACCGGCCGCGCCACCGGCCCGCACCTCTGCTGGCGCCTGAAATGGCGGGGCCGGAACATGAACCCCATGCTCCTGGTCGGCGCCCAGACGCCTGTTTAGCGGCTGATCGCGAACTGAACGCGGAGGTCACACCCCCACTTCGTCATCCTAGGCCTTGTGCCTAGGATGACGAAGGAGGAAGAAGCTCCCAGCTCTCGCTACCGCGCCCGCTTATAGGTCTCGCTGGGCCAGCGCTTATGGGTCCAGAACCATTCGGCCGGCCGCTCGCGCACCCGCTCTTCGATGAAGGCGTTGACCTGGCGCACGCCCGCCTCGATGTCGGCGGTCATGTTGCCGGTGTGCTCCAGGTGGATCGGATCGTGCACCACCACGTGGAAGCGCGCCTTGTGCTTGCGCTGCACCGACATCGGCTGAAGCACCGTATTGAAGCGCAGGGCCAGCCGCGAAGGGCCCGGCGCGGTGTGCGCCATCAGGCCAAACAGCGGCGCGGCCACCCCGCCGTTGAATTTCTGGTCGTTCATCAGCGCCACGGACTCGCCGCGTCCCAGCGCCGCCAGCAGTTCACGCGCGCCGTCGCCGCCCTTCGGCGCGAAATATCGGACCCCATAGCGGAAGCGATAGGCGCGGACCCGCTTCTCCACGTGCGGGTTGTTCATCGCCCGATAGGTGATCTGGCACTGCACGGGCGAATTCACGATGGTCGCGGGCATCACCTCGAAGTTCGAGAAGTGGCCCGAAACGAACACCACCGGCTCCTGTTTGGCGGCGATCTCGTCGAGACGCTGGCCATTCACCACCTCCACGCGGTCCGGCGCGCCGATGATCCGGTCCATGATCAGCAGTTCCAGGAAGGTGCGGCCGGTATTGTCCCACTGCTCGACCAGCAACCGCGCGATCTCGGCCTCGGACGCCTCTGGAAAGACGATGCGAAGATTGGTTTCGGCCACCCGATGCGCCCCGGTCAACGGGCCCAAGGCCTTGAAAAACCACGCCCCGAAGTCCGAAACCGTGTCGACGGGCAATATCCTGGCGAAGGCGATCACCACGTCGAAGGCCATCGCCTCCAATCGCCACAAAATGTCCTGCGCCACCGAGGGCCGAGCCTGCGTCATGCCCTGTAGTAATCGCCTCGTTCCCTGTCGCGCAACGCGAACGGCGCTCGCTTGGCGCGCGACTTGCGAAATTCCCTGCGAGCCGTCTCGCTTTGGGACGGAGGCAAGCAGACGAATGAGGGGGTCATGGAACCCACTGGCAACAACATCGACGTTCACCTGGGCAAGCGCCTTCGCCGGCGCCGGCGGCTGCTGGGTCTGACCCAGCAACAACTGGCGGGCTCCTGCGGCGTTCGCTTCCAACAGATTCAAAAATACGAGTGCGGCGCCAACCGCATCTCGGCGGCTCGCCTCTGGCAGCTGTCCGAGGCGCTGGAGGTTCCCGTCGGGTACTTCTACGACGGCCTGACCGAGGCCGCTCAACGTGAGCACTCGGCTGGCGAAGGCGAGGCCGGCGGCGAAATGTTCGCCCGCAAGGAAACCCTCGACCTGATCCGCGCCTACTACCAGCTCGGCGAACGCCCCCGGCGTCGCCTCCTCGACCTCGCCAAATCGCTTAACGGCGACCACGAGATCGCCTGACGGCTCGCCTCCGTTCGCCTACCGCGATGTCCGGGGGGATATCGCGGAAGCCAGCGGCGAGGTAAAGCGGGAGCCATGCCCGCCTCCACCCTCGCCGCTGGCCGCTTGGCCGAACTCGACAGCTTCCTGATCGAGCTGAACGCCGCCTCCGCGGAGGTGATCCTGCCGCTCTATCGGGCCGACCACGGCCTGGAAGACAAGGGTGGGGCCAAGGGCTTCGATCCCGTCACCGCCGCCGACAAGGGCGCCGAGGTCGCGATCCGCAAACTGATCGCCGAGCGCTATCCCGACCACGGGGTGATCGGCGAGGAATATGGCGAGGACCGCCCGGACGCAGAGTTCGTCTGGGTGCTGGATCCCGTCGACGGCACCCGCGCCTTCATCGCCGGCCTGCCGCTGTGGTGCACCCTGATCGGCCTTCGGCACAACGGCCGCCCGGTCCTGGGCTCCATCGGCCAACCCTATCTGGATGAGATCTTCCTCGGCCACGCCGGAGGATCGCGCCTGATCGCGCGCGGCGAGACTCGCCGATTGCAGGTTCGCCCCTGCCCCAAGCTGACCGACGCCATCATCGCCACCACCGACCCGGAGGCCTGTTTCGACGGGCCCGAGCTGGGCGCCTGGACCCAGGTGCGCGCTGCCGCCCGCCTCGCGCGGCTGGGCTGCGACGCCTACGCCTACGCCATGGTGGCGATGGGCAAGATGGACATGGTGATCGAGGCGGGACTGAAGTCCTGGGACATCGAGTCGGCCATCCCGCTGATCGAGGGCGCGGGCGGCATGGTCACCGACTGGCGCGGCCAGCCGGTGGGTCAGCACGGTGGACAGATCGCCATCGCCGGCGACCGGGCCTGCCTCGACGAGGCCCTGGTCGCCCTACGGCGTTCGGCGAAGTAGCTACTTCTTCGGCGCGGCGGCCTTCTTGGCGGCCGGCTTGGCGGCCGGCTTGGCGGCGAACTTCGCGGCAGCCGCCTTCGGCGCGGCCGGAGCCTTCACCGCAGCGGGTTTCGCCGCAGGCTTCGGAGCCGCAACCTTGGCGGCGGCTTTAGGAGCTGCGGCCTTAGGAGCCGTAGCCTTCACCGCGGGCTTCTTGGCTGCGGCCGCCTTCGGCGCGGGCGCCGCCTTCGTCACAGCCGCCTTCGGCGCGGCGGCCTTGGCCGCAGGAGCCTTGGCCGGGGCCGGGGCCTTCTTCGGAGCGGCCTTGGCGACTTCAGCCTTCTTCGGCGCGGCCGGCTTGGCGGCGGCCTTCGCGGCGGCGGGCTTCGCAGCAGCCGGTTTCGGAGCAGCGGCCTTCGCGGCCGGCTTCTTGGCGGCGGCGGGCTTGGCGACAGGCGCCGGGGTCGGCGCGGCGGCGGCTGCCGGAGCCGGGGCAGGTGTCGGAGCGGGCGCGGGCGTCGGAGCAGGAGCCGCCGCCAGCGGTTGAGGCGCAGGGGCCGCGGGTTTGGCGGCGGGCGCAGGAGCAGGCGCCGACTTGCCCAGCAGGGCGTCGAGCGCACGCAGGAAGATGTTCCGCATAGTGTCCGTCTCCATCAGAATTTCGTGGTACGCGCCTGGAGCACTGATGAACTCGCCCTTGGGCAGGTTCTTCGCGACGGCGCGTTGAGCGTCGTTGTCGACGAGCTTGTCTTGTTCGGCTGAAACGATGACGACCGGAATCGTCACGTTTTTCAAGTTCGCGGGTTGAGCCAGATAGGCTGTCGCGCGGAATGCGAAATCGAGCCAACCCCAGGTCGGACCGGCGAGGTCCAAGTCTGGATAGGCCGCGACCTGCGCCTTGGCCCGCTCATAGCGCACCCGGTCGTGGGTTAGCACGTTGTTTTCGAAGGTTTCTGAGGAACCCGGCGGCCGCGCGAACCGACCGGCCCGGCCAAGCAGCACATTCAGGCCGGCCACGACGCGCGCGATCCCCGATGGAATGCCGCCGGTGAGCAGGCCCAGCATCGGGGCCGACAGGATCGCGCCCTCGAACCGCTTGGCCTGGCCATGCGCCAGGGCCAGCAGAGTCAGGCAGCCGCCCATCGAGTGGCCGATGGCGAACCAGGGCTTGGGCAGCTGATCCTCGTAGGCGCCCAGCAGGGCGTGGTAGTCGGCGAGGAAGGCTTGATAACCGTCCGCATGGCCGGCCCGGCGGTCCTTCAGTTCACGATGCGACAGCCCCTGGCCGCGCCAGTCGTGAACCAGCACCACGAAGCCGCGGCCGGTCAGATCCTCGATCGTCTCGAAATACTTCTCGATCGGTTCGGTGCGCCCGCCGCTAAGCACGACGGAGCCGCGCGCCGCGCCCTTGGCCGGGAACAGCGCCGCGCGCAGACGCGCGCCGCCCGCGCCCACGAACCACTCGGCCTTCCCGCCGGCGGGAACCGGCGCGCTCGGGATCGAGATCAGCGGGGCGTCGGTCATGACAGCTTCGAAAACAGGGCCTGCATCTGAGGCTGCAGCGACATCGCCAGCCCCATGTCCGACACCTTGAGCCGCCCGGTGATCACCGCGGTCATCGGATTGAGCTCGCCCTTGCCCAGGGCCTTCAGGTCCCGCTGGCTGATCGACACCGTCAGATCCGCCGGCTTGTCGTCGTTCGACACCTGCGCGCCGTCGATATGGATGATCCCTTCGCCGCGCAGATCGACCTTGAACGACTTGCCCAGCCCGGAGTCTTCGCCCACGGCCGCGCTCACGCGTTCGGTCAATTCCTGCAGGGTCGTCGTCATGGGCGCAATCTCACATCAATGTGAGCGCCACCTTCGCCTCAAGCGCGAGCCAAGTAAACGGCGCGCCTAGGGTTTGAACGGCGATTTCCCCTGCGGCTCCTGGTTAGCTGGCCGGTGCCGCCGGGACGGGGCAGGTGTCGCTGATACGCTTAGCGCTCGTCGTGGCCCGGCCGCTGAGCGGCAGGCCGGCATAAGTCGTGCTGATGTCGGCGATCATGGTGAAGCTGCTGGGCGAATAGGTTCCCGTGGCCTGAAGCGCCGCCTTGCTGCCATTCTTGGTCGCGCATTGGCCTTTCAGGGTGATCTTGCCGTCCTTGAAGACCCGCGTCGGGTAGTCGCATTTGTAGTGGCGGTTGGACGGCCCCATCACGAACTTGGCGACCTCGGCCGGGGTGATGCAGCGTTTTTCCGTCTTGGTCTGGCTGATGATCGCCGAGACCTTGTTGGTCACTTCCCAGTAGCCGGGCTGGATCGTCGTGTCCTGGGCGAGCGCCGGAGCGGCCAACAGGGCGCAGACGGGGATCAGGGCGAAGGCGGTCTTGCGGATCATCTCGTACCTTTAGCTCACGGCGTTCCGGGCAGACTAGCGGCTTCAACCTGACCATAGCCTGACCGATGTGGCCCAGGCCCGTTCATCTGGGGTGACAACCCTGCCGTTCAAGCGCACTGTTAATAACGCTTCTTAACAGCAAGTCCAAATAGCAGCCGGGAAGACGCCTCGTGAAGACCCTGCAACTCGCCGATCTCGACAGCATCTATCGCCCGCCGGGCCAGCTGGTCCTCGACAAGGTGCTCGGCCATGTCGAGAAACACGGTCGCAGCTTCATCGCCCTGTCGCCGTTCTGCGTGGTCAGCTCGGCCGGGCCTGACGGCGGTCTCGACGTCTCGCCGCGCGGCGGCGAACCGGGCTTCGTGCACGTCAGCGACGACGGCAAGACGCTCTTCCTGCCCGACCGCCCCGGCAACAACCGGCTGGACAACATCCGCAACCTTCTGGCCGGGCCAGGCCGGATCGGCATGATGTTCATGATCCCGGGCTTCGACGACGTGTTCCGCGTCAATGGCGCCGCCGCCGCCACCGACGACGCCGAGCTGCTGGCCCAGTTCGTGGAGTTCGGGAAAACGCCGCGACTGATCGTGACCATCGCGGTCGAGGAGGCCTTCTTCCACTGCCCCAAGGCGATCATGCGCGCCAAGCTCTGGGAGCCTGAGGCCCAGGTCGATCGCAGCGCCCTGCCCTCAGGCGCCGAGATGGTCATGGACCAGCTGCAGATGGGCAAGCCGCCGGTCAGCGACGAGGTGATCATCGAGAGCTACAAGACGCAGCTCTAGACGGCGGGCTTCAACAGCCTCAGCGTCATGCGGTCGCTCTCGCCGATGGCCTCATAGGGCGCTCGGTCGAAGGACGGATTGGGCGCCTCGCCGCGCGGCGAGGTCAGGCGCACCGGCGGCAGGGTCCAAACCCCGAACGGGTGGTTGCGGGTGTCCTTCGGATTGGCGTTGATCTCGCTGGTCTTGTCGAGAACGAAGCCCGCCTCCTGCGCCAGGCGCACGGCGTAGGCCTGCTGCACATAGCCGTCGGCGGCCAGCACGTCCTGGACGTCGCCCGGCGCGGCGCGGTGCTCCTCGATGCCCAGCACGCCGCCGGGCTTCAGGGCGGCGAAGGCGTCGGCGAAGGCCTTCTCGACGATGCCCGCCGCCATCCAGTTGTGCAGGTTGCGCAGGAACAGCACCAGGTCGGCGCTGCCCGCCGGCGCCACCGGGCCGCTGGTGGCGCCGAAGGCGGTGATCTCGACCTCGCCATAGATTTTGGGCTTGGCCTTCAACTTGGCGCGATAGGCCTCGACGATCTCCACCGCGGCCGGATCGGTCGGCTCCAGGTCGGCGGCGATCAGCTTGCCGTCGTTGGCCGCCAGATAGGGCGCCAGGATGTCGGTGAACCAGCCGGCGCCGGGCCAGAACTCGACCACCGTCTGGCCAGGCTTCAGCCCCCAGAACTCCAGGCTCTCGACCGGGTGGCGCCAGGGATCGCGCGCCTTGTCGGCGGGCAGGCGCCAATCGCCGGCCACCGCCTGCGGGAGGCTCATGCCCTTGGCCGGGCGGCTCACCGCCGCCGCCTCGGGCGCGGTCTCGGCTTTCTTGCCGCAGGCCGCGAGCGCCAGAGCGCCCGCAAGCGCACTACGCCGCGAGACCGAAACCATCGAAATCGAAAGTGAACGCCGCATACAGATCCTAGAAACCGCCCCGGGTCGCCTAGCGTGACCCGGGACGATGGTCAAAGCATGGCCCTAGGGCTTCACGAACCGCAGGGTCATGCGGTCGCTTTCGCCGATCGCGTCGTACTTGGTGCGGTCGAAACTGGCGTCCGCCGGCTGGCCGCCCTGAGCCGAGCGACGCACCGGCGGCAGGGTCCAGACGCCGAAGGGGTGGTCCTTGGTGTCCTTCGGATTGGCGTTGATCTCCGACCTGGCCGCCAGCTTGAAGCCCGCCTTCTCAGCGGCGGCGATCACCGTGTCGGTGGCGACATAGCCGTCGCTGGCGCCGGGCAGCTGGGCGCGGGTCGGATCGGAGCGGTGCTCCTCGACCGCCAGCACGCCGCCTTTCTTGAGCACCGCGTGGAAGTCCTTGAACACCTTGTCCATCATGCCTTCCTGCCCCATCCAGTTGTGGACGTTGCGGGCGGTGATGACGACGTCGGCCGACCCCGGCGCGCCGAGCGGCTCGGACACCGGGCCAAAGCCGACATAGGCGATCTTTCCGAACTTGGCCTGGTCGGCGTACTTGCCCTCGAACTCGGCGCGGCCCTTGCGGGCGCCGTCGGACAGCTTCGGGTTCAGGATGTCGGCGACGCCGGCCACATAGGTCCCGCCGGTCGCCTTGGCGTAGGGGGCCAGGATCTCAGTCCAGTAGCCCGTACCCGGTGAAACCTCGATGATCGTCTTCTTGGGGCCGACGCTCCAGAAGGCCAGCGACTCGTAGGGATGGCGCGCGGCGTCACGGGCGACGTGTTCGGCGCTGCGTTGCGGGCCGGCGATGGCGGCCTGCAGAGCCTTGTCCTCCGCGGCCGCAGCGGGCTGGGCGATGGCGACCGTCGCGGCGAAGGCGGCGAGCAGGGCAAGCTTGCGATGGGACATCTCTGGTGGAGCCTTGTTTGTTTCCTGGACGGCCGGGAGCCTAGTTGCGGCGACGCCCCTGGCAAGCGCCTTGAGCATTCGTTTCAGGCCGGCAACGAAATTGTCGGGAAAAGGGGGACTTGAACGCGCCTCGACGCCTCCCACCTAAGCATCCGAAGGCGCTGGACATCCGGGCCTTCCGGGCAATGTGCGAGGCCGCTTTTGGCTCGCGCGCCGCCTGACCAACGCAACCTTGCTTAAGCCAAGAAGGTACCTGACATGCGCACGATCGACTTTTCCCCCCTCTACCGCTCTGTCGTCGGTTTCGACCGCCTGGCCTCGCTGCTGGAAACCGCCAGCGTCGACGCCGCGACCGGCTATCCGCCGTACAACATCGAGCGCACCGACGAGAACACCTACCGCGTCGAGATCGCGGTCGCCGGGTTCCGTCCCGAAGAACTGAACATCGAGGTCAAGGAGAACCTGCTGACCGTGACGGGCCGCAAGCCCGCCAATGACGACCAGCGCCGGTTCCTCCACCGCGGCCTGGCCGAGCGCAACTTCGAGCGCCGGTTCCAACTCGCCGACTATGTGGTGGTGACCGAAGCCGCGCTCGCCGACGGCCTGCTCTCCATCTCGCTGAAGCGCGAGCTGCCCGAAGCCCTGAAACCCCGCCGGATCGAGATCACCACCTCGGTTCAGCCCAACCTGATCGAAGGTGAGAAGGCCGCCTAACCTCCCCCCCGAGGCGGCCTTTGCCCTTCCAGGGGCGGCGCGCGACCGCGCCGCCCCTACCCCTCTCCTCCCGAACCACCACTAGGCGGCGCCCCCCGGCGCCGCCTTTCTTTTGGCCGCAACTGACAGCACGGTGTCAGCAGGCGAGGCCTACAACCGACGCCTGACCACAGCGGAGGAAACCAGATGTCCTTGAAGGGAAGCTGCCATTGCGGCGCGACGCAGTTCGAGGTGACCGAGGCGCCGGCCAGCGTCACCAGCTGCAACTGCTCATACTGCTCCAAGCGGGGCGGGCTGTGGGCCTATTACACGCCCGCGCAGTTCAAGCTGACGACCGCGCGTGACCGGGTCTCGACCTACCAGTGGGGCGGCTACTTCGGCCAACACCACTTCTGCGGAATCTGCGGCTGCACCACCTATGGCGAGAGCCCGGACTGGGTCGACTACAAGCCCGACTACGCCAACCCGAAGATCGGCGTGAACGCGCGGCTGTTCGACGACTTCGATCTGTCCGCCGTGCCGGTCGAACACGTGGACGGCAAGAACAGCTGGTAGCTCAGAACGTCCCGTGCCGCCCTTGGCCGGACACGAAGCGGGTCGCGCCCTCAAGGCCTTCGCCGGTGCGCAGGGTGGCGCGGCCAAGTTCGATCTCGCGCCGGGTCGCGGCGTCCCAGTCCAGCGACCACTGCGCGATGGCCGAGGCCCGGTCGTTGCGCAGGCAGGTCTGCGGAAAGGCCGAAAGCTGGGCGGCGAGCTCCAGCGCCACAGCCAGCGCTTCGCCACGCGGCGCCAACCGGTTCGCCAACCCGATCTCGTAGGCTTCCTTGGCCTCAACCGGCCGACCGGTGAGGATCAGGTCCATGGCGCGCGAGTGACCGATCAGGCGCGGCAGGCGCACGGTGCCGAGATCGATCAGCGGCACGCCGAACCGTCGGCAGAACACCCCGAACACCGCGCCCTCGGCCGCCACCCGCAGGTCGCACCAGGCCGCGACCTCCAGGCCGCCGGCGACGGCGTGGCCCTCCACCGCGGCGATCACCGGCTTGGAGAGCGCGAGCCGCGTACAGCCCATCGGCCCCAGGTCGCCCTCGGTGTGAACAGGATTGCCCCGCCCCTCGCTGACGCCCTTGAGATCGGCGCCGGCGCAGAACGTCCCCCCGCGCCCCTGAAGGACGGCGACGTCCAGCGCCTCGTCGGCGTCGAAGGCCTTGAAGGCGTCATAGAGCGCTTGGGCGGTGGCGCCGTCGACGGCGTTGCGGCGCTCCGGCCGCTCGATGGTGACGACGGCCGTCCGGCCGTGGATTTCGACGCTGACCATTTCCATGACGAGGCCTCCCAGGAACAGGAGGCCACGTTAGGCGAGGCGCCGCTACGTCAGACGAACTTGATTCGACGGGGCCGGGTTTCCTCCAGCCCGACCACCGCGGCCAGCTGCGCATCCTTGAAACTGGCGTCGTCCAGATAGGCGCCGGTGAAATCGGCGCCGCGCAGGTCGGCGCCATCCAGGACCGCCCCGGTCAGGTCGCAGCCCTCGGCGTGGGCGTAGCGGATCTTGGCGTGGGCGAGATAACCCGGCGTCGTCCGGTCGGCGCTGATCGGCAACGGCGCGAACACCGCGTCGCGCAGATCGGCCTTGATCAGATTGGCCTGGCTGAGCCGGATGCCGCGCAGGTCGGCGTCGGCGAAACACGCCCCGCGCAGGTCCGCGCCCTCGAGATTGGCGCCCTGCATCTGCGCGCCGGTCAGATCGACCCCGACCATGATCGCGCCCTTGGCGCTGCACGCGCTCAGCCGCAGGCCGCGCAAACGGCCGCGCAACGGTCGCAGGTCCTCGCCGTCCAGAATGGCCGGGCGGCCTTCGCGGCCGCCGGTATGGCACCACAGGTGGTTGGCCTGGATCATCGCCAGCAGTTGCGGCGCGCGCGCGATGGCCTCGGCGCTGGGCGCGGCGACGATGCCGGTCACGTCGGTGGTCGAGGAGGTCCGCGATCCGCGCAGATCCACGTCGGTCATCACCGAATAGGAAAGGTTCGCGCCCTCGAAATTCGTCCCACCCAGATCGGCTCCGTCCAGGATCACGCCGGAGAGGTTCGCGTCCTTGAAATTGGCCCGCGAGAGCTTGGCGCCCCGCATCGAACAATCGGTGAAGTCGGCGGCGAAGGCGGTGACGTCCTCCATCTGAGATTCATTGAGCGTGGCGCCGGCCAGCACCGCCGAATCCAGTTGCCCGTGCCGATGCTCATGCGACGTCGCCGACAGTCCCTTGCTGGGGTGCGGCACCGCCACCTGGCCGATGCGGAAATCGGCCTGGGTCAGGTCGGCCTGGGTCAGGTCGGCGCCGCGCAGGCAGGCGCCTCGCAGGTCGGCCCGCACCAGGCTGGCGCCGCGCAGATCGGCCTTGCGCAGGTCCGAGCCGAAGAAATTGACCCGGTCGAGCTTGGCCTTCACCAGCCGCGCGCCGTCCAGGATCGAGGCGGAGATATCGGCGTCGGACAGGTCGCGGCGCGACAGATCGCAGCCCGACATGTCGACGAAGCGGAGGGAGGCGCGCTTACCGCCCGGCTTGCCGGAAAGAAAACGCTCATGGGCCGCGACGATCATGTCGACCTCGCCCTGCGAGAGTCTTCGTCGACCGAGTAACCCGACACTGCTCACGACTGCAGTCCCTCCTGACAACACTGTGGAGCGGACCGCATAACGACGTAATGCCGACTGAACAGTTAAGCTTACCGCCCTTAGGCGACGCCTAGATCAAATGACGTCTTCAAGACCCCGGGCGCCCCACTTTTGGGCGTTGGTCAGGTTGGCCTGGCGCACCATGGCGTTGGTGAAATTGGCGCGCGAAAGGTCGGCGTCGACGAAGATGGCGTGACGGCAGTCGGCCCGCGCCAGGTCGGCGTTCTTCAGCACCGCGCCGGTCAGGTTACACGGCAAGGTGCGGTCGGCCCCCAGCAGCAACGGCCCCATCTGGGCGTCGCGCAGGTCAGCCCCGGAAAGCTTGGCGCCGATCAGGCGCGCGCCGCGCAGGTCGGCGCGTCGCAGGTTGCAGTTGCGCAGGTCCGCGCCGTCGAGTTGGGCGCCCTGGAGTTGCACGCCTTCCATGTCGAGGCCGTAGAAGACCGCGCCCTTGGCCGACAGCGCCGTCAGGTTGAAGCCGCGAATGGTCTCCAGCGCACGCAGGTCGGCGTTGTCGAACACCGACGGGGTGCCTTCGCCGCCGCCGGTCTCGCACCACTTGGCATGATCGCGGATCATGATCTTGTAGGGCAGGTCCTCGACCGACTTGCCGGAGGGCTCGTCGGTCAGCACGCCGCGCATGTCAGCCTTGCTGATGTTCCAGGCGAAGGTCTTGGCGCCCACCAAGATCACGTCGCGCATGTCGGCGCCGGCCAGGTCCGCGCCCGACAGGTCGCAGCCGGCCATGTTGGCGCCCGACATGTTGGCTTGCTTCAGGTTCGCCCGAACGAGCTTGGCGTCCTTCAAGATGGCGTCGCTGAAGTCGGCCTTGATGGCCATCACGCCCGACAGACGCGAGCGTTCCAGGTTGGCGCCGGCCAGGATCGCGCCGGACGCTTCCCCCACCCGATTGACGTGCTCCAGCACCCGCAGGCCCTTGTCGCGGTCGCCCACGGCGATGGAGCCTTCACGCAGGTCGGCTTCGAACAGGTCGGCGGCGGTGAGGTTCGCGCCCCGCAGGCACGCGCCGCGCAGGTCGGCGCGGCGCAGCGAGGCGTCGGTCATGTTGGCGTTCTGCAGATCGGCGCCGAACAGGTTGGCATGATCGAGTCGTATGCCCTGCATCTGGCAGTTGGCGAGAATCGCGCCGGTCAGATCGGCGTCGCAGAGATTCTTGCCGCGCAGGTCGAGCCCGGTCAGGTCCTTCCACGAGAACACCGCGCGGGCGCCGCCGGGCTTCGATGTCCACAGCCGGTCGTGTTTGGCGCAGATAGCGTCCAGCTCGTGCTGATCGAGCTTGCGCAACTCCTGAACGGGCGCGGGCTGAGCGGACATATCGAACCTAGGACCCCACTTGTTTCAGGGTCATCCTAGAGCCCGCCCAATTAACACGCCCTTTCCGAGACTTAGCCCGGCTATGGTAAATTTCGCTGCGGCGAGTAGTCGACATAGAGGCTGGTGGCCTCGGCCTCCAGCACCCCCAGCCGCACCTTGACGCCCGCCGCGCGCAGCCGCTCCGCCCCCTGTCCGGAGGCCAGCGCCGAGGCGTCCTCGCAGGCGATGGCCACCTCGGCGACGCCGCTGGCGGTCAGGCGTTCGGAGCAGGACGCCGCCCCAGATGAGCGTGCGCCGCACGGCTCCAAGGTGACATAGGCGACCGCCCCACGAGCCTTTTCACCAGCCTGTTCAAGGGCTTGCTCTTCGGCATGCGGCCGACCGCCCTGCGCCGTCACGCCCTCGCCGACCACCACCCCGTCCTTGACGATGACGCAGCCGACGCTCGGATTGTCGGCCGTCAAGCCAAGGTGGGTCCGCGCCAGGGCGATGGCGCGGCGCATATGGTCCTGGTCGGACGGGTCGATCATGCCGCCTGCGGCAAGGCCGTGGCGCGGGCCTCGTCGAGGTAGCGCGCGGCCACCGGCTTAAGGTTAGCGTCGAGTTCGATCAGCAGCGGATTTCCGGTCGGGATCTCGACCGCCATAATCCCCTCGGCGCTGAGGCCGTAAAGCAGCTTCACGATAGCCCGCAGCGAGTTGCCGTGGGCGGCGATCAGCAGGGTCTCGCCGGCCGCCAGATGCGGCGCGATCTCGGCGTTCCAATAGGGTTCGACCCGCTCGAGCGTGGTCTTCAGGCTCTCGGTGTCGGGCAGGACGGCGCCGGCGTAGCGACGGTCCTTGGAGAAATCGAACTCGCCACCGGCCGCGAGCGGCGGCGGCGGGGTGTCATAGGACCGGCGCCAGGTCTTCACCTGCTCCTCGCCGTGCTTGGCGGCGGTCTCGGTCTTGTTAAGTCCGGTCAGGCCGCCGTAATGGCGCTCGTTCAGCCGCCAGTCCTTGATCTCCGGCACGAAGGCCTGACCCGCGGCGCCCAGGGCCAGCCACAGGGTGCGGATCGCGCGGGTCTGGACCGAGGTGTAGGCGCGATCGATCTGCAGACCGGCGGCCTTGATCAGCTCGCCGCCCTTGCGGGCCTGGGCTTCGCCTTCCGACGTCAGATCCACGTCCACCCAGCCGGTGAAGCGGTCTTCGAGGTTCCACTGGCTCTGGCCATGGCGGAGAAGGATCAGGGTCGGCAAAGCGCTGCGCTCCTTTGGAGGGTTGCGAGCGGGCTAAGGCGCGAGGCTCCCAGCGTCAAGGTCCGCTGGCTCCCTGCGACAGCGGCGGCTATATGAGCACAGATGCGCGATCGCCTGTTCTTTCCCCTGCTCGCGGCCCTGGCGGTCGCCATGGTGGCCTTGGCCGCCGTCTGGCCGCAGGGTCTGGGCGACCGATCGCCGCCGCCTTTCGGTCACACGCCGATCCAGCAGACCGCCGCGGTCAAGGCGGCGATGCAGCGCGAGACCAAGGCCTCGGAACAACGGCTGAACGCCGCCCGCAACGCGGTCGCCGACGCTCAGACCCAGGCGATCTCGCCCACGAAATGACAGCCTCCGCCTCCAGGATGACGGGCCAATGACTGATTTTGACGCCATCGCCGTGGGCCGCCGGGTGCTGACCACCGAGGCCGACGCCCTGAAACTTCAGGCCGACACGCTCGGCGAGGCCTTCGCCAAGGCCGTCGACCTGCTGTTCGCCGCCAAGGGCCGGATCATCTGCACCGGCATCGGCAAGTCCGGCCACGTGGCCAAGAAGATCGCCGCGACCTTCGCCTCCACCGGCGCGCCGGCCTTCTTCGTCCACGCCAACGAGGCCAGCCACGGAGACCTCGGCATGATCGCCGACGGCGACGTGATCCTGGCGCTGTCGAAGTCGGGCCAGAACCAGGAACTGGCCGACATCCTGGCCTATTCCCGCCGCTTCCACATTCCGCTGATCGCCCTGACGGCGGCTCCCGACAGCCCGCTCGGCCAGGCCGCCGACGTCGTGCTGCAACTGGCCGACGCCGCCGAGGTCACCGCCGAGGTCAAGGCGCCGACCACCTCGACCACCTTGCAGATCGCGCTGGGCGACGCGCTGGCGGTTTCGCTGCTCGAGCGCCGCGGCTTCACCGCCAAGGACTTCAAGACCTTCCATCCCGGCGGCAAGCTGGGCGCGATGCTGCGCACGGTCGGCGACCTGATGCATGGCGCGGAGGAGTTGCCGCTGGTCTCGCAGAACACGCCGATGACCGAGGCGCTGCTCGTCATGACCAGCAAGGCGTTCGGCATCGTCGGCGTCACCGGTCCTGACGGCGCCCTGCAAGGGGTGATCACCGACGGCGACCTGCGCCGCCACATCGAGAGCCTGATGACCCAGACCGCCGGCGAGGTGATGACGCCGGGTCCGAAGAAGTCCGCGCCCCCCGGCATGCTGGCCTCCGAAGCGCTGGCCCTGATGAGCGATCCGCTGCCGATGGTCACGGTCCTGTTTGTCATCGACGCCGGCAAGCCGGTGGGCATTTTGCGCATCCACGACCTGATCCGCGCGGGCGTTTGACGACCTCACGAAACCGAAACTCGTCGCTCGCGTTCGCTTGGCCTTAAGGTCTCCCGACCTTTAAGAGCGAAGCTGCACTAGAGATAACGGAGTTACGATGCTGCCTGTCCCGCGCGCCGACCTCGTGCCCAACACCTTCGACTACGAGATCATGCCCCTGGTGAAGGCCACCGGCTTCCGCGAATACGACGCGCGCTGGCTGTTCGGTCCGGAGATCAACCTGCTGGGGATCGAGGCGCTGGGCCTGGGGCTCGGGACCTACATCCAGGAGCTCGGCCAGACCAAGATCGTGGTCGGCCACGACTACCGTTCCTATTCGCTCTCCATCAAGCAGGCCCTGACGGTCGGTCTGGTCGCCGCCGGCTGCGAGGTGGTCGACATCGGCCTGGCCCTCTCGCCCACCGCCTATTTCGCCCAGTTCGCGCTCGATGCGCCCTGCGTCGCCATGGTCACCGCCAGCCACAATGAGAACGGCTGGACCGGCGTGAAGATGGGCGCCCAGCGCCCGCTCACCTTCGGCCCCGTCGAGATGGGCCGCCTGAAGGAGATCGTGCTCGGCGGCCAGAGCGTCGCCAGGGCCGGCGGTTCCCTGACCCACGTCTCGGGCTTCCAGGCGACCTTCATCGCCGACGTCTCCAGCCGCACCAAGATCCAACGCCCGCTGAAGGTGGTCTGCGCCTGCGGCAACGGCACCGCCGGCGCCTTCGCGCCCCAGGCCCTGCGCAACATGGGCGTCGAGGTCATCGAGATGGACTGCGATCTCGATTGGAACTTCCCCCGCTACAACCCCAATCCCGAAGATCACGAGATGCTCATGGAGATGGCCAAGGCCGTCCGCGAGCATGGCGCCGATCTGGCCCTGGGCTTCGACGGCGACGGTGACCGCTGCGGCGTGGTGGACGACACCGGCGAGGAGATCTTCGCCGACAAGATCGGCCTGATGCTGGCCCGCGACCTGTCGCTGCTGCACAAGAACGCGACCTTCGTGGTCGATGTGAAATCGACCGGCCTATTCGCCACCGACCCGGTGCTGAAGGCCAACGGCGCCAAGACCGTCTACTGGAAGACCGGCCACAGCTACATCAAGCGCAAGACCGCCGAACTCGGTGCGCTCGCCGGCTTCGAAAAGAGCGGCCACTTCTTCTTCAACGACCCGATCGGCCGCGGCTACGACTGCGGACTGACGGCCGCCGCCGCGATCCTGGCGATGATGGACCGCAACCCGGGCAAGAAGCTCTCCGAGCTGAAGGAGGCCCTGCCGATCGCCTACACCTCGCTCACCATGTCGCCGCACTGCGCCGACGAGGAAAAGTACGGCGTGGTGGACGACGTGGTGGCCGAGTACGAGCAACTGGCCAAGGACGGCGGGACCATCCTGGGTCGCAAGATCGTCGAGGTGATCACGGTCAACGGGGTCCGTGTCGCCCTGGAAGACGGCTCCTGGGTGCTGGTCCGGGCCTCCTCCAACAAGCCGGAGATCGTCGTCGTCGTGGAGAGCACCCGCTCGGAGGACGACATGCGCGCCCTCTTCCGCGAGGAAGTGAAGCCGCGTTTGGCCAAACGCTCACAGGTCGGCGCCTACAACCAGGAAATCTGAAGCCTGCGCCCTCTCAAGGGGCGCAACTTTTGCTGCAACGCAGGATCAATGTGCCGTTCTGGACCGGCTGCGATTGCGAGGGTGATCGCAGCATGGTGAAAGACGGCGACGCGAACGGATCTAAGGGTAATTCATGCACGTCACGATGATCGGCACCGGCTATGTGGGCCTGGTGAGCGGGGCTTGCTTCGCCGATTTCGGTCACACCGTGACCTGCATCGACAAGGACGCCAGCAAGATCGAACGCCTGCGTTCAGGCGGTATTCCGATCTTTGAGCCGGGGCTCGAGCAACTGGTCGCCAGCAACGTCAAGGCCGGCCGCCTGTTCTTCGATACTGAGGCCGCCGAGGCGGTGAAGAAGGCCGACGCCGTGTTCATCGCCGTGGGCACGCCCTCGCGCCGCGGCGACGGCCACGCCGACCTCTCCTATGTCTACGCCGCCGCCGAAGAGATCGCCGGCCTGCTGGACGGCTTCACCGTGATCGTCACCAAGTCGACCGTCCCGGTCGGCACCGGCGACGAAATCGAGAAAATCATCAAGGCCAAGCGCCCCGACGCCCAGTTCGCCGTGGTCTCCAATCCGGAGTTCCTGCGCGAAGGCGCCGCCATCGAGGACTTCAAGCGCCCTGACCGCGTCGTGGTCGGCATCGAGGACGAGCGCGCCCGCCCGGTCATGACCGAGCTTTACCGGCCGCTCTATCTGAACGAGACGCCGATCGTCTTCACCGGCCGTCGCACCAGCGAACTGATCAAGTACGCCGCCAACGCCTTCCTCGCCATGAAGATCACCTTCATCAACGAGATGGCCGATCTCTGCGAAGCCGTCGGCGCCGACGTGCAGCAGGTGGCGCGCGGCATCGGCCTGGACAAGCGGATCGGCGGCAAGTTCCTGCACGCCGGCCCCGGTTATGGCGGCTCCTGCTTCCCGAAGGACACCCTGGCCCTGGTCCGCACCGCGACCGACGCCGGTTCGCCCGTTCGGTTGATCGAGACCACCGTCAAGGTCAACGACGACCGCAAGAAAGCCATGGCGCTCAAGGTTTCGGCGACCGCCGAGGACCTGAAGGGCAAGACCGTCGGGGTCCTGGGCCTCACCTTCAAGCCCAACACCGACGACATGCGCGACGCGCCCAGCCTCGATATCGTCCCGGCCCTCGAAGCCATGGGCGCCAAGGTCCAGGCGTTCGATCCCGAGGGCCTGCACGAGGCGCGGCAGTTGCTGCCCAATGTGGATTTCAAGAACGATCCCTACGAGGTCGCCACCGGCGCCGACGTCCTGGTGATCATCACCGAATGGGACCAGTTCCGCGCGCTCGATCTCGACCGCGTAAAGCTGCTGATGAACGCCCCGGTGCTCGTCGACCTGCGCAACATCTACAAGCCCGCCGACGTCCGCGCCCGAGGCTTCAAATACGCCTCGATCGGCCGAGCCTAGACCTCGTCAAGGTCCCCGCCTGTTCCTTCGAGAGAGGCGGCGGGGATCGCACGCTGCAATCCGCCGGCCCAAGCGGGCCAGGCAGAGGCGTGGATATGTCAGGAAAATGCGACCGCCCAACGCCGCTGTCGCGGCTTGCAATCTCAGGGCTTCGTCATCCGTTAGCGCAACGCTCAGCCGTCAGACTGAGGGTCCGCTGGTCAGCAGATGAATGAGCATGTTGCCGATCCACAGCGCACCGGCCCAGAAGGCGAGCGCAAGGACCGCGACAAAGGCGAGGCAAGCGACGGAGGTCAAACCCCGCATCGTCCCCCGCGATCCGCCCCCAACGGTGACGTTTCGTGGCATGTTTCGCTCCCAGTACCTTTTTTCGCTCCACACCGGTCAAGCGGCGTGAAGGAAAAGAAGCTGACACGATTTAACCATTCTGGATAGTCCTGTCGCTTCTACTTCAAATACGCATGAACTCGCCGAACGATCCCTTGCCGCGCCAACGATCTGCCTTTGCCGGAAACCTCCGCGACCGCGGATTTGATCTGCGCAATTGCAGAGCCCGCCGCCCCGGTTAGAGTCGACGCTCGCGCCAGGAACGGAGGGGTCGTCGCGTGCTGTCGCTGATCGGCATCTTCGTCGTCGTGGTGGGCTTCATGGCCCGCCTGAACCCATTGCTGGTCGTCACAGTCGCGGCCCTCGTCACCGGGCTCGCGGGCGGGATGGGGCCGGTCGAGGTCGTCGAGACCTTCGGCAAGGCGTTCAAGGAAAACCGCTATGTCAGCATCGTCTGGGTGGTGCTGCCGGTCATCGGCCTGCTGGAACGCGGCGGCCTGCAGGAGCGGGCCAAGACCCTGATCGGTAATATCCGCGCGGCCACCACCGGACGGCTGTTGCTGCTCTACTTCATCCTGCGCCAGGCCACGGCGGCGCTCGGCCTCACCTCGCTGGGCGGCCACGCCCAGATGGTCCGCCCGCTGATCGCGCCGATGGCCGAGGCCGCCGCTGAAACCCATTACGGCCCGCTGGACGATGACACCCGCCAGTCGATCCGCGCCCATACCGCGGCGGTCGACAACATCGCGCTGTTCTTCGGCGAAGATATCTTCATCGCCATCGCCTCGATCCTGCTGATCAAGGGCTTCCTGGAGCAGAACGGCATTCTGATCGAGCCGCTGCACCTGTCGATGTGGGCGATCCCCACCGCCATCTGCGCGCTGCTGATCCACGGGACCCGGCTGATGCTGCTGGACCGCCGGCTGGCGCGCATCCTGGCCGACGCCCGCCCGCCTGAGACCGGCCAATGATCGGCCTGGAGGTCCTCTATGTAATCGGCGGGGCCTTCTTCGCCGCCATCGCGGTCTTGAGCGCCCGCGACGCCAGCAATCCCAAACGCTGGAAGAACACCGCCTTCTGGGGCCTTTTCGCCGTCAGTTTCCTGTTCGGCTCGCACCTGCCGGACGTCGCGAACGGCCTGGTGGTCATCGCCATGGTGGCGATCGCCGGCTTCGGCGGCCTCGGCCAGGGCGCGCCCGCCACCACCGCCCCGGAGGAACGGCGGCAAAGCGCCGCCCAGCTGGGCGGGCGGCTGTTCCTGCCGGCCCTGGCCATCCCGGCCACCGCCCTGACCGGCACCTTCGCGTTCAAGCGCCCCGAACTGGCGGGGCTGGTCGATCCGAAACAGGCGACCCTGGTGTCGCTGATCCTCGGCGTCTTCGTGGCGCTGGCCATCGCCATGCCGATGCTGCGGGCCAAGCCGATCGTCCCGCTGCAAGAAGGCCGCCGCCTGCTGGACACCGTCGGCTGGGCCGCGGTGCTGCCGCAGATGCTGGCGGCGCTGGGCGCGGTGTTCGCCGCCGCCGGCGTCGGCGCGGCCATCGGCCAACTGGCCGGCCAGTGGCTGCCGGAGGGGAGCCAGCTCGCCGCCGTCGTGGCCTACACCTTCGGCATGGCGATCTTCACGATGATCATGGGCAACGCCTTCGCGGCCTTCCCGGTGATGACCGCCGGCATCGGCCTGCCGCTCATCGTCATGCGCTTTGGCGGCGACCCGGCGATCATGGGCGCCATCGGCATGCTGTCGGGGTTCTGCGGGACGCTGATGACCCCGATGGCCGCCAACTTCAACATCGTCCCGGCCGCATTGCTGGAACTGAAAGACCGCAACGGGGTGATCTGGGCCCAACTCCCGACCGCCCTCCTCCTGCTGCTGGCCAACACGGCGCTGATGTATGTCCTCGTCTTCCGTTTCTGAGCTCACCCCCGACCTCGCCGCCCGGTTCGCGCGGCTGGCGCTCGGCCATGTGACCCGGCCCTACCCCTACAAGCTCGACCACGTGATGACCGGCGACCACGACGTCCTGCCGCCGCGTGTGCTGCACCCGATCTTCCACGGCAGCTTCGACTGGCACTCCTGCGTCCACGGCTACTGGCTGCTGGCCCGTCTGCTGCGGCGGTTCCCAGGCGCCCCCGAGGCGGCCGAGATCCGCGCCCTGTTCGACGCCAACTTCACGCCCGACAAGGCGGCCGGCGAGCTGGCCTATCTCGCCCGTCCCGCCAGCGCCGGGTTCGAACGCCCCTATGGCTGGGCCTGGCTGCTGATGCTGGGCGCGGAGTTGGAGCGGCACGAAGAGCAGACCTGGGCGCAGGCTGTCGCCCCGCTGGCGCGCGCCTTCGCCGACCGCTTCAAGGCCTTCTTGCCCAAGGCGACCTATCCGATCCGCACCGGCACGCACTTCAACACCGCCTTCGCCCTGGCCCTGGCGGCCGAATATGCCGGTCAGGTCGGTGATCAAGAGTTCGCCCGCCTCATCGAGACCACGGCCAGAGGTTGGTATCTGGCCGACGCCGGAGCCGCCGCCTGGGAGCCCAGCGGCGATGATTTCTTGTCGCCGACCCTGGTGGAGGCCGAGTGCCTGCGCCGCGTCCTGCCGACCGCCGACTTTCGGCTATGGTTCGGAAAATTCCTGCCGCAGGCCGCAGAGCGACTGCCTGCCAGCCTGTTCACCCCGGCCAGCGTCAGCGACCGGACCGACGGCAAGATCGCCCATCTCGACGGCCTGAACCTCAGCCGCGCCTGGTGCTGGCGCGCCATCGCCGGGACCTTGGCCCTGGGCGACCCGGCCCGCAGCGTCGCACTGGCGAGCGCCGAGCAGCATCTGGCGGCCGGCCTGGAGCACGTCGCCGGCGACTATATGGGCGAGCACTGGCTGGCGACTTTCGCCCTGCTGGCGCTGGAAGCCTAGGAGGGCCCCCACCGCTCGTCATCCTCCGGTCGTCTGAAAGACGATCCGGGCGACCCAAGCTGAGTCGCAAAGCTGGCCAGGCCGTTTGGGTCCCCCGGATCAGCCTGCGGCTGACCGGAGGATGACGAGAGAGGGGATAGCGAGGCGCTAGGCGGCGCTAGCCACGTACCGGTCGATCTGCGCCAGATGCGCGGCGATCTCGTCGGGGCCCAGGAACGAGCCGGTGAAGCTGTTGCGGGCCAGGGTCACCAGTTCGTCCCGGCTGAGGTCCAGCGCCTGGGCTGTCTCGACCCAGTTCTGGCCCAGATAGCCGCCGAAATAGGCCGGGTCGTCGGAGTTGATCGTGGCTCGCAGCCCCAGCCCAAGCATCTTGCGCAGCGGATGGGCGGTCAGGTCGTCGACCACGCAGAGCTTGAGGTTCGAGAGCGGGCAGACGGTCAGCGTCATCCCCTCGCGCGCCAGCCGCTCGGTCAGGGCGTCGTCCTCCAGGGCGCGATTGCCGTGATCGATGCGGTCGACCTCCAGCATGTCCAGCGCCTGATAGACATAGTCCGGCGGCCCCTCTTCACCCGCATGGGCGACGGTCTTCAGGCCCTTGGCGCGCGCCGCGGCGAAGACCCGGGCGAACTTGGCGGGCGGATGGCCGACCTCCGAGGAGTCCAGCCCCACCCCAACGATGCGGTCCAGATAGGGCTCAGCCTGTTTCAGGGTCTCGAAGGCGTCTTCTTCCGAAAGGTGGCGCAGGAAACAGAGGATCAGCTTCGAGGTGACCTCCAACTCCGCCTCGGCCTGCGCCATCGCGGCCAGCAGTCCGTCCGCCACCACCGCGAAGGGAACGCCGCGCTCAGTGTGGGTCTGCGGGTCGAAGAAGATCTCGGCATGACGCGCGCCATCGGCGGCGATACGCCGGAAATAGGCCATGGCCAGGTCGTGGAAGTCCTGCTGGGTCAGCAGCACCCGCGCGCCCTGGTAATAGATGTCCAGGAAGTCCTGCAGGTTCGAGAACGCATAGGCCGCCCGCACCGCCTCGACGTCGGCGAACGGCAGCTCCACCCCGTTGCGGCGGGCGAATTCGAACATCTGCTCGGGCTCGAGACTGCCCTCGATGTGCAGGTGCAGTTCGGCCTTGGGCAATCCGCGGATGAAGTCGGTGAGCTGGTCCACGACCTAGGCCGCCGCCTTCTTCACGGCGCCGACGATGTCCTTGACCACCTGGCTGACCAGCTTCTCGTCGTCGCCCTCGGCCATCACTCGGATCAGCGGTTCGGTGCCCGAGGCGCGGACCACGATGCGGCCGGTCCCGTTCAGGCGATGCTCGGCCTGCGCGATCACGTCCTTGACCTGCTCGGTCTCCAGCGGCTTACCGCCGGCGAAGCGCACGTTCTCCAACAGTTGCGGCACCGGCACGAACTGACGGGCCAGCAGGCTCATCGGTTGGCCGGAATCCTTCAGCACCGCCAGCACCTGCAAAGCCGCCAGCAGGCCGTCGCCCGTGGTCGAATAGTCGGACATGATCATGTGGCCGGACTGCTCGCCGCCCAGGTTGAAGCCGCCCTCGCGCATGCGGGCCATCACATAGCGGTCGCCGACCTTGGTGCGTTCCAGCTTCAGGTCCCGCGCCGCCAGGAAGCGTTCCAGGCCAAGGTTCGACATCACGGTCGCCACCACGCCGCCGCCGGTCAGTTGATTGTTGCGCGCCCAGGCGTCGGCGATGATCGCCATGATCTGGTCGCCGTCGACCACGTGGCCCTTCTCGTCGCAGATCAGCAGCCGGTCGGCGTCGCCGTCCAGGGCGATCCCGAGATCGGCGCGATACTCCTTCACCGCCCGCACCATGGCGTCGGGATGGGTGGAGCCGCATTCCTCGTTGATGTTGGTGCCGTCGGGATCAACACCGATCTTGATGACCTCGGCGCCCAGTTCGTAGAGCACCACCGGCGCCACCTTGTAGGCCGCGCCGTTCGCGCAATCGATCACCACCCGCAGGCCGGCCAGGCTGAGGCGGCGCGGGAAGGTGGCCTTGGCGATCTCGACGTAACGAGCCTGGGAATCATCCACCCGCGCCACGCGGCCCAGCATGGTCGGTTCGGCCAGGCCGTCGGCCAGACCCTGATCCATCAGCGCCTCGATCTCCAGCTCCCGGGCGTCCGACAGCTTGTAGCCGTCAGGGCCGAACAGCTTGATGCCGTTGTCGACATAGGCGTTGTGCGAGGCCGAGATCATCACGCCCAGGTCGGCGCGCAGCGAACGGGTCATCATCGCCACGCCCGGAGTCGGCATGGGCCCCAGCAGGCGCACGTCCATGCCCACGCTGGCGAAACCCGCCACCAGGGCCGGTTCGACCATGTAGCCGGACAGCCGGGTGTCCTTGCCGATCACCACCATGTGGCGGCGGTCGTCCTGCGACATGAACAGCTTGCCCGCCGCCAGGCCGACCCGCAGGGCCACCTCGGCGGTCATCGGGTGGCTGTTGGCCTGGCCGCGGATGCCGTCGGTTCCGAAATAGGCGCGCTTGGTCATTCGGGTTCTCGAAACGAAACGAAACTCAGATTTAATCGACGCCGCGTTTGCGAATGCTAAAGGCGGCTCAGGATTATCACGTCTTCCTGCGCCAAAAGGAACTCCGGGTCATGTGCGGCATCATCGGCATCGTCGGAACGGCCCCGGTCCAGGATCGGTTGATCGAGAGCCTGAGACGGCTGGAATATCGCGGCTATGACAGCGCCGGCATCGCCGGCGTGGTCGGCGGCAAGGTCGAGCGCCGCCGCGCCAAGGGTAAAATCCGGGCGCTGGAAGACGTCCTGGCGGAAACACCGCTGACCGCGACGGTGGGCATCGGCCACACCCGCTGGGCCACGCACGGCGCGCCGTCGGTGCCCAACGCCCACCCCCATCAGGCCGGCAAGGTGACGCTGGTCCACAACGGCATCATCGAGAACTTCGCCGAACTGCGCCACGAACTGGAAGCCGCCGGCCGGGTCTTCGAAAGCGAAACCGACACCGAGGTCATCGCCCAACTGCTCGATTCAGAGCTCGCCACCGGTCTGGAGCCGCTGGCCGCCCTGAAGGCCACCCTGGACCGGCTGACCGGCGCCTATGCGCTCGGCGTGCTGATCGAGGGCGAAGAGAACCTGGTCATGGGCGCCCGCCGCGGCAGCCCGCTGGTCGTCGGCTATGGCGACGGCGAGATGTTCATCGGCTCCGACGCCCTGGCGGTCGGCCCGTTCACCAACAAGATCGCCTATCTGGACGAGGGCGATTACGTCGCCATCGACCACACCAGCGCCCGCATCTTCGATGAAAACGGCAAGCCGGCCGAGCGCAAGGTCCAGATCGTCTCGGCCTCGGCCGCCCTGGTCGAGAAGGGCAACTACCGGCATTTCATGGAAAAGGAGATCCATGACCAGCCGGACGCCTGCCAGCACACGCTTTCGGCCTATCTGGACCCGGTGTCCGGCAAGGCGACCGCGCCCGGCGGCGTCGACTTCGCCAAGATCGACCGGCTGCAGATCGTCGCCTGCGGCACCGCCTATTACGCCGGCCTGATCAGCCGCTACCTGTTCGAGAGCCTCGCCCGCCTGCCGGTGGACATCGATGTGGCCTCCGAGTTCCGCTATCGCGAGCCGCCGGTGTCGCCAAACACCCTGGCCATCATGGTTTCGCAGTCGGGGGAGACGGCCGACACCCTGGCCTCGCTGCGCTGGTGCAAGTCCCAGGGGCTGACGACAGCCGCCGTGGTCAATGTCCACCAATCGACCATGGCCCGCGAAGCCGACCTGTTGTTCCCCACCCATGCGGGTCCCGAGATCGGCGTCGCCTCGACCAAGGCCTTCACCAGCCAGGTGGCGGCGCTGAGCGCCCTGGCCATCGCCGCGGCCGCCGCGCGCGGCCACATCGACGCGGCCGAAGAGGCCCGGCTGTCAAAACTGTTGCTGGAAGCCCCGCGCCTGATCGCCGAATCCATCAAGGCCGAGGAAGCGATCCGCGCCCTGGCGCCCGAGCTCGCCAAGGCCCGGGACGTGCTCTATTTCGGCCGCGGCGCGATGTCGGCCCTGGCCCTCGAGGGCGCGCTGAAGCTCAAGGAGATCAGCTACATCCACGCCGAAGGCTACGCCGCCGGCGAGCTGAAGCACGGGCCGATCGCCCTGATCGACGAAGCCACCCCGGTCATCGTCATCGCCCCGTACGGCGGCCTCTTCGAGAAGACCATGTCGAACATGAGCGAGGTGATGGCCCGGGGCGGCCCCATCCTGCTGATCACCGACGAGGAAGGCGCCAAGCATGCGCCCAAGGGCGTCAAGGTGATCGTGGCGCCGACCTGCGACCCGTTGGTCGCGCCGCTGGTCTTCTCCGCGCCCATCCAGTTGCTGGCCTATTACGTGGCCGTCCAGAAAGGCGCGGATGTCGACCAGCCGCGTAACCTGGCCAAGTCGGTGACCGTCGAGTAGCGGCCTACTTCGTGGCTGGCGGAGTCGCCGCCATCGAGTTGGTGGCGGGCGGCGTGGCGGCCATCGAACCTTCGGCCGGAGGCGTCGCGGCCATCGAGCCGGTAGCCGGCGGAGCAGCGGTCATCGCGTCGGCGGGCGGGGTTGCGGCCATGCTGTCGGCCGGCGCGGTCGCGGCGGCGTCAGCGGCGGCCGCATCGGCGGCGGGGGCTTCGGTCTTCTTGCTGCAGGCCGAGAGCGAGACGGCGAGAGCCGAAGCCGCGACCAGCGCGGAAATTGTACGAATTTTCATGGAGTGCCCTTCTACGTTTGCGGGGGACGTCTCCTGAACCCTTCACGGTCTCGTGAGTTCCGATGACCGATCACAATTCAGGCGGGAAACCCCATTGGCGGCCGAATCGACGGCGGTTTGTGGGGTCACCCGGGCGTAACGGTGGATTTCGAAAGCTCCGTCGTCTAGTCGGGGACTGAACGGGAGGGCTGAATGACCAAACGTGTGCGTAAAGCGGTGCTGCCGGTCGCGGGGCTAGGCACTCGCGTCCTGCCCGTCGCCCGGGCGACGCCGAAGAACCTGCTCAACGTGTTCGACCGCCCCATCCTCTCCTATGTGGTCGAGGAAGCGCGCGCGGCGGGCATCGAACATTTCATCTTCATCACCAGCCGTGGCCAAGGCGCCATCGAGGACTATTTCGACGGCAACCCCGAGATCGAGGGGGCGCTGGAGGCCAAGGGCAAGACCGACGTTCTGGCCGAAGTCCGTCGCGATATCCTGCCCCCGGGCTCCATGAGTTTCATACGCCAGATGGCCCCGTTGGGTCTTGGCCACGCGGTCTGGTGCGCGCGCGAGTTGATCGGCGACGAGCCTTTCGCGGTGATCTTGCCCGACATGCTGATGGCCGCGAAAACCCCGGCCATGGCCCAGACCGTCGCGGCCTATGAGAAGGTCGGCGGCAACATCGTGGTGGTCGAGTCCGTGCCCGACAGCGAGACCCACAAGTACGGGATCGTGGCGCTCGACGGACAGGACGGCCGGATCAGCAAGATGACCGGGATGGTCGAGAAGCCCGCCCAGGGAACCGCCCCGTCGAACCTGATCATTTCGGGCCGCTACATCCTGCAGCCGGAAATCTTCCCGTTGCTGGAGCGCCAAGGCAAAGGCGCCGGCGGCGAGATCCAGCTCACCGACTCGATGATCGAGCTGATGAAGTCCCAGGACTTCCACGCCCTCGAATACGAGGGGACCACCTATGACTGCGGCGACAAGATCGGCCTGCTGAAGGCCAATATCGCCTTCGCGCTGGATCGCCCCGAGTTCGCCGACGCCGCCCGCGCGGCGATCAAGGACCTGCTCTAGGAGCTCCCATGCGCCTCTTAGTCTACGGTTACGGCTTCGCGGGCCGCGCCCTGGCGACGCGCCTGGCGGCCAAGGGCTGGAGCATCTCGGCGACCTATCTCGACGAGGCGACCGCCGCCCAGATGGCCGCCGACGGGATCGATCCGGTTCCCGCCCTCGACAAGGAGGCGGTGGCCGCCCGACTGGCCGACACCCAGGCGATCCTGATCACCACGCCGCCCGGTCCCGAGGGCTGCCCCGCGTTGCAGGTGCTGGTCCCGGCGCTGGCCACGGCTGGCGCCTTCCCTGACTGGATCGGCTACCTCTCGACCACCGGCGTCTATGGCGACCGGCGCGGGGGCTGGGTGTTCGAAGACAGCCGCCTGGCCGCCCAGTCGCTGGAAGGCGCGCGGCGCGTGGCCGCCGAGCGCGACTGGCTGGAGGTTGGCCGCGGCATGGGCCTGACGGTCACCATCCACCGCCTGCCCGGCATTTACGGCCCTGGCCGCTCGGCCTTCGACCGCCTGCGGGCCGGCCGGGCCCGGCGCGTCGCAGCGCCGGAACATCTGTTCAGCCGTATTCACGTCGATGATCTCGCCGCCGGGCTTGAGGCCTCGATCGCCAAGCCCCGGGCCGGCGGGATCTACAATCTCTGCGACGACGAGCCGGCGTCCAACAGCGACGTGTTCGCCCATGCCGCCGGCCTGATCGGCCTGCCGGTCCCGCCCGAGGAGCCTCTCGACCTGGAGGCCCTGCCGCCCCAGGCGCGGCGCTTCTACACCGAGACCAAGCGGGTCTCGAACGCCAGGGCCAAGGCCGAACTCGGCTGGCGCCCGGCCTATCCGACCTACCGCGAAGGCCTCGCCGCGATCCTGGCGGGCGAGCGTTGAACCTAAATCCCTCTCCCTCGGGAGAGGAGAAACGACCTCAGCTGAGATAGCTCAGCGCCAGCCCGCCCACCGCGCAGGCCAGCAGGGTCGGCCCCATGCCGACCTTGAACCGCAGCATAGCGACCATCGCCGCCAGGGTCAGCAACGCCGGTCGCCAGTCCAGGCTGAGCAGGTTGGGCACATCGGGTCCGACGCCGAAGACCGTGACCTGGCTCACCTTGCCGAACAACACGTGCAAGCCAAACCACAGGGCCAGATTGGCGATCACCCCGACCACCGCCGCGGTGATCGCCGCCAGCGCCGCAGCGGCGGCGCGATGGCCGCGCAGGGCCTCGACATAGGGCGCGCCCAGGAAGATCCACAGGAAGCACGGCGCGAAGGTCACCCAGGTGGTCAGCAGCGCCCCCAGCGCCCCGGCCAGCAGCGGGTGCAGGCCGCCGGCCTCGCGATAGGCCGCCAGGAAGCCCACGAACTGCAGCACCATGATCAGCGGACCCGGCGTGGTCTCGGCCAACCCCAGGCCATCGGCCATCTCTCCGGGCTTCAGCCAGCCGAAGCCCTCGACCGCCGCCTGGGCCACATAGGCCAGCACCGCATAGGCGCCGCCGAAGGTCACCACCCCCATGGTCGAGAAGAACCCGGCGAGCTTGGTCCAGACGCTGGCGTCCCCGAACATCAGGTAGAGGATGGCCACCGGGGCCAGCCACACCGGCAGCCAGATCGCCAGCACCCGCAAGGCCCGCCCGCGCGAGGGCGTCAGGTGGCTGGCGCCGCCGGCTTCGATGATCTGATCGACCAATCCCGGCCGCTCGTCCTTGATCTCATCGCCATGGCCGCCGGCCGAGACCAGCTGGGGCGCAAACCACCCGAGCAGGCCCGCCGCCAGGATGATCAGGGGAAAGGGGATGTTCAGCACATAGAGGCCCGCGAAGGCCGCCGCGGCGATCGCCACCGAGGCCGGGGTCTTCAAGGCCCGGCGCCCGACCCGCAGCACCGCCTCGACCACCACCGCCAGGACGGCGGACTTCACGCCGAGGAACAGGGCCGCGACGATCGGGGTGGTTCCGTAAAGGACATAGGCGATGCTGAGCGCCAGCATCACCGCCGCACCCGGCAGCACGAAGAAGATCCCCGCGACCAGACCGCCGGCCGTCCGGTGCATCAGCCAGCCGATATAGGTGGCCAGTTGCTGGGCCTCAGGCCCCGGCAGCAACATGCAGTAGTTCAGGGCGTGCAGGAATCGGCGCTCGCCGATCCAGCCGCGTTCCTCGACCAACATCTTGTGCATCAGGGCGATCTGCCCGGCCGGGCCGCCAAAGCTCAGAACCCCGATCCGCGCCCAGACCCGCGCCGCCTCCCAGAAGCTGGGCAAGGTGGCTGGGGTCATGCGGGGCCGGCGACCACGTCGTCCAGGGCCGCGAGCAGGCGGGCGATGTCCTGCGGGCGCGACAGCCGGTGATCCCCGTCCTTGATCAGGGTGAAGACCACGTCCTGGCTGCGCATCGCCTGGGCCAGCTCCAGGGCGTGCCGCCAAGGCACGTCGGGGTCGGCGCCGCCTTGCAGGATACGCACGGGCGCCTCGACGTTCACCGGCCCCGGCAGGATCGACCAGCGCGCGCCGTCCTCCAGCAGCTCCCGGGTGATCGGATAGGGGTCGCCATAGTCGGACGGCCGGAGCCAGACGCCCGTCGCGTCCAGTTCGGCGCGGTCGGCGGCGGTCATCTCCGGCGCCATCAGCTTCTCGGTGAAGTCCGGCGCGGGCGCGATCAGCACCAGGGCCTTGAGGCGCTCGCCCATCGCCGGGGCCGCCAGGCAGGAAATCCAGCCGCCCATCGACGAGCCGACCAGCACAACCTCGCCCGTGGCGAGCTCGGTCAGGACCGCCAGGGCGTCCCCGCGCCAGCGGGTGATCGTGCCCTCGGCGAAGTCGCCGGACGACTCTCCATGGCCGAAATAGTCAAAGCGGACATAGGCTTGGCCGCGCGTCAGCGCCCAATCGGCCAGGGCCTGGGCCTTGGTCCCGGCCATGTCGGACCGGAAGCCGCCCAGCCAGACCACGGTCGGCCCGGCGCCGTCCACGCGCCGCCAGGCGATCCTCGCTCCGTCCGGCCGTTCCAGAAAACCCGTTGTCTCGCCCATGACCGCCCTCATAACGCGAGGATGTGACATCGTCAGCACGCCATCGGGGTTTACCAAACCGAGGCTTACGCTATGCAGAACCCGTGACGCTTCCCCCAGACTTCACCCTGCTGCAAGTCGTGCCCGAGCTCGAAACCGGCGGGGCCGAACAGACCACCATCGATGTGGCCCATGCGGTCGTGCGCGCCGGCGGCAAGGCGCTGGTCGCCACGCGTGGCGGTCGGATGGCCGCGCGCCTGGAAGCCGACGGCGCCCGCCTGGCCCAGATGCCGGTCCAGACCAAAAATCCGCTGGTCATGCTGGGCAACGCCGCGCGCCTGGTCGACCTGATCCGCCGGGAAAATGTCTCCATCGTCCACGCCCGCAGCCGCGCGCCGGCTTTCTCGGCGCTGTGGGCGGCCCAGGCGACCAAGACGCCGTTCGTGGCCACCTATCACGGCGTCTACAACGCCAAGAACAAGCTGAAACGCTGGTACAACGCGGTGATGACCCGCGGCGACCTGGTGATCGCCAATTCCAACTACACCCGCGACCACGTGCTGGCCGAGCATGGCCTCGATCCGGCGCGGATCGTCTCCATTCCGCGCGGCGTCGACCTGGAGCGTTTCAATCCGAGCTGGGTGACGCCCGAGCGGGTCCAGGCGCTGCGCGAGGCCTGGGGCCTCGAGCCCAAGGACCGGCGGGTGAAGCTGCTGCTGGCCGGGCGCCTGACCCGCATCAAGGGCCACTTGCTGATCATCGAGGCCGCGCGCCAGATGAAGGCCCAGGGCCGCGACGACTTCCTGATCATCTTCGCCGGCGACGACCAGGGCCGCACCGAATATCGGCTGGAGGTCGAGAACGCCATCGTCCAGGCCGGGCTCGCCGGCCAGGTCCGCGTGGTCGGCCATTGCGACGACATGCCGGCCGCCTACCAGATTTGCGACATCGCCATGCTGCCGACCACCAAGCCGGAATCCTTTGGCCGCACGGCGGTCGAACCCCAGGTGATGGGCAAGCCGGTGCTGGCCTCCGACCACGGCGGCACCACCGAGACCGTGGTCCCCGGCGAGACCGGTTGGCTGGTCGCGGTCGACGATCCGGCCGCCTGGGCCCTGACCATGACCAAGGCCATCGAGATGGGTCCGGCCCGCCTGGCCGCCATGGGGCAGGCCGCCGCCAACCGCGCGCGCCGCCTCTATTCCGTCGACGCCATGTGCGAGGCGACGCTGGAGGCCTACGGCCATGTGCTGGCCGCCCGCCGTTCGGGGTTCAGCGCCTGATGGCCCGCGAAATCAAAAAAATCCTGGTCATCAAGCTGTCGGCCCTGGGCGACTTCGTCCTGGCCCTGGCGGCGATGAAGAAGATCCGCCAGGTGCACAAGCGGGCCCACATCACCCTGCTGACCACCCCGCCCTTCGAGGGCCTGGCCAAGGCCTGCCCCTATTTCAACGCCGTGGAGACCGACGGCCGGCCGGCCGGACTGGGCGAATGGGTCGAACTGCGCAGGCGCATCAAGGCGGCGCGCTACGACCGGGTCTACGACCTGCAGACCTCGGCCCAGTCGGGGCGCATCTTCCACATGCTGGCGCCCTTCCCGCCCGAATGGTCCGGGATCGCCGCCGGCTGCGCCCTGCCGCACAAGAACCCGGCCCGCAACAGCATGCACACCCTGGAGCGCCAGGCCGACCAGCTGAAATACGCCGGCATCTGGCCCGACGCCCCGACCGAGCCCGGCAGCGCGCCGGGTCCGGACCTATCGTGGGTGCTGCCCAAGCCATCACAGCTGCGCCCGGTGCCCGGCGGCGTGAAGCCCCGGCCCTATGCGCTGTTCATCCCCGGCGGTTCGGCTCACCGGCTGGACAAGCGCTGGCCGGCCGAACGCTACGGCCAGCTCGGCCGGATCCTGTTCGAGCGCGGCTACGACATCGTCATCATCGGCGGCTTGCAGGAGAGCGCCCTGGCCCGCCAGATCCAGCGCGACGTGGGCCAGGCCCGCGACCTCACCGGCCGCACGGACTTCGCCAAGGTGGCGATGCTGGGCGCGAAGGCGGCCTTGGTGGTCGGCAACGACACCGGCCCGTTGCACCTGGCCGCAGCCACCGGCGCGCCCACCGTGGTGATGTTCTCCAACGCGTCCGATCCCTCCCTGGCCGCGCCGCGCGGCCACGTAACGGTGCTCCAGGCCGAGAACCTCGCGGAACTCCCGGTTTCGGCGGTTCTACAGGCCGCAAACGCCCTTCTGCCGGCCGCTTGAGTCGATAGCGACCAGCGAGTGCGCTGCGCCGCTTGATCCGGGGGTCCGCCTTCGTCATATATGGTGGGACGACCGGAGCCTTCGTGCTGCCGGCCGTTCCCGTTACAACAGCTCTAGGAGCGAAAGCCTATTCGCCGCCCGATGCAGGCGCCGCCCGTCAAAGACGGACCGCGCATCAATGAAGACATTCGCGTTCCCAAAGTTCTGCTCATCGATCAGCACGGTGAGAAGCAGGGCGTGATGCCGACTTCGTCCGCCATGGAGGCCGCCGCAGAAGCAGGTCTCGATCTCGTCGAGATCGTGCCCAACGCGGATCCGCCCGTCTGCAAGATCCTGGACTACGGCAAGTTCAAGTTCCAGGAGCAGAAGAAGAAGAACGAAGCGCGCAAGCGGCAAAAGGTCGTCGAGATCAAGGAGATCAAACTCCGCCCGAACATCGACACCCACGACTACGACGTCAAAGCCAAGGCGATGCATCGCTTCTTCGAAGAAGGCGACAAGGTGAAGGTCACCCTGCGCTTCCGCGGACGCGAGCTTGCTCACCCCGAGCTGGGCATGAAACTGCTTCAGCAGGTGAAGGCCGACTTCGATCCGGTGGCGAAGGTTGAGTACGAGCCCCGCATGGAAGGCCGTCAGATGATCATGATCCTGGCCCCGCGCTGACGCGCGACCAGGACCACTGACAATCGATTAAGGCGGCCGCCCTCAGGGTGGCCGCCTTTTTCGTGCGCCGCGCCCAAGCTTGACGCTGCCCGCGCGGGAGGGCCTGCTGGCGAGCGTCACGGGAGGGCTCTGTCTTGCACGTGCTTATCACGGCCATGGCGCTTCTGGCGCTGTCGCCCGGCTGCGGCTGGGCCGCCGACCTCTATCTGGTGAACGGCAAGATCTTTACGGGCGTGGGCGAGCCGGCTGCCCAGGCGCTGGCTATCCAGGGCGGCAAGATCGCCGCCGTTGGCGAGAACGGCGCCATCCGCGCCATGGCGCGCGACAAGGCCGCGGTGATCGACTTGGGCGGCCGTCTAGTGACGCCTGGCCTGATCGAAGCTCATGGCCATGCCGGCTCTGCGGCGCCGACGCGCCAGGCCGCCATGCCGAACCTGCCATGGCCCGGTCCGACGCCCGAGGAGGCTATCGCCGCCATCACGGCGGCGGCCCGCCAGGGACCGGGCTGGGTGAGCGGCGAGATCGGCCCCCTGGCGATCAACGATCAGCGCGATTGGCGCGCGGCGCTGGACGCAGCCGCCCCAGCCAACCCCGTCATGCTGCAGGTCTGGTGGGGCCACGGAACGCTGCTGAATTCCGCGGCGCTGAAGGCGCTGGGCGTGGAAGATACGGCGAGCGATCCGCTCGGGGGCTGGTTTGGCCGCCGCGCCGACGGAAGCCTTGACGGCCGGGTGCGCGAGAACGCCGAGTGGCGCCTGATGCGCGCCCGCGACGCCGCTCAGCCGCCGCAGGCCTTCGCGGCCCGCTACAGCGCCACTGCGGCGCTCTACGCCGGCTGGGGCGTCACCACCTATCATCAGATGCTGAACAACCAGGCGCTGCCAGACGCATTGGCCGCGCTGAAAATCTCTCGGCCAACCATCAAATGGCGGCTCTACGGCTGGGCCATGCCGGATCGGCAGATCGCCGACGCCTGGGATCAGTTCGCCGCTCCCTTGGCGCCGGTTGATCGGGTGCGCGCGGCCGGGATCAAATGGGTGCTGGACGCCACGCCGATCGAGCGCGACGCCCACATGAGCGCGCCCTACGCCGACCGCCCAGGCTGGTCCGGGCGTTCGAACTACACGGACGATCAGCTCCATGCCCTGTTGGCCGGCATCCTCGCCCATCCGGGCCAACAGGCGGCGCTGCATGTAGTCGGCGACGCCGAGCTTGCCCGGCTGATGGACGCGATGGAGGCGGCCGCGCCCCCCGCGACCTGGGTGCAGCGCCGGGTGCGCGTCGAGCATGGGGACGGCCTTACGGCCGGCAGGTTCGAGCAGGTCAGGCGCCTGGGCATGGTCGTCGTGCAAAACCCGCTGCATCTGAACCCGATGCCGGACGAGCGCGGCGTCCCGATGATGTCCGCGCGCCTCGGTTCGCGCGCGCCCGCATTCTTGCCTCTCAAGTCGCTCCTCGCCGCCGGCGTACCCCTTGCGCTCGGCTCCGACGCCGGAGGCCCGCCGGCCAACCCCTTCCTCAACATCATGCTGGCGGTCATCCACCCGACCGCCCCCGGCGAGGCCCTCGACCGCGAACAGGCGCTGGCCGCCTACACCTCCGGCGGAGCCTTCGCCGAACGGGCGGAGTTGGAGAAGGGACGGATCGCGGTCGGGATGGCCGCGGACCTCGCGGTGCTTTCCCAGGACATCTTGGTCGTCCCGCTGGACGCCCTGCCCGCCACGCGCAGCCTGCTCACCCTGGTCGATGGAGAGGTGGCGCACGCCGACGCCCCATTCACGATCCTGAAACCCGCACTCTCGGCTCCATAGGCCGCCGCCTTCGGGTCCATACTGCGACCTAGGAGCCGCAGTGCCGCGCGACAAACAACCGACCCCAGCACTCGGGCTTGCGGCGCGCCGCAGCTCCGCTTAACAGCGTTCACATGTCCGACACCGCGCCCCAGCGGGCCGCACCGTCCCCGATGGCGGCGCCGTCCCTGATCGCCGTCATCTTCATAAATATGCTCGGCTTCGGGATCATCGTTCCGTTGCTGCCCTTCTATGCCAAGTCGTTCGACGCCCCGGCATGGCAGATCGCGCTGATCTTCTCGGCCTATTCGGTCGGGGCCTTCTTCGGCGAACCCTTCTGGGGGCGGCTTTCCGACAAGTACGGCCGCAAGCCGCTGCTGATCTCGACGATCACCGGCAACTGCCTCTGCTATCTGGCGCTGGCCTTCGCCCCCAATATCTGGGTCGCCTTCGCGATCCGCCTGGTGGGCGGGCTGGCGGCCGGCAACGGCGCGGTGGTCCAGGGCTACATCGCCGACGTCACCCCGCCGGAAAAGCGCGCCCGCCTGCTGTCGTACCAAGGCGCGGCCTGGAACGTTGGCCTGATCTTCGGCCCGATGGTGGGTGGGCTGTTCGCCCATCCGAACGCCGGCCCGATCGGATTCCGCATCCCGCTGTTCATCGCCTCGGGCCTGGCGGCGCTCTGCGTTGTGGCGATCATGGTGTTCATCAAGGAAAGCCGGGTCCGCAGCCAGGCGATCACCCATCGGCCCAGCCGCTGGGCGGCGATCAGCGACGCCGTCGGCCACCCCGTGATCGGCCGACTGATGCTGCTGACCTTCCTGGTCGGCTTCGCCTTCACCGGCATCGAATCAACCTTCGGCCTCTGGTCGCAGGCCAAGTTCGGCTGGGGGCCGCGTGAGATCGGGGTCTGCTTCGCCTTCACCGGGGCGGCCGCCGCCCTGACCCAGACCTTCCTGACCGGACGGCTGTCGGAGACCTATGGGCCCGGCAAGATGTTGGCCATCGGCATGGGGCTGACGGTCGTGGCCGCCGCCGGCCAGACCCTCTCGCCGGGCGGCGGGGTGACCATCGCCCTGATGTGCCTGACCGCGATCGGCCAGTCGGTGGCCTGGCCCAATGTCAGCGCCATGATCTCCCAGACCGCCGATCCCTATCGGCAGGGACAGATCCTTGGCCTCAACAACGCCACCGGCGCCCTGGCCCGGGTGGTCGGCCCGTTCTGCGCGGGCCTGATCTTCCCGGTCCTGCTGGACGGACCGTTCATCATGGGCGCCCTGGTCGTGGCGCCCGCCATCTTCCTGGCCCTGGCCGCAAGCCGGCGCGCCGCCGCCCAACTCGCCAAGACGCCGCCGGCGCCCACGCCATGAACCCCGCCGCGCCGGCGCCTGACGACGACAAGCGCGCCCTGTTCATCCTGCTGTCGGTGATCTTCCTCAACATCGCCGGCTTTGGCCTGGTGATCCCGCTGCTGCCGTTCTTCGGCAAGGCGCTGAACGCGCCGGCCTGGCAGATCGCCCTGCTGTTCTCGATGTTCTCGTTCGGCCAGTTCCTGGGCGAGCCGTTCTGGGGCCGATTGTCGGACCGGGTCGGACGCCGGCCGGTGTTGATCGTCACCATCGCCGTCGCCGCGCTCTGCTACGTGGCGCTGGCCTTCGCGCCCAACATCTGGCTGGCCTTCGTGGCGCGGTTCGCCGGCGGCTTCTTCGCCGGCAACATCTCGACCCTGCAGGGCTGCATGGCCGACATCACCCCGCCGGACAAACGCGCCGGGCGGATGGGCGTGATGGGCTCGGCCTTCTCGCTCGGCTTCATGACCGGCCCGGCGCTCGGCGGCCTGCTCGCCCACCCTGAGCTTGGCCCCGTCGGCTTCCAGATCCCGCTGTTCGCCGCCGCCGCCTTCGGCCTGGCCTCGTCGGTCTGCGTCGCGCTGTTCGTGCGCGAGACCCGGCCGCCGACCGGGCAGCCCCGTCCCAAGGGACGCCCGCCGGCCCTGCGCGACGCCATCGCTCATCCGATCATCTCTCGGGTCATGATCATCGGCTTCGTCATCGTCTCCGGTTTCGCCGGCATCGAGGCGACCTACGGCCTATGGACCGAGGCCAAGTTCGGCTGGGGCCCGCGCGAGATCGGCTTCGCCTTCGTGGTGATCGGGGTGATCGGCGCCTTCGCCCAGGGGATCGGCACCGGAGCCCTGGTCCGCCGCTTCGGCGAGCCGCGCGTCCTGATCGCCGGCCTGACGCTGATGTGCATCGGCATGCTGGTGCAATTCTCGTCGCAGGTCTGGCCGATGGCCGTAGTGGGCCTGGCCATCGTCGGCTTCGGCCAGTCGATCTGCTTCCCGAACCTGGTGGCGCTGATCTCGCTCTCCACCCCGCCCGACAGGCAGGGCGAGATGCTCGGCCTCAACATGTCGAACAACGCGCTCGCCCGGATCGGCGGCCCGATCTACGCGGGCCAGCTGTTCTCGCTAGTCTCGCCCGGCGCGCCGTTCGCGCTGGGCGCCTTCCTGATCCTGCCCGCCCTGGTCATGGCCTATCAGGTGATGAAGCTGATCCCCCGGCGCACCTAGGGCGCCAACCGCGCCCTTTGCGGATCAGGCCGCACGATCTCGCGCAGGACGACCAGGGTTTCGAAGGAGCGGACCTGCGTGTGGTCGGTCAGCACCTGCGAGCAGAAGGTCTCGTAGGCCTCCATGGATGGCACGGCGATCATCAGCAGGAAGTCCGTGCCGCCGGTCACCTGCCAGGCCCCAAGGATTTCCGGCCGGTTCTTCACCCTCGCCGCAAAGGCGGTCATGACGCCCTCGCGCTCCATCTTCACCAGAACCTGAACCGTGATGGTCCGGGCCAGCCGCGCCGGATCGACGACCGCGATGTCGGCGGCGATCACCCCCGTGGCCCGCAGGCGTCGCAGTCGGCGCAGCACGGCGGACTCCGACAGCCCCACCGCCTCGCCCAGAACCCGGGCCGGCTGAAGATTGTCGCGCCGCACCAGCGCCAGCAGCCGGTGGTCGAAGTCATCCAAGATGACGGATTCCGTCATAATAGCGCTCCGATCGCCCGTTTCCGCCGCACCGACGACCGTTTTCGCCGACATCCGCCACGGCATTCTCAGTAGTTTGCCGCCATGTCGAGGATATTCACCAACACCCAGGCGATGAGCCTGCGCGCGCTGACGCCCTATGCGGCGCTCATCGGCGCCATCATTTCGATCAACCTCGGCACCTCGTTCGCCAAGCAGCTGTTCCCCCTGGTCGGCGCCCAGGGGACCACGGCCTACCGGGTCGGCTTCTCCGCCGTGCTGCTCTGCCTGGCCTGGCGGCCCTGGCGCTTGAAGCTGGGCCGCGAGGATCTGACGAAGGTCGCGCTCTACGGCGTCGTGCTCGGGCTGATGAACCTCAGCTTCTACATGTCGATCCGGACCATCCCGCTGGGGCTGGCCATCGCCATCGAATTCCTGGGCCCCTTGAGCCTGGCGCTCATTCATTCACGCCGGCCGATCCATTTCGTCTGGCTGGGCGTCGCCATGCTGGGCCTTGGCCTGCTGTTGCCGCTGGGGCGTCTCAGCAGCAGCCTGGACCTGACCGGCGTCGCCTTCGCCGCCGCCGCGGCGGTGTTCTGGGCGCTTTACATCATCCTGGGCAAGCGGACCGGCCACCTGCCCGCCGGTCAGTCGGTGGCGCTGGGCATGGCGACCGCGGCGCTGTTCCTGGTCCCCATCGGCCTGATCGAGGCCGGCGCAAAGCTGCTGAACCCGCTCACCCTTGGCCTTGGGCTGATCGTCGCGATCATCTCCAGCGCCATCCCCTTCTCCCTGGAGATGGTCGCCCTGCGCGGCATGCCCAAGCGCAGCTTCGGCGTCATGCTCAGCCTGGAGCCGGCGGCCGGCGCCATCGCCGGGCTGCTGATCCTGGGCGAACACCTCGTCTCCACCCAATGGCTGGCGATCGGCCTCATCGTCGCCGCCAGCGTCGGCACCATCCTGACCGATCCGGCCCGGGCCGAGGACATGCTGGAGGACGGCCCCGCCGCCGCCCCTTAGCCCGCCCTAGAACAGGCCGGCGAGCAGGTTGATGGTCAGGGCCAGCACCACGGTGTTGAAGGTGAAGGCGACGATCCCCTGCACCGTGCCGATCCGCCGGAGCGCCTTGGAGGTGAAGGCGATGTCGGCCGTCTGGCTGGCCACGCCGATGACCACGGCGAAGTGCACGAAGTCCCAGTAGTCCGGCGCCTCGCCGCCCGGAAACAGCAGGCCGCCCGCGTCCTTCCCGCCCGTCTCGTCGGGGGCGTAATATTCGTGGGCGTAGTGCAGGGCGAAGATCATCTGCACCATGAACCAGGACACCGCCACGGTGGCGAAGACCAGCCCGATCCGCAGCGCCTTGACCACGCCCTGATCGGCCTTGGCCGCCGACAGCTCCGCGCCGATCACCCAGATGCTCGCCGCCGCCGCCAACACCACCAGCGCCAGGATCAGCCCCTGGCCCTCATCCTGCGTGGCCGCCGTCGCCCGTATCGTGGAGGGCCGCGCGCCCCACATCATCATGACCGCCGCGACGATGAAGCTCAGGCAGGTGGCGTTCCACGCCAGGATCGCCGAGGTGACGAGGCTCAAGCTGCTGGGAATAACCAGGCAGGCCACCCAGACGATCAGCCCCGCCAGCATGGCGCCGACCAGCCGGGGGCGGCTGGCGAACGGTCCCAGCATGCGCGGCAGCTGCCTGCGGTGGTCCCGGTTGCGGATGGGGGCTCGCTTGGGACTCATCTGCACATCGCTCCTGACGGGTCGAACGGCTATATCGCAATCGGCCCCGGGCGAGGCGCGCGAGACTCAAACCCTTGCCTTCTTTCGCCCTTTCACGTAAACGCCCCGCTCTTCGGAGTCGTCTGGCCAAAGGCATGCCAGGGCGACTCGTCAATACGCCAGAGGACGGGGTTAGCGCTCCGTAAGAGAAATGCCCAAACTGAAGACTAAGTCAGGCGTTAAGAAGCGCTTCAAATTGACTGCGACCGGTAAGCTGAAAGCCGGCGTGGCGGGCAAGCGTCACCGCTTGATCAACCACAACGCGAAGTACATCCGTCAGAACCGCGGCACCAAGGTGATGAGCGAAGCTGATACGAAGATCGTCAAGCTTTGGCTCCCCTACGGCCTCTAAGGAGAACTGACACATGGCTCGCGTTAAACGGGGCGTAACCGCCCACGCCAAGCACAAAAAAGTTCTCGAGCAGGCCAAGGGTTTCTATGGCCGCCGTAAGAACACCATCCGCACGGCCAAGGCCGCTGTGGACAAGGCCGGCCAGTACGCCTACCGCGACCGCAAGGTCCGCAAGCGTAACTTCCGCTCGCTGTGGATCCAGCGCATCAACGCTGCGGCCCGCCTCGAAGGCTTCACCTATTCCCAGTTTATCTTCGGCCTTGATAAGGCCGGGATCGAAATCGACCGCAAAGTCCTCTCGGACATCGCGGGTAACGATCCGGTTGGTTTCAAGGCCATCGCCGACAAGGTTCGCACCGCGCTGGCTTGAGGCCATTTGAGTCCAACGACTTAACTGAGCATTCGAGAAGCCCTCCGGTGAGAACCGCCGGAGGGCTTTTTGCTGCCCTCTTCACGCGCCCCGTCCGTTCCCCTAGACGAGCCCCGTCATGACCGCACAACTCGAAGCCGATATCACCACCGCCATCGACGACGCCGCCGATGGCCCGGCCCTGGAAGCCGTGCGCATCGCCGCGCTCGGCAAGTCCGGCTCCATCTCCGACCTGCTGAAGTCGCTGGGCTCCATGAGCCCGGACGAGCGCCGCGAGCGCGGCCCGCAGATCAACGGCCTGCGCGACCGCGTCGCCGCCCAGATCGCGCAGAAGAAGGCCGCCTTGGAGAGCGCCGAACTCGACGCCAAGCTGGCCGCCGAGCGCGTCGACCTCTCGCTGCCGGCCCCGCCGCGCCGCCGCGGCTCGGTCCATCCGACCATGCAGGTCATGGACGAGATGATCGCCGTCTTCGCCGAGATGGGCTTTTCCGTCGCCGAAGGCCCGGACATCGAGACCGACTTCAACAACTTCACCGCCCTGAATTTCCCGCCCAAGCACCCGGCGCGGGAAATGCACGACACCTTCTTCCTGCCGGAAGACGCCCATGGGGAGCGCAAGGTCCTGCGCACCCACACCAGCCCGGTCCAGGTGCGGGTGATGCACAAGGTCAACGAGAAGCTGCCCGGCTGGATCGCCAACGGCCAGGAGCCGCCGATCCGCGTGATCGTGCCCGGTCGGACGTTCCGCAAGGACAGCGACCAGACCCACACGCCGATGTTCCACCAGATCGAAGGCCTGGTGATCGACAAGGCCATCCACATGGGCCACCTGAAGTGGACGCTGGAAACCTTCATCGCGCGGTTCTTCGAGACCTCGGAAGTGACGACGCGCTTCCGGCCGCACCACTTCCCGTTCACCGAGCCCAGCGCCGAGATGGACGTCCAGTGCGACCGCTCAGGCGGCGAGGTGAAGATCGGCCAGGGCACCGACTGGCTGGAGATCCTCGGCTGCGGAATGGTTCACCCCAACGTGCTGCGCAATGTCGGGCTTGATCCCGACGTCTGGCAGGGCTTCGCCTTCGGCTGCGGCGTCGACCGCCTCGGCGTCCTGAAATACGGCATGCCCGACCTGCGCGACATGTTCGCCAGCGACGTCCGCTGGCTGGAGCACTACGGCTTCAGCCCCTACGCCGCCCCGAACCCGGCGACGGGCCTGAGCTGATGGCCGGATCGGCCGCCCATGCATCGCTGGAGCATTTCGCTTTCGGCGACAGCCCGGCTACGGCCGACGCGCTTCTCGCCCTCGTCCTTGAGGGCAAGAAGACCGCGACTTGCTGGGCGGCGATCCAAGGCCTGAAGGGCAGCGAACTCGGCGCGCGCTATGTCGTGCTCGACGGAGCCGCCAGGCCCCGCGCCATCATCGAATCCACCGAACTTGTCCAACGCCGCTTCGATGAGGTCGATCCCACCTTCGCCGCCGAAGAAGGCGAAGGCGATCTCAGCCGGGCTCACTGGGCTACCGTTCACGAAGACTGTTTCACACGCGAAGGCACCTACGCGCCCGACATGTTGCTCTGGTGCGAGCGCTTCCGCCTGATCGAGATTATCGGCGAAGGAGCCGATCAATGAAATTCACGCTCTCCTGGCTCCGGGATCACCTGGACACCACCGCCACCGCTCAACAGGTGGTCGACGCCATGACCATGGCCGGCCTCGAGGTCGAGCATGTCGACGATCCGGCGACCAAGCTGGCGGCGTTCTCCGTCGCCAAGATCGTCGAGGCGGTCCAGCATCCCAACGCCGACCGCCTGCGCGTCTGCCAGGTCGAGACCAGGGACGGCCGCAAGGAGATCGTCTGCGGGGCGCCCAACGCCCGCGTCGGCCTGACCACCATCTACGCCCCCATCGGCGCCTATGTGCCGGGCCTGGGCGTCACCCTGGTCGAGAAGCCGGTGCGCGGCGTGGTCTCCAACGGCATGCTCTGCTCGGCCTCCGAGCTGGAGACGGCCTCGGAATCCGACGGCATCATGGAATTGCCGGACGATCTGGCGGTCGGGACCTCGGCCGCCGAGGCGCTGAGCCTGGAAGCGGTGATCGACTTCGAAGTCACCCCCAACCGCCCCGACTGGCTGGGCGTCGTCGGCATCGCCCGCGACCTGGCCGCCGCGGGCCTCGGAACCCTGAAGGACGTCGGCGTCGCCAAGGTCCCGGGCCAGTTCCCCAACCCCGTCGAGATCCGCCTAGACGGCGTCGGCGCTTGCCGCCAGTTCTCCGGCCGGCTGATCCGGGGCGTGAAGAACGGCCCCTCGCCGGCCTGGCTGCAGCAGAAGCTGCTCTCGATCGGCCTGCGCCCCATCAACGCCCTGGTCGACGTCACCAACCTAATCACCTACGACCGCGCCCGGCCGCTGCACGTCTATGACGCGGCCAAGCTGACCGGCGGCTTCATCGAAGCGCGCCTCGGCCGCGAGGGCGAGAGCTTCGAAGCCCTCGACGGCAAGACCTACGCGATCACGCCGGACATGACCGTCATCACCGACGCCTCAGGCGTCATCGGCCTCGGCGGCGTCATGGGCGGCGTCAGCACGGGCAGCTCGGACGAAACCACCGACGTCTTCGTCGAGAGCGCCTGGTTCGACCCGATCTCGACCGCCCAGACCGGCCGCGCCACCGGCATCAACTCCGACGCCCAGTACCGCTTCGCGCGCGGCGTCGATCCTGAGAGCCTGGTTCCTGGCCTGGAGCTGGCGACCAAGCTGATCCTCGAGCTCTGCGGCGGCGAGCCGTCGGAGATCACGGTCACTGGCGAAGCCCTGCCGCGCCCGGCGCCCATCGACTTCGACCGCGCCTACGTCAAGAAGCTGGCGGGCCTGGACCTGCAGCCGCAGCGGATCGACGACATCCTGCGCGACCTTGGTTTCGCCATCGACGGCGATGTGGTCGCGCCGCCCTCGTGGCGCCGCGACGTCGAAGGCAAGGCCGATCTGGTGGAGGAAGTGGCGCGCATCGAGGGCTACGACGCCCTGCCCGCCCTGCCGCTGCCCGAGATGCCGCCCACCGCCGGCGGCGTGCTGACCGCCCGCCAGGCGCGTATCCGCGCCGGCCGCCGCGCCATGGCCGCCAAGGGCTATGCCGAGACCATCACCTGGAGCTTCACCAAGCGCGACACCGCCCGCCTGTTCGGCGGCGGCCAGGACGAGCTGGTCGTCACCAATCCGATCGCCTCAGATCTGGACTGCATGCGCCCCTCGATCCTGCCGAACCTGATCGAGGCCGCCGGCCGCAACGCCCGTCGCGGGTTCCCAGACGTGGCGCTGTTCGAGATCGGACCGTTCTACAAGGGCGACCAGCCCGCCGACCAGCTGACCAGCATCGCCGCCGTCGTCGCCCCGCACGCGCCGCGTCGCTGGGACGGCGCCAAGCCCGACGCCCTGTTCGAACTGAAGGCCGACCTGATGTCGCTGCTGGACGATCTCGGCGCGCCGACCACGTCGCTGCAGGTCACCCAATCGGGCCAGTCGGACTGGTGGCATCCGGGCCGCTCGGCCGCGCTGCGCCTGGGCAAGAACGCGCTGGTCGAGTTCGGCGAGATCCATCCGCGCATCCTGAAGGCGCTGGATGTCGAGGGCCCGATCCTGGCCTTCGAACTGATCGTCGACGCGATCCCCGAGCCGAAGAAGAAGGCCACCAAGACCAAGCCGGCGCTGGAGCTGTCCGCCCTGATGCCGCTGTCGCGCGACTTCGCCTTCGTGGTCGCCGCCGATGTCGCGGCCTCCGACCTGATCAAGGCCGTGGCCGGCGCGGACAAGGCGCTGATCACTCAGGCCCGGGTGTTCGACGTCTATCAGGGCCCCGGCGTGCCGGAAGGCTCGAAGTCGGTCGCGGTCGAGGTGCTGCTGCAGCCGCGCGAAAAGACCCTGACCGACGCCGAGATCGAGGCCTTGTCGGCCAAGGTCGTGGCGGCGGCCGAAAAGGCCGTGGGCGCCAAGCTGCGGGGGTGATCCAAGACAGGTGAGGGGGCGGCGCAAAGCGACGCTCAACCGCCGATCCGCCTGCGCGGCGGAACGGCCGGTGTCCCCTCACCCAACCTCTCCCCAGCGGGGAAAGGCGTTAGGGCCTTCTAGAAAGGCAGCACGCGCCGTTGGCGGCTGAAGCCGAGATAGCCGACATTCGCGCCCAGGCGCAGGCCGACGCCGGCGCGGATCGGGGCGATGGTGACGTCGTCGGAGCGCAGATAGTTCACGCCCAGGCCGGCGATCAGATAGGCCGCGCCCTCGACACCCGGGAACCGCTGGAAGATCACTTCCGGGTACTGGAGATTGTAGCAGAGGGTGAAGACCCGGCTGGCGTTGCCGCCGAAGTCCCAGCCGACCGATGGTCCCTGCCAGAAGACCTCCACGGGCTGGCGGTTCTTCATATAGAGCAGGCCGCGGCCATAGCGCGCGCCGCCGACAAAGGCGCCCGAAGCTTCCTCACCGGCGATGTAGGCGGTGGGCTTGCCGTTGTCCTGGAACACCCGTTCGATGGCGCCGCCCGCGGCCTCGGCGCCGACGCCCAGGAAGTCCGAGACGTTGTTGACGATTTCATCGCGGTTGTAGGTTTCGGCCTGACCGGCGGAATAGCTCGGATTGGCCGTGGCGGACGGCGAAGGCGATGGCGGCGAGCCGGGCCCGCCCGGCTGAGCAGACGCGCAGCCTGCAGCGCCAAGCGTGGCCAGTCCCGAAACGATGAGCGTACGGCGATCCATGTGTCGCAAAATCCTTGAAGCTTGAACGAGCCTCACATCCCCAGAGGGCATGAATGGGGCGGTCAGGCTTAACGTCCGATTAACCATGCACAGACGGNGAGCCCCCTCCACCGCTTCGCGGTCCCCCTCCCCCGTTCCCGTTGGTCACGGGGGAGGAAAACACGCACGCTCGCGATCTCGCGTGAATGTGCTAGACGCAGCGGACCATGACGACGCCTCTGTCCCACATCCGCAATTTCTCCATCGTCGCCCACATCGACCACGGGAAATCGACGCTCTCCGATCGCCTGATCCAGGAAACTGGCGGCCTCACCAAGCGTGAGATGACCGAGCAGGTTCTGGACAACATGGAGATCGAGCGCGAGCGCGGCATCACCATCAAGGCCCAGACCGTCCGCCTCGAATACAAAGCCAAGGACGGCGAGACCTATGTCCTGAACCTGATGGACACCCCCGGTCACGTCGACTTCGCCTATGAGGTCAGCCGCTCGCTGGCCGCCTGCGAAGGCTCGATCCTGGTCGTCGACTCCTCGCAAGGCGTCGAGGCCCAGACCCTGGCCAACGTCTATCAGGCGATCGACAACAATCACGAGATCGTCCCAGTCCTGAACAAGATCGACCTGCCCGCGGCCGAGCCGGAACGGGTGCGTCAGCAGATCGAGGACGTGATCGGCATCGACGCCTCTGAAGCGGTGCTCTGCTCGGCCAAGACCGGCGAAGGCATCGCCGAGGTGCTGGAAGCAGTGATCGCCAGATTGCCGCCGCCCAAGGGCGACCGTGACGCGCCGCTGAAGGCGCTGCTGGTCGACGCCTGGTACGACCCCTATCTCGGCGTCGTGGTCCTGGTCCGCGTGCTCGACGGCGTCCTGCGCTCGGGCATGAAGGTCCGGATGATGAACGCCGGCGCCAACCACCAAGTGGACAGGATCGGGGTCTTCACCCCCAAGCAGACCGAGGTCGCTGAGCTTGGTCCCGGCGAGATCGGCTACATCACCGCCCAGATCAAGCAGGTCGCCGACGCCGCCGTCGGCGACACGATCACCGAGGAAAAGCGTCAGACCGAGAAGGCCCTGCCGGGCTTCCGGGTCGCCCAGTCGGTGGTGTTCTGCGGCCTGTTTCCGGTGGACGCCGCCGACTTCGAGGACCTGCGCGCCGCCATCGGCCGCCTGCGCCTGAACGACGCCTCCTTCACCTACGAGATGGAAACCAGCGCCGCGCTGGGCTTCGGCTTCCGCTGCGGGTTCCTGGGGCTGCTGCACCTGGAGATCATCCAGGAGCGCCTGAGCCGCGAGTTCGACCTCGACCTGATCGCGACCGCACCCAGCGTGGTCTACAAGATCCACATGAACGATGGCAGCGAGATCGAGCTGCACAATCCGGCCGACATGCCGGACCCGGTGAAGATCACCAGCATCAGCGAGCCTTGGATCAAGGCGACGATCCTGACGCCGGACGAGTACCTCGGCTCGGTCATCAAGCTCTGCCAGGACCGCCGCGGCGAACAGCGGGAGCTGAGCTATGTCGGCTCGCGCGCCCTGGTGGTCTACGACCTGCCGCTCAACGAAGTGGTGTTCGACTTCTACGACCGCCTGAAGAGCGTCTCGAAGGGCTACGCCTCCTTCGACTACGCCATCGAGGGCTACCGCGTTGGCGACCTGGTGAAGATGTCGATCCTGGTCAACGCCGAGCCGGTGGACGCGCTCTCGATGCTGGTCCACCGCGACCGCGCCGAGACCCGTGGCCGCGGCATGGTCGAGAAGATGAAGGACCTGATCAGCCCGCACCAATTCCAGATCCCGCTGCAGGCGGCGATCGGCGGCCGGATCGTGGCCCGCGAGACCATCCGCGCCCTGCGCAAGGACGTGACGGCCAAGTGCTACGGCGGCGACATGAGCCGCAAGCGCAAGCTGCTGGACAAGCAGAAGGCCGGCAAAAAGCGCATGCGCCAGTTCGGCAAGGTGGAGATCCCGCAGGAGGCCTTCATCGCCGCCCTGAAGATGGACGCCGACTAGAGAGAAGTCCCTCTCCCCGCTCGGGCCTGTTGCGAAATTCGCTGATCGTGATTCCCTGGTGCTGAGCCAGGGAGTCGTCGATGTC
>NZ_LMHT01000007.1:170975-293322 GCF_001429025.1 Phenylobacterium sp. Root700 | reverse complement strand
CCTAGGCTTCATCCACCTCGCCGCCACACTCATCTGGATGCGCTGAATGTCGATTCCACCTAGAGCGGGATCGTGGTTCCAAATTTCACGCGGCGACGGACGAAGATCGCCTCGTAACGCCCGACGGACGGGTGACCGGCGATCTGCGCGTCGGCGAAGGCGTTGAAGCTCTCCATGCTCTCGAACATGGCGATGCACATCAGATCGTAGGCCCCGGCGATCTCCATGATCACCTGAACCTGCGGCGAGCGGCCCAGCCGGCCGCGAACGTCGGCGGCGCTCACCGGTCCCTGCTGGGCGAGTTGGATCAGCAGGACCACCGAGATGTGCTCGCCGCTCACCTTCGGATTGAGCACCGAAACGTCGGCGGTGATCACCCCGCTATGACGATAGGACCGGATCCGCCGCTGGATCGCCGAGGCCGACAGCGGCACCCGGTCGGCCAGTTCCTGGGCGCTGGTCTGGTTGGATTCCTGAAGCGCCGACAGGATGCGCATGTCCAGTCGGTCGAGTTGCAGCTCCATCCACGCCCCCTTCGAGATACGCGCGGACGATGGCGGCGCCCGGTGGCGCGCGTCATCGATTTCGCGACGAACCGCGACGCGCGCGCGTCCAATTGTCGGCGGGCGCGGCCAACAATCCGATTTCCGCGATGAAATCAGGCGGCGACGCCGACACCCTTCCTGATGATCTCGTCCAGGCGCTGGCGCACCTCCCTGCCCGCCGCGGTCAGATGCAGGACCCGGCTGCGCCCGTCCTGCGGATTGATGAACGCCTCCACCAGGCCACAGGCCGGCGCCCGCGCCCACTCGGCCCCTTGCGGCCCGAAGGAGCGAATGCTGCGCGAAGCGGTCGGCTCGGTCATCTTCGCGACGAAGGCCAGCTCCTGCACGCTCAGCCCCTCGTTCTCGCAGGTGTAGAGGAAGCTGATGATCTCATTGACGGTGATCGAGGCGTTGAGCCCGCGAAACAGCGCCAGGGCCTCTAGCAAGGTGTCCTTTGGGCGCATGAGCGATCAGGACTCCGAATAGACGTTCAAGCGCCCGGTTCCGGCATTGGGCGGCAACGCCCGCACCGCCGGGGTCGGGCGACGCTGGCGGCGCTCGCGCATGGCTAGCGTCGCGGCCGGATAGATCGCCTGCACCTGCGCCAGGATGTCCTCCAGCCGCTTCTGATGGTCGGCGGCCTCGACATAGTCTCCGACGTCAAGCTCGACGGAAATCTGGCCCCACAGCTTCATGCACAACGCTCCAAGGTGATTGTTCGGCGGTTGCTAAGCGTAGACCGCGCGGCATGCACATCGGGGGCGTTCAGGGGGCGCCGCTCGCCGCCTCGCCGCGTTCTTACGGGCCAGGAGGCGGCGAGACGAGACGTCGGCTGACTAGAAGACTCGCACGCCCACGGCCTCGGCGTCAGGACGGCGCGTGTCAGCCGCGCCGTAGAAGACGCCGTCCGGCCCGATCATGATCGACTGGGTGCTGCCGATGATCTGGGAGCGCTGAACCGCATGCCCCTTGGCCTTCAGCCCGGCGACCAGATCCTCGGGGATCGATTCCTCCAGCTGGATCGGCGCGTCGGGACCGCCCTGGGAGATGCGCGGGCGCTGCACGGCCTCGGAGATGTTCAGGCCGTAGTCGATCACATTGACCAGCACCTGGACCATGGTCGAGACGATGGTGCCGCCGCCGGGCGTGCCGGTGGCCAGCCACGGCTTGTCGTCCTTGAACACCAGGATCGGCGAGATCGTCGACTGCGCCCGCTTGCCGGGCTCGGGCTTGTTGCCCAGGCTCTGCGCGCGGCCGCCCCAGTCGAAATTGGCCAGGGAGTTGTTCAGCAGGAAGCCGGTGCCGGGCGCGACCACATGCGCGCCGTACGACGAGGAGAGCGTGTAGGTGTTGGTCACCACGTTGCCGAACTTGTCGGCCACCGAATAGTGGGTGGTGTCGGGGCTCTCATAGGGATGCGGATCGAGCGGCGGCAGGCTGGCGGCGTCGAGCGACCGGTCCATCGAGATCAGCTTGGCGCGCTCCTTGGCGAAGGCCTTGCTGGCCAGGCCGGCGGCCGGGGTCTTCCACTGCGGGCCGCCGCCGGAGTAGCGGCGATCGACCGTGCCGATCTTCAGGGCCTCGGACAGGACGTGCATGCTCTGCACGCCGCCCCAGCCGTAGGACTGCATCGGAAACTGCTCGAGGATGTTCATCACCTCGGCGACGCTTGAGGCGGCCGAGGTCGGCGGCATGTAGGCGATCTTCAGGCCGCGATAGTCCGACCAGATCGGCTCCAGCACATTGGCGCGGTAGCCGGCCAGGTCCTCGAGGGTCATCACCCCGCCGCCGGCCTGGACGCCGGCCACCAGCCGCTCGGCGACCGGGCCGCGATAGAAGCCGTCGGCGCCCCGCGCCTGGATCTGCTTCAGCGTCCAGACCAGATCGCGGTTCCTGAACACCTCTCCAGGTCCGTAGGTCGAACCGTCGGCCTTGTAGAACGCCTTCAGCGCGCCCGGATCCTTGCCCAGCGCCGTGCGGCGCTCAGTCAGGGTGATCGCCTCGTCGTCGGTCATGACCATGCCCTTGGCGGCCAGGTCGATGGTCGGCTGGATCAATTGCTTCCAGGGCAGCTTGCCGAAGCGCTTGTGAGCCTCGTAGAGCCCGGCGACGGTTCCCGGGATCGTCACGCCCTTGAAGGACATGACCTTGGCTTCCGACAGCTTGCCGTCATCGCCCAGCAACAGCTCCGGCGTCACGGCGTTCGGCGCCTGGCCGTAGTACTCGATGGCGACCGTCTTCTTGGTGGCGGCGTCATAGACCAGCATGTAGCCGCCGCCGCCGATGTTGCCGGCGCGCGGCAGGGTCATGGTCTCGGCGATGCCGACCGCCACGGCGGCGTCCACCGCGTTGCCGCCCTTGCGCAGGATCTCGGCGCCGATGCGCGCGGCGATCTTGCTCTGAGCCACGACCATGCCGTCACGGCCGATCGCGGGATGATGGATGGAATTGTAGCCGACCAGGTCGCCGCCGGTGGCGACGCCGCGTGCGGGCGACACGGCCTCCTGGGCGAAGGCGGCCGGGGCCAGCGGCGCTTGCAGTCCCACGACCAGGGCGGAGACGAGGGCCAGACGGCCCAGGGAATTCGATGTGCGGCGTAGGTTCATGCCCTGCCCTCCTGGCGATCGTGTCGAACGGCGAGGGTGGTCGCAGAGGCGGCTTGGGAGCGACGCGCCGAAGTCGACGCTCCCGCCGCGAACCGGCCGGCCCCGCTGGGGCCGGCCGGATGCAGGTCCTTAGAAGGACTTGCGGACGCTGACGTACCAGTAGCGGCTGTAGGGCTGGTAGAGCTCGCCCAGATAACCGTCCGAAGCCAAGGGCGGCTTCTCGTCGGTCAGGTTGCGCACGCCGACGCGCAGGCGGGTGTTGGCCGCCAGGCCTTCGGTAAACTCGTACTGGCCGTAGAGGTTGGCCGTCATCTGCGAGTCGACCACCCAGGCGTCGCCTTGGGCGTCGAGCAGCTGCGTATCTTCGACGTCACCGATGTACTGGGTGAAGGCGCCGACAGTCCATTGATCGTAGGACCAGGTGGCCGAGGCCGACCACTTCCACTCGGGACGGCCGCCCTGACGGATCAGGTCGCCGCCGCCGCCGATGAAGATCGACGGGTCGATCTTGCCCGCCGCCTGCGCGGCGATCAGCTCAGCCACCGCCGGGGACGGCGAACGGTAGAACTTCATCAGGTGAGCGGCGTTGAAGTTGACGCTGAAGTCACCGTACTGCGTGCCGCGCAGGTTCCAGATCACGCCGATGTCCAGGCCACGCGCCTCTTGCGGCAGCAGGTTCTGGTACTGGTCGGTGATGTAGAGGATCTGGCCCACGGGAGCCAGGCCCGTGCCCTGGAAGGCGGCGATGTCGTCGGCGGTCGGCGCGGCGCGAACCACGTTGCCGAACGACGAGCCGTTCAGGCGCGCCAGGTAGTCGGTGGTGATGGCGTTGGCGCCGCCGTACAGGCCGACGATGCCCTCTTGCTTCACGCGCCAGTAGTCGACGGTGAAGGTGAAGCGGCCGAAGTCGTCCGGGATGAAGCGCGGCTCATAGACCACGCCCATGCCCCAGGTTTCCGACTCTTCGGGCTTCAGCTCGGCGTTGCCCGAACGACGCTCCAGGGTCGAAGGCTGGGCGCAGGCCTGCAGGCTGGCGATACGGCCGGCGCGACGGTCGGCCTCGCAACGGTACCAGTCGCGACGGTTGTTGGACCGGGTGACCAGGGTGGCGTTCACCTGCTCCAGGTTCGGAGCCTTGAAGCCTTGAGCCCAGGAGCCACGGAAGCGCAGGCCGTCGATGACGTCCCAGGCCAGGGCCACCTTCGGCTTGGCCACGTCGCCCACGTCGCTGAAGCTTTCATAGCGACCGGCGAGCTGAGCTTCGAAGTTGTAGACGAAGGGAATTTCCATGTCCGGCGAGACGACCGGGATGGCGAATTCGATATAGGCCGAGGTGACGTTACGCGCGCCCTTGGTGTCCGGCGAAGCGCTGGAACCGATCAGGTCGTTTTCGTAGGTCACGCCCGTGGAGGAGTTCGTGAACTTGATCGTCCCGTCGAGACGGGCGTCACGGTCGTCCTTCTGGGTCTCACGACGATATTCGACACCGGCCGCGAAGCCGACGTCGCCGCCGGGAACCGAGAACAGGTCGACCTTCGAAACCTTGAAGTCGGCCAGGGCCAGCGAGCTGGTGTTCTTGCGGACCGTCTTGACGCGGATCGCGTCGATCGCGGCCTGCGAGCTCGGGGCGCCGTCGCCGATGCTCGGATTGCTCAGGGTGCCACCGTTGAAGGGGTTGTAGGCGTCCGGCGTCGACAGGGCCATCTGCCGCTGCAGCAGGGTCGCGCTGATGCCGTCCGAAGTGTCCTCGACCTGCGCCTTCGAATAGAGCAGCGCGCTTTCCCACTTGAAGCCGAACTTCTCGCCCTTCAGGCCGCCCAGCAGGCGCCACTGTTGGTTCTCGACGTCGACCCGGGTCGGGCCGACATCGGTGAAGTTGTAGGCGTTCATGGTCACCGCCAGACCGGCGGCCGGAATATTCAGGCCGGGCAGACGGTTCGGGTTGGCCTGGCCGTTCAGCACCGCTGCGCCGAAGGGGTTGTAGTAGTTGGTGGCCGCGATCGCGATCGGCAGGCCGCTCAGGTTGGTCGTCGAGGTCTGAACGGCGTGGGTCGTGGCGGTGTAGTAGCCGATTTCACCGAAGGCCCGGAGGTCGTCGGTCAGGTCGTACTTGCCGGTCAGGAACAGGTTGACGCGTTCCAGCTCGGGCATGACCGACGGATTGAAGGTGCCGGCGCTGTCGAAGCGCAGATTGCGGTCGGCGCCCGTCGCGCCGGTCGCCGCCGCGCCAGTCGCCAGGCAGAGGCCGTTCGGCAGGGCGGTGGCGCAAGCCCCGTTGGTCGTCGGCTGGATGTGGAAGAGGCCGCCGCTGGTGGTCAGGGCGACGCCGTTCTGACGGATCGTGCCGAACGACGGCAGCGAGGTCAGGCTGCCCCACGGGGTGGCGGTCACGCGGTCGTCCAGCGTCACGTTGCCGGCGTAGTCGGTGCCGGCGAACAGCGGGGTCTTGTTGAGCGAGGACGTGAAGTCCTGGTCCCACGCCTTCAGCGCCGAGCGGTTGGTGTAGTTGGCGAACAGGGTGACATTGCCACGGCCTTCGTTGAAGTTCCGACCAGCTTGGATCGAGAACTCGCCTTCACGCAGGTTCGTGCCTTCGGCCGAGCCGTACTGGGCGTCGACAGTCAGCCCGTCGTAATCGTCCCGCAGCACGGTGTTGACCACGCCGGCCACGGCGTCCGAGCCGTAGAGCGCCGCGGCGCCGTCGCGCAGGACTTCCAGGCGCTTGATGCCGCTGACCGGGATGGCGTTGGTGTTGTAGGTCAGCACCGGCACCAGGTTTTCATCGGCGCGGCTGGTCGGGTGAGCCACGACGCGGCGGCCGTTCAGCAGGACCAGGGTGTTGCCGACGCCGAGGTTGCGCAGGTTCACCGAACCGACGTCGCCACGGGCGCTGTTGCTGGAGTTCGGCAGGTAGCTCGAGTTGAAGCTCACATCGCCCATCTGCGGGATGGAGCGGAACAGGTCGTCGCCCGAGGTGGCCGCGACGTTGTCGAGCTGGGCTTGGTCGACCACGGTGACGGGGAGCGCCGCCGTGACCTTCGAGCCTTCGATCTGCGAGCCGACGACGACGATTTCCTCGACGGTGTCATCGGTGGTCGACTGCGCCGACGCCGCGCCCGCCCAGGAAATGGCGCAAAGCGCGGATGTCGCTAGCACGACGCTACGCAAAGACATGCGAGAATTCATAGAGAAATACCCTTCCACTCATAGGTGTATTTTGCGCTCCCGCAGCTAAAAGCGCGGGAGTCGCCAATTGTCGCGACAAACACAACATCCTTGCCGCCACGTCACCTACGAGTGTCGAGATTAGGGCATATATAACACCGTCTGTGGCATCACGGTCACCGTCCTGCCGTGATCGCCGGACCGTACTGGAGCCCATTGAACAAGAACTTGAAGGAGGCGTGAGATTGCGCGCGCTGCGCGACCTCCGGCCCCATCAGGAACAGCTTGCCCTTGCCGACATCGAGGTCGAGCACGGCGCCGGTCCCGACCAACTTATCCTGCCCCACGGCCCAGCCGCTGCGCAGCACGTCGCCCTGGGGATACCAGGCCGCCCGCGCGCCCGCTCCCGCCGCGAAGGCCGGGCTGCGGTCGAAGAAGACGTTCATCGACTTGGGCGCGCCGAACGCCAGGGGCTGGGTGTTGTCCACGCTCACCTCGAGCAGCGAGCCAGGAATGTAGAAGCTGTTGCGCGGCAGCGGCTTGCCGTCGGCGCCCTGCAAGGCGTCGACCACCGGCGCGCCGACCAGCTTGGCCAGCCGGGTCGACGGCCCGATGGCGACCACCGATCCGCCGCCTTGCAGGAAGGCCGCGATCTGCGGCGCGGTCTTCTGCTCGGTGACCTCGCCCAGCCAGCCGCGGAATTCGGCCGGGATGTCGTCGGCCTTGGGCTGACGTCCGCCGAAGCCCTCGCCGCCTTCCGACGGCAGCACGCCGTTGGTGAAGACCAGGACGTCGAAGTCCTTGGCCAGGTCGCCGGCGTCGAGGCGTTGCGGATAGACGACCTGATAGTCGAACTCGAACTGCTCCATCAGCCAGCGGGTCCAGCCCGAGGTCATGACGCCGCCGTACTTGTCGACGAGGCCGACCCGCACGGGCTTCAGCTTCAGGGTCTCGCCGGCCGGCGCCTTGGCCAGGGCGTAGGCGTCGACGCCCAACTCGGCGGTGGCCTTTTCGAGGATCGCGCGGTTGGCCGGCGTGGCCGGAACCCAGAGGGCGCCCGGCGCGAAAGTCTTGCCGACAGCCTTGGTCGCGGCCTTCACCCAATAGACCCCCTGCCCCGCCTTCAGCAGGCGGTTGGAGAGGATGAAGCTGTCATTGGCCTCGTGGCTGACGAGATAGCCAGCCTTGCCGGACCCGACGATCTTGCCTGGCGCCGGCGCCATCACGTCGGCGACCGGCTGGAACGGACCGTCAAAAGCGTCGAGGACGCGATCGAACTTCACGCCCATCTGCATGGCGAGCGTGTAGCCGGTGGAGTCGTAGGGCGCGATCGGCGGGCCGCCCGGATAGGCGAAGTCGTGCGGGTGATCCTGCGGCTCGAACATGTCCAGCACATGCGGGCGATAGGCCTGGTCGGCGCGCACCACGTAGGAGCCGGCCGGATAGGACTTGCCCGCAACCTTGAAGGCCTTGTCGGCGCGCTGAACGTCGACGCCGGTCTTGATCAGCGCGTTCAGGAACTTCACCGCCGTCGGCAGATCAGCCTGGTCGGCGGGGATGATGTAGCCACGTGCGTCGCGCAGCGCCGGGTCGTGCAGCACCTTGGCGTAGAGGCCAGGATCGATGCCGGCGTCGCGACCGGTTCCCACCAGCGGCTTGCCCTTGGCGGCGGCTTCCAGCGCTTCGATACGCTTGGGCGTCACGGTCCAGCTGTCTTCGCGGCCGCGCTCGATGGAGTTGTTCCCCATCCGCCAGATGTTCATCAGCAGGCGCTCGCGGTTACGCGAGGCGTAGTCGAGGACCGCGCGGTTGATCGACATCGAGTAATCGATCGACTGGCGGAACTTCCACTCCTGCGGCGCGATCGGCGCGGGCAGGTCGTTGCGGGCGATCTGGTTTTTCGGGATCAGCGGGATCTGCATCGGCGTCGGATGGCCGATGATCTCGGTCAGCAGGCCCACGGTGTTGTGGAAATAGGTGATGGAGCGCTCCATCCCGTTGTTCCAGGTCGAGTAGGTCGCGCCGCTGCGCATGGTCGAGCCGACCTTGCCCTCGCTGATCAGCCGGCTGTGCATGGCCGAGCCGACCTCGCTCAAGGTCGCCATCACCAGCGGGTCGTAGTTGTAGTTGAAGGGGTCGCGGAACGGCGGCATGAACACCACGGTTCCGGCAGGTCCGGTCTGGTGGTGATTATAGACCACCTGCGGATACCACTCCCGGAAGAAGATCCGGTTGACGTTCGTGGTCTCCTTCATCGCCGACATGTAGTAGTCACGATTGTTATCGTGGCCGATATACTTCTGGTACAGGCGCGGCAGGCTGCCAAACTCACGCTTCGCCGGGTCGGCGTTACGCATGTACCAGTTGGAGACCAGCTCCTGGCCGTCAGGGTTCACCTGACCGAACAGGATGATGACGTCGTCCAGGATACGGCGCGTCTCGGCGTCGTCCTTGGTCAGCATGTCGTGCAGGGCGGCGATCAGCGCCTGGGGCGGAACGACCTCGGTGGCGTGCAGCCCGCCGTCGATCCAGATCACCGCCTTGCCTTCGGCGGCCAGGGCCTTGGCCTCTTCCTCGCTGACGCCTTCAGCCTTGGCCAGCTTGCGAGCGATCTCGCGATAGCGGTCCAGCTTGGCGAGATTGGCCGGCGAGGAGACGATGGCCATGTATTCGCGGCGACCCTCCTCGGTCGGGCCGATGTCGACCAGCTTCATGCGGTCGGACTGCCCGGCGAGGGTTTTGAAATAGGCTTCCAGCTGGGTGTAGTTGGCGAGGAAGTAGTCGTCGCCGATGTCATGACCGAAGGCCTCCTTCGGCGAGGTGATCCCACTCGGCGCGGCCAGCGCCGGGGCGCCCAGCGCGATGGTGATCGCCACGACGGCGGCGGCGTTCTTCAGCGATCTGGAAAAGTACATGGGACCCCCTCACGGCGCACAACCGTCACCTTATGAAACCCAGACGCAGGGCGATTGGAAACCCACATCCCGGCCGCGATTTTCCAGCTGGCCGCGGCCCGGCCCTCGCCTAGAGAACCGGGCCGCCGGGCCGACCTCAGTAGAAGGTCACGTTGTCGATCTCGACCCACAGCTTCTGACCCGCGGGCCGAGCGCCGTCGATAGAGACCTCCAGCAGGTCATCGCCAGTCCACGGGCCGCGAGCCCCGCCCCAGCCAGCGGCGGCCTTCAGGGCGCTGAAGGGAACCTCGACCGTGCGCCATTCGGCGCCCCCTTGGACCTCGGAGGCCCAGCGACCGCTCAGGGTGTTGACGCCCAGCTCATAGGCGCCGTCGCCCCGCACGTCGAACCGCACGCCCTTGAAGGGGCGCGCATCGACCGGCTGCACTGAACCACGGGTCAGGGGGAAGATGACCCCGGCGTTGGGATCGTCCTTGGTCGACATCCGCGCATCGAGGCTGAGCACGTGGTCGCTGGCCGTGCGCGGGATCACCTGGGCCACCTGGACCGTACGGTCGATGCCGCCGTCGGTGTCGTTGAGGCGCAGGGTGTCGAGGGCCGTGCGTTCCTTGGCGCCTTCGAAATCGTCGATCAGGGCCTGGACCTTCACCGGCGGCATGGCCTTTTGGCTGTTGGCGGCCGGCAGCTTCACGCCGGGGCCGTGCACCAGCTTGCCGTCGACGAAGACCCGGTCGGTCTTGCGAACGTCGGCGATGTTGGTCCAGGGCGCGCCGGACACCAGGACCAGGTCGGCGCGCTTGCCCTTCTCGATGGTGCCACGGTCATCCAGTTCGCCCAGCGCCTTGGCGCTGTTTGCGGTGCCGGCGATCAGCGCCTCGCTGGGGGTCAGGCCGGCCTGGACCAGAAGTTCCATCTCGCGCAGCGTCGAGACGCCGTGCGGGGTGCCGGGCATGCCGGCGTCGGTGCCGAGCGCAACGATCACGCCCGCGTCGTGCAGCGCCTTGGTGTTGTGCAGCGCGTAGCCGAACTTGATCTCGCTGCGCTTCCTGGCTTCGGGGTTGGTGGCCGCCCCCTCGCCCTTGGCCGGATCGTAGACCGCCAGGGTCGGCGCATAGGCCGTGCCCGCCGCCTTGATCAGGTCGATGGTCGCCCTGTCGAGCTCGCGGTCCTGCAGGCTGTGGGCGATGATGTCGACCTTGGCGCGGGCGGCGATCTGGCCGCGCTCGACCGTCACCGTATGGGTCAGCACCTTGATCCCGTTACGGTGCGCCTCGTCGACCAGGGCGCTCAGCGTGCCCTCGTCCATGCTGGTGTTGTCGGCTGATGCGCCATAGCGCCAGCCGTCGGTGAAGGCCTTGATGAAGTCGGGCTTGTAGGGAACCAGCGCCTTGACCTCGACCCGCGCGGCCTGAGGCGTGTTCACCCACTTGGTGGTGGCGGTGTCGGCCCAGTCGGCGCCATGGCCGCCCGGCGTGCTCATCCGCGCAACGAAGTTCACATGCGGCGAGGCCAGGGTCCCGATCCACTGGCGGCGCGGGGCGAAGGACTCCGGCTGCTGGTGGAAATCGTTCACAGTGGTGACGCCCGCGGCGATGTAGGCGTTCGCGATCTCCGGCGAGATGTTCGGCTTTCCGCCCGGGGTCCAGTGGGTGTGGACGTCGAAGAAGCCCGGCAGCAGGGCCTTGCCCTTGGCGCTGATGACGACCGCGCCGCGCGGCGCCTTCACGTTCGGCCCGACATCGGCGATGCGGCCGTCCTTGATCAGCACATTGGCCAGGTGCGGCGCCGCGCCGGTCGCATCGAACACCGTCGCGCCGATGATCGCCACCGCCGGACCTTCGGCATGGGCCGCGCCCGCGACCGTCAGAATCCCGCCGGCCGCCAGGGCCCCGGCCACGCGCCAACCGTCTCTCACCACGCTCAAGGCAACCCCCGATACTCTTGCTTCCGACTGCGCTGGAGGGCGTCCTGCCCCCTCGCAGCCTGCTGCATACTGCGCGAAAGGGAGAGAAGGCCAAGCCTAACGGCGTTCGCGTGGAAGAATTTGCCTCGCCCTGACTTCACGCCGCCACAAACGACCAACGACAGCCCTCGTGCGACAATTGCCGCGTCTTCATTTGAACGAAACGCAGGCCCATGTAGCTTGGGCGGCGCACTTTCCTCCTGGCGAACTCCTCCATGAAGCAATTCCTCATCACCACGGCCGGCGTCTTTGCGGGCTTGGTGCTCTTCCTGATCGGCGTGCCGTTCCTGCTGATCGTCATGGCCGCCGGAGCCGCCAAGCCCGCGCCGACCCCGTCCAACGCGGTGTTGCAGCTCGACCTGCGCGACCCGCTTACCGACCAGGACCCGGTCAATCCGTTCGCCTCGATCGGCCGCCGCTCGATGTCGGTGATGTCGGTGATCGAGACCCTCGACCGGGCGGGCAAGGATGGAAAGGTCAAGGCCGTGCTGGTCCGGCTGCCCGAGGGCGGCATGGCCCCGGCCGCCGCCGACGAGATCCGGCTGGCCCTCAAGAAATTCCGCGCCGCCGGCAAGCCGGTGATCGCCCACAGCCAAGGGCTCTACCCCTCCGGCGTGGTGACCTCGACCTACATGCTGGGGGCTTCGGCCGACGAACTCTGGATGCAGCCCGGCGCATCGTTCCAGGCCGTGGGCCTGTCGAGCGAGGACGTCTTCCTCAAGCGCGCCTTCGACAAGTACGGCGTGAAGGCCGATTACGAGCAGCGCTACGAGTATAAGAACGCGGTCAATCCCTACCTCTACAGCGACTACACCCCGGCCCACCGGGAAGCCCAGCTGTCGTGGATGGGATCGGTCTACAGCACTGCCCTGGCCAACGCCGCCACCGACCGCAAGCAGACCCCGCAACTGCTGCGCACCAACCTGGAGGCCGGCCCCTATCTGGCTGAGGACGCCCTCAAGCTGCACCTGATCGACAAGGTCGGCCAGGTGAAGGAGGCCGAGACCGCGGCCCTGGCCAAGGCCGGCAAGGGCGCCGAACTGATCGGCTTCGAAAAGTACATGCGCGCCAGCCGCGATCGGGTTCACTCGCCCGGCCCGGCCATCGCCGTGGTCGAGGGCGAAGGCGCCATCGTCACCGGCCATGACGGCACCTCCAACCCGTTCTCGTCCTCATCGTCGATGTATTCCGACGACATCTCCAAGGCGCTCTACGACGCCATCGAGGACAAGGACGTGAAGGCCATCGTCTTCCGCGTCTCCTCCCCCGGCGGCTCCGACACCGCCTCCGAACAGATCTTGGCCGCCGTGCGCGCCGCCAAGGCGGCCAAGAAGCCGGTCGTGGTCTCGATGGGCGCCTATGCGGCCTCGGGCGGGTACTGGGTGTCGAGCGAGGCTTCGGCCATCGTCGCCCAGCCCTCCACCCTCACCGGTTCAATCGGGGTGTTCGGCGGCAAGTTCGCGCTCGGCCCGGCCCTGGAACGCTTCGGCGTCGACGTGCGCCAGATCGGGGTCGGCGGCGACTATGCCGGCGCCTTCGGCATGGGCGGCGAGATGAACCAGGCCCAGCGCGCCGCCTTCTCCGGCTGGATGGACCGCATCTACGACAACTTCATCTCCCGCGTGGCCGAGGGTCGCAACCTGCCGCCCGAACGGGTGCGCGAGATCGCTAAGGGCCGCGTCTGGACCGGCGCCCAGGCCCGCGAAATCGGCCTGGTCGACGAGGTCGGCGGCTTCTATCAGGCGGTCGACAAGGCCAAGGCCCTGGCCGGCCTGAAGGGCGAGGTTCGCCTCAAGCGCATGACCACCCAGACCTCGCCGTTCGAGGCGCTGGAAAGCGCGCTGGGCGTCTCGGCCACCTCGGTCCGGACCCTCGCAGCGGCGGCTTGGATCATGGGCGACCCGCGCGCCAAGGGCATGCTGGACGAAATGGCCCAGGAACGGCTGCGCAGCGGCGGGGCCATGGTGCTGGCGCCGACCCCGGTGAAGTAGGGCTAGCTCGGAGGGCGTACTCGGCGCGGACTGCCTGACGGCAGCACGAAGATGACCTGGCGTCGACCATAGTCGAGAGTCACGGACTCGAACTGCCGCATGGCGTCGATCCCCATGAGCAGGCTGGGCTTGGTCTTCAGGTCCCAGATGTCGAAGACGTGCAGATCGGCGAACACCGTGGTCAGACCCGCGATGCTGAGCCCGCCGATCTTCAGCAGCGGCATGACCGCCAGCTCCCCCTGGGACGTCTGGCCGGTCGCGCTGAGCACCGGCACCAGATAGCGGGGCTTCTTGGGGTCTGGCTCAGTGCCCAGGACCAGCCGACGCAGAGCGTGGTTGCCCACGGTGCTCTGGGACCCTGAGTCCATGAAGGCGGTCACGGGCCGACCGGCGACATCGGCGCCGATGATGATGAGTTGGCCAAAGCGATAGCGCGCGGGCACCACGATCTGACGGCCTGCATGCTCCTGCGGCTCGACCCTCGACGCCGCCTGCCCCATCACCGGCAGCACCCCCGCATCGCCCCGCGAGGCGGTGATTCTGAATTGATTATGCTGGAAGTCGATCGTGACGCGCCGGTTGCGCAGGACATCGACGCCGAGCAGGCCATCGGCGCCCAGACGCCCACGGCTGAGGGTCGGCGCACGTATCTTCCGAGTGACCACGTCCCCCACCCGCAGCGTGTCGATGATCGCCGTCCCGGCCGGCTCGATCCCGGCGACGCCGTGGATCTGGGCCGAGCCCGCATCCGGCAACCCCAGCTGAGTGGCCAGCGCCGTGGTGATCACCGTCCGGTTGGCGCCGGTGTCCACGACGAAATCGAACGGCCCCTGACCATTGATCCAGACCGGCGCGGTGACCCGGCCGGCGAGGTCCGCCGCGGTGGCGAGATCGGCGCCGGCGTCCGGAGCGGCCGGTGCGCCAGCGGCCGGGGGCGGCGCCAGCTCAGCGAAATTGACGAGAACGGCCGGCTCGCGCGAGGCGCAGCCCGCAAGGGCGGCGGCTGTCATTCCCAGTCCCGCGCTGCGGCGGCTGAATAATCTGGACTCCAAGCGGCGCATCCTCCCCACCCTGGATAGACCGGCGTTCGCCAAAGAAAAAGGGCGGCGGATTGCTCCGCCGCCCTTCGCCTCCCTTTGAGGGGATGCGTCTTAGAAGTTAGCCGTGAAGCCGACGAACAGCTTGCGACCCAGCAGATCGTAGGTCGGGTAGGTGTTCGGCAGGCCCGTGCCGATGAAGCGCGAGATCAACGGCGGGTCTTGGTCCAGCACGTTGTTCACACCCGCGCGCATCGTGAAGGTGTCGTTGATGTTCCAGATGCCGGCCAGGTCGACGTAGGTGCGCGACGGCAGCATGTGGTTGAACAGATCGTTCCCACCGGTGCCGATGGACGGCTCGTTGGTGTCACGCTCCAGCTTGACTTCGCCGATATAGCGCCAAGCAGCCGAGAACGTCACATCCCACGGCGTGGTCCAGTTCACGCGGGCGGACGAACGCCAGCGGGGGCTGATGCCATCGCATTGCGGACCGTAGAGACCCGCGCAGTCATACTTCGGGTCGCCCGGCAGCGAGACGGTGGTCTTCTCGATCAGGTAGGCGCCGTTGAAGGACACCGAGACCTGGCCGAAACGATCCCAGCCCATGGCGTCCAGGGGCAGGTTGTAGTTGGCCTGGAAGTCGACGCCCGACAGCTTGTCCGCACCGACGTTGACGTTGGCGCCGTTGAAGTAGCCGGCCGAGGCGACGTCGTCGCCGAACAGCGAACCGTTGGAGGCGTTGCGTCGGATCTGGCTGCAGAAGTCGGCTTCGCCGGTCTGCAGGCAGCGCTCCAGGATCACGCCCAGCGGGATGTTGCCGATCGTGCCCTTCAGGTCGATGGTGTAGTAGTCGACGCTGGCGGTCAGGCCGGCCAGGAACGTCGGCGTGAGGGTGAAGCCCACGGCGATCGTCTTGGCCTTTTCAGCCTCCAGGTTCGGGTTACCACCCGTCAGCACCGCGCACTGGCCCGACGGGCACTGCGGAATGGTGACGTTGTTGTACTGAGCTTGAGTGACGCCGGTGTTCGCGCATTGCGCGAAGCTGGGACGATTGGCGACACCCTGGGCGCAGGGGTCTTCACCCACCTCGCTGGTGTTGGTGACCGATTGCGGCGTGTAGAGTTCCAGCAGGTTCGGAGCCCGGATCGCGCGCTGATAGGAGGCGCGGAAGCGGATGTCGTCGGTCGGAGCCCACTGAATGGCGCCCTTGTAGGTGTCGGCCTTGATACCCGTCGAGTAGTCCGAGTAGCGGTAGCCGACATCGATCACGACGTCGCGAGCGAACGTCATGTCCTGGATCACCGGGATACGGGCTTCGGCGAAGCCTTCGGTCACGCTGATGCTCTTGTCGATGGAGACCGAAGCGCCGCCGGCGCCGGAGAGGTCGCCGCTGAGCAGGGCCGTGTCAGGCGCGTATTCCAGGTTCTCACGACGGTTCTGGAAGCCGAAGTTGACGCCCACGCCGTCATTCGCCCACGGCGACTTGATGCCGTATTCGCTGAGGTCGCCGGTGATCGAACCTTCGACGATCCGCTGGCTGACCGCACCGCGCGAGGTGCCGGTCACGTCGAGATAGGCCAGGGCTTCCGGGGTGACGCCGCCGTCCTTGAAGATGTTGTAGGGCACGCAGCCGGCGCCCGAGATGCACTCAGGACCGTTGGCCCCCTGGACCACCTGCAGCGCGTTCTGGATCTTCGAGATGGCGAGGTAGTTCTGCGAGGCTTGGTACAGGCTGGTGTAGTAGTACGAACCATAGAGGTCATACGACCAGGGGCCAACGATGTCGCCGCGGGTGCCCAGAACAACACGGTAGTTCGTGTGTTCGTAGAACTGGTTCCGACCACCGCCTTCGACGTTGCGGCGACCGATGTACATGTCGACGCTTTCACCAGCGGTGACCATGCCCGGCGTACAACCGATGGCGCCCTGCTGTTGCGCGCTCATGAACGGGTTGTTGCAGTTGACCAGGAAGCCGCTGCTCGGCGACGGGCCGCTGCCTTGGAACAGGCCGGTCGGCGCGATCGTGACGTTGGTCCGATCGTTCATGAACGAGAAATCGGAGTACAGCTTGACGTGATCGTTCACGTCGTACTTGGCGAAGAAGCCCGCGGTGTAGCGGGTGCTCTGCTGCATCAAGTACGCGTATTCGTTCGAGTTGAAGAGCGGCGGCGGGGTGGTGACCGCGCTTCCGCTGTACGGCGCGAATTGGTTGCCGACGACGGCGAATTGCCCACCCGTGCCATCGGCGCGGAACCACTGGTTCGAGTTCGGCGAACCGGCGCAGCTGGCGATACCGCCGGCGTTGGCGGCGTTGATCTGACAGGCCGAGTAGTCGCGCTTGCCTTGAGCGACAGGATCCTGGTCGTGGTAGGTGAAGAAGGCGGTGACGTTGCCGCGACCGTCCGACGAATTGGCGCCCCAGACGATGCTCAGGTCACGGGACTTGCCGTCCCAGGCGCTGTCCTTCGGCCCCTTGACTTGGCGCGGGCCAAACAGGCTCTGCACGAATTCGTTGTGCTGCTCGTGCTGATAGACGCCGAATTGGGCGTCGACCTGCAGGCCTTCGAAGTCGCGCTTCATGATGAAGTTCACGACGCCGGCGATGGCGTCCGAACCGTAGGTCGCCGAGGCGCCGCCGGTCAGCACGTCGACGCGTTCGATCAGCTGGCTGGGGATTTGGTTGAGGTCAGGCGCGGGGTTCGGGTTGCCGGTGTTCGGGTCGCCGATGCCGAGGCGACGGCCGTCCATCAGGACCAGCGTGCGGGTTTGGCCCAGACCACGAAGGTCGACGGTGGCCACGCCGCCCGGCCCGGAGAGCGGGTTGGAGGTGCTGGAGAGGCCGGCGCTGGCGCTCTGCGAAACTTGCGGAAGTTGGTTCAGGAAGTCAGCGGTGACCGGACGGCCGCCGAGGGTGACTTCTTGCGCGCCCACCACCTGGACGGGGCTGACGCTGGTCAGGTTCGGTTGCGGAATCCGCGAACCGGTGACGACGATTTCGCTGACTTCGGCCTCTTGAGCCAGGGCATGCCCGGCGCCCAGAGAGACGACCATCCCGCAAATCATCGATGACGCCATCAGGCGTCCACGTTGCGTAGTCATTTTCAAGGTCTAGATCCTCCAGCGGTCCGCCAAGCCGTAACGACCTGCGATACCCGCTCCCCACATAAGGTTCGGTCCCAGGTTCAATTCCGAACCCGGTTACGTTGGAGTTACGAGGCTTACAGCCTGGGGGTCAACGCAGATTAAACCGCTGCAATCTGAAGGGCGCCAACCTGTCGCATTCTGGTCACAGAATGTGCCCTGGAGCCCATTGCGCGCATGAATTTACCCTTTTGGCGCCGCAGGGGCGGCCGGCGCGGTACGGGAACCTGCAACACACCAGTAACGCGCCCGGTGCTGATCGACGATGTTATCGACGAAGCCGGTCACCTTCGGGGCGACGAGATTCTTGTTCACGTAGAAGTAGATAGGCGCAACCGGGGCGTCATCGAGCATCATCTGCTCAGCCTGCGCCAGGTAGCCCGCACGCACCTTGGCGTCGGGCTCGTTGTCAGCCTTGGCCAGCAAGGCGTCATAGGCGGGATTGCGGTAGTCGCCATAATTTTGCGCGCCAGTGGCCGACTGCTGCAGGTAGAGGAAGCTCATCGCATCGTTGTAGTCGGCGATCCAGGCGGCGTCGGCGACCTGGAAATCGCGCGAACGGAACGCCGCATAGGCGATCTGAGCCTCGTTCTGCGCCAGGGCGGTGTCGACCCCGATGGCTTTCCAGTCGGCCTGGATCGCCGGCATGAACAGCATCGGGTCGGGCGTATTGCGGTGCTTGATCTCGATCTTCAGCGGCCGGCCGGGGCCGTAGCCGGCCTGGGCCAGCAACCGCCTGGCCTCGGCCTGACGCTTCTCAAGCGGCCACGCGGCCCAGGCCGGCGGCTTGGCCGGCTCATAGTTGGCCACCCCGGGCGGCACGAAGGTGTAGGCCGGCTTCTGCCCGCCCCGCAGCAGCTTCTGGGTGATGAAGTCGCGATCGATGGCCATGGCCAGGGCGACACGGACACGCTTGTCCTTGAACGCCGGAACGGACGAGTTGAAGGCCAGATAGGTGACGCCAAGATACGTATGGGTGCGCACATACTGCGGCGTCTTCTCCCGCAGGAAGGCGATGCGGTTCGACTGGATGTCGGCGTTCATGTCGAGCTCGCCGCGTAACACCCGGCGCTCGGCCATGGTCGCGTCGGAGGTGGGGTAGAGGTAGATCTCGTCGACGCAAACCTTGTCGGCTTCATAGAACCGCGGGTTCTTCACGATCTTCACATAGTCGCCGAGCTTCCAGTCGGTCACCACATAGGGGCCGTTGGAGACGTAGTTGCCAGGCGTCACCCACTTGTCACCCAGCCTCTCAACCACATGCCGGGGCAACGGGTACATCGTCTGGTGCTTGGCCAGCTGCGGCAGGTAGGGAGCCGGATGCTCGAGCGTGATCTCCAGCACCTTCGGCGACACCGCCCGAACGCCCAGCGCCTCCTTCGGCGCCTTGCCCTCGCTCACCGCCTGGGCGTTCTTGATGAGATAGAGCAGCGAGGCGTACTCCGACGCCGTCTGCGGCGACATGATACGCCGCAGCGCGAAGACGAAATCGTCGGCTGTGACCGGCACGCCGTCCGACCAATCGGCATCACGCAGATAGAAGGTCCAGACCAGGCCGTCGGGCGTGGTCTCCCATCGCTCGGCCATGCCGGGGACCGCGTTGCCTTCGGGATCGGCCTCGGTCAGGCCGACCAGCAGGTTCGAGACGATGCGATCTTCCCAGACCCCGGTGATCTTGTGCGGATCGAGGCTGACTGGTTCGGCGACATTGCCGGCCTGGATACAGACCTTGCCGGGAGGGCATGGCGGCCTCGACGGCCCCTTGGGAGCGCAGGCGGCGAGCGAAAGCGCCGCGAGCCCCAGCACGAACATGTTGCCCAGCGCCGGGAGCGCCCTATCAATACGGGACATCAAAACCATGGGTCACGGATGACACATTTTTCCATCGGCTCAAAACTGAGCGCCTTCGTCCTGTTGGGCGTCTTCGCCAGTAGCGGAGCCATCGCCGCCGAGCCCAAGATCGAGGGGCGCACGGCGGTCCTCCAGAACGTGCTGGACTGCAAGGGCAAGACCGACGCCGCCGAGCGCCTGGCCTGTTACGACGCCGCCGTCGGTTCGCTGGGCGCGGCCGAGCAGAAGGGCGACATCGTCGTGGTCGACCGCGAACAGGCCCAGGCCGCGCGCCGCCAGGCCTTCGGCTTCGCCATGCCCTCGCTGGACATCTTCAACCGCACCGACACCACGCCGGAACAGGCCGACCGCCTGGAGACCGTCGCGACCAACGCCTATCGCGGCGGCGACGGCAAGTGGGTGTTCGAGCTCGAGGGCGGCGCCGTCTGGTCGCTCTACGACGCCGTGACCCTGGGCCGTACGCCCAAGGCGGGCTCGAAGGTCGAGATCCGCAGGGGCGGCGTCGGCGGCTTCTTCCTCAGGTCCGACGGCCAGGCCGGCGTTCGCGCCAAGCGCCTTCGGTAGCGCCTCAGCGGTCCTTCGGGTCGATCGCGTCCCGAAGGCCGTCGCCGATGAAGTTGAAGCTCATCAGCGTCACCACCATGGTCAGCGACGGGAAGATCAGCAGCCAGGGCGCCAGCTCCATGTCCTGGGCGCCGCCGGCGATCAGGGTGCCGAGCGAGGCCATCGGCGGCTGCACGCCCAGACCCAGGAAGCTGAGGAAGCTCTCGGCCAGGATCACCGCCGGAATGGTCAGGGTCACATAGACCACCACCGGCCCGAGCAGGTTGGGCACGATGTGCTTGGCGATGATCGAGCCCTGGCTGAGGCCGGCGGCGCGCGCCGCCTCCACGAATTCCTTGTGCTTGAGGCCCAGCGTCTGGCCGCGCACGATCCGGCTCATGGTCAACCACTCCACCGCCCCGATGGCGATGAAGATCAGGATGATGTTCGACCCGAAGGTCACCATCAGCAGGATCACGAAGAAGATGAACGGCAGCGAATAGAGCACGTCGACGACGCGCATCATCAGCTCATCCAACGCCCCGCCGACATAGCCGGCGACCGCGCCCCAGACGATGCCGATGGCCAGCGAGACCATGGTCGCCACCAGCCCGATCGCCAGCGACACGCGCAGCCCCATCAGCAGCCGGGCCAGCAGGTCGCGGCCCAGCGAGTCCGCGCCCAGCAGATGCCCGCCGGTCAGCGGCGGCGCCCACACGTCGTTCTTGTTGATCTGGTCGTAGCTGAACGGAACCAGGTGCGGCCCGATCAGGGCGACGGCCACCAGGACCGCCAGCACCAGCATGCCGCTCACCGCCGCCCAGTTGCGGAACAGCCGGCGCCGGGCGTCGTCCCACAGACTGCGGCCCTTGACGGCCTTTTCCATGACTTGCGCCCCGGCGCGCGAGCCGGGGGCCAGGATTGGACCGATCACGACAGCCTCACGCGGGGATCGAGCGCCGCATAGAGCAGATCGGCGATCAGGTTCAGGACAAGGATCAGAGCAGCGTAGAAAATCACCATGCCCATGACAACGGTGTAGTCCCGCTGCAGGGCGGAGATGACGAAGAATTTCCCCAGGCCCGGCAGATTGAAGATTTTCTCGACCACCAGCGAACCGGTCAGCAGCCCGGCGCAAGCCGGGCCCAGATAGCTGACCAGCGGCAGGATGGCCGCGCGCAGGGCGTGCTTGATGACGATCCGGTGCTCCGGCAGGCCCTTGGCCCGGGCGGTGCGCACATAGTTTGAATGCAGCACCTCGATCATGCCGGCCCGTGTCAGCCGCGAGATGATGGCGATCTGCGGCAGGGCCAGCACCGCCACCGGCAGGATCAGGTTGGCCAGCGCACCGCCGTTCCACCCGCCCGACGGCAGGATCTGGAGCTTGGAGCCGAACAGCAGCACCAGCAGCGGCGCGGTGACGAAGGTGGGAATACAGACCCCGACAATCGCCACCGCCATGACGCCGTAGTCGATCAACCGATTTTGCCGCAGCGCCGCCAGGACGCCGAGCGTGACGCCAACGATGCTGGCGATCAGGATCGCCGACAGCCCTAGGGTCAGGCTGACCTTGTAGTTCTCCTTGAGGATCTGGAGGACGCTCTTGTCCTTGTATTTCAGCGACGGGCCGAAATCGCCACGAGACACATCCTTGATATAGTTGAAGTATTGCTCATGCAGCGGCTTATCCATGCCGTACTTGGCCATCACGTTGCGCTCGATCTCGGGCGAGAGCTTGCGATCCATGTCGAAGGGGCTGCCGGGCGCCGCGCGCATCATGAAGAAGGCGACGGTCACGACCAGGAACAGCGTCGGTATGGCCACGAGCAGGCGGCGGCCGATGAAACGCAACATTTGGGAGGGGCTCGAGGTGAAGGCCATTTGTCGGCCGGGCGTTGCGAAACTTTCATCGCCCCCCGATGATGTCAAACGAAGGGTCCTCCTCCCAACCTGCGGTAACTCACATGACTGACTTTCGACGCGTCACCGATCAGCTCTCCGTCGCCCCCCAGATCGGGACCGACGACCTCGCCGCCGCCGCGGCCCAGGGCTTCAAGATGGTGATCAACAACCGCCCCGACGGTGAAGACCCGACCCAGCCGTCCAGCGCCGAGATCGAGGCCGCGGCCAAGGCCGCCGGGCTCGCCTATGTCCACATTCCGGTGCGCGGCGGACCGACGCCCGATCAGGTCGAGGCCAATCATCGCGCGATCGAGGCCGCCGAGGGTCCGGTGCTGGCCTTCTGCCGCTCGGGCACGCGCTCGATCGTCACCTGGTCGCTGGGCCAGTTCCAAGCCGACGAGCGCAGCGCCCAGGAGCTCGTCGATCTGGGCGCCCAGGCCGGCTACGACCTGTCAGGGGCGTTCCCGCGCTAGCGCTGGCTGAACTCGAGCGGGATCCGGGCTGCGCCCATGGCCACCTGCTCGGGCTCGCAGCTCGCGACCGCCAGGACCAGATGCGCCGCAAAGAGACACAGTAAGGCGAAGACCGCCCTCTGAAGCCGTTTTGATACAAAAATCGCCGCGTCCGTCGCCATAACCGACCTCATTTTCAGATCGAGGTTGGTCGGAGCAATTAAGGCGCCGTTTAGGATATTTCGATGATCCCCTATGTCCGCGAGATCAAGTTCGACTACGGCGCCTGCGATCAGGTCTCGCCGCTGATCCGGCGGGTGGTGGCCAACAACCCCGGCCCCTTCACCTATCTGGGCACCGGCACCTACATCGTCGGCAAGGGCCAAGTGGCGGTGATCGATCCCGGCCCCGACCTGCCCGAACACCTCGACGCCCTGATGGCGGCGCTGGAGGGCGAGAGCGTGACCCATATCCTGGTCACCCACCACCACTCCGACCACTCTCCCCTCGCCCGCCCCCTGCAGGAAAAGACCGGCGCCAAGATCTACGGCTGCGCGGTCGGCGGCCAGGCGGTGGAATCGGTGATCATCACCGAGGCCGGCCACGACCTCTCCTTCCGTCCCGACATCGATATCTGCGGCGGCGGCGCGGTGTTCGAAGGTCCCGGCTGGACGCTGGAGGCGATCGCCACGCCGGGCCACACCTCCAACCACATCTGTTTCGCCTTGCGCGAGGAGAACGCGCTGTTCTCCGGCGACCACATCATGGGCTGGTCGACCACGGTGGTCTCGCCGCCCGACGGCGACATGACCGACTACATGGCCAGCCTCGAGCTGGTGAAGGCGCGCGACTTCACGACCCTGTGGCCGACCCACGGCCCGCCGGTCTTGGAGGTCGAACCGTTCATCACCGCCTATATCGCCCACCGCCGCGCCCGCGAGGCGCAGGTGCTGAAGGCGGTGAGCGAGGGCCACGGGCGCATCAAGGACATGGTCCCGGTGCTCTATGCCGAGGTCGACAAGCGTCTATGGCCGGCCGCCGCACGCTCGGTTCTGGGCCACATCATCGACCTGGAACGGCGCGGCGTACTGAAGACCGACGGCCCGCCCGGCCCCGACAGCGACTACCGACTAGCCGGCTGACGGGCAGCTGGTCTTCGCGGGCTCGCCGCGCAGCCGCATTTCCATCCAATGGAGTATCCCCTCGCGGGCCGAGGGGATGATGCTGCGATGGTCGCCGCCCTCGATGCGGTCGATCTGCAGCTTGGTCCCCACCGCGCAGGCGCGCGCCTGGTAGAGGTCGGTGCTGCCGAACGGCACGATCCCATCGGCCGATCCATGCACGACCAGCACCGGCGCGGCCGAGACACGCAGCCCCGAGTTGTTCCGCTCCAACGCCGTCGTCCAGGCGGGATCGTTCGTGACGTCGGCGATCACGCCCGGTTCCTTCGAGCGCCCGACTTCCTTGAAGACTTCCAGGATGCAGCCCTGCCCGGCGACCTCGACAAGATCCCGCCCGCGCTGGGACAGCAGATCGGTCGACAGACCATAGGCTGAGGCGTAGCCCCGAATGATCTCGTAGACGTGCGGCGTGCCGGACCGGAACAGCTGGTTCACGACCGGAGACATGATGGTCGCGCTAGGCGCCAAGGCGGCGACCCCACGCACTCGCAGGTCAGGGGCGTAGGCCGATGCGACTTCGCCGGCCGCCAGGGCCGCCTGCCCGCCCTGCGACCAGCCCAGCACCACCACGTCCGCGCCGGCCTTCGCGCCGCGCAGATGTCTTGCCGCGCGGGCGGCGTCCAGGCCGCCGCGCGCCGCGGTGTCGCCGACTAGGAACTGGTGCACGCCCGGCCCGCCAAGGCCCTGATAGTCGGGGGCCGCCACCACGTAGCCGCGCGCCATCAGGTCGGTCAGATAGGGCGTGCCGATGTCGATGGGATAGCCGGCCGCGCCGCCGCGCTCGAGGAAACTCCGGGCGGGATCGGGCGCCAGCGACGGCGCGCAGCCCCGCGCTCCACCGGTCGTCCCATGCGCCCAGACCAGCACCGGGCGCGGCCGGGTCGTCTTGGCCGTGGAGGCGATGATCAGCCCTGTCGCGGCCACAGGCTGGTCGTCCCAGGTCCGCGAGGCGTACATCACCCGCCAGGCGCGCGCGCCGGACGGCGCGGCCACCGGCTCGGCCTTCAGGATGTCGCCCGGCTTGGCGCGGGCGAGCTTCGGCGAGGCGTCGTAAAACGACGTCACCGCGAAGGCGGGCGGCACGTTCGCCCCCGCGTCGAAGCCCTGCAGGGGCTGGGCCAGGGCCGAAGACCAGGCGATGACGGCGCCGGTGACGCCGGTCAGCAGGTGGCGAAGCATCATGGAGCGGTCGAGACCATGGCTGGAACGGTGGGTGCGGGCGCCGCCGAGGCCGGAGCCTGCCGATCCCAGACATAGGCCAGCAGGGTCAGGGTGGTGATGGTCAGCACCAGCAACGCCCGCAGCCAAAAGCGCTGGAAGCCGGCGAGCATGGCGACGATCACCCCGAAGACACCGGCCGCCACGCTGCCCAGTGCGACATGCGGGGCCCACTCATAGGCCATCCTGCTCAGCCCGAACTCCGGGCTCAGCAGGCCAGACTTCGCCCCCGCCCACCCCACGACCACCATGACCGTCGGGGCCAGCGCGATCAGCGTCGCGGCGTGCAGATAGAGATCGGCGAATCCCGCCGAAACCGACCGCCCCCGGGATGAGGGCGGCGTCGGCGACGGCGAGATCGCAGGCCGGACAGATTCCGGCCGGGGAGGCGGAGCGGCTTCAGCCGCAGCTACCTCCCCCGAAAAGGGAGTTGGGCGTCCGCCGGGGCCTCCACGTGGTCGGCGGGCGCCGCCGGCGCCTCCCGGCGGCTCCGATCCACCGACTGCGCCGCGTCCGGGGTCCAGTGCAGCCAGGCGTCATCCTCGTGCCCCGGCTCGACCACGGGCTCCGGCTCCGGCGCGTAGATCTTGGGCTCGGGCGGCGCGGCCAAGGCCACGGCGCCGCTGGCCACCCCGGCCGCGGGCGGCAGGACATAGTCCTTCATCCGTTCGCGGATCAGCTTCTTGTCGATCTTGCCGGTGGCGCCGAGCGGGATCTCGTCGACGAACACCACGTCGTCGGGCATCCACCACTTGGCGATCTTGCCGTCGAGGAACTGCAAGAACTCGTCCTTCGTCGCCGCCTCGCCCGTCTTCAGCTTGACCAGCAGCAGCGGACGCTCGTCCCACTTGGGGTGGACCACGCCGATCACGGCGGCCAGTTCGGCCTTGGGATGGCCGGCCGCGATGTTCTCGATCTCGATGGACGAGATCCATTCGCCGCCCGACTTGATGACGTCCTTGGCGCGGTCGGTGATCTGCATCACGCCATGCTCGTCCAGGGTCGCCACGTCGCCGGTGTCGAAGAAGCCGTCCTGGTCGAGGATCTTGCCGCCTTCGGCCCTGAAGTACTCGCCGACCACGAACGGACCGGCCACCTTCAGGCGCCCGAAGGTCGTCCCGTCGTGCGGCAGCGGCTTGTCGTCATCGTCCACCAGCTTGAGCTCGATGCCCAGCGGCGCGCGTCCCTGCTTCAGCTTGAACTGCAGCTGCTGTTCGGCGTCCATCTGCGAGATGGCGTAGTTCGGCGTGGCCTGGGTGCCGAGCGGCGAGGTCTCGGTCATGCCCCAGGCATGGGTGACGTCGACGCCGTATTCGTCGCGGAAACCGCGGACGATGGCCTCGGGCACCGCCGAGCCGCCGATGACCACCCGCTTCAGGGTGCTCAGCGTGCCCTTGCTGGTGCGCAGGTGGGTCAGCAGCATCTGCCAGACCGTCGGCACCGCGGCCGAGAAGGTGACGCCCTCGGTCTCCAGCAGTTCGTGCACCGAAGCGCCATCCAGCTTCGGACCCGGCATGACCAGCTTGGCGCCGACCGCCGGCGCCGAGAAGGTCAGGCCCCAGGCGTTGGCGTGGAACATCGGCACCACCGGCAATACGGTGTCGGTGGCTTTGATCCCCAGTACGTCGGACCCCATGGTCACCAGGGTGTGCAGGAAGTTCGAACGGTGCGAGTAGAGCACGCCCTTCGGATTGCCGGTCGTGCCCGAGGTGTAGCAAAGGCCCGCGGCGGTGTTCTCGTCGAACCCGCCCCAGGAAATATCGGCCGAGGCGTTCTCAACCAGGGTCTCGTAAGCCAGCGCGCCGGGCAGGCTGCCGTCCAGATGAGCCTCGTCGGACAGCACGATGATGTGCTTCACGCCGGGAATCTGATCGCGGATCGAGGCCAGGACCGGCACGAAAGTCAGATCGGTGATGATGATCCGGTCGTCGGCGTGGTTGATGATGTAGACGAGCTGCTCGGCGAACAGGCGCGGATTCAGGGTGTGGCACACGGCCCCCATCCCCATGATCCCGTACCAGGCCTCGATATGGCGGCCAGTGTTCCAGGCCAGGGTGGCGACCCGGTCTCCGGGCAAAATCCCCAGGCCCAGCAAGGCGTTGGACACTCGCTTGGCGCGCTCATGGATCTCGGCGTAGGTGGTGCGGACGATCGGTCCCTCGACCGAACGGCTGACGATCTCGCGTCCCCCGTGCCAGGCCTTGGCGTGGTCCAGGATCTTGTCGACCGTCAACGGCCAGTCCTGCATCAAGCCTTGCATTATATTGTCTCCTCCCGACATTGCCCTTTGGGCTGGCGCGCAAGCTAGATTCACCAAGTCTTTTAAGCAACGCGGCGCCCGCCGAACGGGCGACTTAAACTTGATGTCGCCAAGGCTCAGGTTGACTTGGAGGTCCGCCTCTTATCGAAGAGCCTCTCTTTTGATCAGGTCGCGAGGCGGCAATTGGATTTCTTCGACGTCGTCGTGATCGGCGCAGGTGCGGCGGGCATGATGTGCGCCATCGAGGCCGGCAAGCGCGGGCGCAAGGTGCTGGTCGTCGACCATGCCGCAGCCCCCGGCGAGAAGATCCGCATCTCCGGCGGCGGCCGGTGCAACTTCACCAACATTCACGCCGCGCCGGCCAACTTCATCTCGACCAACCCGCGCTTCTGCATCTCGGCCCTACGGCGCTACACGCAGAAGGACTTCGTGTCCTGGGTGGAGCGCGAGGGGATCGCCTATCACGAGAAAACGCTGGGCCAGTTGTTCTGCGACGACTCCGCCAAGCAGATCATCGCGATGCTGACGGGCGCCATGCGCGCCCACCGCGTCGAGCTGCGCCTGCGCACCGCCGTCGACAAGGTGGAGAAGACGTCGGACGGTTTCCAGCTGACCCTGACCCACGGCGCGGTCACCTGCAGCTCGGTGGTGATCGCCAGCGGCGGCAAGTCGATCCCGAAGATGGGCGCCACCGGCTTCGGCTACGAGATCGCCCAGCAGTTCGGGCTGAACATCATCGAGACCCGCCCCGCCCTCGTGCCGCTGACCTTCGAGATCAAGACGCTGGAGCGGCTGAAGCCCCTAGCCGGGGTCGCGGTCGACGCCGTGGCCGCCTGCGGCAAGACCAAGTTCACTGAGGCGATGCTGTTCACCCACCGCGGCCTCAGCGGTCCGGCCATCCTGCAGATCTCGTCCTACTGGCGCGAGGGTCAGGCGATCACCGTGACCATGGCCCCTGGCCTGGACCTGACCCAGACGCTGAAGACCGCCCGCGGATCGCGCGGCAAGCAGGCGGTCGTCACGGTTCTGGCCGAGCATCTGCCGCGTCGCGTGGCCCAGATGATCCTTGAGGAGATCGGCGCCCCGCCCAATGTCGGCGACCTGTCGGACAAGCTGATCGCCCGCATTGATGAGGCGGTGAACGCCTGGACGGTCAAGCCGGTCGGCTCGGAAGGCTACCGCACCGCCGAGGTCACCCTGGGCGGGGTCGACACCGACGAGCTGGACTCCAAGACCATGGCGGCGNACAATTTCCAATGGGCGTGGTCGTCGGGCTGGGTGGCGGGCCAGGCCGTCTAGGCGCGCGGCTGTCACCAGGTTTTCATTTGGCCGTGGTTCTCTGAGACTCGATAGATCGATCGGCTGCATCTCAAACCAGCGGAAGCTCGCGAACTGTGAATCTGGCGGCGATAGCGACAGCTCCCGTACTTGCGGCCACCGCGGCGACGGCTCCGGTCGGCGGCGGCGCCACGATCATCTCACCGCCGCCGGTGATCGTGGAACGGGCCGCTGCGAGCGACGACCACAGCACCGACATCAGCGTGCTGACCTACAATATCCGCGGCCTGCCCTGGCCCATCGCGCGCGGCCGCGCCAAGGCGCTGAAGAAGATCGGCGCTGAACTGGCGACGATGCGCGAGGAAGGCCGCCAGCCCGACGTCGTCCTCATTCAGGAAGGGTTCCGCAGCGAGGTCAGCGACCTGGTGAAGACCAGCGGCTATCGCTACTGGGCGCAGGGGCCGACCCGGTTCGAGCGCGCCTCCGGGTCGGCGCCGCAGGACGGGCGACACTATCGGCGTGTTCGATATGTCCGGTTCGGCGAGGGATGGGGCAAGTTCACCAGCGCGGGCCTGCATGTGCTGACCGACGATCCCATCGTGGAGGTTCGCAACACCCCCTATCGGTTCTGCGCCGGCTTCGACTGCCTGGCCAACAAGGGCGCCATGCTGGTCCGCCTGGCCCCGCCCGGCCTGCCGCAGGACCTCGACATCATCAACACCCACCTGAATTCGAGGGGCGCCTCGAGAGTGCCGCTAAAGCGCTCCCTGCGGGCCCACAATCTGCAGACCGAGGAACTGAACGCCTTCATCAACGATCACTGGAAGGCTTCCACGCCGCTGCTGATCGGCGGCGACTTCAACGTCAGGAACGCGCCCGACCGCTACGACTACCAGGCGGCCGAACGGCCCTATGTGGTGGTCAGCGAGTTCTGCAACCACCGCGCCAACCCCTGCGCGGGTCAGGCTCCTGCCGATGGCGAAAAGCCCTGGCTGCGCTCCCAGGACCTACAGGCCTTCGCCGGCGACGGGGCGGTCAGCGTCCGGCCGATCAGCGTGGAGAAGGTCTTCGGCGCCGCGCCCGGCCGGCGGCGGCTCTCCGATCACGACGGTTACCTGGTCAATTATCGGCTGAGTTGGAAGCCGAGCCTGGCGGCCGCGTCACCTCCCCGGCCCGCCGAGACGCCGCAGCTTGCGGCGTCGGACTCCGAGATCGCCGGCGGCCAGCCCTGAGCGGTCAGGTCAGCGGCGAACCGCCATAGGTCGCCGACCAGGCCTCGGCCGCATCCTGGGCCGGACCTGACGCATCTACGCGCACCCAGCCGATCGGGCCGACGTCGCGTTCCAGCTGCATGCGCAGGGTGGCCACCGTCGCATCCGAGGCGTCGCCCTGCCGCCCCTCGATCCGCGCGGCCAGCACCTCGGGCGGAGCCTCCAGCCAGACGCCGTGGAAAGGCGCCCCGACCTCGGCCGCCAACTGTTCGACGCGCGCGCGCAGGTCCGGCTGGATGAAGGTGGCGTCGACCACCACCGCCCGGCCGGCGGCCAGCAATGCTCCGGCCTCGCGCAGCAGGGCGTCATAGACCTCGGCGTAGAAGGCCGGGGAATAGACGGCGGAAGAGAGTTGGGCGTCGGGCGCCACGCCCAGCAGCCGCTTGCGGATTTCGTCGGTGCGCAGGACCACCGCGCCCGGCGAGGCCCCCAGGCCCGGCGCGATCAGGCGCGCGAAGGTGGATTTGCCGCTGCCCGACAGTCCGCCCACCGCGGTCAGCTGCGGCGACGGCGGCGACAGATGGGCGAGCGCGGCGTCGAGATAGGCGCTGGCCGCCTCGAGGTCTCCGCTATGGGCCTGGACGTGGGTGCGGACCCCGGCCCGGACCGACAGCATCAGCGGCAGCGCCGCCAGGCCGTCCAGCAGATCAGGCCCGAAGTGACGCAGGCCCTCGTCCAGATAGGCCGACAGCACCCGCACCGCGGCGTCGCGCCGACGGCGGAAGTCGAGGTCCATCAACAGGAAGGCCAGATCGTACTGGATGTCGATGTCGGAGAGGACGTCGTTGAACTCGATGCAGTCGAAGAGGATCGGCTTGCCGTCCTCCAGCAGGATGTTCCCCAGGTGCAGATCGGCGTGGCAGTGGCGCGCGAAGCCCGCGGCTCGGCGGCCGTCCAGCAACGCCTCGCGGCGAAAATACTCCGCGTCGGTGGCGGCGATCAGGGCCTCGACGCGCGCCTCGCCCAGTTGCGGGGCCAGTTCGCGGATCAGCTTGGCGTTGGAATCGATGGTGTATTTCAGCGCCTTGCCGCCGCCGCCCTGCGGCCGGAGCGTGGCGCGGGCATGCACCCCGGCCACCTCGCGGCCCATGGCCTCGGCCAAGGGGCCGTCCACGGCCCAGGGCCGCGCGGCCAGCACGAAGCTCTCGTCGAAGCGGCGCATTTCCAGCGCGAACTCGACCACCGCCCCCTCGCCGTCCAGCTCCAGCCCGCCGCCCGCCGTTCGGGTCAGCTTGCGAACCGCGCGATAGATGTCGGAGGTGGCCGCCAGGTTGAAGCGCAGCTCGCGCTCCAGCGCCCAGTGGCGCAGGTCCAGCGTCGAATAGTCCAGATAGCCGAGCTCGACCCGTCGCTTGACCTTGAAGGCGGTGTCGCCGGCCAGGAACACCCGGGCGCAGGCCGTCTCGATCGTCCGCTCGGCGCGCTCGCCGAACCAGGCTGTGACCTCGGCTTCTTCGGCGTCCGTCAAGGATAGAGGCGCTGGGTGGTCCAGCCCTCCCCGGCGCGGACGAACACCAGGCGTTCATGCAGCCGGAAGGGACGGTCGCGCCAGAACTCGATCGCCTCGGGCACGACGCGGTAGCCGGACCAGTGCGGGGGCCGGGTGACTTTGCCGATGCCGAACTTCAGGCCCATCTCGGCGATGCGCTTCTCCAACGCCAGACGGTCCGGCAAGGGTTGCGACTGCTCCGAGGCCCAGGCCCCGATCTGGGCCGGCCGGGCGCGGGTGGCGAAATAGGCGTCGGCCTCTTCCGGCGTCACCGGAACCACGGTCCCGCGCACGCGGATCTGACGGCGCAGGGACTTCCAGTGAAATAGCAGGGCCGCCTTCGGACTGACCGCAAGCTGGCGGGCCTTGGCGCTGCCGAGGTTGGTGTAGAATACAAAGCCGTCGGGACCGGCGTCCTTCAACAGCACCATGCGCACGTCGGGCATGCCGTCGGCGTCGACGGTTGAGAGCGCCATGCCGTTGGCGTCGTTCGGCTCCTTGGCGACCGCCTCCTTCATCCAGTCGGCGAACAGCTCGAACGGATCTTGGGCCGAAAGCAGCGGCGGCGGCTCGGCCGCGGACACCTGGCGGACGTACTCGTCTTCACTGGGAGACGGCGGGATGGCGGTCTTGTCGCTCATGGTCGCCGTATAGCGCGAGTTCGCGAGCTTGGCATGCTTAACGCACCGTTGACCACGACGAGGTCACAGTCCCGCCGATGGCCGCGCCCCCACCACCAACGATGCAGAGGAAACGGGCGCGCGAGATCCTCGGGGTCTCCTCGTTCGCCAACTCCGCCCAGCTCCGGCTCGCCTTCCGTGAGGCCGCCAAGCAGGCCCATCCCGACCGTCCGGGCGGCGACGCCGAGCGGTTCCGCGAGGCCGTCGAAGCCTTTCACCTACTGAACCAGCCCAAGGCCGTCGACAGGATCATCCAGCCGCCGGCCACGGTGGCGCGCCCCGCCCGCACCGACGCCGTCCTGCCGATCACCCCCCTGCTCGCCCTGAACGGCGGCGTCCTGCTGCAGGAGACGGCCGACGGCCGCCGGCTGAAAATCGTCGTGCCGGAGGGGCTGCGGACCGGCGACACCCTGCGGGTCGGCGACATCGAGTTCGAGATCGCCGTGCGCAGCGACGGGGAAATGCTGGTTCGCGGCGATGATCTCTGGCTCACCGTGCCGCTGGATCCGCACCTGCTGACCCAGGGCGGCCGGGTCGCGCTGGATACCCCGCTCGGTCGCCGCGTGGTCTGGATCACCCGCAAGGCCGGCGAACGCGGCCTGGTGCGGTTGGTCGGCCAGGGACTGCCGGCGCGCGGCAAACATCGCCAGGGACACATGTTCCTACGCCTCGCGGCCCAAGTCCGCACCACCGATTCCGCCGCCAGAACGCTGCGCCGACGCTTCGCCGCGGCCTGGGCGGCCTAGCGCTGCGCGCCTCTCGCCTTTAAAAGCGCCGCCATGTCGCACAACACCTTCGGCCACCTCTTCCGTGTCACCACCTGGGGCGAGAGCCATGGGCCGGCTCTCGGCTGCGTGGTCGACGGTTGCCCTCCCGGCATCGCCCTGACCGCCGAGGAAGTTCAGGTCTGGCTCGACCAACGCCGTCCAGGCCAGGGCAAGTTCGTCACCCAGCGCCAAGAACCGGACGCGGTGAAGATCCTGTCGGGCGTCTTCGAGGACGAGCGCACGGGCGGTCAGGTGACCACTGGCACGCCGATCTCGATGATGATCGAGAACGTCGACCAGCGCTCGCGCGACTACGGCGAGATCGCCACCCAGTTCCGGCCCGGGCACGCCGACTACACCTATTTCGCCAAGTACGGCGTGCGCGACTATCGCGGGGGCGGACGGGCCTCGGCGCGCGAGACCGCCTCGCGCGTGGCGGCCGGCGCCGTGGCGCGCAAGATCCTGGCCGGCGTGACGATCCGCGCCGCTGTCGTGCAGATCGGCCCGCATGCGATCGACCGCGACCGCTTCGACTGGGACCAGCGCACGGAGAACCCGTTCTGGTGCCCGGACGCCCAGATGGTTTCGGTCTGGGAAGAACACCTGGAAAAGGTCCGCAAGGCCGGCTCCTCGACCGGCGCCATTGTCGAGGTCGAGGCGCTGGGCGTTCCGGCCGGCTGGGGCGCGCCGGTCTATGGCAAGCTCGACGCCGAGCTGGCGGCGGCCCTGATGTCGATCAACGCCTCGAAAGGCGTGGAGATCGGCGCGGGCTTCGCCTCGGCCGCCTTCTCCGGCGAGGAGAACGCCGACGAGATGCGCATGGGCAATGACGGCCCGATCTTCCTGTCCAACAGCGCCGGCGGCATCCTGGGCGGCATCTCCTCCGGCCAGCCGGTGGTGGCGCGGGTGGCGTTCAAGCCGACCTCCTCGATCCTCACCCTGCGCCGCAGCCTGAACGAGGCCGGCGAGGAGATCGACCTGCGCACCAAGGGCCGCCACGACCCCTGCGTGGGCCTGCGCGCCGTGCCGGTGGTCGAGGCCATGACCGCCTGCGTGCTGGCCGACGCCTATCTGCGCCATCGCGGCCAGACCGGCGGCGGCGCCTTCACTCCCGGCGCCACGACACGCAGCTGATGGACGCCGTCTAGATTTCGCCGCGCCCACGTCGCCTAGCCGACTTTACTTGAAATCCACTCAAGGTTGACTTGAGTTTTTTGAGTTGACCGCGAAAGTTTCACGCCGGTATTCACACCTGACTGCGGGGGCGGTCTCTTGAGTCGCCTCGTCGCTGTCGCGGATAGACCTGAATTAGTCTCAACCGAAAAGTCAGAGACTGTGCGCCTCGAGCTTCTAAAAATTCTGATCGTCGAGGATAATCGCTACACTCGCGTGTTGCTGATCGAGATCCTTCGCGCTATCGGCATCCAACAGATCTACGAAGCCGCCGACGGCGCCGAGGCCCTGCAGGCCATGCGCGCCCACGCCATCGATATCGTCCTGACCGACCTGGCCATGGAGCCGCTGGACGGCATCGACTTCGTCCGGCTGCTGCGCAACTCGCCCGACAGTCCCAACCCGATGGTTCCGGTGCTGATGATCACCGGCCACTCGACCCTGCGCCGGATCCACGAGGCGCGCGATGTCGGGATCAACGAGTTCCTGGCCAAGCCGATCACCGCCCGCGGGGTGATCGGGCGATTGCAGCAGCTCATCGACCACGCCCGGCCCTTCATCCGCTCGGACGACTATTTCGGCCCCGACCGCCGCCGCAGGAACGACCCCGAGCATCCCGGCCCGTGGCGGCGCGCCGCCGACGGTCCCACGGTCCGCGCCCTGCGCAGCTGAGCGCCGTCACCATTTGGCGATTTTTGGCGGCTAGAGAGGCGGCTCCTCAGGAGCTCGCCATGCACGTCGCCCGCCTCGCCGTCCGACTGTCGCTCTTGGCCGGGCTCACGGTTCCGCTAAGCGGATGCCTCGCCGGCGCTGTCGTCGGCACCGCGGTCGGCGTCACCGGCGCAGCTGTCGGCATGACCGCCAAGGGCGTCGGAATGGCCGCCGGCGCCGTCATTCCCGACGGCGACAAGGATCAGGACAAGAAGCGCCGCTAGACGATGTTGAGCGCACAGCTCTCGCTGATGGTCGGGCGCGAGACCACGATCTTCGACAGGCCCGGGAAGCGCACCTTCAGCCGCTCGGCGAAATAGAGGCAGAGGTGCTCAAGGGTCGGGCGCTCGAGGCCCGGCTTCTCGTTGAGCAGGCCATGATCGAGTTGGGCGGCGACCGCCTTCAGCTCGGCGTCGAGGTCGGCCAGGTCGGCCACCCAGCCCACCGGCTCCTGCTGGACGCCGCGCACGGTGGCTTCGACCTTGAACGAGTGGCCATGCAGATTGGCGTAGGGCCGGTGTTCCGGCCCATCGGCGAAGTAGTGCGCCGCATCGAAGGTCGCGGCCTTGGTGATTTCAAAAACAGGTTGGGTCATTCAGCAGGTCTTAGGGCGTTCGGAGACCAGGCATGGTCTCACGGAATGCCGAGGTACTTGTGGGTTTGGACGCTTAAACGCCACCGAGGGTGCGCGAGGCAATAGGCGATCGCCGCCTGCGTGTTTTCGACACGCGCCGGACCGTCCATCGGCTGCAGCAGGAATCGCTCAAAATCCAGATGCTCGAAGCGGGCCGGATCGACGTCCACCTGAGGAAAGACGAGCTTCAGTTCCTGCCCCTTGGTCTGGACGATGGCGGCCTGGGCCTTGGGGCTGACGCACACCCAGTCGACGCCGGCCGGCGCCGCCAGGGTGCCATTGGTCTCCACGGCGATGCTGAAGCCCCGCGCATGCAGGGCGTCGATCGCAGCGGGATCCAACTGCAGCAAGGGTTCGCCGCCCGTGCAGACCACCAGCCGATCATCGCGCCCGCCGGTCCAGGCGGCCTCGACGGCGTCGGCCAGACGTTCGGCCGTGGCGAAACGCCCGCCGCCCTCACCGTCCATGCCGACAAAGTCGGTGTCGCAGAAAGTGCAGACCGCGGAGGCCCGATCCTCCTCGCGACCCGACCACAGGTTGCATCCGGCGAAGCGGCAGAACACCGCCGCCCGGCCCGCCTGCCCGCCCTCGCCCTGGAGCGTCAGGAATATCTCTTTGACCGCGTAGCTCATGCCTCGTTCCCCGGGCGGCCGGCGGCGACCCATTCGCGCCAACCCTTGGCGCGTAAGTCGCAGGCGGGGCAATCGCCACAGCCGTGGCCCCAGTCGTGGCGCTCTCCGCGAGCGCCGCGATAGCAGGTGTGACTGTCCTCAAGTATCAATTCGACTAGGTCCTCGCCGCCCAGATCCTGGGCCAGACCCCAGGTTTGAGCCTTGGTCAGCCACATCAACGGCGTCTCGACGACAAAGTCCTGCGCCATGCCCATGTTCAGAGCCTTTTCAAGGGCCTCGAGCGTATCACGACGGCAGTCCGGATAGCCGGAGAAGTCGGTCTCGCACATCCCGCCTACTAGAAAACGCAAATTTCGCCGATCGGCCAAGGCCGCCGCATAGGTGAGAAAGACCAGGTTGCGGCCGGGCACGAAGGTGTTCGGCAGCCCCTTCTCCGTCACCTCGAAGGCCCGCTCCTGCGTCATGGCGGTTTCACCCACCGCGCCGAAACCCCTCAAGTCGAGGACGTGATCCTCGCCCAGCCGATCCGCCCACTCAGGGAAACGCGCGCGCATCGCATCACGAACCACAGAACGCTGTTCCATTTCGACCGCGTGACGCTGGCCGTAGTCGAAACCGACCGTCTCCACATGGCCATGACGCGCCAGGGCCCAGGCCAGGCAGACGCTGGAATCCTGGCCGCCGGAGAACAGGACAAGGGCGCGGGTCTGAGGGGAAGCTTCGCTCATCGGCCCCATATGCGCGCGCGAGGCGCAAACCGGAAGCCCGGTGCGACGAGTCTTCGCGCCCCAGCCCATACCGCAACATCGAAAAGCGGCACGTCGGAAAGTGTTCGCAGTTGCAGCATCGACGACATCAACACAGCTTCAGTCATCGCTGACCCCATCAATTCGCATCTACCCAGAATTGTGAGTTTTCGAAGCATTGGTATTTGCGCAACATCAATTCGGAAGTTTCGACATGAACGCTGATAACTTATCGACGTCACGTTGACAGACTCCACAACTGGGCGCGAGCCTTTGAAATGTCGGGGGATTGGCCGCCACCCCTTGGCTGAAATCTTGCGCGGCGATGCTGACGTACCGGGCCGATATGTAGAGAGCCTCGGGCGTACTGGGAGGAATCTGGAATGTTGAACACTCTGCATTTGCGGAGCCTACTAATCGTGGGTGCGTCTGCCGCGGCGATGAGTTCGATCGCTTCGCCGGCCTGGTCCCAGAACGTCATCCAAGAGCTGGTGGTCACCGCTCAAAAGCGTGAGGAAGCCCTTCAGGACGTTCCGATCGCCGTCTCGGCCTTCAATCAGGACGCGCTTGAGAAGGGCAAGATCGACGGCGGTCCAAACCTGGTGCTCGCCGTCCCGAACGTGAACTTCTCCAAGGGGAACTTCACCGGCTACAACTTCCAAATCCGCGGCATCGGCTCCAAGCTGGTGGCCGGCTCGGGCGACGCCGGCACCGGCATCCACCTGAACAACGCCCCGCTCATCTCCAACAATCTGTTCGAGACCGAGTTCTACGACGTGGAACGGGTCGAGGTCCTGCGCGGGCCGCAGGGCACCCTCTACGGCCGCAACGCCACCGGCGGCGTGGTCAACCTGATCACCGCCAAGCCGGTCGATGAATTCCAGGCGATGATCCGGGGCGAGATCGGCAACTACAGCACCCGCAAGGTGCGCGGCATGGTCAACCTGCCCCTGGGCGACGTCTTCGCCCTGCGCGTGGCCGGGTCGTACCTGAAGCGCGACGGCTTCGGGAAAAACCTGGTCACCGGCAACGACGCCGACGACCGCGACCTGTGGGGCGGCCGCGCGACCCTCGGCTTCACGCCGACCGACAATTTCCGCGCCTACTTCATGATCGACCACTTCGACGAAGAAGACAGCCGCTCGCGGATCGGCAAGCAGTTCTGCACCAAGGACAACGGCCCCTCCAATGTCGGCGGTCTCGGCTACTCCGCCGCGGCCGGCGGCCTGATCGGCCAGATCCAGCGCGGCCTGTTCAGCCAAGGCTGCCAGGCGACCTCGCTCTACTCGGCCGGCGCACTCGGCACGGTGAACTCCCAGGCGACCCTGGGCGGCCTGTTCGGCGCGCTGGGCGGCTTCCAAACCGGGGACGCCTACGCCGGCAAGATGCAGACCAGCGACGTGCGCGACATCGAGTCGAGCTTCGACCCGATCTACCGCTCCAAGACCGACATCTACGAGTTCAACCTCGACTGGGACCTCACCGACGACCTGCGGCTGACCTGGCTGACCGCCTATACGAAGTTCGACCTCTATACGCGCCAGGACTACAACCGCTACACGCCCAGCACCTCGTTCAACACCTCGCCCAATCCAGTGAACGCCTTCGCCGCGGTGCCTGGCTATGCCGGGATTTACGCCAGCCTGTTCCCCGGCGGCGTAATCAACGACGCCCAGAACAAGCCGGCCAACAGGTTCACCACCAGCGACATTTCCTCGGCCTTCACCGAGCAGTGGAGCCACGAGGTGCGGTTGCAGTCGGCCTATGACGGACCGTTCAACTTCAACGTCGGCGCGATCATGGTCCGCTATCAGGGGACCGGCGACTACTACGTGATGTTCAACACCGGGACCGGCTATTACCAGCTCAACAACCTGTTCAACACCGGCAACCCGAACTGCAACGGGCCATCGCCCTGCATCGCCGTCGACCAGAACTACGAGCCCAACCGCAGCGGCCACAACTACTACGACGCCTACGGCCCCTACGACCTGCGCTCGCACGCCTTCTTCGGCGAACTGTACTGGCAGGCGACCGACACCCTGAAGTTCACCGGCGGCCTGCGCTACACCGTCGATGACAAGGAAGTCGAAAACCACCAAGTCACCCTGGGCACCCCCGGCAGCGGCATCGGCGGCCCGATTCCCGGCACCCCCGACATCCTGCATGTGAAGTTCAAGGAGACGACCGGCCGGATCGGCTTCGACTGGAAGCCCGACCTCGGCTTCACAGACGAGACCCTGGTCTACGCCTTCTACTCGCGCGGCTATAAGGCTGGGGGCCTGAACTCCCCCTGCAGCGGCGGCGCCGGCGTGATCTGCGGCCCGGCGACCTTCGATCCGGAGTTCATCAACTCCATCGAGATCGGGGCGAAGAACACCGTGCTGAACGGCACGATGACCCTCAACGTCACCGCCTTCCACTATGACTACAAGGGCTATCAGGTCTCGAAGATCGTCAACCGCGCCTCCACCAACGAGAACATCGACGCCAAGATCAAGGGCGCGGAGTTTGAATCGGTCTGGCAGCCGCTGCAGGGCCTGCGCCTCAACGCCGCCATCGGCTGGCTCGACACCGAGATCGGCAAAGGCCAATCGATCGACACCTTCAATCGCACCCAGAGCAATCCCAACCTGGTGTTGATCAAGACCGCCGCGGCCTCCAACTGCGTGGTCAGCGTGGCCTCGGCCCAGACGGCGCTGGGCTTCTCGAACGCGACGAACAACCCCTTCGCCGTGCTGGGCGCCTGTACGCCGACCTCCACAGCCGGCGCAGGAACCAATATCGGCGGCGGCGCGCTCGCGGTCGGGACCAACGCCTTCGGCGGCCTGGTCAGCGACGGCGTGCCGGTCAATCTCGACGGCAAGGAACTGCCGAACGCCCCGCACTGGACCATCTCGCTGGGCGCTCAGTACACCTACGAGTTCGGCAACAACTGGTCGGCCACCCTGCGGGGCGACTACTACAAGCAGACCGAAACCTTCGCGCGGATCTACAACAGCGAGCCTGACCGGATCGACGACTGGCAGAACGTCAACCTGACCCTGACCTTCGCCAATCCCGAATCGGGCTGGGAAGTCGCCGGCTTCGTCAAGAACGCCACTGACGAGGAAGCCATCACCGACTTCTACCTGACCGACGACTCCTCGGGCCTGTACCGCAACGCCTTCTACACCGAGCCGCGCACCTACGGCGTCTCGATCCAGAAGCGCTTCTGATCGCCTGACGACCTTCGTCGTTCGGCCTCGCCGCCGCCCCAACCGGGGCGGCGGTTTTTTCTTGTCCGCATGGGCGCTCAGAACATTTTCGGCGACCGGTACGAAACGGCGAACGGCGACGGCTCTCAGAAACCCCTTATTTCCTTTTGATTCACGAATGCGTCAAAGAACGACGGTCAGTTTTGTACAGCCGATTTGAAAGCGCGGTATTTCGGCCACAAAACAGTGAAAGCTCAACTGAATTACGGTCGGTCATCGGCCTTTACGTTGACGCCAGCCGGACGCCGACCGAGGTTCGGCCACCGGCGCCTCCCCGCGCCGCAACATCACTGCATACGCATCACGCGGGCGGGCTTCAGAGGGCGTTCCACGCCCCGCCGCCCTGGGAGGATATTGATGTCTAACCAAGCTCCGCGCCTGCGGACCCTGCTTGCCTTGAGCGCGTCGGCCCTGACGCTCTCGGCGATCTCGGCCCCGGCCCACGCCCAAGAGACCGACAGCTTCCAGATCGAAGAATTGGTCGTCACCGCCGAAAAGCGCGAACAGGCCCTGCAGGACGTGCCCGTGGCCGTCTCGGCCTACACCTCCCAGCAGCGCGATATCCGCGGGATGACGAACATCCAGGACTTCGTGAACTTCACGCCGGGCATGAACTATTCCGGCACCGACCGCGTCTCGCTGCGCGGCGCCGGGCGCAACACCTTCTACATCGGCAACGATCCGGGCGTGGCGACCTATACGGACGGCTTCTACTCGGCGTCCTCGTCGGAACTGTTCAAGAGCTCGCTGTTCGTCGAGCGCACCGAAATCCTCCGCGGCCCGCAGGGCACGCTGTACGGCCGCAACGCCATGGGCGGCGCCGTCAACACCATCTCCAAGCGCCCGTCGCATGACTTCTCCGGCGAAATCCGCGCCGGCGTCGGCAACTACGAACGCACCAAGATCGAGGGCGTGGTCTCCGTGCCCGTCGCCGACAACCTGCGCTTCAAGATCGGCGGCTCGCAGGACTGGCAGCGCCAGGGCTTCATCGAGAACGCCGGCAGCGCCAACGAAGGCGCCACCATCAAGCGCACCTATTTCGAGATCCAGGCCGAAGCCGAACTCGGCGACAACCTCGAGGTCTGGGCTCGCTACAACCGCACCAACTGGGACGACAGCACCGGCGTGGGCGACCGCCTCGCCAACCTGATCACGCCCTACGACACCACGCGTCCGTTCCAGCCGATCGGCGGCCTGGTTCCCAACCCGCAGTATGGGATGACCACGCTCAATCCGGGCGTCCAGGATCCCTACACCCAGTCGACCAACCGCGACGGCTACGGCCAACTGCGCGGCAATCACATATTCACCACCACGGTCAACTACGACCTGGGATGGGCCGACCTGAAGTACATCGGCGGCTTCCAGCAGTACAACTATCAGACCGGCGGCGACAACGACGGCACCAGCCGCACCACCTCGTTCCTGATCCCAGGTTCCACGACACCGGTCTTCGGTGATCAGACGACGGACTTCAACGAGCACAAGCGTTACTTCTCGAACGAGATCAACCTGTCCTCGAACAGCGATGGCCCGTTCAACTGGATCGTCGGCCTGTACCAGTACAAGGAAGAGTACAAGCAGCGCATCCAGCTCGCCAGCAAGCTGCAGACCCAGCTGGACCGCCCGAGCTTCCACTATGGATCGGTCAACGGCGGCGCGGCCGGCGCTTCGGGCTTCGGCACCCAGGCGCTGAACCCTTCGCGCAACTTCGTCGACAACCAGGCCGAGCTGGAATCCAAGGCCTGGGCCGCGTTCGGCCAAGGCACCTACAAGTTCAACGACCAATGGGCCCTGACCGCCGGCCTGCGCTACACCAAGGACGAGAAGGACGGCTTCGAATCCCAGCGCCTGGTGCTGTTCAACCCAGCCGGCCCGTTCGGCGGCGCGGCGGTGGACGTCTCCAGCGACATGGATCTGGTCACGCCCGGCGTGCAGAACTACCGCAACCTGTCGGACACCTGGAGCGCCGTCACCGGCACCCTAAACCTCGACTGGACGCCCGACGACGACACCCTGGTCTACGCCAAATATAGCCGCGGCTATAAGTCGGGCGGCTTCCTGCTGGGCACTCTGGCCGCCAAGCCGATGGCCGACGAGGAATCCGTCAACGCCTACGAAATCGGCCTGAAGAAGACCATCGGCGGTCGCCTGATCCTGAACGCCTCGAGCTTCTACAACGACTTCGGCGGCCTGCAGCTCAACCTGTCCCAGCTGAACGCGGCCGGCACCGCGGCCTCGAACAACTTCGTCAATGTCGACGCCGAAGCCTACGGCCTGGAACTGGAAGCCACCTGGCAGCCGATCCAGCCGCTGCAGATCTCGGCCTCCTACGGCTACCTGCACACCGAGATCACCAAGGGTTGCTGCTTCTACGACCCGGCGGATCCGAGCGCCCTGAAGTCGACGGCCCGTCCGTCGGGCGGTTCGGCGACGACCAACGGCGTGCTGCTGGTCTTCCAGGACCTGGCCGGATCGAAGATCTACCAGTCGCCGGAGAACAAGTTCGCGCTCAACGCCAACTACACCTTCGACTTCTCGCCGGGCTCGCTGATTCTCTCGGGGACCTACACCTGGACCGACGAGACCACCTACCAGCCCTTCGACAACCCCGACTTCACCGTGCCCTCCTACGGCACGGCCGACCTGCGGGTGCTGTGGAAGGACGCGGGCGACCGCTACTCGCTCATCGGCTACGTGAAGAACGTGACCGACGAAGAGGGCTACACCTCGACCTCCTCGACCAATCCGACGGCGGTGTTCGGCGCCCCGAACCCTGGCCTGGTGGTCGGCGGCACGCCCTATCTGCGCCAGACCAGCACCGCGATCACCCGCGGCCTGATCATGCCGCGAACCTACGGCGTCGAGCTGCAATACCGCTTCTAAGAGACCTTCAGTCTCGAACGGGCGAGGGCGGCGGGAGCAATCCCGCCGCCCTTTCTTTTGGTCGGCCACCCGACATCCGTTTTCACGCCTGCGTCAAATGATCGCTAACCCCAGGGTGGAATTTAACATCTCCGCAAGCGCTTAGGCCCATGATGAGCATAAGTTCCCCCAGGACGTCGGCGTTCATGTCTCTGCCCGAGTTCTTCTTCGAGCGCGTAACCAGCGAGATCCATCAACAGATGGAAGGCGTGCTGGCGCTAAGCGAACGACTGGCCCGCCAGCCGATGGCGCCGGACGCCCAGGCCTGCGTCGCCGGAGTGGTTGAGGCCGCTCGCGCCGTGCGCCAGATCCTGACCTCCTCCGCCGATCTGAAGACCGCGGCCACTGACGGCCTGCTGTTCACCGCTCAGCCGAAACGGGCGGCCGACCTCGCCGACGAGGTCCAGGCCCGCTGGCAGGACCGCGCCACCGACGGCGGGGTCACTCTGCTGGTGTCCTACGACGGAGACCCCGACGCCCTGGTCATGGTGGACGCGCTCCGCATGCATCAGATTTTCGACGCCTTCATCGCCCAGGCGCTGGCCGGCGTCCGCCGCGGCGCGGTCGAAGTTACTCTGAAGGCCTCATCCAAGGGCGACATCACCCGCCTGGAAGGCCGTGTTCGCGGCGGCGGCGACCGGGTGATGGGCGATCGCGCCCTGGACATCCGCGAGATCGAGGCCCTGTTCGGACTGGAAACCGCACTGGGCGTGGCGCTGGGCCGCAACATCATCGAGGCCATGGACGGCGTCGTCCGCTCCGAGGCCAATGTCGGGGCCGGCGAGACCCTGGTCTTTGAGGTCTCCGTGCCCCGTGCGCTGCCCGAGGTCGAGGCCGAGGAAACCCTTCATCAGCCGGAACGCGCGGCTCATATTCTTGTCGTCGACGACAACGCCACCAACCGCATGGTCGCCGAGACCCTCTGCGAGATGTTCGATTGCACCTCGGAGTCGGCCACCGACGGCGTCGAGGCCGTTGAAGCGGCCCGGACGGGTCGGTTCGACCTGATCTTGATGGACATCAAGATGCCGCGCATGGACGGCGTGTCGGCCACCCGCGAGATCCGCGCCCTGCCTGGCGCGGCCGGTCGCGTGCCGATCATCGCCCTGACCGCCAACGCCGATCCCGAGGACGCGGCCGGCTATCTGAAGGCCGGGATGAACGGCGTGGTCGAAAAGCCCATGAAGCCGGAAAACCTGCTGCGCGCCCTGCAGGAAAACCTGAGCGGCGAAGGCGACGCTGCCGCGGCGTAAGGCTAGGCGCGCGCGCCAGTCTGGGCCATCGTCGCTCATGGCCTCCTTCTACGAACGACACATCCTGCCCGCGCTGCTGACCCGCGCCTGCTCCTCGCCGCCGATGATGAAGCAGCGGGCCAAGATCGTGCCCCTGGCCGAGGGGCGCGTGCTCGAACTCGGGATCGGCATGGGCCTGAACCTTGGCCTCTATGACGCCGCCAAGGTCGAGAGCGTCACGGGCGTCGATCCGGCCCCGGAACTGCGCGCCATCGCCGAGGCCGCTCCCCGCGATCCGCGCCTGAAAGTCACCGTCGCCGATGGAACCGCCGAGGCCCTGCCCTTCGAGGACGCGAGCTTCGACACTGTCGTCTGCACCTTCACCCTCTGCTCGGTCCACGGCCCGGCCCAGGCGCTGTCCGAGGCCCGTCGGGTGCTGAAACCCGGCGGCCGGTTCCTATACTGCGAACACGGCCTGGCCCCGGACCACGACGTCGCCAAGTGGCAGCGGCGGGTCGAGCCGATCTGGAAGCGCCTGGCCGGCGGTTGCCACCTGACCCGGCCGATCGCCGAATCCATCGGCGCGGCCGGTTTCCGCCTCGGCCGCGTGCAGACCATGTACGTGCCCGGCACGCCACGGATCGCCGGCTGGAACGAGTGGGGCGAAGCGCTCGCGTAAATTCTTTCGAAATGCCAATGTCATAGGGGTTTGGGGAAACACGATACGCCGTTATCGCCCGCCGTTCGGCGAACGCATCCACGGCGATGAACCCATCTGGGACCCTGGAACGCGTTCATGTTTGCTGATCCCGACGTCACAGGCCGCCTGAACTTCCTGAACGCCGACGCTCGCGGCGCGATCGTTGGAACCAAGGAAAGCTACACCGTCGCCGAGGCCGCCCATCAGCTCACGGGCGGCGAACCGGGCTGGTCCTCGGCGCTCGGCACGGCCGCCACCATCACCTATGGCTTCCGCGCCACCGCCCCTGGCACGATGCCAGATGACACCACGGGCTTCTCGCAGTTCAACGCCGCCCAGATCGCCCAGACCGAGCTGGCCCTCGCCGGCTGGAGCGACGTCGCCAATATCAGCTTCACGCGCGTGGGCTGGGGAACCTCGGGCGAGGCCGCCTATACCGACCAGGCGACCATCCTGCTCGGCAACTATTCGGCCGGCGCCGACACCGCGAGCGCCTTCGGATATTATCCGGGCTCTCTGTCGGCGACTTCGCGGGCCGGCGACGTCTGGGTCAACGTCACCTCCGGCAGCAACGCAAGCCCCGCCATCGGCAACTACGGCGCCAATGTCCTGATCCATGAGCTGGGCCACGCCATCGGCATCGCCCACCCCGGGGACTACGACTCCGAAACATCGCCCACCTACGCCGACGACGCGGTCTATTATGAGGACTCCCGGCAGTTCACGGTGATGAGCTACTTCGGCGAAGCCAACACCGGCGCCTATTTCGCCGGCCGCTACGCCGCCTCCCCCATGCTGGACGACATCGCCGCGGCCCAGTCGCTGTACGGCGCGAACATGGGCACGCGTACCGGCGACACCACCTATGGCTTCAACTCGAACGCGGGCCGCCCCTGGTTTGAGGCGGCCAGCGCCGGCGCCAAGCTGATCTTCGCGGTCTGGGACGCGGGCGGAAACGACACCTTCGACTTCTCGGGCTATTCCAACAGCCAGACCATCGACCTGCGGCCCGGCTTCTTCTCCAGCGTCGGCGGCCTGACCGGCAACGTGGCGGTCGCGATCGGCGCCAGCGTCGAAAACGCCATCGGCGGCGCAGGCGCCGACGCGATCAACGGCAATGAGGCGGCCAACGCCCTCACCGGCGCGGCCGGAAACGACGTGATCTACGGCGGCGTGGGCGGCGACACCCTAAGCGGCGGCGATGGACAGGATTTCCTGCGCGGCGAAGAGGGCGACGACTCGATACTCGGCGGCGCGGCCTTCGACGACATGCACGGCAATATGGGCGCAGACACGCTCTATGGCGGCGAGGGCGACGATTGGGTGGTCGGCGGCAAGGACAACGACCTGCTGCACGGCGAGACCGGCGCGGACCTGATCTACGGCAATATGGGCGACGACATTCTCTACGGCGAGGCCGGCGCCGACATCCTGCGCGGCGGCCAGCACAATGACCTGATGTACGGCGGCGAGGGCGACGACTGGCTGTCGGGCGACCGCGAGAACGACACCATCTGGGGCGGATCGGGCGCCGACAGCTTCCACATCTGGGGCGACTCCGGCCTGGACCGGGTCATGGACTTCAACCGCGCCGAGGGCGACCGCGTCCTGGTCAGCGAAGGGGCGACCTATACCTTCGCCCAGGTCGGCGCCGACGTGGTGATCAACCTCAGCGGCGGCGCTCAGATGGTCCTGGCGGGCGTCAGCACGGCCTCGCTCACCGAGGGCTGGATCGTCTCGATCTGACGCGCCGCAAGGCCGATTCTAGAGCTGGTTGTATTCGCCGCAGCGGCACTTCACGACCACGTCACGGACATCGGCCCGCTCGTGGCTGGTCAGGACGATCTCTTCGCAGGCGCCGCATACGAAGACCGAACCGGCCTCGTCGGCCGCGAAGACGTGCGGGGTCTCGACAGCCTGGACCACTTCGCGGCGCCCGACGAACAGGCTGGGGAAAACACGCATCGAAGTCATGATCATCGGTACTGCCTCATTCTGACCCATACGGGGCTTACGCCACTGAGCACTTGCAAAAGTGGGGTAGCGTTATTCTGCTGCGGCGCAATGACGGATTGATGTCCGAGCCCCGAAATCCGCCAAACGCCCGACAATCGAACGATCGGGCGGCGCAATCACCACGGGTACGGAACTGCCGCGCGCCACCGCCGTTTCAAGGGGTCAGCATCCGTAAAGCCGGCGCACCGCAGCGCGCCCATCCCCAAGAGGCTCCCTGAACATGACCAACGCCTACGGTTCCAACCACGACGACGCCATCCGCGCAGCCGCCGACAAGCTCGAGGACGCCGCCCAGGATGTCCGAAGCGGCGCCAAGCGCACGGCCAAGAGCGCCAAGAAGGCGGCTGTCGCGGCCTCCGGCGCCCTCGCCGAAGCCGCCACGACCCTGGCCCGCGACACTCGGGTGCTGGTCGAGGAAAAGGTCGGCAAGGCCAAGGCCACCGCCGAAGTGCAGTACGACCGCCTGAAGAAGCAGGCCAAGGTCCGCGCCGGGGAAGCCGACGTCTTCGTTCACGACCGTCCCTACGCCGCCCTGGCCATCGCCGCCTTCGCCGGTTTCCTGATCGGCCACATCATCACCAGCGCCAAGTCCAACGTCGTCTACCTGCGCGACGACCGCTAGCGGCGCCCCATCGACACCCTGCATCTCTGAAGTGGCGCCGATCCTGCTGCCAGGCGCCATGAAACAGGAGCCAGGATCGATCATGGACAGGGCCGACCCCAATGCGCCGCCCTTCGAACTCGACGTCGCGCCGGACGGCGAGCGCTGGCGCTATCGCAAAAGGTGGCGGCAGGGCTTTCGCAGGTTCCTGCCGTCGCTCTGGCACGTCACCGACGCAGAGGGGCTCAAGGCCCTGACCCGCCAGGACCAGCCGCGAGCCTAGCTCAGCCGCGACCGCGACGCAGCAGGCCGGCCACCAGGGCCAGCGACGGGATCGCCCCGCTGGCGACGGCCTCGCCTATCCGCACTTCATATCGCGCGGGCTTGGGTCCGACCACCGCCGGCGAAGGGGTGATCGACCACGCCATATCCCGAGGCAGCAACCGCGTCGCGAGGACCTCGGCGTGGCGGTAATCGCCCTGCAGGCAGAGCATCAGCGCGATGAGGTCTCCAGCGTCAGCCTCCAGGTGTTGAACGATCTCCCGCGCGATCTCGTTCGCTTCAGATCTGAGTAAAGGCTTCGTTGCGCCCTCAAGGCGGTCGACATACTTCTGAATCAAAAACTTACTCACACGCACGCTTACAAGTTAACGCTGATATTCGAATATTCAGCCAAATCAGAGGCTAGCTACCCTTTAGTTGACTTGCATGGTGGCACAACAATTTCACGACATTATTTCACGTGAAGAAGAGGAGGCGCTATTGTGTGACATTCGCGCTGAACCCCGAGGAAGCGACGCTCCACGCCGCATCGGGCCGCGGCCTTCATCCGGCACACCGGCCTCCAGACCGATCCGCCTCCAGTCGAAATCCACGACCTCGCTTCGGCGGCTTGTGGCCGCCCTCCGCCAGGCTGAGAAGGTGCTGCAGGATTGCGTCACGATCGTCGGCCGACAGAGAGGCAGGAAGCGCGGACCGACAGGCCTCGACGAGGTTCATCCGGCCACCACTCTTGGGGGACATTTCTCACTCTGGGCTAAAACGCAGTCGGCATGCCTCACTAAGCACCGCTGGTAGCCCTTAGTCCGACCAGATGGAGACGTTTGACGACCAGCCAGCCCCCAGGTCCGCAGACGAATTTTTCGTCGAACGCCGCGCCCGTTAGTGATCACTTACCTCTCTCGGCAACCGCGTCTTCGATGCAGCGGAGCGCAAGCTCTACGCCAGCGTCGCGCGCGTCGGCGACATCTTCGATACCCGGTTTGCTCACAGGCCCGCACCCTCCCCCAGCGCTGAGGCGGGGTTTAGACTTGCTCGACGTCGGTCTGAGCGAAATCGCGGCCCACGAAGAGCAGCGGAAAGTTGGTTTCCCGAGCTAGGGCGTAGGCGAAGCAGTCGCCGAAGTTGAGCGACGCCGAATGAACCCCCCTTCCCCATCGCGCGTAAGCCTCCGCCACCTTGACCGAGGTGGAACTCGAAACGGGCGCGACTTCGAACCCCAGCCCATCGATGAGCGCGCTCATCTCGCCGCCGATATTGCGGCGGCAGGCCACGATCAACGCCTCGGCCAGGGTGCCGGCCGAGATAAGCACGTTGGGCTGAGCTTCGAGCACCTTGATGCAACGGTCGCCTTCTGGTTCGGCCAGGAGGATCGCCATAAGCGCCGACGTATCGACGACGATCACTTGGGAAGGCCCTCGTCATCATAGAGGAAGTCCTGGCTCTCGGCGGCGCCAGGTCCCTTCACCGCCTTCTCCGAAGCCAGTCGGCGCGCTGTTTCCAAGATCCTGCGGCGAGCATCGCGATCACCAACGGTCTTGATCGCGACCAGCCGGACCGTCGGCTGCCCGTGACGGGTCAGCACGACGTCATCCCCAGCCTCGGCCCTGCGAACCAGGTCCGTAAGTTGCGCCTTCGCATCGCTGACTGATATCTGCACGGCGCCTCACCAACTACGCAGTAGACCAATTCTGATAAATTAGACCACAATATAGTCCACCACAAGGCCGACGTCAGCGGGTGGACATATGCCAGGGCCATCCGACTCCAGCGCAACGGCGAGCGTATTGTCGGGCGTTCACCCTCGCCTCGTCTGGCAGGCGCTCGTCGGCAGCTTCAACAATCTTCACCAATTCCGCCAGGTTTTCGCGGCCGATCGGACCCACCAACCCAAACTCGGCCATGTGGCCGCGGATGGCGTTGGAGAGTTGGGTCCGCTGCTGTATCAGTATCTGGCGGACCTTGTGCAGCACCATCACACTCTGCTGGTCTGGGCTCTTCACCTCGACGAACCGCATCGTCGGCCGGGTCACCGCCTCGCAGATCGCCTCCGCGTCGGCCGCATCATTCTTCTGGCGTTTGACATAGGCTTCACGCAGCTCGGCGGCATCAGCCGCACCTCATGACCCAAGTTCCGGAGCTCTCGGCCCCAGAAGTTGGCGCTAGCGCAGGCCTCGATGCCGACTAGGCAAGCCGGCAGCTTCGCGAAGAACCCGATCATCTGCTCGCCTAACCGACGGCCGCGACCGTGATGCTATGGCCGCCGACGATCTAGGCCGGAGTTCACCCCCATCAGCCCAATCGGATCGAACCCCAAAGCCCGATATTCGCGACCGCTTAGCGCCATGTCTGGACGGCTCCCCGTTGGCAACGGTTGATTTGAGAGCTCTGGTCGGCGCGGCCATGTCTTCAACCATTGACCCTGCATTATCGTATGGTAACATACTATATAGATTGGGTGAGGGGTCCGCTGCACACCTGTCCGGGATCCGGCAGGACAGCGCGCGAAAATCGAAGCCGGCCATAATCTCGGCGAGGCCAACCTCGCCGCAGGAACGGCTCTCCGCAGTCACGATCGAGAAGCTTCGCAAACGAGGCTCCGCTCTTTCCAGAGGCATGACCTCTTGGAAACGGCGCAACGATGAAACGGGAGGAGTACGAGATGAAGTGCCGTCACGGCCTAGCGGCGATTACGATCGCGGGAAGCCTGTTCTCGACCAGCGCGTTCGCCCAGTCACAAGGCGCCGGTGAGCCACCTGAGCTGGAAACCGTGATTGTGACCGCCACAAAGCGGGAGCAGTCGGTTCAGAACGTCCCGATCGCTGTCAGCGCCTTCAGCGGCGAAAGTCTGGCGGATCGCGGCGTCGCTGACATCAACAATCTGCAGGAGGTTTCACCAAGCCTCATGATCAACACCGCCAATTCGACGTCCAACGGCGGCACGATCAGAATTCGCGGCATCGGCACCATCGGCAACAATATCGGTCTGGAATCGGCCGTCGGCTTCTTCCAGGACGGCGCCTACCGGAGCCGGTCCGGCCACGCCCTCAACGAGCTGTTCGATATCCAACGCGTGGAGGTTCTTCGCGGACCGCAGGGCACTCTTTTCGGCAAGAACACATCCGCGGGCGCAATCAGCGTCTATTCAAAAGCGCCCGAGTTCGAGTTCGGGGGAAACTTGAGCGCGAGCCTGGGCAACCTCGACTATCGCAGAATCGAAGGCGTGCTGACGGGGCCGATCGCGGGTGACGAGCTTGCCTTCCGCCTATCCGGTGCAGTGACGCGTCGCGACGGATACATGACCGAGTTGCGAACCGGCCAGGACATTAACAACAAGGATCGCTGGGCGCTCAGGGGACAGCTTTTGTGGGAGCCCGGAGATGACTTCCGCGCCCGCCTGATTGTCGACTACCTTGAAAAGGACGAGCGCTGTTGCGCGGCCAGCTTTGCGATTGTCGGCCCCACCGGCCCGGTGCTGCGGGCGCTCGGCGGAACGACAACCATCACGGACAACGGGCGGACCGTAGGCGCCAACAGAGCGCCCTTCGATCAGGTCGAGGATGGCGGCGCCGTGCTTGATCTCGAATGGCGTCTTGGCGACGCGACGCTGACGTCCATTTCAACCTATCGTCATCTCGACGCCCATCGTGGGCAGGACGTGGATTTCACCGACGTCGATCTGTTCCAGTTTTCCGACACCCAGGAATCGTTCGAGAGTCGGAGCCAGGAATTGCGGTTGGCCGGAACGCGCGGCAGCCTGGACTGGCTCGTCGGCGCCTATGCCTCCAGCGAAAGCATAGCAAGTCGTGGGCGGCCGCTGGTGACTCTGGGCGCGACGGGGCCCAGCTATTTTGCGATCCTGTTCGGCAATCCCGCCGTGGCGGGATTGCTGCAGCCCGGGAACGGAGTGTCGGCGTCGTTCAACCAGAAATCCACCGGGTGGGCGGTCTTCACCAACAACACCTGGAATATCTCGGACGCCTGGTACCTCAACTTCGGACTGCGATACACGGAGGAATCCAAAAAGGGCGGCAGCGTTGTCAACGAGACCGGTACAGCCGGAATTGTCGACAACAACTGGCCCTGCGCCTTGCTTCCTGTGCCGACCTTCTGCGGAAACGCGGGTTATTCCCTGAAGCGTAGCGACAACAACCTGACCGGCACGGTGAAGATCGGCTACAAGCTGTCTGACGACGTCAATCTCTATGCCGGCTGGTCGAATGGCTTCAAATCGGGCGGCTTCAATCTCGATCCCCTGGCCTACAAGGTTAGCCCCACCGGAAACGTGATCGGCGACGGGCGCGAATTTGGGGACGAAACCGTCGACAGCTTCGAGGCGGGCCTCAAGAGCAAGTGGTTCGACAACCGGTTGGCGCTCAACATCGCCGTGTTCCACAGCACATTCAAAGGCTTCCAGGTCAACAATTTCACCGGAACCGTGTTTGCCGTTGAGAACATGCCGGAGGTGGTTTCAAGGGGCGTCGAACTTGAATCCTTCCTGGCCGTCGCCGACGGCGTCTTCCTAAATGGTGGCGTGACCCACACAGACGCGACCTTCACGGCCAACACGCCCATCACCAACGCGACGGCCAATCTTGGCGGCCCCACCAATCTGGAAGGTCGACAACTGACCAACGCGCCGCGCTGGCAGCTCAGCATCGGCGCCAACATCGAAAAGGACCTGCCTTTCCTCGACGGCTGGAGCTACATCGCGAACGGCAACTGGATGTACCGTAGCGACTATAACACCGGCGCCGATCTCGATCCCCAGAAGGAGCAAGACGCCTTCAGCCTGCTCAACCTCCAGGTCGGCTTGCGCTCTCATGACCGTCGCGTCGATGCGCGGCTGTGGATCAACAATGTGTTCGACACTGACTACAAGCAGTTCGTCCTGGACTCCGTGCTCCAGACGGGAAGCTGGCACCAGACCGTCAGCGAACCGCGCACCTGGGGCGTGACATTGCGAACCGAGTTCTGACCTGAGCGGGCCGCCGACTAGGCGGCCCGCTCCTTCGTTGCGAGAACGAGCGGCCGCTCTCGTTGCGAGCGCTCAGTAGGTTGTCCATCCGACCCGGGCCGAGAAGCTGTGGTTGCGAAACTCCAGCGAGCCAAGAGGGGGGCGGATAAACGTGCGCACGACTGCCCGGCCAGCGGCGCACGATACGGTGTACCTGGCTCGTCGCGCTGCCCCTCCAGCCGATCACTGGCCGGCAGATCACCCGCGACCTGGTGGTCTCGCCCGCTACGGTCAGCCGGGTTCTGCGGGCCGCCGGCCCGCCTCGGCTTCACTGTGGCCCGGGTGATGACCGACAACGGCGCTTGCTACAGATCTCCCCCGATCGCGACGCCCGCGCCGAGCTCAGCCTAGGTCAGGACAACCTATTGAGGCTCCACATCTAGTAGCCGCTCAACTGCGCCCAACGATTCCTGTGGTGTCGGGCGTCCCCGAAGATCGTCTCACTCACGCGAGCGCGTTTCAGGTAGAGGCCGATATCGCACGCGTCCGTCATGCCCATGCCGGCGTGGATCTGGACAGCTTCATTGGCGACCAGTTTGTAGGCGTCGCTGCAGCGCGCCTTCGCCAGCGACACCAAACGCGATGCGTCATTGCTATTGCAGTCCAACGCGCGCGCGGCGGCCAGCACCGCCGAACGCGCCAGCTCGATGTCCATGAACAGGCGGGACGCCCTGTGCTTCAGCGCCTGGAAACTCCCAATCGGCACCCCGAACTGCACCCGTGTCTTCATGTGATGCAGGGTCAGTTCGAAGGCCTGGCTCATTCCGCCCAGCATCTCTCCGCTTAGCAGCACCGTCGCCGCCTCGATCGACCGCTCAAGGAGGTCGGACCCACGATGGACCTCCCCGATGACATTCGAGGCCGGGCAAGACACGTTCGTCAGCTCCAGCAGAGCGCAGTTTCGATGATCGATGAGGCGCTGACGCTCAACCTTCAAGCCCGGCGCGTTCGCCTCGACAAGAAACAACGTCAGGGCGCCCGGAGCATCGACAGCGCGCGCCGGCACGATGAACGCATCGGCGCCGCACGCGTCAAGCACGAGGCTCTTGGCGCCATTGAGGACAAACACGCCGTCCCGGAACTCCGCCCGCGCGCCCACGTCGACCACATCGTGGCGACCGCCTCGCTCATGATGGGCAAGGGCGACGATACGAGAGCCATCCACAACGCCGCGCAGCCATTTCTCCTTCGTTTCGCCGGCGCCCGAGCGCGCCAGGGCTGTGCCCGCCAATCCAACACACCCGATGAACGGCTGCGGCGCCAGAGATCGGCCAAGCTCCTCCATGATGATGATCATCTCAGCGAAGCCCAAACCCGCCCCGCCATGGGCCTCATCGAAGAGGATGCCCGTCCAGCCGAGGCCCGCCATCTGCGTATAGAGCGCCCGCGAATATCCCAGGGGGTCGTCTCGATCTCGAAGCGTGCGGAAGCTCGCGACGGGAGATTCCTCGCGCACAAAATCACGCGCGGTTCGAGCGATCAGGGACTGTTCTGAATTGAGGGCGAGTGACACTGGCGTTCCTTCTTCGTGTTGGATCTGCGTTTCGCGGTAGACGCTTGAGGGCGCCTTCAGTCCGGCAGCCCCAGAACGCGTTTGGCGATCACGTTCAGCTGGATCTCTGTGGTTCCTCCCCCGATCGTCTCGGCTTTGGACTTCAGCCAGGCGAGCGTCGCCTCAAGGTCGTCAGCATCGAACCCCGGACCGCCCTCCCCAACCGATTGCGGACCCAGGATGTGCATCTTGAGTTCGTTGCGCCGCTGACTGAGTTCGGTGCCGTAGGCCTTGAAGATTGAACTTTCCGGACCCATCGCTTGACCGGCGAGCTCCGCGTCGCGCGTGCGCTGCACGGTCAGGGAGATGGCGCAGGAATCCATCTCGATGGCCGCGACTTGGTCGCGCACCACCTGATCGCCAATCCGGCCGGCGATCTCGCCAAGATGCGTCTTGGCCAACGACGTAAGCTCGACGTCTGCTGGAATTGCGCCGCCCGAGCTTTTGTGGGCGCCTGTCTCCTCGGCGATCATGATCCTCTCATGCCCGAGCAGAGCCTTCGCCACTGTCCAGCCTTCGCCGATTTCATGCACGACATTTTCGACAGGGACGCGCACGTCCGTAAGATATGTCTCGCAGAAATCGGACTCCCCCGAGATCAACCTGATCGGGCTCGCCGCGACGCCAGGATCGCTCATGTCGATGAGGATGAAGGTGATGCCCTTCTGTCTCGCCGACGGGCTCTGATCGGTGCGAACGAGCGCAAACATCCACTCCGACCGATCCGCGCCTGACGTCCACAGTTTCGTGCCGTTGATGATGAAGTGGTCGCCTTCCCGCACAGCGCGGGTCTGGAGCGAGGCTAGATCAGATCCGGCGCCGGGCTCCGAGTAGCCTTGGCACCAACGAATTTCACCCCGACAGATCGCGGGAAGATGCCGCGCCTTTTGCTCCTCCGTTCCAAACCTGAGCAGGACCGGACCAATCATGGCCAGACCGAAACCAACGAGTGGCGGCGGAAGCCTGAATGACTTCATTTCCTCTGACAGGATCTGCGCCTGCTCGGGCAGCAGTCCGCCGCCGCCGTATTCCTTCGGCCAGCTCGGCGCGGTCCAGCCTCTTCCCGCCATCCGTTCGAGCCACTGCTTTTCGGCCGCGCTGCGGAACTGCCACCGACGCCCCCCCCAGACGCCGTCGAGCATGCCCGCGCTGGTCCCCTTCAAGGCGTCAGGCGCATTTTCATTCAGCCACGCGCGGACCTCTTCCCGAAAATTATTCTGGCTCGTCATGATCTCGCTCGCAGCTGCTTCCAACGCCGGGCCGGATCACGCCATCTGGAATCGAGCGTCATTGACCGTCCCCATATGGTACGCTAACATACTATTTGCGGAATAGAAAAGTACGAGGCTCCTCGGGAGGGGGCACGGATGAACCCAGCCCCGCTATCGCAGATGACGTCGATCGCCGACATCATCCGCACGCACGGTGCGCGCGACACCGGCCGCGTTGCCATCGAGTTCGAAGGCCAGTCCGTCTCCTTCAGCGCCATCCACAAGCGCTCAAGCCAGGTCGCCAATGCGTTGCTCGAATCTGGCGTCGAACCTCAGCGAACCGTCGCGTTCCTGGACAAGAACACGCTGGAGTATTTCGACATCGTCTTTGGCGCCGCAAAGGCGGGCGCCATCAGCCTCGGCGTCAATTGGCGCCTCTCACCGTCGGAAATGGCGTTCATCCTGAACGACGCGCAGACACGGGTTCTGTTCGTGGGGCCAGAATTCTTCGCCGCCGTCGAGAGCATTGAAGCCGAACTCCCGAGCGACTTGCTCATCGTCGCATTCGGCGCGCATGCGCGGTGGCCGGACTATCACGCCTGGATGCAGTCGCAATCGGCCGTGGACGCAGGCTATGCGAGCCACGGCGAGGACGTCGCCTTCCTGACCTATACGTCGGGGACAACGGGCCTGCCCAAGGGCGCCATGATGACCAACCGTGGCTTCTTCGCAGCCTTCGCGGCGCTTGAGAGTTGGCGGCTCGACAGCCAGTCCGTCAGCCTCGTCATGATGCCGATGTTTCACTTCTCCGGCTCCGGATGGTCGCTGCTCAATCTCGGGATCGGCGCACGGATCGTCCTACATCGCGATGTCGATCCGACGGGCGTCGCCAATGCGATCGACGCGTTCGCGATAACGAACGTGATCATGCCGCCCATCCTGATCGACGCCATTCTTTCGGTGGCCCCGCCCCGGGATCTCAGCTCGCTTCGCGCGATCTGCTATGGCGGCTCACCGATCAACGAGGCTCTCCTGCAACGCGCGAAGCAAGGCCTTCGCAGCGAACTGATCCAGCTCTACGGCCTAACGGAAACCGCTGGGGGCGTTTCGCAGCTCGACCACATCGACCACGACCCTGCCAATCGGCCGGAGCTGATGCGGTCCTGCGGCAAGCCGTTTGCGTGGGTGGAGCTCAAGATTGTCGATGCGAACTCCGGCGCGGAGATCCCGACGGGCAAACCGGGGGAGATCTGGGTTCGCGCGCCACAGAACATGGTCGGCTACTGGAACAATTCTGCGGCCACCTCGCGGACGATCACGCCGGAGGGATGGTTGCGCACAGGCGACATCGGTCAGCTCGATGAGAAGGGCTATCTCTACCTGCTGGACCGGGTCAGCGACATGATCGTTTCCGGCGCTGAGAACGTCTATCCGCTCGAAGTGGAAGCTGCGCTGCAGAAACACCCCGCGATCGCGCAGGCCGCCGTCTTCGGCGTACCCGACGACAAATGGGGAGAGGCCGTCCGGGCCGCCGTCATCAGGGCGCCCGGGACAAGCGCAACCGCAGAAGAAATCATTCACGACACGCGCAAGCATCTTGCCGGCTACAAGCTGCCCAAGACCATCGACTTTGTGGAGGAGCTGCCCAGAAACGCCACGGGGAAAGTGCTTCACCGCCTACTGCGCGAACCTTTTTGGGCCGATCACGGCAGAAGGATCGCCTGAACATGACCGTCGAAAACGCGGCCGGGACGGGCGCACGCGAAGACTACCGGTATCCTTTCGAAGCCTATCCCACAGGATGGTATCTGCTGGTCGAGTCCGGCGAACTTGAGTGCGGCAAGGTCCTACCGCTGCGATATTTCGGACGCGACATCGTCCTCTATCGAACCGAATCTGGAAAGCCGGTCCTGGTCGACGCTCACTGTCCGCACATGGGCGCGCATCTGGGTTACGGCGGAAAAGTTTGCGGCGAGAACATCCGGTGCCCATTCCATTCGTGGGAGTTCGCCCCCGACGGACCCTGCGCCTCAATCCCTTACCGAACCACCGAGCGCATTCCCGAGGTCGGACTCAAGACCTGGCGGATTCGCGAAACCAGCGGCTTCATCTTCGCCCACTACAGTCCGACGCGCGAGGAGCCGGCCTGGTCGGTTCCCGACGAACCCGCCTGGAAGGAAAAGGGCTGGATCGGCTACGAGAAATTCAGCTGGCGAGCCAAGGTTCACGTTCAGGAAGTCGCTGAGAACATTCCCGACACCGCGCACTTCGTCTACGTCCACGATGTTCCCGCGCTTCCAAAAGTCAGGGGGAAAATCGATGGTCACATCTACCGACAGTCGATGACGAACCTGGTTCGCGGCAAGGAGGTCAAGGTCCTGGAGCATGACGCGCATGGCCTCGGCTTTTCATGGATCGAGGCGTTTATCCCGGTGCACTACCGCATGCTCGTGACGGCGACGCCGATCGATGCGCTGTACACAGATCTTCGGATCTATTTCCTGGTTCACGAAGGCGAGGGCGCAGAGACCCTGTCGCAGCTCAGCCGCGACACGATCGACCTCGTCATCGAGAATACGTCACGGGACGTGCGCATCTGGGAGCACAAAGCCTACGTCGAGCGGCCCCCGCTCGTTCAGGGCGATGGACCAATTGGGGTGCTGAGACGCTGGTCGCGCCAGTTCTATTCTGCGTGATCTACGGCGCGCATGGCGCGTCCGGCGCGTCATTCCGCGACGGGTCGTCCAACTCCGAAGAGTTTTGATGCACACGCAGTAAAACGGCCAGCACCTCCTGCACCTGCGCGTCGGTAACGCCCGACAGAAGGATCGGCGTGACTGACTTGATCCGGGCATTGATCTTCTTGATCATTTCCCGCCCGCTCTCGTTGAGGGTGACGTCGATCTGCCGGGCGTCCGTTGAGCTGCGCCGGCGCTGTAGAAGACCGCGGGCTTCAAGGTCGGCGATGAGCGCCCCTGTCGCCGCCTTGCCTATCCCTAACGACCGGGCGATCTCCATCTGATTGAACAGGCCTGCCCACTCAAGTTGCAGCAATATTCCGGCTTCATTGCTCGTCAATCCAAGAGACCTGAAGTGGGAATTGTAAAACCTCAGGATCGAGCGGCTCACCAGATGCAGCACGAACTCGAACTGACGTTCCGGCTCGCGCGCCGGACCCTCGTTCGGCTGAGAGATGGCCGCTGCTTCCTCACGCTTCAAACGGGTTTTGGACGGCATGCAACCCCCTACCACAAGACCGCGTCGCCCCTCCAACGAAAGACTGTCGGGCCGGTTCGCGTCGATCCAACTGACGCGCGCTTGATGAGGCGGGGCCATGAAGCGCGCTACGGCGGGCGCCTCCGACCCTTGCCTCTGTGATCCCCGTCGAGAGTAGCGAACAGCCCTTCGCCGTCAATGTGAACGGGCAAATACGTGAGGCCGAGAGAGTGCCCCTGTAAGCGTCTGCAAGGGTCAGAGACGGCTATCTCTCGATGAGCGCAGCGGCGTGCGATCGATGCGACGAACACCGAAGCTGAGCGTCCGACTAATATGAACAGGCAGGGTATGCCATATGTCCTAAGGACATATGGCATACCCTGCCAATCGTCAATTACGCCGGGCAGCTCAGCGCGCCGAAGGAGAGAACTAGGACCAGAAGACAATTGACACACCTATTGGCCGATCTATATGTCCTAAGGACATATAGATCGGCCAGGTAGATGATATCCTTCACCGACGCTCTAGAAGAAGCTCTGCTCGTAGACGACCACCCTGTGGTGACGGATTACGACGTCTTTCGCAGAGCCGGTGCTTTGATCGACATGCGAGTGTGGAACAGCCAACCGATCAAGCACCTCCCGCAAGGGTGGGATCAGGCAAAGCTTCGTGGTGCGTTGAGACGCCTCGTGGAACGCCAGGCGATCGCTGAAGATCGAGACTTCCGCTCAGGCGTCTGGCGGCTCGTGCAATCAACAAAATCAGGCTCGGCCGAAGAGGTGGCCTGCATCGCCGATCCGTTCTGCTACGTCTCCCACCTCTCGGCCATGCAGCGATATGGTCTTTCCGACCGCAATCCCACAGCATTGCATCTCACCACGCCCCGCCGGCCGATCTGGAACCAGATGCGCGACGGCAAGATCGCTGAGGAGCTGGCCTTAATTCCAGACGACCCCGCCACGTTGCTCGCGCGCGTCGGATTCAAGGAGAAGCTGCGACGCCGCCCCGTGGTGGTGCATGAAACCAGCCACCCGACCAAGCCCACCTGGGTTCGGGGCGAGCATACCCGTATCGTCCCGGTCGGCCAGACCTTCGTGGACATGCTGTCTGAGCCGGCATTGTGTGGGGGCATGCGCCATGTGCTCGATGTCTGGGAGACACATGCGGCCGAATGGTTGGAACAGGTCATTCCCGCCGTCGACGCGTCCGACGCAAAGATCGTCAAAGTCAGAGCGGGCTATATCCTCACCGAGCGACTTGATGTCGACCATCCGAAGGTCGCCGCCTGGCAGGCCTATGCGCAGCGCGGCGGATCGCGCAAACTCGATCCGGAGGCTCCCTATGAGCCCGTCTATTCTGAGAACTGGATGATCTCCCTAAATGTCTGAAGGCGATCCATCCGCCGCCGACCATGTCGAGGTCGATATCCGGGCGTGGGTCGAGGCCGCGTCGAACAATCTAGCCCTCTATCGCGACCGCCGGGTCACCGAGATCGTTCTGACGGCTATCGGGCTTGCGCCAAGCCTGAAGGAAACTCTCGTCCTGAAAGGCGGGACTGCCTGCTTGATCGGCTCCAGAGCAACTCTCACGCGACCATTCCTTCATATGTTCACGCCCTGACGGCGCGTTTCCTTCGCAAGGGAGTAGTGGCTCAAGTTGCATTTGAAAAACTGCTAGATTTGATCACGCCGCATCACCGACGGTGATGTCGCGCAGTGGCCGGAGATTGGTCGAATTCGGCTCACCGGGTATTCGCGTCATGGACGAAACCAGGACCTCTCCCAGTCACACCACCCAGCGGCCCACCGGGTCACGACGCTTACCGGGAAACTGTGGACCTCGCCCTTGATCGTCACCGTGATCAACAGGCGCGTGACATCCTTCGGCAGAACACTCCGCCCCGCCGCCGCCCCAGCCCTGGACGCTCCCGATCGGGCCAGCGTCCACTAGCGAGGCTGTCAGGGTCGACCGTTTTCGACCTTTTTTCGGACGTTCTGAAAAGCGGCTCTCGGGCGCTCAGACTTGCCTATCGCCAAAATTGGCTCGCAACCAAGGCGCGACGATTTCCACTAGGTCCTCTGGCGCCTCTAACGGGATCATGTGGCCTGAGCCGGGGACCACGGCCAGCGTCGAATGTGGGATGCCGTCGTGGAGGGCCTTCGCCTCATCCAACCGACGTAGTCGATCTTCCGCTCCCGCGACGATCAGGGTCGGGCAGGAGATTTCTCCAAGGCGGTCGGCGTCGCTCGTCCTGACCAACGCGGATTGACGCTGGAACACGCCCCCGCCCAGCCGGTCTCCCATGGCCTGAATGCGGCCGATGATCGAGCTGTCGGCGTGCGCGGGCGCGACGGATGACAGAACAGCCGAACGGCTAAGGCCTGCAAACCTCGAAGGGTCAAACGAGCGAGCGACAGCTTCCTTCCGCTGTCGTTGGATATCGGAATCGGCCTCCGAAGAGGTTGCGATCAGGACAAGAGCCAGCACGCGCTGCGGCGCCGAGCGAACGACCGTCCGCGCCACGTAGCCGCCCATCGAGAACCCAACCAGGACGAAGCGCTCAGGCGCGGCCGCCAGCAGTCTCGCGGCCATCGTCTCGATGGTCGCGTCTTGCGAGAGATCGGCGTGATGAAGGCTCAGGCCCTGCGGCCCTACGGCGGCCAGTCCGGCCTCGAACTCGGTCCATAGGTCGCGGTCCAGCATGTAGCCTGGCACAAGCACGATATTAGGAGGGTCGATCATCATCACAGGTTCTCATAAAGCACGGGCTGTAAGTCCTCTGGCGCGCTAGGTTTTCGCGCTTCCCGGTTCGACCGGTTCACATCACTCTCTCGTCGCCCTTCCAAACGTGTCCGGCGCAGTGGCGCCTGAGCTTATGCGGCCGCGGCTCTCGATAGGCCTGGCCGCTGGTCATCCGGGCGTTCTTGTTGGCGCCACAGCCGCGACTTTGGTGCTTCACCAGTATCCCACGACAGCTAGATGACAGTTTTCCGCGCCTAGTGTCCTCCACGCAGGGTGAAGAACCGCGAATGCGAACGCCGAGGGGGCGTCCTGCGTCACGAGGGGAGAGCTGGTGATGAAGACAACCAATCGCATGATGGCGAGCGCATCGGTGGCCGCGCTGTTGATCAGCCTGGGCGGCGTCGCTCACGCGCAGACCGTGCCGGCTGGGGATGGCGAAGCGCGCGCCAGCGCCGTGGAAGAGATCGTCGTCACCGGCTCGCGCATCCGCCGCGACGCCACCACGGTCGGCCCTCTGACCACGGTCGGCGCCGAAGAGATCGCCCAGGCCGCGCCCACCTCGGTCGGCGAAGTTCTGCAGAGCATGCCCAGCGTCGGCGTCAGCCTGAACTCCAACGGCACCCAAGGCACGTCCTACGGCGTCAGCTCGATCAATCTGCGCTATCTCGGCAGCGCCGAGGGCAGCGGCAACCGCACCCTGGTGCTGGTCGACGGCCATCGCTGGGTGAACGCGGTCGGCGGCCGCAGCTTCCGCGACTTCGTCGACCTGAACACCATCCCGCTCGGCATGATCGACCGCGTCGAGGTCCTGAAGGACGGCGCCTCGGCGATCTACGGAGCCGACGCCATCGCCGGCGTCGTCAACATCTTCACCAAGAAGTATGTCGACGGCTTCGAAGCCAATGTCCGCGCCGGGATCACCGACCGCGGCGACAACGAGAACCTGAGCGGCTACCTCAACTGGGGCAAGCGTTTCGACCGCGGCTCGGTGCTGGTCTCGGCGAGCTACAGCGACACGAAGGAAATCCTCACCTCGGACCGCGCGCTGACCGTTCGCGCCCTGACCCCGCTGACCGCGGCGCCGCCCAGCCCGCGCGGGCTCTATGCGCTGCCGGGCCTGGCCAACAACGCCTATTTCGGCACGGGCGCGGGCTTCGCCTCCAGCGCCAATCCGATCACCCGCCTGCCGGGCGTGACGAACATCGGCTCAGGCGCCTCGGCCGACAACAGTTTCCGCACGGCCAGCCTGCCGGCCGACGACTACAACCCGATCACCCAGGGCCTCTATTCGGTCGGCCCGAGCAAGCGGACCGGCATCTTCGGCCGCTTCACCTATGAGCTGACCGAGAACACCACCGGCCGCATCGAAGCCCTCTACAGCCACCGCACCTCCAGCCAGGTGTTCCGTCCGCCGCTGCTGGACGTGCGTGGCTCGAACGGGATCATCATCGCCCGCGACCAGGCCTATAATCCTTTCGGGACCGCCAACGGCGTGCCGCTGGCCAACGCACTCGCCTTCAGCGGCAACTCACTGCGCATCCAGCGCTATGCGCCGGAGATGGGCATGCTGGGCAGCTTCCAGGAGGTCGACACCGTCCGTATCGCCGGCGGCCTCGAAGGCCGCTTCGAACTGGCCGGCGAGTGGAAGTGGGACATGTTCGCGTCCTACTCCACCAACGAGGCGAAGTTCCGCAGCGAGGGCGGCGTCAACTACGAGAACGTGCTGCGCGCCCTGGGCTCTCCGGCGGTCTGCGCGGCCACGGCCGGCTGCACGCCGCTGAACATCTTCGGCGTGATCACCCCGGAAATGGCGGCCTATATCGGCAACACCTCCACCGACGAGAACGGTGCCAAGCAGTACGACTTCGCGGCCAACGTTTCGCGCGAGCTGTTCCAGCTTCCGGCCGGGACCATGGGTTTCGCGGCGGGCTACGAGTACCGCAAGGAGTCGGCCTACGACATCCCCGACGCCTTCGCCTCGTCGGAGTCGATCCTGCTGCCGCCGATCAGCGGTTCGGCCCAGTCGCCCACCGGCGGCACGCCGCGCACGGCGACCCGCGGCTCCTACGACCTGCATGAAGTCTATGCCGAGGTGAGCGCCCCGCTGCTGCGTGATCTGCCGGGCGTCTACCGCCTCGAGCTCGACGCGGCGGTTCGCTACTCGCACTATTCGACCGTCGGTGGGAAGGCGACCAGCAAGCTTGGCCTGTCCTATCGCCCGATCGAGGAGGTGCTGTTCCGCGGCACCTATTCCCAGGGCTTCCGGGCGCCGTCGATCCTGGAACTGTACCAGAGCTCGCGCGGCCAGAACTTCCCGGCCGTCGATCCCTGCAACGGCGGCGGCGCGGGCAAGCCCGGCTGCGCCGGCGTGCCGACCACCTACAACCAGTCGCAGTTCAACGGCGGCCTGATCGCCGGCGTCACCTCCGGCAACAAGGAGCTGGAGCCCGAAACCGCCGAGACCTACAGCTTCGGCGTGGTCCTGACCCCGTCGGCCATTCCGCGCTTCTCGCTGACCGTCGATTGGTTCCAGATCAAGGTCGACGACGCCATCGCCTCGCAGTCGGCGACCCAGGTGCTGGCCGCCTGCGCCAACACCCTGACCTTCTGCAATCTGGTCCAACGGGAATCGACGGGCGAGGTCTCGCGCCTGACCCAGGCCGTGGTGAACCTCTCCAGCATCGAAGTGGCCGGCGTCGACGCGGTCGCCCGCTACGGGATCTCCACCGACTGGGGCAATTTCCAGGGAACCCTGGACGTCTCCTACCTCGACAAGTACCGCACCTCGGTGCCGCAGCCCGACGGCTCCATCGTCGTCGACGACCGCACTGGCAAGTCGGACCTGCCCCGCTCGACCTTCCCGCGCTGGAAGGGCCAAGCCTCGGTCCGCTACACCAACGGCGACTTCGACGCCGGCTGGAAGACCCGCTACATCGGGTCGACCAAGGACATCCCGAACAACGCGGTCAACGGCGGCACGGTCAAGGCGATCTATTATCACGACGCCCAGGTCGGCTACACGATGCCCGACATCGACACCAACTTCACGCTGGGCATGGACAACGTCTTTGATCAGCAACCGCCAGCCTCGGCGGCGAACAACCCGATCAATTTCGACATCTACACCTACGACATCCGCGGCCGGTATCTGTACTTCCGCGTCTCGACCAAGTTCTAAGGAGCAAGCCGTCATGCCGGACGTCATGGGTGGCCCGATCAATCGCCGCGACCTGGGCGTCCGGTTCCTGCAACTGGCGGCGTTCCTCGCCCTGCCCTCGGCCGCCGCGGCGGCCGTGGATAAGGGCCAGTTCGACGTCGTCGTGCGCCGCGACGTGATGGTGGCCATGCGTGACGGCGTGCGCCTGGCCACCGACATCTACCTGCCCGCCCACGGCGCCGAACCGCTGGCCGGTCGCTTCCCGGTCATCCTGGAGCGCACCCCCTACGGCAAGTCGCAGGACGGTGTTCGTCACGCCAGCGCCGCCATCGCCAACATGCTGGCCAGCCACGGCTATGTGGTGGTTCACCAGGACTGCCGCGGCCGCGGCGGTTCGCAAGGCGAGTACGTCAAGTATCTGAGCGACGGCGCCGACGGCTACGACTGCTGCGCCTGGCTCATCGCCCAGCCCTGGTGCAACGGCAAGATCGGCGCCCAGGGCCTGTCCTACGGCGCCCACACGGTCGGCGCCCTGGCCAGCGCCAACGCGCCCGGCGTCTCAGCGCTGTTCATCGACTCCGGCGGTTTCTCCAACGCCTATCAGGGCGGCATTCGCCAGGGCGGCGCCTTCGAGCTGAAGCAGGCCACCTGGGCCTACAACGCCGCCTTCGAGGCCCCGGAGATCCGCGATGATCCGGCCAAGACCGCCGCGCTGAAGGCCGTCGACATCCGCGACTGGTTCGCCCGCATGCCCTGGTCGCGCGGCCACTCCCCGCTCAGCCTGGTTCCCGAGTACGAGGACTATGTCTTTGATCAGTGGGAAGCCGGCGACTTCAACGGCTTCTGGAAGCAGCTCGGCATCTACGCCGAAGGTTTCTACGACCAGTTCAGCGACGCGCCGATGACCTGGATGTCGTCCTGGTTCGACCCCTATCCGCGCACCGCCACCGACAACTACATCGCCCTGTCGAAGGCCAAACGCGGTCCGGTGCGGTTGATCCTCGGCCCCTGGACTCACGGTGACAACAACAAGACCTTCGCCGGCGACGTCGATTTCGGGCCGGGCTCGACCCTGTTCGGCAATCTCGCGCCCGACCTGACCACCATGCGCAAGCGCTGGTTCGACCGCTACCTGAAGGGTGAGGCCAACGGCGTCGACAAGGAACCGAAGGTTCGCATCTTCGTCATGGGCGGCGGATCCGGCGCCAAGAACGCCGAGGGCCGTATGGATCATGGCGGCCAGTGGCGCGCCGAGGCCGACTGGCCCCTGCCCGCCGCCCGCAACGCGATGTTCCACCTGCACGGCGACGGGACCCTCTCGGAGGCCGCCCCCGCCAAGGGCGCGAAGGCCCGGGCCTTCAAGTACGACCCCAAGCATCCCGTCCCGACCATCGGCGGCACGGTGACTTCGGGCAAACCGGTCATGGTCGGCGGCGCTTTCGATCAACGCGAAGGCCCCGACTTCTTCGGATCGCGCGCGCCCTATCGGCCGCTGGCGGAACGGCCTGACTTGCTGGTCTTCCAGACCCCGGCGCTGGACGACGACATGGAGATCACCGGCCCGATAGAAGCCGACCTGTGGATCGCCTCGGACTGCCCCGACACCGACTTCACGATCAAACTGATCGACGTCTATCCACCGAACAAGGACTATCCCGAAGGGTTCGCCATGAACCTGACGGACGGCATCCTGCGCTGTCGCTATCGCGACTCCTGGGAAGCTCCCAGCCTGATGACCCCGGGCAAGGCCTACAAGATCAAGATCGCCGCCTTCCCGACCTCGAACCTCTTCAAGCGCGGCCACCGGATCCGGCTGGACATCTCCTCCAGCAATTTCCCGCACTTCGACCTGAACCCGAACACCGGCGATCCCGAGGGTAAGTGGACAAAGAGCCGGGTGGCCACGAACAAGGTCTTCGTCGATGCGGCGCGAGCCTCCAGCGTGACCCTGCCGATCATCCGCCGAGTTTAGCCGTCTCGGCCCAGCGCCTTGTTCCAGTCACGCAAGAACCGGGCGCGCTTGATCTGGTCGAGATTGGCCAGTAGGCCAGGTCCCACCGGAATGGCCTGGATCTGATCGGGCCGCGGCGCCGGGACCCCGGAGTTGGGCATGTCGATGCGCACCGGCCCCATGCTGCGGGCCGCCAGCTGCTGCTGGCCGCGCCGCGACAGCAGATGATCGAGGAACAATCGCGCGGCATTGGGATTGCGCGCTTCCTTCGAGATGAACGCGATCCGCGACATCACCTGGGTGTAGTCGGCCGGGAACACGATCCCGATCGACGGATCGCGCTTGGCCCGCTCCAACACATACGAACCGATGACATTGTATGAGATCAGGTGTTCGCCGGCCGCCAGCTTATCGATCATCGCCAGGGTCGAGTCATAGAGCCTGGGCTCCACCGCGCCGAGCGCGCGGATGAGCTTCCAGGTGTCGCGGCTGACCCGCAGGTCCTGCGACAAGTAGAGGAACCCGACGCCGCTCTTGGCCGGATCGTAGGTCGCCACCTTGCCGCGATAGGCCTTGGGCTTGGTGCGCAGAAGACGCTCAAACGCCTCGTGGCTGCCGGGGACGTCCTTGGCCGCCATCAGCGCCTTGTTGTAGGCGAACACGATAGGCTCGGCGGTCACGCCCCAGCCCTCGTTCTTCCACACCGCCCAAGACGGCAGGTTCGGCTTTTCCGGTGAGCCGTAGGCCTGGGCGTAGCCGTCGTTGATCAGCTTGGCCTGCAGGTCCATCGCCGAGCTCCAGACGAGGTCGGCCGATGCGGGGCCCTTGGCGTTCTCGGCGATGAAACGGCGATAGAGATCCGAGGCGCTCAGCTCCTCATAGCGCACCCGGATGCGGGGATAGGCCAGGCGGAAGTCGTTCAGGGTCCCGGCCATGCTGGCGGTGTCGGTGTTGGCGTAGACGACCAGTCGGCCTTCCTTCTCCGCCGCGGCGATCAGGTTCTTGTACGAACGGGGATAGCCGGCCGGGGGCTTGGCCTCCGCGCGGGTCGCCGGGAGCTGCGGCGCCAACAGGCCGGCGGCCGCGACCAGGCCTCTGCGAGACAGCAACATGCCTCTTCTCCCCCCAGGACGATTGCGCGACGCCCCCCGATTGGCGAAAGATGCGCGCAACGAACAAGATAGAGAAAAATCGGAGGGAACGTTGCGTATTCTGGTGGTCGAGGACGATGCGGCCCTCGCCCGTGGGGTGATCGCGACGTTCAAGAAGGACGGCTACGCCGTCGACCATGTCGTCGAGGGCGAGGCCGCGCTCGATATCGAGGCGAGCGAGCCCTACAACACCATCGTCCTCGATGTGACCCTGCCGGGCCTGAGCGGCTTCGAGGTGCTGAAGAAGATTCGCGCCCGCGGCTCCAAGACCCCAATCCTGATGCTGACCGCCCGCGACACCGTGCAGGACCGCGTGACCGGCCTGGACCTCGGCGCCGACGACTACGTGTTGAAACCCTTTGACCCCATCGAACTGTCGGCGCGGGTCCGGGCCTTGATGCGGCGCGGATCAGGCGATCCGGCCCCTACTTTGACGCTCGGCGCGCTCAGCGTGGATCGCTCGGCCGGCGTCGCCCACCTCGACGGGCGAGCGCTCGATCTGCGTCGCCGCGAATGGGCCGTGCTGGAAGGCCTGGCCACCCGCGCCGGCAAGGTGGTCACCCGCGAGCGGCTCGAGAACGAGGTGTTCGGCTATGACGATCCGGTCGGCCCGAACGCGCTGGAGGTCTATGTCGGCCGCCTGCGCAAGAAGCTGGAAGCCACCGGTCCGCTGATCCGCACGATCCGCGGAGTCGGCTATATGATCGACTGTTCGTGACGCAGGACGTCGCCGGCGAAGCCCCTTCGCTGCTTGCACGTCTCCTGACCGTCATCGTCGGCCCGCTGGTCCTGCTGGCCGTGCTGCTGGCCGTCGGCAGCGGCGTGCTGATCCACAGCCTGACCCAGAAAACCAGCGACCGCGTGCTGCTCGGCTCCCTGACCGCCATCGCCGAAACCCTGGCGATCGAGGATGGCGAAATCACCCTGGACCTCCCGCCGGCGGCGTTCGGGATGCTCGAGGATTCCGAGCGCGACAACGTCTATTACAGCGTCCGCCACGGCGACGTCCTGCTGAGCGGCTACCGCGACCTTCCCGTCCCCGAGACCTCCGCCCTGGTGCTCGGCGAACCCCAGGTCCGGAACGCCAAGTTCCGCGGCATGACCGTACGCGTCGCCGCGGTCGCCAAGCGTATTCCCCGGGTGGCCGAGCCGGTCGTGGTCCAGGTCGCCGAGACCATGAAGGCCCGCAACAAGCTGCAACTTCGGCTGGCCGCCGTACTCGCCGCCCTGGTCGGCCTGCTGGTGGTGGGGGCGGCCTTCCTGGTGCCGCCCGCCGTGGCCTGGGGGCTCCGGCCGCTCGACCAGTTGCGGCGCGAGGTCGAGGGACGCTGGCTGTCGGGGCCGGTCGACCTGTCGCCCTTGTCCATCGAACGAACCCCGCGCGAGATCAGGCCGTTCGTCGGGGCCTTCAACGCCCTGCTCCACCAGCTGGAGAACTCCACCGCCGGCATGCGGCGCTTCACCTCCGACGCCTCGCACCAGATGCGCACGCCCTTGGCCGCCCTGCGCACCCACCTGGCCCTGGCGCGCCATGGATCGCCCACGCCGGCCGAGGCCCGTGCGGCGCTGGACGAGGTGGACGCCGCCGCCAGCCGTCTCGAACGCCTGCTCGCCCAGTTGCTCTTATTGGCGCGGGCGGAGGAACAGGGCCAAGGTCTGATCTGCACGCCCGTCGATCTGGCCCGTCTGGCGGCCGAGATCACCGGCGAACGAGCTCCCCAGGCGGTGGCCGCGGATGTCGACATCAGCTTCGAGGACGAGGCCCACGGCCAGATCCTGGCGCTGGCCGAGCCGTTCCTGCTGGGCGAAGTCCTCGCCAACCTGGTCGACAACGCGGTCGGCTACAATCGCCCCGGCGGCCGGGTCGTGGTCCGCGTGCGCCATGCCGACGGCAGGCCGATCCTGGAGGTCGAGGACGACGGCCCCGGCGTTCCAGACGACCAGCGGGCGGAGGTCTTCGAGCGTTTCGCCCGGCTGACCCGCGACGGGGCCCAGCCCGGGACGGGGCTGGGCCTGGCGATCGTCCAGACCCTGGCGCGACGATTGGAGGCTCGCGTCGCCATGGAGGACTCCCGGAACTTCGCCTCCGGTCTGCTGGTGACGGTGACGCTCCAGGGCGTCCCGGAGTCGGGCGTCCTCGCCGCCTCATGAGCGCCCAGCCGCGACAGTTCCGTGAAAGGTTGCGGCCCTATGGTTCTGCTCAAGCCCGCCCAGGCGCGGGCGCCCGCGCCGATCGCCCCACCGATTGAACGCCGAGGCGACTGCTCCCATTCGACCGTCGGATTGACCGCTGCATGATCACGTTCCTCGGCTTTGCGATGGTGGCCAGCTTCATGGTCCTGATCATGACCAAGCGGATGACGCCGCTGGTCGCGCTGATCGTCATCCCGGTGATCTTCGGCCTGTTCGCCGGCGAGGTGTCGGGCCTGGGTCCGATGATGCTGGAAGGGATCGGCAAGCTGGCTCCGACCGGCGTCATGCTGATGTTCGCCATCCTGTTCTTCGGGATCATGAACGACAGCGGGCTGTTCGATCCGATCGTCCGGCGCCTGGTGCGCCTGGTGCACGCCGATCCAGTCCGCATCTCGATCGGGACCGTTCTGCTGGCCGCCCTGGTCTCGCTGGATGGCGACGGATCGACCACCTACGTCATCACCACCGCGGCCCTGCTGCCGCTCTACAAGTGCATGGGCATGAGCCGCCTGAAACTGGTCTGCCTGCTGATGCTGACCAGCGGTGTCATGAACATCACCCCGTGGGGCGGCCCGACCGCCCGCGCCGCCAGTGCGCTGGGCGTCGATCCCTCCGACGTCTTCGTGCCGCTGATCCCGGCCATGATCGGCGGGCTGCTGTTCCTGGTCGGCCTGGCCTACATGTTCGGCCGCAGCGAGCGGGCCCGGATCGGCGACATCGTCGTCGACACCTCGGTCGAGGAGTTCATCGAGGTCTGCGTCTCCCAGAACGTTGAGGCGCGCCGCGAACACCTCATCTGGTTCAACGCCGCGCTCACCGCCGCGCTGCTGGTGCTGCTGGTGGTCGGGATCCTGCCGCTGCCGATCCTGATGATGCTGGCCTTCGCCATCGCCATGATCGTGAACTACCCGAACATCGCCGATCAGAAGACGCGGATCGCCGCCCACGCCGGCAACGTCCTGGCCGTGGTCTCGCTGATCTTCGCGGCCGGCATCTTCACCGGCATCCTGGGCGGCACCGGCATGGTCGACGCCATGTCCCGCAGCGTGGTGGCGATCATCCCGCCGGCCATGGGCCCCTACATGGCGCCGATCACCGCCGCGCTCAGCCTGCCCTTCACCTTCTTCATCTCCAACGACGCCTTCTACTTCGGCGTCCTGCCGATCCTGGCCGAGGCCGCCGGGCACTACGGGATCACGCCGGTGGAGATCGCCCGCGCCTCGTTGATGGGCCAGCCGTTCCACCTGCTCAGCCCGCTGGTGCCGTCCACCTACCTGCTGGTGACCCTGGCCGAGGTCGAACTGGCCGACCATCAGAAGTTCACCTTCAAATGGGCGATCGTCCTCGGCGTGGTGATGAGCGTCGTGGCCATCCTGACCCTGACCTTCCCCTTCGTACGTTGAGCCGAATGACCGGAGCCATCGCCCTTCGCAGCGCAAGAAAAGTCACGATCCACTGCCCGATCTCGGCCGAAACCCTGAAGCGGCTGGCGGGAGGCGACCTGGAAGCCATCGAGCGCGACGACGCCGCGGCCGCGATCCTGGCGGTCATTCGCGCGTCCGATCAGTTGGGCGATTTCGACCTGTATAGGGGCGTCTTCGAGGTCTCCTTCGGCTTGGAGGGGTTCACCTCGACTGAGCGCGCCAACCCGACATCGGGCCAGCCTGGCGAGCGCACGCTGTCGCCCACGGCCATCATCTCGACCTATGTCGACGCCGCCGTTTCCGACCCTGAGTTCGCCAAGGTGATCGACGCGCTGGTCTTGGCCCATCCCTGGGAGACGCCCGTCATCGAGGTCAGCGCGCCGATCCAACTCGTTTGCGACACCGCCGCCGGCCTATAGCGTCTGCATCCGCCGGAGGGACGCTGGTCGTTCGTTCAGCCCCCTGGGTCCTTCCCCGATGGGTCTTGAAGATGCGGGTCAGTGCGGGCCGCCACCAAACGCTTCAGGTCAACGACATGCCGCGCGGCCCAACCGACGCGCCGTCGGCCACGGCCGCGGCCAAGCAGCAATCAGATCGCGTTCGATTTCTGACGCGGAACGGGCTCCCATCCAGGTTCGAAATCCAGAGACCCAAGGCGGCGCGCTGAGCTGGGCGGCTCTCCAATATTCTTCTCGTCCGTCGCTGCCCTCCCGGCGATCATAGCTGCAGTTGAGCCGGACGAGCCAAATCCTAGTGTCGATGTGACACGCCATAGCCTAGCGGGATGGAACCTTCCCCTACGGTGGAGGTTTGGCTCTTATGTCCATTCTGATCCTCATCCTCGTCGTCGTCGTGCTCTTGGCGCTTGCCTTGTTCGCCGTGCAGAAGATGCCGATCCCGTCGCCACTGAATTGGATCATTCAGGTCGTCCTCATCGTCATCGCGATCGCGTTCATCGGCCAACGCGCCGGCGTGTTCTAGATCGCCGCCAAGGTCGAAAGGCCTATTTGAGCGCCGACGAGCCCCGGAGGGCCATCGCTTTTTGCGCGGCCACAAGGACGGTAACCGCCGATAAACTGGCGCCTCAAACCGCACCGGCGTTGAGCACGCCTATTCAGATCGTTTCAGCATCCGCCTCGCTGATAGGCGCCACTCTAGTCACGCACGCGCTCTGATGCGGTGAGCTCTGGCGATGATTCGGACGGCAGGACCTCGAATTTCCGGTCTGCGCGCCCATTCTGACCGAATATTTTCAGTCCGCTTTGGGGCAAATCTCGCCTCAATCGTGCTCACCACGGGGGCATGACAACGAGAATATGCCCTACCTCTTGTGCCCCATGTGTGCCCCATTCGCCAAACAGGCGTTGGGAAGAATCACTAAGTCATTGAAAACATTGGTGGCTGGGGGCGGGATCGAACCGCCGACCTGTGGGTTATGAATCCACCGCTCTAACCATCTGAGCTACCCAGCCGCCGGACCTTTCGGCGAGGCGCGGTTTATAGGGGGGCTTTTTCTGATCTTCAAGCGGCTTGGGTGCGGCGCAAAGCCCGGCTAGGTTCTGCCTCGCATGAGCGTCCTCCATCTCCTCGGAACTGCCGGCGAAGGCGGAGCGGAAACCTACTTCCTCGATCTGGTCGCGGCCCTTGCCGACGACGGGGTCAGGCAGGTCGCCGCGATCCGCACGAACGCCAATCGCGAGGCCGCCCTGGCCCGCATCGGCGTGCCGTCGGGGGTCTTCCGATTCGGCGGGCCGCTCGACATTCTCACCAAGCCAAAGCTGAAAGGGCTCGCCCAGAAGCATGACGTGAAGCTGGCCCTGGCCTGGATGAACCGGGCCGCGCGCCACACGCCAAGCGGCCCCTGGGCGCGGGTCGGACGGCTCGGCGGCTACTACAACCTCAAATACTACAAGGGTTTCGACCATCTGGTCGCCAACACCGAGGACATCGCCGACTGGGTAGTGAGCCAGGGCTGGCCGGCCGGCAAGGTGCGCCACATCCCCAATTTCGCCGCCGCGCCCGTCGACGCCGCGCCGACGGACCGGGCCAGCCTGAACACGCCGGAAGGCGTGCCGCTGCTGCTGGCCATGGGCCGCCTGCATGATTCGAAAGCCCATGACGTTTCGCTGACCGCGCTCGCCAAGATCCCCGACGCCCACCTGTGGATCGCCGGGGTCGGCGGGCTGGAGGCCAAGCTGCGCGCCATGGCTCATGTGCTGGGCGTGAGCGAGCGCGTGCGATTCTTGGGCTGGCGAACCGACCCCTCGGCGCTCTACCGGGCCGCCGACATCTGCGTTTTTCCATCGCGATACGAGCCGCTGGGCAATGTGGTCATCCAATCCTGGGCCCACGGACTGCCGGTTATCGCCGCCGCCAGCCAGGGACCGTCGGCCCTGATTCGCGACAACGAGGACGGCCTGCTGGTCCCGATCGACGACGCGCAGGCCCTGGCCGAAGGGGTCAATCGGCTGATCGCCGACCCGATATTGCGCGCCCGCCTGGTGCAACAGGGCGCCCAGCGGGTGGAGGCCGAGTTCTCCCCCACCGCCGTGGTCGCCCAGTGGCGCGAGCTGTTCGCCGACTTCGGAGCGCACTGATGTGCGGCATAGCCGGCCTGATCGGCCCGGGCGGCTCGGCCCGGCCCATGATCGAGGCCCTGACCCATCGCGGGCCGAACGGGGTCTTCGTCGAGGACGCGCCCGGCCGCTCGCTGGCCCACGCGCGGCTGTCGATCATCGACCTGGAGGGCGGCTGGCAGCCCCTGCACGGCGCCGGCTGCACGGTCATCGGCAATGGTGAGATCTACAACTATCTCGAACTGGCCGAGGAGTTCGGCCTGAAGGGCCAGCTGGCCACCGGCTCGGACTTCGAACCGCTGCTGCACATCTACGCCCAGGAGGGACCAGCCGCCTTCCAGCGCCTGCGCGGCATGTACGCCTTCTGCCTGATCGGCGCGGACGGGCGGACCTGGCTGGCGCGCGACCCGTTCGGCATCAAGCCGCTCTATGTGCTGGAACATGAGGGCACGGTAGCCTTCGCGTCCGAGCCCCGCGCCTTCCTGGCCGCCGGCTTGCTCGCGCCGGAGCTGTCGGAGGACCGCGCCCGCGAACTGCTGGCCTTCAACTACACCCTGACCGACGAGACGATCTTTGCGGGCCTGCGCCGCCTGGAGCCTGGCGAAATCGTCGAGGTGGTGGACGGTAAGCTGATCCCGCACGGCGTCAGGCCGGCGGTTCCGGCCAGGACCGCGCGCGGCGGCGACGAAGCGGCCCTGCTCTCGCGGCTGGACGCGGTGCTGGAGGACAGCGTCAAGGTCCACCAACGCTCCGACGTGCCCTATGGCCTGTTCCTGTCGGGCGGAATCGACTCGGCGACCATCGCCACCCTGATGTCGCGGCTGAACGCGCGGCCGGTCACGGCCTTCACCTGCGGGTTCGACGCGCCCGGCGCGCGTGACGAACGCGGCCAGGCCGAGCGGGTGGCCACGGCGCTGAACCTCGACTGGCGCGAGACCCGCTTCGACGAGGAAGACTTCTGGCGGATCCTGCCGCAGGTCGCCTGGGCGATGGACGACCCGACCGCCGACTACGCGACCCTGCCGACCTACAAGCTGGCCGAGGCCGCCAAGGGAACCCTGACCGTCGTGCTGACCGGCGAGGGCGGAGACGAGCTGTTCGGCGGCTATGGCCGCTATCGCCGGGCTCTGCGCCCCGCCTGGCTGGGCGGTCGGGCGGCCGAACCGCGCACGCCCGACGCGGCCGTCGTCGAGCGCTGGCGCCAGCAGGCCAAGGCGCCGGCCGGCCTGACCCGGCTGCAGCAGGCCCAATGGGCCGACATCGCCACCTGGCTGCCGAACGATCTGCTGACCAAGCTCGACCGCTGCCTGATGGCGCACGGGCTGGAAGGCCGCACCCCGTTCCTCGACGCCCAGGTCGCCGACTTCGCCTTCCCCCTGCCCGACCGCTTCAAGGTGCGCGGACGCTATGGGAAGTGGCTGCTGCGCAAATGGCTGGAGCGCGCCTGCCCCGCCGCCGAGCCCTGGGCGCGCAAGCAGGGCTTCACGGTCCCGGTCGACGCCTGGATCGCGCCCCGCGCCGCCGAAATCGGCCGCCGGATCGGCCAGGTCGCCGCCGTCCGCCGGGTTCTTGACCCCGATTCCGCAGCAGCGGCCTTCACAGCGCAGAATAGCGTTCGCTGGCCGTTGCTCTTCTTCGCCGTGTGGTCGCTCATCCACCTCGAAGGCGCCTCTCCGAACGAGGCGATCGTCGCCGTGGCCGGCTGAACCCGCTCGACCCCGGAGACCTTCACATGCGACGCCTCTTGCTCATCGCGGCCGCCACCCTCGCCGCGCCTACAAGCAGGCCTTCGTCGGTCAGATCCGCGCCGAGCTGAACGAGCGCATCGGCGACCTGATCGTCGGGCCGGACGGCGCGCTCTATGTGGCCACCGACAGCCCCAAGGGGCGGGTCTTGAGGATCACGCCGAAAACCTGACGCCGCCTTGCGGTCGCGACAAACCTCGAACACTGGTTATCGAGACCGTTCGGCCCTACCTGCACCTGAAGCTTCACCACCGGAGACACCGATGCGCCGCCTCTTGCTCACCACCGCCCTAGCAGCCCTGGTCGCAGCCTGCGGGGGCGCCGAAGGTCAAGCCGAGACCCCGGCCGCATCGTCGCGCTCGCCTGTCGAGACCAAGGCCGCCAACGCCCCGGACCAGAAGCCCGCGGTAGCCGGCCAGACCCGCGCGCCGGCCGCGGCCTCCAACGTCGCCTATCAGGTCCAGACGATCGCCGAGGGGCTGAACAAGCCCTGGGGCCTGGCCTTCCTGCCTGACGGGCGCCTGTTGATCACCGAGCGGCCGACCGGCCAGCTCCGCATCCTCGGAACCGACGGCAAGCTGTCGGAGCCGGTCGCCGGCCTGCCGGCCGTGGACGGCCGCGGCCAGGGCGGGCTGCTGGGCCTCGCGGTCGATCCGAAATTCGCGCAGACCGGCCTGATCTACTGGAGCTATTCCGAGCCCCAGGCCGACGGGACCAACAACACCGCCACGGCTCGCGGGAAGCTGACGGACGGCAAGGTCGAGAACGTCCAGGTGATCTTCCACCAGGCGCCGTCGCTCGCCTCCACCCTGCACTATGGCGGGCGGCTGGTGTTCGCCCGGGACGGCACGCTGTTCATCACCACCGGCGAGCGCTCGATCCTGCCCGGCCGCGTCCAGGCCCAGCAACTGGACGGCACGTTGGGCAAGGTGGTCCGCATCAACACCGACGGCTCGGTCCCCAAGGACAACCCCTTCGTCGGCAAGGCCGGCGTGAAGCCTGAGATCTGGTCCTACGGCCACCGCAACATCCAGGCCGCCGCCATCGATCCCAAGACCGGCAAGCTGTGGGAGGTCGAACACGGCGCGCGGGGCGGCGATGAGCTGAACCAGCCGCAAAAGGGCAAGAACTACGGCTGGCCGACCATCACCTACGGCATCGAGTATTCCGGCAAGCCGATCGGCGAGGGGATCACCGCCAAGGCGGGCCTGGAACAGCCGGTCTATTACTGGGACCCGGTGATTGGCCCCTCGGGCATGGCCTTCTATGGCGCAAGCCTGTTCCCAGCCTGGAAGGACAGCGTCTTCGTGGGCTCGCTGGCCCAGAAGCACCTGGCTCGACTGGTGCTGAAGAACGGCAAGGTGGTCGGCGAGGAGCGCCTGCTGACCGACCAGAACGAACGCATCCGCGACGTCATCGTCGGCCCCGATGGCGCGCTCTACGTGGCGACGGACAACGAAAAGGGCCGCGTGCTGAAGATCACGCCGAAGGGGTAACCACCACCATCGTCATCCTCCGGTCGCCTGAAAGGCGGTCCGGGGGACGGCCTATCGTGTTCTGCAACTCAGCTTGGGTCCCCCGGATCAGCCTGCGGCTGACCGGAGGATGACGAGCGATAGCTAAAGCCCCAGCCGCCCCGCCACCTCTTCGCCGATCGCCAGCGAGGAGGTCAGGCCGGGGCTCTCGATCCCGAACAGGGTGACGAGGCCCGCCATCCCATGCGCCTGCGGCCCGTCGATCCGGAAATCCGGCTGCGGCTCGCCCGGTCCATGCAGCTTGGGCCGGATGCCGGCGTAGTCAGGCGCCAGCGCGCCATCCGGCAGGCCCGGCCAGAACTTGCGGATATAGCGGTAGAACTCGCCCGCCCGCGCCGGATCGACGCTGTAGTCGATCTCGTCCACGAACTGCAGGTCGGGCCCGAACACCGCCTGCCCGCCGAGATCGCGGCGATAGTGGGTGCCCAACGCGCCCGGGATCGGCGGCGGATAGATCAGCCGCGCGAACGGCGCCTTGCCGCTGAGGCGGAAATAGACACCCTTGCCGTAGTGCACTGGCGGGATGGTCTCCTTCGGGAAGCCTTCGATTTCCGCGGCGACTGCCTGGGCCGACAGACCCGGCGCCGTCACCAGGATGCGGGCGGTCAGCGTCGTCGGCTCCGCGCCGCCGGCGCGAATTGAAAAGCCGCCGCCGTCCAACGGCGTCGCGCCTTCAAAGGGCGTTGCGGTCACCACCGCGCCGCCGGCGGCCTCGATCTCGCCCTGCAGGGCCAGCATGTAGCCGTGGCTGTCGAACACCCCGCTCTGCGGCGAGATCAGCGCGCCTTCACAGGCGAGCTCCGGCTCCATGGCCAGGGCCTGAGCCTTGGAGAGCCGCGCCATACCCTCAACGTCGTTGGTCTGGGCCTGCTCGAGAATCCCGTCGAGGCGGCCGACCTCCTCGGCGTTGGTCGCCACCACCAGCTTGCCGCAGCGGTCGTAGGCGACCTTATGGCTGTCGAGGAACGCGTAGAGCGCGCGCCGCCCTGTCACGCAGAGCCGCGCCTTCAGCGAACCGGTCGGATAGTAGAGCCCGCCATGGATCACCTCGGAGTTCCGCGCCGAAACGCCCTCTCCGATGATCGGTCCAGCCTCCAGCACCGCCACGACCAGCCCGCGCTTGGACAGCGCATACCCGCAGGCCAGGCCGACAGCCCCGGCCCCCACCACCACCGCGTCGAAATCGAAATCCGCCATGTCTCCTGGCGTAGCCGAACGCCGTCGGTATGCAAACCGCCAACGCCCCTCTAGCTTGACTGCAACAACCAGGGCGGGAAGCGACCATGATGCTGAAGATGAAACTGGCGATGGCGGCCATGACCGCGGCGCTGCTGCCGGCCGCAGCCTTGGCGCAGGAAACCCCGCCACCGATCGGCGCTTCGGTCCTGATGTGGTCGCCGGACCAGCAGAAGGACGGCTACAAGGCCATGGAGAAGCTGGCCGCGCACAAGGTCGTGGCGCGCGGCGCCAAGGTCTTCCCCCTGCCCGCTGGCAAGACCATCGATCCGAAGGTGAGCATCGGCGGCAAGGAGATGAGCGTCGAGGCCTATATGGCCGCCTATCGGGTCTCGGGTCTGCTGGTCATCAAGGACGGCAAGGTCATCCTGGAGCGTTATGGCCTGGAGCGCGGGCCAAACGACCGCTGGACCTCGTTCTCGGTGGCCAAGTCGATGACCTCGACCCTGGTCGGCGCGGCGATCCAGGACGGCTACATCAAGAGCCTGAACGATCCGGTGACCACCTATATCCCCGAGCTTAAGGGCGGCGGATACGATGGCGTGACGGTCGGCCAGTTGATCACCATGACCTCCGGCGTGAAGTGGAACGAGGACTATACCGACCTCAATTCCGACGTCGCCAAGGTCGGGCTGTCGGTGATCGAGCCGGGGGTCAATCCGGTGGTCAGCTACATGCGCCGACTGCCGCGCGACGTGACGCCGGGAACCAAGTTCAACTACTCGACCGGCGAGACCGACCTGGTCGGGGTGCTGGTCTCCAACGCCGTGCGCAAACCGCTGGCGCAATACCTGTCGGAGAAGATCTGGGCGCCGTTCGGCATGGAGCAGGACGCCATCTGGGTCGAGGACGTGGCCGGCCACGAACGCGGCGGCTGCTGCATGTCGATGACCCTGCGCGACTACGGCCGGATCGGCATGTTCATCCTCGGCGGCGGCAAGGCGGGCGGCAAGCAGGTGGTCCCGGCGAGCTGGACCAAGGAGGCCACCGCCTCTCACATCCCTGTCGATCCGGCCCATCCCGAGGCTGGCGGCTATGGCTATTTCTGGTGGGTGAACCCCAAGGCCAAGTCCTATGAGGCGCTGGGCATCTTCGGCCAGTCGATCACCACCTTCCCGCAAGACAAGCTGGTGATCGCCATCAATTCGGCCTGGCCGGCCGCCGACACGCCCGAACTGAACGCGGCGCGCGACAGCCTGACCGCCGCCATCCGTACGGCGGCGGTCAAATAGGCATGGTCTGCGGCGGCCCTAGGCCGCCGTCTCCCACTGCTTCCAGAGCTTGGCCTCGTCGGCCTTGGCCACCTTCACCGAGGCGTCCTTGACGTGGCCAAAGCCGCGGATCCCCTGCGGGACCGCCGCGATCCTGGTCGCCAAGGGTAGGTTCTCGGCGGTCAGGCCGGCCAGCACCTTGTCGAGGCCCGCCTCGTACTGCGCGATCAGACCACGCTCCATCTTCCGCTCCTCGGTGTAGCCGAAGATGTCGAGGGAGGTGCCGCGCAGGCCCTTCATCCTGGCCATGATCGGGAAGGCGGCGTCCAGCATCCAGCCGCCGAACTCGATCTTCTTCGGCTTGCCGTTGGCGTCCTTGGGAGCAAGCAGCGGCGGGGCGAGCCAGACCTTGGTCTTGCCGCCCTTGAAGGTCCCGTTGCGTTCGGCGGCGAAGCGGCCGTCGGTATAGAGGCGGGCGACCTCGTATTCGTCCTTGTAGGCCATCAGCTTGTAGAGGTTGGTCGCCACCGCGCGGGTCAGGGTTTCCGAGCCAAAAATCGCCTCGGCTGAGGCGGCCTTCGCCACCTTATCCAGATAGCGCTGGGCGTAGGCGGCGTTCTGGTAAGCGGTGAGCTCGCGGCCGCGATGGGCGATCAGCTCGGCCAGCGGCATGGTCTCGGGCGTCGGCACGTCGGCCTCGGCCGGCCCACGCTGCGAAGGATCGTGCGCGACCTTGCGACCCAGTTCGAAGGCCTGGAGATTGGCCTCGGCCTGGACGCCGTTCAGGCGGATGGCCCGATAGACAGCGCGGCTGGAGAGCGGGACCAGCCCCTTCTGCCAGGCGAAGCCGACCATGATCATGTTGGCGTAGATCGCGTCGCCGAAGTTGATCTCGGCCAGGTGGTGCGCCGGGCATTCGTCATAGGACTTGCTGGCCGCCTTGATCCGGCGGGCCATCGAGCCGGCGTCGAAGCGCACGTCGCGGTCGGTGACGAAGTCGGCCGTGGGCGCGAAGTCCTCGTTGCCCACCGCCACGGTGCGATCCTTGGCGTAGAGCGCCAGGGCGTCGGCGCCGGCCGCCGAGAGGATGTCGCAGGCGATCAGCACATGGGCCGAGGCCGCCGGCACCCGGCCGCCGACCACGGTGTCCTCGGTCTCGCCGATGCGGACGTGGGAGAAGACCGCCCCGCCCTTTTGGGCCAGGCCCGTCATGTCCACCACCGACGAGGCGCGGCCGTCCACATGGGCGGCCATGGCCAGGATCGAGGCGACCGTGGTCACGCCGGTCCCGCCGATGCCGGTGAACAGGATGTTGCGCACGCCAACCAGCGGTTCAAACGTCGGCAGCGGGGTGGAGTCCGCGGTCAACGCCGGCATCGCCTTGGCGTGGGCGTTCTCGCCGCCTTCGATGGTGACGAAGGACGGGCAGAAGCCGTCGAGGCAGGAATAGTCGGTGTTGCAGCTCGACTGGTTGATCCGCCGCTTGCGGCCGAACTCAGTGTTCAGCGGCTCGATGGAGACGCAGTTCGACTTCTTGGAGCAGTCGCCGCAGCCCTCGCAGACCAGCGGATTGATGAACACCCGCTTGGTCGCGGTCTCCATCTTGCCGCGCTTGCGGCGACGGCGCTTCTCGGTGGCGCAGACCTGGTCATAGAGCATGACCGTGGTGCCGGGGGTGTCGCGCAGTTCCTTCTGCACGGTGATCAGATCAGAACGCGGCCTGACTTCGACGCCGGGCGCCAGATCACGAACGCCGTCGTAGCGGCTGGGGTCGTCGGCGACGATCACCGTCTTGGCCACGCCTTCGGAGGCGAGCTGGCGGGTGATCTGGGCTGGCGTGAAGCCGCTTTCGGCCGCCTGGCCGCCGGTCATGGCGACGGCGTCGTTGAACAGCAGCTTGTAGGTGACGTGGCTCTCGGCCGCGACCGAGGCCCGGATCGCCAGCGAACCGGAGTGGTTGTAGGTGCCGTCGCCCAGGTTCACGAACACATGCGGTTCGGTGGTGAAGGGCGCGGCCCCCACCCAGCTCAGCCCCTCACCGCCCATGTGGCTGTTCAGGTCGGTCTGCGGATCGGAGAAGCTGGCCATGTAGTGGCAGCCGATCCCGGCCAGGGCGCGCGAGCCGTCCGGCAGGCGGGTCGAGGAGTTGTGCGGGCAGCCCGAGCAGAAGAACGGCTTGCGCTGCTGTTCGGCCGCCAGGGTGACGGCGGCCATGGAGGCGGCCGAGACGCGGGAAAGATAGTCATGGACCCGCTCCATATGCGGACCGGGGGGAAGTCGGTCGGCGATGGCCAAGGCCACCTCGGCCACCGACAACGAGCCCAGCTCCGAGAGCAGCGGATGGCCCTGCTCGTCGGTCTTGCCGACAATCTTGGGCCGGGCGTGAGCGGGCAAGTCGTAGAGGGCGGCGCGGGCCTGAACCTCGATCAGCGGGCGCTTGTGCTCGATGACCATCAAGGTCTCGAGGCCGGCGGCGAACGAACGCAGGCCGGTCGGCTCCAGCGGCCAGGGCATGCCGACCTTGTAGATGGCGACGCCGAGGTCTGAGGCTTCCTTGGCCGAGATGCCCATGGCGGCCAGGGCTTCGATCACGTCCTTATAGGCCTGGCCCTGGCAGACGATGCCGAGGCGCGGACGGCCAGCGCCCAGCATCACCCGGTCGATCTTGTTGGCGCGGGCGAAGGCCAGGGCGGCGGGGATCTTGAAGCTGCGGAGCCGCCGTTCCTTGTCGAGCGGCTGGTCCTTGAGCCGGATGCCCAGGCCGCCGGCCGGAATATTGAAATTGGTCGGGACGACGATCTGGTGGCGGTCGATGGAGACATCGATGGTCACGCCGCTGTCCATGGTGTCGGCCAGCGCGATCAGGCCGACCCAGAGGCCGGAGAACCGCGACATGGCGATGCCCATCAGGCCGTAGTCCAGCACCTCCTGCACGTCGGCCGGCGACAGCACCGGCATCTCGAAGTCCTGGAACGCGAATTCCGACTGCGACGGCAGGGTGGAGGATTTGCAGTTGTGGTCGTCGCCGGCCACGGCCAGGACGCCGCCCTTGGCCCAGGTCCCGGCAAAATTGGCGTGCTTGAAGGCGTCGCCCGTTCGGTCGACGCCGGGGGCCTTGCCGTACCACATGCCGGTCACGCCATCGAACTTGGCGCCCGGGAAGAGGTTGGCTTGTTGGCTGCCCCAGACGGCGGTGGCCGCGAGGTCTTCGTTCAGGCCTTCCTTGAAGACGACCTGCGCCTGCTCAAGGAATTTCTCGGCGCGATGGGCCTGTTGATCCAGGCCGCCGAGCGGGGAACCACGATAACCCGAGACAAAACCAGCGGTGTTGAGGCCGGCCGCCTGATCAAGGCGGTGCTGATCCATCATCACCCGGAGCAGCGCCTGCACCCCGGTGATGAAGACTCGACCTTCCGTGAGCAGGAACTTGTCGTCGAGCGTCACATCCACGTGCCGCATAGCAATATCTTTCCTTTTTAGCTCCCTAATGGCTATAGAAGATCATATAAGCACGATGGAATTGCTTGCCAAAGACGTGCCCCTCCAAGGGCATTTCGGGGCAAGAATGACGCTCATAAGCGCCGTTTGATGGAGGAAATATTGTCCGAGGCCCTCGACGCTGTCGATGCCAAGATTCTGGACCTTATCCAGCATGACGCCGGACTGTCGGTCGCCGAGATCGCTGAACGGGTCGGTTTGTCCTCCAGCCCCTGCTGGCGGCGTATCAAGCGCCTCGAAGATTCCGGGATTATCCAACGCCGGGTGACCATTCTGGACCGCGACCTGCTGGGTCTCGGCTTCGAGGTCTATTGCACGGTCAAGCTTAGCCTGCCGACCAAGGACAATCTCGACGCCTTCGAAACGGCGATCACCAAGCTGCCCGAAGTCGTCCAGTGCGCGACCGTGACCGGCTCGGCCGACTACGAACTGCGCGTCGTCACCCGCGACATGCACGCCTTCGACGATTTCCTGCGCGAAAAGATCCTGTCGCTGGGCCTGGTTTCCAACATCGAGAGCCGCATCGTGATCCGCTCGGTGAAGCACACCACCGCCGCGCCGCTCGGCCTTGTCAGCCCCTATGTGAGCGCGCAAGGCTAGCCTCCATATTTGCTCCCTGCCCTTCAGGGAGCAAACGCGCGGAGGCGAAAAATGATCGACCTTGTCATCGACCAAAGGCGCAAGGACCTCGGCGGGTTCGAGGTCGGGCGCGTCCTGCCCTACGCCAAGCGGCGGATGATCGGGCCTTTCATCTTCTTCGACCGCATGGGCCCTGCCGACTTCCAGGCCGGGTTCGGCAAGGAGGTCGATGTCCGGCCCCACCCGCATATCGGGCTGTCGACCCTGTCCTATCTGTTCGACGGCGCCATGACCCACCGGGACTCGGTCGGGGTCACCCAACCCATCCTTCCGGGCGAGGTGAACTGGATGACCGCCGGGCGCGGCATCACCCACTCCGAACGCTTCGAGACCCTGCGCGAACATGGCGGGCGCATGGACGGCATCCAGACCTGGATCGCCCTGCCGGTGGAGGACGAGGAGATCGCCCCCTCGTTCAACCACTACGCCCCCGACGTGCTGCCGACCTATGAGGAAGGCGGCCTGTGGGCGCGCCTGATCGCCGGCGAGGCCTTTGGCGCCAAGTCGCCAGTGAAGACCCACTCGCCGATGTTCTATGTGCACTGGCATCTGAACGCCGGCGCCCAGGCCGATCTGCCGGCCGAGTATCCCGAACGCGCCGCCTATGTGGCGAAGGGCGTGGTCGAGGTGGACGGCCATCAGTACCACGAGGGCCAGATGATGGTCTTCCTGCCCGGCCAGGCGGTGCTGTTCACGGCGATCACCGACGCCGTGGTCATGCTGCTGGGCGGCGAGCCGATCGGCCCGCGCCTGATCGACTGGAACTTCGTCGCCTCGACCAAGGAGCGGCTGGAGCAGGCCAAGGCCGACTGGCGGGCCGGGCGCATGAAGCTGCCCGACGCCGACGACCAGGAGTTCATCCCGCTGCCGGAGCCCTCGCCGCCCGCCAATCCGATGTCGTGAGCCCACGTCACTGACCCTGTGATCAAAGGTCGTGTGACGGAGCGCGCCGCCAAGCCTAGCCTTCCTTGTTGAGACCAGGGGACAGGCATGACCAACGAGGCCCAGAGCCGCTTCCGGCCGGCCGCGCCGGCGCGCGAGGACCGCCTGCGGCCGATCTGGCGGCTGTTCTTCGGCGAGATGTCGCGGAACGCTCTGGTCGGCTGGCCGAAGTTCGCCTTCGAACGTGATTACTGGTTTCGCAGGGTGATCACCCTGCGCACGCATCTGATCAGCGATCCCGAGGCCATCGGCCGGGTCCTGCTGGACAACGCCGCCAACTATCCGAAACCGCCGCTGGTCAAGCGCATGCTCAGAAACCTGACCGGCGAGGGCCTGCTGACCAGCGACGGCGAACCCTGGCGCGAGCAACGCCGGTTGATGGCCCCGGTCTTCACCCCCGGCGCCGTGGCGCACTTCATGCCGCTGTTCGTGGAGGCCGCGAAGGCCACCGCCGATCGCTGGACGCCGGGACGGATCGACGTCGCCGCCGAGACCACCCGGACCACGGCGCAGGTCATCAGCCGCGCGCTATTTTCCGACGAGCCCTCCCTGACCTCGGCGCAGGCCTCCGAGCACATGCACGCAGCGCTGGCCGCCGTCGGGGAATACCGGCTAGGCGTCCTGATCGGCATGCCCTGGCTGGATCGCTCGCCCATCGCGCGCCGCGGCGAGATCGGCCGCAAATTCATCCTGGCCAGGCTGACTGAGTTCGTCGCCCGGCGGCAGGCCGACCCCGATCCGCCGCTCGACTTCATGACCCGGCTGCTGCAGGCGTTCGGCGAGGGCAGGTCCCCGGCCGCGGCGGCCAAGCTGGCGCTCGACAATGCCGTGACCTTCTACATCGCCGGCCACGAGACCACCGCCAACGCGCTCGCCTGGAGCCTCTACCTGATGAGCCAGGACCAAGCGGTGCAGGACCGCGCCGCCGCCGAGGCCCGTGCCGCGTTCGCCGCCGGCGGCGGCCCCGAGGAGGTGGTCGCTCGCCTGCCCTATCTGCGGATGGTGCTGGAAGAGGCGATGCGCCTCTATCCGCCCGTCGTGCGCATCGACCGGGTGGCGCTGGCCGAGGACGAACTCTGCGGCCACCGCATCCGCAAGGGCGACATGGTCAGCATCCGGCCCTGGGTGCTCCACCGCCATACCCGCCTATGGGAAGAGCCCGACCTGTTTAATCCAGAAAACTTCAGCCCGCAGGCCAAGGCGGGCCGTAACCGCTTCCAGTACCTGCCATTCGGCGCGGGTCCGCGGGTCTGCATCGGCGCCCAGTTCGCCCAGGCCGAGGCCGCGCTGATCCTCAGCTGCTGGCTGGCCAGGTTCCAGTTTGCGCCCGTCCTCGATCACGAGGTGTTCCCGACGGCCGATGTCGCGATCCGGCCGCGCGGCGGCCTGCCGTTGATGGTGAGCCTGCGAGAAACCGACTTGATCGCCGCTGCGTAAAGCAGGCGATATGCCGCCCAAACAGAAGTCCTGGGAGGACGGCATGAAACTCTATTCTTCGGTGGGCCCCAATCCGGCGGTCGTGACCATGTTCCTGGCCGAAAAGGGCGTGGAGCTTCCGACCCAGAAGGTCGATCTGGTCGGCGGCGAGAACCGCCAGCCGGGCTATGTCGCCAAGAACCCGGCCGGCCAACTGCCCTGCCTGGAACTCGACGACGGGACCGTGCTCGCCGAGATCACCGCCATCTGCGAATACCTGGACGAAAAATACCCGACCCCGCCGTTGATCGGCACGACGCCGGAAGAACGCGCCGAGACGCGCATGTGGGTGCGCCGCCTCGACCTCAACATCTGCGAACCCCTGACCAGCGGCTTCCGCTACGCCGAGGGCCTGCCGCTGTTCCAGAGCCGCATGCGCACCATCCCGCACGCCGCGAGCGACCTGAAGGAAATCGCCAAGGAAAAGCTGGCCTGGTTGGACGGCCTGATGGCCGGCAAGACCTGGATCGCCGGCGAGCGCTTCACCCTGGCCGACATCATGCTGTTCTGCTTCATCCAGTTCGGCGCCACGGTCGGGCAAGCCCTGGACCCCGACAACAAGAACCTCGCCGCCTGGCAGGACCGCGTGAAGGCCCGCGTCGCCGAGAAGGCGTCGGCCTGAGTTCTTCTTTCCTCCCCCGCTACGCAGGGGAGGAAAAGGACGCAGCCACAGCTCCTACGTTTCCTGCGCGCTGAGCGCCTTGCGGGTCTGTTCCCAGTACTGGGCGCCGGTGATCAGCGTCACCAGGGTGGCGAGCCACATCAGCGTATGGGCGATGAAGGTCGCCGGTTCCTGCACCGCCGGGTCGGCCGGCAGGTTGAACGCGCCCCAGGACGCCACCAGCAGCTCGGCCGCCAGGGCGGTCAGCTGCAGCGTGGTCTTCCACTTGGCGAGCAGGGTGACCGGCAGCTTCACGCCGCGGCCCGCGCCCACTTCGCGCAGGGCGCTGACAGTGAATTCCCGGAACAGCATCAGGCCGGCCGGCAGCACCACCATCGGCTGGCCGCCCATCGCCAGCAGGCCAAGGATCGCGCCGCAGACCAGCACCTTGTCGCCGATCGGGTCGAGGATCGCGCCCCAGACGGTGACGGCGTCCAACTTGCGCGCCAACCAACCGTCGAAGAAGTCGGTCACCGCGGCGATCACGAAGGACCAGAAGGCCCAGCGCTGCAGGGAAAACTGCATTTCCGAAGTCAACCGCTCGCTGACATAGGGTATCGCGCCCGAGGCCGCGGCCAGGGCCACGAAGACGAACAGCGTCAGGACCAGCCGCAGCGAGGTCAGGATATTGGGTAGAGCTTTCATGGCGGTCCTAACGCGCGGATGAGCCTTCAGGTGGCCGGCGTCAGCTCCACCTTCTTCGATTGCTTGCCATAGACGCAGATTCGCTTGTCGGTGCCTTCACGAAGCACAGCGACGCCATAGGCCTCAGTGCCGAGCGGGTGCACAATCACCTCCGGCGTCTTCATGCCCTGGGCCTGCGCGGCGGCCAGACACTTGGCGCGAACGTCGGCCTGGAACGCGGCCCAGGCGTCCGGCGAACTGGCGTGACCGATGGCCGGGGTCAGCACGGCGAGGGCGGCGAAGGTGAGAACAAGGCGGGACATCGGCGTCTCCTGTGAAGCGTCAGCCCGGACTCTAGCCCGCGCTCAACTTTTGCGGAAGAAATCGAAAATCCGCTGGGCCAGGGCCTCGCTCACCCCATCCACCTTGGCCAAATCGTCCGCCGAGGCCCGCGAGACGCCGCGCGCCGAACCATAGGCATGCAGCAGGGCGCGCTTGCGCCCCGGACCGACGCCCTCGATCTCGTCCAGCGGGTTCTTCTTGATGTCCATGGAGCGCCGGGTGCGGTGGCTGCCGTTGGCGAAACGGTGCGCCTCGTCGCGCAGGCGCTGCAGGTAGTAGAGCACCGGCGATTTCGGCTCGAGCATGAACGGCGTCTTGCCGGGGATAAAGAACCTTTCCAGCCCAGCGTCGCGATCCGGCCCCTTGGCGACCCCCACCACATCGATGTCGTCGACGCCCAGGTCCTCCAGGACCTCCATCACCGCCGCGAGTTGACCCGCGCCGCCGTCGACCAGCACCAGGTCGGGGCGCACGGCGACTTCGCCGGCCTCCTCGTCCTTGACCATGCGCGAGAAGCGGCGACGCATCACCTCCTTCATCATGCCGTAGTCGTCGCCGGGGGTGAGCTCGGTCCCCTTGATGTTGAACTTGCGATACTGGCTCTTCTGGAAGCCGTCAGGCCCGGCCACGATCATGCCGCCGACCGCATTGGTCCCCGAGATGTGGGCGTTATCGTAGACCTCGATCCGCTCGGGCGGCGCGTCCATGCCGAAGGCCTCGCAAACCCCGGCCAGCAGCTTGGTCTGGGCCGAGCTCTCCGACATCTTGCGGCCCAGCGCCTCGCGGGCGTTGGTCAGGGCGTGATCGACCAACTGGGCCTTCTCGCCGCGCTTGGGCTGGTTGATCTCGACCTTCCGCCCGGCCTTCAGACCAAAGGCCTCTGTCAGCAGCGCGGCCTCCGAGGGCTCCACATTGGTCAGGATCACCTTGGGGATCGGCTTGTCGTCGTAGAACTGCCCCAGGAAGGCGCTCATGACGTCGGGGTCTTCGTCGCTCTTGTCGACCCGGGGGAAGTAGGCGCGGTTGCCCCAGTTCTGACCCGCCCGGAAGAAGAACACCTGCACGCAGGCTTGGCCGCCCTCGGCGTGCAGGGCGAAGACGTCGGCCTCCTCCAGGGTCTCGGGATTGATCTGCTGTTCCTGGGCGACCGAGGCCAGCGCCCGGATACGGTCACGGATCCGGGCGGCGCGCTCGAACTCCATCTCGTCGGAGGCGGCCTGCATCTCCTGCGACATGCGCTCCATCACCACCCGGCTCTTGCCGCGCAGGAAGGCCTCGGCCTGATCGACCAGACCGCCATAGTCCTCCAGGCTGATCAGGCCGGTGCAGGGCGCGGCGCAGCGCTTGATCTGGTGCAGCATGCAGGGGCGGGTTCGGCTCTCGTAGACGCTGTCCGAACACGACCGCAGCAGGAACGCCTTCTGCAACGTATTCAGCGTCTTGGTCACCGAGTGGGCCGAGGCGAAGGGCCCGAAATAGTCGCCCTTGATCGTGTGCGCGCCGCGATGCTTGCGCAGCTGCGCGGCCGGGTGCTCGCGGCGGATGACGATCTCGGGGAAGCTCTTGTCGTCGCGCAACAGCACGTTGAAGCGCGGCTTCAGCTGCTTGATCAGGTTGATCTCGAGCAGCAGGGCGTCGGTCTCGGTGCGGACCGTGACGAACTCCATCGACCGCGTCAGGTCGACCATCAGCGCGATGCGCTGGGTGTGGAACCGGCCCTGCGCATATTGCAGGACGCGCTTCTTCAGGCTGCGGGCCTTGCCGACATAGAGGACCTCGCCATCCTCGCCCATCATCCGATAGACGCCGGGCGCATCGGGCAGGCGGCGGACTTCGTCCTTGATCAGGGCCGCGCCCTGGAGGGGAGCCTGGGTGGTCACGTCGGTCGGCATCTCGGCAATATAGGCGAGTCCGCGCCCAAGCGTAGGCGGCGTGTCCTACAGCTTCACGCCTCCTGCCATGATCTTGGCGAAACCGGGCTTGGTGAGCTTCACATAGCCCTTGGCGCCGTCCTTGTAGAACACCGCGCCCTTGATGGTCGTAGGATCGAAGCCGTCGGCGACCAGGTCGATCTTGCGGTACTTGAAGGTGCCCGTGGTCTCGATGGCCGGCAGGATGCGAACGAAGACCGGCTGGGCGTAGGGCGGCAGGTCGCGGGCGACGATCTCCCCGAACGCCTTGATGTCGAACTGGCTGTCGACGACCACGCCCGCCATCCCCGCCCGGCCGTCCGCGCCCTCGACCTCGACGCCATAGACATTGGCCTCGACCACGCCCGGAATGGCCTGCAGCTGTTCAGCCACCTCGCCGGTGGAGACGTTCTCGCCCTTCCAGCGGAAGGTGTCGCCGATCCGGTCGACGAAATAGAAATAGCCGTCGGCGTCGGTCTTCATCAGGTCGCCGGAGCGGAACCAGGCGTCGCCCTTCTCGAACACGTCGCGCAGGATCTTCCTGTCCGAGGCGGCCTTGTCGACATAGCCGGTGTATTCGCTGCGCGCGTCGTGGCCGATCTTGCCGATGCACTCGCCGATCTGGCCAGGGCCGCATTCGATGCACAGGCCGTTCAGTGCGCGGATCGGCTCTTCCTTCTCCACGTCGAACTGCACCAGCCGGTAGTTCACCTTCTCGCGCAGCCACTTCGGCGAGCGCCCGATGGCGCCCACCCGGCCGTCGAAGTTGAACATCGAGATGTTGCCCTCGGTTGAGCCGTAGAACTCCAGGATGTCAGGGATGCGGAACCGGCGCTTCATCTCGGCCCAGACATCGGCGCGCAGGCCGTTGCCGAAGGCCAGCCGGACCTTGTGGCGGCCCTCGTCCTCGGTCTCGGGATGATTGATCAGATAGCGGCAGAGCTCGCCGATATAGACGAACATGGTGCAGTTCTCGGCGACCACGTCCTCCCAGAAGTGGGTGGCGGAGAACTTCTTCTTCACCACCACCGAACCGCCGTTCAGCAGGGCCGCGCCCAAGGCGCAGAGGCCGCCGGTGGCGTGATAGAGCGGCAGGGCCACATAGATGCGGTCCTTGTCGGTCGCCCCGGTCGAGCCGGCGAAACCGCGCATATAGAGCTGGGCGCGCACATGGGTGACCCGCGCGGCCTTGGGCAGGCCGGTGGTGCCGCTGGTGAAGATCAGCAGGGCGGTGTCCTTGGCGACCATCCCCTCGCGGACGCTGCGGTCGGGGGGGAGCTGGCTGCAGCTCTTCAGAGCCTGGGTCAGGTCACGCTGATCGCCGTGCGCCTGTCCCAACACCCATTGCTGCAAGGGCCGATCGAGCTGCGCCTTGGCCAGTTCGAACACCGGCGAGGTCTCGCTGTCGACGATCACATGCGCCGCGCCGGAGATGTTCAGGCAGTGGGCCAGCGGCAGACCCGCGAGCTGGTTGTTGATCAGGGCGGTGACCACCCCGACCTTCGACAGGCCATACCAGATGGGGAAATATTCCAGCCGGTTGGGCATGAACAACGCCACCGTCTGGCCGCGTCGCAGGCCGATCCCCTTGGCCCAATGAGCGTAGCGGTTGGCGACCGCGTCCATCTCGCCATAGGTCAGCGTCTTATGTTCGAAGGTCAGCGCCGGGTTGTCGCGCCATTCTTCGACCGCATCCTGGAGATCGTCGCACAGCAGGTTGTTCGAGGTCGGCGCGATCGACTTCACGCGCTTCAGAGTGCGATTGAGCCCGCGTATGAAACGCCAGTCACGCTCTAGCTGGGCCCTGATACGCATACATTCCCTCCGACGCAGGGCCACCTTGGCGGCGGCCGCCCGGACGGGTCAAGCGGGGCTATGAACACAGGACGTCGCACACGCGTCAGGCGAAGCCGACCGTGGCGCCGAGGACTCAGTGCGCGGCGCGAAAGCCCCGCCTAGGATGGCGCCATGCTGCCCACCGCGATTCTGTTCGACCTCGACGAAACCATCATCTCCTTCGGTTCGCGCCGCCTGATCCTGCAGGCCGTGGCCGAGGAATTCGCGGGCGTCTTCGCTCCGGTGACGCCGGAGGAAGCCGGCCAGTCGCTGGAGACCACCTTCCGCGCCTTCTGGGCCGACGAGATCCGCGCCGAACACTGGCGCAAGAACCTGGCCGAGGGCCGCAAACTGGCCGTGGCCACCGCCTTCGAGACCCTGGCCGATCGCGCGCCAGGCCTGACCCCGGCCTTCGCGGCCACATTCGGCGAACGCTTCCACATCTATCGCGAGGAGCAGGCCAAGTTCTTCCCCGGTGCCCTGGAGACCATCGAGGAGTTGAAGCACCGGGGCGTGAAGCTCGCCCTGGTCACCAACGGCGCGGCCGCGCCGCAGCGCGCCAAGGTCGAGCGCTTCGACCTCGCCCGGCTCTTCGATCATGTGCAGATCGAGGGCGAGGCCGGGTTCGGCAAACCGCAGGAACAGGCCTATCTGCACGCCATGCAGGTTCTGGGCGTCACCCCCGATGAGACCTGGATGGTCGGCGACAATCTGGAGTGGGAGGTGACGGCTCCGCAGCGCCTGGGCATCTACGCCGTCTGGCACGACCATCTGGGCGAAGGCTTGCCGCCGGGCAGCCTGGTGAGGCCTGACCGGATCGTCCGTTCGATCGCCGAACTGCTGGATTAGCCGGGCGCGAAATGCGGCCAGTTGATGGCGACACTTAGAATATTGCGGCGACATTCTGCGCGAAATTGTCAGAATAAATCAGACAAATTCCGGGTCATTGAAAGCAAATTGACGATTAAAAGCGTTAGTTTTCAAGGAATGATCAAGAAACATCGCTGTCTGATTTTCAGATATCGGAACATGTGAACACCCACATCGTTCTTACACCGACCAATAATTTTGGGAGGTGTATGATGTCTACCGAATACCGACCCCTTTCTAGATCTGCTTTTACCGCTGACGATTTCGCGCGGAATGAAGAGGCCTTCGACGCGCCTCGAGAGCAGACGCTTCACGCCGACGAGGCGCTTATCCACGCCGAAGAGCAGCCGATGTTCGCCGGCACGCCGATCTACGCCCGAACCACGCGAAAGAAGACCGCAACCGTATGACGCCCGCCTTGATGATCGGCGTGCCCGCCGTCGTCCTGCTGGCCGGCGTCACCTATTTCGCCATGCAGCCGCGCCAGACGATCATGGCCGACCCTATTCCGGCGACCGCTGTGATCGAGGCTCCGGTGACAAAACCGGCGGCTCCGGTGGCCGCTGAACTGGCGGCGGCCCAGACTCCGCAGCCGACGACGCCCGAAGCCGTCGTGGCGACGAGGCCCGCGGCTCGGGCGGCGCCTCCGGTCCGGGTGGCCGCGGCCCGTCCGGCGCCCGCCGCACAGGCGGCCTCCGGCTTCGCCGCCGACGCCAGCGCGACGCTGCCAAGCGCGCCGGTCCCCTATTCGGCGCTCGGCCAGACCTCGGCCCCTGCTCCGGCGGCGATTGTAGCTCCGCCGCCCGTGGCGGCTCCTGCTGAGGCCGCGTCAGCCCCGGCCGAACAGACGCCGGCGCCTGTGGTCTCGGAGCCTGCCGTAATACCGCCGACGGAAACGCCGGAGACGATCACGCCCTAACTAGGCAAATCGCCCTCAAGGAAAGCGGTCGCGGCGACGCGGCCGCTTTTTTGTGGATGAAGCTCGGCCACACCGTCCCTTAACCACCTTCGATCAGTGTCGAACCTCAGAGTTTGCCGGTCGGGACCAGGGAATGCGGCGGGAGTCTGAGTTTCGATTGCTCGCACCGCTGATTGGGCTCGCCCTCGGCGCGATGGCCGTTTTCGTGGGCTGTTTGCTGATCTGGGCCCATCAGGTCGATCACGACGTCCGCAAGCAGGAAGAAGACCTCGTTCGACGCGGCCTGCTGGCCAGCATCCACGAGATCGAACGTTCCATCCTGCCGGAGACGACCTGGGATGAGGCGGTCGTCAACCTGGACAATCGGTTCAAGCCCGCCTGGGCGGCCGCCAATCTGAACGACTATCTCGCCCAGAACATCGACTTCGAGCAGCTCTTCGTCCTCGACGGCGACAATCGCCCGATCTACGCCCGCCGGCGCCAGACGACCGTGGCGCCCGCCGAATTTCGGCATTTCAGCGGCGCCGAACGCCTGATCGCCGCCGTGCGCCACGCCGAGGCCGAACGCGGCCCCATCGCCCTACGCCGCGCAGGCCCCAAGACCCTGGTGTCACACCCGATCCAGGCCAGCGATTTCATCCTGCACGAGGACGGGGTCTATCTGGTCTCGGTGACCCTGGTTCAGCCGGACCTGGCCACCGCCGTGCCGAAGGGGCCATACGCGCCGCTGGTCGTCGCGGCGCTGAGGATGAACGGCCAATCGCTCGGCCGCCTGCAGGAGCGCTTCCAACTCGCTGACCTGAAGGCCAGCCGCGGCGAAACCCGCGCAGCCCAGGGCGACGCACGGGTCGCGCTGCCTATCGTCGGCAGCGACCGGCCCCTGGTGCTGAGCTGGACCCCGCACAAGCCCGGCGCGGAACTCGCTCGCGCCGCCGCCCTGCCCATCGCCCTGGTGTTGCTGGTGTTTGGGATTGTCGGCTTCGTCATGATCGTCAGGATCCGGCGCACCGCGGCCCAGTTCATCGCCAATCACCGCAGCCAGAACGAGTTCCTGGCCAATATGAGCCATGAGATCCGCACGCCGCTGAACGGGGTCAACGCCATCGCCGCGGCGCTGGGGCGGACCGCGCTCTCCCCCACCCAGGCTGAAATGGTCGGCATCATCCAGGGCTCGGGCGAAACCCTGGAGCGCGTGCTGTCCGACGTGCTGGACCTCTCGAACATGGAGGTCGGCGTCGTCAGGGTCGAACATCAGCCCTTCCACCTCGGCGACATCATCCGGTCCGTGGCCGCCTTGGCCAGCGCGCGGGCCGAGGACAAGGCGCTGGACCTGATCATCGACGTCGATCCCGCCGCCGAGGCGGCCGTCACCGGCGACGCCGTGCGGGTCAAACAGATCCTGAACAACCTCGTCTCCAACGCGCTGAAGTTCACCAACGAAGGCTATGTCGCGATCGCCGTCCGCGCCGAGGGCCCTGGCCGTTGGCGGATCGACGTTCAGGACACCGGCGTCGGCTTCGACCCGGCCGACAAGGACCGGCTGTTCGGCCGCTTCCAGCAGGGCGACGGATCGACGACCCGGGCCTATGGCGGCGTCGGCCTGGGGCTGACGATCTGCAAGCAACTGGTCGACCTGATGGGGGGCGAGATCGCCGCCAACGGCGCCCCCGGTGAAGGCGCGACCTTCAGCGTTCGGCTGCCGCTGGCCCTGACCTCGGCGACGCCGCTGACGCGGCCTGACGCCGACGCCGACACCGCGCCCGACCGCCCCTTGCGCATCCTGCTGGCCGACGACCACCCGACCAACCGCAAGGTGGTGCAGGTGCTGTTCTCCGAATTCGACGTCGACCTGGTCTGCACCGAGAACGGCCAGGAGGCCTGCGAGGCCTTCGCCACCCAGCGCTTCGACCTGGTGCTGATGGACATGCAGATGCCGGTCATGGACGGGCTTGAGGCGGTCCGCGCCATTCGCGAACGCGAGCACCAGCGCGGGTTCACCCGCACCCCGATCGTGATGCTGACCGCCAACGCCTTGCCCGAACATCGTGACGCCAGCCTGGCGGCCGGCGCGGACCTGCACATGGCCAAGCCCATCGAGGCGGCCAAGCTGTTCGGCGTGCTGCAGAGCGTCGCCGAGCGACAGGCCGTGGCGGTCGCGGTCGCGGCCTGACGGCGACCGCATGCCACATTTCGGCGTCATCTGAATGCGGCTATTTCCCCGCCTGCACGCCGCAATCCAACGGATATTTTCATGCTGAAGCTGCTGTTTTCGAGCTGGGGCGCCGAGTGGGGCACCGCAGGCCTGGTGTTCTTCGTCAGCGCCGCCGTCGGCCGGTTCGCCGCCGAGGGCATGAACACGCTTCAATGGTGCGGCGCGATCACCGCGATCCTGGCCGCGATCACCGCGGCCGTCGCCGTGCGGGTCTGGAAGACGGAGCCCGCCGAGGCCAAGGTCCGCATCGACCGCGACTAGTCCTAGATCCTCCCCTGCTGGGGGAGGTGGCANCTGCGGCCTCGAAGAGTCCAAGTCCCCCTCAGTCAGCCATTCGGCTGACAGCTCCCCCAGCGGGGGAGCATCTACTCGGCGTAGACGTCGAGGCCCATGGCGGTCAGCAGCCGGTACTGCTGGTCGACCGAAACCTTCATCCCGTCCAGGCTGCCCAATTCGGAAAGGTTCAGACCGCTGACCTCGGCGCCGCGCAGATCGGCGCGCGCCAGCTTCAAGCCGACGGTCAGGGCGTGGAAGAACTCGCACTCCCGCAGGTCCGCGCCTTCCAGGTCCGCATCGACCAGCACCGCCTCGCGGAAGTTGGATCGGTTGAGATCGCAGTCGGGCAGCCGCACCTGGGTCAAGTCGGCCAGTTCCAGGTTGCAGCCCTTCAGCGCGGCGGAACACTTCACCACCTTGCGCCCGAACGCCCGGCCAAAGTCGGCCCGCACGAACGCCGCCCCGCGCAGATTGCAGGCCTCCATCTCGATCCCGTAGAGGGTCGAGCGCTCGAACCGGGCGAAGGAGAGGTCGCAGCGACGGAAGCGCCCCTCGTCCAGCCGGCAGAAGGCGAACTGAGCCCCGACATGGCCCTCGTCGTCGGTGAAGACGCAGTCCTCGAATTCCGCCTCACGCAGGTCGGCGTGGGCGAAGCGGCAGCGGATGAACCGGCAGCCTTTGAACCGCGCGCCCTGCAGGACGACGCCTGAGAACTGCGTATCCCGGATGGTGCAGTCGGTCAGTTCGAGGTCGAGCAGGTCGCGGTCGGTCCAATCGAATTCCGATAGATCGACACCCTTGAGATGCGCGCCGGCCTTCAGTTCGATCGTCGACATAAACTACCCTCCGCTCACCCCGACGAACGCCGGGGCCCAGGCCGAACATCCAATGCGCCTGCGTCGCAATCGGTCGCAACCGGCTCATCCCAGCTTTCGCCGGGATGAGCGGGTGTAGGAGGCCTAGTCCTTCGCGGCGGCGGGAACGTAGATCTCCCCGCCCTCGGCCCGGAACTTCTCGCTCATTTCCGCCATGCCCGCGGTCGCCACGTCGTTCTGCTTGGCGGCGCTGTCGCGGATTTCCTGGCTGATCTTCATCGAGCAGAACTTCGGTCCGCACATCGAGCAGAAGTGGGCGGTCTTGAACGCCTCCTTCGGCAGGCTCTCGTCGTGGTACTCGCGCGCGGTTTCCGGATCGAGGCCGAGATTGAACTGGTCCTCCCAGCGGAACTCGAACCGCGCGCGGCTGAGCGCGTCGTCCCACATGCGGGCGCCGGGATGCCCCTTGGCCAGGTCGGCGGCATGGGCGGCGATCTTGTAGGTGATCACCCCTTCCTTGACGTCCTCGCGGTCCGGCAGGCCCAGGTGTTCCTTCGGCGTGACGTAGCAAAGCATGGCGGTGCCGTACCAACCGATCATCGCCGCGCCGATGGCGCTGGTGATGTGGTCGTAGCCGGGCGCGATGTCGGTGGTTAGCGGGCCCAAGGTGTAGAAGGGGGCCTCGCCGCACATGGCCAGCTGCTTGTCCATGTTGGCCTTGATCTTGTGCATCGGCACGTGGCCGGGGCCCTCGATCATCACCTGGACGCCGTGCTTCCAGGCGATCGGGGTCAGCTCGCCCAGGGTCTCAAGTTCGGCGAACTGGGCCGCGTCATTGGCGTCGGCGATCGAGCCCGGCCGCAGGCCGTCACCCAGGCTGAACGACACGTCGTAGGCCCGCATGATCTCGCAGATGTCCTCGAAGTGCTCGTAGAGGAAGTTCTCCTTGTGGTGCGACAGGCACCACTTGGCCATGATCGAGCCGCCACGCGACACGATGCCGGTCACCCGCTTGGCGGTCAGCGGCACATAGGCCAGGCGCACGCCGGCGTGGATGGTGAAGTAGTCCACGCCCTGCTCGGCCTGCTCGATCAGGGTGTCGCGGAACACTTCCCAGTTCAGGTCTTCGGCCACGCCGTTGACCTTTTCCAGCGCCTGGTAGATCGGCACCGTGCCGATCGGCACGGGGCTGTTGCGGATGATCCAGTCGCGGATGTTGTGGATGTTGCGGCCGGTGCTGAGGTCCATGACCGTGTCGGCGCCCCAGCGGGTCGACCAGACCATCTTGTCGACCTCGTCGGCCACAGTCGACAGCACCGCCGAATTGCCGATGTTGGCGTTGATCTTGACCAGGAAGTTCCGGCCGATCGCCATCGGCTCCAGTTCGGTGTGGTTGATGTTGGCGGGGATGATCGCCCGGCCGCGAGCGATCTCGTCGCGCACGAACTCCGGGGTCACGAAGTCGGGGATCGAGGCCCCGAAATCCTCGCCGTCACGGATCGCGCCGTCGTTCTCCTGGCGGCGCAGGTTCTCGCGGATGGCGACGTATTCCATCTCCGGCGTGATGATCCCGCGGCGCGCGTACTCAAGCTGCGTCACCGCGCCGCCGGCCTTGGCGCGATAGACGCGGCGCGGCGCGTTGAACTGCGGGGCCAGGTGCTCGCCCTTGGCGAAGCCGTTGTCCTCGGGCTTCACCTCGCGGGGGTTCTCGACGATCTCGACGTCGCCGCGCGACACCACCCATGGCTCGCGGGTGCGGGCCAAGCCCTGGTCGATGTCGATCTTTACATTGGGGTCGGTATAGGGGCCGGACGGATCATAGATCGTCACCGGCGGCTCGCCCGCCGAGGGATGCACCGCCACCTCGCGGAACGGCACCCGGATGTCGGGCCACAGCACGCCCGGTTGATAGACCTTGCGCGAACCAGGACGTTCGCCGGTCGGAATGGCGTCTTTGATGGGCGTCTGGATGTTCACCGGCACGGCTCCTCTAGGCCAAAAGGCTACGCCGGCGAACGGGAATCCGGGCGCAGAACCGCACCCGAAACGCCTTCCCTTCGCCGGCATGACCCGGATCAGGTTCTACGGGTCGCGGGCTCGCCCGCCTCTCAGCCGCCTATGCGCGGCCCCCCGAGGACAAGCGCGACTCTTAGGCGGGAATGAACCAGATGAAAAGCGCCGCCATGCAGCCCCAATTTCGGCGATACTCGAAAATCTCAGGAGAACCGTCTGATGAAACGCCTGCTCATTATCGCGTCCGCCCTCACCCTGGCCGCCGGCGCCTCCAGCGCCCTCGCCGCCGACCAGACCAAGCCCGCCGCCAGTTCGCAGTGCTTCCGCATGAGCCAGATCAAGAACCACACCAAGGGCGACAACCAGACGCTCTATCTCAGCGTCCGGTCCAAGGACGTCTATCGCCTGGGCATGTCGGGCAACTGCCTGGCCGGGGCGAACTCCAGCGATCCCCTGGTCATGAAGACCGTCGGTGGGACCGACATCATCTGCCGGCCCCTCGACCTGGACCTGAAGATCAAGATGGGGCCGGGCGGACTGTCGCCCTGCATCATCAAGGACATCACCAAGCTGACCCCCGAGCAGATCGCCGCCCTGCCCCCGAAAGTGAAGCCCTAGACCACAGCCTGGGGCTCGCGACAGACCTTGGCCGCATGTTAGTCAGGCGGCCAAGGAGTCCTCTCGTATGCACCTCGCCAGATTTCCGCGCGCCCGGTTCGCGCACCTTCCGACCCCGCTAGAAGCCGCCCCGCGCCTGGGCGCCGAGATCGGCGTCCCCCGCCTGTTCATCAAGCGCGACGACTGCACCGGCCTGGCCGGCGGCGGCAACAAGACCCGCAAGCTGGAGTTCCTGCTCGGCGACGCCCTGGCTAAGGGCGCCGACACCCTGGTGACCCAGGGCGCAGTTCAATCGAACCATGTGCGCCAGACCGCCGCCGCGGCCGCCCGCCACGGCATGGCCTGCGAGATCATCCTGGAGGAGCGGACCGGCTCCAAGGCCGTCGACTACAACGGCTCAGGCAATGTGCTGCTCGACCGGCTGCTGGGCGCCTCGATCCGCAATGTCCCCGGCGGAACCGACATGAACGCCGAACTCGCCAAGACCGCCGAGGAGGTCCGCGCCCGCGGCGGCAAGCCCTATGTGATCCCCGGCGGCGGCTCCAACGCCATCGGCGCTCTGGGCTATGTGGACTGCGCCATCGAACTGGTCCGTCAGGCCGACGAACAGGGCCTGGTCATCGACCGCATCGTCACCGCCACCGGCAGCGCCGGAACCCATGCCGGCCTGGTCGCGGGCCTGGCGTTGATCGGCGCGAACATCCCGGTCCTGGGCATCGGCGTGCGCGCGCCAAAGGAAACCCAAGAAGCCAACGTCCACAAGTTGGCCCTCGAAACCGCCGCCCTGCTGGGTCACGAAGACCGCGTCACCCGCGAGATGACGCTCGCCAACTGTGATTATGTCGGCGCGGGCTACGGCCTGATCGACGAGGGCGTGATCGACGCCCTGAAACTGGCCGCCCGCACCGAGGGTCTGTTGTTCGATCCGGTCTATACCGGCAAGGCCGTGAAGGGCCTGATCGCGCTCGGCCGCGAGGGCGCCTTCAAGAACGAGACCGTGGTCTTCCTGCACACCGGCGGCGCGCAGGGCCTGTTCGGCTATCACGGCGAGATGGAAGGATCCCTGCGATGAGCCTCGTCCTGGGCGTTCTCGGCGGCATGGGACCGGCCGCCACCGTCGACTTCCTGGTCAAGCTCCAGGCCCTCACCCCGGCCGAGCGCGACCGCGACCACATCCGCACCATCGTCGACATCAATCCGCAGGTGCCCGACCGGACCGACCCGCTGGCCAAACCCGGCCCGGTGTTGGCCGAGATGGCCGGCGCGCTGCAAGGCGCCGGGGCCGAGGTGCTGGCCATCGCCTGCAACACCGCCCACGCCCATGCCGACCTGATCAGCCGCTCGTCCGGCCTGCCGTTGATTGACATGATCGCCACCGCCTCGGCCGCGGCCCGCGACACCGGCGCGCACCGGGCCGGGGTGCTGGGCACCCGGCCGGCGCTGAAGCTCTATCGCGAGTATCTCGCCGCCCAAGGCATGGGCCTGATCACGTTGGAGCCCGAGCGCCAGGAGGTGTTCATGGACCTGATCCAGCGTATCAAGAGCGGCGACGTCGGCCCCGCGGTCCGCGCCGAAATGGCCGCCCTGACCGTCGATCTGGCCGCGGCCGGCGCCGAGGCGATCATCGCCGGCTGCACCGAGGTTCCGCTGGTCATGAGCTCCGGCGACACCCGCCTGCCCTTCATCGACGCCGGCGAGGCCCTGGCGCGGCGTTGCGTGGCGGTGTGCCTGGGACTGGAGCCGGTTCCCGCGGCCTAGAGCCTTCCTGCCTTGAAGGTGTCGCAGGCGCCCGGATCGCCGGTCTGCACGCCGGTGCGGAACCAGCGCATCCGCTGCTCGCTGGAGCCGTGGGTGAAGGCGTCGGGCATGACCCGGCCCTGGGACTGCTTCTGGATCGCGTCGTCGCCGACCGCCGCGGCGGCGCGGATGCCGTCCTCGATATCGGCTGGATCGAGCGAGACCTGGCCATCGGACACGGCTGGCGCATGGGCGACCCAGACGCCGGCGTAGCAGTCGGCCTGGAGTTCCAGCCGCACGGCCGAACTGTCGGCCCCGCGCGAACCGCGCTCGACCTGGTTGGTCTGGCCGGTCAGGTGCTGGATGTGATGGCCGACCTCGTGGGCGATGACATAGGCCCGCGCAGCTTCGCCCTTGGCGCCGAAGCGGGTCTCCAACTCGCGCCAGAAGGCCAGGTCGAGATAGATCTTCTGGTCGGCGGGGCAATAGAACGGCCCCATGGCCGATTGCCCCATGCCGCAGCCGGTGCCGGTCGCCTGGTCGTAGATCACCACCGAGGCGGGCCGCCGATACTGCTGGCCGGCCTTGGCGAAGATCGGGGTCCAGACGTCGGTGGTCGACTGTTCGATGACGTCGACGAACTGCCCCCCCTCGTCGGTGGTCGAGCCGCGCACGCCGGCCTGTTGCTGGGTCTGCTGGCCGCCTGCGCCCTGCACGACCGACATGGTGGTCGAGGGATCGATGCCGAAGACGAAATAGCCGATCAGGGCCAGGACCACGCCGCCGACCCCGATGCCTCCGACGCCCGCGGCGCTAACGCCCCGCCGGTCTTCGATGTTGCCGCCCTTGCGGCCGCCCTGCCAACGCATGCCAGTCCCTCCTGAGGCGCCGCACGCTCAACGCGCAGATCCGCTCCCAGGATGCGACCTAATGGCGCAACTGTCAGCGCCTGTTTTGTGACGCCGCGCGAACCCGAGCGTTGGACGCCGCCAACATGTCGTCAGGGATCGAGACATAGCCGTCGGCATTCGTCGTCCCGACGGCGCGGGGGCCGCTGGGCAAGGTCAGGCTGGGCCGCGTGCGAATGGCGTCGATGTCGCGCAGCCGCTGCTCGGTCTGCACCTTGGCTTCCAGGGTGCTCAGCTGGTTCTCCAGCGCGACCGACCGCTGCAACTGCATCTGCTGCTGGTTCAGCACGTCGAGGTCGCGCATCGCCGACTGGTGGTCGACCTGGGCCAACGCCGGCGCGGCGGAGACCGTCAGCAAAGCCAGGGAAAGGAGGAGCGGGCGCATGTCCATAAAACGCCCAACCTGGGCCAAAAGCTCCCTATCGGCGCGAAACCGAGAAGCGGGTGAGTTGCTCGCGCGGCGCGGGCCACTCGGGCGCGATCTCGAGGGCTTTCTGATAGTCGAAATAGGCGGACTTGGCGTCATCCAGGCCCTCATAGGCCAGCGCCCGGTTGAAATAGGCCTTTTCCGGTTCGCTCACCCCCAAGGCCAGCGCCTTGTTGATGTCGGACAGGCTGTCGGCGTAGCGCTTCTGGCCGATGGAGGCCGCGCCGCGGTTCACATAGGCCTCGCCCATTTCGGGCTGCAGCCGGACCGCCTCGTTGAAGTCGCGAGTGGCCTCCGAATAGGAGGTCCGCCGCAGCTTCAGGACCCCGCGATTGACGTAGGTGCCGGCGCGATCACGCGGCAGCATGAATTCGGTGTCCAGCGCCACGGTGCAGATTTCCTGGAACCGCGGATCGTCCTGGCCGCCCAGGGCGGCCTCCGAACAGGCCTGGGCCAGCCCGCCGCCGATCACCGTCACCGCGCCATGGGCGACGTCCGCCGCCGCCCAGCTCAGGGCCGCTATGCTCGCGGCCGTCAGCAGCTTGAACATGGCTGGGCCTCCTGCCCTTCAGGCGAGCGCGCCAGCCGGCGAAAGGCGCGGCGCACGTCCGACCTACTGACGCTGAGAATCCTCCCGTAACGATGGTCTGTCAACGCGAGCTTTTCTGCGAAATGGGCAGCCAAGGCGCTGTTTTTGGAGCGCTATTCCGAGATCACCCGAGCCATTTGGCGTGCGAGGTCCAGCATCGAAAACGGCTTGTGCATCACCGGGCCGGACCAGGTCTCGGCCAGTTCTTCGAGGTCGGCGTAGCCGGTCATGATCACCACGGGAAAGTCCGGCCGCTCCCAGCGCAGCCCAACGGCGGTCTCGCCGCCGCTCAGGCCCGGCATGGCGAAATCCACCAGCGCCGCCCGGAGGTCGGAATCCTCGCGCATCCGCTCCAACGCCTGCTCGCCGCTCTCCGCCAGGCTGACCCGGCAGCCCAGGTCCTGCAGCATCTGTGCGGTCACCGACCGGACGCGGACGTCGTCGTCGACCAGCAGCACCCTCACCCCCTTCAAGATCGCCGCGTCCGGCGCGATCTCGCCGGCGCTCTCCAGCCCGCCCAGGGCCTCGGCGCGCGGCAGATAGACCCGCACGGTCGAGCCTTGGCCTGGGGCGGTGTCGATCTCCACCCCGCCGCCCAGTTGCTTGGCCAGGCCCAGCACCTGCGGCAGGCCCAAACCCGATCCCTTGCCCACCGGCTTGGTGGTGAAGAACGGCTCGAAGACCCGCGCCACGACCTCCGGCGTCATACCCTCGCCGGTGTCGGAGACCGCGATCATCACATAGTCGCCGACCGACGGCGCCTCGCCGCGCGGCGCCCGGTCGGCAATGGTGACATTGCTGGCGGCGATGGCGACCACCCCGCCGGCGCCCATCGCGTCACGGGCGTTGAGGGCCAGGTTCACGACCATCAGCTCGACCTGGGTCGCATCGCCGAACGCCGGCCACAGATCGGGGGCCACCTCGACCTCCAGCCGATGGGCCGCCCCGACGGTGGACCTCAGCAAGGCCGCCGCCGCGCCCACGGCCTCGCCAATGTCCATCGCCTTCACCTCCAGCCGCTGGCGACGGGAGAAGGCCAGCAGCTGCCCCGTGAGCTTGGCGCCCCGCTCTCCGGCGGCGCGCGCCTGATCGACATAGCGCAGGTGCCGGGGCTCGGTGAGCCGGCGCGACAGCAGGTCCAGATTGCCCAGCACCGCCATCAGCAGATTGTTGAAATCGTGGGCGACGCCGCCGGTCAGCCGGCCGATGGCCTCCATCTTCTGGGCCTGGGCGAGGTTCTCCGTCGCCTCGGCCAGTTCGCGGGTCCGCTCGGCGACCCTGACCTCCAGCGAGGCGTTGAGATTGAGCAGCTCGGCCCGCTGATCGGCCACCTTGGTCCCGGCTTCGCTGAGGGCGGCGGCCAGGGCGTCGATCTCACGGGTGCCCGTCGGGAACGGCGCCGGCGGTCGCTTCTCCGTCCAGGCCAGGGCGGCGGCGGCCAGGCGTTCGACGGGCTTTGCGAAGCTTCTCGCCGCATAGATCGCCAAGATCGCGCCCAGCCCCAGGAAGGCGGCGCCCAGCGCCACGCCCCAGAACAACGACTGGCGCGCCTGGCCGGCGATCTCCGAGCGCGGCGCCGCCACGATGAAGGCCCAGCCATAGTCCGGCGAGCGGCTCCACGCGGTGACGCTGGGAACGCCGTCCAATGTCGTGGTCTCCGCGACGCCGGACAGCTGGCGTCTGATGTGCTCGGCCATGACCGGCGAAGCTGACCGGCCGACCATCCCATCGTCGTTGCGGCTGCGCGACACGACGACGTTGCGGGCGTCGGCGATCGTTCCGGTCCAGCTCTGCGGAAAATGCTGATCCATCCAGACCTGACCGAAGGACGACGCCGTCGCCCCAGCCGCCAGGATCAACGGCCGCGCGTTCGGCCGCTCCACCGGCACGTTGAACGAGACGATGTATTCCTTGGCCACGGAGCCGTGGAAAACATTCGAGACCTGCATCCGCCCGTTGTCGGTCTGCGACCAGGTGAGGCCGGGCGCGCGCCCGGCGCCCTTGGGCAGGGGCGCGCCCAGCGGCAGACGCGTGTTCACCCTCTGCAATCCGTCGGCGTCGAAGACCACCACCCAGGTGTCGCCGCGGCGGGTCGCCTGCCGAGCCTGGGCGTCGAAGGCCGCCCAGTCGTTGGTCAGCAGATAGGGCGAGCTGGCGAGGGCCTCGAGCAGCACCTCCTTCTGTCCGATCTCGCGGTCGACCACCAACGACAGGGCGCGCGCGGTCTCGGTCATCTGGCGTTCGACGGACTGGCGCTGCTGGCGGTAGACCGTCCACATCAGCAGGCCCGCGGTCATCACCGCCGGGATCAGCACGGCCAGCACCAGGACCACCAGCCGGGCGCGAAGTCCCGGCGCGTGCTGGGTCGAGGTGAAGGCCTCGTCGTTCAAGCTGTCGCCTTCCGCCCCGATCAGATGCGCTCGCGACCCTAAGGCGCGACACCGGTATTGTGAAACCTCAGATGCGCTTTTACGCAATCACAACCTGCGTCAACGGCCAGGCTTCAGGCGCCCCGGCCGCCCACCCGGAAGCGGCGCGTTTCCCGCAGCAGGATGTAGACCCCGCTGGCGGCCACCACGACGGCGCCGGTCAGGGTCGCGGCGCGCGGAAGCTCATCCCAGAACACATAGCCCAGGATGCAGGCCCAGATGAGCTGGGTGTAGTCGAACGGCGCGACCACCGCGACCTGCGCGCGGCGCAGGGCCTCGGTCAGGAGCAGCTGGCCGGTTCCGCCGACCAGACCGGTGCAGACCAGCATCACCAGCGTGGTGACGTCAGGGATCACCCAACCGCCGAACGGCAGGCTGGCGAGGCCAAGCAGCATGCCCGCCAGGGTGAAGTAGAAGACGATGGTCGGGCCAGGCTCGGTGCGGCCGATCTCGCGGATGGCGATCATCGCGCCGGCCGCCCCTAGCGCGCCGGCCAGGCCAAAGACCGTGCCCAGCGTCGCCATGTGGGTGGGATCGGGCCGGATCATGATCAGCACGCCGATAAAGCCGACGATCACCGCCCCCCAGCGATGGAGGCCCACCCGCTCCTTGAGGATCGGGCCCGAGAGCGCGGTCATGAACAGCGGCGCGGCGAAGGACAGCGCCGTGGACTCGGTCAGCGGCAGCATCGAGACCGCCGTGAAGCCGCAGACCATGCCGACCAGGCCAACGCTCGCGCGCGTCGCATGGCCGCCCGGCCGGGTGGTTTTCAGGACCGAGAAGCTCGTCGTGCGCCAGATGTAGAACAGCACCGGCACGAAGGCGAAGACGTTGCGGAAGAAGATGATCTCCAACACTGGCGCCCCGCGCTCGGCGCAGGCCTTCACCAGGGCGGCGAGGCCGGCCATGCAGGCCATGGCCGCGACGCGCAGGATGATTCCCAGACCGTTGCGTTGCAGGACGGCGTGGGCTGGGGGTTCGGCAGGCAACAGGCTCTCCTAGAGCCGCAGCCCTTAAAGGCCGCCCGTCCCCCAGGCCATCCCCCCACGGCCAAGCTCACCCCTGGGTAATATTTCGGTCACCAATGCGGCGCAAAAATTCCATCTATAGTTGATTTTCAGTGAGCGCATGATGACGTCCATGGTCACTCGCGGATGTGCGATCCGCCCCGCCGCCCTGCTTTCGACCACGGCGATCCTGCTCGCGACCCTATGGCCGCAGGCCGCGTCGGCCGCCTGCGCGCCCGTGGCCACCGGCGGTGACGACACCTTGGTGTGTGACGCCGCGACCGCGCCCGACCCGGTCGCCGGAGCGGTGGACCTGCTGGCCGGCGCCGACACCGTCACCATCAACAACGGAACCTACGCCGGCGGATTTCGCGGCGGGGTCGGCCAGAAGCGCCTGACCCTCAATGGCGGCACGGTCGCTGGCTACAACAACACGACCGGGGTCTCGACCATCATCCTCGCCCCCGGTGGAAACGCGATGGTGTCCGGACCCGTCACCTTCGGGACCGGGGCCGACCGGCTGGAGGTTCATTCGGGCTCGATCACCGGCCATATCGAACAGGGCGACGGGATCGACGCCTTCGTCATGACCGCCGGACAGATCCAATCCCTCGACCAGGGCGGCAATCTCGATACGGCGACGATCTCCGGCGGCTGGATCGTCGGCGCCTTCAACGACGGCGATCTGCTCACCATGACTGGCGGTCGCATCGGCTCGGTCGACCTGCGGGTCGCCAACAACATCATGCGGATGTCGGGCGGGAGCATCGACGGCCGGGTCAACGCCGAACAGGGCGCCGACCTTCTGGAGCTGACGGGAGGAACCATCGGCGGCCAGGTCGACTTCGGCAACGGCGCCAACACCTTCACCATCAGCAACGGCGCGATCGGCGGCGGGATCGTCTCGGGCACGGGCGCCGACACCCTGACCTGGACCGGAGCCGGCACGGTGACCGGGGCCATCAGTCTGGGCGCCGGGGCTGACACCGCCACGCTGCGCAACCTGACGACCAGCGGGCTGGCCGCCACCACGGCGATCGACGCCGGCGCGGGCGCCGACCGGCTGGCGTTCGACACCACCGAGATGTCGGGCCTGGCCCGGTTCCAGAACTGGGAGACCATCGCGGCGACCAACGGCGCGCGCCTGTCCCTGGACGCCGACCTGGCGCTGGGCGGGGCCGACACCCTGACCGGCGCCCTGACCATCGACGGCGCCAGCGCCATCTTCGCCGGTCCCACCGGCCGCCAGATCCGGCCGTTCGCCGCCGGCCAGCGCGCCTCGGTCGCCAACGCCGGGACCATCGACCTCACCACCGGCGGCGCTGGAGCCACCGGCCGCCTCACCATCGTCGGCGACTATATCGGCCAGGGCGGGCGGCTGCTGGTGCGCAGCGTGCTGGAAAGCGACGGTTCGGCGTCCGATCGGCTGATCCTGTCGGGCGGCGCGGCCAGCGGCTCCACCGGGATCGGCGTCACCAATCTGGGCGGCGCCGGCGCCTTGACCGCCGCCGACGGCATCCTGCTGATCGAGACCGTCAACGGCGCGACCACGGCCTCCAGCGCCTTTGGCCTACTCGGCGGATCGGTCTCGGCCGGCGCCTACGAGTATTTCCTGTTCCGCGGCGGCGTCAGCGCCGGAACGGCGGAGAACTGGTATCTGCGCTCGACGCTGCTGCCGGGCGGCGCGCCGCCCGCGCCGGCCGCCGTGCCGCCTCCCGCCCCGCCACCGCCTCCCCCGCCGACGCCCGGCGCGCCGCCACCCCCGACGCCGCAGCCCACGCCGGTCATTCCCCCCTCTCCCGAACCCGCGTCGCCGGAACCACCCGCCGCCGGAGCCGCCGCGCCAGAGCCGGTGCGGCTCTACCGGATCGAGGCGCCGGTCTACGCCGCCCTGCCCGCCGTCGCACGGAACCTTGGCCTGACCATGCTGGACACCTTCCACGAACGTCAGGGCGAACAGGACATCCTGGAGGGCGGCGGCGTCCTGTCGGCGGGCTGGGGCCGGCTGATCGGCCAACGCACCCGCGAGGGCTGGGCCGGCGACGCCCGGCCGGAGTTCAACGGCGAGATCTACGGCTTCCAGACCGGACTCGACCTCTATGGCGCGCGCTCCGACGGCGGCCACGTCAACCGGCTGGGCGCCTTCGTCGGCTACGCCAAGGCCCGCGGCGACATCAGCGGCTTCGTGGTCGGCTGGGAGGGTCTGCACGCGGGCAAACAGAAGGTCGAGGGTAAGAGCCTGGGCGCTTATTGGACCCACGTCGCGCCGTCGCGCTGGTATCTCGACGGCGTGGTCATGGGGACCTGGTACGACGCCGAACTGCGCTCCACCCGCGGCCTCGGCTTCGACACCGAAGGGGTTGGCGTCACCGCCTCGCTGGAAGGCGGCTACCCGATATACCTCGGCCGCCGCGTGATCTTGGAGCCCCAGGCGCAGGTGGTCTGGCAGGACCTGTCGTTCGACGACGCCGCCGACCTGATCTCAACCGTCAGTTACCAGGACAGCGACTCGACCACCCTACGGATCGGAGCGCGGCTCTACGGCGAGTTCGAGGCGGGCGAGACCCAACTCATGCCCTACGCCAAGCTCAACCTGTGGCGCACCCTGCCTGGCGACGACCAGTTGGTCTTCGCCGGCGGCGACGCCATCTCAGTCAAGCAGGAGGCCACCTCGCTGGAGTTCGGCGGCGGCCTGGCCGCCAGGGTCTCGACCTCGGTCAGCCTGTTCGCGGCGGCCGACTACACCCATGGCCTGGGCGATCACAAACGCCGCAGCCTGGAGGGCAATCTCGGCGTTCGCTGGACATGGTGACTTCCCTTGCGGCGCCTGCCTACAGTGACGCCTGATCACCAAGGGAGTCGGCGATGACAATCGGACTGATGATGGCGGCCTGGACCCTGGTCCTGGCGTTCGCCCAGATCCTGCTCTTCGATATCGCTCGGACCGGCCAGTACGGTTTGAAGTGGAACACCGGCCCCCGCGACGGCGAGATGCCGCCGCTGAGCGCCCGCGCTGAACGGCTCAAGCGCGCCCAGGACAACCTGTTCGAGACCTTGCCGCTGTTCCTCGGCGCCGTGCTGATCGCCCACGTGGCCGGCAAGGAGAACGAGACCACGGCGCTCGGCGCACAGATCTATTTCTGGGCGCGGGTCGCCTATGTGCCGCTCTACGCCTGGGGCGTGCCTCACGTGCGTTCGCTGGCCTGGCTGATCAGCATCGTCGGCCTTGGCATGGTGGCCCAGGCGATCCTGCTGCCCTAGTCGCCTCCAGACGTCGACCAGGCCCCTGGTCGACGTCATGGACTGACCATCGCCTAGAAACCGCCTTTCGGCCGGCCAATTGATCGGTTGAACTCTTCACCTGGCCAACGCATCAAGAGATCGCTGTCGCCTCCCGGTCAGCTTTCAAAGCGCATTGCGCGGAGTGAATACATGTCGCGGCTCCTTGGCGCCGTCGCCGCCATCGTATTGACCGCGACACAACTGGCCGGTTGCGCCTCGTTCTCGCGTGAGGATTTCACCGCCGCCGACGCCAGGCGCGCGGCGCCGGGCAGCGCCTCCGACATCCGGTTCGACGCCAACGACACCACCGCCGCCGTCGCCTTCACCGCCCGGGCGCGCCGCCAGCTGGAGCGCAACGGCGACCGGCGCGTCGACATCCTGGCCATATCGGGCGGCGGCGCCGACGGCGCCTATGGCGCGGGCGTGATGGTCGGCTGGACCAAGGCCAAGACCCGGCCAATCTTCGAGATCGTCACCGGCGTCAGCACCGGCGCCCTGATCGCGCCCTTCGCCTTCCTCGGCTCGAAGTGGGATGACGACCTCACCGAGGCCTATGCCGGCGGCCAGGCCAGTACGGTGCTGAAGGGGCGCGGCCTGGGCGTGTTGTTCGCCTCCAGCATCTACAATCCCGCCGCCCTGCGCGAGCTGGTCGAGGCCTACTGCACCCCCGAGATGCTGCGCGAGATCGCCGCCGAGCACGCCAAGGGCCGCAGGTTGCTGATCGCCACCACCAACCTGGACACCCAGCGGACGGTGATCTGGGACATGGGGGCCATCGCCTCGCGCAAGAACCCCGAGGCGCTGGACCTGTTCCGCGAGGTGCTGGTCGCCTCCGCCGCCATTCCGGGCGTGTTCCCTCCGGTGATGATCCCGACCAAAAGCGTCGACCATCGCCAGATCGACGAGATGCACGTCGACGGCGGCGTCACCGCGCCGTTCGTGTCGATCCCGGAGGCGATGTATTTCTGGGAGGCGCCGGACGGTCAGGCCCTGAGAGGCCGCATCTTCGTCATCGTCAACGGCAAGCTCGACCCGTCCTTCTCCGTCACCCGGGGGCGGGCGCCCACGATCCTGGGGCGCAGCTTCGACACCATGATGAAGACCACTCTGCGGACCCATATCGCCGCCAACCGGGCCTTCGCCGAACGCAACAACCTGGACTTCGAAATGGCCGTGGTCCCGCAGGACGCCGAGGCCGGCAGCATGAACTTCGAGGCCGCCAGCATGAAGCGGCTGTTCAAACTGGGCGAAGACCGCGCCATCGCCGGAACCGCCTGGCAGAAGCCGGACTAGGCGACGTCCTCCTCTGCCCGCCAGGGAGAGATCGGGTGAAGGGAACGGCGTCGCCGATCCCGACGCCGCTTCACGCAAACGCACCGCTACGCGGCCCCCTCACCTAGCCTCTCCCGAGGGAGAGGAACGTCTTAAGCTGCGACCTCGTAGCCGGCGTCGCGGATCGCCGCGGCGATGGCGTCCTTTTGGTCGCTGCCTTCGACGCTGACGCTCTTGCCGGCGAGGTCGACCTGGACCTGCGCCTTGGCGTCGACGGCCTGTACGGCCTTGGTCACGGACTGCACGCAGTGGCCGCACGTCATGCCTTCGACCTGGAAACGAAGCATCGGGATCTCCTCTTCTGACTGCCTCGCGAGGTGAGATAGGGCTTCCCACCATGGGAGGGTCAAGGCCGCTCAAGAAGGATCCGACACCCCTTGACCCTCCCATCATGGGAAGGTCCATCTAGGCTGGGCGTTACTCTCCAGGAGGCCCTGCCAATGTCCGACACCATCTTGAAACCGCTGGAAATTCCCGTGCTGGGCATGACCTGCGCCAGCTGCGTGGGCCGGGTGGAGAAAGCCATCGCGGCCGTGCCTGGCGTCGCCAAGGCTTCGGTCAACCTCGCCGCCGAACGGGCGCATGTGGAGTTCGGCGCGGGCGGCGACACCGGGGCGGTGGTCGAGGCGATCCGCAAGGCCGGTTACGAACCCCTGGCCCGCGAAGTCGACCTCAAGATCGGCGGCATGACCTGCGCCAGCTGCGTCAGCCGCGTCGAGCGCGCACTGAAGGCCGTGCCCGGCGTCCTGACCGCCAGCGTCAATCTGGCCACCGAACGCGCCCATATCAGCGCCCTGGCCGGCGCCGCCGAGCTCCCCGCCCTGATCGCCGCCGTCGAGAAGGCCGGATACGAGGCGCAGACCGTGGGCGAAGCCACGCCTGACTTGGCCGACCGCGAGGCGCAGGCCCGGCAGGCGGAGATCACCTCCCTGAAACGCGCGGCGATGGTCGCGGCGGCCGGCACCCTGCCGCTGTTCCTGATCGAGATGGGCCGCCACTTCATCCCTGGCGTCCATCACTGGCTGGCCATGAACATCGGCGAGCAGCCCTGGCGGCTGGCGAGCTTCGTGCTGGCGGCCGTGGTGCTGTTTGGCCCCGGCCTGCGGTTCTTCCGCAAGGGCGTCCCCAACCTGATCCGCCGCACGCCGGACATGAATTCGCTGGTGGTGCTGGGGACGAGCGCGGCCTTCGCCTATTCGACGCTCGCCACCTTCGCCCCCCAACTGCTGCCGGCCGGCGCCGACCACGTCTATTACGAAGCCGCCGCGGTCATCGTGACCCTGATCCTGTTGGGGCGGCTGTTCGAGGCCCAAGCCAAGGGCCGGACCAGCGAAGCCATCAAGCGGCTCATGACCCTGCAGGCCAAGACCGCCCGCGTGGTGCGGGACGGCGAGGAACGTGAGATCCCCATCGCCGAGGTGGTGGCCGGCGACGTCGTCGCGGTCCGTCCCGGCGAGCGCATCGCCGTCGACGGCGAGGTCGTGGAGGGCGCCTCCTTCGTCGATGAATCCATGATCACCGGCGAGCCGATCCCGGTCGAGAAGACCACCGGCGCCGCCGTGGTCGGCGGCACGGTGAACAAGACCGGCGCCTTCCGGTTCCGCGCCACCAAGGTCGGGTCCGAGACCATGCTGGCCCAGATCGTCCGCATGGTCGAAACCGCCCAGGGGGCCAAGCTGCCGATCCAGGCGCTGGTGGACAAGGTCACCGGCTGGTTCGTGCCCGCCGTGATCGCCGCCGCCCTGCTGACCTTCGCCGCCTGGTGGCTGCTGGGCCCGAGCCCGGCGCTCGCCTTCGCCCTGGTCAACGCCGTGGCGGTGCTGATCATCGCCTGCCCCTGCGCCATGGGCCTGGCCACCCCGACCTCGATCATGGTCGGGACCGGCAAGGCCGCCGAACTGGGCGTGCTGTTCCGGCGGGGCGAGGCCTTGCAGGGCCTGCGCGACGTCAAGGTCGTGGCCTTCGACAAGACCGGCACCCTAACCCTTGGCCGCCCGGCCCTGACCGACCTGCAGACCGCCGAGGGCTTCGAGGAGGCCGAGGTGCTGGGCCTAGTCGCCGCCGTCGAGACCCGCTCCGAACACCCGATCGCCGAGGCCATTGTCGAAGCGGCCAAGACCCGGGGCGTCGCTATCGCCTCGCCCGAAGCCTTCGAGGCGGTCCCGGGCTTCGGCGCGCAGGCGCTGGTGGGCGGCCGCCGCGTGCAGGTCGGCGCTGATCGCTACATGCGCCAGCTGGGCCTAGACGTCGCGGTGTTCCAGGAGACCGCCGCGCGGCTGGGCGCCGAGGCCAAGAGCCCGCTCTACGCCGCCGTCGACGGCAAGCTGGCGGCGATCATCGCCGTCGCCGACCCGATCAAGCCGACCACCCAGGAAGCCCTGGGCGCCCTGCACGCCATGGGCCTGAAGGTGGTGATGATCACCGGCGACAACGCCGCCACCGCCCGCGCGGTCGCCGCCTCGCTCGGCCTCGACGAGGTGGTGGCCGAGGTGCTGCCCGACGGCAAGGTCGAGGCGGTCCGCGCCCTGCGCGAGCGCTACGGCGCCATCGCCTTCGTCGGCGACGGGGTGAACGACGCCCCGGCCCTGGCCTCGGCCGACATCGGGATCGCCATGGGCGCGGGCACCGACGTCGCCATCGAAAGCGCCGACATCGTGCTGATGCGCAGCGACCTGCGGGCCGTGGCCACCGCCATGGCGCTGAGCCGCGCGGTCTTGAACAACATCCGCCAGAACCTGATCTGGGCGTTCGGCTACAATGTCGTGCTGATCCCGGTGGCCGCGGGCCTGCTCTATCCGGCCTTCGGCATCCTGTTGTCGCCGATGTTCGCAGCCGGCGCCATGGCGCTCTCCAGCGTCAGCGTGCTCACCAACGCCCTGCGGCTGAAGGCCTTCCGCCCGCCCGTCGCAACCCGTCACTAGGAGGACGACATGAACATCGGCCAAGCCTCGAAGGCCTCGGGCGTCTCCACCAAGATGATCCGCTACTACGACGAGATCGGACTGGTGCGCCCGGCCAGCCGGACGGAGTCCAACTATCGCGAGTTCGACGAGCGCGAGATCAACGAGCTGCGCTTCATCCGCCGCGCCCGCTCGCTGGGCTTCTCGATGCCGGAGATCACCCAGCTGCTCTCGCTGTGGCGCGACCGCGAGCGCCCCAGCCGCGAGGTGAAGGCCATCGCCCAGAAACACCTGGGCGAGCTCGACGCCCGCATCGCCGAGATGCAGACCATGGCCGACACCCTGCGCCACCTGTCGCACTGCTGCGCCGGCGACGACCGTCCCGACTGCCCGATCCTGGCCGACCTGACCGGAGGCGCCCAGCCCGCCGAACCCAAGAGCGCCGATGTTCGTCGGCGCTGAGCGCAAAGGATACATCTTGATGCAGATGGTCCGTTGATCGCGGCCGAGCTCTGACGTAGATGGTCGCTCACGCCCCTTTGGTGGAATTGGTAGACACACGGCACTCAAAATGCCGCGCCGAGAGGCATCCCGGTTCGAGTCCGGGAGGGGGCACCACACCGCACGCGCTGCAGTTCCTTGAAGAACGCGCGCCGCAATCTCTCCGACATGACGCGTTCGCAAACGCTGAAGCTCGAACGAACGCCCTCCGCGGCGTCCTCGCCCCTCGACGCAGCCGACTCCGAATGATAATCGTTCGCAAATAGTGCGCGTTAAGGACCTGCGTATGAACGACATCTCGACCCGGCCGGGAGCCGCGGCTGCCCTGGTGGAGGGAGCCATCGTACGCCTGAGCGACGCTTCGGTGGGCGATGTCGGCACGATTGTCGATGTCCGCGCCGAAAGCTCGCCGACCGCCCACGGCGTCGATGTCCACGAACTGCAACGCCGACTGCTGGAGTTCGGCTTCGTCGAGGGCGCCCGGATCGAGGTGATCCACGAGGGCGCCATCCGTCACGATCCCATCGCCGTGCGGCTGGACGACATGCGCGTGGCCCTGCGCCGGCGCGACGCCGAGGATGTCTTCATCCTGCTGGACGGAGCGAGATCGTGAGCGACACCCTGACGTCGGCCCGGGTCGCCCTGGTCGGCAACCCGAACTCCGGCAAGACCGCCCTCTTCAACGCCCTGACCGGCTCGCGCCAGAAGGTCGCCAACTACGCCGGCGTCACCGTCGAGCGTAAGGAAGGCATGATCACCTCGGCCGCCGGCCGGAACCTCTACATCCTCGACCTGCCCGGCACCTATTCGCTGCGCGCCCGCAGCCCCGACGAGGCGGTGACCCGCGACGCGGTGCTGGGCCGCCTCGCAGGCGAAACCCCGCCCGACGTGGTGGTCTGCGTGGCCGACGCCACCAACCTGCGGCTGGTCCTGCGGCTGGCCATGGAGCTGAAGCAGGTCGGGCGCCCGATGGTGCTGGCGCTCAACATGTACGACATCGCCCAGCGCCAAGGCCTGCGGATCGACCTTGAGGGCCTGAGCCGTGAGATCGGCGCCCCGATCGTCACCACGGTCGCCACCCGCAAGCGCGGCGTCGAGGACCTGGTCGCCCAGGTCGACGCCTTGGCCGCCTCCGGCGCCCTGGCCGGCGAGAACACCTGGCGTGAGCCGAACGCCGCCGAAATCCGCAAGGCCCACGCCGAGGCCCAGCGCATCGTGCGCACCTATGTCCGCCCGCCGGAGCATCCCGACACCTGGACTGGCAAGATCGACAAGGTGTTGCTGCACCCGATCGCCGGCCTCGCCATCCTGCTCAGCCTGCTGTTCGTCATGTTCCAGGCGGTCTTCACCTGGGCCACGCCGGCCATGGACGGGATCGAGGCGGTCTTCGGCGCGCTCGGCCAGTTCGTCGGCGCCTATGTCTCCAACGACATGCTGAGAAGCCTGATCTCCGACGGGATCATCGCTGGGGTCGGCAGCGTGCTGGTCTTCCTGCCGCAGATCCTGGTGCTGTTCTTCTTCATCATCCTGCTGGAGGACCTGGGCTACATGGCCCGGGCCGCCTTCCTGATGGACCGCATCATGGGCGGCGCCGGCCTGCACGGCCGCGCCTTCATCCCGCTGCTGTCATCCTTCGCCTGCGCCATTCCCGGCATCATGTCGACGCGGGTGATCGACTCCAAGCAAGACCGGCTGACCACGATCCTGGTGGCGCCGCTGATGACCTGTTCGGCGCGGATTCCGGTCTACACCCTGATCATCGGGGCCTTCATTCCCAACCAGACGGTCTGGGGTTTCGCCAGCCTGCAAGGCCTGGTGATGTTCGGCCTCTACGCCGCCGGCATCCTCAGCGCCCTGACAGTCTCCTTCGTCACCCGTCGCATCTTCTGGCGCGGCACGGTCGAGCCGTTCCTGATGGAGCTGCCGACCTACAAGCTGCCCGAGCCGATGAGCGTGGTGCGCAACCTGCTGCAGCGCGCCAAGATCTTCCTCAATCGCGCCGGCCGGATCATCCTGCCGATGATGATCGTGATCTGGGTGCTCTCGACCTTCCCCTATGCGCCGGTGGGCGCGACCCAGCCGGCCATCGACTACAGCTTCGCCGGCATGATCGGCCACGCGATCCAGCCCCTGCTCGCCCCTATCGGCTTCAATTGGCAGATGTCGATCGCCCTGGTGCCCGGCATGGCGGCCCGCGAGGTCGCGGTGGCGGCGCTCGGCACCGTCTATGCGGTGGGCGACGCCGAGAACAATGTCGGCGCCCTGGGCTCGGTGCTGGCCAGCCACTGGTCGCTGGCCACCGGGCTGTCGTTCCTGGCCTGGTACGTGTTCGCCCCGCAGTGCGCCCCGACCCTGGGCGTCGTGAAACGCGAGACCAACAGCTGGTTCTGGCCGGTGGTGATGTTCGTCTACATGGTGACGCTGGCCTATACGGCGGCGTTCATCGTCTATCACACGGCGGTGGCGCTCGGAGGTGGTTAGCGCAGCTTCAACCTCAAGCTGAGATTAAGCATCCCAATTAACCACCCGCTAAACTGGAAAGCCCTAGCGTCTCATCATTGGGTGGGGACTAGAATGGACCAAGCTCTTAGACAACCGCGCCGCAAAGCGGCCCAGCGTCCGACGACGGAGAACCTTGTCGAACGCATCCGCGAGACCCTGCTGTTCTTCGGCGGGGAGGCGCATCGCCGGGACGTGATCGCCAATGTCGCCCGCGACATCGGCGTCGATGTGAAGAACATCCCCGAGGACCTCCAGAACGCGATGATCATCTCGTTCGAGGAAGCCTGGCGTGATGAGGCCCGCAGGGCGACGTACGGCTTCCACCTGCGGTTCGGCGAAGGCTCGCACCGCTGGGGCCTGAAGTCGGCCACGGCACACTAGCCAGCGACGTCGAACGACCGCGCCTTAGCTCGTCATCCTCCGTCAGCCGGAAGATGACAACGTGGTTTGGCGGCCTATCCCGGCGAACCGCCGCTGCCCGAGAGGGCGTCGGCCGCGGCCTGCAGCCGGCCCAGCAATCGCTTGAGCAAGGCCACCTCGGCCGGCGCGAGGCCTGCGATCAACGCCGCCTCGTAGGCCAGGGCCAGGGGCGCGATCTCGACATGCAGCCGCACGCCCTCCCGCGTCAGGTTCAGCAGGTGCGAGCGGCCATCGGCGTGATGGTCCGATCGCTCGACCAGCCGCCGGTTGGCCAAGCCCTGGGCCGCGCGGCTGACCGTCACCTTGTCCATGCCGGTGCGCGCGACAATGCCCTGCTGGGTCTTGCCGCCATCCTCGGCCAGCACGCAGATCAGCCGCCATTGCGGGATCGAAAGCCCGAACCGGTCTTCATAGGCCCGGGCGATCAAGCCGCTGACCGCGTTCGAGGCCACCGACAGTCGATAGGGAAGATAGGCGTCCAGCTGCAGGGCGCCCGCCGGGGCGTCGATCTCTGAAAGCGTGGACGGCCTGGTCATGGCGTGGCGACGACCTGTTCGATGGCTCCAAAGATGGAGTGCCGGCGCCCGTCGCGCATCTCAATGCGGACCTTGTCGCCGATCTTCAGGAACGGCGTCTTGGCCGCGCCTTGGGCGAGCGTCTCCACGGTTCGCAACTCGGCAAGGCAGGAATAGCCGGCCCCGCCATCCTGGATCGATTTTCCTGGACCGCCGTCCGCGCCGCGATTCGACACCGTGCCCGAGCCGATGATCGACCCCGCCGACAGGGCCCGCGTCTTGGCCGCGTGGGCGATCAGGGTTCCGAAGTCGAAGGTCATGTCGACGCCGGCGTCAGCCTTGCCCAGCGGCTGACCGTTGAGCTCGACCTCCATGGCGCCGTGCAGCTTGCCGTCCTTCCAGGCCGCGCCCAGCGCATCGGGCGTCACCGCCACCGGCGAGAAGGACGAGGCGGGCTTGGACTGGAAGAAGCCGAAGCTTTTGGCGATCTCGCCAGGGATCAGGTTTCGCAGCGAAACGTCGTTGGACAGCATCACCAGGCGGACAGCCTCCAGCGCCCGTTCGCGGCTGGCGCCTTGCGGCACGTCGCCGGTCACCACCGCCACCTCGGCCTCCAGGTCGCAACCCCAGGCCTCGTCGGCCAGCGGGATCGGATCACGCGGCCCGAGGAACCCGTCGGAGCCGCCCTGATACATCAACGGGTCGGTCCAGAAGCTTTCGGGCATGTCGGCGGCCCGCGCCTTTCGCACCAGGGCCACGTGGTTCACGTAGGCCGAGCCGTCGGCCCACTGATAGGCGCGCGGCAGCGGGCTGGCGGCGTCGTGCTCGTGGAAACGTTCGCGCGGCACGGCGCCATGCTCGAGGCTCTCGGCCAGACCGCGCAGCAGGGGCTCGGCGGTGGCCCAGTCGTCGAGCGCCGCCTGTAGTGTCGGGGCTATCGAACTCGCATCGGCACACCAGGCAAGGTCGTTGGAGACCACGACAAGGCGACCGTCACGGCCCCCCTTGAGCGATGCAAGCTTCATTCAGTCCTCCCGGCGGATGACGCGTGTCAGACGCACGCCCTTTTCATATGCCTCCGCGAAATAGACCACGACCTCGACGCAGATGTCTCCACCGAGATCGCCAACCCACAAATAGTTGCGCTCGAAGCAGACATCGCGCCCGGCCGGCGTATAGCCCTCATAGGTGTCGCCCCAGGGCGTGCAGGCGGCCATGTCGCGGCGCCCCAGCGCGCAGGCGCGCTCCAGTTCCTCCTCGGCGGCTTCGGTCAGGTCGGCTTGTCGATCGATATGGGCCATGGCGCGGATCTTACGTCTCGTCCTTGTAGATGCCTACGCTCACCGGCCCGCCGGCCGAGGCGCGGCCCCGGTACATGCCGCTGGTGTTGAAGCTCCAGGCCAGCTGGCCGTCGGGCGCCACGGCGATGATCCCGCCGTCGCCGCCCAGCGCGGTGAGCTTGTTCTGGACCACCTCGTCGGCGGCGGCCTGCAGGCTCATGCCCTTCAACTCCACCAGGGCGGCGATGTCGCGCGCCACGGTCAGGCGGATGAAATACTCGCCGCTGCCGGTCGCCGAGACCGCGCAGGCCCCGTTGGAGGCGTAGGTCCCCGCCCCGATGATCGGGCTGTCGCCCACCCGGCCCCATTGTTTGCCGGTTGTTCCGCCGGTGGAGGTCCCGGCCGCCACGTTCCCGGCGGTGTCCAGGGCCACGACGCCGACCGTCCCGTGCTTGCCTTCGTCGTGCGCCAAGCCCTTCGCCGGGTCGGGCCGGTCCAATCCGCCCGGCTTGGCGGGGACCGGCAGATCGTGGGCCTTGAGGAAGTTCTCCAGGCTGCGCCAGCGGCGCTGGGTGGCGAAGTAGCTGGGCTCGACCTGCTCCAGGCCCTGGCTGACCGAGAAGGCGTCGGCCCCCGCGCCCACCATCATCACGTGGGGCGAGCGCTCCATCACCGCGCGGGCCAGCGAGAGCGGGCTGCGCGTGCGGGTGACGCCGGCCACCGCCCCGGCGGCCAGGGTCGCGCCATCCATGATCGAGGCGTCCAGCTCGATACGGCCCTCGGCGGTGAACACCGCGCCACGGCCGGAGTTGAACAGCGGGTCCTCCTCCAGCAGGTGAATGGCCGCCTCGACCGCATCCAGCGCCGAGCCGCCCTGCTCCAGAACCGCCGCGCCGGTTTCCACCACACGGGTCAGGGCCGCGCGGTAGGCCGCCTCCTGCTCGGGGCGCAGCTGAGCGCGCTCGATGGTTCCAGCGCCGCCATGGACGGCGATGGCCCACGTCTGGGCGGGGTCGTTTGGCATGGTCATAGGGGGAGCAATCGCACCTGTTGGCTTCGCGCGGCGTTGTTCTTCACCTGGCCCTCCAGCGCAACCCCGCGCCTGGCCCGAATGATGCGGGCCAGGCGCCGGCGGGAGAGACAAGGCCGCCCATCGCTGCTAGCTAACTCGTCAACCTTCTTCTCGGATCGTCATGCTTCGCAAAACCTACGACTGGGTCATGGGCTTGGCCGGCTCGCGTCACGCCCCCTCGGCCCTGGCCGCGGTTTCGTTCGCCGAAAGCTCGTTCTTCCCGATCCCGCCCGACGTGATGCTGGCGCCGATGGTGCTGGCCCGGCCGGAGAAGGCCTATGTCTACGCCACCATCTGCACGGCCGCTTCGGTGCTGGGCGGCATGTTCGGCTACTTCATCGGTTACCACCTCGGGCCAGTCGGCCTGTGGCTGCTGACCCTGATGGGCCATGCCGACGGTCAGGCCGCCTTCGAGAAGTGGTTCGCCGACTGGGGCCTCTGGGTGATCCTGATCAAGGGCCTGACGCCGCTCCCCTACAAGCTGGTGACCATCGCCTCGGGACTGGCGCACTTCTCCTTCTTCACCTTCATCTGGGCCTCCGTGGTCACGCGCGGCGCGCGGTTCTTCCTGGCCGCCACCCTCATCAAGTATTTCGGGCCGGCCGTGCGCGAAGAGATCGAAAAGCGCCTGGCGCTCTACACCACCATCGGCGTGGTGGTGCTGGTCGGCGGCGTCGTGGCGTTGAAGTTCCTCTAGAGCCTATTGGGGCCGCCCAGCTTTTAGGGTCTTATCCGAACCGATGAGCGCATTCCTCCGACCGTTCCTGCAACGCTGGCGCCTCTGGGCGCTGCTGTCGTCGCTGCTGATGCTGGCCATCGCCCATGGGTTCGAGACCTTCGGCGGTCTGGCTCCCTGCGCGCTGTGCCTGCGGGCCCGTGAAATCTACTGGGTCGCGGCCTGGGTGGCGTTGATCGGCATGTTCGTGGTCCGCCTGCGCGGCGGCGAGCGTTGGCGCGCGGCGTTCGACGCGGTCCTGGCCCTGATCTTCGCGGTCGGGGTGGGCGTGGCGGTCTATCATGCCGGCGCGGAGTGGAAGTGGTGGCCCGGCCCCACCGCCTGCTCGGGCGGCGCGGGATCGGTCAGCGCCGGCCAGATGGCCGACCTGCTGCAGGGCGCCAAGATCAAGGCCCCGGCCTGCGACAAGGCCGCCTGGGTGTTCCTGGGCGTCTCCATGGCCGGCTGGAACGCGCTGGTGTCGCTGAAGCTGACCATCCTCAGCCTGCTGGCCGTGCGCCATGAACGGAGAGCGTCATGAGCGAGAAACCCATTCCGCCCCGCCCCGGCGTCGGCGCCGTCAGCGCTCGCCTGGCCGAGATCCTGCGGGTCGACCACGCCGGCGAACTCGGGGCCGTGCACATCTATCGCGGCCAGCGCGCGGTGCTGGGCGCCGCCAAGGGCCACGAGCGCATCGCCGGCCAACTGGAAGAGATGGAGGGTCATGAGGCCGTCCACCTGGCGCGCTTCGACCAACTGCTGAACCAGCATCAGGTCCGTCCCACGGTCATGACCCCGCTCTGGCGCGCCGCGGCCTTCACGCTCGGCGCCGGCACCGCCCTGCTGGGCGAAAAGGCCGCCCACGCCTGCACCGAGGCGGTCGAGAACGTGATCGAGCAGCACTACGCCAGCCAGATCGCCGAGTTGGAAGGCCGCGACCCTGAACTCGCCGCCGAGCTCTCGAAGTTCCGCGACGAGGAACTAGCCCACCGCGACCATGCCGTTGAGGAGGGCGCGCGCGACGCGCCCGGCTATCCGATCCTCTCGGCGGTGATCCGCGCAGGCTGCAAGGCCGCCATCAAGATCAGCGAGAAGCTGTGACCGACGAAGAGATCACCGCGCTGCGCAGAGGCGCGGACGCACCGGTCGCCGCGGATCCGGCCGACGCCGCCGCCGTGGCGCGTGATCTCTCCGCCGCATTCGCCACCGATCCGGTCTTCAACTGGTTCCTGCGCACCGACGCGCGCCACGACGCCGCCCGGCTGAAGCTCTTCCATCTGCTGGTCGCCATGGCGCTGGCCGACGGCGAGGTGTTCCGGCCAGCGACCGGCGGGGCGGCGGCGGTCTGGCTGCCCTCAGAGAGCCTGGGCCCCACGCCGCTGCTGCAGGAACTGCGCACCCTGCCGGTCATCCTCCAGGCCACCGGCTTCTCGCGCCTGCCGCGCATGTCGGCCATGCGCGCGATCATGGACGAGCATCATCCCAAGAGCCCGCCCCACGCCTATCTCTGGTTCCTGGGCGTGACGCCGGAGGCTCAAGGCTTTGGCGTCGGTTCGCGAATGCTGGCCCACGGCCTAGCCCGCGTGGACGCCAAGGGCCTGCCCGCCTATCTGGAATCCTCCAGCCCCGCCAACCTGCCGCTCTATCGCCGCCACGGCTTCGAGGTGATCGAGGTGCTGCGGGCCCGCCCCGACGCCCCGGAAATGTGGGCCATGTGGCGCGAGGCGCGGCCGGCCGCGTGAGCGCCCTGCTCGGTTATCTGCTGATCGCCAACCTGGCGGCGTTCGCGGCCATGGGCTGGGACAAGTCCAGCGCCCGGCGCGGCGTGGAACGCATTCCCGAACGCACCCTGCTGACCCTGGCCGCGGCCGGCGGCGGGCTGGGCGCCGTGCTGGCCCAGCAGGTTTTCCGCCACAAGACCCGCAAGCAGCCCTTCGCGAACATCCTCGTCGCGATCTTCGCAGCCCAAGCGGTGCTGGCGATATTTCTAATGAGCCGCAGC
>NZ_LMHT01000007.1:152564-170953 GCF_001429025.1 Phenylobacterium sp. Root700 | reverse complement strand
CTTTACCCCCTCCGTCGCGCTACGCGCGCCACCTCCCCCAGCGGGGGAGGACCGAAACGGCCGCGGACCGCGGTGTTTCGTAATCCCGTCATCTGCCAGTCACCCCATCGTCGTGCGCCTTCCCTAGTGGTCCGCCCATTGTCAGTTCTGGGGGTGTGCACATGTCTTTCGGCCCACGCATATCGGGTTTCGTCGTTCTTCTGCTGGCCGGTACGGCCCTGTCCACGCCTGCGGCCGCCCAGGTCCTCGCCGCGGCGAATGACAGCGCGGTCGACGAGATCGTCGTCACCGGCGCGCGCGAGGCTCAGCGCGCCGCCATCGCCGTCAAGCGCGACACCTTCGTGGTCGCCGATGTCGTGTCGGCCGACGACATCGGCAAGCTGCCCGACCACAACACCGCCGCCGCCCTGCGCCGCATTCCCGGCATCTCGGTGATGGAAGACCAAGGCGAGCCGCGCTTCCCGGTCATCCGGGGCCTGCGCTCGACCTATAACCGCACCACCATCGACGGCGCCCTGGTCGCCTCGGTCGACGAAAGCGGCCGCACCGTGCCGATGGACATCGTGCCTTCGGTGATGGCCGGGCGGCTGGAAGTCATCAAGACGGTCACCCCCGAGCATGACGGCAACGCCATCGGCGGGGTCATCAACGTCACCACCCGCAGCGCCTTCGACCTGGGCCGGCCGTTCTTCAACGGCATGGCTTCCTATGGCGACTACGAGCGCAGCGGCGGCGTGCGCAACGACAAGCCGTCCTATCGCCTCGCCTTCGCCACCGGCATGACCTTCGGCGACCAGGACCAGTGGGGCGTGGTCATCGGCGCCTCGCACGAGCAGCTCGACTACGACATCCCGCAGGTGGAGTCGCAGGACCCCTCGGTGCGCGAATACACCGCCGCCGGCGCGCCTGTGGCCTCCGGTTCGCCGACCGGCAACGGCATCCAGGTCCCGGCCTACAGCCGCCTGTTCTGGTACAACAACACCAAGCAGCGCAGCGGCGTGAACGGCAAGATCGAGTACCGCCCCAGCGACACCTTCCGCTGGGAGGCCTCGGGCCTGTTCGCCCGCATGGAGGATGACGAAGAGCGGATCGAGTATCGCATCGAGCCCATCGGCAACGTGGCCAACCAGACCCCGACCAGCGGTTTCTTCGCCCGCGGCCGCGGCGTCGTTCAGCTGAACCAACCGATAACTAAGCGCGAGATCAGCCTGGCGCGGACCGAGTTCGCCTGGGACTTCGCCCCGCAGTGGACGGCGTCGGGCGACCTCGTCTACTCGCAGGCCGCGCTCGAGGTGCCCAACCACTCGGTGGAGTTCCGCACGGTCGACGCCCAGGCCGGAAATTACGCGTTCAACTACGACACCGCCAACCCGCTGTTCCCGGTCTTCACCCCGGTGAACGACGCGGCCATGCGCAACCCGGCCAACTACATGCTGCAACAGCATCGGGACGCGCTGACCGAGACCAGTGAGAAGACCGGCCAGGTGCGGTTCGACCTGGCCTTCGACGACGGGGCGAATGATGGCGCCCTGAAGGCCAAGTTCGGCGGCCTGCTGCGCACCACCAAGCGCGAGCTCAACTCCAGCCAGACCACCTATCGGGCCGGGCCTGGCTTCGTTTACAGCCTGGCCGAGGTCGACAAGCCCGGTCCCAGCGAGCTGATCGCCGGCCGCTATCTGGTCTCGCCGCGCATCGACGCGGGCCAGGCCATGACCTTCTTCAACGCCAACCGCGGCCGGTTCGTCACCAGCGTCGCGGCCCCCACCGGCGACTACGAAGTCCAGGAAGACATCTACGCCGCCTACGCCCAGGCCAGCTATTCCTGGGGCGACTTCACCCTGCTGGGCGGCCTTCGCTACGAGCGCACCGAGGTGGAATCCGACGCCCTGCGCAACAGCGGCGGCAAGCTGACCCCGGTCAGCAACTCCGGCTCCTACGGCAACTGGCTGCCCAGCCTGCACCTGGAGTGGAAGCCGATGCAGGACCTCGTCGTCCGCGCCGCCTGGACCAACACCATCGGGCGCCCCGACTACGGCTCGCTGGCCGCCACCGAGGGCCTGAACTTCGACGGCAGCCAACCGACCCTGTCGCGCGGCAATCCAGGCCTGAAGGCCCGCGAAAGCCGGGGGCTCGACCTGTCGGTCGAGTACTATCCGCGCGACGGCATGGTCTCGCTGGCGGTGTTCTCCAAGGACATCGAAAACGAGATCTTCACCCTGTCCTCGACGGAGACCCTAGATGTCGGCCGCGGCCCGGAGAGCGTGTTGGTCTCGACCCCGCGCAACGCGCAGTCGGCCAAGATCCGCGGCGTGGAATTCGCGGTGCAGCAGGCCTTCACCTTCCTGCCCGAGCCCTTCGACGGGTTCGGCTTCAACGGAAACATCACCTGGCTGGACACCGAGTTCACCTTCCTGACCTCGGCCGGCCCGCGGGTCACCGGCCTGTTCCAACAGCCGGAGATCACCACCAACGAGTCGATCTACTATCAGCGCGGCCCGTTCGAGGCCCGGGTCTCGCACAACTACATCGGCGGCCAGCTGGAGACGATCAACGACGCCAACCCGAACTCCGACCAGTATTGGAAGGGCCGGCACCTGTTCGACGCCAGCGTCTCGTGGCGCTTCACCGACAACCTGACGGTCTTCGTCGAGGGCCAGAATCTCTCGAACACCGGCCGCCAGGAAGTCACCGGCCCAGGCCGCCGCTACCTGCAGGAGTGGGCCAACTACGGCCGCACCTATTGGGTCGGCGCGGCGTTGAACTTCTAAGGACGACGGCGATGATCAGATATCTGGTTCTGGCCGGGGCGCTGGTCGCCTCGGCCGCCTCGGCCCAGGAGGCCGCCGCCCCGTCGGGTTCAGCCCCGTCGCGCTCGGCCGAAGTCCTGCGCCGCTACTCGGCCCCCGAGGCGCGGCAGGGCGTGGCGGTCGATCGCGACCACGTCTACGCCGTGGCCAACTCCACCATCGCCAAATACGACAAGAAGACCGGAATGAAGGTGGCGGAGTGGAAGGGCGATCCGGCCCGCTATCCGCACATCAATTCCTGCGCGGTGATCAGCAGGGAGCTGGTCTGCGCCAGCTCCAACTTCCCGGCGGTTCCGCAAACCAGTTCGGTGGAGTTCTTCGATCCGGCGACCATGACCCACCTGCGCACCGTGGCGCTCGGCCTCGGGACCGGCTCGATCACCTGGATCGACCGCAAGGACGGCGCCTGGTGGGCGGCCTTCGCCAACTATGACGGCAAGGGCGGCGAGGCCCCGCGCGATCACCGCCACACGGCCCTGGTGCGGTTCGACGACCAGTGGCGCAAGACGCAGAGCTGGAGCTTCCCGCAATCGATCCTCGACCGCTTCAAGCCGATGAGCTCATCGGGCGGCGGCTGGGGTCCTGACGGGCGGCTCTACATCACCGGCCACGATCACCCCGAGCTCTACATCCTGGCCCTGCCCAAGGGCGGATCGGTGCTCGACCACGTCGGGACGATCAGCGTGCCCGTCGAAGGCCAGGCCATCGACTGGGATGAGAGCCAGCCCGGCGTGCTCTACGGCATCAGCCGCCCTAACCGCGAGATGCTGGCCATGCGGGTCCTGCCGGCGAAGTAGGCCCCTCGTCATCCTAGGCCTTGTGCCTAGGCCCCCTTTCACCGTCGCACAGAACATTAAACGGTGGCGCAGCCGATGCGCCTCACCCTGCATCGCCTCGCCACCGATAGAGGGGTCCTAGGCACAAGGCCTAGGATGACGAGGACGATGAACGTCGGGCGCTGCTAGCTCCCCCCTAAGCCTCCAGCTCGATGTCCCAGTAGAGGTAGTCGAGCCAGCTCTTGTGCAGGTGGTGCGGCGGGAACCTGCGGCCGCGATCCTGGAGCTCATGGGACGTCGGCCGGCGCGGCTTCTGGAACGGGTGCATATGCGCCTCGGCCGGCGTGCGCCCGCCCTTCATCAGATTGCAGCGCGCGCAGGCGGTGACGATGTTTTCCCAGGTCGTGCGCCCACCCCGCGAGCGCGGCACCACGTGGTCGAACGTCAGGTCGTCGCTCACCGTGCAGTACTGGCAGGCGAAGGAATCGCGCAGGAACAGGTTGAAGCGGGTGAAGGCCGGCGGCCGGTCCTGGGGGACGTAATGCTTCAGCGAGACGACGCTGGGGAGCCGCATGGCGAATGAGGGAGAGCGTACCTCCTGGTCATAGGTCGAGACCACGTCGACACGATCCAGGAACACCGCCTTGATCACCTCCTGCCACGGCCAGAGGGACAGCGGATAATAGCTGAGGGGACGGAAGTCCGCATTCAGCACGAGACAAGGCCAACCTGACGGCGGGTGGCTAAGCACCTGCATGATCGGGCCTCCCAGGGAGCACACCTGCTCCTATGGTGTACGCGTAGAGACTGAAGACAGGCCCCTTTTCGCGATCCGAGCTTCCCGGCGAATCGCCCGTTTGGGAGACTCCCGTGACGTGAGAATTATAGGCCAGAAATTAAGACAGCTCCATGACCTGGAGCGCAATGGCCCCGTCCGGGAAAGATCGCCCGGACAGGGCGCCGATCGCCGACATTCAGACGCCCACGACCGCGGTCGCGCCGGCGAGGCTCAGGCTGATCAGGACGAAGACCACCGCGACGGAGTTGTCGAAGAAGCGGCCGAGATTGGTGAGAGCAGACATTGTTTCATTCCTTGTCTTGGTTCTAAGCCCCGGCCTCCGCCGAGCCCCTGTCCGATCTGGACAATGCTTAGATAGGCCCGCATCTAAACAATGTACAGATACATTTTACGATGTAAGCTATGCGAAATTGCATAGGCCGCGCGGCGCAACAAAAAGGGGGCCGAAACGGCCCCCTTTCCAAACTCGGTAATAACGACCTGGTCGGCTGTTACGCGCCGACTGAGACCGTGGCCACGGCCAGCCCAATGCTGAGCACGATCAGGGCCACCGGGACGAACCGGTCGATAAGCCGTTCGAAATGGGTCAAACGAGCGAGAGACATGACACACACCTTTCAGTTTGAACCCCCGGGGGAGCGGGGGCGTTTGTTATTTGAACAATGCTAAGATAGCAGCGATCTAAACGTCGTCAAGATGATCTTTACGCCGTCCAGATTCAGATTTAGAGTGCCCGCCATGAGAGAAGCTGCAGCCGCCGACAACAGGCCCTATCACCATGGCGATCTTCGCCGCGCCCTGATCGATGCGGCTCGCCGGCTGCTAGAGAACGAGGGGCCGACCGCTCTTTCGCTGCGCGCGGTGGCGCGAGAGGCCGGGGTCAGCCCGGCCGCGCCCTACCACCACTTCAAGGACAAGGGCGAGTTGCTGGACGCCGTGGCCCACGAGGGCTGGGACCTGCTGAACGAACTGATGACCGAGGCCCGCGCCAAGCAGACCTCGGTGCGCGACAAGCTGACGGCGCTGGGCGTGGCCTATGTGAAGTTCGCCCGCGACAACCCGGCGCTCTATCGCGTGATGTACGACTGCTCGCGCGACAAGGAAAACCTGCCCGAGCACCTGCACGCCGACAACGACAGCGCCTATTGCCAGGTTCGCGACACCCTGGTCGAGGCCGGCGCCTCGCCGCTCGACGAGACCGAGCTGGAACTGGCCACCACCGCGGCCTGGTGCGCCGCGCACGGCCTGGCCGAAATGGTCGCCTTCAAGCAGTTCGACCACCTGAAGATCACCATGGGCGGCGAAGAAGCGTTCCTGCGGGGCGTTTTTGAGCACATGGGCATTTTCGCGTCGCATCAGCAGGACTAAAGCTGACGGGTGTTCATCACCCGTTTCGCCCCCTCGCCGACCGGATACCTGCACCGCGGCCACGCCTTCTCGGCCTTGACCGCGCACGAGGCCGCACGCGCGGCCGGCGGACGGTTCGTCCTACGGATCGAGGACATCGACGCCACCCGATCGCGTCCCGAATTCGAGACCGCCATCTATGAGGACCTGGGCTGGCTGGGCCTGGCCTGGGACGTACCGGTACGGCGGCAGTCCGAACACCTGGACGACTATCACGCCTCGCTCGCGGCGCTGGCGACGTCCGGCCTGATCTATCGCTGCTTCCGAACCCGCAAGGATATCGCCGAAGACATCGGCCGCGCGCCGCACGGCGCCATGGACGCCTGGCGCGGCGCGGCGTTGCCCGCCGAGGAAGAGGCCCAACGCCTCGCGGCGGGCGAACCCTACGCCTGGCGACTGTCGCTGGACGCCGCGGAGACCGCGCTCGGCGGCCGCCCCCTCACCTTCCGCGAAGAAGGCCACGGCCCGAACGGCGAACATGGCTTGATCACCGCCGACCCAGCCCTGGGCGGCGACGTGGTGCTGGCCCGCAAGGATGTCGGCGTCGCCTATCACCTGGCCGTGGTGGTCGACGACGCTCTGCAAGGCGTCACCCATGTGATCCGAGGACAGGACCTGTTCGAGGCCACCCATGTCCAGCGGTTGCTGCAGGCCCTGCTCGACCTGCCGACCCCCATCTATCGCCACCACCGCCTGCTCACCGGCGCCGACGGCAAGCGCTTCGCCAAGCGCGACAAGGCCCAGACCCTGCGGGACCTGCGTGCGCACGGTGTGACGCCGGAGGCCCTGCGGCGGGAGATGGGCTTTGACTGAGGCGACCTCGGTGCGAGACGACGGCCGGCTCAAGGCTCTCGCCGTGCTGGTGACGGGCGCGGCGGTGATCGGGTTCGCGCCGATCCTGGTGCGGCTGGCCGACGCCGGCCCGGCCGCGGTCGGCTTCTGGCGCGTGACCCTTGCCCTGCCGCTGCTGGCGCTCATGGCGCAACGGACCGACGGCGGGGTCGGCAAGGCGAACGGCTTTGCGCTGCTGGCGGGGCTGGCCTTCGCCGGCGACCTGGGCTTCTGGCACTACGCCCTGGCCTTCACCTCGGTCGCCAACGCCACGGTCCTGACCAACCTGACCCCGGTGGTGGTGACGGCGGTGGCCTGGATCTTCCTGAAGCAGCGTCCGGCCAACCTGTTCATCGGGGCCGTCGCCCTGGCTGTGGCCGGCGCCTGGCTGATGGCCATCGGTCGCGGCGCCAACGCCCCCGGGTCAAACCCGCCGCTGGGCGATGCGCTCTCCTTGATGACCGCCGGCTGGTACGCCGCCTACTTCCTCGCCATCAGCGCCGGACGCCGCACCGCCAGCGCGACCCGGATCATGTTCTGGTCAGGGGTGGTCAGCGCGCCCCTGCTCCTGCTGGCGGCCGTCGTGCTGGGCGAAGATCTCATGCCCCGCTCCCCGGGCGGCTGGATGGCGGTCGCCGGGTTGGCGCTCATGCACGTGACCGGGCAAGGCGCCATCGCCTGGGCGCTCGGCCGCCTGCCGGCCGCCACCACCTCGGTCGTGGTTCTGGTCCAGCCGGTGGTCGCCGCCCTGCTAGGCTGGGTGCTGTTCTCCGAGGCCCTGGGCCCAGTCCAGGCGCTGGGCGCCGCCGTCGCGCTGGGCGGGGTGGTCCTTGCCCAGACGGCTTCGCGCAAGCCCGCCTAGCCTAGGCCAGGCTGTAGGCGGTTCGGGCCGTCTCGATGGCGGCGAGTTTGGCGTGGAGCGTAGTCCAGTCGTCACGCTCGGCGATGTCGGCCCAGATCGACTCGATCTCTTCGTAGAGCAGCTCCTGGGGCTCGGCGGCGGCGAAATAGGGATCGGCCAGCCGCTCGGGGCGCTCGCGCTCGAAGCCCTTCAGAAGCCCCCGGAACTCGGCGAAGGCTTCGCCGGCGTAGATGTCGCCGCGCAGGCTCGCCAACGCGCGGGCCTCATCACCGGTGAACCAGTCGAAGAAGAACGGCTCCCACCGCAGTCGCTCGCCGCCACTGGCGAGGCCTCGGAACGCCGCGTTCGCCAGGGCGACATCGGCTTCCGCCGACCGACTCGTCAGACCCAAGCGCGCCAACAGGGCCGTCGCCAGTTCGGTGCGATAGGCCGGCCCGAAGCTGTTCAAGGCCTCGATCAAGCCCGCCTGATCAGTGACCAGGGTGAAGGTCCCGGCCAGCTGCTGCAGGTTCCAGAACACCGTCTCCGGCTGACGGCCGAAGCTGTAGAGACCCGAGCTGTCGAAATAGGCGGCGGTGAAGTTGGGGTCGTTGCGCGGCAGGAACCGGTAGGGGCCGTAGTCGAAGCTCTCGCCGGTGATGTTCATGTTGTCGGTGTTCAGCACCCCGTGGACGAACCCCGCGGTCATCCACCGAGCCGTCAGCCGCGCGGCGCGGCCGATAACGGCTTGCAGCAGGGCGGTCGGCCGATCCGCTGCATCGGCAAGCTCCGGATAATAGACCTCGACCACATGATCGACGAGCTGGCCCACCCGCTCGGCGCTCTGGAAAAAGGCGTGCCGCTGGAAGCTGCCGAAACGGACGTGGCTGTGCGACAGGCGCACCAGCACCGCCGACCGGGTCGGGCTGGGCTCGTCGCCGCGGGTCAGCTGCTCGCCAGTCTCGATCAGCGAGAACGAGCGTGAGGTCGGAACGCCCAGCGCCTCCAGCATGGCGGTGGCCAGCAGCTCGCGCACGCCGCCCTTCAGGGTCAGCCGCCCGTCGCCGGCCCGTGACCAGGGCGTCTGGCCTGACCCCTTGGTCCCCAGCTCCAGCAGCCGGCCCGTTCCAGCCTCGCGCATCTGGGCGAAGGTGAAGCCGCGCCCGTCGCCGAGGTCGGGGTTGTAAACGCGGAACTGATGGCCGTGATACCGCTGCGCCAGCGGCTGGGGCAGGTTGCCGGGCAGCGGCTCGAACCGCCCGAAATGCGCGATCCACTCGGCGTCGGTCAGGGTGTCGAGCCCTACGCTCGCCGCGGCCCGGTCGTTGCGAAACCTCAGGGTGGTCATCGGGAAGTCCGCGGCCGCCACCGGATCGGCGAACTCGCCCCCCAACTGCTGGACGCGAGGATCGGGGCGGTAGGCGGGGGAGACGGGCATGGCTTCCAGATGGCGCACACGCCCGCGCGGGGCAAGCCGCGCCGACGCGATCACTTCGACGCCAACAACGTCCGATTGCCGTGCCCGGCCGGTACGGTCATGCTAACCGACAGCATGGCTCGCAAACTTACGCTCGACTTCCTGAAGACCGAAAGCGCCTCAGGCCTGATCCTGACGACGGCGGCGCTGGCCGCGGTGATCCTGGCCAATTCGCCCTGGGCCGAGCACTACTTCGCCTTCATCAAGCACGAGATCCCCGTCCAGATCGGCGCCTTCCACGAGGTGAAGCCGGTCTACAAGTGGATCAAGGACGGGCTGATGGCGATCTTCTTCTTCGTCGTCGGCCTGGAGATCAAACACGAGATCCTGCGGGGCGAGCTCTCCAATCCAAGGCGCCTGGCCCTGCCGGTGCTGGCGGCCCTGGGCGGCATGGTCGCTCCGGCCGGCGTCTATCTGCTGTTCAATACCGGGGCCGGCGGCGCGCCCCAGGGCTGGCCGACGCCGACCGCCACCGACATCGCCTTCGCGCTGGCCGCGCTGGCCATGGTCGCGCCGCGCCTGCCGTCGTCGCTGCGGATCTTCCTGCTGACCCTGGCCATCGCCGACGATCTTGGCGCCGTGGCCCTGATCGCCATCCTGTTCACCGCCGATGTCAACCTCTACGCCCTGGCCGGCGCCGGGGCGGCCATCGGCCTGATGGCCTTGATGTCGAAGTGGAAGACCGCGCCCTACCTGTTCTACGCGGCCTGTTTCGCCCTAGCCTGGGCCTTCTGCCTGAAGAGCGGGGTCAACACCTCGCTGGCCGGGGTGGCCGCGGCCATGACCGTGCCCATCGACCCGCGCAAGCCGGGGCACGAGGGGCCTCTGAAGCACTTCATGGAAAGCCTGCATCCCTATGTGGCGTTCCTGATCCTGCCGCTGTTCGCCTTCGCCGCGGCGGGCTTCTCGTTCCAGGGCCTGTCGTTCTCGACCTTGCTCAGCCCGGTGCCGATCGGCATCGCGCTCGGCCTGTTCGTCGGCAAGCAGATCGGCGTGTTCGGCGTCGCCGCCGTGGTGATCGGCCTGAAGCTGGCCCGGCGCCCGACCGGCGCCAAGTGGCTGGAAATCTACGGCGTCTCGCTGCTCTGCGGGGTCGGCTTCACCATGAGCCTGTTCATCGGCGGCCTGGCCTTCGATCCCAACGACACCCTGGCCCAGACCGAGGTCCGCATGGGCGTGATCGCCGGATCGCTGCTCTCAGCCCTGGTCGGCATGAGCGTCCTGGCCGTGGCCCAGCGCAAACGGGACCGCGCCGCCGACTGACCTCTGCAAAGCCTAGGCGACCCTGCCTCCTCGTCGTAGGTTCGACGCAGAAGACTGAAAACAGGGAGCAGGCGCCATGGCTCGCGACACCGCGGACGGGTTCGCACACGACAGGTTCTCGCCGGTCCGCGAGGCGTTCGACGCCAATCTGGCCAGCGGCGCCGACGTCGGCGCGGCGTTCTGCGCCACGCTTGAAGGCGAGACGGTCGTCGACCTATGGGGCGGGTTCGCCGACGAGGCGCGCACGCGCTCCTGGGAACAGGACACCATCGTCAACGTCTACTCCACGACCAAGACGATGACCGCCCTCACCGCCCTGCTGATCGCCGACCGCGGCGAGCTCGACTTCGACGCCCCGGTGGCGCGCTACTGGCCCGAATTCGCCGCCGCCGGGAAAGAGAACGTCAAGGTCAGCCACCTGATGAGCCATAGCGCCGGGCTCTCGGGCTGGAAGGAACCGATCACCAAGGACGACCTCTACGACTGGGACAAGGCCACCAGCCTGCTCGCCGCCCAGGCGCCCTATTGGGAGCCGGGCACCGCGCCCGGCTATCACGCCATGACCCAGGGCTACCTAGTCGGTGAAGTCGTGCGGCGCATCACCGGCAAGTCGCTGGGCACGGTGTTTCGCGAGGAGATCGCCGGGCCCTTGGGCGCCGACTTCCACATCGGCCTGCCGGCCTCCGAGGACGCCCGGGTCGCCGACCTGATCCCGCCGCCGCCCGGCTCGACCATTTCCGACCGCGCCGAGTCCGAGCTTCAGGCCAACATGTCGAACAACCCCGGCATCGACGTCAGCGAAACCCGCACCCGCGCCTGGCGCGGGGCCGAGATCCCGGCTGCGGGCGGGACCGGCAATGCGCGCTCAGTGGCCGAGATCCACGCCATCCTGGCCAATGGCGGCGTCGCCAAGGGCCGGCGGTTCCTGTCCGAGGCCGGCTGCCGCAAAGCGCTGGAACTGCAGGTCGAGGGCCAGGACCTGATCCTGGGCATGCCCGCCCGCTTTGGCCTCGGCTTCGGGCTCGCGGGCGGCGTCACGCCGCTGCCCAACCCCAACACCATCTTCTGGGGCGGTTATGGCGGGTCGATCGCGATCATCGACATGGATGCCCGCACCAGTTTTGCCTACGTCATGAACAAGATGGCCCCGACCACCACCGGCGACATGCGCGGTTTCGGCCTGGCCATGGCGATGTGGGACGCGCTGGGCGTGATCTAGACGAGCTGAGCCGCCCAGGCCTGATCGTCGCGGGCCGCCGCGATCACCATCAGATCGCCCGCGAAGGCGGCGACGCTGTCCACGGTCTGGCCGAAATCGGGCGCGTCGGGCTCGGCGCTCTGGCTGACCACCACGGCGTGGATCGCCAGGCCGCGCGCGCGCAGGGTCTCGATGGCGGTCAGGGTGTGGCTGATCGCGCCCAGATAGGAGCCGCCGACCAGCACGGTCGGCAAGGCCAGCGCCTGCATCAGGTCGAGCCCGGTAGCGTCCTCGGAAATCGGCGACATCACCCCGCCGACGCCTTCAACCAAGGTGAGGTCGGCGGTGCTGGCCGTCAGGCCCGCGCGGCAGAAGTCGGTGAGTTGCGCCAGGCGCAGGTCATAGCCCTGCAGCCGCGCCGCCATCGGCGGCGACAGCGGCGCGTCGAACCGCAGCGGCGAGATCGCGTCCAGGGTTTCGAGCGTCAGCGGACGGTCCAGCGCCGCCAGCAGCCGGCCCGGATCGCTCTGACCCCAGTCCTGCGGATCAAACCCACTGACCACAGGCTTGAGCGCCTCGACGCTCAGCCCCTTGGCGCGAGCGGCGCGCAGGATCGCGCAGGCGACATAGGTCTTGCCCACATCGGTGTGGGCGCCGGAGACAAACAGAGTCTGTTTCATACGTTCACCAGCGGGCGCACCGCCGCCGCCAGCCGGTCGATCTCCGCGTCAGGATGGCCGGCGGTGAAGGCCAGCCGCAGCCGGGCCGTGCCTTCCGGCACCGTCGGCGGCCGGATCGCGACGGCGAGGAAGCCTTGCGTCTCCAGTTCGCGCGCGGCGGCCAGGGTGCGGTCGGCCTCGCCGATCAGGATCGGCACCACCGCGCTGGTGGCGTCCGGCAGGTTGAGGGCGCGGGTGAAGCGGCGGGCCTTGGCCAGCGGGGCTGCGACCAGTTCCGGATCAGAGGCGATGATGTCGAGCGCCGCCAAGGCCGCGGCGGCGTTCGCCGGCGGCAGGCCGGTCGTGTAGACCAGCGTGCGGGCGCGGGTCTTCAGCAGGTCGATCACCGGCTGGCTGGCGCAGACATAGGCGCCGTAGCCGCCCAGCGCCTTGGAGAAGGTGCCCATGGCCAGGTCGACCTTGGCGCCGGGGAACATCGCCGCCGCGCCGCGCCCCTCGCCCACCACGCCCAGGCCGTGGGCGTCGTCGACCAGCAGCCAGGCGTCATGCGCCTGGGCCAGGGCGCTGATCTTGTCCAGCGGGGCGAGATCGCCGTCCATCGAGAAGACCCCGTCGGTGGCGATCAGGGCGCGGCCGGCCTCGGCGCGATGGGCGCCAAGCTTGGCGGCGAGATCTTCGACGTCGTTGTGGCGGAAAGCGACGATGCGGGCGCCCGACAGCTGCGCGCCCGACCAGATGCAGGCATGGGCCAGATCGTCGATCAGGATCAGGTCGCCCTGCCCCACCACCGTCGGGATGATCCCGGAATTGGCCAGGTAGCCGGAGCCGAACACGCAGGCCGCCTCCGCGCCCTTCAGGGCGGCGAGCCGCGCCTCCAGCTGCGTGAAGATCGGGTGGTCGCCGGTCACCAGGCGCGAGGCCCCGGCCCCGACGCCGTGCGCCTGCACGGCGGCGACGGCGGCGGCCTTCACAGCCGGATGATGGGAGAGGTTCAGGTAGTCGTTGCAGGAGAAGGACAGCAGCCGCCGCCCGTTCCGCTCGACCCAAAGGCCGTCCAGCCGATGGGTCGGAACCAGGGTGCGCTTGAGGCTGCGCGCCTCGAGGCCGGTGAGCTTGGTTTGGGCGAACGCGGTGAGGCTGTCGGTCATGGCCGCGCGGTATGCACGAGGTTGGCCCTGGGTTAAAGCCGCCTTCCCTCCCGCCTGGGAGATGTTGGGAGCGTGCGTATGACGAAGCAGCCGGACTGGATGACCATGGGCGCGGCCCATGTGTGGCGGCCCTATTGCCAGATGAAGACCGCTCCGGCCCCGCTGGCCGTGGCCCGCACGCAGGGCGCGCGGATCATCCTGGAGGACGGCCGTGAACTGGTCGACGGCATCGCATCCTGGTGGACGGCCGTGCATGGCTACAACCACCCGCACATCGCCGCGGCCGTGACCGAGCAGCTCGCACGCGCCCCGCACGTGATGTTCGGCGGACTGGCGCATGAGCCGGCCTATCGCCTGGCCACGCGGCTGGCGGCCCTGCTGCCGGGCGACCTCGACCACGTGTTCTTCGCCGAAAGCGGGTCGGTCTCGGTCGAGATCGCCATGAAGATGGCGCTGCAGTTCTGGATCAACCAGGGCGTGACGGGGAAGAACCGCTTCCTCAGCTTCCGGGGCGGCTATCACGGCGACACCCTGGCCACGATGACGATCTGCGATCCCGAGGAGGGCATGCACAGCCTGTTCGCGGGCGTGATGCCGGCCCAGCATGTGGTCGATCTGCCAGTGGACGCGGCGTCCGAGGCGGCGCTCGATGCAGCCCTGGCGCAGAAGGGCGCCGAGATCGCCGCGATCATCGTCGAGCCCCGGGTCCAGGGCGCCGGCGGCATGCTGTTCCACGGCGACGAAGTGCTGCGCACCCTGCGGCGGCTTGCCGACAAGCACGGCGTGCTGCTGATCTTCGACGAGATCTTCGTCGGCTTCGGCCGCACCGGCGACCTGTTCGCCTGCACGGGCTCGGGCGTGATCCCCGACATCGTGACCCTGTCCAAGGCGCTTACCGGCGGCACCCTGCCGCTGTCGGCCGCCATCGCGCGCAAGCCCATCTTCGAGGCCTTCTGGTCCGACGACGCCGGCGCGGCCCTGATGCATGGCCCGACCTATATGGGCAATCCGCTGGCCTGCGCGGCCGCCAACGCCTCGCTCGACCTCTTCGAGGCCGGGACCTGGAAGGCCGACGTCGCCCGCATCAACAAGGCCCTGGCCGAAGGGCTGGCACCCTGCCGCGCGGCGAAGGGCGTGGTCGATGTCCGCACCCTGGGCGCCATCGGCGTGGTGGAGTTCGATCACCCGGTGGAAACCGGCCCGCTCTGCATGGCCTTCGTCGAGCAGGGCTGCTGGATCCGCCCGATGGGCAAGGTCGTCTATCTCGCCCCGCCTTATGTCACGACCGACGACGAGCTGGCCCGCCTGACCGGCGCGATCCGGACGGTGTTGCTCAGCTAGCAGATGCTCCCCCGCTGGGGGAGCTCCCGGCCTATTGGCCGGGTGAGGGGGACTTTGACCCCTGCAGCAGCCCCCTCCGTCGCGCTGCGTGCGCCACCTCCCCCAGAGGGGAGGATCTAACTGAACCTAGATGCTCCCCCGCTGGGGGAGCTGGCGGCGAAGCCGACGGAGGGGGCGGCGGGCCGCTCGCGCTTGACCGTGTCGAGACTTAGAATAACACTGTTCAATCAATATCCTGCGGAGACGTCAGATGGGATATGGGTTGAAGGCGGTGCTCGCCGCCGGGCTTGGCCTGACGCTCGCCGGTTCCCCGGTTCAGCCTCAAATCTCGCCCGAAATCCTGGCCGCGCTGGACCCTAGCCGCATGGCGGCCTCGCTCTGCACGGACCGTGACGCCGAGGGCTCGCTCGCGCGACGGCTGCTGATCTCGGCGGCCTTCGCGGCGCCGGCCGGCCAGGCGGGGCCGATCCCGCTGTATGACGACCTCACCAGGTCAGCTTTCCCGATCANCCACGCCGGCGCCGTGCGATCCTTCCGCGCGGCCCAGCGCCTGGCCCCCGACTGCGCCATCTGCTGGTGGGGCGAGGCGGTGGCGCTAGGACCGAACATCAACGCCCCGATGGACGAGCGCGACCGCGGCGCGGCCCTGGACGCCATGGACAGGGCCATGGCCCTGCGTGACCGAGCCTCCCCGGTGGAGCGCGCCCTGATCGAGGCCGTGGCCACCCGCTATTCGCGCGACCCCAAGGCTAATCGCGCCGACCTCGACGGAGCCTATGCTGACGCCATGCTGGAGGTCGCCCGGCGCTTCCCCGCCGACGACGATGTGGCCGTTCTGGCGGCTGAGGCGGTGATGGACACCAGCCCCTGGAACTACTGGGAGGCCGACAAGCGCACGCCGGTCGGCCGCAGCGGCGAGGCGGTGCGCCTGGTCGAGACCGTGCTGGCCCGCAATCCCGCCCACGTGCAGGCCGCCCACCTCTTTATCCACCTCATGGAGGCCGCCGATCCGCAGCGCGCCGAGGCCGCCGCCGATCGCCTGGCCAAGCCCCTGACGCCCAGCGCCGCGCACCTCGTCCACATGCCGTCGCACATTTTCTACGGCCGCGGGCGGTACGCCGATTCAGTGCGGGTGAACCTGGCGGCGGCGCGGGCCGACGAAGCCTTCATACGCAGCGCCGGCGACCACAGCCTCGTCCGCTACGGCTACTATCCGCACAACGTCCATTTCATCGTGACCTCGGCGCAGATGGCCGGCGACATGGACACCGCCATCAGTGAGGCGCGGCGCCTCAGGACGATCCTCGACCCCGAGACCTCGGCGGCGATCGGATGGGTACAGGCCATCGACGCGGCCCCCTATCTGGCCATGGCGCAGTTCGCCGAGCCGGGCGCGATCCTGGCCATGCCCGCGCCCGACGCGCGCCTGGCCTACGCCACCGCCATGTGGCGCTACGCACGGGCTGTCGCCTACGCCCAGCTGGATGATCCGAAGGGCTTCGACGGAGAAGTCGCCGCGATACAGGCCGTGGCCAAGTCCGGCGTCCTGGCCGGCATGATCGAGCAGGGCGTGCCGGCCGGCGACCTGCTGGCCCTGGCCGAAAACGTGGCGCGCGGCCATCAGGCCACCGCCGCCAAGCGCTACGACGAAGCGATCGATCATTACCGCAAGGCGATCGAGATCGAGCGGCGCCTCCCCTATCAGGAGCCGCCCTACTGGTACTATCCGGTCAATCAGTCCCTGGGCGCGGCCCTATATCTCGCCGGTCGTCACGAGGAGGCGAGCCAGGCGTTCCGCGCCGCCCTCACCCAGGCGCCCAACAACGGCTGGGTGCTCTATGGCCTGGCTAAGAGCGAGGCCGCGCAAGGGCGCCAGGTCGACGCCGCCGCCGCGAGGCAGGCCTTCGCCAGATCCTGGGCCGGCAAACCGAACTGGCTGCGCATGGAACGGCTCTGATCCGCCGAAGGAGCATCAGCAAGGTGCTGCGCGACTGAACCCAATTGTCATCCCGGTTTGCGGAGCAAGACCGGGACCCATTCACGCGGCGGCGCGAGCACATCCGCCGATCCGCCGCGCGCTCCTTGTATGATCAGGCGCTTATGGGTCCCGGACAGCCGCTGCGCGACTTCCGGGATGACACCAATTGTCAGCCCAGCGCCGCCTTCAGGGTCGCGGCGGTTTCCTTGGCCGCCGCCGTGATCGCCGGCGAGACATCGCCCATCAAGTAGAAGTCGTGCACCAGGTCGGCGTACTCGACGTGGGTCGCCTTCACGCCCGCGGCGTTCAGGCGCGCGGCGTAGTCGCGACCCTCGTCCTTCAGCGGATCATAGCCGGCGGTGACCACCAGGGCTGGAGGGGTTCCGGTCACATCAGCCTTCGCGCCGATATTGGCGCGGGCGGCCTGGGGATGGTCGCCGACCGCCAGGCACTTGTCGAACCAAGCGATCGCCGCCTTGGTCAGGATCGGGCCGTCCAGGTCCTTGCGCGACTGGGTCTCCACGTCGGGCCAGATGCCGGGATAGAGCAGCAGTTGGAAGGCCAGCTTGCGCTTCGGATCGTTCTTCAGGTCGATGGAGACCGAGGCCGCCAGGTTGCCGCCGGCCGAGCAGCCGCCGACCGCGATGCGAGCGGGATCAACGCCGAGCTCGGCGGCGTGGTCGAAGACCCACTTCACCGACGCTAGGGCGTCGTCATGGCCGGCCGGGAACGGGTGTTCCGGCGCCAGTCGGTAGTCGACAGCGAGGACACGGATCCCCGCGAAGCTGGCCAGACGCCGGCAATGGCCGTCATGGCTTTCGAGGTCGCCGATGGCGAAGCCGCCGCCGTGGAAATAGACGAGGCCCGGCGTCACGGCCGGCGCGCCGGCGGGCGTATAGAGCCGAGCGCCAATAGGACCGTCAGCTCCATCGACCTGCAGGTCACGGGCCTCGACGTCCTTGGGCGCGGTCAGGTTCTGGGCGGTCCGCTGCATGCGGTAGCCGGCCCGGATCATCTCAGGCGGGATGGCGTCCAATGGCGGCGCAGGCTGACCAGCCGCCGCTGCGGCCAACTCGTCGACCATCGCCTTGATGTGAGGGTCCATGGGGACTCCTTTCCTGTTCGCTCATCCCGGGCGCCCGCGACTGCGGAGGCCCTTTCAAGGATCGGGCGAGGAGGCCTTAAGCCCCCTCGCCCTTTCGCTTGCCGATCAGTTCGCCCTACGCGGGGCGGATCTTATCGTTGTTATTCAGCAGCTTCCTTCGGCGCGTAGCCGAGGACCGCCTTGACTTCGAGGAACTCGTTGAAGGCGAAATCGCCCCACTCGCGCCCGTTGCCGCTCATCTTGTAGCCGCCGAAGGGAGCCATCAGGTCCCCGCCGCCGCCGTTGATCGACACCTGGCCGGCGCGCAGCTTGGAAGCCACTTCGCGAGCCTTGGCGAGGTCGGCGGACTGGACATAGGCGGCCAGGCCGTACTCGGTGTCGTTGCCGATCTGGATGGCCTGATCGACGCTTTCGTAGCCAAGGATCGACAGCACCGGACCAAAGATCTCTTCCTTGGAGATGGTCATTTCCGGGGTGACGTTGGCGAAGACGGTCGGCTTCACATAGTAGCCGGCGTCCAGGCCTTCCGGACGGCCGACGCCGCCGATGACCAGGGTCGCGCCCTCGTCGATGCCGGCTTGGATCAGCTTCTGGATCTTGTTGAACTGAACCTCGGAGACCACCGGGCCAAGCTGGCTGTTGCCGTTCGGATCACCGACGGTGATCGTCGAGGCGGCTTCACGAGCCACGGTGATGGCTTCGTCCATACGGGCCGCCGGGACCAGCATGCGGGTCGGG
>NZ_LMHT01000007.1:0-152556 GCF_001429025.1 Phenylobacterium sp. Root700 | reverse complement strand
GGTCGGGGCGGCGTTCTTGGCCACCTCGATGCCGGCGCGGGTCGAACCGGTGAACGAGATCAGGTCCACGTCCGGGTGGCTGGACAGCGGCACGCCGACGCCGAGGCCGTCGCCCTGGACCATGTTGAACACGCCGGCCGGCACGCCGGCGGCATGCATGATCTCAGCGAAGATGTGGCCGGTGAACGGCGCGACTTCCGAGGGCTTCAGAACCATGGTGCAGCCCGTCGCGATGGCCGGGGCCACCTTGCAGACGATCTGGTTCAGCGGCCAGTTCCAGGGGGTGATGAACCCGCAGACGCCGATCGCTTCCTTGACGATCATCGTCGGGCCGCGGTCTTCGCTGAACTTGAAGTCCTTCAGCACGGCGATGGCGGTGCCGATGTGGCCCATGCCGATCGGAACCTGAGCGCGCTGCGCCAGCGAGGCCGGGGCGCCCATTTCCTCGGTGACGGCGGTGGCCAGGTCGCCGAAGCGCTTCTGGTACTCGGCCATGATGCGGTTGAGGACGTCGAGGCGCTCTTCGCGGCTGGTCTGCGACCAGGTCACGAAGGCCTTCTTGGCGGCCTGAACGGCCTTGTCCACGTCGGCGGCGCCGCCGAGGGAGATCTTGCCGGCGACCTTCTCGTTGGCCGGGTTGATGACGTCGAGCGTCTTGGGTTCGACCGGATCGACCCACTGACCATCGATATAGAACTGAAGATATTCGCGCATGACGTCCTCCCGGAGGCGTTCGTTGGATTTTTCGGCGCGCCGACGAGAACCCCCGACGGCTTTCAAACAAGCATTTTAGTGATCAATGATCACTGTGGAAGCCCCAATACCCGAGTTCCCTTGGGTGAGCCCTAAGCCAATTGGTGCACATGGGGCTGTCCCGCAACCGGACTACGGCCTTTCAGCACATATCCGGCGCGGATCGAGCCGATGTAAAGGTCCTTCAGATCAGCCCCGCCCCAGGTGATATTGGTCGGGTGATTGACCACCTCGCCGGACGGATCGTCGATCACGGTCACCACTTCCAGCGCCGGCGTAATCACCACCACCTTGTTGGCGGCCGGCAGGCAGACCCAGAGGTTACCCTCGGCGTCCAGGCCCACCCCGTCGGTATAGCCAAGGTCGGCCATCGCCACCTGCGCGCCGCCCGCCTCCTGTAGCTTGCCGAGCACCGGGCCGTAGCGTTCGCCGGGGCCGAGCTTGCCGCCGGGCAGGACGGCGAACCGCATCACGTCGGCGCCGCTGGTCTGGGCGCAGAACAGAAACGCCTCGTCGGCCGACAGCGCCATGCCGTTCGGAAACTTCAATCCCTCGGCGACGATCTCCGACGAGCCGTCCGGCCGCAGCACGAAGATGAAGCCGTCGGCGCGGCCGTCCAGCGCCTGGGGCCAGGTCTCGGCGTGCGTGGAGTTGGCGCACCAGATGTTCCCGGCCCGGTCCATGACCGGATAGTTGGCCGAGGTCAGCCGCTTGCCGCCGACTTCCGCCAGCAGGGTCTCGTGCTGGCCGCTCGCCGGGTCGAACCGCTGCAGCGGCCCCTCCTCGCGGTCATAGATGCCGAAATTGGCGATCAGCACCCGGCCCTGGCGATCCATGTTGATCCCGTTGGGCGCGCCGCCCTTGGGACCCATCCGCCTGAACGAGCCATCCGGCAGGATTTCGGCGACCGCGCATTGGTGGTCGGAGGCGAACACCCGGCCGTCCTTGGCCACGACGACGTCCTCGGGTCGATCGATCCCGACAGCGACCTTGGTCAAGGCGCTGAGCGCGATGGTCTGGAGCGGCATGGCGTTTCCTCGGGCGTTTCTTTTCAGCTTGGCCCGCCCGAACGTCATTCGACAAGGGCCCGCGAACCAACGCCTGGCGCCGGCGAGCGCCTAGACCTCGACAGTCTGCTGAATTACGGCCTCCGGACCGCTCTCGACGCGATCCAGGCTCCTGCGCCCCGTTAGACCCCGGTGGTCGGCCCGATGCCTTCGCCGTTCTCAGGGAAGGTCATCAAGCTCTCACGCCGCACGCGCTCCTGGCGCTGCGTGAGGAAATCGCCGGCCTTCTTGACCAGGGCCTCGGCCTCATGGCCCAGGCGGGCGAACACGCTCTCGGGCGCCGCCACCTCGACCACGGGCTTGTAGCTCTCGATGTCATGAAGGAGCTCCGTGAACTTCTGGTCCGCCGGCGTTCCATGCGCCGGAGGATGTTCCAGAAGGTCGGCCACGCGCTGCAGCGCGGCTTCAAAGGAGGCTTGGTCTCGGATCATGCGCTACTCCTGCCGTTCCGCGCCACCAGCGCCACATAGCAAAGCCTGAACACCGCGCGCGGTTCCATCCCCGAAACATGGTCCCGCACGGGGCGCGGGGCAAGCGTCGACAACGCTCCCGCCCCTTGGCCCGCCCGACAGAAACGCGCGCCTCCCGATAGCTGATCGGCTCCCCCCTGCCGCCAGAGGAACTGCGGCGGCCCCTTGCGAACCACCGCCGCGCCCTCTAAAGCCCGACGGACAAACTCGGAGTTTTTCATGGACGCGATCCTGGCCATCCTCGTCTTCCTCGTCGTCATCGGCGGGCTGAACTACTTCGAATTCGGCCGGCTCGACTAAGACGGCCTTGGCGACCACCCCGCGCGGCGCGGCCCTCATCACCGGGGGCTCGCGCAGGATCGGACGGGCCCTGACGCTGGCCGCCGCCGACGCGGGCTTTGACGTCGCCATCCACGTCCGCGCCATAGACGACGATGCGCAGGCCGCCGCGGCCGACGTACGCGCTCGCGGGCGCAAAGCCTCCCTCCACGCCTGCGACCTGCGCCACGAGGGCGCCACCGCCCCGCTCATCGCCGAGGTCGAGGGCGAGCTTGGTCCCGTGACCCTGCTGGTCAACTGCGCCTCGGTGTTCGAGGACGACTCCTTCGCCAGCATGAACCGCGCCTCGTGGGACGCGCATCTGGAGACCAACCTGCGCAGCCCATTGGTGCTGGCCCAGGCCTTTGCGCGGCGCCTGCCGGCCGACCGCACGGGCCTGATCGTCAACATCCTGGACCAGCGGGTGCTGGCGCCCTCGCCGCATTTCTTCAGCTACTCGCTGTCCAAGAGCGCCCTGTGGGCGGCGACCCAGATGCTGGCCAAGGAGCTGGCCCCGCGCATCCGCGTCAACGGCGTCGGGCCTGGCCCCACCCTACCCTCGATCCACCAGCAGGACGCCGACTTCGCCGACGAGGTCGCCTCCACCCTGCTCAAGCAACCCGTCGCGCCCAGCGAGATCGGACATGCGCTGCGCTACCTCATTGACGCGACGTCAGTGACCGGCCAGATGATCGCCGTCGACGCTGGCCAACACTTGGCCTGACCGGTTTCCAGCCTCCACGGAGCGCACTTGGTTCTCCCATCGCTGCAAGACAACTCGCCCAACGCCCCGACTCCTGAAGTCCATGGGCGCGTGGTCATGACCAAGATCTTCGTCGTCGGCCTGAAGGTCGAGGCCGAGATCGGCGTCTATGCGCACGAGAAGGGCCGCGCCCAGCCGCTGATCGTCGATGTCGAACTCGACGTGCCGACCGCCGGCGCCTCGCGCCTCGCCGACACGGTGAACTACGAGACCATCGGTGAATCGGCCCGCGCCATCGTAGCGGCCGGCCACATCCAGCTGGTCGAGGACTTCGCCGAACGCCTGGCGCGCGCCTGCCTGGCCGACGGCCGCGTAATGCGCGCCCGCGTGCGGGTCGAAAAGCCCCTGGCCCTCGCGCCCCACGCCGCCGCCGCCGGGGTCGAGATCACCGTCGTTCGGGGCTGATCCCTTGGGGGTCTCGCACACCGCGCGGCTCTCGCCTCTGCAGCCGCAGACCGTCTGGACGCTGGAAAAGACCGAGATCGTCGAGCGCAAGGGCGCGCGTGAGCGCCGCTTCCCGCTGTCCCACCTGACCGGCGTGGTCCAGGCCGGGCGCGGGGCGACGCTTCACTTCCAGCGTCGACGCCTGACCATCCCCTCGTTCAGCTACGGCGAACACTTCCGGGCGGAGGATCGCGCGGCCTCGTTCGACGCCTTCATGGCCGCGGTCAGCGCCGCGGCGCCGGCCAGCCCGGTCCGCGCGCCATCGGCCAATGTCGAGGCCTTGCTCTGGATCATGGGGCTGATGGCGGTGGGCGCGCTGGCCGTGCTGTTCGCCGCGGGCCTGGCCGGCGCCTGGCTGCTGGGCGTGGCGCTGGCCTGCCGGCTGGTCTTCATCGTGATCCTGGGCGCCGCCGTCCTACCCTGGCTGCCGCGCACGCGCAGGGCGAGCCGATGATGAACGCGATTTAAGCTGGCAATCTGAGCGATCAGGGCCACATTTCAGTCAGATATTCCTCTTGGGAGACTGAATTGAGCGACACCCAAACCACCGTCGTAACCCGTGAAGACCGCACCCTACCGGCTGTGATCTACGGGCTTTATCTGTTGGGCCTGGTCAACGGGCTCACCATTCTGGTCGGCCTGGTGATCGCCTACATGAACCGCGACGCCGCCGGCCCCAACATGCGGAGCCACTACACCTTCCTGATCAAGACCTTCTGGGTCTCGATCGCCTGGTTCGTGATCGCCGGCGTCCTCATCCTGTTCGGCGGAGTCCTGTCGCTGGTGCTGGTCGGCATCCCGTTCCTGATGCTTGGCCTGTTCATCTGGGGCGTGGTCGGCATCTGGTTCGCCGTCCGCTGCATCGTCGGCCTGGTCTACCTGTCGCAGGGCGAAGCCTATCCGCGCCCCGACACCTGGCTGATTTAACGGCAAAGGCCGCGTCGCCTGATCGAAAGGTCGGCGCGGCCGCTTGTTCCGCCCTTCTCTGGCGGCTCCCTCTGGACGCTAAGCTGCTCTTGGCGCAGCATTAACCCCGTCGACGCGATGGGGGCGACGGCGCGGGGGGATTCGTAGCTGATCTGAGGTGGCGCTGCTGCGATGAGCACAAGCGACGCCAGGGGTCTGCTGGAGGGCGGATCCCCCCGACCACTTCATTGTCAGCTCTGCGAAAACGCCGCCCGCCCCGACCAGGGGCAGGCGGCGATTTTCGTCAAGCCGCCACCAGCTCGCGGCGGACCATGCGGGCGTAGTCGTCCATCAGCGAGAGCGACAGCTTGCCCGGCGTGAAGCTGTACTCGCCGATCTCCGCCACCGGCGTGATCTCGGCGGCGGTGCCGACCACGAAGCATTCGGTGAAGCCCGCCAGCTCCTCCGGCTTGATGTGCCGCTCGATGACCTCGACGCCCTGGCTCTTGGCGAGCGCGATCACCGACTGGCGGGTGATCCCGTTCAGGAAGCAGTCGGGCGTCGGGGTGTGCAGCGCGCCGTCCTTCACGAAGAACACGTTCGAGCCGGTGCTCTCGGCGACATAGCCCCGGTAGTCGAGCATCATCGCGTCGGTGTAGCCGGCCTTCTCCGCGGCGTGCTTGGAGATCGTGCAGATCATGTAGAGGCCGGTGGCCTTGGCGTGCACCGGCTCGGTCTCCGGCGACGGGCGCTTGTACTTGGCCCAGCACATGCGGATGCCCTTGGCGCGCTCTTCGGGCTTGAAGTAGCTCGGCCAGTCCCACACGGCGATCGCCACGTGGATCTTGGTCGCTTGCGCCGAGACCCCGATCATCTCCGAACCGCGCCAGGCGATGGGGCGGAGATAGGCGTCGGTCAGGCCGTTCTTGGCGCAGGTGTCCTTGCAGGCCTTGTCGATCTCGGCCACCGTGAACGGGATTTCGAAATCGAGGATCTCGGCCGACTTGAACAGACGCTCGGTATGCTCGGTCAGCTTATAGATCTCTCCCCCATACATCCGCTCGCCTTCGAACACCGCCGAGGCGTAATGGAGGCCATGGGTCAATACGTGCACCGTCGCCTCGCGCCAGGGCACGAACTGGCCGTCCAGCCAGATCCATCCGTCGCGGTCATCGAAGGGCAGTAAAGACATGAGGGAAAGTCCTCCGTTCAAGAGAGCCCTCTTACAAACCTCCCGATCCGCCGCGTCAAACAAAATGGATTGCAACCCGTAATGGCGGCCGCTGACCCTAGGCTCATCCTGCGCGACGAGGAGTTGGACGCCGGGCTCGAGTTGATGATGCTGGCCGAGGCCGCGCTCTGGGCCGGTGTCGACGCCGGGCTGGCGGCCGAAAACCTTGGCCTGGGCCGGTCCCACTGGCGCGCGGCTTTCCTGCTCAAGCGCCGGCCCGGCGTCGGCGTCCAAGAGCTGGCGCACCTGACCAGCCTGTCGAAACAGGCCGCCAGCCGGATCATCTCCGACCTGGAGGCCAAGGGCCTGGTCGAAAAGGTCGCAGGCGACCTGGACGGCCGCCGACGCGCCGCCAGCCTGACGCAGGCTGGCCAGGCCTTCGAGGAACGGATAGCCGAACGCTTGCGCGCCCAACTGGCCAGGTCCTATCGCGTGGGCGGACTGGACGGCGTGGCCGGGGTCAGGCGCATCCTGTCGGCGCTGGCCGGCGGGCGGATGAAGAGCGGAGGCGCCTGATGGCCGCGATCGAGACCCCGGACCGCCACCTGCTGGTCGTCGACGACGACGACCGGATCCGCGACCTGCTGAAGGAGTATCTCAGCCGCAACGGCTTTCGGGTGACGGCCGCGCCAGGCGGGGCCGCGGCGCGCAAGCTGCTGGAGACCCTGGACTTCGACCTCGCGGTCTTCGACGTGATGATGCCCGGCGAGGACGGCTTCTCGCTGACCGGGTGGCTGCGCGAGCGCAAGGGCGCGGCGGGCCGCACGCCGGTGCTGATGCTCACCGCCCGCGGCCTGGCCGAGGACCGCATCGAGGGCCTGCGGCGCGGCGCCGACGACTACCTGCCCAAGCCGTTCGAGCCGGAAGAATTGCTGCTGCGCATCGAGGCCATCCTGCGCCGCGCCCAGGCCCGGCCGGCGGCCGGGAACGGCGTGATCTCGCTCGGCCTCTGCCAGTTCGACCTCGAACGCGGCGAACTTAGCCGCGACGGCTCGCCCATCCGCCTTACCGAGGCCGAGGTCGCCCTGCTCAAACGCCTGGCCCGCAGCCCGCACGAGCCGGTCGACCGCCTGGAGTTGGCGCGCGAGACCGTTGATCCGTCGGGCCGCGCGGTGGACGTGCAGGTCACCCGGCTGCGGCGCAAGATCGAGAGCGACCCCAAGGCCCCGCGCTACCTGCAGACCGTGCGGGGTGTCGGCTACCTGCTGGCGCCCGACTGATGAAGATCCCGCGCCGCCTCGAACCGATCCACATGCAGCGGCTGATCAAGCGCAGCCTGCCGACCTCGTTGTTCGGGCGCTCGCTGCTGATCATCGTGCTGCCGGTGGCGCTGATGCAGATTGCGGTGACCTGGATCTTCTTCGACGCCCACTGGCAGACCGTCACCAGCCGACTGTCCGACGGTCTGGCCGGCGAGGTGGCCTGGGCGGTCGAGAGCTACCAGGACGATCCCGATTCCGAGACCATGGCCAGGCTGGCCGACCGCGCGGAGAAGTCGCTCAGCCTGTCCATCGCCTTGCAGCCCGGCAAGAACCTGCCGGAAGGCCGCCGCACCAACACCTTCGCCGTGGTCGACCGCTCGCTGGAACGCGCCCTGGCCGAGCGGCTGGACACCCCGTTCTGGTTCGATACGACCCGCTACCCCGCCTATGTCGACATCCGGGTGAAGGTCGACCAGGGGGTGATCCGCATCCTGGCCCCCCGTGATCGCGCCTTCGCCACCCAAGGCCACATCTTCGTGCTGTGGATGGCGATGGCGACCATCCTGCTGACCGCCATCGCCATCCTGTTCATCCGCAACCAGACCCGCACCATCGAGCGCCTGGCCTCGGCCGCCGACGCCTTCGGGCGCGGGATCGACGTGCCGGCGTTCAAGCCGCATGGCGCGCGCGAGGTGCGGCAGGCGGCCCAGGCCTTCCTGGCCATGAAGTCGCGGATCCAGCGCCACATCGACCAACGCACCGCCCTGCTCGCCTCGGTCAGCCACGACCTGCGCACGCCGCTCACCCGCCTGAAGCTGGAATTGGCCTTGGCCGAACCTGGCCCGCGCAACGCCGAGATGAAGCGCGACCTGGCCGAGATGGAGCACATGATCGACGAATACCTCGCCTTCGCCCGCGGCGAGGGCGGCGAGGCCGCCGAGATCGTGCCGCTAAAGCCCCTGATCGACGAGGTCAGCCAGGGCGCCCTGCACGCCGGGGCGCAGGTCCGCGTAAGCGCCGATCCCGACCTCACCGCCAATGTCCGGCCGACCGCCCTGAAGCGGGCGCTGTCCAACCTGGTGATGAACGCCGCCGCCCATGGCGAGCACATCGAAATCTCCGCCGCGGCCCGCCCCGCCGGCGGCGTGGAAATCATCGTCGACGACGACGGTCCGGGCATCCCGGAGGACCGCTACGAAGACGCGTTCAAGGCGTTCAACCGTCTCGATGACGCCCGCAACCAGAACGAAAAAGGGGTCGGCCTGGGCCTGGCCATCGCGCGCGACGTGGCCCGCGGCCACGGCGGCGACGTCACGTTGGATCGCTCGCCATTGGGCGGCCTGCGGGCCATCGTGCGCCTGCCCGGATAGCGACGTTCATCGACACGTCATTCTCCATCGGCAACACTTCGCCGAACATACGGGGAAGAGTCGCATGAAGTTGGTCCATATCGCCGCCGCGTTTGCGGCCTTCTCGGCTCTGGGTTCAGCGGCCCATGCGGCCGATCCGGTCGAGGGAACCTGGCTGGTCCAGGCCGGGACGGCCAAGGTTCGCGTCGCGCCCTGTGGCGGCGATAAGGCCAAGATGTGCGGCGTGGTCGTGTGGATGAAAGCGCCCAACGACAAGGCCGGCCAACCGCAAAAGGACCTCAACAATCCCGACGCGGCGGCGCGCACGCGGCCGATCGTCGGCCTGACCATGATCCGCGATTTCAAACCCGCCGGCGCCGGCAGATGGACCGGCGGCAAGATCTACGACCCGTCCAACGGCAAGACCTATGGCTCGAAGATAAGCCTCAATCCGGATGGCACGCTGAAGGTCGAGGGCTGCATCGCCGTGGTCTGCCAGGCGCAGACCTGGAAGCGGTCGAGCTAGAAAGACGGTCGTCATCCTCCGGCCAGCGGCACGCTGATCCGGGGGATGGGGACTAGCCGCCGAGTTCCTTGGAACGTCGCGCCGCAGCGGCGACGGCGTCGCGCAGCAGGTCGGGGAAACCGCCCTGCCCCATCAAGACTTCAAGCGCCGCCTGGGTGGTCCCCCCGGGCGAGGTGACCTGCTTGCGAAGCTCGGCCGGCTCCTCGCCGCTGGCGGCCAGCAAGGCCGCCGCGCCGGCGATGGTGGAGCGCGCCAGACGCGAGGCGTCGGCGGCGGGCAGGCCGGCCGCGGCGCCGGCGGCCTCCAGGGCCTCGACGAATGCGTAGAGATAGGCCGGCGCAGATCCGGAAACCCCGGTGGCGGCGTGCAGAAGTTCCTCGTCGGCCAGATCGACGGCGGTTCCCACCGGCGCGAACAGGGCATGAGCCCGGGCGCGGGCCTCGGCGCTCGCGGCGTAGATGCTGGTGGTGCCCCGGCCGATCGCCACCGCCGTCGTCGGCATGACGCGGGCGACCGCGCGGCCGCCAAACGCCTGGGCGATGTCGGTGGATTTCACGCCGGCGGCGATGGAGACGATCACGGCGTCAGGCGCCAGGTGCTGGGCGACCTCGGCCGCCGCCTCGCGCCACATCTGCGGCTTCACGGCCAGCAGCACGGTCTTGGCGCGGCTCAGGATCTGGTCGGCCGGATTGACCAAGGCTCCAGCCGCGGCCGCGGCCTCCAGCGTCGGGTTCGTATAGGGCTCGCGGATCAACAGGTCGGCGGCCTGGAAGGCGCCCGCGGCGCGCCACCCGTCGATCAGCGCCCCGCCCATACGGCCGGCGCCCAGCATCAGGATCGGCGTCATGGAACGCTCTTAAGCCTCGCCGACGGTCTCGAACATGCAGGCGGCGATCGCGTCCGCCGGCGACTTCGAGCCCCCCACCAGGAAGTCGAAGGCCGGATAGAAGCGGTCGGCCGCCTCCATCGCCACGTCGATCATCGCGGCGGCCTGGGCCAGGCTCGGCCGCTCGCCGGTCATCAGCGACATGGCGTGGCGGAAGATGATCTCGCCGTCGTCCCAGACCTCGAAGTGACCGAGCCAGACACGCTGGTTCAGCGTCGAGACCAGCTCGAAAGCGGCGGGGCGTTGTTCCGGAGTGACCTGTTGGTCGATGGACAGGCAGAGCTGAAGGCAGTCAGCTTCCGGCCGCCATGCGAACCAAAGCTCGTAGTCCTTCCAGTCGCCGGCGAGCGTGAAGGCGAGATCGCCATCCTCGGTACGATCGAACTGGAGGTTCTCGGCCGTCAGGACGTGCTCGACAACGTCGAGCGGGTCGAGGGTGACCAGGACGTCTTCGTCAGACTGAGGCGTGTCCATAAGACCGGCGGTCCTTTCGCAGATGGCGTGGAGGCCGAGCGGGCCCCCGAATCGCCTGCGATCTTGAAATTAAGCTGCTTCGCGCTGTGTCCGTCACCGGCTTCTTTCCCCGGGCGAGCCACATTCGCGTGTTTGGAATCTAGTCTTTCTTGGCGGCCTTCTTCGGCGCCGCGGATTTCAGCGCCTCGAGCTCGGCGCGCAGAGCCGCGATCTCGGCCTTGAGCGCCTCGAATTCATCGCGGCGGATCAGGTCGAGTTCAGCGGCGAAACGGTCGCCCTGGCTGCGGAACGCGGCCTTAGCCTCCTCGCCGGCCGTCTGGGCGAGGCCCATGGCGGCGTTGGTGAGCTTCGCGAATTCGTCCAGGAAGGGATTCTGGGTCTGCATAGCTTCCTATATGGCCCGGCGGGGGATGAAAGCGAAGGGCTTCTCGTCTAAACCCACAGGCGACGCTTTCGGAGACATATGCCTTGCCGTTCCCCGACTTCGACCCCGTTCTCTTGCAGATCGGGCCTTTCGCAATCCGCTGGTACGCCTTGGCCTATGTGGCCGGCATCCTGCTGGGGTGGCGCTATGTCGCGGGGCTGATCAAGAATCAGAGCCTCTGGGGGCCGCGTGGAGCGCCGGCGACCACCGCCCAACTGGACGATCTGATCCTGTGGATCACGCTCGGCATCATCCTCGGCGGCCGTCTCGGCCACGTTCTCTTCTATACGCCGTCGCTGATCTTCACTGATCCGCTGGAGATCCTGAAGGTCTGGAACGGCGGCATGAGCTTCCATGGCGGCGCCTTGGGCGTGCTGATCGCGGTCTTCGCCTTCGCTCGCGTCAACAAGATCGACGTCCTGCGGATGGGTGATGCGATCACCGCCGCAGCGCCAATCGGGCTGTTCTTCGGCCGCATCGCCAACTTCATCAACGGCGAGCTCTGGGGCCGTCCCACCGACGTGCCGTGGGCGTTCGTCTTCCCGCAGGCCGGGATCATGACCCGCCACCCCAGCCAGCTCTATGAAGCGGCGTTGGAAGGCCTCGTGCTCTTCCTGATCCTGCGCTGGGCGACCCATGGGGCCAAGCTGCTGCAGCGGCGCGGCGTGGTCGCCGGCGTCTTCTTCCTGGGCTACGCGGTGTTCCGGACCTTCGTGGAGAACTTCCGCGAGCCCGACCGCTATCTGGAGCAATTCCCCCTGGGCCTGACCATGGGGATGATGTTGAGCGCGCCGATGGTCATTGGCGGGGTCTGGTTGATCTGGCGGGGCCTGCGCGAGCCGCTGGCGACCGTCGCCGACGCCCCGGCTGACGCCCCGGCGCCAGCCAAGCCATGACCTTGCGCGACCGCCTGACGGCCCAGATCCGGGCCAGCGGGCCCTTGACGGTCGCGCAGTACATGACCGCCTGCCTGCACGACCCGGACTTCGGCTACTACGCCACGCGCCCGGCCCTGGGCGCGGGCGGCGACTTCATCACCGCGCCGCTGGTCAGCCAGATGTTCGGCGAACTCATCGGACTGTGGGCGGTCGAGAGCTGGATCCGGCTGGGCAGCCCCACCCCCTTCCGGCTGGTCGAGATCGGCCCTGGCGACGGCACCCTGATGAGCGACCTGCTGCGCGCCGCGCGGCTGTCGCCGGAGTTCACCGACGCCGCCGAGGTCTGGCTGGTCGAGGTCTCCACGCCCCTGCGCGACCGCCAGCGCCAGACCCTGGGCGACCGGGTGTCATGGGCGGCGTCGCTGGCCGAGGTTCCGGGCGACGCACCGATCCTGCTGGTGGCCAACGAACTGCTCGACTGCCTGCCCGCGCGCCAGTTCGTGCGTACCGAGCGCGGATGGGCCGAACGCATGGTGGGGGTCGACGACGCCGGCGAGCTCGCCTTCGGCCTGGCCCACACGCCGCCGCTGCCGCGCGAGGCGCCGGTCGGCGCCATCCTCGAACAGGCCCCGGCCCAGGCCGCCCTGGGGGCCGAACTCGCCGCGCGGATCACCGTCGACGGCGGCGCGGCCCTGCTGATCGACTATGGCCGCGCGACGCCAGGTTTCGGCGACACGCTCCAAGCGCTGCGCAAGCACCAGAAGGAGAGCCCGCTGGCCGCGCCCGGCGAGGCCGACCTCACCGTCCACGCCGACTTCCCCGCCGTGCTGGCCGCCGCCCACGCGCAAGGCGCCGCGACGGCCCAGATCCTGACCCAGGGCGAATTCCTGGTGCGCCTGGGCGTCGGCTCGCGCGCCGAGGCCCTGGCCGCCGCCCGCCCCGACCGCGCCCAGGAGATCGAACGGCAACTCGAGCGCCTAGTCTCTCCCGACCAGATGGGCGAGTTGTTCAAGGTCGCCTGCATCCATACGCCGGGCTTCGTCCCGCCCGGTTTCGAGGACCTGACTTGACCGACCTGCCCGTGATCACCTCGCCCCTGCTCGATCTGGCGGGGGTTCGCCATGCCTTCTTCACCCGCAAGGGCGGGGTCTCGAGCGGCATCTACGACAGCCTCAATGTCGGACGCGGCTCGGCCGACGCGGCCGAGGACGTCGTGGAGAACCGGCGACGGGCGGCGGCGCATTTCGGGGTCGGCCCCGAGGCGCTGGACACCTGCTACCAGATCCATTCGGCCACAGCCCTGATCGCCGACGGCCCCTGGGGCGATAACCGCCCTGAGGCCGACGGCGTGGTGACCGACCGGCGAGGCCTGGTCTGCGGCGCCCTGGCCGCCGACTGCGCGCCGATCCTGTTCGCCGACCCGAGGGCCGGCGTCGTCGGCGCGGCCCATGCCGGATGGAAAGGCGCCCTGACCGGCGTGGCCGAAGCGACCATCGTCCAGATGCAGGCCCTAGGCGCGCAGCCCTCGCGGATCGTCGCCGTGGTCGGCCCCTGCATCGGGCCGGCGTCCTACGAGGTCGGTCTGGAGTTCCTCGAACGCTTCACGGCCGACGACGCGGGCAACGCCGCGTTCTTCATGCCCGGCGAAGCCGCCGACAAGCGCATGTTCGACCTGCCCGCCTTCGTCCTGCATCGCCTGCGCACCGCTGGCGTCGAGACCTGCGAATGGGTCGGCCGCGACACCTGCGCGGAGGGCGAGCTGTTCTTCTCCAACCGCCGGGCGTTCAAGCAGGGCGAACCGGACTTCGGCCGCCTGCTCTCGGCCATCGCTCTCGTCTAAGGCACGATCGTCGTGAACAGGTAGACCGCGAAGATCACCAGGTGGACGACGCCCTGCAGCACGGTGGTCCGCCCGGTGCCCAGCGACAGGGTGGTGACGATCAAGGTCAGCATCAGCAGCACCATCGCCTTGGCGTCGAGGCCAAGCGACAGCGGCCACTCCATCACCAGCGACACCACCGCGACCACCGGGATGGTCAGGCCGATGGAGGCCAGCGCCGAGCCGAGCGCCAGGTTCAGGCTGGTCTGGAGCCGGTTGGCGCGCGCCGCCCGCACGGCCGCCAGGCTCTCGGGAAGCAGCACGAGGGCGGCGATGATCACCCCGACCACCGCCTTCGGCGCGCCGGCGCCCGCCACGGCCTGTTCGATGGTCGGCGCCAGCGATTTGGCCAGCAGCACCACGGTCACCAGCGCGACGACGAGCAGGCCAAGGCTGATCCAGGCGTCCAGCGCCGTCGGCGGCGCGGCGTGGGCTTCCTCGTCATGGGCCTTGGGGCCGCTGGGCAGGAAGTAGTCGCGGTGCCGAACCGCCTGAACCAGCACGAAGGTTCCGTAGAGCACCAGCGAGACCAGGCCGACGAAGGCCAGCTGGCTTCCCGAGTAGACCGGGCCAGGCGTGCTGGTGGTGTAGTTGGGCAGCACCAGGGTGAGGATCGTCAACGCGGCCAGGGTGGCCAGCGCGGCGCTGACCCCGGCCTGACCGAACTTCTGTTCAAGGTGGCGGGCGCCGCCGACCAGCAAGCAGAGGCCGACGATCCCGTTGAGGATGATCATGATGGCGGCGAACACCGTGTCGCGCGCCAGGCCGGAGGCGGCCTCGCCTCCCGACAGCATCAGCGAGACGATCAGCGCCACCTCGATGACCGTCACCGCGACCGCCAGGACCAGGGTGCCGTAGGGCTCGCCGATCTTATGGGCCACAACCTCGGCATGGTGCACCGCGGCCAGCACGCAGGCGATCAGCCCCACGGCCAGGACAATGTTGAACGGCCCGCCGAGCTTTGCGCCAAACAACAGCAGCGCGCCAACGATGGGAGAGAGCCAAGTCCAGGCCGGGAGTCCGATTTTGGGCATGCCGCACCCTAGACGAAGCATGGCCGTGGCGCGAGGCACGGACGCGTCATTCGCACCGACTGTGGCGCGTGGGCTCTTGCCCCTCCGCATGGCCCTGCTAAAAGCCCGCGCAACACCGACACCATTGCCCCTGAGGGTCTGATGAAGCTGCTGGCCGGCAACTCCAACCGCGCGCTGGCCGAGGCTGTGGCCTCCCACCTGGATCTCCCGCTCACGCGGGCCCAGGTCAAACGCTTCGCCGACAACGAAGTCTGGGTGACGATCGATGAGAATGTCCGCGGCGAGGACGTCTTCATTCTGCAGTCGACCAACTACCCGGCCAACGACAACCTGATGGAGCTGCTGGTCTGCATCGATGCGCTGAAGCGCGCGTCGGCCAAGCGGATCACCGCGGTGATGCCCTATTTCGGCTACGCCCGGCAGGACCGGAAGACCGGGGGCCGCACCCCGATTTCGGCCAAGCTGGTCGCCAACCTGATCGAGCGCGCCGGCGCCGACCGGGTGCTGACCATGGATCTGCACTCCGGTCAGATCCAAGGCTTCTTCGACATCCCCACCGACAACCTGCTGTCGGCGCCGCTGCTGGCGGCCGACATCAAGGAAAACTACGAGAAGCCGTCCGACATCATGATCGTCTCGCCCGACGTGGGCGGAGTGGTCCGGGCGCTGGCGGTGGCCAGCCGGCTCAACGCCGAACTGGCGATCGTCGACAAGCGCCGCTCGGGTCCGGGCAAGAGCGAAGTGGCCAACGTCATCGGTGACGTGGCTGGTCGTCGCTGCATCCTGTTCGACGACATGATCGACGGCGGCGGCACGCTCTGCAACGCGGCCCAGGCCCTGGTCGATGGCGGCGCCCTGGAGGTGTCGGCCTACGTGACCCACGGCGTCATGTCGGGCGCGGCCGTCGAGCGCGTGAACAACTCGGTGCTCAAGGAGCTGGTCATGACCGACTCCATCCCAGCCCCGGAACGCGCCGGCGACGGCGGCAAGATTCGCTATGTCAGCTGCGACAAGCTGCTGGGCGAAGCCATCCGCCGGATCGCCAACGAAGAATCGGTCTCCAAACTCTTCGACTGATCCACAGGATTGGCCTCGTTACGGTCAAGCTTGGTGTATTTCCGTTAAGCATGGGCGGTCACATTCTCGCCCGTTCACGGCGCGATGCTTCGCGCGCCTGTTTAATTGGGGAAGGCGCAGGATGAATTCCGCTTTTCGCGCGGGCCTGACGGTCTCCGCTATCGCTATCGCCGCCGTTCTGAGCGCCTGCGCCGCGCCGCCTCCAGCCAAGCCCGCCCAAAAGGCCGCGCCGCCGATCGTCCTGGCGCCCAAGCTGATCGAGCAGGCCAGCGCCTATCGCTATTACATGGACCGCGCCTCGGCGATCGCGCCGGGCTTCGTCGACGGCCCGGCCATCGCCCAGGCCATGAAGGTCGGCGCCTCCTATGAGCCCAAGCAGTTCCTGCGGGGCGCGATCTCCTACGGCGCCATCGTCGCGCTGCAGGACCCGGCCTTCGTCGCCGGCGTGCGCGTCTACGCCGGCTCCGCCGAGCAACGCCAGCAGATCGCCTACGAGATCATGAAGGACCCGGCCTATGTGGTCGGGCTGCAGGGCTCCGGCAGCGCCGCGGGCCTAGTGGTCGCCGCCCTCGGGGCCGACGGCAACAAGTTCTACGAAGTCGGCAAGACGGTGAAGCAGGCCGCCTACGACGTGCAGAAGCAGGCCTGGTCCAAGTCCGACATCGTCGGCCGCGACCTGCGCCTGTCGCAGGCCAAGACCCTGAGCGCCACGCCGGTGGTGGGCGACGTCGCCGAGACCGCCCGCCTGCAGCAGGCGACGCTGGGCAGCCCCACCCTGGGCCTGACCGGAGCGCCGATCACGCCGCCCTTCACCCCGGTGGTGATTCGCAGCCTTGCCGTCGCCGCCCTGGCCATCCTCGGCCACGCCAGCGAACCGAATCTCGAAACCATCAACGCCATCATGGTCGAGCCGAACATCGCGTCCTGCGCCAACATGGCCAAGCTGAACCTCTATCAGTGCCTGGCCGTGGCCAAGCCGCACTACGAGGACGTCTTCTGCCTGGGCCAGCACGCCATGATGGATACGGCCCGCTGCGTGATCAAAGCCTCCGGCCTTCCCGAGCCCTATGAGGCCCGGTTCGTGCCCACCGTGCGCCCCAACGCGACCTACAAAGTGACCCCGCCGAAAAAGCCCGCGAAGAAACCCGCCAAGAAGCGGTAGAATTCCTCGCGACCGGCCGTTGCCACGGGCCTGGGTTTTGTGTATCTACGCGCACCTTTCGGCCCAAAGGGGTCGTTCCGTCGCCGCGCGGGTTATCGCGCGGCGGCTTCGTTTTGAGGCAAGGCCATGGCCGATATCATCCTGAACGTTGAACTCCGCGAGCGCACTGGAACCGGTGGCGCGCGTGAAACCCGCCGCGCGGGCTTGGTCCCCGGCGTGCTGTACGGCGGTGACAAGGATCCCGTGGCCGTCGCCGTGAAGGCGAACGAGTTCCGCAAGGCGCTCTACACCGGCAAGCTGCTGGGCCACCTGGTGACCCTGAAGCACGGCGACGAAACCCAAGCCGTCATCGCCAAGGCGATCGACATGGACCCCGTCACCGACGTGCCGGTGCACTTCGACCTGTTCCGCGTCGGCGAGCATCAGCTGATCAAGATCGCCGTGCCGGTGCACTTCAAGAACCACGAGGCCTCGCCGGGCCTCAAGAAGGGCGGCACGCTGAACATCGTCCGTCACGACGTTGAGCTGTCCTGCCCGGCCGACGCCATTCCGGAAGAGCTGGTCTGCGATCTGACCGGCCTGGACATCGGCGACACCATCCGCATGTCGGCCTTCGAACTGCCCAAGGGCGTCGTCGCCGCCCTGGATCGCGACTTCGTCGTCGCCACCCTGGCCGGCTCTTCGGCTTCCGCCTCGGCCGACGCCGCGGCTGACGAAGCCGGCTCGACCGCCGAGTAAGCGAAACGATCTCTTCTTCGCGAGGAGATCGTATGCTTGTCCTTTGCGGCCAAGGTAATCCGGGAGCCCGCTATGCGGGCAACCGGCACAATATCGGCTTCATGGCCGTGGACCAGATCGGGCGCCGTTGGCGCTTTGGTCCCGAACGCTCTCGTTTCTCCTCCCTCGTCCGCGAGGGGGAGATCGAGACGCCAGGCGGCGCGGTTCGCGCCCTGATCCTGAAACCCCAGACCTATTACAACGAGAGCGGCCGAGCTGCGGCTGAGGCGCTCAAGTTCTACAAGCTGAAGCCCGCCGACCTCGTACTGTTCTACGACGAGATCGACATGGCGCCGGGCCGCTTCCGCATGAAGACGGGCGGCGGCGCGGCGGGCAATAACGGCGTCCGCTCCCTCACCGCCCATATCGGCCCCGATTTCCGCCGCGCCCGTCTCGGCGTCGGCCATCCGGGGCACAAGGACCGCGTCCAGGGCCACGTGCTGTCGGATTTCCACAAGGTCGACCAGCAATGGGTCGCCGACCTGCTGGGGGCGGTGGCCGACGCCGCGCCGCTGTTGGCCGCCGGCGAAGACGAGAAGTACCAAACCGAGGTCATGCGCCTGGCCCCGGCCGACAAGAGCGACATCCCGCAGGGCCGCGGCTGACTGGCCTGACGACATTTTCTCCCGCGTCCGCTAAACCGGCGCCGACCCAATCCTAGAGGACGACATGGCCCTTAAAGTCGCCATCGTCGGTCTGCCGAACGTCGGCAAATCGACCCTGTTCAACGCGCTCACCCAGACCGCGGCGGCCCAGGCCGCGAACTATCCGTTCTGCACCATCGAGCCCAACACCGGCGACGTGGCCGTGCCCGAGCCGCGTCTGGACGCCCTGGCGGCCGTCATCCCGTCCAAGGAAATCATCCCGGCGCGGATCAACTTCGTGGACATCGCCGGCCTGGTGCGCGGCGCGTCCAAGGGCGAGGGCCTGGGCAACCAGTTTCTGGCCAATATCCGCGACTGCGACGCCGTCGCCTTCGTGGCCCGCTGCTTCATCGACGACGACATCACCCATGTCGAAGGCAAGGTCGATCCCCTCGCCGATCTCGAGACCATCGAGACCGAGCTGATGCTGGCCGACCTCGAGAGCCTGGAGAAGCGGGTCTCCAACCTGGAGAAGCGCGCCAAGGCAGGCGACAAGGAAAGCGCCCAGACCCTGCGCCTGGTTCAACTGGCCCTGGTCGAGCTGAACGCCGGCCGCCCGGCCCGCAAGGCCGTGGTCTCCGCCGAGGACGACAAGGCCTGGCGGATGCTCCAGCTGCTGACCTCCAAGCCCGCCCTCTATGTCTCCAATGTCGACGAGGCTTCCGCGGCGACCGGCAACGAGATGTCGAACATGGTGGCCGAGCGCGCCAAGCGTGACGGCGCCGACCATGTGTTCATCTCCGCCCAGATCGAGAGCGAGATCGCCATGCTGGACCCGGCCGAGCGCGCCGAGTTCCTGGAGACCCTGGACCTGGCCGAACCGGGCCTGAACAAGCTGATCCGCGAGGCCTATCACCTGCTGGGCCTGCAGACCTACTTCACCGTCGGTCCCAAGGAAGCCCGCGCCTGGACCATCCACAAGGGCGACACCGCCCCGCAGGCGGCCGGCGTGATCCACACCGACTTCGAGAAGGGCTTCATCCGCGCCGAGACCATCGCCTACGAGGACTATGTCCGCCTCAAGGGTGAAGCTGGCGCTCGCGAAGCCGGGAAGTTCCGCCAGGAAGGCAAGGAGTACGTCGTCCAGGACGGCGACGTCCTGAACTTCCGCTTCAACGTCTAGCGCGGCAGGTTTTCTATGGGCGGCGCCTTCCTATCTCCGTTGGGCGCCGCCGCGATCTCTGCTTAGGTCCCGCCACAAACGGGAGAGACACATGGGCGAGACGATCACCCTTCGGGGCGCGGACGACTTCGAGTTTTCCGCCTATCACGAGCAGGCCCTCGCTCCGCGCAAGGGCGGCGTGATCGTCCTGCAGGAGATCTTCGGTGTCGACCGCCACATCCGCGCCGATGTCGAGCGCTGGGCCAAGGCGGGCTACGAGGCTGTCGCCCCTTCCCTCTACGACCGCCGCGAGCCCAGCTTCACCGCCGGCCATGATCCCGAGGGCCTGACCGCCGGGGTCACCCATGCGCGCGCCACGCCGCTGGATCAGGCCCTGGGCGACATCGCCGCCTGCCGCGACTTCCTGGCTGAGCGTGGCAAGGTCTTCGTCGTCGGCTATTGCTACGGCGGATCGCTGGCCTGGCTGAGCGCCGGCAAGCTGGAAGGCGTCGCCGCGGCGTCGAGCTATTACGGCAGCCTGGTCCAGGCCAACGCCGCCCTGCAGCCGCTCTGCCCGACCATCATCCACCTCGGCCGCACCGATCCCGGGATCAAGGCCGATGACGTCGAGGCCGCCGTCCTCGCGCACCATACCGACGTTCCGGTCTACATCTACGAAGACGCCGGTCACGGGTTCAACAATGAGAGCCCCGAGCGCTACGGCGAAAAAGCCGCCGACCTGGCCAGGGCCCGCACGCGCGAACTGTTCGAGGCCGCCTGAGCGTGGGCGAGACCATCACTCTGAAGAGCGGGTTCGACGGCTTCGAGCTGGGCGCCTATCACGCCAGGCCGACCGACGCCCGACGCGGCGGGCTGGTGCTGATCCAGGAGATCTTCGGGATCACCGATCATATCCGCGAACTGGCCGACAGTTTCGCCGAGGAGGGCTATGAAACCATCGCCCCGGCCTTCTACGACCGCCTGGAGCCTGGGTTCGCCGCCGACTACGGCCAGGAAGCCGTAGCGAAGGGCGTAGGCTACTCTCAGGAGACTCCCTGGGACCAAGTAGCCGGAGACGCCCAAGCGGCCATAGACGCCCTCTCAGGGCCGGTCTTCGCGACCGGCTTCTGCTGGGGCGGAGCGGCGACCTGGCTGGCCGCCTGCCGCTGCACCGGCCTCTCGGCGGCCTCGGCCTTCTATGGCCGGCGGATCACCGAGCTGAAGGACGAGACGCCGAAGGTTCCGATCATCCTGCATTTCGGCAAGACCGACGCCTCGATCCCGCTGGAACGCGTGGAAGAGATCCGCGAGGCCCATCCCGACGTTCGGGTGCACCTCTATGAGGCTGGGCACGGCTTCGTCTCCGATCGCCGCGCCGACTATCACGCCGACAGCGCCCACCTGGCCCGTCTGAGGACGCTGGCCTTGTTCTCCAACAACGGCGGCGGACGCAGCTCGATCTAGGAGGGCGGTTCCTCGATCTGGGCGCGGACCTCGGGCACGGTCTCCAGCGCGCGCACCAGCACCGCCTGGGCCGCCAGGATCCCGATCCCGGCGGCGTAGCCGGAGAAGACCCCGGCGGGATAGCGGCCGCCGTGGCCGACCGCCCAGACCTGCCAGTAGATGAACAGCGCGGCGGCCGCGAGCAGCCCCACCCCGGTCAGCACGGAGATCGGGGTCTGGCCGAACCCGGCCTGGAAGCTCAGCCAGACATAGCGGGCCAGCATCCGCTTCAGGAACGGCACCAACAGCGGCAAGGACAGGCAGGCGAACAGGAAGACGCTGGGCCAGGCCAGGGTCCGCTGGGCGATCAGCGCGTCGCCTCCGGGCAGCACCTGGAAGGCGTTGACCACCGCCCCGGCATAGATCAGCGACGCCGCGCCGACGGCGACGTCCTGCATGCGTCTGAAATCGCGCCAAGCCCGCGTAAACACCATGCCCAGCACTTAGCCGATGGTTTGGGCGCCGATAAGGCCCGTCGGCGGCCTTTGCGCCAGACCGCGTCGGAAATTTCACGCCCGCCCAAAAGACGCGCTACGGTCCGTCAGGGACGAGCAGCCGATCCCCCATGCGGCCGCCCTGTCGCCGAGGGCGAGCGGCTTGGCTATGCTGCGCGCCAGAGTCATCCGACGGACGTCATGAAGCTCGCAATCCTCGCCTCCACCGCCCTGCTGGCCGCCCTGACGTCGGCAGGCGGCGCCTGGGCCGGCGAGAGCGCCTGCTGGTACGAACAGGGCGTCATCGTCGCGCCAGCTTCCATCGCCGGCCTGGCCGGAGACTACATTCTCGACACCGGGACCCCGGTCACCCAACTGCATGAGACCAAGGCGCAGGGCGCGGGCATCGCCGAGAGCGCCCTGCATGGCCGGGTGCAGATCGCCGGTCTCACCCTGATTGACCGACCGTTCAAGGTCGTCGACCTCGACGCACGGACCGGGGCCTTTCCCACGCCGATCGCCGGCGTGATCGGCGCCGATCTGCTGTCGGGCTACGTGGTCGACATCAGCTTCGCGCCCTGCACGGTCGCGATCTATCCGCTGCGCAAGGCGCCGGCCTTCAAGGCGAAGGCCTCGCTGCCGCTGGTGCGCGGCGCGGGTGTCGCGCTTGCTCGGGCCGCGGTCTCCGACGGACCCCACGCCCTGGGCGGCGATTTCGTCATCGCCACCGGCGCCGACACCGCCGTCCGCGTCGATGCGCGCCTGGCCAGCGTTCCAGGGGCGGCGAAGCCGCAGGACGTCCTGCCCTATGCCGAGGGCCGCGCGAAACTGCGGGCCGCGTCCTTCGCCGGCGTGCTGCTTGAGAACCTGGACGGCGGACTGGTGATGGACGGCCCTGCGGCGGCCGGCGTGATCGGCGCGCCGCTGCTGGCGCGCTGGCGGCTGCGGTTCGACTTCCCACGGGGCCGGCTGCTGCTGCGCCCGGCCGGCGGCTAGGCAAAGAAAAAGGCCCCGGACGGATCCGGGGCCTTCATCGTTCTTGGCTTGGAAAACCGCCCTAGTGGGCGACGTTCTTCCAGATCTTGCGGTAGCTCGCATAGAGCAGGCCCGCGAAGATCAGCAGGTAGATCATGGCCGCGAAGCCGAACGACTTGCGCTCCTGCATCTTGGGCTCCGAAGCCCAGGTGAGGAAGGCGGCGACGTCCTTGGCTTCCTGCTCCAGCGTCGACTTGGTGCCGTCGTCGAAGGTCACCTGACCGGCCGCCAGCGGCGGGGCCATGGCGATGAAGCCGCCGGGCGGAACCTTGTCGTGCGGACCCGACCAGGCGGCCGTCACGTCGCCGGCCATATAGGGGTTGTAGTGCTGGCCGACGCCGACCTTCAGACCCGCGGGCGGTTCCTTATAGCCGGTCAGCAGCGAGTAGATGTACTGCGGCCCGTGGTGGCGAGCCTTGGCCATCACCGAGAGGTCCGGCGGCAGGGCGCCGCCGTTCGAGGCCCGGGCGGCCGGTTCGTTCGGGAACGGCGACGGGAACCGATCAGCCGAGGTGCCGGGACGCTCGATCACGTCGCCGGTTTCGGAGTCGATGTCCTTGATCTGATAATCCTTGGCGATCGACTTCACATACGGATTGTCGTTCGGGTTCGGATATTTCGGATCGTAGAACGGGCCGTCCTTCTGGCCGAGGTTCCGGAAGCTCATCAGGGTCATCGAGTGGCAGGCCGAGCAGACCTCCCGATAGACCTTGTAGCCTCGTTGCAGCTGGGCCTGATCGAACTTACCGAACGGGCCTTCGAAGCTGTACTCGACATGCTTCACCGGCGCGGCGGCGCCAGCAGCGAGGGCGGCGGGGGCCGACAGCATGGCCAACCCAAGCGCCGCGAGCGCGATACCTTTACGCAGCATCTTAGGCTCAACCCCTCTTTTCAGGCGAAGCCGCGGCGCCGGCGGGCGCGTTGGCGGGATGCGAAAGCACAGGCGCACTGATCGATTCCGGTTGCGGAAGCGGGGTCTCGGTGAGGCCCAGGATCGGCAGGATGACCAGGAAATACGCAAAGTAGTAGAGCGCCGCGAAACGGGACAGCCAAACGAAGCTGTTCAGGTCCGCGTCGATCAGAGTGAAGGTCGACAGGTGCGGGATGACGTGATCATCGGGCAGCTGACCACCGCAATAGCCGAGGATCAGGCAGGCCAGCAGGAAGATGAAGAAGTACAGCTTCGCCGTCGGCCGGTAGCGCATGGAGCGCACCTTGGAGGTGTCGAGCCAGGGCAGGACGAACATCACCGCGATGGCGCCGAACATCAGCAGCACGCCGCCGAGCTTGTCCGGAACCGCGCGCAGGATCGCGTAGAACGGCAGGAAGTACCATTCGGGCACGATGTGCGCCGGGGTGACCAGCGGGTTGGCCGGGATGTAGTTGTCGGCGTGGCCGAGCGCGTTCGGGTTGTAGAACACGAAGCTGGCGAACAGGATCAGGAAGACCACGATCGCGAACCCGTCCTTCACCGTGTAGTACGGGTGGAAGGGAACGGTGTCCTCTTTCGACTTCACGTTCACGCCGGTCGGGTTGTTGTTGCCCGGCACGTGCAGCGCCCAGATGTGCAGGCCAACGACGCCGGCGATCATGAAGGGCAGCAGATAGTGCAGCGAGAAGAAGCGGTTCAGCGTCGGATTGTCGACCGCGAAGCCGCCCCACAGCCAGGTGGTGATCGCTTCGCCCACGATCGGCAGAGCCCCGAACAGGTTGGTGATCACGACGGCGCCGTGGAAGCTCATCTGACCCCAGGGCAGCACGTAGCCCATGAAGGCCGTGGCCATCATCAGCAGGTAGATCACGCAGCCCAGGATCCACAGAACCTCGCGGGGAGCCTTGTAGGATCCGTAGTAGAGGCCGCGGAACATGTGGATGTAGACCGCGATGAAGAACATCGAGGCGCCGTTGGCGTGCATGTAGCGGATCAGCCAACCGTAGTTGACGTCACGCATGATGCGCTCGACCGAGGCGAAGGCGTGATCGACGTGCGGCACATAGTGCATGGCCAGCACGATGCCGGTGACCAGCTGAATGCCAAGGCAGACCGCCAGGATGCCGCCGAAGGTCCACCAGTAGTTCAGGTTCTTCGGCGTCGGGAAATCAATGATGCTGTCGTACGCGAGGCGCACGATCGGCAGACGGGTGTCGAGCCAACGCTCGATGCCGGTCTTGGGTTCGTAGTTCGAATGTCCGCTCATCGGTCTTAGCCCACCTTGACCTTGGTGTCGGAGAGGAAGGCGTAGTCGGGCACCGCGAGGTTCTTCGGCGCAGGACCCTTACGGATGCGGCCGGAGGTGTCGTAGTGCGAACCGTGGCAGGGGCAGAACCAGCCGCCGAAGTCGCCGCCGCCGAACGTGGGCACGCAGCCCAGGTGCGTGCAGGTGCCGATGACTACGAGCCATTCGGCCTTGCCCGGCTTGTGACGCTCTTCGTCGGTCTGCGGGTCACGCAGATCAGCTTTGTCGTCCTTGATCGCCGCGGCGATCTCAGCGCCGGTGCGCTTACGGACGAACAACGGCTTGCCGCGCCACTTGATCACGACCTGCTGGCCGAGTTCGACCTTGGTCAAGTCAAACTCGACCGAGGCGAGCGCCAGCGTATCGCCGGACGGGTTCATCTGATCGATGAACGGCCAGGCGAGACTCGCGACGGCGCCGCCGGCCGCGACGGCCGCTGCGATATGAATAAAATCACGCCGGTTCGGGTCGTCGCCCGCGGCATGCGTATCGGGATTTGCGCCCACGACGGTGTCGGCCACCTTAAAGCTACCCTTCGTTTGGGGCCGCAAGGACCGCGACCCTTCGGATCTTACCGGAAAACCGGAGCGATCCCGCCTTCGACCCTGCCAGACGTTCTGGTAAGGCCATCGGAACATGAACGCTGGAGCAAGGGCGAAACCTTCGGAAGAGTTGTGGATTGCGGTTTGCACCCCACCTTCCGCGATTCGCCCCGAGCCCCGGCTAATCCCGTGGCTGGACCGCTTAGAATGCTGCTCGCGCTTTTTCAACCGGACATTCCGCAAAACCTTGGCGCGGCTCTTCGCCTCGGGGCCTGTATGGGGGTCTCAGTGCACGTAATTGAGCCCTGCGGATTCCCCCTCTCGGACAAGGCTATCCGGCGCGCAGCAATGGATTACGGCGAACCGGCCGACGTTACGCGCCACCCTGGCTGGGCCGAATTTCACGCCAGCCGGCAAGGACGAATTGTATTGTTCAGCACCAAGGGCGCGACGCCTTTGCACGACTTCAGTTTCCGCTCAGATGACATATTGCTGTTCGGCCGAGAGAGCGTCGGCGTCCCTGACGAGGTCCACGAGGCCTCCGACGCCCGCGTTTTCATTCCGCTGACGGCGGGCCGACGCTCGCTGAACGTGACGGTTTCGGCCGCGATCGGGCTCTCCGAGGCGTTGCGTCAGACGGGGCAATTTCCTAAGGCAGCCGCATGACGACCCTGCCTCCCGAAATCCAAGCGCGCCGCGCGCGCACCCAGGAATGGTTCGAAGCCCTGCAGCTGCGCATTATCGCGGCGCTGGAGCTGCTCGAGGACGAGGCGCCCGCCGGCCTCTATCCCGAACCCGCCGGCCGGTTCGACATGCGTCCCTGGACGCGTGAGACCGGGGTCGGCGGCGGCATTGGCGGCCACTTCAAGGGCCGGTTGTTCGAAAAGGCCGCGGTCCACACCTCGGCGGCGACCAGCCGGTTCGCCCCGGCGATGGCCGCCGAGATGCCCGGCGCGGACCAGGACCCCTCCTATGTCTCGGCCAGCATCAGCCTGATCGTCCATCCGCGCTCGCCGCGCGTGCCGACCGTGCACATGAACACCCGCTTCCTCTCGACGGCGGTGAGCTGGTTTGGTGGCGGCGCCGACCTGACCCCCATGGTCGACGAGCAGCGCAGCCAGGAGGCCGACGACGCCATCCTGTTCCACGCCGCGATGAAGGCCGCCTGCGACGCCTTTGACCCCGATTGGCACGAAAAATACCGCGCCTGGTGCGACGAGTATTTCTTCCTGCCGCACCGCAACGAGACGCGCGGCGTCGGCGGGATCTTCTACGACCGGCATGACTCGGGCGATTTCGAGAAGGACTTCGCCTTCACCCGCGCCGTGGGCGAAGCGTTCCTTGAGGTCTACCCGAAGATCGTCCGCCATCGGATGAGCGAGCCTTGGACCGAGCAGGATCGCCAGGAACAGCTGGTCCGCCGCGGCCGCTACGTCGAATTCAACCTGCTCTACGACCGCGGGACGATGTTCGGCCTGAAGGCCGGCGGCAACATCGAAACGATCTTGTCGTCCATGCCGCCGTTGGTGAGCTGGCTCTAGGTCAGCGCCCGCTAGGCGCTTTCCAGGAACCGCTGGAGCCAGGCGCCGACCCGCAGGCGGTCGTCGGGCTGCTCGTAGCTCATGACCGCCTTGTCGGCCTGCTCGTCGGTGTAGCGCGAGCCGCGACGGTTCTCGATCAGGGCCCTGGCGTAGGCCGGATCGAACTCCGGGTGCAGTTGCAGCGAGATCGCCCGCGCTGGGCCGTAGTCCAGCATGCCCATCGGGCAGAAGTCGTTGCCGCCGATCACGCTGGCGCCGGGCGGCGCCTCGACCACCTGATCCTGGTGCGAGGCCGGAACCGCCACCGGTTCGCCTGAGTCCATCCAGGCCTGTGGCTGGCCGATTCGGTAACGATGCAGGCCCACGCCCCAGCCCTTGGGAGACTGGATCACCTTGCCGCCGAACGCCTCGGCCATGATCTGGTGGCCGAAACACACCCCGACCAGCGGGACCTGCCCCTTCGCGCCGCGCAGAAAGTCCTTCAGCGGGTCGATCCAGGGCAGCGGGTCATAGACGCCGGCCGAGGAGCCGGTGACCACATAGGCCGCGCAGGCGTCCACCGAGGTCGGCAGCCCGCCGCCCGCGACGTCGAAGGTGGCGTAGTCATAGGCGCTCTCGCCCAACAGCCTGCGGAACATCGACGGATAGTCGCCGAACCGCTCCTTGACGCCCTCCGGCGGCTCGCCGGTCTCCAGGATGCCGAGTTTCATGCGTCCCTTGCTCGCGCTCAATAGGCCATCCCCTGCGCCACGGCCTTCAGCTTCTCGATGGCCGAGAACTTGTCGTCGATGAAGTCGTGGTCGATCCACCAGGCCTCGACCTCGCGCAGCACCTGGCCGACCATCGGCCCCTTGGGCACGCCCGAATTGATCACGTCCTCGCCGGTCAGCGGGAACGGCGGCGGGGTCCAGCTTTCGGCCAGGGCCAGCAGTCCGCGCCACTGGTGGGTGGCGCCCGTGCGGCCGGCGTTGGCCCAGGCCAGCTTGATGCGGTCGGAGAAGGTCCCGACGCCGATCTGGTAGACCGCCCGGCGGCTTTCGCGCGGGCTCATCCAGGAGGTGATGCGCGGCGTCTTGCCCATCGCCTGGATCAGCCGCTCCTTCTGGTCATTGGAGAGCCGCAGGGCTTCGGCCGCCTTGCCGGCGCCGATCTGATCGCCCGGGATCAGGGTCGCCAGCCGCAGCAGCGGATCGTTGGTGAAGAGCTGCTCGGTCTCGACCTCGACCAAGGCGTCGAAGGCCGCCAGATCCTGGGCGGCCGGCAGCAGCTGCGAGAGCACGCCTGTCTCCCCCATCAGGGCGACGGCGGGGCGCGGATCATCGGCGCCGAGCAGCTTCAGGAGCTCCTTGGCCACTCGCTCGGCCGCCAGGTTCTTCAGCAAGTCCTTGCCGGCCGCGCAGGCGGCCAGCGCCGCGGCGTCCGGCTCGCCCTTGCCGTACCAGGCCAGGAACCGGAAGAACCGCAGGATCCGCAGCGAGTCCTCCTCGATCCGCGTGGCCGCGTCGCCGACGAAGACGATTTTGCCCGCCTTGGCGTCGGCCACGCCTACGCCGGTCGGGTCGAAGAGCGCGCCTTCCCGGTCGGCGTAGACCGCGTTCAGGGTGAAGTCCCGACGCTGGGCGTCCTCGCTCCAGTCCTGCGTGAACGCCACCACCGCCCGGCGCCCGTCGGTGGCGACGTCGCGGCGCAAGGTCGTGATTTCGAAGGGCTTTCCAGCCGCGATGGCGGTGATCGTCCCATGCTCGACGCCGGTCGGAACGGCCTTCAGGCCGGCGGCGGCCAACGCCTGCGTCACCTGGTCAGGCGTCAGGGTGGTGGCGATGTCGAGGTCGTCGACCGGCGCGCCGAGGATGGCGTTGCGCACGCAGCCGCCGACGAACCGGGCGCACCCTACCCCGCCCTTGGCCTCCAGCGCGTCGAACACCGGGGCTGCGGTCGTCATCCAGGGCTTATGGCCGATGCTGTCCGTCACGGGGCGGGCGCCTTCTTGTCAAAATGGCCGGGCGAGACACGCCCGCCCGAGGTCACTTCCGCGGGCACATAGGTCTCCCCGCGGTTGTCGACATGGAACAGGGCCGTCGCCATCAGCGAAAGCCCGAACAGCAGCCCGGCGGCCGCGACCAGCCAGACCCAGGGCGTCGCCCCCATCGGCCTTCCAGTCCTGTGCGCGACCTCACGCCAGATGAACCAGGCGATGAAGGGGACCGTGATCAGCAGGAGACGAAAAATCAGCACCTCAGGCCACCGCCGCGCCGTAGAGCCGCTCATAGAGCGCCCGCAACATTCCCGCCGTCGCGCCCCAGATGAACCGGTCCTCGTGGGTCATGGCGTAGAATCGCCGGGTCTCGCCCTGCGGCCCCAGGCGTTCGTGCTGTTCGTGGTTGGCGGGGTCCATCAGGAACCCGAACGGCGTCTCGAAGATATCGGCCACCTCGGCCGGGTTGGGCTCCAGCGAGAACCCCGCCTGGATGAACCCCACCACCGGCGTCACCAAGAACCCGGTGCCGGTGCGATAGGGCGAGGACAGGCCAGCCAGCGAGACGAAGTCGGGCGCGAGCCCCACCTCCTCGTGCGCTTCACGCAGGGCGGTCTGCCAGATGGTCTCGCCAGGATCGCAACGGCCGCCCGGCAGGGCGATCTGGCCGGTATGGCGGCGCAGGGTGTCGGCCCGGCGGGTCAGCAGCACCGAATAGCCGCCCTCCCGTTCAATCAGCCCGACCAGCACGGCGGCCGGCATCAGTTCGACGGGCTCGTTCGGAAAGGCGTTGGGTCCGAGGTCGAAGTCCGACGCGGCCTGGGTGGCGTGATCCCCCTCGAGAGGATCCAGATGCTGCTCGATCCAGGCGCGCAGTTCGCCTGATGGCGCGGTGGGGCTCACAGGCGGTGCGCTCCGGCCGGGCCGACCGGGAACCAGGCCCCGTTGGAGGCGACGCCCAGGCGCGGCCCCTCGGGGGTCTCACGCTCCTGCGCCAACTCGATCAGTTCGTAGAACACCGGCCGCGCGATCAGCGCTTCAAGTCCCCGGCGGACGTGCAGATAGGGGCGCGGCTCACCGGTGGCTTCGTCCATATCGACCCGGATCTCGTTATCGGGTCCGGCCTCGACCTCGTCGCCGACATTGGTCAGGAATTTCAGGGTCTCGCCCTCCCGGTCGACCCGGGTGGCGATGAAGGGCGCGTCCTCAACGGTGATCTTCATCTTCTCCACCGGGGTCACCAGGTGGAAGCCGTCAGGGTCTTTGCGCAACACGGTGGAGAACAGCCGCACCAGCGCCTCGCGGCCGATCGGCGAGCCTTCGTGGAACCACAGGCCGTCCTTGCGGATGACGATGTCGATTTCACCGCAATGGGCGGGATTCCATAGATGCACGGGCGGCAGACCGCGTCCGGGCGCCTGCGCCTTGGCCGCGGCGATGACGCCTTCGAGGCCGGGTCTTCCTGTGGTTGCTCCCATGCGGGAGAAGGTAAGCCCCCGGACGCTCCGCCTCAATGGCGACGCAGGGTCAAGCGGCGCCTTAAGACGCGATTAGGCGGTGACAGGTCCGGCGAGATCGCTCGCGCCTAGCGCCAGGACCCGGCGCTGATCGACCGGGCCGGGCAGACGCACGTCCCTGGCGGCGGCGACCGAATAGCCGAACCGACCGAAATAGGGCTCGTCGCCGACCAGCAGCACCGGATAGCCGGCGGCCTGGGCCGCGGCGCTGGCGCGCTGCACCAGTTCCCCGCCGGTTCCATACTTCCGACCCTCGGCGCGCACGGCCAGGGGACCCAGGAAGATCGCGGGACGACCGCCCACATGGATCGCCCACATACGGACCGATCCCACCAGACGCGGGCCCTCCCAGGCGCAGAACGACATTTCGGGGCGGAACTCGGCGAACTCGCGCACGCGCTCGGAGACCTTGGTGAAACGGCCAGGTCCGAAGGCGTGATCCAGCAGCGCCTCGATGGCGTCTGCGTCGTGGGGCTGTTCGTGGGTGAAGGAGAGGGCCTGTTCGGCGGGAACGATCATGAGCGGCTTTGCGAACGACGGGGACTAAAGGATCCGTCGCCGCGCGTGCAGCGCTGCGGGACGGAGGCTCAGTTGGCGCGGCTGGCGCGCTCGGTTCGTCGTTGGCGTCGCATGGACGTCGTTCCGATCAATTCACTAGAAGGCGCGGCGCATAAGGCCATGACAGGCGCAGGTCAATCTCGCTTTGCGCCGCGGCTTTCGCCTTGCCAAGCCCACCCCTCGGGTCAAGGCTGCCGGCACAGCCGCCGGGAGACCCGCCATGGAACGCATCGAAGTCGTCGAATACACCGACCTGGTCTGCTCCACGGCCTGGGGCGCCGAGCCGCTGCTGCGGCGGCTCGACTGGCGCCACGGCCACCACCTGGCTTGGCGCAAGGTGATGGGCGGGCTGGTCGGCGACGCCGCCACCGGCAAGGACGACTGGGACCGCGTCAGCGCCGCCGAACCCATGCGGGCCTACTGGAAACGTGTCTGGCGGCTGACCGACATGCCCTATCCCAACCCGATGCGGCTGATGCTGCAATCGACCGATCCGGCCGGCGCGGCGGTGAAGGCCGCCGAACTGCAGGGCCAGGACGTCGCCGATGCTGTGCTGCGCCGGTTCCGCGAGCAGGTCTTCATCTTCGGCCTGGGTCCGCAGACCCCCGACGAGTTCGAGGCGGCGACCCAGGGCGTGCCGGGTCTCGATCACGCCCGCTGGCGCGCCGACCAGCAGCGCCCCGAGGTCGCGGCCGCCTATCGCGCCGATTGGGAGGAGACCCGCCGCCCCAACGACTATGTGCGCAACCTCAAGCACGACAGCCCGATGAACGGCGAGCTGAAGCATTCCGAGGGCCACGACCGCTACGCCCTGCCGACCCTGATCTTCAAGGGGCCCGGCGGCGAGCACACCGTGGCCGGCTGGGTTCCCTATGAGGACTATGTCGCGGGCCTTGAGGCCGCCCTGCCCGGCGCCACGGCCGACCCGCGCCCTGATCCGACCCCGGACCAGGCGCTCGCGCGCTGGGGCGTGCTGACCGCCAAGGAGCTGGCGTTCCTCTGCGGCGAAGCGGCCAAGCCGCCGGCCGATGCGGTGGTCCACGACTGGGGCGACGGCCTGGTCTACTTCAGCGCCGCGGAGGCGCAGGCCCGCCGGCTGGCTCTGACGGTCTAGCTTCCGCGCCATTGCTACGCGCGCCCCGGCGCCCCAAGTTGCCGCGCCCATGACCGACGCCTTCCTCCCCGAGCCCGACCAGCCCGTCTCCATCCGCGACCTCCTCAAGCGCACCGACTATGTGAAGTTCTGGACCGCCCGCGTCGCCGCGACCCTGGGCGTCCAGATCCAGAGCGTGGCGCTGGGCTGGCAGATGTACGCCGTGGCCCGCGAAACCATGGATGTGAAGCAGTCGGCCTTCTATGTCGGCATGATCGGGCTGGCGGCCTTCATCCCGGTGCTGCTGCTGTCGCCGTTCGCCGGCGAGACCGCCGATCGGCACGACCGGCGCAAGGTGCTGCTGATCTGCTACGCCGGCGAGATCACCACCGCCGTCGTCCTGGCCGCCGCCGCGATCTTCCACTTCGCCTCGATCCCGCTGCTGCTGGTGCTGTCTGGCCTGTTCGGCGCCAGCCGGGCCTTCATGGGCCCCTCCTCCACGGCGCTTGGACCAATGCTGGTGCCCAAGAGCCTGCTGCCGCGCGCCATCGCCTGGAATTCACTGGCCTGGCAGGGCGGCTCTATCGTCGGGCCGGCGATCGGCGGCCTGCTGCTGACCCACTCGACCGGCCTGTCCTACAGCGTCACCACCTGCCTCTACGTGCTGGCCGCGATCTGCGTGTTCCTGATCAAGGGTAACGCCAAGCCGGTGGCCCAGGCCGGTTCGCGCTGGGCGCTGATCAAGGAAGGGCTGGTCTACACCTGGACCAACAAGATCGTGTTCGGAGCCATCTCGCTCGACATGTTCGCCGTGCTGCTGGGCGGGGCCACCGCCCTGTTGCCGGTGTTCGCCCGCGACGTCCTGCATGTGGGGCCGGAGGGGTTCGGCATCCTGCGCGCCGGCCCGGCGATCGGTGCGACCCTGGTGGCCGTGGTGCTGGCCAGCTACCCGATCCGCCGGCATGCGGGCCTGATCATGTTCGCCGGCGTGGCGGTTTTCGGCGCCGCCACCGTCGTCTTTGGCCTGTCGAAATCCCTGCCGCTGTCGGTGTTCGCCCTGGCCGTGCTGGGCGGCGCGGACATGCTGAGCGTCTATGTCCGCCAGACCCTGATCCAGATCGTCACGCCCGACCAGATGCGCGGCCGGGTGGCGGCGGTGTCGTCGCTGTTCATCGGGGCTTCCAACGAGTTGGGCGAGTTCGAGAGCGGCGTGGTGGCGCGGTTCTTCGGCCCGGTAGGCGCGGCGATCTTCGGCGGTGTCGGCGCGCTGATCGTCACCGGCGCCTGGGCCAAACTGTTTCCCGCCTTGCGCAAGGCTGACCGGCTCGAATAACAAACAAGGTATTCTTTTAGGGAGATAGGTTCATGGGCGCTCTTTCAGGCAAGGTTGTATTGGTTACCGGAGGCGGCAACGGCATTGGCCGTGATTGCGCGCTGATCGCGGCGCAAGAAGGCGCGAAAGTCGTCGTCAACGATCTCGGCGGCAGTCTGGCCGGCGGCGACGAAGGCTCGGCGGGTCCGGCCGAACAGGTCGCCCAGGAAATCCGCGCCGCTGGCGGCGAAGCGGTCTCGAACTCCGACAGCGTCACCGACCTCGACGCCGTCTACGGCATGGTCGAGCAGGCCAAGAAGGAATTCGGCGGTCTGCACGCCGTGATCAATCCGGCCGGCATCCTGCGCGACGTGATGTTCCACAAGATGACCGAAGCCGAATGGGACGCCGTCATCGCCGTCCACATGCGCGGTTCGTTCAACGTGGCCCGCGCGACCATCGAGCTGTTCCGTGAGCAGAACGACGGCGCCTACATGTTCTTCACCTCGACCTCGGGACTGCTGGGCAACATCGGCCAGGCCAATTACGGCGCGGCCAAGATGGGTATCGCCGGCATGTCGCGGATCATCGCCATGGAAGGCGCGCGCAACAACATCCGCTCCAACTGCCTGGCCCCGATCGCCTGGACCCGCATGACCCAGTCGGTGCCGGTGAAGGACGAAGCCGCCGCGGCCCGCCGCGCGGTGATGGCCGAGAAGATCCGCGCCGACCAGCCGGCCCGCCTGTCGGTGGCCCTGGTGACCCCGGCCGCGGCCCACATCTCGGGCCAGATCTTCGGCGCCTCGGGCGAAACGATCACCCTCTACAGCCAGCCCCGTCCGATCGCGACCGAGACCAAGGACTCGGGCTGGAGCGTCGACACCATCCTGTCGGAAGCCATGCCCGCCATGGCCGACAAGTTCTTCCCGCTCTCGCGTCCGGCTCCCGCCAGCCAAGGCGGCGCGGCGGCTGCGCCGGCCACGGCCGGCTAAGACCCGACATCGGTCGGTGACGATCTTGGCGGCGGCGGTCCCTCGGGGCCGCCGCCGTTTTCGTGTCGGCGCTACAGCCGGTGCAGCCGCGTCCACTGGTCGCGGGTCATCTCCCAGTAGATCGAGCGGCGGATCGAGCCGTCGGGTCGGACGCTTTCGCGCTCCCCCTTCCGCTCGAAACCCGCCCCGTCGATGGCGGCGGCCGAGCGCACATTGTCCAGCGCGGCGGTCAGCCCGATCAGCCGCACGCCCAGGATTTCGAACATGAAGGCGGTGGATCGCCCGACGCCGGTCCGGCCCTGGCCGCTGTTCTGCTGATCCGCGCGCCGCGCGCCGGCGATCTCCGCCGACGAGCGGTCCGGCCAGACCGTGAAGCGTGAGTAACCCGCCACCTCGCCGGCCTCGTCCAGCGATACGGTCAGCAGGCATTCGCCCTTCTGGCGCAGCGCCTCGCTCTGCTCGATCCAGCGGCCGACGCTTTCTTCGGTGATCGGCCGGGGCAGGTCGTAGATCGGATCGGAGACCTTAGGGTCGGCCAGCAGTCTCGTTAGGCCGGCCACGTGCTGGGGTCCGGCGACGACGAGGCCCTCGCCGCCCGCCCCGCGCACGGCGGCGCGAATCGCGGCCTCCTCTTCCGGGGTGGCCTGCAGCACCGTCTTGGGTGGCGCGCTCATGGCGTTCTCCTCCGCTACCGCTGGTTGGCCCAGCCTTTGCTCCACTCTAATCGACCTAGGGAGTGTTCGCATGCAAGTCGGCGGTTCCAGCCTCGCCAACAGCCTTTTCTCCGCCGATCCGCTGAGCAAGATCGGCCAGATCGGCAAAACCGACTCGGCAAAACCCTCCGCGGCCGCCGAGGCCGAGCGCAAGGCCGAGGCCGCCAAGTCCAGCCAGCACGCCCTCCTCGACGAGATCCGTGAGAAGGGGATCTACGCCTGGGCTCAGGAACAGAAGCTCGAAAAGCTGCGCGAGAAGGTCCGCGCCGAGGTCATGGCCTCCTCCCCCGACGCCGAACCCTCGGCCATCGAGGACGAGGTCGCCCGCCGCGTGAAGGAGGCCATGGAAGAGGCGCTCAAGACCGAGACCGCCGAAGCCGCCAAGCGCGGCGAACCGGCCAAGCCGATGATCATCGACATCTCGGTCTAGGAAGGCCCTCGCGCCTGGCCCGCCCGCATCAGGGCTGTCGCTTCAGAGTTTCCTTGAGGAGCGCGATCGCGGTGGCGTCCGAGGCTTTCGGACCAGAGATCGAGACCTTCACGAAGTCCTTGCCGCGAACCGCGCCGGCCGCCCAGCCCATGTCGTTGACGACAAAGCCGCGAGTTCCGATGTCGGGTAGCTTGCGGAAGCCGGGCGCGAGGCTCGGGATCTCGGCGTCGTCGGCGCCAACGATCGTCACCATCACATTGCCCTCGCCGTCCTTGGCGGTCCACTGGCAGGCGTAGCCCAGCCCCGCATTGCCACCGGCGTTGAGCGCTTCGCCAGCGTAGGCCTCCAGTTCGCCCGGCTTGAACAGTTTGCAGATCGGATTGTCCGAAGCCGCGCCCTTGGAGTCACCGGTCAGAACACCGGCGACCTTCTGGGCGTCCTTGTTGGCTCCAGAATCACAGGCAGACGCAAGCAAGGCGAAGACGGCGACGACAACGATCTGTTTCATCTTTCTCTCCCTTAGGCTGCACAACCTTGAGGGGCGAGCGAAGCAGAGATCAACTCCGATTTTCGGCGTCCTAAGGCGCGCTGTGCTCAGGCGAGCTCACGCGGTCCGACCGGACTCGGCTTGTTCTCGGCGACCCAGCGCTTCTCGTCATCGGTGTTTGGCAACGGCGGGCGATGCCCCTCGATCGACCAGAGTTCGTACGAGGTCTCGTCGATGTGGAACTCCCAGGAGAACCCACGCTCGCCGATATAGGGGGCCAGCGCCGCGTCGCACTGGCCGATCCACCAGGTCCGCGCCTCGGCGGTCGGCAGGGTGCGGGCGATGTGGTCCACCCAGATGCGCACGAAATTGTCCGCCGGCTCGCCACCCACATAGAACGAGTCCGCGGCGACCTCCTGGAACACCACGCCCACATAGAACTTCGGCAGGCGGGCGTAGAGCCCGGTGATCGCCTCCGACAGGCCCTTCTTCTGCTCGGCGCTGAACGCCCCGACCGGATGATAGATTTTCCAAAGCGGCATCGAACGGCTCCTTGAACGGCGGCTACAGCGCCGCCTTGACTTCAACAATGATGATAATCATCATTGAGTCCGACAGATCGTCAAGAGGCAAGCCATGAAGATCACCAAGACGCAGGCTGGCGAGAACCGCGAACGGATCGTCGGCGCGGCCTCCAGCCTCTTTCGCGAACGCGGCTTCGACGGGGTCAGCGTCGGGGACCTGACCAAGGCGGCGGGCTTCACCCACGGCGGTTTCTACAATCACTTCAAGTCCAAGGAGGCGTTGGCCGCCGAGGCGTTAGGCAGCGCCTTTGCGACCATGGCCGGCCACCGCGAACGCGCCCGCGACCTGCCCGAAATGCTCACCCATTATCTCTCGCAGGCAGCGCGCGAGGCTCCGGGCAAGAGCTGCCCCGCCGCAGCCCTGGGCGGCGATGTCGCCCGACAATCGAGCGACGTGAAGAGCGTCTTCGCCGCCGGGGTCGAACAGATGATCGTCTCGGTCGAGGCGCGCCTGCCGCCTGGTCCTGATCGTCGCGAGCAGGCGCTCAGCGTCGTCACCCGCATGGTCGGCGCCCTGATGCTGGCCCGCGCAGTCCCTGACGGCGCCTTGGCCGACGAACTCTTGGACACCAACCTGCGCCTGGCGATCTCGGACCTGGCCTAGCCCGCCGCGCAGGCCGTGAGCCTATCCCTCATGACCGGCCTTTATCCTCTCGGCCACCCGGCGTATCACGCGGCAAGTTCGCGGCGATTGAGCCTGGGGGATTCTGGTTGGCCTATCTGATCATCAAGGCGTTGCTGTCGGGCGCGATCATCGCGGCGGTCTCCGAGATCGCCAAGCGCAACCCGGGTTTCGGAGCCTTGGTGGCGTCCCTGCCGCTGGTTTCGATCCTCGGCATGATCTGGCTGTGGCGCGACACGGGCGATGCTCAACGCATGGCCGCCCACGCCGAGGCGACCTTCTGGTTCGTGCTGCCGTCGCTGCCGATGTTCCTGCTGATCCCGGCCCTGCTGCGGCGCGGGACGCCATTCTGGGCGGCGCTGGCCATGGGCTGCGCCATGACCATCGGGCTCTACTTCGCCATGACCTGGATCGGGCCGAAGTTCGGGCTGAAGCTCTAGCCGGCCGCCAGGGCCTTCAGGGGCTCGCCGCTCATTCGCCGTGTAATCCACTCGTTCATCGCGTCCGCGCCCAGCGAGTCGTAGAAGGCGATGGAGGGCGCGTTCCAATCCAGTACGGACCACTCAAGGCGCGCCAGGCCCTGGGCCACGCAGCGCTTCGCCAGCGCCCGCAGCAAGGCCTTGCCCGCCCCCAGCCCACGCGCCTGCGGGACCACGAACAGGTCCTCCAGATAGATCCCGTGACGGCCTTTGAAGGTCGAGTAGTTGTAGAACCAGATCGCGAAACCGACCGGCTCGCCGTCCGCCTCGGCGATGTCGCAGAACAGCCGCGGCGTCTCGCAGAACAGGTGTCCGGCCAGATCGGCCTCGCTCGCCTCGACCTCGTCGAGCAGCTTTTCGTACTCGGCCAACGCGCGGATGAAGCCGTAGATCAGCGGGGCGTCGGCGGGCGTCGCGGTCCGCACTTGCACCTCGGCCGCCGCGGCGCTCTTCTCCTGGCCCATGCCCGTCTCTCCCGACTTTCTCGACTATGTGCTCGAACAGCTCTCGCCCCTGGGCGGGATCACCCACCGCCGGATGTTCGGCGGGGTCGGCGTCTCGCGGCATGACCTGTTCTTCGCCCTCATCGCCGACGACGGGCTCTACTTCAAGGCGGACGAGGTCAGCCGCCCCGATTTCGAGGCGGCCGGCTGCGAGCCCTTCAAGCCGTTCGGCGGCGACAAGGCGATGAGCTACTGGAGCGTCCCGCTCGACGCGCTCGAAGACCCGGACGAGATGCGGGTCTGGAGCACCAGGGCCCTGGACGCCGCCTTGCGGGCCAAGGCGCCGAAGAGCCGCAAGCGCTGAGGACCTAAGCCCCGCTCCTCAGGCCTATGAACCCAGCCCTGTGGTCTCTTCCGAGATCGCCCACAGACGCTCGGCGCTCTCCGGGTCGAGGGCGTGCGGCATCACCCCGTGGACCGGGTCTTCCTTGGTCCAGGGGCCGGCCTCACGGCAGTCTTCCAGATAGAGGCCGCCGATCCCTTCCAGCTCGTCGCCGACCGCCGCCCAGACGCTGGTCGAGGCGCCCTGTTCAGTGGTCTTGAAGCCCTCGCGGATATCGCCCTCTTCATTCATCCAGCCCATAGCGACCATCTCCTCCTTGGGAAGGTAGCGCTGCAGCGGGGTCATGATGCCGCCGGGCATGACGGCGTTGGCGGTGACGCCATGTTCCTCGAACCGCGCGGAGTAACCCACGGCGAACAGCGAGTTGGCGGTCTTCGACTGACCATAGGCCTCCCACTTGTCGTAGGCCCGCGTGCGGTAGTGGATGTCGTCCCAGTTGATCCCGCTGCGCCGGTGGCCGATCGAGGAAAGCTGAACGACGCGCGCCAGGCGGTCCTCGTCCGAGGCGTTCATCAGCGCTCGGGTCAGGCCCATGGTCAGGGCGAAGTGGCCGAAATGGTTGGTGCCGATCTGCAGCTCCAGATCCTCGGCGGTGTGCAGCAGCGGCGTGGCCATGACGCCCGCATTGTTGATCAGCACGTCCAGCGGCTGGTCGCCCCAGGCGTCGACGAACGAGCCGACCGAGCCGAAGCTGGCCAGATCCAAGGTCCCGGCCAGCACGCGGTCGGCGCCGATGCTCTGGTTGATCTCGGCGGCGACGCGCTCGCCCGCCACGCGGTCACGGACCGCCAGCATGACGTCGGCTCCGGCTCCGGCCAGGGCTCGGGCTGTCTCCACCCCGATGCCGCTGGCGCCGCCTGTCACGATGATGTTCCAGCCGGCGAGGTCGTGGTTGTTCACGACGATGCGAGCCGGGGTGAAGGCTTCGAAGCGGGACTTGATCATAGGGCTTAGGCGACCTTTCCGAAGTCCGGCGCGCGCTTCTCGGCGAAGGCGGCGAAGGCTTCCTTGGCTTCCGGGGACTTGAGCTGGGCGGCGAAGTGCACGCCCTCTTCGTCCATGCGCGTGGCGATGCCGACTTCGTCGCGCATCAGGGCCTTGGTGATGGTCACAGCGGCGGGCGGACGCGCCGCCACCGCCTCGGCCGCCGCGCGGGCCTTGGCGCGGAGTTGGTCGAGCGGAACCACCTCGTTGGCGATGCCCCATTCCACGGCCTTCTTGGCGTCGACGGCCTCGCCCAGCACGAACATCGAGAAGGCGCGGGTGTGGCCGATACGGCTGGGCAGGGTGATGCTGGAGGCGGCCTCCGGCACCAGGGCCAGGTTGACGAACGGTGTGGTCAGCAGGGCGTTCTCGGCCACATAGACCAGATCGCAATGCAGCAGCATGGTCGTGCCCACGCCCACCGCCCGGCCATTGACGGCGGCGATCAGCGGGGTCTTGGCGCGCGCCAGGGCGGCCAGCAGCGGATTGCCGCCGCGCCGCGCCTCGCTGGCGCTGGATTCACCGGCGTTGACCGCGGCGAAGTCGGCCAGGTCGTTGCCAGCGGTGAACATGTCGCCATTGCCCTGGATCACCACGCAGCGGACGTCCTTGTCGAACGCCGCCTGGTCAATGGCGTCGCCCAGCGTCTGGTACATGGCGCGGGTCAGCGCGTTCTTCTTGTCCGGGCGGTTCATGGTCAGCGTCAGCACGCCGCCGGACTTTTCGATGAGAATATGATCGGACATTAAAAGCGCTCCCTAATGCTTACAGCGTATACCTAGGCCGCCGCCCTGTACCAGACGACGCCGGCTGAATCGGTCTCTTTCACCGCCTCGCCGCGCGCCAACAGGCAATTGAGATGGGCCAGGCTCTCGCCAGTCGCCATGCCCAGAACCCACTCGTCGATCTTGCGCCGGAACAGCACGGGGAAGGCGTCAACGGCCCGCTTGGGCTCGACCAACAGCGCGCGCAGACGGGTCAGGCCCCGCTCGTGGCCGCCGATCAAGTGGTCGATCCGGGCGTGCAGGCCGTGGAACGGCGCGTTGTGAGCCGGCAGCACCAGCACGTCGTCAGGCACCCGCCCCTTGATCGCCTCCAGCGTGGTCAGCCACTCGGTCAGCGGATCGCCGTCCGGCTCGGTCGGAAACACCGAGACGTTCGAGGAGATCTTCGGCAGCACCTGATCGCCGGAGATGAACAGCTTCAGTTCCGGGCACCACAGGCAGGCATGCTCCGGCGAATGGCCCGAGCCGACCACGACCTGCCAGGTCCGGCCGCCGATCTCGATCTGGTCGCCGTCGTTCAGGCGGCGGAAGCTGTCGGGCAAGGCGTGCAGGCCGCGTCCGAAACCGCCGAACTTGGCGCGGTAATTCTCCAGCGCCTCCTCGTCCCAGCCGGCGGCGCGGTAAAAGTTCAAGGCGTCGGCCGGCGCCTCGCGGCCCGTGTCGGCGGCCAGCGAGCGGCACATCAGGAATTCCAGGCGGGTGATCCACAGCCGGCACTGGAACTTCCGGGTCAGCCAACCGGCCATGCCGATATGGTCGGGGTGCATGTGAGTCACGAAGACCCGCGTCACCGGGCGGTTGCCGAGTGATTCGGCGAAGGCCTTGCGCCAGGCCTGTTGAGTGTCGGGGCCGCCCATGCCGGTGTCGACGATCGCCCAGCCGCCCTCTTCCTCGATCGCCCAGACATTGATGAAGGCCAGCGAGCCGCCCAGCGGCATCCGCAGCCATTTGACCCCAGGGGCGATATCGATCGCTTGGCCGGTTTCAGGTCCGTGTTCAAAGGGATAGCTCAGCTTGGGTCGCGGGGCCTGTTCGTAGGCCTCTTCAAATCCGTCGCGCAAAACCCGTCTCCTCGTAATCGTCGGGCGCCATTTTCCGACGCGCCGGGGGCGGGCGCAAACCCTCAATGCACGCAACCAGCGCCTTGGTTCAGACGCTGTTCACGACGAACTTGACCCATAGAGCCGTCGGAGGCTTATGTCCGCCCTTAGGGAACCACCCAGGAGATTTAAACCCATGAGGCCATTCATCACCGGGCTGGCCGCCACCTTGGCCTTGCTGGCCCTGGCGCCGGCGGCCACCTCCGCGCCCAAGAAGGTCGAGGAGATTACGGAAAAGGCGCGTACCCAGGGGATGGCCGAAGCGCCCGCCTTTGCGAAGGCGGCCGGCATCGCCTGCAACGTCACCGACGCCCGCTTCGTGGGCAAGGTCGAGGACAAGAAGGCCAAGACCGCCACCAGCTACTACGAAATCGATTGCGACCAAGGCGTCGGCTTCGTCCTGTCGGCCGCGTCCGGCGGCGCGACGACGTCGTTCACCTGCATCGAGGCCAACACCCCGCAACCCGACGGCAAGCCGTCGACGCTGGGCTGCAAGCTGCCGGGCAACGCCGATCCGAAATCCGACCTGAAACCGCTGCTCGCGGCCGCCAAGGTCCAGTGCACGCCCGAGCAGGTTCGCGGCGTCGGTCAGAGCGCCACGGCGACCTATATCGAAGTCGCCTGCCAGGGCAGCAGCCAGGGCTACATCATCAAGTCCAGCGCCCCGATGGACGCCGCCAAGCCCGTCGAAGCCAGCGACTGCATGCTGTACGACGGCGCCGACAGCAACATTAAGTGCACCCTGCGCGACGCCGCTTCGCGTCTGGCGGTGGTCGACACCCTCGCGGCCTCGGCCAACAACGGCTGCACCGTGAAGGAAAAGAAGTACGTCGGCCAATCGCAGACCGGCTCGGCCTTCTTCGAAGCCGCCTGCACCGACGGCAAGGGCTACATGTACCGTGTCGACGCCGGCAAGCTGGCTCAGACCTACGAGTGCGCCAAGGCCTCGACCGTCATGGGCGGCTGCACCCTGACCGACTCCAAGGAAGCGGTCACCGAGCAGAACGGCCTCTACACGCGTCTGGCCAAGACCGCCGGCTTCAACTGCGAAGTCTCCAAGTACGCTCCGTTCCCCGGCCCGGCCGGCAAGGACATCGTCGAGATGGCCTGCTCCAACCGTCCGGACGGCGGCGTCGGCATCTTCGGCGGCCCGAACGACAAGCCGATCGTCTATGATTGCGCCCGCGCGCCGATCGCCGGCTACCGCTGCTCCTTCACCAAGCCTGAGGCCGGCTACAGCCTGGTCACTGGCGACCTGAAGAAGCTCGGCAAGAACGAGTGCACGGTCTCCAACAGCCGCATCATCGGCAAGACCGCCAAGGGCACGACCTACATGGAAGTGGCCTGCTCGGATGGCCTGAAGGGCTACATCATCGAGTACGGCGCGGACCTGAGCCCGCTGACCACGACCGGCTGCGCCTTCTCGAAGGACTGCAAGCTGCCGGGCAACACCTAAGCGGCACGACCTAGCGAAAACGACGAAGGCCCGGGGGACGACCCCGGGCCTTTTTCGTGGGCGCTGAACGCGACGCCTGAAACAGAAAGCCCCGCAGGCGAACCTGCGGGGCTTTTCTCTTCCGGCTTCAGCCCCTGGAGGCTGAATGCGGCCTTAAGCGTGGGACGAGGTCAGGTGGCCGCTGGTGAAGCCGCGCAGTCGAGCCAGAACCTTGCCCATGAAGGCGTTCACAACCCGATAGGTGGCCAATTGGCCTTCGACGTTCTCAAAATCGGCAAACAGCATGATCGCTTCCTTTCGCTGGAAACAATCTATGTTGCGACGCACAATAATTCAACGCTGCAGTGCAAAAATATCGGCCGATGTTGCAGAAAACCCTCGCCGTAGCGAGGGATCGCGGCCCGTGCCTAGATCGCCGCCTCGATGAACTTCGGGCCGGGCTCGGCCATGGCGCGGGCGAAGGCGGCGTCGAAGTCTTCGGCGGTCTCGCAGCGCACGGCCGAGACGCCGAGGCCCTTGGCCACCGAGACCCAGTCGATCTTCGGATCGCCCAGGTCCAGCAGCTTGGAGGCCGAGGGACCGGGATTGCCCGAGCCTGTGCGGCCCATCTCGATGTTGAGGATGCGGTAGCTGTGGTTGGCGAACACCACCACCGTCACGTCCAGCTTCTCGCGCGCCATCGTCCACAGGCTCTGGACCGTATACATGGCCGAGCCGTCGCCGTTCAGCGAGACGACCTTGCTGTCAGGCTTGGCCACGGCCGCGCCAATGGCCAGAGGGCCGCCTATGCCGATCGCGCCGCCGGTCAGGGCCAGGACGTCGTGCGGCTGGGCCGTACCGCAGGGCACGGCGACGCCGCCGCCCGAGGTCACCGCGTCATCACAGATGATCGCGCCTTCCGGCAGGTGGCGGGCGATGGAGACCCCGGCCGATTGCGGGGTCAGCGGTCCGGTCGGGGCGGCGTCGGCCACCTTCAAGGGTTGCACCGAACCTGAGGCCGGCGCGCCTAGGGCGTCGGCCAAAGCGGCGAGGCCCGCGACCGAGTCCTCCTGCCGGGTCGACAGCGTCAGGGTCGCGCAGCCCTCGGGGACCAGCACGCTTGGCCGGTCGGGATAGGCGAAGAAGGCGACCGGGATGACGGTACCGACATAGACCATCAGGTCCACGCCCTGCAGATCGGCCAGCGCCGCCTCGCCAAAATACTGCATGCGGCCGGGCTGGAAGACGCCGGCCCCGCGCGGCTGGCGGGCGATGAAGGTGTCGGTCAGCACGCGCACCCCGGCGGCGGCGAGACGGCTGGCCTGGACCAGGGCAGCGGCGCTGGTGGCCTGGCCGCCCAGCAGCAGCACGGGCTTGGCCGCGGCGCGGATCGCCTTGGCGGCGGTCTCCACGGCGTCGCCGGCCGGCGCGGCGCGGACCGGGACGTCGGCGATCACCGGCTTGCTCGAGGTCGGCAGCCAGGCGGCGTCGGCCGGCAGGATCAGGCTGACCGGGCCGCCGGGCGGGCCATAGCTGGCGCTGACCGCCTCGGCCGCGATGGATGCGACGCTGTCGGGGGTGTCGGCCGACTTCACCCAGATCGAGTTCGGCCCGACAATGGTCGGGATGTCGGAGTTCAGCGGCGCGTCGTACTGGCGGTGATAGGTGGCGTGGTCGCCGATCACATTGACGATCGGGGTGAAGGCCCGCCGAGCATTGTGCAGATTGGCCAGGCCGTTGCCGTAGCCCGGACCCAGGTGCAGCAGGGTGCAGGCCGGCTTGTCGGCCATCCGGCCATAACCGTCGGCCGCCCCGGTCGCCACGCCCTCGAACAGGCAGAGCACGGGGCGCATGGCGGGCTGGCGATCCAGCGCGCTGACGAACTGCATCTCGCTGGTGCCCGGATTGGCGAAGCAGGCGGTGACCTCGTTGGCCACCAGGGTCTCGATCAGGGCGTCGGCGCCGTTCATGTCAGAACACCATCACGTCAAATGAAACAGGATCGGAAAACAGTCGCTCCACCGCCTCGGCCCGAAGGGTGCGGGCGAGGGATTGGGCGATGTAGCCCTTGTCGGTGATCTCACCGGCGCCCGCGTCGGGCGGGCTGTCCAGCACCAGGGCCCGGCTGATACGGCCGCCCGCGCCCTTGGCCTGGGCGTTGAAGCGCTCCAGCCCCATGCGCACGGCCACCACGACTTCCTGCGGCGTCATCGTCGGGTTGGGATAGAACAGCAGGCCCACGCCCTCGGCGCCCTCGCCGCAGACCACGGCGTCGGTGACGGCGTCGCCGACCGCCGAGACCGCCTTGATCCGCAGGTCGCCGACGCCGACGAAGGTGCCGCTGGCCAGCTTGAAGTTCTCGGAGATCCGGCCGTCGAAGGCCATGCCCTGGCTGGGCTCGGCCGGCTCCACGAACCGGGCCGCGTCGCCCAGGAGGTAGAAGCCTTCCTCATCGAAGCTCTCGGCGGAGAGTTCCGGCCGTCCCAGATAGCCGGCCGTCACCTGCGGCCCCTTCACCCGGAACTCCAGCTTGCCCGCCGACGGGATGAGCTTCACCGAGGTGCCTGGCACCGGCAGGCCGATCAGGCCCATCCGCTCGTTTTGCCAATGAACATTGCAGGCGGTCGGGCCGGTTTCGGTCGCGCCATAGCCCGAGGCGAAGCTGATCTTTTCGCCGACCGTGGCCATCGCCACCGCCTGGATGCGGTCGGAGATGTCCTGGCCCAGCGAGGCGCCGCCATATTGCAGCACGCGCACGCGCGAAAAGAAGGTCCGCGCCAGCTCCTCGTCACGCTCGAGCTCACCGGCCAGCAGCATCCAGCCGGCTGGGACCATGTTGTGATAGGTGGTCGAAACCTCCCTCAGGTTCCGCACCGTCTCGGCGAAACGCCCCGCCGTCGGCTGGCCGGCGTCGATATAGACCGTGCCGCCGCGATGCAGCGACATGTGCAGGATCGAGTTGGCGCCCAGGCTGTGGCTCCAGGGCGCGGAATTGACCATCACCGGCGGCTCGTCGTCGGCGAAGCAGGCCATGATCTGGGCCGAGTTGATCGCGATATTGCGGTGCAGGCAGATCACCGCCTTGGGCAGGCCGGTGGAGCCTGAGGTCAGCAGATACTTGGCGTGGTCGTCCGGCCGGGCGGTGGCGTCGACGCCCCCTGCCCGCGCCAACCGCTCCAGCGGCGCGTCGCCCGGCCGCGCGTTCTTGCCGGCGATCACCGGCAGGCCGGCCAGGAACGGCGCCTCCAGCGCCTCGGCGAACAGCGCCGCATCCTCGGTGTAGATCGCCGACGGCTTCAGCACCTCGACGGCGTGGGCCAGCCGCGCGAGGTTCGCGCCGGGCAGGCCGTATTGCGGAGAAACCGGCGCCACGGGCATGCCTTGGCTCATGGCCGCATACTTCACCAGCGCGTGGTCGATACCGTTGCGGGCCAGGATCAACAGCGGCCGCGTTCCGACGACGCCCAACTCGCGCAAACCGCCGGCGATAGCGCGCACCGCCTCGCGGGCCTGCGAGAACGACACCGTCCGCCAGCCCTCGCCCGAACGCTCGGCCAGCCAGGTCCGGGTCGGCGCTTCGCGCGCCCAGCGGTCCAGGGCCTGGGTGAGTGTGGTGAATTCGGTGGAAAACGCCGTGGGGTTGGTCAGCACCCGCTCGCCGCCGGGCCGGTCCTCCACCAGAAGCTGCCGGGGCGCGTAACGAGCGTCGCGGAAAGGGGCGTCGGAAAGGCGGATCTTGGCGTCCATGCCCTAGCCTTAACCGCCCGACGCGAGGCCCGCCAGCCTGCGTTCGAGATAGATTTGCTCGGCGGGCGAGCTATTGCGCCGTCAAGGTTCCGCGCAGCCGGGCCAGCAAGAACGCGCTGGTCCGGGCCTGCACGACGGGCGCCAGGACGCCCAGCGATGCGAACCGCAGGAAGGCGTTGACGGCGTTCAGCCGCGCCATGTCCCCCCACCCGATCGGCAGGGCGAAGCCGAGCCCGGCGGCGATCGAAGTGCGGCGCGCGGCCTGATACGGCGCCCAGATCACCGTCAGCAGCACCCAGAGCCCGACCGTCAGGGCGAACAGCGCCAGCAGCTGTCCGATACTCGGCGCCGCGCCGACCTCGGGCGTCGGAAAGAACCCGGACGCCAGGCCGAGCAGAACGCCGGCGCCGAACAGCAGCACCATGACCGTGCCGAACCAGCCGATCGCGTAAGCGCTGTAGACCGGACTGCGATTGGACGCGGCCATGTCGAAGCGGAAGTTCCGGCCCTGAAAGGTCAGGCCGCCCCACAGGCTCTGCGCCTGCCGGCGATGGGCGACAGGTTGCCACCAGCCGAAGGTCGCCAGGCAGAGCGAGGCGTCGCGCATATGGGCCAGGGCGAAGGCCAGGGGCGAGCCTTCCAGTTCGAAGTTCTCGCCGCGCCATTCAGTGCGGCTGGCCATGTAGAGAAACGCCCCAAAGCGGCCGAAGCCGTCGATGAAGGCGATGATCAGCCAGGCCGCGGCGGCGACCGGCGCGCCCCACAACGGCCCCCAGGCCTGGACCGCCAGCACCGCGGCCAGCAACGGCCCGCCGATGGTCAGGACCTTGAGCAGGAAACCCAGGAACAGTTCGAGGCCGCCGCCGACATAGTCCAGCGGCTCGCCGTCGAGATCGGTCGCGTTCCAGATCCAGCGGCGAACCTCGCTCTGGCCCCAGAACCGATGCGTGGTCAGGGTGACGAGATTCAGCAGCCCATGTTTCAGGCTGAGCCAGAGAAAGCCTCGCGGCTCTATGCTCTGGACAAAAGTCAGGCCTTGGCCGTCCAACTCGACGGCGGCGTCGGACCGCGACATGTACTCCCCCGAAACCGTGACTGAGCCTGTCACGCTTGGCGCCGCAGCGCCAAGACCTTCCCCACGGAGGAGAGCTTAACCGCCGAGTGTTTCCGAGAACCGAACCGGTTCGCCCAAACTTGGCGCCACGATCTCGTCGTCGCGCATCACCACCCGGCCACGGATGATCGTGGCCACCGGCCAGCCCTTGGCTTCGAAACCATCGAAGGGCGTCCAGCCGACCCGGCTGGCCATGTCCTCGTGACGGATGGTGCGGCGGGCCTTGAGGTCAACGACGGTGATGTCGGCGTCGTTGCCGACCGCCAGACGGCCCTTGTCGGCCATGCCGAACACCCGGTTCGCGCCATGGCTGGTCAGGTCGACGAAGCGCTCCAGCGACAGCCGGCCTTCCGCCACATGGGTCAGCATGATGGGCACCAGGGTCTGCACGCCGGGCATGCCCGAGGGCGAGGCCGGATAAGGCCGGGCTTTCTCCTCCTTGGTGTGCGGGGCGTGATCGGAGCCGAGCACGTCGGCGATGCCGGCCGCGATCCCGTGCCAGAGGCCAGCCTGGTGATAGGCGTTGCGGATCGGCGGGTTCATCTGGGCGTAGCCCTTCAGCCGCTCGTAGGCTTCCGGCGCGGTCAGGGTCAGGTGTTGCGGCGTCACCTCGACGGTGGCGACGTCCTTGTGGTGGGCCAGGAAGGTCATCTCCTCGGCCGTGGTCACGTGCAGGACGTGGATGCGCTTGCCCAGCGCCTTGGCGATACGGACCAGGCGATGGGTGGATTCCAGCGCCGAGGCGGCGTCGCGCACTTCCTCGTGGCTGGTCCAGTCGCCGGTGCGGGCCAACGGCCGGCGCTCGGCCAGGCGGTACTCGTCCTCGGAGTGGAAAGCCGCGCGGCGGTTCACATGGCGCAGGACCTGCTCGATGCCCTCGTCGTCCTGAACCAGCAGGCTGCCCGTCGAGGCGCCCATGAACACCTTGATCCCGCAGCAGCCGGGCAGACGCTCCAGCTCGCCCAGGAACGGCGCGTTCTCGTGGGTGCCGCCGACATAGAAGGCGTGATCGCAGTGCATGCGGTGATTGGCGCGGGCGAGCTTGTCGGTCAGCGAGGTCGGGTCGGTGGTGGTCGGCTCGGTGTTCGGCATTTCGAACACGGCGACCACGCCGCCCAGGACTGCGGCGCGCGAGCCGGTCTCCAGGTCTTCCTTCCACTCCAGGCCCGGTTCGCGGAAGTGGACCTGGGTGTCGATGACGCCCGGCAGGACGGTCAGGCCCTTGGCGTCGAAGATCTCGCCGGCCGAGGCCTGCGACAGGTCGCCGATCTCGACGATCTTTCCGTCGCGCACGCCCACATCGGCGAACCCGCGGCCGGCGTGGTTCACCACCTCGCCACCCCTAACGATGAGGTCGAAGGTCTCGGGCATGTGTCGTCCTGGGTCTTGAGTTAGGTCTGGGTTTTCGCGAGCAGGTCCTTGGCGGCGGCGGTCACCGTCTCCACCGGAAGGTCCATCATGTGACAGAGCGCCTGCGAAAGCCCCGGGTCAACCGCGCGGATCTGTTCGAAACTGCGCGGGCCGCGCACGACGCGGGTGTCGGGGCCCCACGGGCCATAGAGTTGTTCGTCCGACGGCCCGAACAGACCGATGGTCGGCGTGCCGGCGGCGGCGGCCAGGTGCATCAGGCCCGAATCGTTGCCGATGAACAGCCGTGCGTGCTTCAGGCAGGCATAGGCGGCGAGCAGCTCGACCTTCCCCGCCAGGTCGATGGTCCGTTCGCGCGGGATTACGCTGCGCAGGGCCGAGATCGCGGTGGCGTCGTCGGGCCCGCCCAGCAGCATCAGCCGTCCGCCTGACAGCGGGCCGTCCAGCAGCTGAATCGCCACCTGGGCGAAGCGCTCGACCGGCCAGGTCTTGCCGCCCCAGTTGGCCGCGGGCGCCAGCGCTAGGATCGGTCCCTTGCCGGCGGTCAGTTCGCGGGCGTAGGCCTCGGTGGCTTCGGACGTGAACAGGTAGGGCGCGGGCGGATCGCCCTCGATCTTCAGCAGGCGCGCGGCCTCGACCACCTTGTGGACCGGCGCGCCGGCGCTGCGCTTGAACACCGCGCGGCGGTCGCGCTTCAGGAACTGCGAGATCGCCGAGCCGCGCAGGTCGACCACCAGGCCCCACTTGCGACGGCGGACCTGGCGCCAGAGCCGCAGCCAGTGGCCGCCGTTCTTGGATTTCTCGAAAACGATGACCCGGTCGAGGTTCGGCGTGTCGGCGAACAGCGGCGCGGCGGCCGGGCCGGCGACGATCGTGAACCGGGCATGGGGGATCTCTTCCAACAGTCGGCGGATAAGGCCGGAGGAGAGAACCGCATCACCAATTCGGGTCGCGGTAATGAACAGAATCGGGAAGGACCCGTGCGCCATCGCTTCTCTATAGGGCTCCTGCCGCTGGCGCTCCACCCGCCGAGCCCTTAACTGCTGATCCATGACGACAAATCCTTCCATCGCCGCCCTGACCAGCCGAGCGCTCATCGCGGTGTCCGGCGAGGACTGGCGAGGCTTCCTGCAGGGACTACTGACCCAGGACGTCGAAACCTTGGCCCCTGGAGAAGCGCGGTTCGGCGCTCTGCTGAACCCGCAGGGCCGGCTTTTGTTCGATCTGTTCGTGATCGGCCAGGGCGACGGGGCCTGGATCGACGTGGAAGCCGCCCATCGCGAGGCGCTGATCATGCGCCTGACCATGTACCGGCTGCGGGCCAAGGTTCAGATCACCGCCGACGAGACCCCGGTGCTTGCGGCCTTCGGCTCAGACCCCGGCGCAGGCTGGATCGTCGATCCGCGCCTCCCGGCCCTGGGTTGGCGCGGCTATGGCGTGGCTGCGACGCCGAACGCCGAGGAGGCCGACTACGACGTCCATCGCCTGGCGCTGGGCGTGCCCGGTCCCGCCGACTGGGGCGTGGAGAAGACCTACCCCATCGAAGCCAATTTCGACCTCCTGAACGGCATCGACTTCAAGAAGGGCTGTTTCATTGGCCAGGAAACCACCTCGCGCATGAAGCGCCGGGGCCAGATCAAGAGCCGCATGTTGCCGATCGACTTCGACGGCGCGCCGCCGGCCTCGGGCTCCGAGGTGCTGAACGGCGAGCGCCGCGCCGGCGAGGTGCTGTCGGGCCGTGACGGCCGCGCCATCGCCCTGGTCCGGCTGGACCGGATCGTGGACGGCGAGCTCACCGCAGACGGACAGCTGGTTCGGACCGAGCGGCCGGACTGGATCGGCGACGCGGCCAATCCGCCGGCGGCCGCCTAGAGGAAGAACGCCCGCAACGCGGCCAGGGTCTCGGCCGGTCGTTCCTCGGGAATGAAGTGCCCGGCGTCGATGGCCTGGCCGGTGACGTCGCCCGCCCAATCACGCCAGATCGCCAAGGGATCGTACCAGGCGCCCACCGCGCCCCTGGAGCCCCACAGCACCTGGACCGGGGCGGCGATCTTGCGCACGCCGCGGTCGGCCTCGTCGGCGGCGACGTCGTAGCGGGCGCCGGCGCGATAGTCCTCGCACATGGCGTGCACGACGGCCGGGTCGCCCAGCGCCTTCACATAATCCGCATAGGCGTGCGGGTCGAAATAGCGCGCGCCCTGGGCGATGCGGAAGGCGAAGTTCACCGGGTCCGCGGCGATGAAATGTTCGGGGAACGGATGGGCCTGGGCCAGGAACGACCAGTGCCAATAAGCGAGCGCGAACCGCCTGTCGGCCAACCGCCAGACATCGGCGGTGGGGATGATGTCGAGCACCGACAGCTTGCGCACGACTTCGGGCCGGTCCAGCGCCAGCCGATAGGCCACCCGGCCGCCGCGATCATGCCCAGCGAGATTGAAGGTCTCAAAGCCTAGACCAGCCATCAGCGCGACAGCGTCCCGCGCCATCGCGCGCTTGGAATAGGGCTCATGATCGTCGGTGGTCTTGGGCTTGGAACTCTCGCCATAGCCGCGCAGGTCGGGCGCGACGACGGTGAAGTCGCGGGCCAAGTCGCCCGCTACCTTGCCCCACATCATGTGGGTCTCGGGGTAGCCGTGCAGCAGCAGGAGCGGCGGGCCAGAACCGCCGTGCCGCACACGCAGGGTCGCCTCCCCCACGTCGATGCGCGACAGCTGGAAACCTTCGAAGGCCATGCCTCGTCCCCCGCCCTAGACGACCTCCTCGGCGGGCGTCAGAACCGCGGCCCGCGGGCGGTGCGTCAGTCGTCGGCCAAGCCCGATCGCCGGCCGCTCGACAGCGTAGAAGACCGCCGCCGAGAAGGCGATGGCCAGGACGAAGGTCAGCAGGGTCAGCGGCGCCAGGTTCACGTGCCGCAGGCCCAGCCCCTCGAAGAGCTTGAACAGCGGGTACAGCACCACCGGGTGGAACAGGTAGAGCGAGTAGCTGACCAGCCCGACCCAGGCCAAGGGCCGCCAGTTGATCCGCACCACCGTGGTGAGCAGCAGGAAGATCAGCAGACCGCCGGCGTAGCTGGCCGGAAGCCGCACGAAGAAGGTGTTCTGCTGGCCGCTGACCAGATAGACCGCCGCGCAGCCCAGCGGCAGCACGACCAGCCAGCCCAGCAGCGCCAGGCCCCCGGCCAGCCGCTGGAGCCGGTCGGCCATCGCCCCGTCCAGCCACGCCCGCCAGCAGGTCCCGGCGAACATCGCGCCGAAGCAAAGGACGGTGAGCGCGGCGCCGCCGAGTTCGGCCCGTTGCAAGTAGACTGCGCCCAGGATCAAGACGCCGCCCAGCGCGGTCGAGGCCAGCAGCAGGATCAGCATGGTCCAGGCCCGGCTGAGCAGGCCCAGGCGCCAGAGGACCAGGCAGAGGGCGTAGAAGCCAAGCTCGTAGGCCAGGGTCCAATAGAGGCCGAGCACCGGCTTGGCCCCCAGGATCTCCGGCAGCATGGTGAAGTTGAGCGCCAGGTCGCGGCCGGGCATCACCGATCCGAACGGCAGCCAGCAGGCCAAGATCCCCAGGGGGATCGACAGCCAGTAGGCGGGAAACAGCCGGAAGAACCGCCGGATCAGGAAGGTGCGACCGGTCCCCGGCCCGTCCCCGTCCAGGGACGCCGGAATGACGAAGCCGCTGATCGCGAAGAAGACGATGACGCCCATGCGGCCGAAATCGGCGGCGTTCGCCACGTCCAGCATCCAGCGATTGGCCGCTTCCGGCGCGAGCCGGACGAACATTTCGGTGGAGTGCTGCCAGACCACGAGCCCGGCGGCGATCGCGCGGGCGCTGTCGATATAGGCGAAGCGCGAGGAGGGCGGCATGGGGACAATGCTAGACTGCGGCGCGCCTCCGGCACAACGCGGCATGGTCGCCTGCGCCGCTCAGCTTGCTACGAGGGCGCCCCAGCGCCAAAACTCGCGGCCATGACCGGCGACCTGATTCGTTGCGGCTGGCGCGGCATGGCCGGCGACCCGCTTTATGAGGCCTATCACGACACCGAGTGGGGCGTGCCGGAGTACGACTCGCGCGCGCTGTGGGAGAAGCTGGTGCTGGACGGCTTCCAGGCCGGGCTCTCCTGGATCACCATCCTGCGTAAGCGCGACGCCTTCCGGGCGGCCTTCGCCGACTTCGATCCCGAGATCGTCGCCCGGTTCGGCGAGGAAGACCGCGCCCGGCTGATGGCCGACGCCGGCATCGTGCGCTCCAACGGCAAGATCGACGCCGCCATCAATGGCGCGCGGATCTATCTCGACATGCGCGAGAAGGGCGAGGACTTCTCCCAGTTCCTGTGGAGCTTCACCAACGGCAAGGTGATCCAGAACAGTTGGGAGCGCATCGACCAGGTGCCCACCCAGACCCGCGTCGCCGAGGAGATGTCCAAGGCGCTGAAGGCCAAGGGCTACAAGTTCGTCGGCCCGGTCATCGTCTACGCCTTCATGCAGGCCACCGGCTTCGTGAACGACCATCTGACCTGCTGCCACCGCCACGCCCAGGTGAAACGGGTCGGCCGCTGATGCCCGACATGCTGCTGGAAATGGCCTGCCCCGGTCCCGTCTGCGGGGTCGACGAGGCCGGGCGCGGTCCGTGGGCCGGGCCGGTCTCAGCCGGCGCCGTGATCCTCGATCCAGCCCGGCTGCCGGCCGGCCTGGACGACTCCAAGAAGCTGACCGCCAAGGCCCGCGCGGCCTTGGAGCTGGAGATCAAGGACAAGGCCCTAGCCTGGGGCGTCGGGCTCGCCTCCGTCGAGGAGATCGAAGAGCTCAACATCCTGCAGGCCACCGGCCTGGCCATGCGCCGCGCGGTCGAGGCGCTGGCGATCACCCCGGCCTTCGCCCTGGTCGACGGCAACTACCGCTTCAAGCTGCCCTGCGAGATCAAGACGGTGGTGAAGGGAGACTCCATCTCGTCCTCGATCGCCGCGGCCTCGATCCTGGCCAAGGTGGCCCGCGACCGGCTGATGACCGAGATGGACACCGTCTATCCCGGCTACGGCTTCGCCGCCCACAAGGGCTATCACGCCCAGGTCCATGTCGAGGCGCTGCGCACGCTCGGCCCCTGCGCCATCCATCGGCGCAGCTGGGAGCCGGTGCGGCTGTTGCTGATCGAGCGCGGCGAGCTGGTCGTCGATTGATCGTCTGAATCAAGATTGACGCTTTCGTCCCCCGCGCACGTTCGTGGGGATATGAGCAACGATCTCGCCAAAGCCCTGCGCCTCCAATCCAGGGCCTGCGCCTTTCTGGGCTCGCCGTTTCACGCTGAGCTGCTGAATCTCGCCGCCGCCGATCTCGAGGCCGGCGGCCCGGTCACCGCCCTGCTCGCGCCGTGGATGGGGACCGACGTCAAGGCGATCATCTCCGCCGCCGTGCCGCTGCGGCTGCTGGGCGCCCTGCATGACCTGGTGTTGAGCGGCGATGCTCCGGCGCTCACGGCCGCCTATCCCAAGCCCGGTGCGACCGCCAACGCTGAAGCCGCCTGGCAGGAGGCGGCCCGTGCCATGGTCGAACACCAGGCAGGGCTCGCCGCCTTCATGCAACACGAACCGCAGACCAACGAGGTGCGGCGCTCGGTCTGTCTGCTCGGCGGCTTCCTGACCATCGCGCAGGAGACCGGCCTGCCGCTCCGCTGTTTCGAGATCGCCGCCAGCGCCGGGCTCAATCTTTCCTGGGACCAATATCGCTACAGCCTGGCCGACGCCGCCTGGGGGCCGGACAGCCCGGTGCGTCTCCCGACCGAATGGTCAGGTCCCCTGCCACCGCTGCACGCCAAGGTCGAGGTGATCGACCGCGCCGCCTGCGACCGGCGTCCCGTGGACCTGACTGATCCCATCCAGCGCCGCCGGCTGCTCGCCTATGTCTGGCCCGATCAGTTCGAGCGGCTGGACCGGCTGCGCGCCGCCATCGACCTGGCCCTGGCGCGGAACATCAAGGTCGAGGCCGCCGACGCCGTCGAATGGACCGCCAGAATGGCGGGACCAGCGCCGGGCGCTGCGACCGTCATCTACCATTCGGTCTTCTGGCAATACATGCCGCCTGAGAGCCAGGCCGCCCTGCGCAAAACCATCGAGTATCTCGGCGTTGGGGCCACCACGCAGGCGCCCCTCGCCTGGTTGCGCATGGAGCCGCCGCCGGAGAACCTAGCGGGCATGGAGGTGCGCCTCACCCTCTGGCCGGGCGGCGAGGAACGGGTCCTGGCCGACGTTCATCCGCATGGAGCGGCGGTGAACTGGCGCGCCTGAGCATGATTTTAGGTGGCGAACGGACGATTTACCTTTTGCTAACCACGTTTTTCAACACCCCCTTCACCACGATGACTCAGGATTCTGACTCCGGAGATCGAGGTTAACGACATGGGCGTTTCGGCCGACACTATCATCCACGGGGACTGCATCGAGGAGCTGAAGAAGCTGCCCGAGAAGTCGGTCGACCTCGTGTTCGCCGACCCGCCCTACAACCTCCAGCTCGGCGGCGACCTGCTGCGCCCGGACAATTCCAAGGTCGACGCGGTCGACGATCATTGGGACCAGTTCGAGAGCTTCGCGGCCTATGACAAGTTCACCCGCGAGTGGCTGACCGAGTGCCGCCGGGTGCTGAAGGACGACGGCGCCCTTTGGGTGATCGGCAGCTACCACAACATCTTCCGGGTCGGCGCCACCCTGCAGGACCTCGGCTTCTGGCTGCTCAACGACATCGTCTGGCGCAAGGCCAACCCGATGCCGAACTTCAAGGGCACGCGCTTCACCAACGCCCACGAGACCCTGATCTGGGCCGCCAAGGGCCGGGGCTCGCGCCGCTACACCTTCAACTACGACGCCATGAAGATGGCCAATGACGACGTACAGATGCGCTCGGACTGGACCTTCCCGCTGTGCACCGGCGAGGAGCGGCTGAAGGACGAGAACGGCGCCAAGGCCCACCCGACCCAAAAGCCCGAAGCCCTGCTGCACCGCCTGATCCTGGCCTCGACCAAGCCCGGCGACGTGATCCTCGACCCGTTCTTCGGCACCGGCACCACCGGCGCCGCCGCCAAGCGCCTGGGCCGCCGCTATATCGGCCTGGAGCAGGACGAGAAGTACGTGAACCTCGCCCGTGACCGGATCTCCAAGGTCATTCCGATGGCGGCCCGCGACCTTGAGGTCACCGGCTCCAAGAAGTCCGAGCCGCGCGTGCCGTTCGGCCAGGTGCTGGAAGCTGGCCTGCTCAGCCCCGGCGACACCCTCTATTGTTCCAAGGGCGCCCACGCCGCGCGCGTACGCGCCGACGGCAGCCTAGTGGTCGGCGACCTGTCCGGTTCGATCCACAAGGTCGGCGCGATGGTGCAGTCGGCCCCGGCCTGCAACGGCTGGACCTACTGGCACTTCAAGTCGGACAAGGGCCTGGCCCCCATCGACGTCCTGCGCTCGAAGATCCGCTCGGCGATGCCGTCGGCTTAGGTCCACAGCTCACCCGCTCGTCATCCTAGGCCTTGTGCCTAGGACCCCGCGCGCAGCTGACCTGACCGTGGACTTTCGTGCGGTGGAATCGCCGTGCCGGGCCATCAAACGCCTCGCCGCCGACAAAGGGATCCTAGGCACAAGGCCTAGGATGACGAGGTTTTTTTAGAGCAGGTTGCTCAGCCCCGCCCGGGCGGCCTTCAGGAACACGCTCGGCAAGGCGTCGAGGCCCGCGCGCGGCGTCCAGATAAACCCGTCGGCGTCGCCATCGGCCCGCAGCAGCCGCAAGGTCAGGCTGAAGTGGGTGAAGACGTGCTCCACCTCTCCCACCGCGCGCCAATCGGCGCCGACCGGCGCGGCGGCCAGCGCCTCCTGGTCGTCCCAGCCGATGGCCCGCCAGTCGCTGGTCGGCAGGGCTAACATGCCGCCAAGCAGGCCCTTGGGCGGGCGGCGGATCAAGGCGACCTCGTGACCTCGGGTGAGGATATAGGCCACGCCGTTGCGATGGGGCCGCGCCACCTTGGCGGCCTTGCGCGGATAGGTTTCGGGCTCGCCGCCAGCCAGGCCCGCGCAAAATTCCGACACCGGGCAGCGATCGCACAGCGGCGATTTGGGTCGGCAGACCGTGGCGCCGAGGTCCATCAACGCCTGGGCCCAGTCGCCGGGACGCTCATCGCGGACCAGGGCGCCGGCCAGCCGCTTCAGCTCGGTCTTGCCGTCCGGCAGCGCCTCTTCGATCGCGAACAGCCGCGACATCACCCGTTCGACATTTCCATCCACAACATTTGTCGGCCGGTCGAAGGCGATCGCCGAGACCGCGGCGGCCGTATAGGGGCCGAGCCCCGGCAGCGCCCGCAGGCCTTCCTCGCTGTTCGGAAACACCCCGCCATGGTCGCGAGCGACGGCGCGCGCGCAGGCCAGAAGATTGCGGGCGCGGGCGTAGTAGCCAAGCCCCGCCCAGGCGGCCATCACCTCCCCGTCCTCCTCGGCGGCCAGGTCCATGACGGTCGGCCAGCGAGCGGTGAACTTCAGGAAATAGGGCGTGGCGTGCGGCACGGTGGTCTGCTGCAGCATCACTTCGGACAGCCAGACCCGATAGGGATCGGCCCGCACCCCGGCGCGATTGTCGGCCGGCCCCACCCGCCAGGCGAGGTCACGGGCGCCGGCGTCGTACCAGGCGAGCAATTTGGCGCGGAGCGTTTCGGCGTTCACCACATCTCGCTACCCGATCCTCGCTTCAACGGGGAGCCTTGATGTATGGTCGCCCGATGTCCCGCCCCCTTCCCACGCCTGCGGAAGCCGCCGCGATCCTGTCGCGCAAGCGCACGCGGCCGCAGCACCGCCCGCCGCCCGTGGCGGGCCGCGGTCTGCGGCGGCTGCTGAAGGACCTCGACGAGAAATTCGGCCAGGGCCCCGGCGCGCTCCAGGCCCGCTGGCGCGAGATCGTCGGCGTCGACATCGCCAAGCGCACTGAGCCGGTGAAGCTCACCAAGCCGCGCGGCGGCGGGCCCTCGGCCCTGGAGATCCGGGTGGCCGGCGCCTCGGCGGCGCTGATCCAGCATCAGGCTCCGGAGATCGTGGCGCGGGTGAACCTGTTCCTCGGCGCCGGCACCGTGAACAAGCTGCGGATCGTGCAAGGCCCCTTGCGAAATCTGACCGGTCCCGCCCTCAAAACGGTGCGCCGGCGGGTCGTGCCGCTGGACGCCGGCCAGGAGGCCGAACTGGCTCGAGGCCTGGCCGAGGTCCCCGACGGCCCTCTGAAAGCCGCATTGCTCAGCTTGGGTCGAGGCGTCCTGCGCCGCCACACCGGTTGACTTTAGCTGTCGCCGCACGTTCCTGCCGGCGGGAATCGCGCTTTAATCTTTCATTCGGACTTCCGCAGAGGTGCCCATGCCGAACTTCAACCGTCGCCTTCTTGTCGCCGCTGCTCTGAGCACGCTCGCCCTGGCCGGCTGCTCCAAGGGCGCCGCGACCGTCGACACCGCCGACATGACCATGGGCGATCCGAACGCCAAGGTGAAAATGGTGGAGTACGCCTCCCTCACCTGCAGCCACTGCGGCAAGTTCAACAATGAGGTCTTCCCGGCCTTCAAGGCGAAATACATCGACACCGGCAAGGTGCACTACACCTTCAAGGAATTCCTGACCCCGCCGAACGAGGTCGCCGCCGCCGGCTTCCTGACCGCGCGCTGCGCCGGCAAGGACAAGTATTTCAACGTCACCGACGCGATCTTCCACGCCCAGCAGGAAATGTTCACGACCGGCGACATGCGCGGCATCCTGCTGCGGACCGCCCAGTCGGCCGGCCTGACCGAAGAGAAGTTCAACGCCTGCATCACCGACGAAGCGGCGCTCAAGGCGCTGAACGATCGCGTCGAAAAGGCCATCAAGGTCGACAAGATCACCGCCACCCCGTCCTTCATGATCAACGGCAAGAAGGCCAAGGAAGGCGAGATGACCCTGGCCGAGCTGGAAGCCGCCGTCGCCGAGGCCTCGAAGTAAGCCCATGGCTCAGCCGAACCGCCGCATCGCCCTTGTCGCCGCTCTTGGCGCCCTGATGTTTGCGGCCGGTTCGGCGACAGCCGCGCCCGCCACCGGCGAGATGAGCCTGGGGAACCCCAAGGCCAAGGTCCGGATGGTGGAATACGCCTCGATGAGCTGCAGCCACTGCGCGGCCTTCAACAACGACGTCTTCCCGGCCTTCAAGAAGAAGTACATCGACACCGGCAAGGTCCACTACACCCTGCGCGAAATCCTGACCCCGCCGCAGGAAGTGGCCGCGGCCGGCTTCCTGATCGCCCGCTGCGCCGGCAAGGATAAGTACTTCACGGTCATCGACGCCATGTTCGCGGGCCATGAGGAAATGGCCCGCACCGGCGACGCCCTGACCGCTATCGTCAACGCGGGCAAGGCCGGGGGCCTGTCCGAAGATCAGGTGAAGGCCTGCATCACCGACGAGGCGGCCTTGAGCGCCCTCAATGCGCGGGTCGAGGCCAACATCAAGCAGGGCGTCAGCGGCACGCCGACCTTCTTCTTCAACGGCAAGGAAGCCAAGGTCGGTCCGATGACCGCAGCCGAGCTCGACGCCGCTGTCACGCAAGCCTCCAGGAAATAGGAGGCCAACCGGGCGCCGTGCATTTCCAGAGACTCCGACTCTCCGGTTTCAAGTCCTTCGTCGATCCGACGGAATTTCGGATCGAGCCCGGAGTCACGGGCATCGTCGGGCCGAACGGTTGCGGCAAGTCGAACCTGCTGGAAGCGCTGCGCTGGGTGATGGGCGCCAATTCCGCCAAGGCGATGCGCGCCGGCGGCATGGACGACGTGATCTTCGCCGGCTCCGGCAACCGCGCCTCGCGCAATCACGCCGAGGTCACGCTCACCATCGACAACGCCGCGCGCAAGGCGCCGCCGGCCTTCAACGACGCCCCCGTGCTGGAGGTGGTCCGCCGCATCGATAAGGGCGCGGGCTCGACCTACAAGATCAACGGCCGCGAGGTCCGCGCCCGCGACGTCCAGCTGCTGTTCGCCGACGCCTCGACCGGCTCGAACTCGCCGGCCCTGGTGCGCCAGGGGCAGATTTCCGAACTGATCGCCGCCAAGCCGCAGAACCGCCGGCTGATCCTGGAAGAAGCCGCCGGCGTCTCGGGCCTGCACTCGCGCCGGCATGAGGCCGAGCTACGGCTGCGGGCGGCGGAGACCAACCTGGCGCGGCTGGACGATGTGGCCCGCGAACTGGAAAGCGCGCTGAACCGCCTGAAGCGCGAGGCGCGACAGGCCGAACGCTACAAGAAGCTGTCGTCCGAGATCCGGGCGCTGCAGGGCGCGGTGCTCTTTTCGCGCTGGGCCGAGGCGCGCGACACCGCCGCGCGGCTGCGCACCGAGGCCAACGACGCCATCGCCGCCGTCGAGACCCACACCCGCGAGGCCGCGGCCTCGACCACCCGCGCCGCCCAGGCCGAGGAGGCGATCAAGCCGCTGCGCGAGGCCGAGACCATCGCCGCGGCCATCCTGCACCGCCTGGCCATCGACAAGGATCGGCTGGAGCGCGAGGGCGAGGCCCTGGCCGCGGAGGTCGCGCGGCTGAGCGCCGATGTCGGCCGGATCGACGCCGACCGCGCCCGCGAGACCCAGATCGTCGAGGACGCCGACACCGCGCGCAAGCGCATGTCCGAAGACCTGGAGGCGCTGGAAGCCGCCATCGCCGCCGCCCCCGAACGCACGCCCGAGCTGGAGGAAGCCGCGCGCGCCGCCGAGGCCGCCCGCGTCGCCGCCGACAAGGCCGTCGAGGAACTGGCCACCCAGGCCGCCGCCGACGAGGCCCGCCGCCGGGCCGGCGCGGCCCGCGTCGAGGAGGCGCAAAGCCGCGTCTCGCGCACCCGCCGCGCGTTGGACCAGGCCAAGACCGAACGAGAGCAGCTCGGCCCCGCCATCACCCCGCAGATCGAGGCGGCGCGCGAGGAGCTGGAACGGACCCAGGCGGTGCTGAGCGCCGTCCGCGCCGCCCTGGAAACCGCCGAGGACGAGCGCAGCAAGGCCGCCGCCCTTGAAGCCGAGACCCGCGAAGTCTCCCGCAAGCAGGATGAGCAACTCGGCCGACTGACCGCTGAGGCCCGCGCCCTGGCCCAGATCGTCGCCCAGCAACGTCGCGGCGGCTTCACCCCGGCTCTCGACGAGGTCGCGCCGACCAGGGGCCATGAGAAGGCGCTGGCCGCCGCGCTCGGCGACGACCTCGACGCCGCGCTCGATCCCAAGGCGCCGGCCTTCTGGGGCGGGCGCGAGGCCGAGCCCCCGACCTGGCCGCCGGGCGCCGAGCCGCTCGGGCCGTTGGTGAAGGCCCCCAGCGCCCTCGCCGCCCGCTTGGCCTTCACCGCGCTGGTGAAGCGCGAGGACGGCGACCGGCTGCAACCGGGCCTGCCGCCCGGCTGCCGGCTGGTGTCGCGCGAAGGCGACCTGTGGCGCTGGGACGGCTTCACCGCCCGCGCCGACGCGCCCAAGCCCGCCGCCATCCGCATGGAGCAGAAGACCCGGCTGGCCGAGGTCGAGACCGAGATCGAGGCGATCTCCCCCAAGGCCCAGGTCGCCAAGGACGCGCTACAAGCCGCCAGCACCCGGGTGCGCGCCGCCGAGGACGGCCTGCGCAACGCCCGGCGCGAGCCGCCCGCCGCCGAGCAAAAGGTCTCGGCCGCACGCAACAATCTGGAGAAGCTCGACCGCGAAGCCACCCGGCGCGAGGCCCACGCCCAATCGCTGGACGACGTCATCCGCCGCTTCGAAGGCGAACTGGCCGAGACCGAGGCCGCCCTGCAGGTCGCCCTGGCCGAGACCGCAGGCGACGCGGCGGTCGGCGACCTCGCGGCGCGACTGGCCCAGGCGCGCGCCGCCGCCGGTCCTGCCCGCGAAGCCGCGGCCCAGGCCCGCGCGGCGGTCGATATCGAGGTGCGCGAACGCGACGGCCGCGCCCGCCGGTTCGAGAACCTGACGCGCGACTCCGGCGACTGGACCCGCCGCTCGCAGGCCGCCGCCAAGCGCCTGGAGCATCTGACGAGCGCCCGCGGCGCGGCGCAGAGCGCTCTCGACAAGGCCCTGGAGGCGCCGGCCTCGCACCAGGAACGCCTGATCAAGCTGCTCGACGAACTGGCCGCCGCCGAGGCGCGCCGCGCCCAGTCGTCCGACGCCCTGGCCCAGGCTGAAGCGGCCCGCACCGAGGCCGACCGCGCCCTGCGCGCCGCCGAGGCCGCCGCCGGTGAAGCCCGGGAACTGCGCGCCTCCCTGGCCGCCAAGCTCGAAGCCGCCATCGAGCGTCTGGCCGAGATCACCGGCCAGATCCGCGAGACCGCTCGGATCGAACCCGAACAGCTTGGCCGCAAGCTGGCCGACGAGGCCGTCGCCATCCCGACCGACGCCGGCGGCATGGAGGCCCACCTCTACAATCTGGAACGCCAGCGCGACTCGATCGGCGCGGTGAACCTGCGAGCCGAGGAAGAGGCCGGCGAACACGCGACCCGCCTGGAGACCATGCACACCGAGCGCGCCGACCTGACCGGGGCCATCGCGCGCCTGCGCCAAGGCATCGACGAACTGAACGGCGAAGGTCGCGAGCGCCTGCTGGCCGCCTTCCACATCATCAACGAGCATTTCAAGGCGCTGTTCGAGGCGCTGTTTCAGGGCGGCCAGGCCGAACTGCGGCTGGTGGAGTCCGACGATCCGCTGGAGGCCGGCCTCGAAATCTACGCCTGTCCGCCCGGCAAGCGCATGGCGACCATGAGCCTGATGAGCGGCGGCGAGCAGGCCCTGACCGCCTGCGCCCTGATCTTCGGGGTGTTCCTGGCCCAACCGGCGCCGATCTGCGTGCTGGACGAGGTCGACGCCCCGCTGGACGACGCCAATGTCGACCGTTTCTGCAATCTGCTGGACGAAATGCGCCGGCGGACCGAGACCCGCTTCATCGCCATCACCCACAATCCGGTGACCATGGCGCGGATGGATCGCCTGTTCGGCGTCACCATGGCCGAGCGCGGCGTCTCGCAACTGGTCTCCGTCGACCTGCGGCAGGCCGCGGCCATGGCGGCCCAATAGGCGAGGTTTGTCAGGATTCTAGAGGCGAGCCCTGGTCAGCGTCACGAATGCAGGGCTCGGGTGGGGTGGACGAGTTGTCGCGACGCCCGAAAATCCAATAAATACAAGGCCGTAAATAGCACAACCCCAGCCTTGACGCACTACGCCCGCGTCTGTAGGTTCCGCGCGACTTGAAGCCCCGGCCGCGGCGGGCGTCGTCGTGGTCACATAGGCCACAACGCATGCCGCATCCGGAAAATTCGCGCGAAGAGGCCATTAGGCGCCTCGACGAAAGGGCTGACGCGCTTGAGGCGCGAACAGCCCCGGTAACGCACGACTACGGTTCCAAGGCCGCCGGCTACGGCTATCGCCTCATGGGCGTGCTGATAGGCGGCGTCTTTGTGGGCTTGGCCTTGGGCGCTGGGGCGGACGTTGTCTTCAAGACTGCGCCCTGGGGGATGATCATCGGGCTCCTTGGGGGCTTCGGTATTTCGATTTGGATGGCCGTAAGTTCGGCTCAGCGGATGGCTGCCGAGGCGGCGAAGGAATGGGGTCCTGCAAAGGACATCCCCTTCGACGACGAGGAAGATTGAGGAGTTCGTCGCGGCATGGCCGATCCGATGCATCAGTTCGAGATCCAGAAGATCGCGGGCTTGCCCGAACTGGCCTTCACGCTGCCCGGCGTTGGCGTGATCGACATGTCGATCACCAACTCCACGGTCGCCATGCTGCTGGCCGCGACCATTGTCGTGGGCTTCCTGGCCATCACCACCTCTAAAGCCGCCGTGGTTCCGGGTCGCCTGCAGGTGATCGGCGAAGGCGTCTTCAGCTATATCGACGATCTGGTCGCAGGAATTATCGGTCACGAAGGCCGTAAGTTCTTCCCGTTCGTCTTCTCCCTTTTCATGTTCATCCTGGCGATGAACGTGCTCGGCCTGTTCCTGGTCTTCACCGCCACCTCGCAGCTCGCCGTGACGGCCGCGCTGGCGGTCATGACCATCCTGCTGGTCGTCGGCTACGGCGTCCTTCGCAACGGCGCGAACATGTACAAGCTGTTCGTCCCGGCTGGCGTGCCTTGGTACATGCTGATCCTGGTCACCCCGATCGAGATCATTTCCTTCCTGCTGCGTCCCGTGACCCTCGCCCTTCGTCTGTTCGGCAACATGCTGGGCGGCCACGTGGCCATGAAGGTGTTCGCCGGGTTCGTGGTTTCGCTGGGCGCCATGGCGGCCGGCGGCGGCCTGGGCATGCTGGGCATCCCCGGCGCGGCGCTCTCGCTGGGCGGCGTCGTGGCGCTGACGGCGTTGGAGTTCCTGGTGGCCTTCCTGCAGGCCTTCGTGTTCGCGGTTCTGGCCTGCGTCTATCTGAACGACGTGGTCAATCTCGGTCATCATCACTGATCACCGAGCGAAAAACTCACCTCTATCAACCTACCAAACGGGACTGAAAACTATGGACGCGGAATCGGCTAAGTACATCGGCGCGGGCCTCGCGACCCTCGGCATGATCGGCTCGGGCATCGGCATCGGCACCATCTTCGGCCACTTCCTGGCGGGCGCCACGCGCAACCCGTCGGCCGCCGGCGGCCAATTCACCAACCTGATCCTCGGTGCCGCTCTGACCGAAGCTCTGGGCATTCTCGCCTTCGTGCTCGGCCTGCTCATCCTCTTCTCCTAAGCCAAGATCCGCAGGTCCCAGAGGGCGCGCCGATATCGTCGCGTCCTCAGCCTGCGCTTTAAGGACGTCTAAGCCTTATGGCCGCCGAGACCACACCCCCGCCGGGCGCGGATATCCGCGCCGGCGACACCGCCGCGCACGGAGACCACGTTCCGGCCGGTACGACGGAAGTCGCCGCCCATGGCAGCGAGAGCGGCGGTTTGCCCCAGTTCAAGTTTGAACATTGGGGCGGCCAGATCGTCTGGCTCTTCCTGATCTTCGCCGTCCTGTACATCCTGCTCGCCAAGGTCTTCGTGCCGCGGCTCCGCAAGATCCAGGACAACCGCCAGGCCACCATCGCCGAAGCGGTCAATCAGGCGCGCAGCGTTCAAGCCGAAGCCGAGGCGCAAGCCAAGGCCGCCCAAGCCGAGATCGACGAAGCCCGCGCCCGTTCGCGCAGCCTCGCCGCCGACGCCAAGGCCAAGGCCGCGGCCGAACTGGCGCTCAGCCAGAAGGCCGAGGACGAACGTCTGAACGCTCAGATGAGCGAAGCCGAAGCCCGCATTCGCGGCCTGCGCGATCAAGCCATGTCCAACGTCCGCGGCATCGCCGGCGAGACGGCCCAGGCCATGGTTGAAAAGCTGACCGGTCAAAAGGTGACCGCAGCCGAGATCGACGCGGCGCTTACCGCTCAAGGAGCCGCTTGATGCCTGCTTTCCTCAACCCCGCTAATGCGGAGATGTGGGTCGGCGTCGGCCTGCTGATCTTCCTTGGCATCGTGATCTTCGTGGCCAAGGCCCCGAAGGCCATCAATGCGGCCCTCGACGCCACGACCGCCAAGATCCAGGCGGACCTGGACGAAGCGGCTCGTATCCGTGAAGAGGCCCAGCGTCTGCTGGCCCAACTCAAGGCCGAGCGCGTCGAAGCCGAGGCCCAGGCCAAGGACATGCTGGCCGCCGCCCAGGACGAAGCCCGCCGCTACGAGATCGAAGCCAAGGCCAAGCTGGAAGAGAGCCTCGCTCGCCGCCAGCTGCTCGCCGAACGCAAGATCGCCAACGCCGAGGCCCAGGCCGCGGCCGAGGTCAAGGCTGCAGCCGCCGACATGGCCGCGGCCGCCGCTGAAGTCGTGCTGACCAAGCGCCTCGCCAGCTCCAAGACCGACCCGCTGATCGATCGTGCGATCAGCCAGCTGGGCTCCAAGCTCCAGTAGGGTTTAGCGCCGACGCCTGAAAAGGCGTCGGCTGCGAACCATAAAGCGTAGGCCCTTAGGCGCCAGAAGACGCTCGATCTTCAAAGCCTGATGCCAGAACATTTGAATGATATGCGGGTCACGCCGCAGCAGCCGCCGTATCGGTGAGATCACCCGCGGGTGAGCATGTTGCAGGCGCACGAACTGCCGCCGCGCCTTGAACGAGTTGCGCAGCACGATCATCAGGCCGACGACGATCACGGGGATCCCACCCGGACCGGGCAGCGGCGCGACGGCGATCCCCGCCACCACGATCAGCGATCCAAGCATGACCAGGCCGAAACGCGCGAGTCGCCCCGCGAGATCGCGAGTGACGGCGTCGGAGGCGCGTTGGCCGCGCACGCTGGGCATGGCGAGAGACACTTACGTTCGAACCTGGATCGCGCCCGCGCGCGGCACTGGGGGAGGACCAGCGGTCGGGAGCCTTGCCGATATGAGAACGTAACAGGGAGTCGTAAAGACACCCCTGCCGTTAAATTTTGTCCACCGAGGCCTATTCGGCCGCGAGCGGCGCCGGAGACACACTCTTGTCTTCGGGTCGCCACGTCAGGCGCGGCTTGCGGGCCGCCTGGGTCTCGTCGAGGCGGCGCAGGGGCGCGAGGTAGGGCGCGCCCTTGAACCGGTCCACGTCGCCTCCCTTGGCGGCGAGCGCCAAGGCGGTCAGCGCCTCGCAGAAACGATCCAGTTCCTGCTTGGGTTCGGTCTCGGTCGGTTCGATCAGCATCGCCCCGTGCACGACCAGCGGGAAGTACATGGTCATCGGGTGGAAGCCCTCGTCGATCATCGCCTTGGCGAAGTCGAGCGTGGTGATGTCGGTGCCTTCCAGCCAGGCGTCGTCGAACAGCGCCTCGTGCATGCAGGGGCCGTCCGGGAAGGCTGCGGTCATCACCGGCGACAGCTTGGCCTTCACATAGTTGGCGTTCAGCACCGCGTCCTCGGCGACCTGACGCAGGCCGTCGGCGCCGTGGCTCAGCATGTAGGCGTAGGCGCGGACGAACATGCCCATCTGGCCATGGAAGGCGCTCATGCGGCCAAAGCCCTGGGCGGCCTCTTCAATGGTCTCCTCGACCAGCTTGAAGCCCCCCTCCCCGGCCACGACCCAGGGGGCTGGCGCGAAGGGGGCCAGGGCTGCCGACAGCACCACCGGACCCGCGCCAGGGCCACCGCCGCCGTGCGGCGTCGAGAAGGTCTTGTGCAGGTTGATGTGCATGGCGTCGACGCCCAGGTCGCCCGGACGCACCCGGCCGACGATGGCGTTGAAGTTCGCGCCGTCGCAATAGAAGTAGGCGCCGGCCTCGTGGGTCAGGCGGCCGATCTCGATCACGTCGCGTTCGAACAGACCGCAGGTGTTGGGGTTGGTGACCATGATCGCCGCCACGTCCGGCGACAGCTTGGCCGCCAGGTCGACGATGTCGACGCGGCCGTCGTCGGTCTGGGCGATCTCGACCACCGAATAGCCGACGAAGGCGGCCGTGGCGGGATTGGTGCCGTGGGCGGAGGTCGGCACCAGCACGGTGCGGCGATGGCCCTGCCCGTTCGCCTCATGGGCGGCGCGGATGGCCAGCAGGCCGCAGAGTTCGCCGTGGGCGCCGGCCTTCGGCGACAGGGCGATGGCGGGCATGCCGGTCAGGGTCTTCAGCCAGTGGGCCAGCCGGTCCATCAGCGCCAGGGCGCCCTGGACGGTCGATTGCGGGGCCATCGGGTGTAGGTCGCCGAACCCGGCCAGGCGCGCCACCTTCTCGTTCAGACGCGGGTTGTGCTTCATCGTGCACGAGCCCAGCGGATAGAGCGCCAGGTCGATGGCGTGGTTCTTCTGGGACAGGCGCACGTAGTGGCGCATGGCCTCAGGCTCGGACAGGCCCGGCAGGCCGATCGGCGCGGCGCGCACCAGGTCGCCAAGATCGGAGGCGTCGTGATCGGCGCTCGCCAGATCGACGCCGGTCTTGTCCCAGCCGCCGAGTTCGAAGATCAGCGCCTCGTCCTGCAGCAGGCCGCGGCCTCCGGTCAGGGACGTATGGCCGCTCTGGGAGGCGGCTTGGGGGCGAGTCGGGCGGCCGACATTCTGCATGGTCATTATGCGGTCCTCCCGGCGAGCGCCGAGGCGAAGGCTTGGATGTGTTCGCTTGTGGTGGTCTCGGTCGCGGTCACCAGCAGGACGTCGTCCATGCCGGCGTGCGGATCGAGACGTGAGAACGGCACGCCGCCGACCACGCCGTCGGCCAGCATGGTTTCGACGACGCTCGCCGCATCGCCCTTCAGGCGGATGGCGAACTCGTTGAAGAAGCGCGAGGTCAGCACCTCGACACCCGGCACGGCGGCCAGGGCGTCGCGCAGTTCGCGGGCCTTGGAGTGGTTCAGCGCCGCCAGTTCACGCAGGCCCCGCTCGCCCAGCAGCGAGAGGTGGATGGTGAAGGCCAGAGCGCAGAGGCCCGAGTTGGTGCAGATGTTCGACGTCGCCTTCTCGCGGCGGATGTGCTGCTCGCGGGTCGACAGGGTCAGCACGAAGCCCCGACGGCCCTCGGCGTCGACGGTCTCGCCGCAGAGGCGGCCTGGCATCTGCCGCACCAGCTTTTCGCGGCAGGCGAAGAGCCCGACATAGGGACCGCCGAAGTTCAGGCCGTTGCCGATCGACTGGCCCTCGGCCACGGCGATGTCCGCGCCCATCTCGCCGGGCGACTTCAGCAGGCCGTAGGACACCGCCTCGGTCGTCACCACGATCAGCAGCGCGCCGGCCGCATGGGCGGCTTCGGCGATCTTGGTCACATCGGTGACCACGCCGAACACGTTCGGGGTCTGGACGACCACGCAGGCCGTCTCGGCGTCGATAGCGTCCAGCACGGCGGCTTCGGCGTCGATAGCCGCGGCCTGGCGCACAATGTCCATGCCCTCGGCGTGGGCGATGGTCTGGGTGGTCGCCGCATAGTGCGGATGCAGGCCGCCTGACAGCACCGCCTTCTTCCGGCGGGTGACACGCTGCGACATCATCACCGCCTCGGCGCAGGCCGTGGAGCCGTCGTACATCGAGGCGTTGGCCACATCGAGACCGGTCAGGGCCGCGACCTGGGTCTGGAACTCGAACAGCACCTGCAAGGTGCCCTGCGCGATTTCCGGCTGGTAGGGGGTGTAGCTGGTCAGGAACTCCGACCGCTGGATGATGTGGTCGACCGTCGCCGGCACATGGTGGCGATAGGCCCCCGCTCCGCAGAAGAACGGGCCCGCCCCGGCCGGCCGGTTCATGGCGGCCAGGCCGGCCAGCTCCCGCTCCACTTCCAGTTCGCCTGCATGCAGCGGCAGGTCGAAGAGGGCGGCGCGACGCGCGGCCTCCGGCACGTCGGAGAACAGGTCGTCGATCGTGCCGACGCCGATCGTCGCCAGCATTTCGGCGCGGTCGGTCGGTGTGAGCGGGAGATAGCGCATGGGTTTACAGGGTTCCCAGGAAGTCTTCGTAGGCGGCGCGGTCCATCAGCGCCTCGTATTCGGCCTTGTCGGCGATCTTGATCTTGGCGAACCAACCGGCCTTTTCGGGCTGGTCGTTGACCGTCTCGGGCGCATCGCCGAGCGCGGCGTTACCTTCGACGACTTCGCCGGTCAGCGGCGCGTAGACGTCGGACGCGGCCTTCACGCTCTCGACCACGGCCAGGTTGTCGCCGGTCTTCACGACCTTGCCGGCCTCGGGAACCTCGACGAACACGACATCGCCGAGCTGTTCAGCCGCATAGGCGGTGATGCCGATGGTGGCGACGTCACCCTCGAGGGAGACCCACTCATGATCCTTGGTGAAACGCATCTGGGTGGTCCTTCTCAGAGCTTGCGGACGTATTGGTGAGGAACGAAGGGCATGGCCGTGACCTCTGCGGACTGCGGCTTGCCCCGAACGATGACTTTCAATTTTGTCCCTGCGACGGCCAGGGCCGGCGGAACAAAGCCCATGGCGATCGGCTTGCCGAGGCTAGGTGAAAAACCACCCGAGGTGATGACGCCGACCACATTGCCTGCTTCGTCAGCGATCTCCGCGCCCTCGCGGGCCGGGGCGCCTTCCAGCACGGTCAGGCCGACGCGCTTACGAGTGACGCCCTCGGCCAGCTCCTTGGCGATCCGGGCCGCGCCCGGGAAGTCGCGCGCCTCACGGCGCTTCTTGGAGACGGCGAAGGCCAGATCGGCTTCGACGGGGCTGACGGTCTCGTCGACGTCATGGCCATAGAGCGGCAGGCCAGCTTCCAGACGCAGGCTGTCGCGGGCGCCCAGGCCGATCGGCTTCACCCTCACGTCAGCCAGCAGGGTGTTCCAGACCCGCTCGGCTTCGGTGGCCGGAATGGAGATCTCATAGCCGTCTTCACCGGTGTAGCCGGTGCGCGAGATGATGGCGTCGGTTCCGAAGGCGGTGATCGAGCGAGCGTCCATGAACACCATGGTCGCGGCTTCCGGCGCATGTTCGGCCAGGACCGCGGCGGCCTTGGGACCCTGCAGCGCCAGCAGCGCGCGGTCCTCCAGGCGGTCGATCCGCACCTGCCCCGCAAGCTCGTCGTCGATGATCTTGAAGTCGTTGTCCTTGCAGGCGCCGTTGACCACGACGAACAGGCCGTCGTCATCGGGACGGGCGGCCATCAGGTCGTCGATGATGCCGCCCTTCTTGTTCAACAGGACCGAGTAGCGCTGCTTGCCGGGCTTCAGGCCGATGAAGTCGCCGGGCGTCACCTCCTCGAAGGCCGACAGCGGCGAGACCCCGCGCAGGCGCGCCTGGCCCATGTGGGACACATCGAACAGGCCGGCGTTCTCGCGCGTCCAGAGATGCTCCTTCATCACGCCGTCCTTGTACTGGACCGGCATGGAGTAGCCCGCGAACGGGACCATGCGCGCGCCCGCCGCGATATGGGCGGCGTTGAGAGGCGTGGTCTTCAGATTGTCGTCGGACAAGGCTGGACTCCGGCTGATGATTCCGCGAGCGCACGAGGACGATCCCCGCGACGTTCACACCCCCGCTGTCCTTGGGCCTGAGAGATTTCAGGCTGGCCCACCGGGCCAACCCCTCGCTCCTTCGGCGAGCGCAGGGTTTCCCGAGCGCTACTTTCCAGCGTTCATCAGCTCGTCGCGGTCCTTTTGCCTGAGCGTTTCCGGGGTGGTTGCGCCTTCGGCTCCGAGCCTCGAAAGGCCCGATCTCTCCCGCGAGAGTCGGCGGGAAACTCTTCGATCACCGAATGGGAGTCAATCTGCAAACACGCGCCGGCCGACCTGTTCCGAAAACCGCCAGCCGGCTGAGGACGTGACTGCGATACTTCGGCTGTTCCCGGAGGATCAGCCATGTCCAATCTTGATAGCCCCGTCCCGCCCGAAGCCGCCACGATCCGCAAGACCTTCGTCGTCGCCGCCCCGCCAGATCACGTCTGGGCCGCGCTGCGCGACATTCACGCCCTGCCCACGCGCCTGGCCGCCGGTTTCGTGACGAACAGTCGCAGGGATGGCGACGACCGCCTGCTCACCTTCGCCAATGGAATGGAGGCTCGCGAGCGCATTCTGGCCGTCGACGAGGCTCAAAAGCGCGTCGTCTACAGCGTGATCAGCGACCAGATGAGCTTCCACCGCGCCAGCGCCGCCGTGACGGCGAGAGCCGATGGTCAGACCGAGTTCACCTGGACGGCGCAGGTGGCGCCGGCCGAACTCGCACCCGGGATGGACGCCATGATGGAAATCGGCGCCGCGGCCATCAAGCATACGCTCGAGACCGCGGCGGCCGGGGCCTAGCCCGGCTTACATCCGTTCCGGCGCGGCGATGCCCAGCAGGTCCAGCGCCTGCTCCAGCTGGCGCAGCGTGGTCTGGGCCAGCGCCAGGCGCGAGGCCTTCACCGCCGGTTCCGCCGACAGGATCGGGCAGGCGGCGTAGAACTTCGAGAAGGCCTGGGCCAGCTTGTAGGCGTGCTCGGCGATGAAGTTCGGCGCCTTCTTGTCGTAGGCGTCGATCAGGGCCTGGTCGAAAGCGTCCAGCAACAGCACCAGGTCACGCTCGGCCGGATCGGAGACGAGGATCGGGCCGGCTTGCGCTCCGGCGTCGGCCGCCTTGCGCAGCACCGACTTCACCCGGACCGCCTGGTACAGCAGATAGGGGCCGGTCTTGCCCTCGAAGCTGGAGAAGCGGTCGAGGTCGAAGACGTAGGAGGTGCCGCGGAAGTTCTGCAGGTCGGCGAACTTCAGCGCCGCCACCGCGACCTTGTTGGCCGTGTCCTCGAAGGCGTCGGGATCAAGCTCGCTGCCCAGATCGGCCTCGTGCAGGCGCTCGCGCGCCTTGTCGCGAGTCATGACGATCATGTCGTTCAGCTTCAGGACGCCGCCTTCGCGGGTCTTGAACGGCTTGCCGTCCGTACCGTTCATGGTGCCGAAGCCGACGTGCTCCAGACCGCCCTTTTCGGCGTATCCGGCCAGATAGGCGGCGCGGAACACGATCTCGAAATGGTCGGCCTGACGCTGATCGACAGCGTAGATGACAAAGGCCGGATCGAAGGTCTGCTTGCGGTCCAGGATCGTCGCCAGGTCGGTCGTACCGTACATGGCCGAGCCTTCCGAGGAGACCACCAGCAGCGGATCGGGGCTCGGCACCACGACCACCGAACCGTCCGGCAGCTTCTTCTTCTTGGTCTCGTTCGGGCCGGCGACATGCACGATGCGCGCGCCCTGATCCTCGACCAGCAGGCCCTTGGCCTCCAGGTCGGCGACCATCGGCTCGATCAGGTGATCAACGTCGCTCTCGCCCTTCCAGAGGTCGAAATCGACGCCCAGGGCGTGGAAGTCGCGCTCCAGGGCGACCTTGGTCACCTTGGCGAAGTGCTTCCACAGCAGGAAATAGCCGGGCGTATGGTTCTGCAGCTCGGCGGTCAGCTTGCGGGCGCGATCGCGGTAATCGGGCTCGGTCTTGCCGCGCGCCGCGGCCAGCGGATAGAGCCGGTCCAGATCGGCCAGGGTGACCTTGCCGTCGAGCGCGGCGAAGGTCGCCTGCTCGTCCTGCGGCGTGATCTCGGCCTTGGCGTTGAGGCCCTCCATCATCGCGGCGATGGCGGCGTCCTCGTCCATGACCGCGCCAATCAGCAGGCCCATCTGATAGCCCCAGTCGCCGAAGTGGGCGTCGCCCACCACGGTGTCGCCCCGGAACCGGTAGATGCGCTTAATCGACTCCCCGATGATCGAGGAGCGCAGGTGGCCGACGTGCATCGGCTTGGCCACATTAGGCCCGCCGTAGTCGATCAGGACCCGGCGCGGCTGCGCCACCGGTTGGGCGCCCAACCGCGGATCGGCGGTGATCTCGGCCGCACGCTCCGACAGGGCGCCGTCGCTGACCCGCATGTTGATGAAGCCGAGACCGGCGATCTCGACCGAGGCCAGGCGCGGATCGCCGGCCAGATGGCCGGCCACCTCGGCCGCGATCTCACGCGGGTCGCGCTTGGCGACCTTGGCCGCCGGAAGCGCGCCGTTGCATTGGAAGTCCGCCAGGTCGGGCCGGTCGGACGGCGTCACACGGCCAAGCTCGGCCGGCAGTCCCGCCGCGGCGAAGGCGGCGGCGACCGCTTCGCTCAGGCCCCTCTTAAGATCACTCATTTGGGTTCGTTGGTGTTCCCGGCGACGGCCGTGCCGGCGTTCAGCCGGAAGCGCTTACCGTCACGATTGAAGGCCGCCATTTCCGGCGTCACGTCGAAGCCGACCAGAATCTCGAAATTCGCGCCGCTGGTGGTCGCGGTCGCCCGCGGGATCGTCACCTGGGCGATCTTCTCGGTGGCGTAGATGCGGTCCTGTCCAGCCGGGAAGGTCACCGGCAGGTCGAAGTACTGCTTGGCCAGCACCGCGTCGTTGCGCTGGGTCACAGCCACCCAATAGCGGTAGGTCTTCGAAGACCCTGCGGCCAGCGGCCCCTTGCCCAGCTCGAACAGGACTTCCATCGTCACCTTGATGGGCTCGTCGTCCTTGTACTGACAGCCGGCCGAGATGCCTTGGATCTCACCCGAATAGGAGACCGCGCCGGACGCCTCGCGGCCGTCCTTGAACTCGACGTAGCGACCAGCGTCGTACAGCACCTTCACGAACGGGCACGGCCCGGCGTTCCGCAGCTGCGGCAGCGGCGCCTGGACGTCGGACCACTCCGAATCGCGCTTCTTCTTTTTGGCGGCGTCCTGTTCCTCGCGCTCTTGATCGCCCTGACGGCGCTGCTGAGCCGAGGCGAGCTCGGGGGCCATGGAGCCGGCCATGATCAAGCCGGCGGCGAGCAACAGCAGGGGGCGGCGCATTTGAGGTCGTCCAAAACTAAAGGGCGTGGGCCAGTGTCGGCCCTCGCGTGCGTTCTCCTACTAATGGCTATCGATTGAGGCCGCAACGCGGCTGGCGGTCGAGGGCTCAAGCGCCTAACTTGCCGCCATGTTGCAGGAACCCCGCCCCCGCCGTCCCCTCAAGGTGCTGCTCGCGACGCCGCGCGGCTTCTGCGCCGGCGTCGACCGCGCCATCCAGATCGTCGAGCGGACGATCGAGAAGTATGGCGCGCCGGTCTATGTGCGCCACGAGATCGTCCATAACCGCCATGTCGTCGACCGTCTGAAAAACCTGGGCGCGGTGTTTGTCGAAGAGCTGTCGGAATGCCCGACCGACCGACCCGTGGTGTTCTCCGCCCACGGCGTGCCGAAATCGGTGCCGGCCGAGGCCGCCGGCCGGCAGATGATCTATCTGGACGCCACCTGTCCCCTGGTCTCCAAGGTCCACGTCGAGGCCCAGCGCCACTACGACGCCGGCAAGGAGATCGTGTTGATCGGCCACGCCGGTCACCCCGAGGTGGTCGGCACCATGGGCCAGCTGCCCGATGGCGCCGTCGCCTTGATCGAGACCGTCGAGGACGCCCGCGCCTTCACGCCGAAGGACGCCGCCAACGTCGCCTTCGCCACCCAGACCACGCTATCGGTGGACGACACCGCCGAGATCGTCGCGGCCCTGCGCGAGCGGTTCCCGGAGATCTCCGCGCCGCACAAGGAAGACATCTGCTACGCCACCACCAACCGCCAGGATGCGGTGAAGGTGGTCGCCAGCCGCGCCGACGTGCTGCTGGTGCTCGGCTCGGCCAATTCCTCCAACTCCGTTCGGCTGGTCGAGGTCGGCAAGCGCTCGGGCGCCAAGGGCGCCTATCTGATCGATGACGCGAGCGGGCTGGATCTGGCCTGGCTCGACGACGCGGCCACGGTCGGCGTCACCGCCGGGGCCTCGGCGCCGGAGGTGCTGGTCCAGGGCCTGATCGACCGTCTGGGCGAAGCCTTCGACGTCACGGTCGAGGAAGTCGACACCGTCCGCGAGACCGTGAGCTTCAAGCTGCCGCGGGCGCTGGTCAGCGAATAGCCGATCGGCTTCGGATCCATCCGGCCAGTTCGTCGACATCGCGCCGGCCCGCCGCGACCGCCAGGATGGTGAGCGCGGCGTCGGCCGGTTCAGCGGTCAATCGACGTCCGTTCTTCATCAGGAACAGGCCGGCTGCGAGATAGGCCGCCCGTTTATTGCCATCGGCGAATGGGTCATTGCTGGCCAGCGCGACAGCATAGGCGGCCGCCAGGATGCAGGCGTCGTCGACACCTTCATAGCGGAAGCGATTGGTGGGACGCGCGAGGGCCAATTCCAGCAACCCCTCGTCCCGCAAACCGGCTGCGCCGCCGTGCAGGGCGATGCTGCGATCATGAAGGACGATCAGGCCCTGCTTGGTGATCCACCTCGGTTCGGGCGCTGTGCTCACTTGGCCAGGGCGCGGAAGGTGTCGCGATACTGATCCATGAAATCTTCGCCCAGGGCGATCTCTTCGGCGACCTCGGCGCTATAGGCCGACAGACGCATCTCGCCGCCCGCGCCATCGGTCAGATAGACCGTATCGCCCTTCTCGACCCCCAGCTTGATAAGCGCCTCCTTGGGCAGGACGACGCCGACGGAGTTTCCAACCTGGGTCAATTTGAGAGCGATCATCGAGGCCTCCAAGATGTGCGCAAGGCCGTTATAACGGATGTAATACGCGAAGTCGACTTGACCGCCCGCCCCGCCTCCCGCATCCCCGGTCGCGCATGGCCGTATACACAGACATCACCGACGAGGAGCTCACCGCCCTCCTGTCCGACTTCGACCTTGGCGCGCCGCTGGCGCTCAAGGGCATCGCCGAGGGCGTGGAAAATTCCAACTTCATGTTGGAGACCGAGGTCGGGCGCTTCTTCCTCACCGTCTACGAAAAACGGGTCCGCGAGGAGGACCTGCCGTTCTTCCTGGGCCTGATGCACTGGCTGGCCGAGCACGACTATCCGTCGGCGACGCCGATCGCCGACCGCGCCGGCGAGATCCTGAAGCGCGTGCGCGGCAAGCCCGCGGCGATCATCTCCTTCATGCAGGGCCTTTCGGTCCGCCGCCCCACCGCCGCCCATTGCCGCGAGGCCGGCGACGGGCTGGCGCGCCTGCACCTGGCCGCGCAGGGCTTCCCGCTCTCGCGCGGCAACGACCTGGGTCAAGACGCCTGGGCGCCGCTGTTCGCCACCCTGCGCGACGACGCCGAAAACCTGAAGCCGGGCCTCGCCGCGGTGATCGAGGCCGACCTCGCCCGGATCGCGGCCGCCTGGCCGACCGACCTGCCGACCGGGGTGATCCACGCCGACTATTTCCCGGACAACGTCTTCTTCCAGGGCCCGACCTTCGCCGGGGCCATCGACTTCTATTTCGCCTGCGTGGACTCGCTGGCCTACGACATCGCCGTGGCGCTGAACGCCTGGTGCTTCGAGGCCGACGGCAGCTTCAACATCACCAGCGCGCGCGCCCTGCTGGCCGGCTACGAGGCCCATCGCCCACTGACGCCGGCCGAGCGCGCGGCCCTGCCGGTGCTGGCCCACGGGGCGGCCATGCGGTTCTTCCTGACCCGGCTGCACGACTGGGGCGCGACGCCCGCCGGCGCCCTGGTCCGGCCCAAGGACCCGCTGGAATATGAGCGCAAGCTCGCCGTGCACCGCTCGGCGCCCGACCTGGTCCTGCTGGGCGAGGTTTCGTGACCCCGCAGGTGGTGATCTATTCGGACGGCGCCTGCTCGGGAAACCCCGGTCCTGGCGGCTGGGGCGCGGTGATGATCTCCGGCGAGCACGTCCGCGACATCTGCGGCGGCGAGCCGGCGACCACCAACAACCGCATGGAGCTGATGGCCGCCATCCAGGCCCTGGAGGCGCTGAAGAAGCCCTGCAAAGTCGAGCTCCACACCGACTCCACCTACGTGATGAAGGGCATCTCGGAGTGGATCCACGGTTGGAAGAAGCGCGGTTGGCTGACCGCCGACAAGAAGCCGGTCAAGAACGACGACCTCTGGCGGCGCCTCGACACCGCGCGCGGCAAGCACGACGTGACCTGGAAATGGGTCAAGGGCCACGCCGGCCATCCGCTGAACGAACGCGCCGACGCCCTGGCCCGCAAGGGACTGAAGGAAGGCCTCGCGGCTTGAACCGCGGGGCCTGAATAACCACTTCGTTCGGTATCGAACGACGTGGAGGCTCAAAAATGCCGCCTGCCCTACAGGACCGCCCCGATGTGGCGGTGTTCAACGAGATCGGGGTCATCGAGCACCTGATCCGGCATTCGGTGATCGACCACCTGCCGCCAGGCATGACCTACGCGCACTTCGAGCTGCTGCTCGCCTTCACCCGGCAGGGCGACGGACAGACGCCGGTCGAGCTGGCTGAGATGATGATGATGTCCAAGGCGGCCATCACCAACGCCCTCCAGAAGATGGAGGCGCTGGGCTTCGTCGTCGTGCTGGCCGATGTGAAGGATCGCCGCAAGAAGCGGGTTCGCCTCACCCGATCCGGATCGGAGGTCTACCTGCAGGTCCTCAAGGACATGAAGTGGAAGATGGACGCCCTGCGGGAGGGTTTCACCGACAAGGAGTTCCACCAGGCCCTGCCCTTCCTGAAGTCCCTGCGGACCTTCCTGGAAGAGATCAGTGGATCGACCGAACCCGAAGCCGCGTCCCGGCGCTGAGCCCGACCACCTCGACGACCGACTCGATCTCCAGCACGCCGCCATCCTCGGATTCGGCGGCCCACTCCTTGCCGTCGACCATCACCCGCCCGGCGCCGCCGACGAACGCCGTGGCGACGCGGCCCCTATGGCCCACCAGCCGGGCGACGTTGTCGTTGATGTCCTTCGAGTCGCTGGCGGTCCTGGGCCAGAACCTGCGCGCCGCCAGGGTGGTGGCGATGGTCAGGACTGCGAACAGGCCGATCTCCAGTGCCGGGTTGCGAGTGATCAGGCTGACGAACGCCACCGCCGCGGCGGAGGCCGCCGGCCACAGCAGCCATCCAGATCCGGTCGAAACCTCGACCGCGAGCACGGCGGCGGCGATCGCCACCCAGACCCAAAACCCGTAGGCGACATAGAATTCGGCGAACCCGCCCATGGGGTCAGGCTCCCGTCGGCGGGACAGCCGGTCCGCGCGGCGGGCGCGGCGCGGCGGCGGGCGCGGCGCGGGCCGCCACCGGCGGGCGGTCGCTCTGGATGGTCTTCACCAGCTCGCCGACGCCGGCCAGCGACCCGACCAAGGCCGACATTTCAGCCGGCACGATCACGGTCTTCTGGTTGGGGCTCTCGGCCAGCTTGGCGAAGGCTTCGACGTACTTCTGGGCGATGAAGTAGTTGATGGCGTTGACGTCGCCGCGGGCGATGGCCTCCGACACCATGGCCGTCGCCTTGGCCTCGGCCTCGGCCTCGCGTTCGCGGGCTTCAGCGTCGCGATAGGCCGCTTCGCGGCGGCCTTCGGCCTCCAGGATGGCGGCCTGCTTGGCGCCCTCGGCGCGGGCGATGGCGGCGGACTTCTCGCCGTCGGCTTCAGTGATGACCGCGCGACGCTCGCGCTCGGCCTTCATCTGGCGGGCCATGGCGTTGGTGATGTCCGGCGGCGGCATCAGATCCTTGATCTCGATCCGCGCCACCTTCACGCCCCAGGGGCCGGTGGCCGCGTCGATCACATGCAGCAGGCGGGTGTTGATCTGGTCACGCTGCGACAGCACCTCGTCCAGCTCCATCGAGCCGACCACGGTGCGCAAATTGGTCATGCAGAGCTGGGCGATGGCGTAGTTGAGGTTGTCGACCCGGTAGGCGGCGGCGGCGGCGTCCATCACCTGGATAAAGACGATGCCGTCGACCTTCACCACGGCGTTGTCCTTGGTGATGACCTCCTGCTGGGGCACGTCGAGGACCTGCTCCATCATGTTCACCCGGCGGCCGATCCCCTCGACGAAGGGCGTCAGGAAGGCGATGCCGGGCGGCAGGGTCCGGGTGTAGCGCCCAAAACGTTCGACGGTGTATTCGCGGCCCTGAGGAACGATCTTGATGGCCCCGAACAGGATCACCAGCGCCAGCACAAGCAGCACGACGGCCGTAGCCAATTCCATGACAACCTCTCCGAGAACCGGAGAACACCCTAGCGCGTGGAAGGCTGCGCCGTCACGTCCTGCTCGCTCTGCGGCGGAAGCACCGTGATCACCCGGTATTTGGCCTGCGAAAGGCCAAGCGCGATCTCGCGTCCACGCGCCGCCGCCAGCCCTTGGGCCCGGCGCGTCGAGTCTCCACAGGCAGGATAGAGCCGCTTGGTCTCGGCGACGCCGGCGTTGAAGCCGTCCTTCATCTCCTGCTCCAACTCAGGCTCGGCCTGCTCTGTCTCGGCCAGGCGCGTCATGCGGGCGCGCCAGTACTGATCGTCGCTCCCCTCGCACGCCTGACGCAGGGCGTGGCTTTCGCCCAGCACCCGGGCCAGGTTCACCAGGGCGTCGCGCATCTCGATCGTTCGCTCCTGGGCGAAGGCCGGCAGGGCGAGGACGGAAAGGGCGAGCACGATCAGGGCCGAACGCATGGCCGCACTTAAATCCGCCTGCATCGGCTTGTCATCAGGCCTGCGCGGGCGTTAGCCACAAAGACCGATCTTCCGGAGACCACCATGCGCCTCGTCATCATCGCCCTGGCCATCGCCGCGAGCGCGAACGCGGCGTTCGCCGCGCCGGCCAAGCCCGCCCCGGCCGCCGCCAAGGCCGCGACCTTCGACGCCCGCGACCCAAAGGCGCTGGTCGGGCTGCTGAACGGCATGGACGCCAAGGCTGGCGTGGCCTCGAGCGGCAAGGGCATGGTGGTGCTCGACATCGCCACGCCCGGCGGCAAGTTCGGCGCCCAGTTCGTGCAATGCGACGAGACCGGCAAGGCCTGCGGCGCGGTGGCCTTCTCCACGGCGTTCGAACGCCGGGGCCCGAACCTGCAGCAGATCAACGACTTCAACCGCACCCAGGTCGCGTGCCGCGGCTACCTGACGGACGACGGACGCTCCAACGTCATGTACGCCGCCATGCTGACCTCGCGGCTCTCGGCGGCGGAGATGAAGCAGCACCTGGGAATCTGGCAGGGCTGCCTCGCCACCTTCGGCCGCTTCAACCGCGATCCGGCCGCCTTTTTCCAGGGAAGCTAAGCGCTTTCCGGCGACGTGGGGACCGGTTCGCCGCCAGAAAGCGCGACAGACAAAAATCTAGAGCGCAGCTCTAGGCGTCTGTCGTCCAGGGCGCGGCGGCCAGCCGCTCGGCCAGGAAGTCGAACAGCACCTTCACCCGCGCCGGTCGCAGGCGGCCGGGCGGGCTGACCAGATGTAGGGCCGGCAGCGGCGGCGACCACTCGCACATCACCGCCTCCAGAGCCCCGCTCCTCAAATCCTCCCAGCAGATGAACTCCGGCTGTAGGGCGACGCCGAGACCAGCCCGCAGCGAGGCGCTCAGGCTCTCGGAGCTGTTGACCCGCATCGGGCCGCTCACGTTCACCGTCTGCTCACCCTCCACCGGATGCGAGAACCGCCAGATCTCAGGGCTCTCGATGTTGGTGTAGGTGAAGCACCGATGCTCCATCAGGTCGCGCGGATGGGTCGGCCGCCCGAACGCTTCGAAATAGCCCGGCGCCCCGACCAGCATGATCTTCATGTCGCAAAGCTTTCGGGCCAGCAGCGAGGAGTCCTGCAGCCGCGCGATGCGGATCGCCAGATCGAAGCCCTCGGCGACCAGATCGACCTTGTGGTCGGCCAGGTTGAGGTCGATCGAGACCTCCGGGTAGCGCGCCAGGAAGTCGGGCAGGATCGGCGCGAGGTGCAGCAGACCAAAGGATGTCGGCGCCGCCAGCCGGACCTGGCCGCGCGGGATCGCCGACTGGGCGGCGGTCTCGGCCTCCACCGCCTCGCCTTCGGAGAGGATGCGATTGGCCCGCTCCAGCGCGGTCCGCCCGCTCTCGGTCAGGGAAATGCGGCGCGAGGTTCGGTGGAACAGGCTGGAGCCCAGCCGCGCTTCCAATCGGCTGACAGCCTTGGAGACCGTCGCCTTCGATAGCTCCAGATCCTCGGCCGCACGAGCGAAGGAGCCGGTCTCGGCCACCTTGGCGAAGATCGCCCAGGCCTCGAAGTCAGGAAGTTTTGACATGTCACTTTTGGAAACAGTTGGTTTCTATCGTTTCTATTTCGAAGTTCCGGCAAGGGCGCTACCTATTTCTTCGAACAGGCGGTCCCTTCGAGATCGCCTCCGGGAGACCAGACGATGATTGACCATCGACCCTTTGAAACCCTCGGCGGCGCCAACCACGGTTGGCTCGACGCCAAGCATCACTTCTCCTTCGCGGAGTACAACGATCCCAAGCGGATGAGCTGGGGCGCCCTGCGCGTGTGGAACGACGACAAGATCGCGCCGAACTCCGGCTTCCCGCCGCATCCCCACGCGAACATGGAGATCATCACCTATGTCCGCAGCGGCGCGATCACTCACCAGGACAGCCTGGGCAACACCGGCCGCACCGAGGCCGGCGACGTTCAGGTGATGAGCGCCGGCTCGGGCATCCGCCACGCCGAGTTCAACGTCGAGAACGAAGACACCACGCTGTTCCAGATCTGGATCCTGCCGACCAAGGCCGGCGGCGAGCCCTCCTGGGGCGCCAAGCCCTTCCCCAAGGGCGACCGCGCCGGGAAGTTCGTGACCCTGGCCAGCGGCATCGACGGCGACACCGACGTGCTGCCGATCCGCGCCGACGGCCGGGTCGTGGCCGCCACGTTGAAGGCCGGCGAAACCGCCGAATATCAGCTCGGTGAAGGCCGCTACGCCTACCTGGTGCCGGCCACCGGCTCCATCGAAGTGAACGGCGTCACCGCCAAGGCCCGCGACGGCCTGGCGATCCGCGACGAGGCCACGGTTCGCGTCACCGCCCTCGAAGACGCCGAGCTCGTGCTCGTCGACGCCGCCTAGTCCAACGACGGCCCGGGTCTATCGGCCCGGGCCGCTCCTCCCCGCATTTCCAGCTTCAGCTCAGGAAACTCTCCGTGACCAAGATCCTCGTCCTCTACCATTCGACCTACGGCCACATCGAAACCATGGCCAAGGCCGTCGCCGAAGGCGCCCGCGAAGCCGGCGCGACCGTCGACATCAAGCGCGTGCCCGAGACCGTGCCGGAAGAGCTGGCCAAGGCTTCGCACTACAAGATGGACCAGGACGCTCCGATCGCCACGGTCGCCGACCTCGCCAACTATGACGCGATCATCCTGGGTGTCGGCACCCGCTATGGCCGGATGGCCTCGCAGATGGCGGCGTTCTGGGATCAGACCGGCGGCCTGTGGGCCAAGGGCGCCCTGGTCGGCAAGGTCGGCGGGGTCTTCACCTCCACCGCCACCCAGCATGGCGGCCAAGAAACGACGATCATGTCGACGATCACCCAGTTGCTGCACCACGGCATGGTCATCGTCGGCCTGCCCTACGCCTGGGCCGGCCAGATGCGACTGGACGAGATCACCGGCGGATCGCCCTACGGGGCCTCGACGATCACCGCCGGCGACGGTTCGCGTCAGCCCAGCGCCAATGAACTGGAAGGCGCCCGCTACCAGGGCCGCCACACCGCCGAGATCGCCGCCAAGATCGCGGCCTAGCCATCCGCAAAGAGCGGGAACCCCCACCTGCTCCGACGCGACGCCCGCCCCCGACCTCCCCGGGGGCGGGCGAGTTCGCGTTCAGCTCGCGAGCTTACGCTCCTTGGCGAAGGGGCTGAGGCCGAGCCAAGTCTGCATGTCGGCGGCAAGTTGGCGATCGCCCGTGAGGGCGAGGCGCTCGGCGCGAAGCCCCCCGGCCACGGTCTCCACCCCCATCCAGATCGCGGTCATGGTCCGCAAATCGGTGGAGACGAAGAGGTCGACATTGAACCCGGGATCGATCGAGCAGAGATCGACGGTCCCGTCGGGATCGACCAGCAACCACCAGGAGCGCTGGATCGGCGGCAGTTCTGGAAACCGGAACTGGACCGTGCTGCGCCGCTTGGGCATCGGCGTCGGATCGAGGTTGCGGCGCATGTCCCACATCAGCAGGGTCGCATCGAGGTGCTGTAACGAAAGCTCGGTGGAGATCCAGCGCTGGCCCCATATGCCGAACGCATCGACCAGCGGGGCCAGTTCCTCGCCGGCGGTCGTCAGGCGATATTCGTGGATGCTGGGGTCGGCCCGCGATGGATCGCGGCGGACAATGCCGGCGACCTCCAGTTCCTTCAGCCGCTGCGACAGCAGCGCCGGCGACATGCGCGGCACCCCGCGCCGCAGATCGTTGAAACGCGTCGAGCCGGCCACGAGTTCGCGCAGCAAGACAATGGTCCAGCGCGTACACAGGACCTCCGCCGCCATCGAGACCGGGCAGAATTGCCTGTAGCTGCCCTGGGTCATGGGTTTCCTCCAAGAAGGCGCAAGCGCAAACTAGGCCCGTGGCCGACCGGGGCCTAGTTCATTTCCTGTACCGGGCAAGTTCAGTTCCTGAACTGGCCGCGCCGAACCGGACCTGAGAGCTTACCGACGACAGGGGGAAACCTATCCCTGGCTCAAGGAGCTGAACATGTTGCTCGACGTCCAAACCGAAACCACGCCGACCAAGATCGACTGGCTGGCGCGCGCCGATCTCATCGCAGCCGAAATTTCCGCGCAGGCCGCTTTGCACGACGCCGAGGACAGTTTCGTCTTCGACGCCTACGCCCAACTCAAGGCGCAGGGCTTTTTCAGCGCGCTCGTCCCGGCCGAACTGGGCGGCGGCGGCGCGGAGGTCGCGGAAATCTGCCAGGCGATCCGCCGACTGGGCGCGGCCTGCAGTTCGACGGCGCTGGCCTTCTCGATGCACAGCCACCTGGTGGCGGTCGCGGCCTGGCGCTGGCGGGTGCAGAAGGCGCCGACCGAGGGCCTGCTGAAGCGCGTCGCGGCCGAGAACCTGGTGCTGATCTCCAGCGGCGGGTCCGACTGGCTAAACAGCGGCGGCGCGGCGGAAAAGGTCGAGGGCGGCTTCAAGATCACCGCCCGCAAGGTCTTCTCCAGCGGCTGTCTGGCCGGCGACCTGCTGGTCACCAGCGCGGTCTACGCCGATCCGGAGGCCGGCCCGACGGTCTTGCACTTCGCCGTGCCGATGAAGGCCGATGGCGTCAGGATCCTCGACACCTGGCGGGTGCTGGGGATGCGCGGCACCGGCTCGCACGACGTCGAGCTGAAGGAGGTCTTCGTCCCCGACGCGGCGATCTCGGGCCGCCGCCCGCAAGGCGCCTGGCATCCACTGTTCCACGCCATCTCGATGATCGCCTTCGCCATCATCTATTCGGCCTATGTCGGGGTCGCCGAGGGGGCTCGCGCCAAGGCCCTGACCATCGCACGGAAGAAGCCGGACGACGGCCAGCTCTGCTACCTGGTCGGCGACATGGAGAACGCCTTCCATACCGCCGAGATCGCCTTGGCCGACATGATCCACCTGGCCGAGACCGGCACCCCCGGACCTGAAGCCACCGGCCGCGCCATGACCGGGCGGACCCTGGTGGGCCAGGCGGCGATCAGGACCGTGGAACGCGCCATGGAGGCGGCGGGCGGGGCCTCGTTCTACCGCGACACCGGCCTGGAGCGCGCCTTCCGCGACGTGCAGGGCGCCCGCTTCCATCCGCTGCAGGAAAAGGCGCAGCTGCGCTATGCGGGCCGGCTCGCCCTCGGACTGGATATCGACGGGTAAAACCAAATGTCATCCCGGACAGCCCTTTCAGGCGTCCGGGATGACACCTTGAGTTACGCCCCGACCTTGGTCCGCAGCTTCGCCGTACGGTCGATCGCCGCCTCGGCTTCCTTGATCAGTTGCTCCACGATCTCGCCGGCCGGCAGCACGCTGTGGACGCCGCCCGCCGACTGACCCATGGCGAAGCAGGACTTGTCGGGGTCGAGGCCCTCGATCTGGCCGCCGATCCCGCCCATCGCGCCGGCTTGATGCGAGACCATGGCCTGCATCGGGAAGGCCTGGATGTCCTGGGGCCGGGTCTCCCATTCCTCGACATAGGGGTTCTTCTTCACCCGCATCGGCTTGCCCGAATAGGAGCGGGTGCGGATGGTGTCCTCGTCGGCCGCCTCCAGGATCGCCTCGCGGTAGAGCTCGCCGGCATGGGCTTCGGTGGAGGCGATGAAGCGGGTGCCCATCCAGACGCCGGTGGCGCCCAGCGCCAGGGCCGCGGCCAGGCCGCGTCCGTCATAGAGGCCGCCGGCGGCGACCACCGGGATTTTCACGGCTTCGACCGCCTGGGCGACCAGCGGCATGGTGCCGACCAGGCCGGTGTGACCGCCACCCTCGCCGCCCTGGCAGATCACCGCATCGCAGCCGGCCTGCTCGGCCTTCACCGCGTGCTTCACGGCCCCGCAGACGACCATGACCTTGAGCCCGGCCTTCTTGAGCTTCTCCATGATCGGCATGGGAACGCCCAGGCCAGCGACGAAGCTGGAGGCGCCTTCCTCGATGATGATCTCGACGGCGGCGGTCAGGCTCTCAGGGCTCGCGGCCAGCAAGTCGACGCCGAACGGCTTGTCGGTCAGGCTTTTGACCTTGCGCATCTCGTCGCGGATGAACTCGGGCGTCCGGCCGGCCATGCCCAGCACGCCGTAGCCGCCGGCGTTCGACACCGCGGCCACCAGTTCGGCGTAGGAGACGCCGCCCATGCCGGCGAGCATGATCGGGTGCTTGACCCCCAGCAGGTCGCAAAGCGGAGTGTGCAGCGTCATCGAAATCCTCCCAAATCTTATGCCGGGAGGATGGCGCCGGGCGCAGGCGATTGAAACCGTGACCCGACGTCAGGAAGGGCGTGGCGCATACCGCTCGTCATCCTCCGGTCGTCTGAAAGACGATCCGGGGACCCAAGNTTCTAGGTTCGCAACTCAGCTTGGGTCCCCCGGATCTCGCTTCGCGAGCCCGGAGGATGACGAAGGTGGGTTGGCTTCAGAAAATGCCGTAGCCGCCGTCGATCAGCACCGAGTCGCCGGTGTGGAACGCCGAGGCGTCGGACGCGAAATAGACCGCCATGCCGCCGAAATCGGCCGGCGTGCCCCAGCGGCGCATCGGTACGCGCTTGATGACGTTGTCGTTGAACTTGTCGTTGTCCTGGGCCCCGGCGGTCATGTCGGTGGCGATCCAGCCCGGCAGGATGGCGTTGGCGCGCAGGCCATAGCGCGCGTGCTCGACCGCGATGGCGCGGATCATCGGGATCAGCGCGCCCTTGGTCGCGGCATAGGCCTGGTTACGGGCCGCGCCGTCGAGGGCCGAGAGCGACGAGATTGCGATCAGCGAGCCGCCGGGATCGCCCTGCTCTGAGCGCGCGACGATGTGCTTGCACGCCTCGCGGAAAGTGAAGAACACCCCGTCGAGATTGACCGACAGCACCTTGCGATAGGTCTCGGTCGGGAACTCTGAGAACGACTTGGCGCCGCCGCCGATGCCGGCGTTGGCGACCACGGTGTCGACCCGGCCCATCTTGGCCACCGCCTCCGCCATGCCCGCCGCCACCGCGTGTTCGTCGGCGACATTGACCACCTGGGTCAGCACCCGCACGCCGGTGGCCTTGAGCCGGTCTTCGGCGTCGGCGTTCTTCTGGGCGTTGGAGCCCCAGATGACGATGTCGGCGCCCGCCTGGGCCATGGCCTCGACCATGCCAAAGCCGATGCCGCCGTTGCCGCCGGTGACCAGCGCCACCTTGCCGGTCAGATCGAATGGTTTGTAGGCCACGGGTCGCCTCCCTCGCGATTTCAAACAAGTGTTGGAGACAGGGAGCGTGCTTCCGCCGTGGCCGTCAAGCCGCGGCGATTGACTTGAGCGGCCCGTAGGGTGCTCGATCCCCACATCAGTGCGCCGCCAGGGAAGCCGAGCCATGCTGAAACTGTACGACCACCCGCTCTCGCCCTACGCCCAGAAGGTCAAGATCGCCCTGCGCGAGAAGGGACAGCCGTTCGAAACCTTAACGCCGGGCGGCCTGGGGGCCGGCGGCGCCCAGGGCGAATTCATCCGGGCCAATCCCCGCGCCGAGGTCCCAGCCCTGGTCGACGGCGAGGTGATGATCTTCGATTCCACCATCATCCTGGAATACCTCGAAGACTGCTGGCCCTCCCCGGCCCTGCTGCCGGCCACGCCCGCCGAGCGCGCCCGGGTGCGAATGCTGGAAGAGGCGATGGACACCCACTTCGAAGCCATCAACTGGGGCCTGTCCGAAATCCGCTGGTTCCGCCGCGCCGAAGGCGAACTGGAACGCACCCTGCTGGCTCGCGCCGCCAGCCAGACGCGGCGCTGGTTCGGCTGGCTCGAAAGCCAGCTGGAAAGCCGGCCATGGTTCAACGGCGAGACGTTCGGCTGGGGCGACCTGGCGGTGGTCCCCTATCTCAACGGTTCGGTCGGCCACGGCTTTCCCCCGGAGAAGGGCTCGAGGCTCGCCGACTGGCTGGCCCGGACGAACGAGCGGCCTTCCGTCGTCGAGACCGCCGCCGAGGCCGCCGCCTCCGCCCGCGCCTCGGCCATGCCCAATGTCGCCGAACTGGTCCGCCAGGGCCTGTTCAAACGCGAGTACCGCGACCACCGCCTGGAATGGATGATCAAGAGCGGCGGCGCTCAGGTGGTGATCGACGGCCTGGCCCGCGACAACATCCGCTTCAGCCCCGATTTCGGACCGCGCTGACACGTGGCCGGGGCGCTTGATCCGCGATCGCCCCACCGCGTCGCTCGACCCTAGACGGCGCCACGCACAACTCAGAGAACATTGTTCTTCAATCTCAGCGAGAGCAGGGTGCGGCAGCGCGACTGTGCGCAACAGACAAGGGAGAGTTTCGCGTGAGAACGATCCTTGTATCCGCCATCCTGGCCCTGACGATCGGTTCGTCCGCCCAGGCGCAGAACGCGGCCAGGACCTACGATCTCGGTCCGGTGTGGCAGGTCAGCTATATCGAGACCAAGCCCGGCATGTTCGACGACTACATGGCCTATCTGAACTCCACCTGGCGCAATATCCAGGAGATGGACAAGAAGAAGGGCGATGTCCTCGACTACCGGGTGCTCGCCGTCGAGACCCCGCGGGACGGCGAACCCGACGTGATCCTGCTGATCGAGTACAAGAACATGGCCGTCTTCGACCGCAGCCTCGACGAAGGCGACGCGATCATGACCACCGCCTTCGGCAGCGTGCCCAAGAGCAACCAGGCGGCAGTCTCGCGCGAGTCCATCCGCGTTCTGCGTGGCGGCCTTACCGCCCGCGAAATGAAGTTCAAGAAATAGGGTCGCCCCAGGACGGCGCCCGCCCCAGGTCGCCGTCCAGCCGCCAGGCGGCTAGATCTTCGATTTCTTCGTCGGCGCGACCAGCGCCGGCTGCGGACGAGAAAACACCCACTCGGTGTCGGTCGATGCGCTCTTCTGGAACCGGTAGCCCTCGGAGTCGAAGGCCCGCAGGTCATCGGCCTTCTCGATGCGATGATCGATGGCGTAGCGGGCCATCAGGCCCCGAGCCTTCTTGGCGTAGAACGAGATGATCTTCGAGGTCCCGTCCTTCTCCTCGAAGAACTTGGTCGTCACCACCGGGATCGTCAGCGCCTTCACCTTCACCGCGCCGAAATATTCCTGGCTCGCGCAGTTCACCAGGGTCGGGTCTTTCTGGCCGATCGTCGCGGCGTTGAGCGTCTGGGCGATCTTGTCGCCCCAGAAGTCATAGAGGCTCTCGCCGCGCTTGGTCTTGATCCGCACGCCCATCTCCAGCCGGTAGGCCTGGATGGCGTCCAGCGGCCGCAGCACGCCATAGAGGCCCGAGAGGATGCGGACATGCTCCTGGGCGAAGCTCAGCGCCTTCTTGTCCAGCTCACGCGCCTTCAGCCCGGAATAGACGTCGCCGTTGAAGGCGAAGGCGGCCTGCAGTCCGTCCTCCATGGCCGGGTCGAAGGCCTGGAAGCGCTCGCGGTTCAGGTCGGCCAGCTTGTCCGACAGCTCCATCATCCGCTTCAGGTCCGAGGCCTTCAGCTTCTTAGTGGTCTTGGCCAGTTCGGCGATGTCGGCGGCCATCTCCGGCGTGGTCGCGGAGACCGGGGTTTCCGGCCGCGTGAAATCCATCGCCTTGGCGGGTGAAATGACGATCAGCATGCGCGACTCAGAAGAGGACTCGCGGATTCATGATCCGCTTGGGGTCCAGGCTTTGCCGTATCGCCATCAGCGCCGCAACCTCGACCGGCGACTTGTAGCGCCGAGCCTCCTCGGTTTTCATCGAGCCTAGCCCGTGCTCGGCCGAGATCGACCCGCTCATCGAGGCCACGATGTCGTGGACGATCCGCGAGCCTTGCGCCCGCAGCGACGAATGCGCGGCGTCGTCGCCGCCGTCCGGGCGAATGACGTCGTAGTGGATGTTTCCGTCCCCGACATGGCCAAAGGCGGTGACCCGAGCGCCTGGAACCAGCGCCTCCATCCGCGCGGTCGCCAGGTTCAGGAACTCCGCCACGCGGCTGACCGGCACCGAGACGTCGTGTTTCCAGGTTGCGCCCTCGGGCTTCTGGCCGGGCGACTGGTTTTCGCGGATCGACCAGAAGGCCCTGGCCTGGGCCTGGTTCTGCGCCACCGCGGCGTCGCGGATCAGGCCGTCCTCCAGCGCCTTGCCCAGCAGCCGCTCCATGGCGCCTTCCGCCGCGCCGGGTTCGCCCGAGGCGATCTCGACCAGCACGTACCAGGGATGGATTTCGCTGAGCGGATCGCGCTGGTTCGCGATGTTCTTCAGCACGAACTCGATCCCGCGCCGGCCCATCAGTTCGAAGGCCTCGACCGCCCCGCCCGCCTCGTCCTTGGCCCGGACCAGCAGCTGGATGGCGGCCTCCGGCGTATCGACCGCGGCGATGGCGGTGGCGCGTGAGATCAGGATCGGGAACAGCTTCAGGCTGGCGGCGGTGACCACGCCCAGCGTGCCCTCGGCCCCGATCAGCAGCTGCTTGAGATCATAGCCGGTGTTGTCCTTGCGCAGCCGCTTCAGCCCGTTCCAGATCTCGCCATTGGGCAGCACGGCCTCTAGGCCCAGCACCAGGTCGCGGGTGTTGCCGTAACGCAGGACAGCGGTGCCGCCGGCGTTGGTCGAGACCACCCCGCCGATGGTGGCGGTGCCCTCGGACGCCAGGCCGAGCGGGAAGCGGCGGCCCTTGTCCAGCGCCGCCTCGTGCACCGCCGCCAGGGTGACGCCGGCCTCGGCGACGATCACGTCGTCAAAGGCGTCGATGTCGCGGATGGTCCGCAGGCGCTCGGTCGAGAGCAGGATTTCGCCCAAGGGAATTTGCCCGCCGACCAGGCCGGTGTTGCCGCCCTGCGGCGTGATCGGCACGCCGGCCTGCGCGCAGATGCCCACCACGGCGGCGACGTCCTGCGTGGTTTTCGGCAGGGCCAGCAGCGGGGTGTTTCCCTGCCAGCGGTCACGCCATTCGACCAGCTTGGGCGCCAGGCGCTCAGGGTCCTGGCTCCAGCCCCCCTCGCCCAGCACGGCCTTTAGTCGGGAGAGCACATCGGCGGGAACGGAGAGCGTCATGGGCGCGATCCTAGCCCCTGCGTCCTAGCCGACAAAGCCCGCCGCGCGCTTCAAACGGTCGTTGATCGCTTCGCCCAGCCCGTGGCCTGGGATCGGCGCGACGGCGATGGCGATGGGATCGGTGCGGTCGGCGTCGCGGAGATAGGCGAACAGCCGGGCGGCGGCTTCGCGCAGGTCGCTTGACGGGCTGAGGTTCCAGCGATGGTCGCCCGGTCCGAAGGCCAGGTAGGCCTCCCCCGGCTCGGGCGTCTCGACGTTCAGCCGCACCGGCGCCTTGGGCGAGTAATGGCGGGCCAGGCGTCCGGGCGAGCGCTTGGCGTCGGCCTCCGCCTCGGCCAGCGGCCCGATCAGCGCCTCGATCTCGGCGCGGGTCACTGAGCCAGGCCGCAGCAGGCGCGCCTCGTCCAGCAGGGCGACGACCGTGGATTCCAGCCCGACTTCGCACGGCCCGCCGTCGAGGGCGGCGGCGGCGCTGACGCCGGTCTCCTCCACCGCGTCGGCGAAGTTGGTCGGGCTCGGACGGCCCGAACGGTTGGCGGACGGCGCGACCACCGGGCCGCCGAACCGGGCCAGCAGGGCGTGGGCCATCGGGTGGCCGGGGACCCGCACCGCCACGGTGTCGAGCCCCGCACGCGCCAGATCGCAGACCGGAGTGTCAGGCGCGATCGGCAGGACCAGGGTCAGCGGCCCCGGCCAAAACCGTTCGGCCAGCTTGCGGGCGCGGTCGTCGAAGATCGCGATCTTCTCGGCGGCGGCCAGATCGGCCACGTGGCTGATCAGCGGATTGAACCTCGGCCGGCCCTTGGCCTCGAAGATCGCCGCCACCACCGCCGGGTCGGATGCGTCACCGGCCAGGCCATAGACCGTCTCGGTCGGCAAGATGACCAGGCCGCCCGCGCGCAGAGCGGCCTCGGCCGCGGCTAGCGCCGCTTGGCCGTCAGGTTGACGCTCACCTTCACGTCGGCCGGGATTTGATCGGTGCTCGTCCACTCGCCCTGTCCGACGCCAAAGGCTGTGCGGTCGAGGCTGGTTACACCGCTGACGCGCGCCTTGTCGCCTTCGATCTGCAAGCGGAACGGCAGGCGCAGCGGCTTGCTGACCCCGCGCAGGGTCAGGCGGCCGTGGGCGACATAGCGGTCGGCGCCGGTCTTCTCGAACTTGGTGGCCGTGAAGGTCGCCTTGGCGTGGCTGGCGACGTCGAACCAGTCGGCGCCCTTGAGCGACTCATCGCGCTGGGAGTCGCCGGAGACCGCCGAGGCGAGGTCGATGCTGACGCTGACCTTGGACTTGTCCAAGGCCTCGGGGCTGAAGACGATGTCGGCGGTCCAACGGTCGAACCGCCCCTCGATGGCCGAGCCGCCCCAGGAGGTGGCGAAGCCCAGCGTCGAGCCCTGGCTCACCGTCCAGGCGGAGGGCTCGCTGGACGCCGCTTCGGCGGCGGGCGTCGCAGCGGCCGGGTCAGCGGCCGTCGCCGCCGGGACCACGGGTGCCGCGACCTCGGCGGTCTCGATGGCCGCGGGCGGCGGCGGGAGCGGCTTGGAGGCCGGAACAGGCGGCCGGATCGTCTGCGCCGCCGCCATCACGCCCAGCGCCACGACGAAGATCGCGATCAGCCGCGGGTCCAGCCAACGGCCCGGCTTGGCGCCCGGCGCCATGTGGGCCAGCACCGGCTCCTCACGGCTAAACAGCTGATGCTTCAGCGCCCCAGCCACATGCAGCGCGATCAGCACATAGGCGCCCCAGGCCAAGGCCTCGTGCCCCAGATGGCCGACATCGTTCCAAGCGCTCTTGGCCGCCCCGGTCAGATGGGCCAGCCCGGGAACGTGCGGCCAAGGGACCACCCCATAGAGCAGGGTCGGAACCTGGATGCGGCTGGTGGAGACCATGATCCAGCCGGTGATCGGCATGCCGATCATGATCACGTAGAGGCCGACATGAGCGACCTTGGCAAGCCAACGCTCCCACGTCGCCATCCCGGCGGGCATCGGCGGCGGGCGATTGGCCAATCGCCAGGCTAGGCGGAGCAGGCTCAGCAACAGGATCGAGATCCCGACCGACTTGTGCAGCTGGATAAGGGCGAACCCCGACGGCGTGCGGCCATCCATCCGCCAGGCCAGGATCACCTGGAAGATGATCGCCGCTGCGATCAGCCAGTGCAGGACGATGGCGACGGTGCTGTAACGCGTACGAGGGCTCGACATCGTCGGGGTTATTTCCTGGTGAATTCGGCTTCGAACATCAGGTCGAGCTCGTCGCCTGTAAACTGACTTACTGCGGTGACGCCGAAGTCGGACCGCTTGATCTTCGTCGTGCCGGAGAAGCCGAGGCGGGTCCCCAGGCCCAACATCCCGGGACCGACGCCGTTGAAGACCACGTCCAGCGTCACCGGCCTGGTGACGCCGTGGAAGGTCAGGTCGCCAGTCACCGTGCCCTTCCCCTCCTGCCCCGCCACGGCGGTGGAGACGAAGGTGATGGCCGGATACTTGGCCGCATCGAAATAGTCGGGTCCGGCGATGGTCTTGTCGAAACTCGCCTGGCCGGTGTTGATTGAGGTCGGATCGACGGTGATCGTCACCTGGGTCGCCGTCCAGTTCGCTGGATCATAGGTAAAACCGCCGTCCAACCGATCGAAGCGCATGGTGTAGTGGGAAAAGCCCATGTGCGGGATCTTCACCAACAGGCTGGCGTGGTTCTTATCCAGAATGTACTGGCCAGCAGGAACCTTGGTCGGATCCTGACTATGCGGATCAGCCAGCGCCTGGGTCGAGCTCAACACCGCGATCACGACAGCGGCCATAGCGATGCGGATTGTCATTTCACCCTCCGGTGAAGCTCAAGGAGCGCAAATGGTCCAACGCGGCGGCGATGGAAAGACGCCAGACACCTCACGAAGCTGTGAAGGGTTGGAGTCGACCCCCAGCTTGCATTATGAAACTGAAATGCCCTCCGGAGCCCTGCAATGACTTTTCGTGCGCCTCTTCGTGACCTGACCCTCGCGCTCCAGACCGCAGGCCATCCGGCCCTCGTCGCCGCGGGCTTCCCAGAACTCGACGAAAATACGGTCGCCGCCATCCTGGAGGCCGCGGGCGCCTTCACCGAGGAACAGCTGGCTCCGCTGAACCGCAAGGGCGACCAGGTCGGCGCGCGCTATGAGAACGGCGCGGTCGTCTCCGCCCCCGGCTTCGCCGCCGCCTACCAGGCCTTCGTGGCCGGCGGCTGGAACTCGCTCTCGGCCGATCCCGAGCACGGCGGCCAGGGTCTGACCAAGGCCATGGAGCTGGCCGTCTTCGAGATGATCCAGGCCGCCAACATGGCCTTCGGCCTCTGCCCGATGCTGACCCAGGCCGCCATCGAGGCCCTGGCCCTGCATGGCGACGAGCGCCAGAAGCGGCTGGTCCTGCCCAAGCTGGTCTCCGGCGAATGGACCGGCACCATGAACCTGACCGAGCCGCAGGCCGGCTCGGACCTCGCCGCCGTCACCACCCGCGCCGAACCGGACGGCAAGGGCGGCTACCGCCTGACCGGGCAAAAGATCTTCATCACCTGGGGCGACCACGACGCGGCGGAGAACATCTGCCACCTGGTCCTCGCCCGGCTGCCAGACTCACCGCCCGGCGTGAAGGGCATCTCGCTGTTCCTGGCCACCAAGCGACTGGTCGACGACGAGGGCCAGCTGGGCGCCGCCAACGACCTGCGCGCCGGCTCCATCGAGCACAAGCTGGGCATCCACGGCTCGCCCACCTGCGTCATGCTGTTCGAAGGCGCCCAGGCCGAACTGGTCGGCGAGGTGAACAACGGCATCGCCCACATGTTCGTCATGATGAACGCCGCCCGCCTGCAGGTCGGGGTCCAGGGCGTAGCCATCGCCGAGCGCGCCTTCCAGCAGGCCCTGGCCTTCAGCCAGGAGCGCAAGCAGGGCCGCGCCGTCTGGTCGGCGGAGTATCCCGCCCCGCTCTACGGCCACCCGGACGTGCGCCGCAGCCTGCTGCTGATGAAGGCCAAGATCGAGGCCGCCCGCGCCATCTGCATGACCACCGGCGTGCTGGCCGACCAGGCGAACCTGGCCCCCACCGAAGCCGAGCGCACCACGGCGCGCCAACGCCAGGAACTGCTGACCCCGATCGCCAAGGCCTGGTCCACCGACATCGGGGTCGAGGTCGCCTCCATGGGTCTGCAGATCCACGGCGGCATGGGCTTCATCGAGGAGACCGGCGCGGCCCAGCACTACCGCGACGCCCGCATCGCCCCGATCTACGAAGGCACCAACGGCATCCAGGCCATCGACCTCGTCGGCCGCAAGGTTCCGATGGAGGGCGGCGGCGTGATGGACGCCCTCTGCGCCGAGATGCACGCCACCGTCGCCGAGTTGAAGGGCTCGGCCGCCCTGGCGAGCGTCGGCGCCCGCCTCGAGGTCGCGGTCGCGGCCCTGGAGCGCGCCACCGACTGGGTGCTGAACAACAAGGGCCCGAACGCCCTCGCCGGCGCCACCGCCTATCTGAAACTGGCCGGCGACGTCATCGGCGGCTGGATGCTGGCGCGCCAAGCCCTGGCCACCGCCCAAGGCGCCGACGACTGGTCGAAGAGCAAGTCGGCGCTCGCCCGCATCTACGCCAGCCAGGTCCTGGCCCAGGCCTCGGGCCTCGCCGACGGCGTGGTCGAGGGCGCGGCGGATCTGGAAGCCGTCGGGGCTGAGGCTCTGGGGGCTTAAGTCGCTCGACAGATGCNGAACGGCCGACTGAGGGGGACTTCGACTCCTATCGCAGGCCCCCTCCGTCGCGCTACGCGCGCCACCTCCCCCAACGGGGGAGGATCTGAACTACCGCAACACCGCCTTATCAAAGGTGATGCGGAAGAACCGGGTCTCCACCCCTTCGATCCCGAAGTCGTTGTCGTTGACCAGGATCAGCTCGCGATCCGACATCACGGCCATCCCCTCCAGATCGGCGCCGACCTCCGGGGCGTCGTCGGTCGAGAAGATCAGGGTCTTGGCCAGGACCGGAACCCCGGCGCCGGCCATGTCCTGCGGCTCCAGTTCCTCGATGGTCGGCCGGGTCGCGACGTCCAGGTGCTGGGGCGAGGCGCCCGGACCTGCCAGCTCGACCAGATAGACCTTCGCCGTCCTGGAAATCCGTTCCAGCACCAGTAGCCGGTCAGGGCCGATGCAGACCGTCTCACATATCTTCAGGTCACGGCGTTTGACGTCGCCCGCCGCCTTGTCGCGGCCGAAGCTTGAGGGCCGGTCGAACGGATAGACGTACTGCGCGGCCACCGCCCCGGTCGCCGCATCGAGCTTCCAGATCCGGGCATGACGCGAGCGCGCCTCGTCGTCGGCGAGATCGAGCGGGCTTTGGAAGCTGACATAGAGCCACGCCTCGTCGGGCGAGATCGACAACGCCTCGAAACCGCGGTTGAGCCGGCGGCGGACGGCGATGGCCGGCAGGATCGCCTCCAGCGGCGGATCGCACTCGCCGGTCACGCCCTGCGGCGTCCAGCGCGCCGTGACCACGCCCTGGGGGTCGATACGCATCAGCGAGGGACCGTATTCGTCGGCCGCCCAGAAGCCGCCCCCCCTCAGCGCGACCAGGCCCTCGGTGTCGGCGCCGCCGTCGGGCGCCAGCAGCGCGCCGTCCAAATCGAAGGTCGGCTCCATCTCCGCCTCGCCCCCGCCCGGCAGCGGCAGGCCCGACAGTAGCCGCCCGCCGGGCGTGCGCAGCGGCAGGGCGCGAACGAAGCTCACCACCCCGTCCTTCAGGCTGAGTTCGGCGATGGTCGGCCCGATGTCGGGGCGGGGCATGACCTTGGCCCCGTCGATCTCGGCAAGTTTGCGCAGGTGATCCAGGCCGTACTGTTCGACCGCCTGCTTGATCTTCAGGTTCGGACCCCGGTCGCCGATCGCCCAAAGCCGGTCCGGCGGATCGCCAGGGCGGCGGGCGAGGCCTGAGCCCAGGCCGAGGGTCACGCGCAGCACGCCGCGCGGCAGGGCGATCTGCGCCAGCACCTCGTCGCGCCAGGCCAGTCGCTCGATCTTGTATCCGTCACGGCTCATCGCGCCATTGGGCCCGACGCCGCGACCTTGTCCATGGCGCAGGTGATCCAGGCGGCGCGCGGTGGCGCCGCCTGGGCCAGGTGCTAGAGCTGGGCCAGCATGTAGTCGGCGGCCGAGACCTTGAATTCGCCAGGAGCCTCGACGTTCAGCTCCTTCACGACGCCGTCCTCGATGATCATCGAATAGCGCTGCGAGCGTTGGCCCATGCCGAACTTGGAGCCGTCCATCTCCAGGCCGATGGCCTTGGTGAAGTCGCCGTTGCCGTCGCCGAGCATCAGGATGGCGTCGCCCACCGACTGGCTTTCGCCCCAGGCCTTCATCACGAAGGCGTCGTTGACCGAGACGCAGGCGATGGTGTCGACGCCCTTGCCCTTGAAGTCGGCGACGTGATCCTTGAAGCCCGGCAGGTGCTTGGCCGAGCAGGTCGGGGTGAAGGCGCCCGGCACCGCGAACAGCGCGACCTTCTTGCCGGCGAAGATGTCGTCGGTGGACATGGGACGAGGACCTTCCGGCGTCCCCGCGGAGAAGGTGGCGGCGGGCAGTTTGTCGCCGACTTTGATGGTCATGGGTCTCTCTCCCTGATGAAGTTGGTTCACCAGATAACGTGGTCCGGCGTCGCTTCAACGTTCTTGTGTGAGTTCAAGACTTGAAAGCGCCGCGATGAAGGTCAAATTCCAGAATATGGACGACGGCGTTTTCCTCTCCGGCCAGATGCTGATCGCCATGCCTGGCATCGGCGACCCGCGTTTCGAACGCGCCCTGGTGCTGATCTGCGCCCATGACGAAAGCCACGCCATAGGCATCGCGGTGAACCGCCCGGTCGAGGGTCTGACCGTTCCCGACCTGCTGGGACGCCTGGAGGTCAGGTCGACGATCCAGATTCCGCCGGACCTCGTGCTGCTGGGCGGTCCTGTTGATCGCGAACGCGGCTTCGTCCTGCACACCGACGACTACACCTCCGGTGAGAACAGCCTGCCGATCCGCGAAGGTATTTCCCTGACCGCCACCCGCGAGGTGCTGGAGGCCATGGCCGGTCAGAGCCGCCCGCCCAGGCGCTCGCTGCTGGCGCTCGGTTACGCCGGCTGGGGGCCGGGCCAGTTGGAGCGCGAAATCCGCGAGAACGTCTGGCTGACCTGCGACGCGGACGAGACCCTGGTGTTCGGCGGCGACCACGAACAGAAGTGGACCAAGGCCCTGGCCAAGATCGGCGTCGACGCCCGGCTGCTCACCACGACGGCTGGGCGCGCCTAGCCGCGCGCCTTCACCGGCGCTGCGCCGTCCACATAGCTCTCGTTGAGATAGACCTCGGCCTCCTGCGGCGACAGCGCCGGCGCATAGCCGAAGCCCTGGCCGTAGTCGCAGCCGAGCGACAGCAGATGGCGGGCCATCTGCGCGTTCTCGACGCCCTCGGCGACCACTTCCAGATCCAGATCCTGGCCGAGCTTCACTACGGAGGAGACGATCTTCACCGAGCCTTCGTTGGTGGCCATGGTGCGTACGAAGTAGCGGTCGATCTTCAAGGTGTCGAAGGGCAGCCGCGTCAGGTAGCTGAGCGACGAGAAGCCGGTGCCGAAGTCATCGAGGGCGAGCGCGGCGCCCGCCTCGCGCAGGTTGCGCAGCACGACGGCGGCGCGATCAGGATCGCGCATGACGTCGCCTTCGGTGACTTCCAGCTTCAGCGCGCCCGGCGGCAGGCCGGTTTCGCGCCGAATGGCGATCACGTCGGAGATCAGGTCGGGGCGATCGATCTCGCCGGTCGAGAGGTTCACCGCCACGGTCAGTTCGCCGGCGGCCCGGTGATCACGGCGCCAGGTGGCGAGTTGATGGCCGGCCTGGCGCATCATCATCGCGCCCAGCTCGCTCATCAGGCCCATCTCTTCGCAGAGCGGCAGGAACTGATCGGGCGTCAGCAGGCCGCGACGCGGGTGGCGCCAGCGGACCAGGGCCTCGAACCCCGACAGGGCGCCGGTCGAGAGCCGCACGATGGGTTGGTAGAAGGGCACGATTTCGTTGCGGCCCATGGCGCCGCGCAGATCGCTCTCCAGGGCCAGGCGCGACAGCCCGTCGCTTTCCAGGCTCCGGCCATAGGCGGCGGCGCCGCCACGTCCGTTGCTCTTGGCGGACTCGACCGCCAGTTCGGCCCGGCGCAGCAGCTCGGCGGCCTCCGGGGCGTCCTCGCCGCCGACAGCCTCCACGGCGCCGATGGAGAGGGTGGGATGGATATCGAAGCCGGCGACGCGCAGCGGCTGCTCCAGCGCCTGACGCAGGGTCTCGGCGGCGGACGGACGCGAGGTCGGGGCCAGGACGGCGAACTCGTCCTCGCCGACCCGGGCCAGTAGAGCGTTCGGCGGGAAGGCGGCGGCCAGGCGCGAACCCAGCGCGGCCAGCACCAGGTCGGCGCGTTCGTGACCCAGCGCCTCGTTCAGGCGGCGCAGGCGGTCAAGGTCGGCCACCACCAGCTCATGCTGGCCGGGGCTTTGCAGGCGTTCGCGCGCGCGGGTGACGAAACTCTTGCGGTCGAGCAGGCCGGTGAGGCTGTCCAGGTCGGAGGCGGCGAACTTGACCTCGGGAGCGATCACGCCGGCGGCGCGCAGGCCGCCGTCCTCAAGCCAGACGCCGCGCCAGATGCAGACCCCGCCGCCGCGCATGCGCAGGCGCACGGCGATCTCCGAGCCCGGTTCCTGGACACGCAGCATATCCTCGGCCAGCGCGCGATCCGGCGGCAGGGCCAAGGCGCGGATAGCCGCGGATGAACATTCAGGGGCGAGCGGCCCAAGGCCGAGCGCGCGGGACGCGCCAGTCAAGCGCAGACGATCCTTCTCCGGCTCCCAGAGCCAGAGAACTACGTCGGCCGCGCCCAACGCTTCAAGCGTCGTGGTGGCGTCCCAGCTCCAACGATCGTTCGGCATCGCCTCAAGACGCTACAGGTCAACGCGCCGCCGAGCGGGCCCGGCGTTTTGCCGATCGCGCTAAACAGACACTCCATCGCCCGGCCCCTCATGCGCCTGCAAAGGCGACACAAGACCGAACAACACATGGTCTCGCCAAACGCCGTTAATTTTCAGATAAGCCTCCGCGAGCCCCTCCTCGCGAAACCCGGCGCGGTTGAGCAATCTGCGGGACGCATCGTTGTGCGGAAGGCAGGCCGCTTCCAGCCGATGCAGGGCCAGGGTGCGAAAGGCGAAGACGCTCAGCGACCGCACGGCGGCGAGCGTTTGGCCTTGCCGTGCAAAGGGTTGACCGCACCAGTAGCCCACCGAACCCATCTGGGCGACGCCGCGGCGAACGTTTGAAAGCGTGATCCCGCCGGTCAGGGCGTCGTCCCGAGTCCGGAAAACAAAAAAAGGAAACGCGGTCCCCGCTTCCCGATCACGGGAATAGGCGGTCAGTCTGCGGCGGAAGGCCGCACGGGTCAGGTCGTCGGCCGGCCAGGTCGGCTCCCACGGTTGCAGGAAATCGCGCGACTGGGCGCGCAGCTCGCGCCACTCGGCGAAGTCGGCGGCGCGCGGCGGCCGCAGGCGAACCCCGTCGCCCTCGATCCGCAGCCCACTTTCCGGGGCGATCCAATCCAACAAGGCCATAGCGCAAGGTCACGGGAATGAGTGGCCGGCGTCAAGCCGGTTAGGCGAACAGCGCCCGCTCGAACGCCTCGGCGGCCTTCAGGGCGCTCTTGGGGCCCAGGACGCTCACCGCGCAAAGGCGCGGGGCCAGGATCTGCTCGCCCAGGGCGATCAGGTCCTGCGCGGTCACGGCGTCGATCTGCGCGGCGAGGTCGGACGTCGCCAAGGTCTCGCCGAACAGCAGCACCTGGGCGGCGGCCTGTTCGGAGCGTGACAGCGGCTGTTCGCGGGCCATGAACATCGAGGCCTTGAGCTGGGCCTTGGCGCGGGAGAGTTCTGCGGGCTCGATACGGCTCGCCATGCCCTGGACCTCGCCGGCGGCCACGCGGGCCAGCTCGGCGGCGTCCTTGGCCGCGCAACCGGCGAAAATCCCCAACACGCCGGTGTCGGCGTAGGTCTCGGAATAGGCGTCGACAGCATAGGCCAGGCCGCGCTTCTCGCGAGCTTCCTGGAACAGCCGCGAGGCCATGCCCCCGCCGAGGATTTCGGCATAGAGGCGCATGGCGAAATAGGCTTCGTCACGAACGCCCACGGCCGGCAGCAGGAAGACCAGATTGGCCTGCTCCAGCGCCTTCGAGGTCGCGCGCCGGCCGCCGGTGAAGGCCGCCGTCGGCGGAACCGCCGCGCCCTCCCCCGCCGCGCCGCCGAAATCGCGTTCGGCCAGGGCCAGCAGTTCGGTCTCGTCCACCGCGCCGGAGGCCGCGATGACCAGGCTGTCCGGCGCATAGAGCGCCGCGCGCCAGGCCGACAGCGTCTCGACGCTCGCCCGGGCGATGGACTCGTCGGTGCCCAGGATCGGCCGGCCCAGCGGCTGATCGCCAAAGGCGACTTCCTGCGCCATCTCGAAGACGTGGTCGTCGGGCGTATCGGCCGCTTCGGCGATCTCCTGGCCGACCACCTGGATTTCGCGGACGAGGTCGCCGGCGTCCATGGTCGGGCGCAGCACCAGGTCGGCGAGCACCGAGGAGCCGAGATCCAGGCCGCCCTTCAGGGCGCGGATCTGGAAACTGGTGCGCTCATAGCCGGTGGCCGCGTTGATCTGGCCGCCCTCGGCCTCGATCACCTCGACGATGTCGCGTGCCGACCGCTCGCCCGCGCCCTTGAAGACCATATGCTCCAGCAGGTGGGACCAGCCGGAGCGGGCCTCGTCCTCGGACCGCGCGCCCCGGCCGGCGACAACCGACAGAGCCAGGGTTTCAAGTCCATCAATGGGGTCGCAAACGACGCGAACCCCATTCTTCAGCATGTGGACGGTGGGCAGTGGGTCAGCCTTCGGCAAAGGCCATGACGTAGGCCTTGATGGTGTCGGCGTCGGCGGGCAGCCGATCGAACCGCTCTTCCTTACCAGCAAGATGGGCCGCGGTCCTCGGCATGACAGGGGTCTCGCCCGTCGCCGCTTCCACGGTGTCGGGGAACTTCGCCGCATGGGCGGTCGACAGCACCACGATCGGGGCGTCGGTGACGCCGCGCGCCCGCTGCATGCCGGCCACGCCGACGGCGGTGTGCGGATCGATCAGTTCGCCGGTCTCACGCAGGGTGGCCATGATGGTGCGGGTCGTGTCGCCCTCGCCGATCGTCACGCCGGTGAAGGTCTCGCGCATGGTGGCCAGCGCCTGGGGCGGGATGTCCATGCCGCCGGTCTCGGCGAAAGCGGCGAAGGCGCGGGCCGTCTCGATCCCGTCGCGGCGCACGCACTCGAAATAGAGCCGCTCGAAGTTCGAGGCCGACTGGATGTCCATGGCCGGCGACTGGGTCGGCGCGGTCACGCCCCGGACATAGCGGCCTTCCTCGAAGGCGCGGGCCAGGATGTCGTTGGAGTTGGTGGCGATGATGATCCGCGCGATAGGCAGCCCCATGCGCTTGGCCACGAAGCCCGCGAAGCCGTCGCCGAAATTGCCCGACGGCACGGCGAAGGCGATCTCACGATGCGGCGCGCCCAGCGCCACGGCGCTGGTGAAGTAATAGACGCTCTGGGCGACGATGCGGGCGAAGTTGATCGAGTTGACCGCCGACAGGCCGACGGCCTGCTTGAGGGCCGCGTCCTGCAACGAGGTCTTCAGGATCGCCTGACAATCGTCGAAGTCGCCGGCCACCGCCACGCAGCGGACATTGTCCTCGGCGGCCGTGGTCATGAAGCGGCGCTGGACCTCGGAGATCCGGCCGTCCGGGAACATCACCACGATCTTGGTGTTGGCCCGGCCACGGAAGGCCTCGACGGCTGCGCCGCCGGTGTCGCCCGACGTGGCGCAAAGGATGGTCTGGGTGCGCTTCTGGGCGCCCAGCACGTGGTCGGACAGCCGGGCCAGCAGTTGCATGGCCACGTCCTTGAAGGCCAGGCTCGGCCCGTGGAACAGCTCGGCCATGAACCCGCCCGGCGCGATCTGGCGCACCGGCACGACGGCGGCGTGGGTGAAGCTGGCATAGGCCTCGGCGCACATGTCGCCCAGAACCTCGTGCGGGATCTCGTCGCCGACGAAGCGCGCCAGGACCTCGGTGGCCACGTGGTGATAGGGCTTGCCGGCGAAGGCCGCGATTTCGTCTCGGCTGAAGGTCGGCCATTCCTCGGGCACATAGAGCCCGCCATCAGGCGCCAAGCCTGAGAGAACCGCATCGATGAAGCCGACGGAGGGCGATTCCCCCCGCGTGGAGACATACCGCATCAGGTCTTCCGTCTACGCCAAAGCATGGCGACATAAACGCCGACCAGAGACGCGGCAAGACCGAACCAGGTCAGGGCGTATTCCAGGTGGCGGTTGGAGATTTCAGCCGGGAGCGGCGCAGGATCGAGCGCCTTCCACTCCGGGTTCGAGGATGTTTCGGCCATCAGCACCAGCGGCGCCGGGGCGTCGGCGCTCAGCGCCTTGGCCATGGCCGGGACGTCGCGGACGTACCAGCGATTGGCGGCCACGTCGTTCGGCGGGCTGACGAAGTTGCCCGGCTCGGGAACCCGCAGCACACCGGTGATGGTGATCGGGGTCCGGTCGGAAACGTTCACGCGCGGGCGGGCCGACACCGTCTCGTCGACGAAGCCCCGGTCGACCAGGATGCTGCGATAACGGCCGCCCGCGATGTGGCAGGCCGAGACCAGGCGCGCGCCCGGCTGGCCGTCGCGGACCGAATAGAGTTGGACATAGGGCGCGCTGGCGAGCCCGGGGCATTCCAGCTGGACGCGGGCGAAGTCGAGATCGGCGCCGACGCTCATCTGCTCCATGGCCGCGATGCCCGGCTTGGCGGGCGCGGCTTGCAGCGCCGCGACGCGCGCCAGCAGGCCTTCCTTCCAGGCCAGCCGCTTGAGCTGCCACGAACCGAGCCCGACCAGGATGGCGAGGGAAATCGCCACCGCGATCGTCAGACCCACCGGGAAGCGGCGAGCGCGATCAGTCATGGCGGGCTTCCGAAGCGTTGTTGGAGAACTGAGCCGCCAGCATCACGCCCTTCAGTGGGCGGAGCAGACCCAGGCAGACGCCGAGGGTCAGGGGCAGGAAGATGACGATATGCACCCAGATAGGGGGCGAGAACTTGAGCTCGGTGAAGAGCATCAGGAAGGCGCAGAAGAAACCCGCGATCAGGATCACGAAGACCGCGGGGCCATCTCCAGAGTCGGCCTTGGCCAGGTCGTATCCGCAAGACGCGCATTTCGGCGCGACCTTGAGGAAGCCTTCAAAGAGTCGCCCCTCTCCGCAGTTCGGGCAGCGGCCGCGTAGGCCCGCCAAAAGCGGATTGGGGTTACTCATGACTCGGGCCTAGTGGCCGGCTCCGCCGAACACCACGTAGATGAAGGCGAACAGGAAGAGCCAGACCACGTCGACGAAGTGCCAGTACCAGGCGGCGGCTTCGAAGCCGAAATGCTTCTGCGGGGTGAAACCGCCACGCAGCAGACGGATCAGGCAAACCGCCAGGAAGATGGTGCCGATCAGCACGTGGAAGCCGTGGAAGCCGGTCGCCATGAAGAAGGACGAACCATAGAGGCCCGAGTTGGCCTGGCCTTCACCGCCGAAGAAGTACTTGTGCTCCAGGATGTGGTGATACTCGTAAGCCTGGATACCGGTGAAGATCGCGCCGAGGATGATCGTCAGGATCAGCGCCAGCTTCGTGCCCTTGCGGTCGCCCTGCTGCAGCGCGTGGTGCGCCCAGGTGACCGTGGTGCCCGAGAGCAGCAGGGTCAGGGTGTTCAGCAGCGGCAGGTTCCAGGCCGGGACGGTCTCGATGCCGGCCGGCGGCCAGGTGGCCCAGGCGGCGCGAACTTCCTCGATGGACGACAGGGTCCGGTGCTCATGGAAGAGCGCCATTTCGAAGAAGATCCAGAACCAGGCGACGAAGAACATCACTTCGGAAGCGATGAACATGATCATGCCGTAGCGCAGGCCGATCGACACGACCGGCGTGTGGTCGCCCGCCTTGGATTCCTTGATCACGTCCGACCACCAGCCGTACATGGTGTAGAGCACGCCGGCGAGGCCGGCGAAGAACACCCACGGGAAGTGTTGCGGCAGGCCGAACAGGCCCTTCATCCAGATCACACCGCCGATCGCCATCATGACGGCGGAGGCGGAACCCACGAGCGGCCAAGGGCTCGGAGGCAGCAGGTGGTAGTCGTGCTTGACTTCGCCGTGGGCCATTTCGGACCTAACCCCTCTCAGATATCACAGACGCCGTCCCCTCTCTCGAGCCGGCGAAAGACAATTTGCGTGACGCTATAGCCCCGCCTTGGCGGTTACGCCAAGGGCGGAAGGATGGTTTGTCGTCGAGGCGTCGGCGCGCCGTTCAGCGCGCTCGGCTTCGACCGACGGATAGAAGGTGTAGGAGAGGGTGACCTCGCCCTTGCCCTTGGTCTCGAAGTCCTCGGCGAATTTCGGATCTACGAAATAAACCACAGGAAATTCAATCGTTTCTCCGGCCGGAATGGTTTGGTCGGAGAAGCAGAAGCACTCGAGCTTCTGGAAATAGGCGCCGGCGGATTCCGGAACGACGTTATAGACCGCGCGTCCGGTGATCGGCTTGTCGCCGTTGTTGGTGACCTTGAAGAAGGCCAGACCCGTCTCGCCGATTCGCACGTTCTGCGTCGTCTGCTCGGCGGTGAACTTCCACGGCAGGTCGCGGACATTGGCGTCGAAGCGGATCAGCAGCTTGCGGTCCAGCACCTTGTCCGGCGCGACCTCGGCCTTGCGGATGGTCCCGTCGAAGCCGGTGACCTGGCAGAAAGCCTTGTAGAGCGGCACCGACGCGAACGACGCGCCGACCATGAGCACGAACCCGGCGCCGCAGATCATCGCGACCTTGGCGTTGCGCTTGGCCTGGGGCGTGGGCTCCGGCTTAGAGCGGTCGTAGGCCAACATTGCCTCCCATACGCACGACGGTCACCACGAAGACCAGGACGACGAACAGCACCAGGCCGAGCGCCAGCGCGATGTTGCGACCGCGGCGCGCACGCGCCTCGACGGTGGGATCGGGCGTAGGCTCGCTCACTTACAGCACTCCGACGGGGGGCAGGCCCAGCGCATGCTCGGCCAGCAGCGTCGCAAACAACAGGGTCAGGTAGAGGATCGAAAAGGCGAACAGGTTGCGGGCGTCCTTGGAGCCGCCCTTCACGTCATAGAGGCCGTCGTCGTTGCGCTCGCCCGCGGCCTCGCCGGCGCGGCTCTTGAACACCCGCCAGGCCAGGACCAGGAAGACCAGGCCGCCCAGTCCGGCGACCGCCAGATAGGTCAGGCCGCCCAGATGGGTGAAGACCGGCACGATGCACAGCGGCACGAACAGCAGGCTGTAGATCAGGATCTGCTTGCGGGTGGAGGCCGCGCCCGCCGTCACCGGCATCATCGGCACGCCGGCCTTCTCGTAGTCCTCGCTGGTGTAGAGCGACAGCGCCCAGAAGTGCGGCGGCGTCCACATGAAGATGATCGCGCACAGCAGCCAGGCGTTCAGCGGAACGCTCCCAGCCGCCGCGGCCCAGCCGATGACCGGCGGCAAGGCGCCGGCCAGACCGCCGATGACGATGTTCTGGGGCGTCGAGCGCTTCAGCCACATCGTATAGACGACGGCGTAGAAGAAGATGGTGAAGGCCAGCAGGCCGGCGGCCAGCCAGTTGGTGGTCATGCCGAGCAGCATCACCGAGAACATCGACAACACCCCGCCCAGGGCGAGCGCGTCGGAACCCTGGACCTTGCCCGAGGGCACCGGACGGGCGCGCGTGCGGCGCATCTTGGCGTCGATGTCGGCGTCGTACCACATGTTGAACGAGGCCGAGGCGCCGGCCCCGACCGCGATGCAGAAGATGGCGATCGCGCCCAGGATCGGGTTCACCGAGGAGTCGGCGCAGACCAGTCCGGTGATCGCGGTGAAGATCACCAGCGACATCACGCGCGGCTTCAGCAGCTGGACATAGTCCTGCCACCGCGGCGGCGCGCTCGGGCGTGAAAGGGCTGGCGACATGGCCATCAAGATACTCTCAAAACGACTAAAGGGCGCGTGCTGGATTGTCCCAGCCCGCGCCCCTGAAGTCTTTGGCGAGCTGGACCTAGTGAAGGTCCGGCTTCACCACCGGCAGTTCGTTGAACTGGTGGAACGGCGGCGGCGAGGACAGGGTCCACTCCAGCGTCGTTGCGCCTTCACCCCACGGATTGGCTTCGGCCTTGCGGCGGAAGATCGCGGCTTCGATGAGGACGATCAGGAAGATCACCACGGCCACCAAGGTCACGACGTAGCCGATCGACGACACGTGGTTCCACAGGGTGAACGCCTCCGGATAGTCGATATATCGGCGCGGCATGCCCTGAAGACCCAGGAAGTGCTGCGGGAAGAAGATCAGGTTCACGCCGACGAACATGACCCAGAAGTGCAGCTGGCCGAGCCACTCGCGGTACTTCACCCCCCAGATCTTCTCGAACCAGTAGTAGAAGCCCGCGAAGATCGCGAACACGGCGCCGAGGCTGAGCACGTAGTGGAAGTGGGCCACGACGTAATAGGTGTCGTGCAGGCTGTAGTCGATGCCGGCGTTGGCCAGGACGACGCCGGTGACGCCGCCGACCGTGAACAGGAAGATGAAGCCCATCGCCCAGAGCATCGGCGTCTTGAAGTCGATGGAACCGCCCCACATCGTGGCGATCCAGGAGAAGATCTTCACGCCGGTGGGCACCGCGATGACCATGGTGGCCGCCACGAAGTAGGCGCGCAGATTGATGCTCATGCCGACGGTGTACATGTGGTGCGCCCACACGACGAAGCCGATGAACCCGATGGCCACCATGGCGTAGGCCATGGCGAGGTAGCCGAAGATGGGCTTGCGCGAGAAGGTCGACACGATGTGGCTGATGATGCCGAAGCCTGGCAGGATCAGGATGTACACTTCCGGGTGACCGAAGAACCAGAACAGGTGCTGGTACATGACGGGGTCGCCGCCGCCGGCCGCATCGAAGAAGTGGGTGTTAAAGTTCCGGTCCGTCAGCAGCATGGTGATCGCGCCGGCCAGGACGGGCAGCGAGAGCAGCAGCAGGAAGGCGGTGATCAGCACCGACCAGGCGAACAGCGGCATACGGTGCAGGGTCATGCCCGGCGCGCGCATGTTGAAGATCGTGGTGATGAAGTTGATCGCACCGAGGATCGACGAGGCGCCGGCGAGGTGGAGCGCGAGAATGGCGCAATCCATGGCCGGGCCGGCGTGGCCGGAGGTCGAGAGCGGCGGATAAGCCGTCCAACCACCACCGAAGCCCTTACCCGGACCGCCGTCGACGAACATCGACACCAGCAGCAGGATCCAGGCGGCGACCAGCAGCCAGAACGAGATGTTGTTCATCCGCGGGAACGCCATGTCCGGCGCGCCGATCATCAGCGGCACGAACCAGTTCCCGAACCCGCCGATCATGGCGGGCATGACCATGAAGAAGATCATGATCAGGGCGTGGGCGGTGACCACGGCGTTGTAGCCGTGCTTGGACTGCTCAACGAGACCCAGAAGCTGGATCGAGGAGCCTTCCTTGAAGATCTGAATGCCCGGCTCGGCCAGTTCCCAACGGATCAGGCCCGAGAGAGCGCCGCCCACCAGGCCCGCCATGATGGCGAACAGCAGGTAGAGCGTGCCGATGTCCTTGTGGTTCGTGGAGAAGAACCAACGAGCGATGAAGCCGGGTTTATGATCGGCTTCGTCGTGATGATCGTGAGCTGCGGCTTGTGCCATCGTACTCTGTCCTAAGCTCAGTTCGCGGCCGGCGCCGCGGCGGGCGCGGCGGGCGTGGAGGTCGGCGCGGGCGCTGCGGGCGCAACCGCGGCCGGGGCGTTCGCGGCCGGAGCCGCGGGAACCGAGGCGGCGGCCGGGGTCGCGGCGCCTTCGGCGGCGGGAGCGGCCGGAGCAGCAGCCGCCGGAGCGGCCGGAGCGGTGGAACCACCCTTCGAAGCCACCCAGGCCTCGAACTCAGGCTGCGTCACGACCTTGATCTCCAGGGGCATGAAGGCGTGGTCGACGCCGCACAGCTCGGAGCATTGGCCATAGAAGGTGCCCGTGCGCTCGGCGCGGAACCAGGTTTCGTTGATCCGGCCGGGAACCGCGTCGACCTTCAGGCCGAACGCCGGCAGGGCGAAGGCGTGAATGACGTCGGCGCCGGTGACCAGCACGCGGACGGTCTTATTGACCGGAACCACGAGCGGCTCGGTGGCGGCCAGGCGATACGGAACGTTGCGCGCCTTGGCCTCGTCTTCGGGAAGCATGTTGGAGACGAACTCGCCGACCTTTTGGTCAGGCAGCTCATAACCCCAGTACCACTGGTAGCCGGTGGCCTTAACGGTCAGGTCCGGCTTGGGCATGTCGTGATAGGCGAAGAGCAGTTTGAACGAGACGACCGAGATGGCCATCAGGATCAGCACCGGCACCACCGTCCACACGATTTCGACGAGGGTGTTGTGGCTCCACTTCGCCGGGATCGGGTTCGACCGCTTGTTGTAGCGGATCACGCACCACAGCAGCAGGCCGAGAACCAGCAAGCAGATGAAGGTGATGATCGGCATGAGAATCCAATCATGGAAATCATGCGCTGCGTGCTTCAACGGCGAGGCCGCCGGCTGAAGGCCGATGCCACCCGGCGTCGGTTGACCCATCAATTCGTCCGCGAACGCCTGAACGCCCCAGAACGCTGACGTCGCGCCCGCAGCGGCTGCCGCCGCCCACGTCCGCATGCCCTGAACCCTAGACTTCATGTCCCCTCGGTCTGCTTGGCCGGCCGCGCCTCGCGAAAGACGATCGCCCCCGCCGACTGGAATCGAGACGAGGCCCCAAAAATCGTGAGGCCTTGCCCTTAAGCCGGGGTCCATACGCGCTCTCCCATCCCTTGCCAAGGCGCTAAGACCCCCTATGGCGCGATGTCTGACCGTCGACCGATGATATGTCGGGCGCAACGCGTCCAAAACGCCGGTTCCGGCGTAGTTTTCGCAAAACCGGAGCACGAGGTTTCATGAGGCCCCATCGCCACCCGGAGGAGGAACTCGCCATCCGCCGGGACTTCGACGCCGTCGTGAACATGTCGCCCTCGACCCTGGAGGCCTGGCTCGAGACGGACCAGAGCAAGGCCGTCGGCTTCACCCGGCGCGGCGAGAGCGAATCGGTCGGCCGCCAGTCGGCCCGCCGCATCATCGAGATCAGGGCGCGGCCGCCGGAGGACCTCACCGAGGCCGACTACACCCATATGAAGAAGGTGATTGGCTATGCTCGCCGTCACCTGGCCCAACGGCCTTGGGGCGACGTGACGCACACGCGCTGGCGATGGTCGCTGATGAACTGGGGACACGACCCGCTGGCCGGCCGAACGCAAGACGAGCGCGGTTTGGGGTGACGCGGCGGCTGCGACCCCCTATCTCTGAACGCTCGCCTNTTCGCCCGAACGGGCCCGTGAGATTCTTGGCGAGGCCCTGGTCGGCGCCGACGACGGTGAACTTTTCGTGGAAAAGTCCGAGAGCGAGGCCTTCCTGTTCGACGACGGACGATTGAAGTCGGCCTCCTATGATTCGTCGGAAGGCTTTGGCCTGCGAGTCGTGGCCGGCGAGACCGCCGGCTACTCCCATTCCAGCGAGGTCTCCGAAGCGGCGATCAAGCGCGCGGCGCAGTCGTCGGCTCTGGCCAAGCGCGGCTATTCCGGCGTCTCGGCCGAAGGCCCTCGCTCCACCAACGCCAAGCTCTATGGCGAGGACGATCCCACCGCCTCGCCCGCCTTCTCCGACAAGGTCGCCCTGCTGCAGGAGATCGACGCCTGGGCCCGCGCCCGCGACCCTCGCGTCGTCCAGGTGATGGCCAGCCTGGCCGGCGAGCGCCGCACCGTCGAGATCCTGCGCGCCGACGGCCGGCTGATCCGTGATGTGCGCCCGCTCTGCCGGGTGAACGTCCAGGTGACGGTCGAGAAGGACGGCAAGCGCGAGAACGGTTTCGCCGGGGCCGGCGGCCGCGCCGGGTTCGAAGCCTGGATCACGCCCGACAAGTGGCAGGAGCAGGCCGAGGAAGCCCTGCGCCAGGCCCTGGTCAATCTGGACGCCGTCCCCTGCCCCGCGGGCGAGATGGACGTGGTGCTCGGCCCGGGCTGGAACGGCGTGCTGCTGCATGAAGCCGTCGGCCACGGCCTGGAGGGCGACTTCAACCGCAAGGGCACCTCGGCCTTCTCCGGCCGCATCGGCGAGCGCGTCGCCGCGCCCGGCGTCACGGTCTTCGACGACGGCACCCTGGCCGGGCGTCGCGGCTCGCTGACCATCGACGACGAGGGCACGCCCACCGAACGCACCATCCTGATCGAGGACGGCATCCTCGTGGGCTACATGCACGACCGGATGAGCGCCCGGCTGATGGGCCTGACCGCGACCGGCAACGGCCGCCGGCAGTCCTACGCCCACATGCCGATGCCGCGGATGACCAACACCGCGATGATGGCTGGCTCGACCCCGCGCGCGGAGATGATCGCCTCGACCAAGCGCGGCCTCTATTGCGCGAACTTCGGCGGCGGCCAGGTGGACATCACCAACGGCAAGTTCGTCTTCCAGTGCACCGAGGCCTACCTGATCGAGGACGGCAAGATCACCACGCCGGTCAAGGGCGCGACCCTGATCGGCGACGGTCCCTCGGCCCTGACCCGGGTGACGATGATCGGCGACGACTTCGACTTCGATCCCGGCGTCGGCGTCTGCGGAAAGTCCGGCCAGAGCATACCCGTCGGCGTCGGCCAACCGTCGCTAAAGATCACCGGCCTGACCGTCGGCGGCACCAGCATCTGATCGCCGCCGCCGACTAACCACCGGAAACATTTCGGCGATTTAATCCACCTTTCCGGGATTTAATTGGTGTCGCCCCGGGGGTGCAGGTCACTTGCCTGCATCTTCGGGGAGCACCGTTACATGATCATTCCGGCCCTGGCCTCGGCCCTCGCCCTCGCCGCCCCCGCCGCTGGAGAGGACGCCCAGGCCGTCGTCGCCGCGCCGATGGCGGCGGTCTCCACGGCCGAAGGGGTCATCAGCTACCCGCCAGATTTCTTCTCCGGCTCGCAACCGGCCAACGCCCACGAGATGCTGTTGCGCCTGCCGGGGTTCTCGATCGAGACCGGTGCGAAGATCCGCGGCTTCGAGGGCGGCGGCGGCAACGTACTGATCGACGGCCAGCGCCCCACCTCCAAGACCGACGACCTGGAGGAAATCCTGCGCCGTCTCCCCGCCGGCCAGGTCGAGCGCATCGACCTGATCCGCGGCGGCGCGCCGGGCGTGGACATGCAGGGCAAGTCGGTGCTGGCCAATGTGGTCCGAAAGTCCGGTGCGGGCTTCCGCGGCCTGTTCGCAGTCGCCAACAACCACATCTATGACGGCCGCAATCTCTATGGCGTGCGCCTGGAGCTATCGGGCGGGAACGGCGGCCGCAACTGGGAGGCCGCCGCCCGCTACGGCATGGGCATGGACGACGGCGCCGGACAGGGCCCGCACGTGAAGGTCGCACCCGGCGGCCGTGAGCTGTTTCGTTCTCAGGTCGACAGCGAGGGCGACGGGGGCGTCAGCACCCTCACCGGCGCCTACGAGACCCCGCTGCTTGGCGGCAAGGCGCGGATGAACGCGCGGGTCGCCTGGGACGACTTCAAGACCGAGGAGACCGACCATGTCACCTTGCCCGGCCCCGACACCCAGGTGTTCGCCGACGTCTCCAACCGCTTCGACACCGAGATCGGCGGCCTGTTCACCCGCGACTTCGGCGCCCGCACCACCCTGGAGCTGGTCGGCCTGCGCCAGACCCGCGACCAGGACATCGACTCCAGCTTCCATGGCGAGGGATTCGACGCCCGCTTCGGCCTGTCGCGCGAAAGCAGCGAGACCATCGCCCGCAGCGTGCTCAAGTTCCGCCCCACCGCGCAGGTCTCGCTCGAGCTCGGCGCCGAGGGCGCCTTCAACGCCCTGGAGAGCCAGACGACCTATGCCGAGAACGGCGCCGTGGTCGAGCTGCCCGCCGCCAATGTCGAGGTGGAGGAAAAGCGCGGCGAGCTCTTCGCCAAGGCGATCTGGCGACCGTCTAGCCGCTGGACCCTGGAAAGCGGCCTGCGTTACGAGGGGTCGGCCATCTCCTCGGACGGCGACGTCCGAGTCGAGAAGACGCTGTACTTCGCCAAGCCGCGGTTCGCCGCGAGCTGGGCGCCGAGCGCCGCGACGCAGGTGCGTTTCCGGTTCGAGCGCGTGGTCGGCCAACTGAACTTCGACGACTTCGTCGCCTCCTCGACCTTGAACACCGGCGTGATCCAGGCCGGCAACCCGGACCTCAACCCGGAACAGGCCTGGGTGAGCGAGGCCGCCGTCGAGCAGCGCTTCCTGGGCGACGGCGCGGCGGTGCTGACCCTGCGCCACTCGGCCCTGACCGACGTCATCGACCGCCGGCCGGTGTTCGCCGCCAACGGCGACATCTTCGACAGCCGGGCCAATATCGGCGACGGGACCAAGGACGAACTGATCCTCAACGTCACCCTGCCGCTCGACCGGTTCGGCGGCAAGGCCATGCAGTTGAAGGGTGAAGGCACGTGGCGGCGCTCGGAGGTCACCGATCCGACCACCGGCGAGGACCGCGAGATCTCGGGCCTGCAGCCGCTGGAGTGGGAGGTCACCTTCACCCACGACCTGCCGCAATTGCGGGCCAACTGGGGCCTCGACGTCTATGGCGGCTGGCGCGAGACCTACTACCGGCTGAGCGAGGTCGAAGACCGCAAGCTCAAGACCTTCGTCCGCCCCTATGTCGAATGGCGCGCGCGGCCCGACATCATCGTTCGCGTCGAGGTGGCGAACCTCACCAAGCGCGGCTTCCGCAACACCCGGACGGTCTATGACGGCCCGCGAAGCCTGAACCAGATCGCCTATGTCGAGGACCGCGATATCCAGGTCGGCCGCATGTACTACGTGCGGATCCGCAAGACCTTCGGCGCCTAGGGCGCCAACTCACCGGGCATGAAAAAGGCCGGGCGTGGGATGCGCCCGGCCTCATTCGTTTCGTCCTGCGGGGGGAGCCTAGAGCTCCCGATCGGCCCGCATCGCCGCCGGGTTCACGGCCTGGCGTTCACCGTCCAGCACCGGAGCGATCGGCTCAGGCTGGGCGTGACCGGCCGGGCTGTTGGCGCCATGCGACCAATGCTTGATGAAGAAGCTCAGGGCGATGAAGGCGACGCCCACACCGACGCCGGCCCAACCCAGCATCTTGAACACCTCGAGCGACGAGGCCAGCGCGGCGGCCGGGTCGAGCACTTGCCCGCCAACCGTCTCGGCGCCGGCCAGACCGGCGATCCAACCGCCCACGAGCTGGGCGATCGACGAGGCCAGGAACCACACCGCCATCATGAACGAGGCGATCGAGGCCACCGACAGCTTGGTGATCTCCGACAGCCCCACCGGCGACAGGAAGAGTTCGCCCGTGGTGTGCAGCAGGTAGAGCATGCCGAGCAGCATCAGCGGCAAGCGATAGGCGCCGTCCGCCATGCCCGCGCCCCAGACCACCACCATGAAGCCGAGGCCGACCTGGATGAGGCCAAGGCCGAACTTCATCGTCGGGTTCGGATCGCGGCCGCGCGCCGCCAGCCACGCCCACATCGCCGCGAAGATCGGGGCGAAGATGAGGATGAAGGCGGCATTGAAGGACTGGGTCTGAGCCGCGCCCATGGTGGCGTCGATCCAGAAGCCCTTCGGCTCGATGCCGGCGGCGGCCAGCTGTTCGGCCGACCCCATCGGAACGCCCAGGAAGCTGGTGGCCTGGTGGGTGATGGCGAGGTCGACGTTACGGGCGGCGAACAGGTTCAGCGAGGTGCCAGCCTGTTCGAACAGGGTGAAGAACACCACCGACCCGAAGATCAGCACCAGGGCGAGCATCATCCGCTCACGCTCGATCTTGGTGCACTTGGTCAGGAAGAACGCGATATAGCCGAGCGAAGCGACGGTGGCCCCGAGCAGCGCCCAGGCCACGAAGCTGTTGCGCTGGACCAGCACCCAGACGCCGCCCACACCGAGGATCGCCAGGATGTAGATCAGCCATTCGCGGTTGATGGGGCCAGCGACGGCCTCCTTCAGGCGCGCCGGGTTCGGCGGTTCGCCCTTGCCCTGCAGCAGCGGCTTGCCGAGCACGAAGACCACCCAGCCCAGCGCCATACCGACGCCGGCCAGGCCAAAGCCCGCCCACCAGCCGACCGTCTGGCCCAGCAGGCCGCACAGCACCGAAGCCCAGAAGGCCCCGAGGTTGATGCCGTAATAGTAGAGGGTGAAGCCGGAATCCCGCCGCGGGTCGCCCTGCGGATAGAGCTGGCCGACGATGGTGGAGATGTTGGGCTTCAGGAAGCCCACGCCCATGATGATCAGCGACACCGCCAGATAGAAGGCGTTCACGCCCAGCGGATCGTTTTTCTTCTCCATCTTGTAGCTGCCCTCGGGCAGGACGGACGGAAGCGGCGCGCCGGCTTCCAGGCCCTTGATCTCAAGCCCACCGCCTTCGGCCGGGCCGAAGTCGTAGGCCTTGTCGCCGACCATCAGCTTGACCGACCGGGCTTCCATGCGGCCTTCGGCGGCGACCTGATAGCTTTGGTTGGCGTAGGTCAGGGTCTGGCTGGCCGGGCGGCCTTCGATCGCCATGGTCATGTGACCGGCGACCAGCAGCAGGGCGCCGAAGGCCACGGCCTTGCGGGTGCCCAGATAGCGGTCGGCCAGCAGGCCGCCGATCAGCGGCAGCAGGTAGACGAGGCTGGTGTAGGATCCGTACTGCGCGCCTGCCATGGCGTCGTCGAACAGCAGCTGCTGCGTCAGATAGAAAATGAGGATGCCGCGCATCCCGTAATACGAGAACCGCTCCCACATCTCGGTGAAGAAGAGGATCATCAGCCCGCGCGGGTGCGTTTTCAGCAACTGCAGCAGGACGGGGATGCCGGTCGCCAGCGTAATGACGATCCCCAAAAGGATAACAATATTCATAAGGGCGGTGTTCCGATTCCTTGGACGGCCGGCGCTCCCTGGGGTCGTTTCACCCCCGCCGGGCTTATTTGGCGCGAGAAGATCACGCGGTAAGGCCAAGCACAAGCAAGGCGGCGCCTGTACACTGGCGTTCAGGGAGCCTCAAGCCCATCTTAGGCGTTGGACTGGCCTCAGGAGGAGCGTCCGCATGCTGATTCCAGGTCCCGACCACCCCATCACCCTCACCCCGGCCAAGACCCGGTGGCGCGCCAAGTACGGCGACCACGTGATCGCCGACACCGGCGACGCCCTGGTCCTGCAGGAGGCGGACTATCCGCCGGTCGTGTACTTCCCGCGCGGCGACGTCTCGATGGACTTCCTCTCGCGCACCGAGCGCACCACCCATTGCCCGTACAAGGGCGACGCGGCCTATTACACCATCCTGATGGACGGCCGGTTCGCCGAGAACGCGGTCTGGACCTACGAGCAGCCATATATCGCCATGGAGCAGATCCGTGGGCGATTGGCCTTCTATCCGGACAAGGTCGAGGTCTATGCGGTCGACGAGGCCGTCGTCGACCCGGCCCATGTCCACACGATCATCGATGAAGCGGTGCTGCACACCGACAGCGGCTCCGGCGCCAGCCAGCGCGAGCATTGGCCGCCGAACGTCCAGAGCCCGGACGCCTAGGCGAGAGTCGCTCCCTCCCCCGTGAGGGGAAGGGAAATGACCTAGTACGCGAAGTCTTCGAAGGCCCGGCGCACGTCGCCGTTCCACGGACCGTTGTAGAGTTCGAGCAGCCGCTCAGCCGGGGTGATCCCGCTGTCGGCGATGTCTTCGAGCTCGGTCAGATAGTTGCCTTCGTCGACCATGCCGGCGCTAAGCCGGTTACGGTTCTTCAGGCCCTGGCGGGCGATGGCGACCATGTCCTTGGCCACGTCCTGCACGCTGCGGCCGTTCACCTGCGCCTTGAGGCCCAGGCGCGCGACGTCGGCCCGCAGGCGTTCGTGATCCTCAACCTTCCAGTCCTTGCAGAGGTCCCAGGCCGCGGCCAGGGCGGCGCTGTCGTAGAAGATGCCCGCCCACAGCGCCGGCAGGGCGCAGAGACGGCTCCAGGGACCGGAGTCCGCGCCGCGCATTTCCAGATACTGCTTGAGACGCACTTCGGGGAAGGCGGTCGTGGTGTGGTCGGCCCAGTCCTTGATCGACGGGCGGTCGCCCGGCAGGTCGGAGAGTTCGCCGGCCATGAACTTGCGGAACGAGCGGCCCGACAGGTCCACATACTTGCCGTCGCGCTTGGCGAAATACATCGGCACGTCGAGGGCGTAGTTGGCGTAGGTCTCGAAACCGAAACCGTCGGCGAACACGAAGTCCAGCATGCCCGTGCGGTCCGGATCGGTGTCGGTCCAGACATTGGCCCGCGCCGACAGGAAGCCCGACGGCTTGCCCTCGATGAACGGTGAATTGGCGAACAGCGCCGTGGCGATCGGCTGCAGGGCCAGGCTGGTGCGGAACTTGGCCACCATGTCGGCCTCGGACCCGAAGTCCAGATTGGCCTGGACGGTGCAGGTGCGGAACATCATGTCGAGGCCGAGATTGCCGACCTTCGGCATGTATTCCCGCATGATCTTGTAACGGCCCTTGGGCATCACCGGGATCTCGTCACGCCGCCAGAGCGGGGTGTAGCCGAGGCCGAGGAAGCCGAGACCGAGCTCGTCGGCGACCGTCTTCACCTCTTCGAGGTGTTGCCCGGTTTCCTCACAGATGTCGTGCATCGTCTCCAGCGGCGCGCCGGACAATTCGAACTGTCCGCCGGGCTCCAGGCTCACATTGGCCTTGCCGCGTTCCAAGGCGATGATGTTCTCGCCCTCGTAGACGCCCTTCCAGCCGAATCTCGTCAGCCCGTTGAGCAGGGCCTGGATACCGGCGGGACCGCCATACGGAATAGGTTCGTAGGTTCCCAAACGGAACACGAATTTCTCATGCTCGGCGCCTACTTTCCAATCGCCGACAGGCTTTGAGCCTGCTTCGAACCATTGGATCAGGTCCTCAAACGTGAGGGGTCGGTCGTCTGTCACGACGTCGGCCATCTCAATCTCCCCAAGCCCAAATGAGTCCGAAAAAAGGGCGGCGCGATCTTTACGCCGTTCAGACAGGTGGGCGCAATTCAGGAAACCTCAAGGCCACGCCAGTCGCCCTGAGCAGCCTGCCATAGAGTCAGGGCGCTGATGGCGGCGGTGTCGGCCCGCAGAATCCGCGGTCCAAGTGAAGCGGGCGTGGCGTAGGTCAGGTTCCGCAAGGTCTCGCGTTCGGTTGGCGAAAAGCCGCCTTCCGGGCCAATGAGGATCGCCCAGGGACCCGGCTGCGCCCCATCCAGGGCCGCCAGGACCGGCTTGGCGTCGCCCGCCTCGTCGCAGAACAGCAGCCGGCGCGGCGCGTCCCAGCCTTCCAGCAGCTTGGCCAGCTTCAAGGGCTCGACGATTTCTGGAACATCCATGCGGCCGGTCTGTTCGGCGGCCTCGGTGGCGATGGCCTGCAGGCGGTCGAGGCGCGCCCGATCCCCGTTGGTGCGCTCGGTGATCACCAGCCGCACCCGACGCGCGCCTAGTTCGGCGGCCTTTTCGATGATGGTCTCGATCCGCGTGCGTTTGACCAGGGCGACGACCAGGTCCAGGTCGGGGCCGAGGGCCTGGGGTCGTTCCAGCGCCTTGAGCCGCAGAACCACCCCGCGTTTGCCCGCCACCTCCACGGCGCCGCGCCACTCGCCGTCGCGGCCGTTGAACACCAGCACCTCGTCGCCCACCTCGCGGCGCATGACAGCGGTCAGGTATCGGCTCTGCGCCAGGTCGAGGGCGAGCGCGTAGTCCTGGGTGAGATCGGCGGGGACGAACAATCGGATCATGAATGAGGTTCTAGCCGGGACAGCGTGATCGGGACTAGGCTCGTTGCATGGCAAAGTCAGATCAAGACGACGCATACGAGACCGAACTCGCGGACCTGCAGCTGGCGCTGGTGAAATATCAGCAGCACGCCATGAAGAACGGCGACAAGGTGCTGGTGATCCTCGAAGGCCGGGACGCGGCCGGCAAGGACGGTACGATCAAGCGGATTACCGAACACCTGTCGATCCGCGCGACGCGGGTCATGGCCCTGCCCAAGCCGACCGACATCGAGACCAGCCAGTGGTATTTCCAGCGCTACGTGCAGCACCTGCCGGCGGCCGGCCAGATCGTGATCTTCAACCGCTCCTGGTACAATCGGGCCGGGGTCGAACGGGTGATGGACTTCGCCACTCCCAAACAGCAGGAGACCTTTCTGCGCGACGTGCCGCATTTCGAGGAGATGCTGGTCGAGAGCGGCATGAAGTTGGTCAAGATCTGGCTCGACATCAGCCGTGACGAACAGGCCGAGCGCCTGAAGGAGCGGCGCGAAGATCCGCTCAAGGCCTTGAAGACCAGCCCGCTGGACGACGTGGCCCAGGAAAAATGGTCCGACTACAGTTCCGCCCGCGACGAGATGCTGACCCGCACGCACAACGGGACCACGCCCTGGACCTGCGTCGTCACCGACAAGAAGAAGGTCGCGCGGCTGAACGTCATGCGCCACATCGTGCGCACCATCGCGCCGAAGGATATCGCCCAGGACGTCGCCAAGCCTGACAAGAAGGTGCTGTTCCCGTTCGAGATCGGGGCCATCGCCGAAGGCCGGCTGAACAAATAGCGTGAGCGACCAGGGGGTGGAGACGATCTCGGCCCGCGAGGCCCGCCGCATCGCGCTGGCCGCGCAGGGGTTCACCGAGCGCCGGCCCGACGTCGCCGGCAAACGGCATCTGCTGAAGACCATCGAGCGGCTGGGCGTGTTGCAGATCGACTCGGTCAATGTGGTCTCGCGCACCCACTATCTGCCGCTGTTCTCGCGGCTGGGCGCCTATCCTCGTCCGCTGCTGGAGGAGATCGCCTGGGGCAAGAAGCCGGCGCTGGTGGAGTACTGGGCGCACGAGGCCTCGCTGCTGCCGCCCTCGACCCACCCGCTGCTGCGCTGGCGGATGGACGACGCCCGCGCCGGCGTCGGCACCTGGAAGGGCATTGCGCGCTTCCTGCGCACCCACGAGGACTTCATCGAGCGGGTGCTGGCCGAGATCGAGGCCCGCGGCCCGATGCCGGCCTCCGAACTGAACCTGGGCGCCAAGGGGGCTCAGGGCTGGTGGGGCTGGAGCGAGGGCAAGCGGGCGCTGGAATGCCTGTTCTGGGTCGGCGACCTGACGGCGGCCACCCGGCGCGGGACCTTTGAGCGGGTCTATGGCGTCAGCGACAAGGTGCTGCCCCGCGCGGTCCGCGAGACCCCGACGCCGCCCCGCGAGGACGCCCAGCGCGAATTGATCCGCATCGCCGCCCGCGCCCAGGGCGTGGCCACCGAACGCGACCTGCGCGACTATTTCCGCATGCCGGTCGCCGACACCAAGGCCCGCATCGCCGAGCTGGTCGAGGCCGGTGAACTGACCCCGGTCGAGGTCACCGGCTGGGATCTGCCGGCCTATCTGGACCCCGCCGCACGACGGCCGCGCAAGGTCGTCGCCAACGCCCTGCTCTCGCCGTTCGACAACCTGATCTGGTTCCGCGAGCGCACCGAGCGACTGTTCGGCACACGTATCCGGCTGGAGATCTACACTCCGGCCCACAAGCGAGTGCACGGCTACTACGTCCTACCCTTCCTGCAGGGCGAGGCGATCACCGCGCGGGTCGACCTGAAGGCCGAACGCAAGAAGGGCGTGCTGCTGGTGCAGTCGACTCACGCCGAACCTGGCGCGAACGACCAGACGCCCGCGCTGCTGGCTGGCGAATTGCGGTTGATGGCCGGCTGGCTGGGCCTCGACCGCGTCGAGGTGCAGCCGAAAGGTGATCTGGCGGAGCGGTTGAGCGAGGCGATGCCTTAGATCCTCCCCCGCTGGGGGAGGTGGCGCGCGTCAGCGCGACGGNTTGCGGCTTCGGGACTCAAAGTCCCCCTCTGTCAGCTTCGCTGACAGCTCCCCCAGCGGGGGAGCATCTGGGCCACAACTCGTCATCCTCCGGTCAGCCGAAGGCTGATCCGGGGGACCCAAGCTGAGTTGCCGAACTTGCTAGGCCGCTTGGGTCCCCCGGATCGTCTTGCAGACGACCGGAGGATGACGAGCGTAGTGGGTTTTGGAGGGCCTAGCCCTTCGGCGTCATCACCAGCCAAGGCGTCGCCTGGATGCGGAACTCCCAGACCGCCAACAGCTGATCCAGGTGCCCCGCGCCCTTCAGGAAGTCCGGCAGCGGCAGGGTCTTGGCCTGGGGGTCCAACCGCAAAATGTCGTGGGTGGGCGAGAAGCGTTCAACCAGCCGCTCCAGCACGCCGCGGCGATAGACGTCGTGGGTCTCGACGATCAGCGGCATGTGCGCCAGCGACGGTGAGAGATCGGGGCGCAGCAGGTCGTCTTCCGCGCCCTCGATATCGACCAGCACCAAGCAGCGCCGATCCTTGAAGGCCTCGAAACCGTCCGGCGTGAACTCCTCGCCGATGATCACCCGCTCGGAGACGCCGTTCTTGGCCGCGAGCTCGGCGCAGGCGGCGCGGGCCTTGGCCTGGATGTCGTAGGCGTAGACCGTCACATCGGGCATCAACCGGGCCAGGCCGACGGCGTAGTAGCCTTCCGCGCACCCGACATCGATCACGCAGTCGAGCCCCTGCTCGGCGAAGGCGGCGATATGCGGGTGAAGCTCGGACTCGTAGGTGCCGATCAGGCGTGGGGTCAGGGCGCCCTCGGTCGCGGTGGTCACATAGTCCATGCCGGCGAAGGGGCCCTGCATGATCTTCGCGCCGTGCTGGCGGACATAGGCGTCGGCGATCAGGCGCGAGCGCCAGATCGCCAGGACGCGCAGAACCTCGTTCAGCTGTCGCGGCGCGGCCAGCGGCGGATCACGGTCCAGCCGCTGGCGCAGCCAATGAACCACCTGTTCCATATAGGTCATGTCACGCACCCCAGGGTCCGTCACGACCGGACCCTGGGGCTTCTAACATCGTTCATCCACGGGCCGTCAAACCGAGCCTTCGGTCACCGCGTGCAGGCGGGCGTAGGCGCCGCCCTTGTCGATCAGCTCGCGATGGCGACCTTCCTCGACCACCCGGCCCTCGTCGAAGACCAGGATGCGGTCGGCGCCGCGGATGGTCGACAGCCGGTGAGCGATGACGATGGTCGTACGGCCGACCATCAGTTCCTCCATCNGCGTTCGGTCTCGACGTCCAGCGAGGAGGTCGCCTCGTCCAGCACCAGGATCGGCGCATCGGCGAGGAACGCCCTGGCGATGGCCACCCGCTGGCGCTCGCCGCCTGACAGCTTCACACCGCGCTCGCCGACCAGGGTGTGATAGCCGAGCGGCAGCCGCGCGATGAAGTCGTGAGCCCTCGCCCGCTTGGCGGCGAGCGCGATCTCCTCCTCCGTCGCATCGGGCCGGGCGTAGCTGATGTTCTCGGCGATGGTCCGGTGGAACAGCGCCGGGTCCTGCGGCACCACCGCGATCGCCCGGCGCAGCGCCCCTTGATTGACGGTGGCGATGTCCTGGCCGTCGATCAGGATCGCGCCGTCCTGCAGGTCGTAGAGCCGCTGGATCAGCTTCACGAAGGTCGACTTGCCCGCCCCCGTCGGCCCGACCAGCGCCACCCGCTCGCCCGGCGCGATGCGCAGGGAGAAGTCGCGATAGAGCGGCTCGTCGGCCGACTTGTAGCGGAAGGTCGCACGGCTAAAGACGATCTCACCGAGCTCGCCGGCGAAGGCCGGAGCGTTCGGCGCGTCCATCACCTGGGCGTCGGTCTGGGCGTAGCGGGCGACGTCCTCCACGTCGTCCAGGCCCTTCTGCATCATGCGGATGTTCTCGCCGATGTTGCGCAGATAGCCGCTCATCAACATGAACGCCGTGATGGCGAACGCCACGTCGCCCGCCGTCGCCTCGCCGCGCGCCCAGAGCCGCAGCAGCAGCCCGGTCAGCCCCGCCTGCAACACCACCAGCAGCAGGTTGTGCCACAGCCAGACATTGATGAACCGGGTCCAGGTGGTGAGCGTCAGCCGCCGCCACAGCGCGGTGACGCCGCCGATCCTCGCCTCTTCGCGATGCTCGGCGCCGAACGCCTTCACCGTCGGGTTGGAGGACAGCGAGTCGGACAGCGCCCCGCCGATCCGGCTGTCGAGCGCCACCGACTTCAGGTTCGCAGGCCGCACGTACTTGGCGGTCAGGACCAGGTTGGAGACGACGTACAGCACCACTACCGCCAGCGAGAACAGGCCCACGGTCGGCCAACGGGCGATCATCACCCCCGACAGGCCGAACAGCACCAGCAAGGCCGGGCCGAGCCACAGAATCACGGCGTCGGAGACCATGTCATAGCCCCACATGGCGCGGCTGAGCCGCCGCACAGTGGAGCCGGCGAAGGTGTCGGCATGCCAGTCGGACGAGAACGACTGGACCCGCTTGAAGCCCTCGTCGGTCATCTCCTGCATGTTGGCCGCGGCCAGCGGGTTCCAGAACCGGAAGCTGACGTTGCGGATGATCGCGAAGGCCAGATAGACTCCGACGAACGCCGCCCAGGCGCTCCAGGCCAGCTCCTGGCTGGCCGGCCCGGCCGCCACCGCGTCGACCAGCCGCCCCGCCGCCCACGGCAGGGCCAGGTCGAACCCGACCGAGACCAGGGTCAGCACGATGCAGGCGCTGAGCAGCCAGGGCCGCCGCACCCAGAACGAGGCGATGAAGCCCAGAACCTTGCCGTTGGACAGGACCCTGGTCTGCTGGTCCTCGGCGTCTTCGTAATGCTCGGTCACTAAATCGATCCTTCGGTCACGGCATGGAGCCGGGCGTAGGCCCCGCCCCTGTCGATGAGGTCCTTGTGGCGGCCTTCCTCGATGATCCTGCCTTGGTCAAAGACCAGGATGCGGTCGGCCCCGCGAATGGTGGACAGCCGGTGGGCGATGACCACCGTGGTGCGGCCGACCATCAGCTCCTCCATGNGCGTTCGGTCTCGACGTCCAGCGAGGAGGTCGCCTCGTCCAGCACCAGGATCGGCGCATCGGCCAGGAACGCCCGGGCGATGGCCACCCGCTGGCGCTCGCCGCCCGACAGCTTCACCCCGCGCTCGCCCACCGGCGTGTCGTAGCCGTTCGGCAGGCGGGAGATGAAGTCGTGCGCCCGCGCCCGCTTGGCCGCCAGGATCACCTCGTCGGCGCTCGCATCGGGCCGGGCGTAGCTGATATTCTCGGCGATCGAGCGGTGGAACAGCGCCGGGTCCTGCGGCACCACGGCGATCGCGCGCCGCAGGGTCGCCTGGCTGACCTTGGCGATGTCCTGGCCGTCGATCAGGATGCGCCCGCCCTGCACGTCGTAGAGCCGCTGGATCAGCTTGACGAAGGTGGACTTGCCCGCCCCCGTCGGGCCGACCAGGGCCACACGTTCACCGGGCGCCACCACCAGGGTGAAGCCGTCATAGAGCGGACGCGGCTGGTTGGCGTAGCCGAACACCACGCGGTCGAAGACCACCTCGCCCAGTTCGCCGCGGAAGTGCTCGGCGTCCGGCGCGTCGGCCAGCTGCGGGTCGGTGACCATGTAGGTGGCCACGTCCAGAGTGTCGTCGAGGCCCTTCTGCAGCATGCGGGTGATCTCGCTGAAGTTCCGCATGTAGCCGGCCATGACGATGAACGAGGTGATGGCGAAGGCCACGTCCCCAGGCGTCGCCTTGCCCTGCGACCAGGCGTGGACCAGGAAGCCGGTCAGGCCCGCCTGCAGCACGATCAGGAACAGGTTCTGAATGAGACCGACATTGTTGAACCGGTCCCAGGTCTTGTTCGCCGCCGCGCGCCAGGCGTCGACCGTACGGCCGAAGCGGGCCTCCTCGCGAGCCTCGGCGCCGAAGCTCTTGACCACCGGATTGGCCCCGACCGCGTCGGCCAGAGTCGCGCCGATCTTGGAGTCGAGCGAGGTGGAGACCAGGTTCACCGGCCGGATGTAGTGCACCGACATCAGGATGTTGAAGGCCCCGAAGGCGATCACCATCACGCCGACGAACAGGCCGGCCAGCGGCCAGTGCAGACCCAGCGAAATCGCCAGGCCGCCCAGGACGATCAGGGTCGGCGCCAGCATCATCAGCAGGGCGTCCGAGGCGCTGTCATAGCCCCACATGGCGCGGCTGACCCGGCGCACTGTCGCGCCGGCGAAATTCGAGGCGTGCCAGTCCGACGAGAAGGCCTGCACCCGCTTGAACCCGTCATTGACGATGCGGGCCATGATGCGGACGTAGAAGCCGTTGGAGGCGCGGAACATGGCGCTGCGCATCAGGTAGAAGACCAGATAGAGGCCCGATAGACCGGCCCAGGCCATCCAGGCGGCCTTGGCCCCCGGCGCGGGATTGGAGACGGCGTTGATCAGCGCCCGGGTCGCCCAGGGGATCGACAGGTCGCAGGCCGTCGCCGCCAGCATCAGGCCGACGATCAAGGCGAACCTGCGCGGCTCGGCCAGCCAATGGCGGACGATAAACCTCAGGACCTGGGTGTTGCTCAGGACGCGAGGACGGCCCGCGTCCTCGTCGTCGTCATAGGGATCGGTCATAACGCACTTCACGAATGCCCCGGTGCGAACCGGGATGAATGAGATCTCGAGTTGGGGCGCCGGAACCCGTGGGGGAGCACGGGTCCCGGCGCCTCCGCCGCGCCCCGTCTAGATGGGTCGCCGGGCCTCGAAATTGAGTATTCGGCTTGATCGACGAGGTCGGCCGCCGGGCTGGTGATCGGCGCCGACGGTGATCGCCTCGAAGCCCGCCGCGGCGAGCGCCAGTTCGAACTCCTTCAGGCCCCAGAGCCGGAAGGCCATGACCTCCAGTTCGGACTCCACCAGCCTGCCGTCCCGCCACCGCTCATAGCGGTCGTGGGTGACGCGGCGCTGGGCCAGCAGGTCGATCTCCACCGCCCGCCCCTCGATCCGTAGGACGTCGCCCTCGGCCGTGGTCCAGGTCCTGACATCGGGCTTCTCGTTGGTCAGATAGGCCAGGGGCATCTGGTCGATCAGCAGCCGGCCGCCCGGTCGCAGGTGGTCGAAGAACCGCTTCAGCACCGCGAACGCCTCGGCGAAGTCGTCCAGCAGGGTGAAGGTCCCCACCGGCACGAGGATCGCCGCGAAGTCGTGGTCGTAGGCGAAGTCCTGGAACCGGGACCGGCGCAGCGAGGGCGTCAGCCCACGTGCGGCGCAGTGCCGGCGGCAGACCGCCAGCATGTCCTCCGAGTGGTCGAAGCCCTCGACCTCCAGCCCCGCTTCGAGCAGCGGGATCAGCAGCCGGCCGGTTCCGCAGGCGGCCTCCAGGATCGGTCCGTCGGTTTGCGCCAGACGGTCGAGATAGAACGGCACGTCGGGCAGCGAGCCCGGCGGTTTGTCGAGGTCGTAGATTTCCGTGCAGAGCGCTCCGTAGCGGTTGGGAACAGCGGCGTTGGACGGGACCGAAATTGGTTCGGCGAGTGGCATGTCGTCGTCTCTTGAGACAGACGGACTCCGCGCTAGGCAGACGGGAAATCCGTGGAATCGGGGAGCGCCGGCGAACGCGCGAAGCTGCGCGGGATGAGGCTGGCGGTGGCGGTGCAGATCTGCCCGAAGAGGGCCCGGTCGCAGCTAGTCGCGGGACCCGATGCGGGCGATCACGGCGACAAGCGGCATCTGCGGACGATGATGTAGTGCTTTCACTTTGATCACCTCCCTCTCAGATGGCTGTGGGCCGGACAACGACGCCGCGAACCCTGCGCGTCTCGATTCCGACTGTCAATCCGAATGACCGGTGTTATTTCACCCACCCGGTGAAGTTGCAGCAGGACAGTGGCCGGCAGGCAACAGGCGATGCTACATGCTGGCCATGGTCGCTCACCTCCCCGACGCCGCGCCCGCCAACTGGGTGGATCGTTACGCGCCCCGGTCCCTGCAGCCGTGGCTGAAGCTTGGCCGGTTCGATCGGCCGGCCGGCATCTGGCTGCTGATGCTGCCGGGCTGGCAGGGGGTGGCGCTGGCCGGCGCCATGGAGGGGCTGTTCCCCGACCTGCTGCTGCTCGCCAAGATCTTCGTCGGCGCGGCGCTGATGCGGGCGGCGGGCTGCGCCTATAACGACATCGTCGACCGCGACATCGACGCCAAGGTCGCCCGCACGGCGGCCCGGCCGATCGCCTCGGGACAGATCAGCGTCAAGCAGGCCTGGGCCTACATCGCGCTCTGCTCGCTGATCTCGCTGGCCATCCTGCTGACCATGCCGCTGATCGCCATCGGCCTGGGCGTCGCCTCGCTGGCCCTGGTCGCCGGCTATCCGTTCATGAAGCGGATCACCTGGTGGCCGCAGGCCTGGCTTGGCCTCACCTTCAACTGGGGCGCCTTGCTGGGCTTTGCGGCGGCGACCGGAACGCTCGGCTGGCCGGCGCTGCTGCTCTACGCCTCGGGCATCTTCTGGACGCTGGGCTACGACACGATCTACGCCGTGCAGGACCTGGAGGACGACGCCCTGATCGGCGTGAAGTCCTCGACCCGGCGGCTGGGCGCCAACCTGCAGAAGGGCGTGCTGTTCTTCTACGTGGCCTGCTTCGCCCTGACCCTCGGCGCAGCCTGGGCCGGCGAGCTGGGGCCGCTGTTCCTGCCGCCCGCCGCGCTCTACGGCATGCACCTGTCGCGGCAGGCCGCGCGCCTCGACGTCAATGACGGTCCAGGCGCGCTGGCGCTCTTCAAGTCCAACAGCTTCGCGGGCTTCCTGCTGTTCCTGGCCCTGGTGGCCGGGATGTGGAAAGGCCCGATGGCCGGTTTCTAGGCGGCCGCCCGGCTGGTCTTGCTCAGCTCTTCTTCCAGCTGGGCGCTGGCGATGTGCAGCCCGGCGATGGCCTTGTCGATCTCCTGACGCTGCACCTCGAAGGCGGCGATGCGCTCACGATATTTGCGCAGCGCATAGGTGTTCTGGGCGATCAGCCCGTCGTCACGGCCGTACAGATCGAAGATGTCGCGGATTTCCGCCAGCGCCAGGCCGACGCCCTTGCCGCGGAGGATCAGGATCAGTCGCGCGCGATCCCGGTAGGAGTAAATTCGCGCCTGCCCCTCGCGCGACGGCGAGAGCAGTCCCTGCTCTTCATAATAGCGCAGCGCGCGCGGGGTCGTGGAGAACTCCCGGCACAGCTGGGTGATCGTGAACGTGGTCGCTGGACGGCGTAGCTTCGTTTGCATCTGGACCTCCCGAAATTCCGCGGGCGATTTTTTGTCTCGCGCCCATCGGTCGATCAACCTTCCCCGGCGTCCGGCTTACGTCAAGCATGACGCTACGTCAGGGTTGCCGCATGAACACTGGCGCGGAAGGATGGCCGGAAAAGGGAGGAGCTAGGCCATGGGCGAGCTCGACTTTACCGGCAAGACCGTCCTGGTCGTCGGCGGCTCCAGCGGCATCGGCAACGGTGTCGCCCACGCCTTCCGCGATCGAGGCGCAAAGGTCCACGTCTGGGGCACCCGCGCCGACGCGGCCGCCTATGCCGGGATCGAGGGCTCCGACCTCACCGGCCTGACCTACGCCAAGGTCGATGTCGGCGACCGCGCGCAGATCGCCGCCCACGCCCCGCCGTTCGAGAGCCTCGACGTGCTGATCCTCTGCCAGGGCACGGTGGTCTATCGGCGCGGCGAGTTCGAGCCGGAGGGCTGGGACCGCGTGATGGCGGTCAACCTCGACAGCCTGATGGCCTGCGCGATGAAGTTCCACGACACGCTGGCGGCGCAGCGCGGCTCCATCGTCATCGTCAGTTCGGTCTCGGGCTTCCAGGCCAATCGCGGCAACCCTGCCTATGCGGCGTCCAAGGCCGGCGCGGTCAGCCTGACCAAGACGCTGGGCCAAGCCTGGGCCGGCGACGGCATCCGGGTGAACGGCCTGGCGCCGGGCCTGGTCGACACCAAGCTGACTAAGGTCACCACCGAACATCCCGAGCGCCTGAGCGGGGCGATGCGGGCCATTCCAGCCGGGCGGCTGGGAGAACCCGCCGACATGGCCGGGGCGGCGCTGTTCCTGGCCTCGCCGCTGGCCTCCTACGTGGTCGGCCAGACCCTGGTCGTCGATGGGGGCCTCAGCCTATGAGCCGGCTCAGCCGATCGGTCAGAGGCTCGCGGGTGCTGGTCACCGGCGCGGCCTCAGGCATGGGCCGGGCGACCGCCGAACTGTTCGCCGAAGAAGGCGCGATGGTCGCCGTCACCGACCACGCCCTGGCGCCGGCCGAGGCGGTGGCCGCCGAGCTACGCGGGCGCGGGTTCTTGGCCCAGGCCTGGAAGCTCGACGTCTCCGATCCGGCCGAGATCGCGGCCGTCGTCGCCCAGATCGCCGAGGCGTTCGGCGGGCTCGACATCGTGATCAACAACGCCGGGATATCCGGCTTCGCGGCCGTCGACAGCGACGCCTACGAAACCGTCTGGGACCGGTCGCTGGCCATCCTGCTCAGCGCCCACCAGCGGGTGGTCCGCGCGGCCCTGCCGCACCTGCGCCGCTCGGCCGCGCCGCGCATCGTCAACATCGCCTCGACCGAGGCCTTGGGCGCGACGGCGATGGACAGCCCCTATGCCGCGGCCAAGGCCGGGGTGGTCGGTCTGACCCGCGCCCTGGCCGTCGAGCTGGGGCGCGAGGCGATCACGGTCAATTGCGTCTGCCCCGGCCCGATCAGCACGGGCATGACCGCCGCCGTCCCCGACGAGCACAAGGCGACCTTCGCCCGGCGGCGCACGGCGCTTGGCCGCTATGGCGAGCCTGACGAGGTGGCCCACATCACGCTCAGCCTCTGCCTGCCGGCGGCGTCCTACATCACCGGCGCGGTGATCCCCGTGGACGGCGGACTGACGGCCCGCAACGCCTAGGCCGCCTTGACGACCCTATTTGTACGGCATACAAATAGGGCATGTCCAACGTCCGACCCTTGGCCGAACTGCGCGCCGTGCGGGAGCCCGGCAAGCGGATGCGCTCGCGGCTGCTCGACGCGGCGGTGGAGATGTTCAAGGCGCAGGGCCTGGCCGGCGTGGCGGTGGCCGACATCGCCGCCGCCGCCGGGGCGTTCCCCAGCCAGATCACCTATTATTTCCGCACCAAGGAGGCCTTGTTCGTCGAGGCCGCCTGCCGCGAGGTGCTCTATGTCGCCCGCCAGGCCGAGACCTCGGCCGCCCCGGCGCTGACCGGCGCGGACTACAATCGCCGCCTGGTCGAGACCGTGATCGGCTCGCCGGGCCTGGCCCTGTTCGTCGAGGCGCTGTCCCTCACTCGCCGCCGCCAGGACCTGGCGCCGCTGATCGAGCGCACCTTCGACCGGCTCCATTCGCAGGGCGACCGCGCCTATGCCGAGACCAAGGCCCAGCACGGCTGGTCCGGCGGCGATGACCCGGCAACCACCGCCCGGCGGTTCTGGACCCTGGCGCTGGGCGTCGCCCTGCGCGACGGCGCCACCGGCGCGACCGGCCAGGAAGCCATCGACGAAATGCTCGCCCTCCTGCGGCACAGCGGCGCCAGCCCCCGCGCCGCGCACTCTCACGGGGCAACCTGATGGCCGCCGCCGCCCGCCTGGATCCGAAGCAGTTCTTCACGCCGGAAGAATGGGCCCCGCTGTCGGCGCGCTCGTCCTGGAAGGGCGCGGCGATGATCGCCCACGCCTGGGCGCTGATCATCGCGGCCGGCGCCATGGTGGTGGTCTGGCCGCTGACCCTGCCGCTCGCGGTGATGATCATCGGCACGCGTCAGCTTGGCCTGGCCATCCTGATGCACGACGCCGCCCACGGCGCCCTGCACAAGAACCTGAAGGTCAACGACTGGATGGGCGAGTGGCTGACCGGCGGCGGGCTGCATCGCTACCGCCCCTATCACCTGACCCACCACCGGTTCGCCCAGCAGTCGGAAGACCCGGACCTCGGCCTCTCGGCGCCGTTCCCGATCACGCCGCTGTCGCTGCGCCGCAAGATCGCCCGCGACCTGACCGGCCAGACCTTCTTCAAGCAACGCTTCGGCGATTTCGTCGCGCGCCTGAAGATGCGCAAGCCCGGCGAGCCCCTGCTGCCGATCATCGCCGAGGAGGTCCGTCGCAAGCGCCGCTGGCTGGCCTTTGGCGCCGTCGTCACCGCGGCCGGCGCGCCGTTCGGCCTGTGGTGGATCTGGCCGGTGCTGTGGGTCCTGCCCCAGGCCACCTGGTATCCGCTGGTCACCCGCCTGCGGAACATCGCCGAGCACGCCTGCATCGACAAGAACGAGCCCGACCCGATGCGCCAGGCCCGCACCACCCGCGCCGGCCTGCTCGCCCGGCTGCTCATCGCGCCCTACTATGTGAACTACCACTGTGAGCATCACATGTTCATGCACCTGCCCTGCTACAGCCTGCCCAGGGCGCACCGCATCCTGGTCCGCAAAGGCGTGAGCCAGGCCATGCTGACCGAGCCGGGCGGCTATCTGGCGGTGCTGCGCAGAGCCTCGTCGAAGCTACAGGTCGTCGCCGTCGCCTAGCTCCAGGGCGGGCGCCCAGGGACGCCGGGGCTTACGCCCGGCGATCGCCAGGCTCGCGCGGCTGGCGGGCTTCACGTCGATCACGTGCCGAGCTTCGAACGGGATCTCGGACCCGCTCCACAGTTCGTGGTTCTTCTCGATGCAGGTCGGATCGTTGTCGAGCACGCCCAGATAGCCGCCGGGAAAACGGCGCCTGACCACCACCCACATCCGCTCGCATTCCGGCGCCTCGCCGTCCTCCACCGTGATCAGGAACAGGAGTTGCGCAAGGCCGCCGCGGCTCAGCTTGGTGCGCAGCTTCTTGGACGGAATGACGAAGGTGTCCGGCGCGCGCGCCTGTCGCTGCTCGGCGTCATCGAGACACCATCCGTCCAGTTCCAAGCTCGGTTCGCGCATGGCGGCAAGGTGCACGGCTGGCGGGGGGATGCAATCGCCATCCCGGTGGACAGCGGCGCCCGCCCCCTTTCGCCGTCGCCGCACATGGCCTATCACCCGTCAACGCCCAGCGTGAGCCGACAGAGAGCTTCGCGGGCCAGCCACCATCCTCAAACACGCTCGGCCGCATGTCTCCCGTAGCGACAGCGCGGGAAGCCATGAGCTTCGATCCTGAACTCCTTCTGACCCTGTTCGCCGTGGCCGCCGTGGCCGGCGCCTTCGACGCCATCGCCGGCGGCGGCGGGCTGCTGACCGTCCCGGCCCTGCTGCTGGCGGGCTTGGACCCCGTCGCGGCCCTGGCCACCAACAAACTGCAAGGCGCGATCAGCTCGATCTCCTCGACCAGCGCCTTCGCCCGGCGCGGCCTGATCGACTGGCGCACGGCCATGCCGGTGGCCATCGCCGCCGCCGTCGCGGGCCTGGCGGGCGCGCTCTGCGCCAGCCTGCTGTCGCCGCGCATCCTGGCGGCGCTGGTGCCGCTCATGCTGATCGTCATCGCGCTCTATTTCGGGTTCTCGCGCGGGCTCAAGGCCCACGATGCGCCGGCCCGGCTGCCGCTGATCGCCTTCGCGGTCGGGGTCGCGCCGGTGATCGGCTTCTATGACGGGATCTTCGGGCCGGGCGCGGGGGCCTTCTACATGGTCGCCTTCGTCACCCTGCTGGGCTACGGGGCGCTACGGGCCACCGCCCACACCAAGCTCGCCAACGCCGCCAGCAATCTGGGGGCGCTGTCGCTGTTCGTCGTCAAGGGCGCCGTCGTCTGGCCGCTGGGACTGGCGATGGCGGGCGGCGCGTTCATCGGCGCCCAGGTCGGATCGCGGCTGGCCATGCGGTTCGGAGCCAAGCTGATCCGGCCGCTGCTGGTGGTGATGTCCTGCCTGATGGCGGTGAAGCTGCTCTCCGACGCCCACAACCCGCTGAGGGAAACCCTATCGGCGCTGCTCGGCCGATAGGGCCGCCCCTCAAGCCGCGACCATAGCCTTGCGGCGGGTCGAGCGGAGCTGAAAGCCCAGGCACAGCAGCACCACGCCGAACACCAGGCCATAGATCCCCAGCCACCAGGTGAGCACCACCGCCCCGGCCAGCGGCGCCACCAGCAGCGCGGCGCCGAACAGCAGGGAGATGACCGCCGACAGCGCCAACCATCCTCGCGCCTCGACCGGCCCGCGCCGCATCGCCGTCACCAGCTTCACGCCGCCGGCGAACAGCGCCCAGACCGCGACGATGGCCACGAAGGTGATCATGCCGAGCCCCGGGATCAGGAAGATCGCCAGGCTGGCGGCGATGTTCAGCACGCCCTCCAACGCCAGCAGCCCCCAGCTGTGACGCTCGCGGGCCGCCTTGACCGCGCTGGCGATCGCCAGGAAACCGTCGGCCATCAGGTAGATCGAGAACACCACCACCAGCGAGAGCGCCGTGGCCACCGGCGCCAGGATCGCCAGCACGCCGAACAGCACCCCGGCCACGCCGCGCGCCACGATCGCCGGCCATGAAACGCCCTCGAACAACGCGGCCACCGCGTCGTTGGCGACGTACAATCTGTGGTCGGTCATGATCTCATTGTCCCGTTTAGAGGGAAAATACGCTCGGGCCTGAGGCGGTTCCAAACCGCGGCTGAAAAATCCGCCGCCTCGCGGCCTTCATGCTAGGTGGGGCGCGTGATCACTCAGTCCCTGGAAGGCCGCCGCGCCTTCATCCTTGAAAACACCCGGCTCCAGCCGCCGCCGCACACGCCGGAGCTCACCCTGCACCTGGCCGACGAGGTCACGCCGATCTGGCGGCTGACCGAAGAGGCCCTGGCCGAGATCGGCCTGCCGCCGCCATTCTGGGCCTTCGCCTGGGCGGGCGGCCAGGCCCTGGCGCGCTACATCCTCGACCATCCGCAGGAGGTGGCCGGCAAGCGGGTGATCGATTTCGCGTCCGGCTCGGGCATCGTCGGCATTGCGGCGATCAAGGCCGGGGCCGGGCATGTGCTGGCCACCGACATCGACCCGTTCTGTGGGGCGGCCCTGTCGCTGAACGCCGAGGTCAACGGCGCGCGCATCGACTTCACCGACCAGGACCTGCTGGACGCGCCGCCGCCCGACGCCGACGTGATCCTGGCCGGCGACATCTGCTACGAGCAGCCGCTGGCCGCCAAGGTCATGGACTGGCTGGCCGCCGCCCATGTGCGCGGAACCCGCGTGCTGATCGGCGATCCGGGACGCAGCTACTTCCCGCGCGTGGGCCTCGAAAAGCTGGCCGAGTACGAGGTCCAGACCACGCGCGAACTGGAGGACCGGGAGGTCAAGAAGACCGCCGTCTGGACACTCCCGACCTGAGCGAATAGTTTAGAACAAATACGGAACATATAGCGGAGGCCGCAATGCGCGAAGACGGCAAGATCGACTATGTGGAGCTGCCCGGCGGCGATCTGGCCCCCACCAAGGCCTTCTATGCGGCGGCCTTCGGCTGGACCTTCACCGACTATGGCCCGAGCTACGCGGCGTTCGAACAGGGCGTGGACGGCGGGTTCGACTCTGACGCCGCAGCCACGCAAACGCCGCTGGTCGTGCTCTACGCCCACGACCTGGAAGCCATGGCGGCCAAGGTCGAGGCGGCCGGCGCGGTGATCGTGAAACCAATCTACAGCTTCCCCGGCGGGCGGCGCTTCCATTTCCGCGATCCGTCCGGCAACGAACTGGCGGTCTGGTCCGAGGGCTAAGGTCCGTCGCCGAACCGTCACGCGTCGTCGCTATCGTCCGAAGCCGGACGAACCCCTAAGGACGCGGGTCATGGGCAAGAGCTGCGGCGAGTGCGGCATGTGCTGCAAGCTGCTGGCCATCCAGGCGCTGGACAAGCCCGGCGGCGAGTGGTGCGGCCACTTCAAGCGCGCCGCCGGCTGCCAGGTCTATGCCGACCGGCCGCCGGCCTGTCGCGGCTTCCTCTGCCTGTGGCTGGAAACCGAGAAGCTGGACGAGGCCTGGCGGCCCGACCGCGCCAAGTTCCTGATGTACACTGAGAAGGACGGCCGGCGGCTCAACGTCGTCGTCGATCCAGCCCAGCCCGGCGCCTGGAAGCGCGAGCCGTATTATCGCCGCCTCAAGATGATGTCGCAGCGCGCCTTGGACGGCTACGAGCTGGTGGTCTGCATCGGCGAGCGGCGCGTCGTGGTGTTCCCCCACGAGGACGTGGACCTCGGCCTGGTCGACGCCCAGCACAAACTGGTCAGCGGTTACGCCGAGCAGAACGGCCAGATGATCCCCTACGCGATGGTCCTGAGCGATATCCCGCAGGACGCCGCCTTGGGAGGGCAAGCCTAGTCGGAGGGCGACAGGATCGAGGGATCGCAGGCGGCGGCGAGGCTGATCCTCGCGCGGTCGGAGGCGAGCGCCAGCAGCCCCGATCCGACCTTCTCGGACGGCAAGGTCATGGCGTAACAGGCCTCGAACGGCCCGGCCATCCGGCCGAGCAGCACGATCAGGTCGTGCTCGGCCATCCAGGTCTCGGCCGCGACTTCGTCGGCGGAGGTCCGGTAGCCAGGCATCCTGCCCAAGGCGAGACAAGCCAGCAGGCCCACGGAGGCCGCGATGGCGTCGATTGTGCGCATATCTATCCCCTGCCCCCATCATAGCGGAGGCGTCTGGGGGGATGCAAACCTGCGGCGCGCCGGCGAAAGATGTCCCTATAGTGCGCCATCGAGCATCTGCTTTCGGAGCCGCCATGCGCCGCCGCACCTTCCTCGCCGCCCTCCCCGCCGCCGCGGTGGCCAGCAAGGTCCTGGCCCAGAGCCGCGCTGAAAACCCCAATCGCAACCGACCGGACGTGCATGGCGGCGACCGGGTCGACGGCGCCACCTTCGCCTCGCGCAGCGCCGCCTGGGGAACCAACGGCGCGGCCGCCACCGCCCATCCGCTGGCCAGTCTGGCGGCGCTCGACATGCTGCGGCTGGGCGGAACCGCGGTCGACGCCGCCATCGCCGCCAACGCCGTGCTGGGCCTGGTCGAGCCGATCGCCTGCGGGATCGGCGGCGACTGCTTCGTGATGCTGTCGGACCCAAAGACCGGGAAGGTCGAGGGGCTGAACGGGTCGGGCCGCAGTCCACGCGCCCTCGGCCTCGACACCGTCCGCGGCCGCGCCAAGAACGGCCTGATCCCCTCCTATGGCGCGATCTCGGTCAGCGTGCCCGGCGCCGTCGACGCCTGGTGGACCCTGCACCAGCGCTACGGGAAGCTGCCGTGGAAGGACCTGTTCGCTCCGGCTGTCGCCCATGCGGAGATGGGCGCGCCGGTCAGCCAGAACGTCGCCTACTATCTCGGCCGCTCGCTGGTGAACTTCACCAAGCCGGGCTCGGGCATCGAGGAGGTCGAGAACTTCAAGACCGTCTGGGCCGCCGGCGGCGCCACGCCGCGCGAGGGCGAGGTGTTCAAGAACCCGGCGCTCGGCCGCACCTACCGGCTGATCGCCCAGCATGGCCGCGAGGGCTTCTATGGCGGCGAGGTCGCGCAGACTATCGAGACCTATTTCAAGCGCATCGGCGGCTGGATGACCAAGGCCGACCTGGCCGACCACCACGCCCGCTGGGACCCGCCGCACAGGGTCAACTATCGCGGCGTCGACGTCTGGGGCCTGTCGCCTAACAGCCAGGGCCTGGCCACCCTGCAGATGCTGAACATCATGGAGACCTTCGACTTCAAGGCCATGGGGTTCCAGTCGGCGGCGGCGATCCACCATGGCGTCGAGGCCAAGCGCCTGGCCTTCGAGGATCGCGCCAAGTTCTACGCCGACCCCGACTTCCACAAGACCCCGACCGAATGGCTGCTGTCGAAGGACTACGCTCGCCAGCGCGCCAAGCTGATCTCGCCTGGCAAGATCCTTACGCCCGTGCATCCGGGCCAGGCGCCCAGCCAGGGCGACACCACCTATTTCACCACCGCCGACGCCAGCGGGATGATGGTGTCGATCATCCAGTCGAACTATCGCGGCATGGGCTCGGGCCTCTCGCCCGACGGGCTGGGCTTCATGTTCCAGAACCGCGGCGAGCTGTTCGCCCTGACCGACGGCCACGCCAACATCTATGCGCCGGGCAAGCGGCCGTTCCAGACCATCATCCCCGGCTTCGCCACCAAGGGCGCGCAGCCCTGGCTGTCGTTCGGGGTGATGGGCGGCGACATGCAGCCCCAGGGCCAGGCGCAGATCATCTCCAACATGGTCGACTACGGCCTGAGCGTTCAGGAGGCCGGGGACAGCCCCCGCTGGCATCACGGCGGATCGAGCGAGCCGACCGGCGAGGCGCAACACGGGATCGGGGTGCTCAACCTGGAGACCGGCGTGCCCGAGGCCACCCGCGCGGCCCTGGCCCAGATCGGCTGGAAGATGGCGGCCGATCCCGGCGGCTATGGCGGCTACCAGGCCATCGAGCGTTGGCCCGGCCGCTACGCCGCCGCCACCGAGATGCGCAAGGACGGCGTGGCCCTGGCCTACTGATAGTGATCCTGATTGACGCCTGCGCTGACGGTGGGAAGCTGGCCTCGCCAACCCAGAGGGAGCCGTCATGACCCCGGAGGAAATGCGCGAGATCGCGCTGGCCTTTCCAGGCGCTGAGGAGGGCGTTTCCTACGGCCAGCCGTCGTTCAAGGTGAACAACAAGTTCTTCACCCGGCTGCGGCGCGAGGACCAGAGCGTGGTCCTGCTGGAGGTCAGCCACGACGAGCGCGAGATGCTGATGGAGGCCGAGCCGGCGACCTTCCACACCACCGCGCACTACAAGGACTATCCCAGCGTGCTGGCCCGCATCGCCACCCTGCACCCCGGCTCGCTGCAGAATTTCCTCGACCGCCGCTGGCGCAAGATCGCGCCGAAGAGCGCGGTGAAGGCGTTCGACGCCGCCAACCCGAAACCGACCGGCTGAGACTTTGGAGATGATCGGGGTTCCCTGGCCCGCCTTCCCCCGCTAGAGCGCGGGCATGCCGCAGCTTCCTGGACCGCAGGAGGCGGGAGGTCGCCCCCTTGGGGACGGTCAAGGCCTACGACGCCCCAGGGTCGACGGACCCAATCAAGCCGACAGGGGTTTTTCCCCTTGCTGCGGACAGGAGATCGAGATGGCCGAACCCAAGAACCTCGAACGTTTCGAGTTCGAAGAAACCGAAGAAGGTTACCTGCTGACCGTGGGCGCCGAAGGCGACGAGAGCCTGAAACTGGCCGTCACGCCCGACCAGATGGACGCCATCATCGACGCCCTGAACGAAGTCCTGGGCGGCGACGATGACTTCGAAGACGAAGACTAGGCGTTAGAGCGCTATTGGCTCCTAGCGGATCCGCGCTCTAAGTCTTTGCCTGGTCGCGCTTTCTGGCGCCGAACCGGTATCCACTTCGCCGGAAAGCGCTCTAGCGCCCGGCCAACTTGGCCTCTGCGGAGATCCTCGCCTCGGCGAGGGTCTCCCGATAGCAGTCGGAACCGGCGACCACCCGTTTCACGTCGCGGGCGCTGAAGCGTTGCGCGCCGCAGGCCGCCAGCGAGGCGGTTTGCAGACGTTTTTCCAGACGCCTCGCATCGGCCGGCTGGGCGATATCGAGATCACCGAGCCTAACGACGGCGTAGTCATAGCCGACGGGCCCCACGGGCGCGGCCGCGAATGCAGAACTGCTGATGACTGCAAAAGCGGCAGACAGTGCTAATATTTTCATCTTGGCGCTTCCCTACTGCTGAATATTGCCGCAGCAGCGAGACTCTACGGCCTCATCTTACCGTGACCCTTGACAGATAGGGCAGGAACCGGCCGCGCGCCACCTCGAAACCTTGCAGGCCTTAGAAGTCGTCTTCCATGGCCGCGCGGAAGTGCTCGAAGATCTCGGCGGCCTTCTCATCGCTCGGCTCCTCATCGGCGACCTCGGGCTTTGGCGGCGCCCCGCCCACCAGCCGCCCGGCCACGCCGCCGTTCTGGACCAGCAAGACTTCCTCGCCCTCCTCCAGCCCGGTGAGCAGCTGAGCCAGCTTGGGCGGCAGGTCGTCGAGATCGATGCGCTTCATGACGCGAGATTTTACAGCCCTCCCACAGGTGACACCAGCCCGGCCCGGCCCTAGACCAAGCCCCTGACCATTGGAGATCGCATGGCCTATCGGTCCTTGAGGGATTTCATCGCCAAGCTCGAAGCGGCGGGCGAACTTGTGCGGGTGACCGAGCCGGTCTCCACCGCGCTTGAAATGACCGAGATTCAGCGCCGGCTGCTGGCCAATGGCGGCCCGGCGGTGCTGTTCGAGAACGTCATCCGCGCCGACGGCCAGCGCTCGGACATGCCCTGCCTGGTCAACCTGTTCGGCACGGTGAAACGGGTGGCCATGGGCGTCACCCTGAACGGCCAGGAGCGCACCACGGCGGCCGAGCTGCGCGAGGTCGGCGAGCTGCTGGCCTTCCTGCGCGCGCCCGAACCGCCGCGCGGCCTGAAGGACGCCTGGGACATGCTGCCGCTCGCCAAGACGGTGATGTCGATGCGGCCGGGCACGGTGAAGAAGGCCCCGGTGCAGGAGATCGTCTGGACCGGCGACGACATCGACCTGAACAAGCTGCCGATCCAGGGCTGCTGGCCGGGCGAGCCCGCGCCGCTGATCACCTGGCCGTTGGTGGTGACCAAGGGCCCGTCGGAGGAGCGCGAGGACGACTACAACCTCGGCATCTACCGCATGCAGGTGATCGGCAAGGACCGCACCATCATGCGCTGGCTGGCCCATCGCGGCGGCGCCCAGCACCATCGCCGCTGGAAGGCGGCTGGCAAGCCCGACGCCCTGCCCGCCGCCGTGGTGATCGGCGCTGATCCCGGCACCATCCTGGCGGCGGTGACGCCGGTCCCCGAGACGCTGTCGGAATACCAGTTCGCCGGGCTGATGCGCGGCGCCAGGGTCGATCTGGTCGCGGCCAAGACCGTGCCGCTGATGGTCCCAGCCGAGGCCGAGATCGTCATCGAAGGCCACGTCATGCTGGACGAGTACGCCGACGAGGGCCCCTACGGCGACCACACCGGCTATTACAATTCGGTCGAGCCGTTCCCGGTCTTCAAGGTCTCCGCGATCACCATGCGGAAGAACCCGATCTACCTGACCACCTTCACCGGCCGCCCGCCGGACGAGCCCAGCGTGCTGGGCGAGGCGCTGAACGAGGTGTTCATTCCCCTGCTGCGCCAGCAGTTCCCGGAGATCACCGACTTCTGGCTGCCGCCCGAGGGCTGCTCCTACCGCATCGCCGTGGTCTCGATGAAGAAGGCCTACCCCGGCCACGCCAAGCGCGTGATGATGGGCGTCTGGAGCTATCTGCGGCAGTTCATGTACACCAAGTGGGTGATCGTCGTGGACGACGACATCAACGCCCGCGACTGGAAAGACGTCATGTGGGCGCTGTCGACCCGCATGGACCCGGCCCGCGACATCACCCTCGTCGAAGGCACCCCCATCGACTACCTCGACTTCGCCTCGCCCGAGAGCGGCCTGGGCTCAAAGATCGGTCTCGACGCCACCAACAAGTGGCCGCCCGAGACCAAGCGCGAATGGGGCGAAAAGCTCGGGATGGACGAGGCCACGGTGAAGGCCGTGACCGAGAAGTGGGCGCGGCTGGGGTTGCCGGGGAGCGGCGAGCCGGTGGGCTAAGCTGCTAGCCCCTCGCTTGCCTGCCGTCGTCGGCTTTGCGCCGATTGTGTTGAAAAAGGCCGGTTGAAGCGATGACCCGGGCCTGATTCACTCTCCTAACGACAGGAGAGATGGCCATGATGGGTGATCGTCGGGTCGACCAGGGGGCGCTGTTCTACGAGTTCTCGCTCGAGCGCCATGTCCCCACCGACCATATGCTGCGGGCGATCGACAGGTTCGTCGACTTGGATGGCGTGCGCGCGCATGTGGCGCCGTTCTACAGCCCGATCGGTCGGCCTTCGATTGATCCGGAGCTGCTGATCCGGATGCTGATTGTCGGCTACTGCTTTGGGATCCGTTCGGAGCGCCGACTGTGCGAGGAGGTGCACCTCAACCTCGCCTATCGCTGGTTCTGCCGCCTCGGCCTCGACGGCGACGTGCCCGATCACTCGACCTTCTCCAAGAACCGCCACGGCCGCTTCCGCGAGTGCGATCTGCTGCGTCACCTGTTCGAGACCGTCGTCGATCGCTGCATGAGCGAGGGCCTGGTCGGCGGCGAGGGCTTCGCCGCCGACGCCAGCCTGATCAAGGCCGAAGCCAACCGCCAGCGATGCGTCCCAGGTGCCGACGGGCTTCCGCCCGAGGCGGCGAGCCGCGCCATCGACGAGTATCTGGCGGTGCTCGATGACGCCGCCTTCGGAGGCGCGACGCCGGTCGTTCCGCAGTTCATCTCACCGGCCGATCCGGCCGCACGATGGACCGGCGCCGACAAGGGGCCAGCCTATTTCGCCTACGCCACCAACTGTCTGATCGACCTCGATCACGCGGTGATCGTCGACGTCGAGGCCACGACGGCGGTGCGCCAAGCCGAGGTCGGCGCGGTCAGGACGATGATCGAGCGGGTGCGCGAGCGCCATGATCTGCGACCGGCCCGGCTCGCGGCCGACACCGCCTACGGCTCGGCCGAGATGCTGGACTGGCTGGTCAACAAGCAGCAGATCGCGCCGCATATCCCGGTCATCGACAAGTCCGGCCGCGATGACGGGACCTTCGCCCGCAGCGACTTCACCTACGACCCCGCCGCCGACACTTATCGCTGCCCGACCGGCAAGACCTTGAAGCGCAACCGACGCGCCTTCCGCACGCCACGCCCCAACGCACCGCCGGACGACACCCATCGCTATCGCGCCAGCAAGGCCGACTGCGACGCCTGCGCTCTGAAGAGCCGCTGCTCGCCAAATACGCCGGCCCGCAAGGTGACCCGCTCGATCTACAAAGCCGCTCGAGACCTCGCCCGCGAGATCGCCAAGACCGACGCCTACGTCACCTCACGGCGAGAGCGGAAGAAGATGGAAATGCTGTTCGCCCACCTCAAACGGATCCTGAAGCTCGACCGCTTGCGGCTCCGCGGTCCCCAAGGTGCCCGAGACGAGTTCCACCTCGCCGCCACCGCCCAGAACCTGCGCAAACTCGCCAAGCTCATCCCGCCGCCATGCCCCGCAACGGCCTGAGGAGGTCCCGCGGCCCCTCGCGTCCACTACCTGTCCCGCCTGAGATCCGACTTCTTCAACACAATCGGCGCTAGGCGGACAAAGCCGCCCTCCCTCCCGCTACGATCCCCGCAGCCTGCAGGAATCGAACACGTGACTCCGGCAATCGCCGCAGCTTAGCTTCGACTCCGCAAAGCGCCGATCCGGCCATGCGGGGGATGGATGACGCTTTCTGCACTCACCGATAGGGATGCCGTGCTGCGTGCTCTGGCAGAGTATGACGAGCTCGGACGCGAGGGCTTTCTGGCGAAGTATGGGTATGGCCCCGCCAAGGCATACTTTCTCGTCCACAACGGAAAGCGCTACGACAGCAAGGCTATCGCAGGCGTCGCCGTCGGCCTTGAGTATCCCGCGAATGGCCCGCTTAAGGCCGCTGACTTCAGCGGTGGCGAGGCCACCGTGCGGGCGAAGCTCGAACAGCTTGGCTTTGAGGTGGAATCCGGCAGCCCGTCGGCGAAAAGGAACCCCGACTGGACGCGCGAAGAGACGATCCTCGCGCTTGAGCTCTACACGCAGCGCCGCCCGCAGCTACCCGGCGAGACCGACCCGGACATCCTCGCTCTGTCTGATCTACTGATGAGCTACGCCGGTCAGCGCGGTGTTGTGGGCACGCCGACATTCCGAAATCCAAATGGCGTTTCGATGAAGGTCGCAAACCTGAGCCGACTTGAGAAAGGAGACAGCCGCAAGGGGCTGGCCCATGGAGCCGGGACGGAGGAGCGGGTTTGGGCGGAGTTCATGCCTGACGTTGCAAGGCTGCAGGCCGCCGCGGAAGCAATTCGCGACGGCATCAATGGGCTCGCGCAACCGCCTATCGGGACCGAGAACCCGCCAGGCGCAGATGCGAGCCCCCGACCTCTCGATGCGGTCTCACGGGGACCAAGGCCATCCTTCGGCGAGGTCGTTCACACCCGGACCGATGGTGAGAATTGCTTGTACGTGATGCGCCTGCACGGGCGGATCAACGATCTTTTTCCGGGCCGGAATCTGCACAAGATGGCGGTGCTCAAGATTGGTCGATCAAATGATGTGAAGCGGCGGGTTGTTGAGATGAACTGCGGCTTTCCACCCGGTCTCGAGTTGGCTTGGCGCCCGGCGCTGACCCAGACCTTTCAATCAGCCGACAGCGCACACGATGCCGAGCAGGCATTGCTGGCCCTGCTTCTGGAGCAAGGCTTCACGATAGGAGGCGAGTTTGCCGTCGTCCCCGAGAGGCAGATTGAAACCATGCTAGCGGCCGCCGTTCGATCGCAATCTTGAGCGGGAAGATGTGGCTGGAAATGCAATGCGGCGCCAGCGGTTCGACCGGCTGCGCTGACGAAGGGCAAGGCTGATGTTCACCGCATAAGGTGCGGAGAATAGAGTCGATATTCACCGCATTGGCCGCGGCTGCGAGCTTCTACTCGCCCTGGAGTTTCCGCCCGCAGTGCCCCAGGGCCTTCGACATCCGCCACTCGACAGTCTTCACCGACAGGCCGAGCCGCACCGCGATCTCCTGATAGGTGAGACCAGAAAACCGACTGAGGACAAAGACGTCTCGATAGGCGAGCGGCATTGTCAGGATAATCTGTTTGAGGAGCAGGTCCTCGGCTTGATGGCTGTGCAGAGAAAGCTCGCGCTCTTCGATGCAATCTAAGCGCAGCGCGAGAGCGCCCCTCCCCGCGCGCCGAGCCCGATCGATAGCTGTATTCCTAGCGACCTTCAGCAGCAGCGCCTTTGGATGGATGACGACGTTCTCATCAGCAAGCCGGCTGATGCGCAGATACGTCTCCTGGACGATGTCATCGGCGTCCTCCGCCGCAAAGCGCTTGCGCACCACCCGTTTCAGCCACCCTGCATAGCGGCGATAGAGCTGCGTCAATTGGTCGTTCGGGCCGTTATTCTTGAGGCGCGGCATAGCACTCCCTCACGTGTCTGGAGGGACGGCGCAGCATTTCGCCATTGGAATCCGGACGCAGGCGATCTCACGATCGCACGTCATTGGCGCCCGAGACTCGGGACGACCACGCCTGCATAGGGGATTCCACGCCCCTACCGACGCTACGGCGCCGGCAGGGAATCTTCCGATAGATACGACCGGAACGCAACCACCGGGTGCGCCGATGCAGAATGGGGTCGGGCGTTGGAATCCTCTGCAGAGAGGCCCGCTTATTCGAAGACCGATCGCTACCGTACGAAGGCAGCAGCCTTCGCACCCCCGGCTCCAGATCGGTCCCTATGTCGCGGCGCCCGAACTGCAAGCTGTAGGATATCAGCGGCGAGGTCGGCAACCGCTGCGCGTTCCCAGAAGCATCATGGCGGTGGGTCAATGGTCAGCCGTAATTGGTGACCCGCGCGATTGGCCCGTCGACGCTCCCCATGACTGAAGTGCAAACAGTCAGAACCTGAAAGCCGCGCGATCAGGAGTCCCCTTCCACGGCACCAGGTCGCAGCGCACCTACGACCAGGAGAGCTGGTTCTTCGGCAGCCGACCTGACGGATCGTGCACGGTCACCTTGTGAGGCAGGGCCGCGCTCCAGGACCAGAGAACAAGATTGCGGTCGTCCGGCGTCGCCCCCGGAGCGAAGCTGGGCACGATGACGCCAGCCCTGCCCTCGCCCATCAGCCGCTCGGCCAACGACCAGGTGGGCGGCGCCTGTCCGGCGTTGGCGATCAGCATCCAGCCGCACGCGAGGTCGCCTTCAGATACCTGGACCTCCGACAGCGTCGCGCCGTCAGTGAGGTCGACGAGATCGGCACAGTCGACCTCGTAGCTGCAGAGGACGAGAGGCTCGATCTTCAGCGCCAGCCCCTGACTCGCCTCCTTGATGGCTGTCATCGGCGAGAGGCCGAGATAGAGTGCGGGCACGCCTCTCGGATTGAAACGCCCACCATGGATGGCTGCGCCGTCCCCGGAGAGCGGCGCGAAGGACCACCTCGGATCGTGGGCGCGGTAGGCCTGCGCCTGCAGCCTCAAGCAAACCCGCCGAGGGCGAGATGATCGAGATAGTCGCGCACCAGCGCCGCCTTGCCGGACTTCACCAGGGCCTCGGCTGTACGCCCGTCCAGCGCGGCGATCGGCTGGGCACGGTACCAAGCCATGGCCTGGCTGCGCCCGCCCGCCCACTCCTCAAGACGGCTGAGGATCTCCAGCATCTCCACGACCCGCGCCCTAGTCTTGGGCGCATCGCGACGGACAGCCTTCTGCAAGGTGTCCTTGGCCAGGCCAGCGGTCTCCGCCAGTTGCCCCTTCGTCATATTGTAGCTGGCGACGACGCCTAGGAAGTCGATGGCGCCTTCTGGGCCCACGAACTCAATGGCCGTGGATCGGTCAGCCCCACCTGCAAAGCCACGCGGCAAGGAGCTAGCCCGCCCCGAAGGGCGTGGTCTCGGCACCGCTGAGCCCGTCGCTTTACCCGGCATGCCGTCCGCCTTTCCGTCCGATATTACGGACAAAATATAGGCACGGATGTGATGGCGCGCAATCACGTTCGTGATCGTTCGCCAACACTGCAGAAAGTTCGATCCGTAGAGAGACGCAGGAATCGAACTGACGAAGTTCAATTCGGACTCCTCTCGGTCATTCCCAGGGGCCGCCTCGGGGCATTGCGCCGCGCGTTGGTCACGATGGCCGAATTGGGCTCTTTGCCACCCTTGGAAGCGTCCGCTTGGGGGCAGGCTGGCATGGCCCGGGGCCCGAAGGGGGGACACAGCTCAATGGCCGGACCTGACTCATCACTGAAATTCGCAACGGCCGCTGCAAGCGCGTGAAGATTGAGTGGGCTCAGATCGCGCGCTCGCGGCGACTCGCTTACGGCGCGATTATAGGGTGCGGAACAAAGATCGACATATGGTGCCGCCACCGGCCCACGCCCTTAACCTCGAAGTCCAATCTCACCGGAAGGCGTTGATCGACAGGCAGGCCAAGGACCTCGACGCCGTGAATGCGCTCCACGCAATTGAACGGCGTGTAAGGCCCGGCTAGTAGGTCTTCGAGCGGGATCGCCGCTAGGCGAATGGCTTCAAGCTTCAGGATTTCACCGAGCCATGGCGAGCCGTCGAAGAGGCGATAGAATTCCCCGAACCGCGACCCGGCGTGCGGGTTGAAAACGCTTTCGCCTTTCTGCAGCGACAGCGAAATAAGCACCTTCTGCGGCAAGGCCTCCAGGCCGCGCACCATCGCAAGGTTCCCATCCGCAACGAAGATGTCGTGCGTGGATGACAGGGCAAGATCGGCGCCGAGCTCCTGCGCACGTTTCCGTGGAAACCGATCTTCGATACGACAAGCGATGATCGCATGCGCGCCTTCGCGACGAAAGACCGGCGCGGCTGACAGAGTGCGTCCATCACCCAGGCCATTCGATAGGACAAAGCGGTGGCTGATGGGCGCGGCGTCGAAGTCGGCGATGAACTGCGCCAGAAGGCCAAAATCGCCGGCGACATAGTGGTTGATCGCGAAGCTCCATTCATCGTCGGCGACCGTCTCGGTGACGCCCAAGCAGACTAGGTCCGGGCCGATGGCGAATAAGGCCGCTTCAGCCGTGGCGTTCGATGATGGTCTGCCGATCGCCGCTTTTCGTCGGTCTTCGTGGTCACGCCTCATCTGATGCAGACGCTCAATCGGGTAGGTCACCTCATCACGATCGATCAGAGTCGCATGGGTGCCGCAAAGCCAGATTCCATTGTCAATGTGGGATCGTTCCGCCTTCGTCATCTCAGTGCGGTATCGCCGTCCGCGCGGTGCCGCCGCTGCAATGTGTGCGGCCACGCCGACGGAAGCGCTGGCGTCCGCAGCTTCATCGCTAGGCCCGACTGTCGCGCATTCGCAGATCGAGCATTGATAGGCGGCTCGCATGGCGAGCGCCGTCTTGGTGGCGGGACTAAAGTCGTCGCGGACGCTCATCTTCGCAGTCTCACTGAACACTTGGCATAAAGTTCACTTAGTCCTTCGGATCGGCGGGAACCCAGTACCCTCGCTTTCGACGCCATTCCCGGTCCCTCTCTAGAGTGACTCTGGGCGGCAGCATCCCGTGCGGACGTGGCCGCCCTTCCACTTCGGCTTCAGTGTACGATGACTGGGTGCCTCGGTCGTCCTGCAGCAAGACATGGCTGACGGTCCGCCTCCTGGCGATGTTTCAAGTCCAGCTTCTGGCGCTAAATAGAACCAGGGCTCTCCGCCATCTCAGCGCTTGAGCGCCTGCACCGACTCGCGCACGCCTTTGGCAACGGCCATCAGTGCCTCATCCTGGTTATCCCAGGCGGTCACCGGCTTGGCGTCGGGTGGTACGGCCTGGAAATTCCCGAATGGCAGGTCCATCCAGAGGCAGGGGCGTAGGATCACCGGGATCACCATCGCTTTCTTGGCCTTGTGACGGTCCAGCGCGGTTGTCAGTTCCTTGGTGTAGCAAAATTCCGAGGCGATGAAGTCGGCCGAGATGAGCAGCAGAACGAGATCGGCCTTGGCCAGCTTCGTCGCGATCTCTTTTTCCCATTCATCGCCCGCCTTAATCTCCTGATCGTTCCACGTGCTGATGATCCCCAATCGCTTTAGCGGGGTCAGGTGCGTGATAAGGTCGGCCTTCAGCTTGGCGTCGGCATGGCTGTAGGAGATGAAGGCGGTAATAGGCTTGACCTTAGGTGCCTTCTCCTGTTCGCCAGCTAGGTCCTTGGCACCGCCCAGCAGTTCGAGCGATCCGCCCGCGCCACCCACGACACCCTTGATCACGCCACCATCGATCAGGCGTCGGCGGGTCCGATCGTAACGATCCTCACCCCAGTCCAGCGTGGCCTTCAGCGCCTTGCTCGAGACCCGCTCGGGTGGGTCGCCCGCCATATAGGTCAGTTCATCCAGGAATATCTGTTCGTCTGTACGTCGCGCCACTTGGTCCCCACCTGCAATTCTTGAGCAGACATTTGCGGGTTGAAGGGATCAATAGTCCAGCCTCAACGCGAATAGGTTTGCGGCCGAGCAGCTTGGTCCCACGGTGCAATGCCCCACCCCCTTCAATGCGGGGAGTCGACCTCGGATTGGTGCCGGTTGCGGAAGTGTCCTCGGCGCCGAGAAGCAGACATTGGTACCTGCGCACGGCGAGCGACCACACCATCGCAGAAGCCGAGGTCAGCGCTCGGTTCGTCCGCGATGTCGAGGTGGTGGCCTGGGCTCTTGAAGCGGCAACTGGGGTTTACGAAGTCTGTGGTGAGCCCGCGCCCTTCACCGATTTGGCTGGGATGCCATTCCCGGAGATCCACCATGTCCGCTGGCTGTCGCATGGTCCGGACACCTGCGACAACGCCGTAGCGGCATGCCCAAATTGCCACCGCGCCCTGCATCTACCGCACGATTGCGACGCCCTGCGCCGGCGGGTTGTGCGAAAGATTCCGCGGCTTGGCGCGTATCCCAAGGTGGCGATCGTCAAGTCCGGGCTCGACCGCGACAAATGCAGCCGAGTGGAACATTTCGTGACCTTGGATCTTGCCATGGCGCCCAAGATCTGTAGAATCGCACTAGTTTTGAGACAGTGACGGGGTCGAGAAAGTGCGCGCGGTCGATCTATACGCTGGGATTGGAGGCTGGAGCCTCGGACTGCGCCTCGCGGGCGTTGAAGTTGTCGCGTCTTATGAGTGGTGGCAGCCCGCCATCGACACCCACAATGGCAACCATGGCGGCGACTTTGGCGCGGTTGATATTCGCAAGCTTGCGCTGAGCGACCTGCCGTCGGGCATTGACTTGGTGGTAGGCAGCCCGCCCTGTACCGAATTCTCCTATTCAAACCGCGGCGGAAGCGGGAATCTCAGCGAGGGGTTGAAGGACCTCGTGAAGTTCCTGGAGGTTGTTGAGCACCTCAAGCCTCGTTACTGGGCGCTAGAAAATGTGCCGCGTGTGGCGGAGGTGCTGCGAAAAGGCTTCGACGATCCGAAGCACGCGCTCTACCGCTTCCGCAAGCTTAAGCCGCAGATCGAGGTCATCGACTTCTCGGACTACGGCGCGCCGCAGTCGCGCCGTCGCTGCATCGCTGGCAATATCCCCTTCGACCTAATCAAGGCCTATCGTATTTCGCTGCCGCGTCGGACTCTGGGCGACGTGGTCCATGCCGTCGCGACCGCGGATGAGGTCGAAGATCCGGTCTGGGGCGTTCGGCTGCCCGTGAGCGCGCTAACCGAGCACCAGGCCGAGGCAGCGCTGAACGCCGAAGAGCTGCGGATGAACCGCGAGGCCAAGACTTACCACCCGGTCTACAACAACATGGCTTTTCCAGACCCGCTGGATGCGCCGGCCCGGACTGTGACGGCGACCTGCACGCGGGTGTCGCGCGAGAGCATCGTCATTGCGGATCAGGCCAGACCGGGCCAGTTCCGCCGGCTGACGGTGCGCGAGCGAGCCTCGCTCCAGGGCTTCCCAATCACCTACCAGTTTTACGCCAAATCCTTCTCGGAGAAGGCGAAGATGGTCGGCAACGCCATTCCACCAACATTTACGTACCTCGTCGCCTGCGCCGCCCAAGGCGTGACGGCCAAGGCGTTCAAGCCTTTCCGGGAAGCTGGTCAGGCTCTGACCCTGCCATCTAAGACGGCGCGCGTAACCGCCCCTGACAGCGAAGGGCGCTCCTACCCGGCGAAGCGCGGCTTCCGCTTCGCCTTGCCAGGACTGCGCTTCAAGAGCGGCATGCGCTTCGATCTCTCCAATGGGGTCGACGAGGATGGCGCGTCCTGGCGCGTTCGCTTCTTCTTTGGGCCGTCCAAGGATATCCGCGAGGTCGATCTCGATGGCTCGGTCATGGCCGACCTACGCCGCGACCTTGCGGGCACCGCCTTTTCGGACTTCCGCGCCAGGCTAGTGAAGGCCGAGGCCGAACTGAGCCGGACCTCGCCGCAGGGCGTGCAAGATCGCTGGACGCACCGGGCGAAGGGGCTTGGCCCCTTCGAGGTCGCCGACTTGCTTGGAGACCTCTCACAAGAGTTGCTGGCTCTGCTTGAGGAGACGATGACGGACCGCGAAGCTGCGGCGCCGTTCGTCCGCCAGGTGGCCTCTTCTGCACCAGGTATCGGACCGGCTCCCGGCCTGCGAAAGGTGGAGCGTTACGCCTTGCCAGTGCTGGCGGGTTTCATCATCGGCGACTGGTTCAACACCCTAGGCTGGCACAGCCGGCACAAGGCAGCGGCCTAAGTCGCGGGCTTATCCGCCCCGATCTTCCTTTTCTTCCGGCGCCAATGGCACGCTCGGCTTTGGGATCGGTCCCGTCGGCGAGGTCGCCGTCACCTCGGCAATTCGGCGGCCTTCAAACACGGCGTTGGCGATCCGATAGGTGTTCTGGCCGGTCAGCTTGACCTTGCCTTCCTTCGTGAGCGGCAGCTTCGACTCTCGGATGTCGATTTCCTTCGTCGTCCGGCTTGGCTCAATCCCCAGCACGAGGATCGGTAGCGTCATAAAGGATTTTGCCGCCGGGAGTTCCTTCTTCACCCGCTCGAAGCTGACGATGTTCTCGCCCATACGTTTGGCCAAAGAACCCGTGGGCACGATGATCAGACCCAGGTCCACCACCCCCTGCGAATACCCGGCCTGAAACTTGAATAGGTCGGCGTAGACGCGGCTGGCGTTACCGAACTGGACCTCGGTCTGTATGGTGATGTTGTTGAACTTCTTTCGGAAATCGGCCGCCAACCCTGAACCTTTGATCAGGGTGGCGCGCGGGTGGAATTCCCAGCCCCGTTCGACAGCGAAAAGCCGGTCGAAATAGGCGTTCATGCACTGCTGATCGACGTCCAGCTCCGCCTTCTTTGATCCCTTACCCGCATGCAGGAAGAGCGGGAGGCTCGAGACGATCTCTTGGATGTCTTTCCAGGCGTCGGCGTTGTTCTTGTGAACAAGAATTTCCTCAGCGTAGCGATAGCTGTAGCGCGTGAGCTTCATCTGCCGCCCCCCTCCTGTTGCAATCCTGACGATTGACCGATTCCGTCTTCGCTCCGACTCGTAGGATGTTGCTCCACTGGGAGGGACGTCCATTGTTCGAGCGACTGCTGGAGCGCGGCTATCAGGTTGAGTTTCGCTCGCATGCGCGGGCGATCCTTGGCGTGGATTTCCCGGGCGCTGCCGAAGAACTGGAAGACGCGCTGATTGGAGCGACGATCCCGATTGAGGAGATCATCGCGGGCGGTGGGGGCGAGGCCAAAGGCACCCAAAGGCTTCGTCGGGCCTTGGCCGGCGCTGGCTGGCGCAAAATGGAGTTCGTGGTCGAGACACGGATCAACGGGGTCGCTCGCGAAAGCCAGTCGCACGAGGTTGATCACGTGCGCGAACTCGACAGCGGCGAACGGATCGCCATGGAAATCGAGTGGAACAACAAAGACCCGTTCTACGACCGCGACCTTGAGAACTTTCAACGTCTGCACGCCAATGGTGCCATCTCGATCGGGGTGATCGTGACCCGCGGAAAGTCGCTGCACGAAAACATGCGAGCCATGGTTGGCCGCTTCCTGGAGGAGCGCCAGGTCCAGACCCTGGAGGACATGCGGCAATGGGGATACGATCCGACCTCGCGTCAGCGGGCGGCGATCCAACAGCGCATGACGCGCGCCAAGAACCCGCAAAGCTTCCGGGAAGCGTTCGTCGACAAGTTCGTCGCCGACAAGTTCGGTGAGGCGACGACCCATTGGCGCAAGCTCGACGACCGCCTGCGGCGGGGCGTCGGCAATCCGTGTCCGCTGGTGTTGATCGGGCTACCCGACAGCATCGTCACCTTCCACGAAGGCAAGGCGGCGCTCGCCGAGGTGGAGGCTGCCGAGGCGGCCATCGACGCGGCCGAGGACGCCGCGGGCTGAGCTGATCAGGCCAGGCCTTGGAAGGCTTTGCCTTCGTCCGCAGCTTGAGGACCCGATGCTTGCTAGGGGCGATGCCGGCGACACGATCGCCGGCTCGCTTCCAGCGGGCGTTGTTGATCAGGGGGGAGACCGCTCCACTTTCAGCGTCTTACAGCCCTTGATTTCATGAATCGCCTCGATGGTGCTGGCGGCCAGCGACGCGGGAATCCGCATCGTTGGGCCACGATGTAGCACGCGGTAGCGCTAACTTCCGCTTCCCCCCCACCCTTTGCCGACGCCGACGCCGACGCCGACGCCGACGCCGCCGAGGTCTGCGGGACCGCTCAGCGCCACAACCGGAACTCGGCACACCTCCAGAAACTCGACCGTCGGGAAGACAGTCCCGAAGGGTCGAGATGCAATTGATCACCCCTCGTTTCAGAACAATTATGAAACCAGGAAACAGCGTCGATCAGATTGCGCCGTTCACAACACCCCGTGCGATTGCGACGTCTAGAGCATTTTCCGATCAGTCTGCATCGTATCCTGCGGCGGCGAAGTAGTTGGCGCATTCGTTGGGTGAGAAGGTGTCGATGATCTGGGCGATGGCTTTCCAGAGGTGGTTTCTGGTGCGGGCTGCGGCCTTGCGCAGCATGGCCTTGAGCTTTGAGAACGCGTTCTCGATCGGGTTGAGGTCTGGGCTGTAGGGAGGCAGGAACAGTAGCCTGGCGTCGACGGCTTCGATGGCGCGGCGTGCGGCGGCGTTCTTGTGGGCGGCCAGATTGTCGAGGATGACGATGTCGCCGGGCCGCAGGGTCGGGACCAACACCTGTTCGACGTAGGCCTGGAACCAGACGCCGGTCATCGGACCGTCCAGGACCATCGGCGCGGTCATGCCGCCCAGCCTCAGGCCGCCGATGAAGGTGGTGGTCTTCCAGTGTCCAGTATCCCTGCGGTGAGGGCCGCCTTCTGCGGTTTGGTTTGATGCTGCACAGCTAACAGCGTGG
>NZ_LMHT01000006.1:29122-50852 GCF_001429025.1 Phenylobacterium sp. Root700 | reverse complement strand
GCGAGGTCGAAAAGTGTCACGGATGTCTCCGAACACCCGTCACCGATGTCTCCGGTCTGAACAACTACGCAGGGGAGGAAAAGAAGCGGAGCCCTCGCCTACTCCGCCTGCGCGGCCTGGAACGCCGTCAGGCGCTCGTCGGCCAGGCGTTGGCGCTCGGCGCGCATCTCCGGGTCCCAGGAGTTGCGCGGCCCGACGAACAGGCCGCCATCGACCATCAGGTGCGTGCCGGTGACGAAGGCGCTTTCCTCCGAGGCGAAGAACAGCGCCGCATGGGCGATGTCCTCGGGCAGGCCCGGCTTTTCGATCGGCTGGGTGTCCGGCGCGCTCTGGGCCATGGTCTGCTTGACCATCCCGGCCATGCCCGGCGGCACCCGCTCGGGCGGGGTGAAGATGTTGGTCAGGATCAGGCCCGGGCAGATGGCGTTCACCCGGATGCGGTCGCGGGCCAGGTCCGCAGCCGCCACGCGGGTCAGGTGGATGACCCCGGCCTTGGCCACCGAATAGGCGATCGGCCCATAGCCCGCCTGGGTCCCGGCGATGGACGCGGTGTTGATGATCGAACCGCCGCCGCGCGCCTTCATGTGCGGAATGGCGTAGCGGATGCCCAACGCCACCGAGCGCAACAACAGATTGTGGCTGAAGTCCCAGGCCTCGCCGGTCATGTCCTCCATGCGGTTGGGGGAACCGCCGGCGCCGGCGTTGTTGAAGACGATGTCGAGACCGCCGAACCGGGCCGCTGCAGCGTCCATCAGCGCCTCGATCTGGCGCTCCTCCATCACGTCGCAGCGCTGGTAGGCGACGCTCCCATCGAACCGCGCGGCCAGGGCCGCGCCGGCCTGATCATCGATGTCGCCGACCATGACCTTCGCGCCCTGCGCGACGAAGACCTCGACGGCGCCGAGCCCGATCCCCGAACAGCCCCCGGTGATCACGGCGACCTTGCCCTTCAGACGACTCAACAGACCCTCCATACGCTGGCCGCGCCTCTATGGGCGCGCAGCCAAAATCATCGCCCAGGGACCTATTGGGCGCAACGCGGATTTCGAATGTTCGGTAGGTTCCGCCGCGTCCGCAAGGGGTCGAAACACCCTCACTCGGTAAGAAAATGCGGGTCCGTCAAAAAATATTGACGTCGCCAGCGTCGTACCACAAGTTCGAATAAACGCAGGATAGCGTTGAGCGGCAAGCCAATTGGGGAGGCGATTCAAGAATGAACCATAGAATCAAGCTGCTGTTGTCGAGCACAATCCTGGCGTGTTCCATTGGAACCGCGGCCTACGCACAGTCGTCAGGATCGAACATCATCGAGGAACTGGTGGTCACCGCGCAGAAGCGCGAGGAGAGCCTGCAGGACATTCCAGTCGCGGTTTCGGCCTATACCGACCAGACCCGCGACATCGTCGGGATCCGCTCGATCCAGGACTTCGCGACCTTCACGCCGGGCCTGTCGTTCAACGCCGGCACCGACCGGATGAGCCTGCGCGGCGTCGGCCGCCTGACCAATGTTCTGGGCTCCGATCCCGGCGTGGCGGTCTATGCCGACGGCTTCTACACCGCCTCCAACTCCGAGGCCTCCAAGAGCACCCTGTTCGTCGATCGGGTCGAAATCCTGCGAGGTCCGCAGGGCACCCTCTATGGCCGCAACTCCATCGGCGGCGCGATCAACGTGGTCTCCAAACGCCCGGAGGCGACCTTCGGCGGCGAGGTCCGCGGCACGCTCGGCAACTACAACCTCAAGCAGTTGGAAGGCGCCCTCTCGATCCCGATCACCGAGAGTCTGCGCACCAAGCTCGGCGGCCTCTGGACCAAGCAGGACGACGGCTATTTCAAGAACGCGGCCGGCAGCCCCAGCGAGGGCGGCGTCACCGACGACAGCTGGTTCGAGGCGCAGGTCGAGGCCGATATCGGCGAGAACGCCACCGCCTGGGTGCGTTACTCCACCTCCAACTGGGACCAGCGCGGCCGCAGCAGCAACTTGGTCTCGCCCTATTACGACACCGCCAACCCGGTCTTCATGGACGGCGACCCGAGGGGCGTGAACTCGTTCCTGCGGCCTGAAGCCCTGTTCCCGGCGGCGCTGTATCTCTATCCGACGCCGAACCCCGGCGTGAACGACCACCGCACCTTCTCGACCGACACGCCGGCGTCGCGAAAGCTGGATGACCAGCACCAGTTCGTGGCGGAGTTTTCCTGGAACCTGGGCGGGGCCGCGCTGAAATACATCGGCGGCTACAACCAGTACAAATTCACCCAGGTCACCGACTTCGACAACACCGCGCGGGTGTCCTATCCGACCCCAATCGTCGGGACGACCGTGTTCCCGAGCATCGTGGCCGAGTACATCGAGGACAAGAAATTCTGGAGCAACGAGCTCAATCTGAGTTCGACGGGCGATGGTCCGCTGCAATGGATCGTCGGCCTCTATTCCTATCGGGAGAAATTCCGCCAGCCGATCACCCTCTACGCCCCCGGCCAGGCGCAGATCGAGACCCCAAGGGTCGGCGTGGCGACGACGCCGGGCTTCCTGTTCCTGCCCGCCGCCCCGAACCCCGACCGCGTGGTCTTCCTGAGCTTCGGGGACCTCGACACCAAGGCGACCGCGGCCTTCGGCCAGGTCGACTACGCCTTCAGCGACAGCCTCAAGATCACCGCCGGGCTCCGCTATTCGAAGGACGAGAAGACCGCGCTGGAAACCTCGCGCCTGGTCTATTTCAACCCGCTCACCCTGGGCGCGGTCGGCGGCTCCATCGACGCCACCGCCGCCTCCGGCGGCACGGGGCCGGCCTCGCGCACCCTGAGCGGGGAATGGGACGCCTGGAGCGGGACGCTGGGGGCCGAATGGTCGCCCGACACCGACACCTTGGCCTATGTGAAATACAGCCGGGGCTACAAGTCGGGAGGCTTCAACCTCGGCGCCCTGGCCGTCCGCCCAGAGGTCGAGCCCGAGTTCCTGGACGCCTACGAATTCGGCTTCAAGAAGACCTTCGGCGCCACCCTGCAGACCAACGCCGCGCTGTTCTACTACAGGTACGACGGCGCCCAGGTGCCGGTCAGCGTGGTGCGCAATTCGGTGAACCAGTCGGAGTTCATCAACCTCGAGGAATCGCAGTCCATCGGCGCTGAACTCGAGGCGATCTGGGCCCCCACCGACCAGCTTCGGTTCATGCTGAACTACAGCTACCTGGACGCCACGATCGAAAAGGCCTGCTGCGTGGTCAATTCCGCCGACCTGCTGGCCAAGGACGTCAACGCCAATCCCTCCGGCCCGCTGATCGGCGGACGCCAGGGCCAGGACCTGTCAGGCAACAGCCTGCCCTCCTCGCCCAAGAACAAGCTGGCGCTCAACGGGACCTACCGGCTCGACTTCCAGCCAGGCGCCCTGACCCTGTCGGCGACCTATTCCTGGAAGGACAAGGTCAGCTACGGGATCTTCGACTATTCGCCGGAGATCGCCGACGCCCAGGACCAGCTCGACCTGCGCGCTGTATGGGCCGGGGCCGGCGATCGCTACACGATCATCGGCTACGTCAGGAACGTGTTCGACGAGGAGCTGCTGGACGGTATCGAGACCGGCCCGGCCAATGGCGGCTCGATGCGCACCCTCTACATGACCCCGCCGCGCACCTACGGGATCGAGCTTCAGTACCGCTTCTAGGCCTCGCCATCCCCATCAAGGGCGCACGGACCCCACGGTCCGCGCGCCTTTTTTGTCGCCCGGAATGTTTCGAGAACATCGATCGGAAAACCCTGCTGGCGCAGCAAATCCTTGCGCGCCAACGGATCATTTGTGTCCGGCCTGTCAGATCAAAGCCGTTGACGGTGGGGAAGCTGTCCCTCACGATTTAGCCAATTGATGTCGGGGCGGCCGCAATCTTCAAGGCTGCGGTCTGGCCCCGGAAAATAATGACAACTGCGCAGCATTTTTCGCGCGGCGGGAGGATTGGTTGGCCAACGGCTTTCATATGCCGAGTTCCGAGCGCGTGCGTCCGCGCTCCGCCGCCGTCCCGGCTCCCCAATTTCAAAGCGCCGGACTTCGGCGCACCTGGCCGACCCACGATTTCGGGCGCGGCCGGACGAGACTGAATTTCCATCGGAGCGATTCATGACCGCGACGGCCGCCGCCGCCGAACGACCGCCCTTGGCGTTTTCCACCAAGCTGCTCTACGCCGTGGGCTCCACCGCCAGCGCCATCAAGCTCCGGTCCCTCGGGACCTTCCTAATGATCTTCTACAATCAGGTGGTCGGCCTGGCGCCCCAGACCGTCACCCTGGTGCTGATGATCGCGTTGATCTTCGACGCCGTCATCGATCCCCTGGTCGGGCAGATCTCCGACAACTTCAAATCCAAGCTCGGCCGGCGCCACCCGTTCATGTACGCGGCCGCCATCCCGTTCTCGTTGGCTTTCTTCCTGCTCTGGAACCCGCCGGTCGGTTGGTCGGACCAGGCCTTGTTCGTCTATCTGCTGGTCTGCCTGCTGACGCTGCGGTTCTTCGACACCTTCTTCGAGCTGCCGCACAGCGCGCTCGCGCCCGAACTGGCCAAGAGCTACGACGACCGCACCAAGCTGATCTCGCTGAGGATGCTGTTCGGGGTGATCGGCGGGCTGGGCATGACCGTCCTGGCCTACCAGGTCTTCCTCAAGGAGAACCCGGACGGCACCGGCGGCGTCCTCGCCCGCGACGGCTACTTCTTCTATTCGCTGACCGCGGCGGCGCTGATCTTCGGCACCATCCTGCTCTCGACCCGCGGCACCCAGAGCCAGATCCCCTATCTGCGCGCCGCGCCCACCCGCCAGATCACCTTCAAGGCGATGGCCCGCGAGGTCAGCCAGACCCTCAACAACCGGGCCTTCGTGGTCGCGGCCCTGACCGGCATGTTCGTGGCCGTCGCCACCGGCGCCCGCAACGGCCTGGAGATCTATTTCGGGCTCTATTTCTGGGAGCTGACCCAGTCGCAGCTGGCGGCCCTGGTCACCATCAGCGTCGTCGGCGGCGCGATCGGCATGATCGCCTCGCCCCATGTCGCCAAGCGGCTGGGCAAGAAGTACGGCGCGATCTTCATGTACACCAGCGCCCTGACCATCGGGGTCGCCCCCGTCGTCCTGCGCCTGATGGGCCTGATGCCGGCCAACGGCACGCCCGAACTGTTCGCCATCCTGTTGGGCGAGACCCTGCTGAACACCATCTTCGCCGGCGGCACGGCCGTCTTGCTGGTTTCGATGGTCGCCGACGTGGTCGAGGACGCCGAGGTCAAGACCGGCCGGCGTTCCGAGGGCCTGCTGATGAGCGCCGACAACCTGGTGAAGAAGATGGTCTCCGGGGTCGGCGTGTTCATCTCCGGCACGATCCTGGCCTTCATCGGCTTCCCGGAGGACGCCAAGCGCGGCCAGGTCGATCCTGAGATCATCCAGGCCATGGGACTGATCTACCTGCCCACCATCGGGGTGCTGTTCGCCCTGGGCATCGCCTGCCTGTTCGCCTTCAACATCGACAAGACCAAGCACGAGGACAACCTGCGCCGCCTCAGCGAGCTAGCCGCCGCCGGCGAGACCGCAGGTGTGCTGGGCGGCGAAGACGCCGGCGCGACGACCCGCGTGACCGGCAGCGCCACGCCCCTTGGTTCCAAAGCTTAAAGAAAGCCGCCGACATGACCGCGACCGATTCCGCCGGCCTGCCGCCGCGCCCGCCGATCAATTTCAAGACCAAGGCCCTCTACGGCCTCGGAGCCTCCGCCAGCATCATCAAGCAGCGCGGGATCACCACCTTCCTGCTGCTGTTCTACAATCAGGTCGTGGGCCTGCCGCCGGCCATGGTGTCGACGGCGATCATGCTCGCCCTGGTCTTCGACGCCTTCGTCGATCCGCTGGTCGGCCAGATTTCCGACAACACCCGTAGCCGCTGGGGCCNCCCGCCGATCGGCTGGGAGCACGAAGCGCTCTTCGGCTACATGCTGGTCTGCCTGCTCACGATCCGGCTGTTCGACACCTTCTTCGAACTGCCGTCCTCGGCGCTGCTGGCCGAACTGACCTCGGACTACAACGAGCGCACCAGCATCATCGCCATCCGCTCGTTCTGCGGCGTCGCCGGCGGGCTGATCATGCAGCTGCTGGTCTATCAGGTGTTTCTCAAGAAGAACCCCGACGGGACCGGCGGCCTGCTCGAGCGTAGCGGCTGGGAGGTCTATTCGATCGTCGGGGCGATCACGATCTTCACGATCATCCTGATCTCGTCCTCGGCGACCCATCATCAGATCCCTTATCTGCGCAAGGCCCCGACCCGGAAGATCACCATTCCGGCCATGCTGCGCGAGGTCGGCGCCACCCTGAACAACCGCTCGTTCGTGGTGCTGGCCATCTCCGGCATGTTCATGAACGTGTCGCTGGGCCTGAAGACCGCGCTCGAGCTCTACTTCAATCTCTACTTCTGGGGCCTGACCCAGGGCCAGCTGGCGATCATGACCGTCACCGGCGTGCTCGCCAGCATCATCGGCGTCACCCTGGCGCCGATCATCGCCGGCAAGATCGGCAAGCGCTACGCGGCCATCACCATGTTCTTCGGCGCGGTGATCGCACTGCTGCTGCCCATCGGCCTGCGCATCATCGGCGTCATGCCCGCCAACGGCACCAACCTGCTGTTCGGCATCCTGATCCTCGACTTCATGGCCAACGGGATCATGGCGATCATGACCGGCGTCATGCTGCAGTCGATGATCGCCGACGTCGTGGAGGACAGCGAGGTCAAGACCGGGCGGCGCTCGGAGGGGCTGCTGTTCTCGGCCGACAACCTCTTCAAGAAGATCGTTTCCGGCGTCGGCGTCGGCGTCTCGGGCGTGCTGCTGACCTATGTCGCCTTCCCGCAGGGCGCCAAGCCTGGGGCGGTCGACCCCGACCTGCTGCGCAACCTGGCGCTCATCTACCTGCCGACCATCGGCGCCTTCTACGCCGTCGCGATCAGCTGCCTGTTCCTCTACAAGATCGACAAGTCGGTCCATGAAGAGAACCTGCGCATCCTGCAGGAAGGCGTTCTGGACGCCCGCACCACCGACGCCCAGATCGAAGCCGCCAGCCCCGCGGCGACCGGCCCGGCCGGCGATCTGAGCCCCGCGACCCCAAGGCCCTAGAGGTTCGGTGAACATCGCTCACCGAACCTCTTGCCAGCGCGCCATTCATACCGAATATTCGAACCCTGGGCGATCGAGGCGAAGACCTCGGCCCTGACGCACCGGGGAGGATGAGATGAGCAAGGCCCGCACGGCCGACGACGCCGATGGAGCGACCGCGCGGTTGAGCGTTCGCTCCAAGACCTTCTACGGTATTGGATCGGTGGCCTTCGGGGTCTCGATCCTTGGCCTCTCCTCGGCGGTGCTGCAGCCCTATCTCAACCGGGTGATCGGCCTGCCGGCGCTGTGGGTCGGGACGGCGATCATGCTGACCCTGATGCTCGACGCCTTCATCGACCCGGCCGTGGGCCAATGGTCGGACAAGCTGCGGACCAAGTGGGGCCGGCGCCACCCGTTCATGTACGCCTCCGCGCCTCTGGTGGCCGCCGCCTGTATCGGATTCTGGAACGCGCCGACCGACTGGCCCAAGGAGGCGCTCGGCGTCTATCTGATCGGCATGCTGGTCCTGCTGCGGATCTGCGTCAGCCTTTATGAGGTGCCGAGCCAGGCGCTCGCCCCGGAGCTGACCAGCGACTATCACCAGCGCACCAGCCTGTTCAGCTACCGGTTCTTCTTCGGAGTGATCGGCGGCTTCGGCATGAACGTGGTGCTCTACCAGTTCTTCCTCAGCCCCCAGAACGGCGGGATCCTGAACCGCGAGGCCTATGGCCACTACGGAATCCTGGCGGCCGTGGTGATGGCGATCTCGATCCTGGTTTCAGCCATCGGCACCCACCACCACATTCCGCGACTGGCGGTCCCGCCCCAGCGCCAGGTGAAACTGTCGCAGCTGCTCCGTGAGATCGGCGTCACCCTGTCCAACCGCTCCCTGGTGGTGGTGATGATCTCCGGCCTTTGCTCGGGGATCGCCACCGGCATGACCGGCGCGCTCAGCCAGTATTTCTATCTGGAGCTCTGGGGCCTGACGGCCTCGCACATCTCCTACCTCGCGCTGGCCTCGGTGCTGGCCTCGTTCGCCGGCATCGCCATCACCGGACCGGCGTCTCGGGCCTGGGGCAAGAAGAACGCGATGATCGGCCTGTTCGGCGTCGCCACCACCACCGCGGCCCTGCCCATCCTGCTGCGGCTGCTGGGCCTGATGCCGCCCAACAGCTCGCCCTGGGTGTTCACGATCCTCTGGATCGACGCCTTCGTCGCCACCACCCTGGCCATCGGCGGCTTCATCATCATCTCCTCGATGATCGCCGACGTGGTCGAGGACGCCGCCGTGGCGACCGGGGTCCGTTCGGAGGGGCTGCTGTTCGCCGCCAACGGCCTGCTGCCGAAGTTCACCGCCGGGATCGGCGTCTTCCTCAGCGGCGTATTGCTGACGGTCGTGGCCTTCCCGGTCGACGCCGCGGCGGGATCGGCGCCGCCGGAGGTCATGCGCCACCTGGCGCTGATCTACCTGCCGCTGACTTTCGCGGTGAACACCCTCTCGATCCTGGTGCTGATCTTCTACCGGATCGACAAGGACACTCACGAGCGGAACGTCGCCACGCTGGAGGCGGCCGCCACGATGGCCGAATAGCCCCGGCCACAACCTTCCGCTTCCCTCCGCCAGCCGGTCGCGTCTACAAATCAGGAAACCAACCCTGAGGAAACGCCGTGTCCGACAGCATACCAAAGGCTCAAACACCGGAGCGGCTAAGCGTCTCCACCAAGCTCTTCTACGGGTCTGGATCGGTCGCCTTCGGGGTCAAGGACCAAGGCTTCTCCTATCTCCTGCTGATCTTCTACAACCAGGTGGTCGGCCTGCCCTCGGCGACGGTCGGCCTGGCGATCATGATCGCCCTGATCGCCGACAGCTTCCTCGACCCGATCATGGGGCAGGTCTCCGACAACTGGCGCTCCAGATGGGGCCGCCGCCACCCGTTCATGTACGCCGCCGCCATACCGGTGGCGGTCTCCTACCTGCTGCTCTGGAACCCGCCGCTGAACTGGTCGCATGAGGCGCTGTTCGTCTACCTGATCGTGGTGGCGATCATCATCCGCAGCTTCATCACCATGTACGAGATTCCATCAGCCGCCCTGGCCCCGGAGCTGACCAGCGACTACGACGAGCGGACCAAGGTGCTGGCCTATCGGCACTTCTTCGCCTGGTTCGGCGGGCTGACCATGACGGTCCTGGCGCTGAAGGTCTTCCTCACCCCCGACGCCGAGAACCCGATCGGCCAGCTCAATCGGCACGGCTACCAGACCTACGCCTATGTCGCCTCGGCCGTCATGCTGGCCGCCATCGTGATCTCGTCGGTCGGCACCCACCGCCACATCGCCCGCTTCAAGATGCCGCCCCAGCGCAAGGTCTCCGTCGGCCAGCTCGCCAAGGAGATGTTCGGCACCCTGACGCACAAGTCCTTCCTGGTGCTGATGGGCGCGGGCCTGTTCAACGCCATGGCCGGCGGCCTGGTGCTGTCGCTGAACCTCTACTTCAACACCTATTTCTGGCAGCTTCCGTCGGGCCAGATCGCCATCCTGGCGATGGGCAACTTCATCTCGGCGGTCCTGGCCTTCGCGATGGCGGCCCCGCTGTCCAAGAAAATGGGCAAGAAGGCGGCGGCGCAGACCACCAAGATCTTGGCCTTCACGATCGCCGTCATCCCCATCAGCCTGCGGCTGCTGGGCGTGTTCCCGGCCAATGGCGACGGCGCGGTGCTGCCGCTGCTGTTCGTTCAGACCGTGTTCTCGACCGGCTTCACCATCACCTCGGCGATCCTGATCTCCTCGATGATCGCCGATGTGGTCGAGGATTCCGAACTGCGCACCGGCCGGCGCTCGGAGGGCCTGTTCTTCTCCGCCGCGGCCTTCATCTCCAAGGCCGTCTCCGGCGTGGGGATCTTCGCCTCCAGCATGATCCTGCTGGCCATCGGCTTCCCGCAGGGCGCCAAGCCCGGCCAGGTGAGCCAGGAGGTGGTGAACAATCTGGGCGTCGTTTACCTGGCGGTTCTCGCCGGGCTCTACGGCGCGGCCATTCTCTGCGTGTCGCTCTACCGCATCACCCGCGAGGGCCACGCCGAAAGCCTGCGCAAGCTGGCTGCGCAGGCTGAACTGGTCCAGGGCGGGGATGGTCCCGAGCGGATCGGCTGACGTCGATGGCGCGCCGGCCTGGCCGGCGCGCCAAGCACGTTACTTCGAGATCCGTAACGAATTGATGTCCTGGGCGATCGTGCGGAAAGCGATCTTCAGGTCCGCCCCGGTGCCGGGCAGATAGACGTTGGCGGGAGATGAGGCGCAGTTGCGCATCAGGTCGGCCACCCCAACCTCCGCGCCGACATCGAAGCCGACGGTGTAGAGAATGATCCCCTGCGCCTTCATGTTCGTGCAAAGCGAGCGCGCCTGCGCGAAGGGGTCGCCATTGGTCGCATCGCAGTTGATCCGGTCGGAGTTCTGACCAAAGCCGGAACTCTTGCTGTTCACCCCATTGCAATAGGCCGTGTTGAAGGCGCCGTCCGTCATCAGGATGACCACCTTCAGCGTCTGCGGCTGCGTGTAGGCCGCCGGCACGCTACCGTCGGGCCAAACGCCGTTCCACTTGGGAGAGACCATGTACCAACCCCAGGCCAGGCCGATCTGACCGGCGGTGGAGCCGTCCGAGTTGAGGCTGGTGATCTTGTCGATCAGCGTCTTCTTGGTGCTCGTAAGAGGAACGATCTCTCCAGAGTTACACCCGGTGTTGCTCGCCGGCGTCGTGCTCTCACCGCCCGCATAGTGCCGACCCACAAGGGCTGTCGTCGGAGCCACGTCCGTATAGGCTTCCGTTCCGATCCGCTCCGTCGCGCAGGGGCGGCCCCAGAAGCGCTTGGTCGAACCCGACACGTTTGTGAAGCTGTAAAGCTGGCAGCCGGCGGCGATACAGTAGGCCGTCCCGCCCGACGAATAGGCTGTGTATTTGGAGCTGTCGACGCCCGAAAGCTCGAAGCTGTCTCTCGTCACGCCAGAAACGGTGAACTCCTTGCCGTTCAACGCGCTCGTATTTTTCGACGCCTCCATGCCGCCAACTTTGTCGATGAACACCTTCTCGCCGTTGACCAGTCCGTGGTTCACTGACGTCACGACCGCCGGGGACGCTTTTGTGACGCCGGAGATTGCCGTGGGTTGCCGCAGCGCGCCGCGGGCCTTGTCAGCGTAGGCGCCCATATTGACCCCGACCGAATAGGGGACGAGGGCGACCTTCGTGTAATAGGGCACGAGCGGCGGTTGTTGATCCTTGACGACCAGGCCCACCAGGTCCTTGGCGGCGGCCCGCAGGTCGATCATGGAGGCGTTCATCGACCCGGTCGTATCGAGCACCAGGGCCACCTCGACATTGTTCGAGTTCCGCAGCACCTCGGATTCGGCCGCGAGGTCGGCCTTGGTCCAGAGTTGCGGCCCTACGCTGGGGGCGGTGACCGAGGCCGTGCCGACCAGCTTGATGCCGTCGAGCACGAAGTTGGAGGCGACCAGCGTCTGGCCTTCCGGCAATTTCAGGTTCGCCTTCAGGGCGGCGTCGCCGATGATCTTCAGATCGGCGCTGGTCGTCTTGTCGGACCGCGCGGCATAGAGCGTCGCGGTGTCCAAGGCGTCCTGCAACTGGGCCCGTTGGGTCGAGGACAGATAGACATCGACCAGCCCCAACGTCGCCGGCGCCAGCAGCAGCAGGCCGAACGCGAAGAACACGGCGGTCGCGCCCCGTTCGTCACGCAGGCCGCTCTTGAGCTTGACCAGAAGCCGCGCCTTCAGGCGCCCCAGCAGTCGATCGTCTTGTTTGATTTTCGTGTTCACGCCCGGAGCCCCGCTAGAGGAATCGGCCGGAGCTTCGCAGAGCAGAGTAAATGAAACAGGCGCCGGACAAGGTTAAAGTACAGCTTGTCCCCAGCCCGGCGCCTGATCGGCCTTACCAGCCGCAGTTCTCACCCTTGTTCTGGACGGTCAGCCAGGCGTTCAATGGCTGGAAGTAGTCGGCCACCGCGCTGGCGTCGGTGGTCTTCTCACCGGTGAACACCGCCATTTCCTCAGGCCAGGGCTTGGAGGCGCCCATCTCCAGCATGGCGTTGAACTTCTTGCCCATCTCCTTCTCGCCATAGACCGAGCAGCGATGCAGCGGGCCCTTCCAGCCGATCTGGCGGCAGGCCGCGCGGTGGAACTGGAACTGGTAGATGTGGGCCAGAAAGTAGCGGGTGTAGGGCGTGTTGCCGGGCACATGGTACTTCGCGCCCGGATCGAAGGCGTCGGCCGGGCGATCGCCGGGCGGGACCAGGCCCTGGTACTTCAGGCGCAGTTTCCACCAGGCCTCATTGTAGTGCTCGGGGTTCACCTCGCCGGAGAACACCTCCCAGCGCCAACGATCGACCATCAGGCCGAACGGCAGGAAGGCGATCTTGTCGAGCGCCATCTTCATCAGGAACGGGATGTCCTCGTCCGCGCCCGGCGCCTTATCCAGCAGCCCGATCTGCTGCAGGTAGGTGGGGGTCAGGGCCGACAGGCCGACGAAGTCGCCGATGGCCTCATGGAAGCCGTCGTTCGCCCCGTTCTTGAACAGGAACGGCTGATCCTTGTAGGCGCGCTGGTAGTAGTTGTGACCGAGCTCGTGGTGGACGGTGTAGAAATCCTCGCCGTTCACCTTGGTGCACATCTTGATGCGGATATCGTCGCGGTCGTCGAGGTCCCAGGCCGAGGCGTGGCAGACCACTTCGCGATCCTGCGGCCGGGTGATCATCGAGCGCTTCCAGAAGGTCTCCGGCAGCGGGGTCATCCCGATCGACGAATAGAAGTTCTCGCCGGTCTTCACCATCTTGAGCGGGTCGTAGCCCTTGGCGGTCAGCAGCTTGTCGAGGCTGTAGCTGGAGGTCGTCCCCTTGGGCTGAACCACGTCATAGACGTTGCCCCACTGCTGGGCCCACATGTTGCCCAGCAGGTCGGCCCGGATCGGTCCGGTGCGCTTCTGAACCGCGTCGCCGTACTTGTCGTTCAGCTGACCGCGCACGTAGCAGTGCAGGTTGCGGTAGAACGGCTCGACCTGCTTCCACAGCCGGTCGGTCTCGGCGGCGAAGGCGTCGGCGTCCATGTCGTAGTTGGACCGCCAGAGCGCGCCGGTGTCCTTGAAGCCGAGACCGCGCGCGCCCTCGTTGGAGAGGGCGGCGAACTTCACATAGTCGGGCTTGATCGGCTTGGCGATCGAGTGCCAGCCCTCCCACACCGCCTTCAGCTCGGCCGGATCGCGGCTCTCGGCCAGGATGTCCTCGGCGTCATTGAGGGTGAGGGTCTTGCCCTTGTACTGGAACTTGCCGCTGGAATAGGTCGAGTCCATGCGGGTGGTCAGGGTCGCCAGTTCCGCCGCCGCGCCGGGACGGTTGGGGGCCGGCGAGACCAGATAGAGCTTCAGCAGCTTCAGCTTGCGCGCGGTGACCGGATCGACAGCCACGCCGTCGTACTTGGCCGCCTCCATGGCGTAGCGGGTGACGAGCTCATTCTGCTCGCCGGTGGCCTTGGCCTCCAGCCACTGGGTGTCCTCGGTGATGTAGGTGGCGCGCACCCACGAGGACTTGGCGACATATTGATTGAAGGCCGCAAGGTCGGCCTCGGCCTTGTCGACAAAGGCCTTGGCCTCTGCCGGCGTCGGCTTGGCGCCTTGGGCGGCGGCCGGCGCGAAGGCCAGCAAAGCGACCGCCGTGGCGGCCAGCAATTGGGATTTCATGACGTGAGACGTCCCTGAGCGGAGAAATGCGGCCTGCGCCGCGCTGCCTGGGAAAGGAGCGTCCGGGACGGTCACCGTCAAGGTCTGGTGGTTAGGCGCGAGCCTCCGAGGCCGCCATGCGGATCGCACTCTCGACCGCCCGCTGGGCCGCCGATTGGCTCAAATCGAGACCCTGAGCGACGGTCTCGCCGTCCTCGTCAAAGATCCGCCAGGCCCAGCCGGCTTCGGCGTGGGCGAGGGAGTAGGCGAACGGAAGGTCCGTCATAAGCGCCTCCACAAATCCATGCTGCAATGCGGCATGTAGGTTTAATGACGACTCCAACGCCTGCGCGAGTCAAGCGTTGCGGAAAGTGCGGCGCAACACGAAAAATTTGATCGGAGCAAAATGCGGTCTTTCGCGCCCATGGACGGCCGCGACTTTCCGCAGCAATTCCCATGCCAGATCAACCCTCTGCGGACAGGTTGAAGGCCCGGGGGCGGGCGCTGCGGCGACACAGCTCCCCCTCAGGTCGTCATGGCCGGCCCCTTGCGCCGGCCAACCATAAACTCCGCGATTGGGGATCTGCTTGAACGTACCGTGCGTATGGATCCCCGAGACCAGAGCCCAGGGATGACGAGCTTGTGGGGAAGCCCCACCGATAACGCCACCGTCGATTGACAGCCGATACCTTTCGCGTCCCATCAGCGCTGCGACATTCTGTCAGTCGAGAGGGGCTCAGCTTGAGCGAAGAGACGCCGAACACGGGCGCGCCGGCGCCCCGCCAGGGCTGGTTGGCCAAGGTTCGCGGCAGCCGCATTCCAGGCATGGTGGCCGCGGGCCTGCTGGTCGCGGCCTTCGGCGGCGGCTTCCTGGCGGCCAAGGGGATCGACGGGCTGTCGCTCGCCAAACCCGAGGCTGGCGCCCAGCTGGAACCCGGCGCCAAGGGCTGGTCGCTGTTTGGAAAACCCCGCGCGGCCGGCGCCGCGCGTCGCGGCATTCCCAAGCCCGAGGGCTTCGCCGTCTGGCGCCACCGCATCGACACCAGCCGCGCCGAGCCGCAGGCCTGCGTCGAGCTGACCCGCCCGCTCGACCCTTCCAAATCCTACGCCGACTTCGTGCTGGTTTCGCCGGACCTCGGCTCCAGCCCCGCCGTCTCGGTGAAAGGCGCCGAGCTCTGCGTGGCCGGGACCGGTTTCACCGACCGCCGCGTCACCCTGCTGAAGGGTCTGCCCGCCAAGGGCGGCGAGACTCTGGCCGCCAACGCCGACATCGATTTCACCTTCGGCGAGAAGCCGCCCTATGTCGGCTTCGCCGGCGAGGGCGTGATCCTGCCGCGCGAGGACGCCGACGGCATCGGCGTCGAAACCGTCAATGTCAGCCGCCTGCAGGTCGAGGTCTGGCGCGTCGTCGACCGCAACCTGGTCCGCAAGTCGATCAGCGCGCCCGATCCCACCGGCGAGGGCCAGTACGCCGACGACTACGGCTCCGACAGCCCCGACGACGAGGGCCGCGTGGTCTGGAAGGGCGAGCTCCCGGTGACCGCCCAGGGCGCGGGCGAGCGCACCACCACCGTCTTCCCGCTCGGCGCGGTGCTGAAGGAGATGAAGCCCGGCGCTTACGTGATCAAGGTTCGCGACGCTTCCGGCGGGCGGGCGATCAAGGCCGACAGCGACGGTTACGATCCCAATCCCCCGGCCCAGGCCCGGCGCTGGGTGGTGTTCACCGACATGGCGCTGCTGGCCTATGACGGCTCCGAGGCGCTGGACGTCGTGGTCCGCTCGCTGAAGACCGCCAAGGTGATGGCCGGCGTCCGCGTGACCCTGGTCGCCCGCAACGGCGAGGACCTGGCCGAGTCCAGGACCGACGCCCAGGGGCGCGTGCGCTTCGACCGCCCGCTGCTGGACGGCGAAGGCGCGGCCGACGCCAAGATGGTGATGGCCTATGGGGCCGAAGGCGACTTGGCGGTGCTGGATCTCGACCGCGCGCCGGTCGATCTCTCGAAACAAGGCATCGGCGGCCGCACCGACGAAGCGGCCGGCACGTCGGGCCGCTCGGTCGCCTCGGCGGTCGACGGCTATCTCTACGCCGACCGCGGCATCTACCGGCCCGGCGAGACCGTGCACCTGAACGCCCTGCTCCGCGACCGCGAGGCCAAGGCGGTGAAGGACCGCAAGGGCGTCATCATCGTGCGCCGCCCCTCCGGCGTGGAGTTCAAGCGCTATCCGTTCGACGGCGCGCCGACCGGCGCGATCGCCACCGACATCGCCCTGCCCAAGAGCGCGCCGCGCGGCCGCTGGAGCGCCCGGCTGGAAATCGACGGCCTGGACAAGCCGGCCGGCGACCTCTCGTTCTCGGTCGAGGACTTCGCCCCGCAACGACTGGCGGTCACCACCGTCGGCCAGGACCAGATCCCGCTGAAGGGCGGCGAGACCCGCAAGATCGACGTCACCGCCCGCTTCCTCTACGGCGCGGCCGGCGCGGGCCTGCAGACCCAGGGCGAGGCGCGGCTGCGCGTCGACCCCAATCCCTTCCCGCAGTTCGAAGGCTATGAGTGGGGCGACCAGCGCCAGCCCTTCGAGGAGAAATTCCTCGAGATCGGCCAGACCGTCACCGACGGCGACGGCCGCGCGGTCCTGGCGCTATCGTCCGAAGAGGCTGGCGACACCGCCCAGCCGCTGCTGGCGGTCTTCACGGCCAGCGTCTTCGAACCCGGCGGACGGCCGGTGCGCGAGGGACTGAACCTCAAGGTCCGCACCAAGCCCGTCTATCTGGGCGCCAAGATCGAACAGGGCGACGCGCCGAACGGCGGCGACCCGACCGTCTCGGTGGACCTGATCGCCGCCAACGCCGCCGGCCAACGCATCGCGGCCAACGGCGCCACCTACAACCTGATCGCCGAGAACTGGGACTATGACTGGTTCCAGCAGGACGGCCGCTGGCAGTGGCGGCGGACCAGCCGCGACGTGGTCGTGGCGCGCGGGACGATCAACATCGCCGCCGGCCAGCCGGCCCGCATCTCGCGGCGCCTCGGCTGGGGCGACTATCGCCTCGAACTGACCGGACCGGGCGGCGCCAAGAGCGTCATCCGCTTCGCCTCCGGCTGGGGTTCGCCCGCCAAGGACGTCGAAGCCCCCGACTTCGTGCGCGTCAGCGCCGGGACCAAGGCCTACGCCCAAGGCGACACCGTCGAGATCACCCTGAAGCCGCCCTATGCCGGCGAGGCCCAGGTGGCCGTGGCCACCGACCGCCTGATCGACTTCAAGACCGTCACCATCGGCAAGGACGGAGCCACCGTGCGCCTGAAGACCAGCGCCGCCTGGGGCGGCGGGGCCTATGTCCTGGTCAGCGTCGTGCAGCCGCGCGACCCGGTCGCCTCGCCCAAGCCGCGACGGGCCCTGGGCCTCGTCTATGTGCCGCTCGATCCCAAGGACCGGAAGCTCACAGTCGAACTGAACACCCCGGCCAAGGTCGATTCCAAGGCCATGCTGGAAGTGCCGATCACCATCAAGGGCGCCGGGTTCGGCGGCCGCGCGCGGGTGACCCTGGCGGCGGTCGATGAAGGCATCCTGCAGCTGACCAAGTTCCAGAGCCCCGATCCGGTGAAGTGGTACTTCGGCAAGCGGGCCCTGAGCCTCAACTACCGCGACGACTACGGCCGCCTGCTTGACCCCAACCTGGGCGCGCCGGCCAATGTCAGCTTCGGCGCCGACGGCATCGGGGGCGAGGGCCTGACGGTGACGCCGATCAAGACGGTCGCCCTGTGGTCGGGGATCGTCGAGACCGGCCTGGACGGCAAGGCGGTGATCAAGCTGGCAGCGCCGGAGTTCAATGGCGAACTGCGGCTGATGGCCGTGGCCTGGACCGACACCGCCGTCGGCTCGGCCTCCAAGCCGCTGACCGTACGCGAACCGGTGGTGACCGAACTGTCCCTGCCCCGCTTCCTGGCGCCGGGCGACAAGGCGTTCGCGACGCTGGAGCTGCACAATCTGGAAGGCAAGGTCGGCGCCTACATCGCCGAGCTGACCTCCCAGGGCGGCGTCCTCGCGCCGTTCAAGAAGGCCTTCCAACTGGCGCTCGGCCAGCGCATCGCCGAGCGGATCGCCTTCGACGCCCCGACCCGCGCCGGTATCGGCAAGATCGGCTTCAAGGTCAGCGGCCCTGGCTTCACCACCGCCCGCGACTATCCGATCCAGACGCGGCTGGGCTGGAGCCCGATCACCCGCACCACCTATGATCTGCAACAATCAGGCGCCGCTTATACCCCCGCCCCCGGCCTGCTGGCCGGGCTGGCGGCGGGCGACGTCACCCTGCAGGTCAGCTACTCCCCGTTCCGCGGCTTCGACCCCGGCCCCATCGCGGTGGCGCTGTCGCGCTATCCCTATGGCTGCACCGAGCAGACGGTCTCGGCCGCCTACCCCCTGCTCTACGCCCGCGAGGTCTCGGCCGATCCCAAGGTGCGACGGTCCTCGGCGGCGCTGAACGGCGCGGTCGGGCGGCTGCTGGATCGCCAGACCCTGGACGGGGCCTTCGGCCTCTGGAGGGTCGGCGACGGCGAGGCCGATCCCTGGCTGGGCGCCTATGTCACCGACTTCCTGATCGAGGCGCAGAAGGCCGGCGCCCCGGTGCCGCAGGAAGCCATCGACCGCGCGCTGTCGGCCATGCGCCAGGTGTCGCGCCCCGAGGGTTGGGCCTNCACCGAGGCGATGCGCAGCCGCGCCTCGGCCTATGCGCTCTACGTGCTGGCCAAGGGCGGCCGCGGCGACCTCGCCCGGCTGCGCTGGTGGCACGACGTGCAGATGAAGAACGAGGACTCAGCCCTGGCCAAGGCCCAGGTCGGCGCCGGCCTGGCCCTGATGGGCGATAAGGCCCGCGCCCGCTCGGCCCTGCGCCAGGCGGTCCGCTCGCTCGGCTATCGCGAGGACAGCGACTGGTATCAGAGCCCGCTGCGCGATCTCGCCGCCGTCGTGGCCCTGGCCTATGAGGCCGGCGAGACCGATATCGCCCGCGGCCTCCAGAGCCGCCTCGAGAACGCCGTGAAGGACCCGGACTCGCTCAACACCCAGGAACAGGCGCGCCTGCTGCAAGCCGCCCACTGGATGCTGAAGACCGCCGGCGCCATCAAGATCGACGCCAAGGGCGCCAACCCGCTCAGCGCCGCCGGCGGCGCCCCGCGCTGGGCGGTCGGCAAGCTGGCGGAGGCCGGGTTCGTCAACGCCGGCAAGGGCGCCCTGTGGCGCACCGTCACCGTCACCGGCACGCCGGTCGCCGCGCCGCCCGCCGAGGAGAACGGCCTGACGCTGTCCAAGCGTCTGGTCGGCTTCTCCGGCGGCTCGGTGGACGCCGGGAGCCTCAACCAGGGCGACCGGGTGATCGTGGTGGTGTCAGGCCGCTCGGCCCAGGCGCGGGCGATGGCGCTGGTGGTGGACGATCCGCTGCCGGCCGGCTTCGAGATCGAGACCGTGCTTGGTCCCGACGACGCCCAGAGCGGGCCGTTCAAGTTCCTCGGCGAACTGTCCAGCGCCGACGTTCAGGAAGCGCGCGACGACCGCTATGTCGCGGCCATGGACCTGGCCGGCAAGTCCAGCTTCACCTTCGCCTATGTGGCGCGAGCGGTGACGCCGGGCGACTTCCTGCTGCCGGGCGCCCAGGCCCGCGACATGTACCGCCCAAGCCTGAACGCCCGCACCGCCGCCGAGCGCACGGTGATCGCGCCCGGCCAATGAGTGAGGAGAGCAGATCCTCCCCCGCTGGGGGAGGTGGCGCGCGCAGCGCGACGGAGGGGGCTCTGGGGCAGAAGTCAAAGTCCCCCTCAATCGGCTCCGCCGACAGCTCCCCCAATGGGGGAGCATCCGGGCGCGTGCGCTTCATCACGCTTGGTCTGATCGGCCTGCTGTCGGCGCAGGTGGCGGTGTTCACCCTCGACGCGCTGTTCCCGCCCGACATGAGCCGCGCCGGGCGGTCCTCGCCGGTCGCCCTCGACCGGCGAGGCGCGTGGCTGCGCGCCCTGCCTGTGGAGGACGGGCGCTGGCGGATCCGCGCTGATCTCCATCGCACCGACACCACCTTCACCAAGCGGTTGATCCGCATCGAGGACGCCCGCTTCTGGCTGCATCCCGGCGTCGACCTCCTGGCGGTCATCCGGGCGGCGGGATCGGCGGCGACATCCGGGCGCGTGACGTCCGGCGCCTCGACGCTCACCATGCAGACCGCCCGCCTGCTGGAGCCGCGCCCCCGCACCTTGCCGGCCAAGCTGATCGAGATGGTCCGAGCGGTGCAGCTGGAAGCGCGGCTCTCCAAGCGCGAGATCCTGGCGCTCTACCTGACGCTCGCCCCCTATGGCGGCAACCTGGAGGGCGTGCGCGCCGCCAGCCTCTCCTATTTCGGCCATGAGCCCGAGACCCTGACGGCCGGCGAACAGGCCCTGCTGATCGCCCTGCCGCAGTCGCCGGAGGCCCGCCGTCCCGACCGCCGCCCCGAGGCCGCCCGCGCCGCAAGACGGCAGGTGCTCGACAAGATGATCCGCATGGGCGCCCTGACCGAGGTCGCCGCCGCCGAGGCGCAGGACGAACCCCTGCCGGGCCGCGCGCCGTTCCCGGCCATGGCCTGGCATGTGGCCGGCGAACTGGCCCGCGCCGCGCCGGCTTCCCAAGCCTCGGTGGTCTCGACCATCGACGCGGGCCTGCAATCAAGGCTGGAGCCGCTAGCCGCCCAGGTCGCCCGCGCCCAAGGACCGGAAGCCACCGCCGCCATCCTGGTGGTCGAGATCGAGACCCGCGCCGTCCGCGCCGCCGTCGGCTCGGGCGGGCTTCAACGCCCCGGCGGCTGGATCGACATGACCCGGGCCGTGCGGTCGCCCGGCTCGGCGCTGAAGCCCTTCATCTACGCCTTCGCCTTCGACGACGGCATCGCCGCGCCGGATACGGAGATCGAGGACGCCGCCCGCCGGTTCGGCGACTACCAGCCGGAAAACTTCGACCGCGTGTTTCGCGGCAAGGTCACGGCCCGCGAGGCCCTGACCAATTCGCTGAACGTCCCGGCGGTGGAGTTGCTGGACAAGGTCGGCCCTGGCGCCTTCGAGGCCCGCGTCGATGCGGTCGGCGTCAATCTGATCCGGCCCAGGGCCCAGACCCGGTCGGCGGGCCTGGCCCTGGCGTTGGGCGGGGTCGGCATCACCCTGCGCGACCTGGCGGTGCTCTACGCCGCGCTCGGCGACGGCGGCGTCGCCAAGCCGCTGGCCTGGACGGAAGTTGAGGCCGAGCGCCGCAAGCATCAGGGCGGACGGCGGCTGATGCGCGCCGAGGCCGCGACCCAGGTGCTGGACATCCTGCGCGAAACTCCGCCCCCGGCCGGATCGACCCCTGCGGCCCTGACCAAGGGCCGACCGGTAATGGCCTTCAAGACCGGCACCTCCTACGGCTTTCGCGACGCCGTGGCCGCGGGCGTGATCGGACCCTATGTGATCGTGGTCTGGACCGGCCGCGCCGACGGCGGCGCGCGCGGCGGCCTGACCGGCCGCGACGCCGCCCTGCCCCTGTTGTTCGACGCCGCCGACCTGATCGACGCCCCGCCCTCGGCCCCGCGCCCGATCGCGCCCCGCGCCGCGCCGCAGGCCCTGGCCAAGTTGGAACAGCGCAACGAAGGCCCGCGTCTGATCTTCCCGCCGAACGGCTCAAGCGTGCAGGTCGAAGCCTTCGGCCCCACCTCTCGCGGCCTGGCCCTGGCGGCCGGCGGCGAAAATCTGTCGTGGTACGTGGCGGGCCAGCCGCTGACGCCGGACCCGGTCAGCGGCCGGGTGATCTGGCGGCCAAAGGGGCCGGGATTCTACCCGATCACCGTCGTCGATGGGCAGGGCCGCAAGGCAACGGCGCGCGTTCGGATCAAGGGGTAGCGCTGCGCGAAGATCCTCCCCCGCTGGG
>NZ_LMHT01000006.1:0-29107 GCF_001429025.1 Phenylobacterium sp. Root700 | reverse complement strand
GGGGGCTTGCGGCCTCAGCAGTCAAAGTCCCCCTCAGTCGGCCTTCGCCGACAGCTCCCCCAGCGGGGGAGCATCTAGGTCTCAGCTCTCGTCGATGATCTTTTCCAGGGCCTTGGGCCCCGAGATCGCGCAGTTCATATCCGTCACCAGCCCGTTGGCGATCGAGTAGACCCAGCCGTGAACGCAGATGTCCTGGCCGCGCGCCCAGGCGTCCTGGACGAAGACGTCGGAGGCGACGTTGCGCACCTGGCGCACGACGTTCAGTTCGATCAGCCGGTCGAGGCGCTCGTGGTCATGCAGCGCCTCCAGCTCGACGCGGTTCTCGGCATAGACCTCGCGGATCGGGTGCAGCCAGTGATCGACCAGCCCCCGGCGCTTACCGTCCACCGCGGCGGCCACGCCCCCGCAGCCATAGTGGCCCACCACCATGATGTGCTTCACCTTCAACACATCGACCGCGAACTGCAGCACCGACAGGTAGTTGGCGTCCTGCGGCGGGGCCAGGTTGGCGACGTTGCGGTGAACGAACAGCTCGCCCGGATCGAGGTTGACGATCTCGTTGGCCGGCACCCGGCTGTCGGAGCAGCCGATCCATAGATATTCCGGGCTCTGTTGCGCGACCAGGCGCTTGAAGAACCCCGGATCGACAGAGAGCTTTCCAGCCGCCCAGATGCGGTTGTTCTCTTTCAGGTCTTCAAGCATGGACGGCGTCCGGTTGTTTGTCGGGATGGGCGGCGGCGAAGGCGGGATGCTGGGCGGCGTGATCGGCGGCGGCGCGGATCGCGGGGAACGGGGTCAGGTCCACCTCGAAGCGGCGCGCCGAATAGACCTGGGGCACCAGGCAGCAGTCGGCGATGGTCGGCTGGTCGCCAAAGGCGAAGCCCTTGCCGTGCTTGGCGATGACCGGCTCCAGCCCGGTGAAGCCGTCGATGATCCAGCCTTGGGTCCAGGCCAGGATGCCGTCCTTGTCGATCCCCATCTTGTTCAGGGCGCGGCCGACCCTGGTGTTGTTCAGGGGATGGATGTCGCAGGCGATCACCCCGGCGATGGAGCGCACCGTCGCGCGGTCCAGCGGCGCCTGCGGAAGGATGGCCGGGTCGGGATAGGTCTCTTCCAGCCACTCCAGGATCGCCAGGCTCTGGGTCAGCACCTGGCCGCCGATGTCCAGCGCCGGCGTCAGGCCCTGAGGATTGACGGCGCGATAGGCCGGCTCGCGCTGCTGGCCGGCGATCAGGTCCACGGCCGCATAGTCGTAGGCCACGCCCTTCAGGGCCAAGCCGATACGCACGCGGTACGGAGCCGTCGCACGCCAGGCGCTGTGCAGTACGAATGTCATGCGGTCACCTCGAAACTCAGCTTGCCCACACCCTCGACCTCGCCGGTCACGACGTCGCCGACCACGAGAGGACCAACGCCCTCCGGCGTGCCGGTGAAGATCAGGTCGCCGGGCGCCAGGGTCCATAGCTTGGAGGCCTCGGCGATGATTTCGGCGACGTTCCAGATCATGTCGGCGACCGCGCCCTCCTGGCGCAGCTCCCCGTTCACCGTGATGGCGATGCGGCCCTGCGGCGGCGGCCCGTCCCAGCGGCGGATCGGCGACATCGGCGCCGAGGCGTCGAAGCCCTTGGCGGCCTCCCAGGGGTGGCCTTTGTCCTTGGCGGCGTTCTGCAGGTCACGGCGCGTGAGGTCGACGCCGACCGCGTAGCCGTAGACGTGCTCCAGCGCCTGCTCGACGGCGATATCGCGGCCGCCGCTTTTCAGCGCCACCACCAGTTCGATCTCGTGATGCAGGTTCGCCGTCCGTGACGGATAGGGCACGGCCTGGCCCGGCGCGACGAGGGCGTCTGCCGGCTTGGCGAAGAAGAACGGCGGGTCGCGGTCATCGCCCCCCATCTCCTTGCGATGGGCGGCGTAGTTGCGGCCCACGCAGAGAATGCGCCGAACGGGGAAAACGCCTGCCTCCCCCTCGACAGACGCGACGGTGGGCGCGGGCGGCGGCAGGACGTAGGCGGTCATACCGCCGCCATACGCCCGCAGGCCCATCCTGTGAACCCCCGCCGCCTGCAGCCCCGCCTGTAGCATTGACAGACGCGGGGTCATGACGGTCCAAGCGAAGCGGCGAACAGATCTCCAAGAGGGGCCAGACGTGACGGATGCAGCTAACGAAGGCCCGCTGAAGGGCCTGCGGGTCATCGAGATGGGCACCCTGATCGCCGGGCCGTTCTGCGGTCAGATCCTCGGTGACTTCGGCGCCGACGTGATCAAGATCGAGGACCCCAAGGTCGGCGATCCGATGCGCCAATGGGGCCGCAGCCTGCCCAAGGGCCTCTCGCCCTGGTGGCCGGTGATCGGTCGCAACAAGAAGTCCGTCGGCCTGAACCTGCGCACGCCCGAGGGCCGCGCCATCGCCGAGACCCTGATCGACGGCGCCGACGTGCTGATCGAGAACTTCCGGCCCGGCACCATGGAAAAATGGGGTATGGGCTATGAGGCCCTGGCCGCCCGCAACCCGCGCCTGATCATGGCCCGCGTCTCCGGTTTTGGTCAGACTGGCCCCTACGCCACCCGCGCCGGCTATGGCCTGATCGGCGAGGCGATGGGCGGCCTGCGCCACGTCACCGGCGAGCCGGACCGCCCGCCAGCCCGCGCCGGCATCTCCATCGGCGACAGCCTGACCGCCATGCATGCGGTCATGGGGATCACCATGGCCATGCACGCCCGCGAGCGCACCGGCCGCGGCCAGGTGGTCGACGCGGCCCTCTATGAGAGCGTGCTGGCGGTGATGGAAAACCTGGTCACCGAATACGACCTGACCGGCTACGTCCGCGAACGCTCAGGCTCGGTCCTGCCCGGCATCGCCCCGTCCAACGTCTATCCCTGCGCCAATGACGAGATGATCCTGATCGGCGGCAATGGCGACACCGTCTACGCCCGGCTCTGCGAAACCATGGGCCGGCCCGAATTGGCCGTCGATCCGAAGTTCGTCGACCATGCGGCGCGCGGCGCCAACCAATCCGAACTCGACCAGATCATCGGCGCCTGGACCAAGACCCAATCACTGGACGAGCTGCTGGAGTTGCTGGAAGCCAAGGGCATTCCGGCCGGCCGCATCTTCCGCGCGCCCGACATGCTCGAGCACGAGCAGTTCAAGGCGCGGGAGTCGATCGTCGAGACCGACCATCCGGTGTTCGGCAAGATCAAGATGCAGAACGCCTTCCCCAAGATGTCGGAGACCCCCGGCGCGGTCCGCTGGCCTGGCCCCGAGCTGGGTCAGCACACCGACGAGGTGCTGGCCGGCGCCGGCCTCACCGCCGAGGCCATCGCCGAGCTCCGGGCCAAGGGCGTGGTCTGATCCTAAAATTCGCCGCGAGCGTCGCTGCGCACGTCGTCCACCCGCGTCTGCGCGTAGATCTCGCCGCGCCGGGCGAGCGCGCGCCAAGGCTTGGCCTTGTTGAGCGCCACGTCCAGGTGAGGTGCGTTCCGATCCAGATCAGCGACCACGACGCCCGAGCTTCCATCATCCGCGCAGCGCGCCAGCCATCGCCCGTGCGGGCCGATCACGCCTGAGGCCATCGCGGGGCTGCACTGGGCCGGAACGCTGACCGCGAACCAGCAGTTGGTCGCCGCGGCGTAGGCCCGGGCCATCACCCCGAACATCGGGTCTTCCGAAAAGCTGGAGAACAGGACGACGTCGGCGCCGCGCGCGGCGTAGTCGAGGAACAGTTCTGGAAATTGGATCTCGATGCAGAGCGACAGGCCAAAGCAAAAGCCGCCGAGTTGGAACATCACCGGGTCCAGCCCTGGCGTGTACCAGCCGGTGACCTCAGTATGGGAGAGCCGGCGCTTGTCATAGCGAGCGGCCAGGGCGCCGGCCTCGTCGATCACGTAGAGACTGTTGTGCGGGCGGTTCGGCGCGGTGAGCCGATGGTTAGCGCCGGCCGCCACCCAGATCGAAAGCTCGGCGGCCAGGGCCGCGGTCTCCTCGAGCTCCGCCTTCAGGCCGGCCCAGTCGACGGCCCATCCGGCCAGCCTCACCTTGCCCTCGCCCGACGGATAGCCGGAGATCGCGCCCTCCGGGAACTGCACCAGCTGAGCGCCCATATCGGCCGCCTGGCGCATCAGCCGGCGGACCTCCCGGCCATTGGCGTGGTGATCGAGACCGACCTGGCTCTGGCCGACAGCGACGCGCAGAATCTGGTCCATATTCCTCCCCGATCGACACCGAGACTTCGGGGCGCCAAGCGGCCTGTCAATGCAAAGCCGGGTTGACCGGGGCGTCCAAGGCGCCGCCCCATGGCGACAACCAGGGGGAAACCGCTCAATGCCCGTCGCGACCGTGAACGGCCTTTCGCTCTATTTCGAACGCGCCGGATCGGGCGAACGCCTGCTGTTCATCTCCGGCACCGGCGGCGACCTGCGCAACAAGCCCAACCAGTTCGATGGTCCGCTGGCCCGGGCCTTCGACATGATCTCCTACGACCAGCGCGGCCTGGGGCGTTCAGATAAGCCGGACCTACCCTACAGCATGACCGACTACGCCGATGACGCCGCGGCGCTGATGGAGTCCCAGGGCTGGGACGCGGCGCATGTGGTCGGGGTTTCGTTCGGCGGCATGGTCGCCCAGGAACTGGCCTTGCGGCATCCCCGGAAGATCCGCCGCCTGGTGCTGGCCTGCAGCTCGCCCGGCGGCGCGGGCGGCGCCTCCTATCCCTTCCACGAGATCGGCCACCTGACCGGAGAGGCCAGGGCCAAACACCTGACGCCGATCTCCGACACCCGGCGCGACGACGCCTGGGCCAGCGCCAATCCCGAGACCTACGCCAAGGTCATCGCCCTGACCTCGGCCGATCCCTTCGCCGATGAGCCCGGCCGCCGCGAAGGCGCCCAGCGCCAGCTCGAGGCGCGCGCCGCCCACGACACCTGGGAGCGCCTGCCGCAGATCGCGGTCCCGACCCTGATCGCTGGCGGACGCTATGACGGCGTCGCCCTGCCCGAAACTCAGGAGCGCATGGCCGCTCGCATCCCCGGCGCCGAGCTACGGATGTTCGACGGCGGACACCTGTTCATGATCCAGGACCGTACGGCGGTTCCGGCGATGATCGAATTTCTGACGCGCTAGCTCTTGGCCAACAGCGCGGCGACGGCGGCGGCCACCTGGGTCACGTCGTAGGGCTTGCGGATCACCGGCGCATCGAAACCGAGCGGCGCGCCGCCCGCCTCGCCATAGCCGGTCGCGAATACGAAGGGCACGCCCCGAGCCGCCAAGGCCTCGGCCACCGGCGTGACCGAAAGACCGTTGAGGTTGGCGTCCAGCACGGCCGCGTCGATGGGGCCGTCCAGCAGGGTCATCGCCTCGGACAGTTCATAGGCCGGACCGACCACCTCGGCCCCGGCCTCGGAGAGCCCGGTCTCCAGCTCCAGCGCCAGCAGCACCGCGTCCTCGACAATCAGGACCCGCGCCCCGCGCAGGTCCGTCGAGCCGCTGACGAGGGGAACGGCGGCGGCCAGCCGCGGGGCCGGTGCGTCGGGCACGGTTTCGGGACGTTCGACCACCGCCGCCGGCCCAGCCCGCAGGCGGGCGCGCACGCCGGCGCGGCGATACTCGACCTCGGCCTCGCCATTCAGCTCTCGCCCGGTCACCTGGCCAAGCAAGGTGGCGCCGAAACCCCTGTGGGTCGGCAGCGGAACCGGCGGGCCGCCGCTTTCCGTCCAGAACAATTCAAAGCCGCCGTCGGCGATACGATTCCAGCGCACATCGACCCGGCCGCTCTCGTTGGACAGCGCGCCGTACTTCACGGCGTTGGTCGCCAGTTCGTGCAGGGCCAGGGACAGGGCGTTGGCCGCTCGCGGCGTCAGGAAGAGCTCTGGCCCCTCCCACCGGGTCTGGCCCGGCGCGATGCCGCCCAGCTCGGCGGCGGCCAGATGAGCGATGGCGGCCCCGCGCCAGCGCGCGGCGGTCAGCAGTTCGTTGGCCGAGGCCATCGATTTCAAGCGCCCGGCGAAAGTCTTCAGGAAACTGTCGAGAGACGTGGTCCGCTTGGCGGTCTGCTGGGCCAGGGCCTGGACCGCCGCCAGGACGTTCTTCACCCGGTGATCCAGCTCCGACATCAGGGCGCGGCGGCGGTCTTCCTCCAGCCGGCGGTCGCTGACGTCCTGGGTTACGCCGCAGACCCGCACCGGCCGGCCGTTCTCATCGCTGACCAGCACGCCCGAGGAACGCACCCAGACGATACGGCCGTCGTCCTCGCGGATCCGCCGATACTCGGTCTCGAAGCGGCCCTCGGCGCGCATCGAGGCTTCCATGTACTTGCGGGTTTTCTCGCGATCCTCGGGATGCACCCCCCGATAGAGCAGCGCGCCCTTGTCGGCGGGCGTCTCGCCGGCCGGCAGTCCGGTGATTTCGGCCATGCGTTCGCTGACGTGCAGGACGTCGCGAACCATATCCCACTCGTATTCACCCAGGCGTGCGGATTGCAGCGCCAACTCTAGGCGCTCACGGTCCAGGTTCGATTCAGCGGCTGGCGTCGCCATACGTGACCATAAAGCTGGGTTCGAGCGGAAGCGACAGGAACCACAAGTTGTATGCCTTGTTTTGATAGACGCGTCCCAAACGGCTTTCCGCACGCCCTGGAACCGCCTATTGTCTTTGACGTTCCGGCAAGGCTCACATGCCATCCTCAAGACAACCTCTTGAGCCTGACCGCATTACTTGGAGACTCCGAAATGGCCACCAACGCCTCCGAATACAAAGATGAAGCCTTGGCCGCCGCCAGCTCGGTCGCCGACTCCGCCGCCAAGCTGTCCGGCGAGGCTCAACGCAGCTTCAATGACGCCGCCAAGCGCTTCGAAAAGGTCGTCGCCGAGGGCATGGAACAGATCCGCGCCCAATCGCGCACCTATGCCGACAACGCCGGCGAACACCTCGACGAAGCCCAGCGCTATGTCGTCGAGCGCGTGAAGGAACGCCCGCTGGTCGCCGCCGGCGCCGCGCTCGGCGTGGGCCTGCTGGTCGGTATCCTGCTGGCCAGCGGCCGTAACCGTTGATCCTGAGGAAGGCGATCTATTACGCCACCGCCGTCGCCGCGCTCGCCGCGGCGGCGGTGGTTTGCGTGGTCTTCCTGGCGCTGGCCCTGAACGCGGCCCTCGTCCCCGTGGTCGGGCCGGCCTGGGGCGCGGCCGCCGTCGCCGCCGTCGCGCTGGCGGTGATGGGCGTCCTGGCGGCCATGCTGCTGGGCAAGGCCAACCCCTCGCCCCACGCCCTGAAGCAGGAGGAGCAACGCGACCTGACCTCGCGGATGTTCGAACTGGTTCGGGACAAGCCCTGGGTCGCGGTGGGGGCCATCGGCGCCGCCGCGGCGGTCGCCCTGAAGAACCCCAAGATCACCGCCGCGGTGATATCGGCCGTAATGGCCGGACGCGCCTCCAAGAAATAGCGAACCAAACCGGACGCTCGGGGTTTCCATGGGACTGCGGGCTCCGGCCCACCTCCCCTCCCCAGGAATGTCTTATGTTTGCACTGCCCGACCTCGCCTATGACCACGCCGCTTTGGAGCCGGTGATCTCCAAGGCCACGATGCACCTGCACCACGACAAGCATCACAAGCGCTATGTCGACGTCACCAACCAGATTCTCGAGGAAAAGGGCCAAAAGCCCGCCAGCCTCGAAGACCTCGTGCGTGAGACCGCCGGCAAGGCCGAGTCCCGCAAGCTGTTCAACAACGCCGCCCAGTCCTGGAACCACGCCTTCTTCTGGGCGTGCATGTCCCCCACGAAACAGACGCCGGACGGCGACCTGGCCAAGGCCATCGACCGCGACTTCGGCGGCCTCGACAAGCTGAAGGAAGAGTTCGTCAAGGCCGGCGTGGCCCACTTCGGTTCGGGCTGGGTCTGGCTGGCGGCCGAGGGCGACACCCTGAAGATCGTCGACACCCACGACGGCGAAGACCTGCTGCCGAACAAGGGCCAGACGCCGCTGATCGTCTGCGACCTCTGGGAGCACGCCTACTACCTGGATCACAAGAACGACCGCGAGGCCTTCCTTAAGGCCTGGTTCGACGCCCTGGCCCATTGGGGCTTCGCGGCCGACCAGTACGCAGCGGCCCGCGGCGAGGGCGAAGTCTGGGCCTATCCGAAGCCCGCGTAGAATTCTGGAACAACCAAAGCTTAAGGACGTTCCTCTTACCGGACACAGATTGGGAGGAACGACATGCTCGGTTGGGCCTTAACTTTTCTGGTGGTCGCCTTGATCGCCGGTGTATTGGGATTCACCTCTATCGCAGGCGCCGCGATCGGTATCGCCAAGATTCTATTCTTCGTCTTCTTGGTGCTGTTCGTGGTTTCCCTCGTCATGCACATGGTTCGAGGGCGCGGCGCGCTGTAGTGGCCTGAAAACCTTAAGACTGAAGCGCCCGCCCCGTCACCGGGGCGGGCGTTTTAGCGTCTGCGGTCCAGCGACCAGGTCCGGAACGGCGTGTAGTGCGACCGCTCCCACGCCTGGGCGACGACCCGGATTTCCTGGGCGTCGGCCTCGATGATGTTGAAGCTGGCCGGCACGCCGCGCTCGCGCACCGACAGGGTGCCCGCGCCGACCGCATAGGTCTTGCCGTCGCCGAACGGATAGGGCCAGGCGAACGGCGCATGGATATGCCCCGTCAGCACCAGATCGACCCTGCATTCAGCCAAGGCCCGGGCGGCGGCGGTCCCGCCCCACACACGTCCGGTCATCGGGCCGCCGATCATTTCAGTCAGCGGATGATGGCAGACCAGGATCTTCAGCTTCGCGTCAGGGGCTGAGCACAGCCAGTCCCCAGCCTGCCGGGTCTGGCGGCGCGAGACCTGTCCCTTCGACCAGTTGGCCCGCGGCTGGACGCCGCGCGCGGAATTCAGGCCGCGCACCACGAAACCATCGGCCACATGGGTCTGAGTCTGGGCCGGGCCGATCAGGCGCTCGAAGCGGCCGAACGGCGCGAAGAACCGCTCCCACCAGGCCAGATAGGGCGCGTCGTGATTGCCGGGGCAGACCAGCAGCGGCCCCGGCAGGGTCTTCAGCCATGAGGCCGCGGCCTCGAACTCGCCCACCGCACCGAACTGGGTGAGGTCGCCCGACACGATGGTCAGGTCAAAGCCGCCCTGGCTTATGAGCTCAGCGGCGGCGGCGACCGCCGCCACGTTCTCGCCGCCGAAATGGATGTCCGAAAGGTGGGCGATACGGATCACGCCGCGCCCTCGACCGCCGGCGGAGCCAGGATGCGCGCGACCTTCGGACGCCACTCGACCTTGGCCGCCGAGGCCAGGCGCGCCGGCTCGCCGTCCAGCACCGCCGGAATACGGCCCGCCGCCCAGACCCCGGCCGTGCGGCAATGCTGGGTCTGGACCGAGGCGTCGATGCGCCAGTCGGACACCAGGGCGTTCAGGCCGATCCGCGCAGCCTCCATGATGGTCTTGGGATCGATCACCGCGGCCTCCAGCGCCTGCTCGTCGCCGGACATCGCCTTGGAGGCCAGGGGGCAGAGGAAGGCCAGGGCCTCGGCCTTGCCGCGCGGACCACCGTCCAGCGCATAGCGCAGCCGCCCGGAGAAGGCCCGCCGCCAGGCGCGCTGCGCCCGACGCGCCGCCAGGGTCAGCTTACCCTCGCGCACCGCCTCGCGGGCCGGCGCCCAGAGCGCCGGCGATCCCAGGATCGCCGCCACCAGGAAGTCGCGGCCGTCGATCCGCCCGCCGCCGATCGTGCGCTCCCGACCGGTCTCCAGCGTCGCCCGAAGCGCGTCTTGCCAGGGGACCTCCCCATAGACCGCGTGCGGCAGCATGTTCATCGTGCCCCCAGGCAGCGGCGCGATCAGCGGGCCGTCAGGACCGGCCAGTTCGGCCGCCGTGCGCGCCGTCCCGTCACCGGCCAGGATCACCAGCAGGTCAGGCGCGGCGTCCACCGCCTCGCGCAGCGCACGCGTCAGGTCGCCGCCTTCCGGCGCGCGAACATTGGCCGTCAGCCCCAGTTCGGAAAGCAGGGCCCGCATTTCATCCGGCGCCTGCGTCGATACGCTGCCCGAGGCGATGTTCACCACCACCTCGATGCGGGAGACCTTCGGCCTTACATCCATGTTCGCTCGGCCCGCCCGTCCGATGCACAACCGCAGGGCGGTGGAGGGGCCTTGGCCCCGATTGTATCGCGCAGGCTGCGGCCTGCTTGGCGACGCCAGGGCATGTGGGGGCTCCAGTTCATTTGTCCTGCCCTAACGGTAAAGCCTGAAACGGGGTTCCAGCCGGAACTCCACCTTCGGCGGCGCGTTGGGGTCGGCGGGATATGTTCAAGGAGAGCCCCTATGCTCAAGGCCCTTTCTATAAAGCCGCTGATCGCCATCGCCGGCGCTGGCCTGCTGGCCGCGGCCTGCACAACGACCGGCAACGTGGAACGCAACGCCGCTGGCGGGGCCGCGCTCGGCGCGCTGGCCGGCGCGGTGATCGGCAATAACGTAGGCGGCGGCGACGCCGGGACCGGCGCGGCCATCGGGGCGGCGCTCGGCGGCACGGCCGGCGCGGTGCGCGGCTGTCGCCAGGACGGCGGCTGCGGGGCCGAAACCCCGAACCGTCGGCAATATTACGATGAACGGGTGGGACGCTATTACTACTACGACTCCGCGACCGGTCGTTATTATTGGGAAAATGGCAGCCCGCGTTGATACGAACGCCGTTCGCCTAGACTAGCTTAGATAGGGCGGTCAGCTATGCTGATCGCCCTTTCCGTGTGTGCAGGGGTTTAGGACTATGGGGCTGGGAATGAAGGTTTCGACCATCGTTGCGATTACGATCGGGGCCGGCCTGGCCGTGTCCGGCTGCGCCAGCTCGAGTAACCCGCGCGACCGCATCGTCAAGGCCACCGCCGCCTGCGACGACATCACCGTCCAGATCTATTTCGAACCCGACAGCGCCGAGGTCACGAAAGAAGGCCGCGCAGTGCTGTCCCAGGCCGCGACCCAGGCCAAGCCCTGCAAGGTTGATCGCGTTCTGGTGCTGGGGCTGGCCGACGCGGTCGGCGCCCCGGCCGCCAATCTAGAAATCTCCAAGCAAAGAGCGGCGTCGGTGACGCGAACCCTGGAAGCCATTGGTCTGCCGGCGGCGGAGTTCGACCTGGCCGCGGCCGGCCAGAGCGGCGCGGTCACGGCGGGCGGCGACCCGCGGCCGCTGCGCCGCCGGGCCGATGTCACGGTCGAGTTGAGCGCCCGGTAGGGTCGCGATCGGCCCAAAAGAAATGGCGGGCCCAGGGCCCGCCGTTTAAGTCTGCATCATCGAGAAAAGGGGTGCGGAGGCAGCAGGCCGGCATGGTCGCCGGCCTCAAGTCGGGGGGGGCGTCGCCGCCTCCGCAGACCATAAACCCCTGTCCGTGCCGAACGTTCCCCGAGCGTCTGAAATTTTTTCCGCCTATTTCCCGGTCACATCGATCGCCGGCATGGCGTTGAATTCAGCCTGGTTCAGCGGGATGGAAAGGCCATCGCCGTCCACGCGCAGGGAGGAATAGGCCAGGCTGCGGGGCCCGCCGGCGCGCGGCCCCTTCGGGCGGACCAGAACCTGAACCGGGGAGCCGTCGGCCCGCAGAATGACCCGTTCGACGTGGCCCAGGACGACGCCGCCCTGACCGCGCACGGTGCGCCCCTCCAGCGAAGCCGCGGACGATCCGCCCGGGCCGCCGTCCTGCATGCGCGCCGCGGCGTTCACACCCGAGGTGGAAGCTGACGGAATCTGCGCCTGGACCTGGGACGCGACGGCCAGAGCGAAGCCAAGAACGGTGACGAGGGCGATCTTCAACTGAGTCATGTCCCTTAAATAGGAGATCCCGCGCGCCAATCGAAGCCCGTGCAAGCAGATGTGTTCGACGGGCGGCGGCCGGGGAACACCAGACACGCCCCGCACGTTAGCGAGATACGGGTGCATCGCCCGTCTTGTCAGGGGCGAAGACCGTGATTGGCACGCACGAAGACCCGCACACCCATGTCGCCAGCTCGAACGAGGGCGCCAGGCACAGCCGATGGGCGGCGCTGGCGGTCATCCTGTCCGTAGCCTTGGCCGGCGCCGTGCTCGGCCAGATGTCGGTGGTTCGCGACGACGCCGCCCGTCCAGTCCCCCCTGGGCCCTTCAGCCTGCTGGCGCACTAACGGAGACGATCTAGATGGCCATCCTCTCGCGCTCCTCTTCCCGGTTCACGCTCAACGCCACCCGCGCCCGCCAGGGCCGTTTCGGCGTGCACATGTTCTGGGTTCTGGTCGTATCGACCGCGCTGGCCGCGCTCGCCCTGTTCGGCGCCTGGTCGTGGAGGGCCGACGATCTGGCCTCCACCGCCCCGAACTACAACCGTAGGACCGACACCGCGAACGCCTTCAACATGGGCGACCCGGCGGCGCAGCAGACCACGCCGTCGCCAAACACCGCGCCGCGCTAGGCGCCCGCCCGACCCCACACATGAAAACGCCGCGCCTTTCGGGGGCGCGGCGGTTCCAAATTGCAGAAAACCCGTTTGGCCTAGGCCGCCTTGCGGGTGTTACGCGGATGGAAGAACAGCGCCTGACCGATCGCCGCCTTCACCGTTTCCGGCTGGAACGGCTTGGTGATCAGGAAGGTCGGCTCGGGCCGCTCCCCGGTCAGCAGGCGCTCTGGGAAGGCGGTGATGAAGATCACCGGCACATCGTAGCGGGCGAGGATGTCCTTCACCGCGTCGATGCCGGACGATCCGTCCGCCAGCTGGATGTCGGCGAGCACGAGGCCCGGCGTCTTGCGGGCCACGGCGTCGACCGCTTCGGTGCGGGTGGCGGCGATGTCGACCACGGTGTGGCCAAGCTCGGTGACCAGCGCCTCGATATCGGCGGCGATGACAGGCTCGTCCTCGATGATCAGGACGTCGGTGGCCAGTTCGGCGTCGATCTCGGCCTGAGCCTCGGCGATCAGCCGTTCGACCTCGGAGAAGTCCACGGCCAGGATCTGCGCGGCTTCAGAGGGTGTGAACCCCTCAAGCGCGGTGAGCAGGAACGCCTGGCGCGAGCGCGGCGCGATCCGCATCAGCCGGCGGCTGGCGTCGTCGACGCCGCTGTCGTCCTCGTTCGGCGCTTCAAGCTGGGCGCCGGTGGAGAGCCAGATGGCGTGGAACACGTGATAGAGCGCGACGCGTGGGGTGAGGTTGTCCTCCAGAACCCGGTCGCCGGCGGCCACGGCTTCCAGCGCGACCCGCACATAATGGTCGCCGGTGGTCTGATCGCCGGTAAGCGCGCGCGCATAGCGACGCACGTAAGGCAAATGCGGCGCCAGTCGGGCAAGAAGACTCAAGTCAAACCCCTCCCTTGGAGATGAAAGTTAACGCCCACGGGGCAACGTCCCCACATGGGGATGCATCATGTGGTCCAAACGTCGCCTTTGGGAACCGGTTCCCTCAGAACATGGTTTTCCCCATGCTATATAGTGCACCATGGAACCCTGGGTGGGATGAGGCGTTGACCGGCGACGATAACGAACCGAGGGGGCGGGCTCTGCGAAAGCCGGGCGCCGATGACATGATAGAACAGCGAGCCACTGAGGATCGGCGCAGAGCGCCGGCGGCGCTGGACGAAGCCCGCCTGCGCCAGCAGGCGATCGGCGTGCGGCTGCGCCAGATGTTCGACGAAGTCGTCAGCGAACCGGTTCCCGACGAATTCCTGGCCATCCTTCGCCAGGCGGACAAGAAGTCTGCGGAGAATGGCTGATGGCCGGCGACAGCAAGGCCCGGCCGCCGACCGACCCCGCGACTGACGAGGCGTTCAAGCGCGAGCTGGTCAAACTCATTCCGCATCTGCGCGCCTTCGCCCGCACCCTGGCCGGCGAACCGGCCGGCGCCGACGATCTGGCGCAGGACGCCATGATGAAGGCCTGGGACGCCCGCGCGAGTTTCCAGATGGGCACCAACATGAAGGCCTGGACCTTCATGATCCTGCGCAACCAGTTCTATTCCGAGAAGCGCCGCTCCTGGCGCCAGACCCAGCTCGACCAGGAATCGGCCGAACGCACCCTGGTGGCGGTCGATGATCCGGAGGCGCCGGTGGCGCTGGACGAACTGCGGCTCAGCCTGGCTCAACTGCCGCCGGAACAACGCGAAGCCCTGATCCTCGTCGGGGCCGGCGGCTTCGCCTATGAAGAAGCGGCCGACATCTGCGGCTGCGCCGTGGGCACTGTGAAGAGCCGGGTCAGCCGGGCGCGGCGCGCCCTGCATGTCATTCTCGAAGACGGCTCATACGAGCGGGATGGGAGCGCGGCCGGTGACGCCATGAGCTCCATTCTCGCCGACGCGGAGCGGCTGAGTACTGTTCGCTAGGGCAGGAGGATGCACGTCTCGCCTTGGGGTTCCTTATCCACCATCCGGGTCCGGCTGACGGCGGCTCTGGCCGCGGCGCTGTTGCCGGTGCTGGTCCTTGGGGTGCTCCAATCGGCCATCGCCTTCCGGCGCGAAGGCGTTCAACTCCGAGAGGAACTGGCCGCAGCATCTGAGCGCAGCGCCGCGACCGCCCGCGCGCGGATGGAAGCCGCCGACATCCTGCTCGAGACCCTGGCCCCCGGCTCGGTCGGCTTCAACTGCGCCCAACGCCTGGCCGAGGTCACCCACCGCATTCCCGGCTATTCGAACCTGATCCGCTTCGACCGGATCGGCCGGGTGGCCTGCGCCGCCGACAACGTGCCGGCCGACCCGATCCGCGCGACCCGCCCCTGGTTCCAGCGGCTGGCCGCCGGCGACAGCCTGGTGATCACCCGCGATCCCGGCGCGTCCTACGCCAATGTCCCCGCCCTGCTGGCCGCGGTGCCGGCCACCGATCCGCGCGTGGGGTTCGACGGCGGCCTAGTGGCGGTGATCTCGCTGGAGAGCCTGGCCCCGCGCACCGCCGACCGTTCCTTGCCGGAAGGCGCCGAGGTGGCCCTGGTCGACGGCGACGGCGGCTATATCAACGCCACGGACAAGGAAGCCTTCCCCGAATTGCCGACAGACTGGCGCGAGAAGGCCCAAAAGCAGGGCTCTCTGGTCTGGTACGACCGCGACATGCGTCGCGAGCAGCGGGTGTTTTCCGCAGCCCCCCTGGTCGGCGACCAACTCTATGTCGTGCTCTCGGCACGTTCGGGCGGCCTGTTCTCCTGGGCGACGCTCAACCCGCTGACCAGCATCGTCTTCCCGATCCTGACCTTCATCCTGGCCCTGGTGGCCGTGTCGGTGGTCACCGAGCGGGTGGTGATCCGCTGGATCGCCTACCTGCAACGGATCGCGGCCCTCTACGCCCGTGGACGCCTCAGCGTGCGGCCCGTGCACGCCGATCAGGCGCCGCCGGAGATCCGCGACCTCGCCGAAACCCTGGAGGACATGGCCGACGCCATCGTCGGGCGTGACGCCTCGCTGCGCGACTCCCTGGCGCAGAAGGACGACCTGATGCGCGAGATCCACCATCGCGTGAAGAACAACCTGCAGGTCATCTCCTCGCTACTCAGCATGCAGCAGCGGGCGCTGTCGGACCCGGCCGCCAGGGCCGCGATGTCCGACACTCGCCAGCGGATCACCGCACTGGCCCTCATCTACCGCGCCCTCTACCAGGGGCCGGACCTGAAGCGCGTCGACCTGCGCGCCTTCCTCGAGGAGCTGACCGCTCAGCTAATTTCCGCCGAGGCCGTCCAGGGCGCACACGTCCGCACCGAAATCCATGTCGACGACCTGGTGATCGACCCCGACCGGCTGGCGCCGCTGGCCCTGTTCGCGGTCGAGGCGGTCACCAACGCCCAGAAGCACGCCTTCGCCGGGCGCGGCGGAACCCTGAGCGTGAACTTCAAGGTGGATGGCGACGAGGCGACGCTGGAGATCTGCGACGACGGCGATGCGCCGGACGACGCCCTGGTCAGCTCCGGCGTCGGGCGCACCCTGATGACGGCCTTCGGTCGCCAGCTGCGCGGCCGCGCCGAAGTGGTGCGCAACGAGAAGGGCGGCATCACCGCACGGCTGATCTTCCCCACCCCGACGGCCGATCCGGCCGTCAAGCGGACGACCTCGACGGGGAACCAGGCTGCGGCGTGACCGTTACGGTGCAGCAAGTTTCACCATCCCTCCCCTCGTAGAGAGACATGCTCATGCGCAAGTTCGTCATTCTGGCCGTTCTGGCCGCCAGCCTCTCCATCACCGCCTGCAACACCGTGTCCGGCGCCGGCAAGGACGTGAAGGCGGCAGGCACGGCGGTGACCAACACCGCCGAGGACGCCAAGCGGTAGACCTCTACATCTCGACGAAAGGGCCCCGCTTCGGCGGGGCCTTTTTTGTTGAGGTCAGGCCGCGACGCGGAAGGCGGGGTTGCGGGCGTAGAGCCCGGTGCGGCCCTGCACCGGCTGGAAGGCGTCGCCCAGGCCGGTCGCGGTCTCGTCTCGTCCCAGGAACAGGAAGCCTTCCGGGCCGAGCGCCCGCGCCAGGTTTTCCAGCAGCCGGGTCTTCATCGGTTCGACCAGGGACGACAGCACGTAGCGACAGAAGATCACGTCGAACCGACCGGCCGTCGACAGGTCCGCCACCAGGTTGATCCGCCGCCAGCGGACCATCTGACGGATGCGCGGCGAGATCGCCCACATCTCGTCGTCCTGTTCGAAATGGCGCACCAGTTGGCGGATCGGCAGACCTCGCTGCACCTCGAACTGGGTGTAGAGGCCGCTCTGGGCCTTTTCGAGCTGGCGCTCGCTGAGGTCCGACCCGAACAGTTCGACCTTCAAGCCCGGCAGGCGGGCCCGCTCGTCCTCGATGACCATGGCCAGGGAATAGACTTCCTGACCCGATGCGCAGGCCGCCGACCAGATCCGCACCGGCTCACCCCCGCGCAGCTTGGCCAGGGTCGGCAGGACCTCGTCGCGGAACAGGGCGAAGGGCTCGCGGTCGCGGAAGAAGGCGGTTTCGCCGTGCGCCATCGCCTCGACGATCCCCCAGGCCAGCCGATCCTCGCGACGAGCGCGCAGGGTGGTCAGCAAGTCGTTCACCGACCCGAAGCCCTCGCGGCGAGCCACGGGCCCCAGCCGGCTCTCGATCAGGTAGGTTTTTTCGACATCGACCCGGACGCCGGCGCGCGCCGCGCACAGCTGGGCCACCAGTTCGCGATCCTCGACCCTCATGCCAGCCCCACCTCGGCGAACTTGGTGACGATGATGTCGCCGTCGAAGGGCTTCATGATGTACTCGTCGGCGCCGCAGGCCAGGGCCTCGCGGATGCGCTCGATATTGTTCTCTACGGTGCAGAAGACCACCGTGGGGCGGTCGCCGCCCGGTTCCTTGCGAAGCTGCTTCAGGAACTCAAGGCCGTCCATGATCGGCATGTGCCAGTCCAGCAGCACGGCCTCAGGCATGGCCGCGCGGCACCAGGCGAGCGCCTCCACCCCGTCGGAAGCCTCGGCGATCTCGAAGCCGATATCCTCCAGGATGCGGCGCGCGACCTTGCGGATCACACGGCTGTCGTCGACGACGAGGCAGGTCTTCAACAGAATGCGTCTCCCCTCCCTGCGCTTCTCGCGCGCAGTTGGTTAAGGAGCGGTTTGACGCCGGCAAAATTCCTGGCGCCGCGCGGCTTGGCCGCACCCACCCCGCCTCAGGCTGGGCGGCCTTTCAGAATTTGTGGATTGAGGCCCCCCGGCCCGCGCCTAGGGTGAGCGCCACGTTTCCAGAGAGGCTTGCGATGATCGACCTCCACTACTGGCCGACCCCTAACGGAAAGAAGGTCACTATTCTGCTGGAGGAGCTTGGCCTCCCCTACAGGATCGTGCCGGTCCACATCGGCAAGGGCGACCAGTTCACTGACGCGTATCTGAAGATCGGCCCCAACAACCGCATGCCGGCCATGGTCGACAATGAGCCGCTGGGCGGCGGCCCGCCGATCAGCGTCTTTGAGTCCGGCGCCATCATGCTCTACCTCGCCGAAAAGGCCGGGCGCTTCCTGCCCACGGACATCCGCGGCAAGTACGAGGTCACCCAGTGGGTGATCTGGCAGATGGCCAACCAGGGCCCGAAGTTTGGCGAGCGCGGCCACTTCAGCCGGGTTCCCGCCGACCAGGGCGATCAGTCCTACGCCCAACGCCGGTTCGCCGACGAGGTTCACCGCCTGTACGGGGTGCTGAACAACCGGCTCTACGACCGCCGCTACATCGCCGGCGACGACTATTCGATCGCCGACATGATCTCCTATCCCTGGACCGCCAGCTGGGAGCTGCAGGGCATCGACCTGGGCGAGTTCAAATACTTCAAGCGCTGGTGGGACGAGATGTCGGCTCGTCCGGCCGTTCAGCGCGGCATGGCGGTGACGGCCGGAACGCCGGAAGATCCCGCCGCCATCAGCCCCGAGGAACAGGAGCGCCGCCGCAAGCTGCTCTACAACCAGCGCGCCCGCCCGGCTCCGGTCGAATAGGAAAATCCCCCTCAGTCGGCTTGCGCCGCCAGCTCCCCGGCGGGGGAGCATCTGCGCAGAACCAGATCCTCCCCCGCTGGGGGAGGTGGCTCGGGGCGAAGCCCCAAGACGGAGGGGGACGCGCCCTAGATCAATTCCGAGGGCTTGACGCCGAGCTCCTTCAGCAGCGGCTCGGCGTAGTCCACCCGGCCGGTCAGGGTCTTCGGATCGCCGGAGGCCAGCTGATAGACCGCCTCCGAAATGAACTCGATCGGCTGCACGCGGTCCTTGGTGGCCTCGTTGATCAGACCGTGCACCGCAACGCCGGGCGTATCCACCAGCCCGGGCGAGACCACATTGACCGCGATCCCGTCGTCATAGACCTCGGAGGCCAGGCCGGTGCTGAACCGTTCCAGGGCCGCCTTGCACATGCCGTAGACCGTGCCGCCGCGCCCACCGCGATAGGGCTTTTGCGGATGGATGCCGGCCGGCGAGGAGATGTTGACGATCCAGCCCTGCTTGCGCGCCCGCATCCCCGGCAGCACCAGCTGCGACAGGTGGAAGGGCGCATAGACCTGCACCTCCATCATCAGCTTGAAGCGCTTCTCCGGGAACTCCTCAACCGGGATGAAATAGGTGATGGCGGCGTTGTTGATCAGGATGTCGATCGGGCCGAACGTAGCTTCGGCTTCCTCCACCAGGCGCTCGCGTTCGCTGGCTTGGGCCAGGTCAGCCTTAATGAAGGCCGCATGGCCGCCGGCCCTCTTGATGCGCTCGACGGTGTCATGAAGCGTGCCGGGCAGCCGGCTCTCGCCGCTCTCGGCGGTGCGGGCCGACACCACCACCTTGGCGCCCTCCATGGCCAGGCGCGCGGCGATGGATTCGCCGATGCCGCGGCTGGCGCCGGTGACCAGGGCGACGCGGCCCTTCAATGGGCCCTCAGGATTGATACGGGCTTCGCTCATTTGAAATCTCCCTAATGAAAGTCTTTGTTTTTAAATTGAAAAGGGCCGCTTCCAGCCCCTACTCCGCCGGCTCCCTCAGTTTGGAAGCCGAGCCTGCGCCAGCCCCTGCGGGCCAGGCGTCGACGGTCACGCGCCGCATATGGCGACGCTGGCCGGGATAGTCGTTGAGCGCGAAGTGCCAGACCGAGCGGTTGTCCCAGAAGGCCACCGAACCGGCCGCCCAGGCGAACCGGCAGGTGAAGGCCTCGTAGCGGGAATGCTCGAACAGGAAGTCGAGCAGCGCCTTGCTTTCGCGCTTGCTCCAGCCCTCGATCCGCATCGTGAAGGCCGGGTTCACATAGAGCGCCTTGCGGCCGGTCTCGGGGTGGACCTTGACGATGGGGTGGATGAATTCCCCCACCGCGCCCTCGGCCTCGACCACCTTCATGGTCTTACGCTCCTGGGCCGAGTGGCCCTGGGACGAGTATTCGCGGCCCGCCGAATGGACGCCGTTCAGCGTCTCCAGCGTCGCCTTCAGCCCGGGCGACAGCGCATCATAGGCCGCCGCCTGGCTGGCGAACAAGGTGTCGCCGCCCCACTCCGGGATCTCGACCGCGTAGAGGATCGAGCCGATCGACGGGTTTTCCAGAAAGCTCATGTCGGAGTGCCAGCCGCCGCCGAAGTTCACCCGGTCCTCCGGCTCCTTGACGATCTCCATCACCTCGGGACGCCCCTCCATCCCGGCGACATAGGGATGGATGTTCAGCGGCCCGAACCGCCGCCCGAAAGCCAGCTGCTGGTCCGGCGACAGATGCTGATCGCGGAAGAAGATCACCTGATGCTGGACGAAGGCCTGGCGGATCTCCGCGATCACCTCGTCCGAAAGCTCAGCCCCCAGGTCGACCCCGGAAATCTCGGCGCCCAGGGCGCCGGCCACCTTGCGGATCGTTAGAGCAGACATCGTCTCATCTCCCTTGGCAGGCGGCGATGAAACATCGCATCGGCGCAAAGGGCGAGTCAGAAGCTCTCATTTCGGCTGCAGCAAATCCCAGCGGTTTCCGTAGAGGTCCTCGAACACCGCCACCGTGGCGTAGGCTTCGCGGCGAGGTTCCTCGAGGAACTTCACCCCCGCCGCGCTCATCGCCGCATGATCGCGCTCGAAGTCGTCGGTGTGCAGGAAGAAGCCGACCCGCCCGCCGGTCTGATCGCCGATCCGCGCGATCTGCGCCTCGCCCGAGGCCTTGGCCAGCAGCAGCCCGCCCTGCGATCCGGGCGGCGTGACCACCACCCAGCGTTTACCACCGCCCATGTCGTCGTCGCGGGTCAGGGTGAAGCCCAGCTTGCCGACATAGAAGCCGATCGCCGCGTCATAGTCGGCGACGACAAGGGCTGTGAGCGCGAGACTCTGGTTCATTCGATCACCGTTGTGGTCTGGACGGGGCGGCTCCCCACGGTAGAGTGCGCGCCATATTAGGGGGAGTTCTCAATGCGTATTGTTCCGGCTTCAATCGCCGCCGTCGTCCTCACCATGGCCGCGGCCAGCCCGGTGCTGGCCCAGACCGCCGCGCCAGCCAAGATTTCAGTCATCCATGCCGGCGCTTTGCTGGACAAGCCGGGCCAGGCGGCGCGCGGCGCCTCGACCATCGTGGTCCGCAACGGCAAGATCGAGTCAGTCCGCGACGGCTTCGTGACCCCGGAAGCCGCCGGCGCGGCCGGCGCGACGGTGGTCGATCTGCGCGACCAGTTCGTGCTGCCGGGCCTGATCGACATGCACGTCCACATCTTCAGCGACGACGACAAGGTTCGCTCGCGCATGGAGTTCCCGACCCGCGACCTCGAAGACAACATGGTCGTCGGGATCGACAACGCCCGCCGCACGCTGGAAGCCGGCTTCACCACCATCCGGGACCTGGGCAGCGACATCCACGCCGTCACCGCCCTGCGCGACGGCATCAATTCGGGCCTGCTGACCGGCCCGACCATCGTCCCGGCCGGCCGGATGATCTCGATCACCGGCGGCCACGGCGACGGCTCCAACAGCCTGAACCGTGACCTGGTCGACATCGCCCACGCCCATTCGGAAAACCTCTGCAACGGCGCCGACGATTGCCGTCGCGCGGTGCGCTCGCAGATCTCGCAAGGCGCTGAGGTGATCAAGTTCGGCGCGACCGGCGGCGTGCTGTCCAATGTCGCCGGCGGCCTTGGCCAACAGCTCTTCGACGACGAGATGAAGGCCATCGTCGACACCGCCCACATGTTCGGCCGCAAGGTCGCCGCCCACGCCCACGGCAAGGAAGGCATCGACGCGGCCCTGCGCGCCGGCGTCGATTCCATCGAGCACGCCACCTATACCGACGACGCCAGCCTGGCGCTGTTCAAGAAGACCGGCGCCTATCTGGTGCCGACCATGCTGGCCCCGCAGGCCGCGGTGAACCAGGGCCGCGCCGGCTCGCGCTCGGCCGCCTCGCTCGCCAAGGCCGAGGAAGCCAACAAGGTCGCCTTCGCCAACCACATCATCCAGTACAAGTCCGGCGTGAAGATCGCCTTCGGCACCGACACCGGGGTCTCGGCCCACGGCGACAACGCCCAGGAGTTCAAGCTGATGGTCGACGCCGGCATGAGCCCGGCCGACGCTATCAAGACCGCCACGGTCAACGCCGCCGACCTGCTGGGCCGGTCCTCGACCCTGGGCACCCTGGAGCCCGGCAAGGACGCTGACATGATCGCGGTCGCCAAGAGCCCGATCAGCGACGTGACCGAACTGGAACGCCCGACCTTCGTCATGCATCGCGGCGTGGTCGCCAAGCTCGCCGGCCAGCGTCAGGCGTTCCCGCCCAACGCCCAGCCGTAACTTGCTGGCCTAGTGCATGGTCCCGGCGACAATTTCCAACTTGTTGCCGTCGGGATCGAGCAGCACCGCGCCGTAATAGTCCGGCGCGATGTCGGGGTGGGCTCCGGCGGCGCGCACGCTGGTCGCGCCGTTCGCCAGAGCCGCGGCGTAGGCGGCGTCGACCGCCGCCCGCGACCCGGCGGTGAAGGCGATGTGGGTTCCTTGGCCCGCCACCTGGCTCCCGCTCACCGGATAGAGCCAGAACACCCGGCTCTCGCCGGCCGGCCCATAGGCGAGCTCGGCCTCGGCGGCCCAGGCGTTGGCGCAGCCCAGCGGCGCGAAGAAGGCGTCATAGAAGGTTCGCGCGGCGGAAAGATCGCGCACGCCGACGGACAGATGATCGAACATGGGAAGGCCTCGCTCTACAGCTAGGCCGTCAGGTGATGATCCGGCGAAGCCCCCGCAAGGGGTGTCAGGCCGGAACCGTCGCCACGAAGGTGACCTTCTCCTCGCCGACGTCGGCGAACAGCCGCCCGCCGGCGTCGGCGGTGAACAGGTGCACGTAATAGGCCTGGACCCAGTGGCCATGCAGGCCCTCGCCCAGGGCCTCGCCGGCTAGGCCACGCAGCACTTCGGGCCGCAGCCGCGCCCGTGGGCCGACCGCCTCCACCGCGATGGCGATGGAGCCGCCCTCGGCCACCGCGCGGATCGTCGCCGTTCCGCCGGTCGGCAGGGCCTGGCCCGCCATCTGCGCCAGGTTCATCAACAGCCGCGCCGCCGGCTTGTTCAGCGACGGGGCGTCCACCTGCCACTCCAGCTGGGCGCGCATATGGTTGAAGACGCCGCCGGCCAGCTTGGCCAGCTCACGGGGATCGAAGGTTTCGGCCGAGGCCGAGGCGCCGAACGCCACGCGGGTGAAGGCCAGCAGGTCGGTCAGCTTGCGCGCCGAACCTGCGATCAGGTTCATGGCGTCTTCCTTCATGTCCTGGGCGTTGGGGTCGTCCAGCAGATCAAGGCCGGAGACGATCGCGCTCGCCGGACTGATGAAGTCGTGACACATCCGCGCCGCCAGAAAAGCCGCCACCTCCGCTGTGCGGGGCGGGCTCTTGGGCTCCGGGATCGTCTGCGGTGTGTCGTCGCCGTCCATCATCGTGCGGAACTTGGCCTGATTTGGCGCTTTGGCAAACGCACCCCGGCGCTCTAAGGAACCCAGAATGAGCGGTCCCGATCCCTTCCTCGAGCCCGGCGTGCTGGTGCGGCACCCGACCGAGGAAGATTGGGGCCTGGGTCAGGTGCAGTCGGTGGCGGGACACAAGGTGACGGTGAATTTCGAGAACGCGGGCAAGCAGGTGATCGACGCGAGCGTCGTGCGCCTGACCTTCATCGGCGACGACCCGCGAGGCGCCCGATGAGCCGCGATATCGGCGCGGCCCTGGCCGACATCTGCGAAGAGGCCAGCGCCCTCATCCTGCCGCTGTGGCGCACCGGCCTGACGGTGTTTTCCAAGGCCGACGAGAGCCCGGTCACCGAGGCAGACCGTCGGGGCGAAACCCTGATCCTCGAACGCCTGAGCGCGCAGTTCCCCGACATCCCGGTGATCTCCGAAGAGGACGCCAGCGAGTTCGGCACGCCGGACGCCATCGGACCGCGCTTCTTCCTGGTCGATCCGGTCGACGGCACCAAGGCCTTCGTGCGCGGCGATCCGAACTTCACCGTCAATATCGGCCTAATCGAAAACGGCCGTCCGGTCGCCGGCGCCGTCACCGCGCCGGCCTCCGACGAGACCTGGTTCACGCAAGGCGGTCAGGCGATGAAACGCCGCGTCGGGCAAGCCGCTCAGCCGATCAGCGTCCGCCCCTGGCCCCAGGGCGCGGCGGTGGCGCTGATCAGCCACACCATGAGCGAAGAGACCGCCCAGCGGCTGGCCGACCAATACGGGTTCGACCTGCGCGAGCCGATGGACTCCTCGATCAAGTTCTGCCGGATCGCCGAGGGCGCCGCCGACATCTATCCGCGACACGGTCCGACCATGGAGTGGGATGTCGCCGCCGGCCACGCCGTGTTGCTGGCCGCCGGCGGTCAGGTCGCCACGCCCGAGGGCGAGGCCTTCGCCTATGGCAAGGCCGACGCCGGCTTCCGGAACGGCTGGTTCGTGGCGCGCGGCGGCTAGATCGCCGTCAGGGTGGCCGTGGTGAGCGGCGTCGACGCCTGCTCCATCCTCGCCACCTGGCCCGGACCGTCCATCCGCGCATAGGTCTGATCCATGCCGCCGACCACCAGGACATAGCCGGCGAAGCCCACCACGAACCCGAAGGCCGCCGCCCACAGGAACGGGCGGAGAATGTCGACGATGCTGACCTCGGTCATGGGGACGTCCCAGGAATGCTGCGGTGACGACTGCGCAGGAAGGGAACAGCGCAAACCGGCGGCGGGTTGCGAGCCCATCGCGACAAAAGCGGCTGGTTGGGCGACGAAGCCCGCAGAAGAGGTCCGCGGCGGTCGAAGTGCTGCAATTCCGCCACACCGCATTTGTTGCGAATAATTCGCATTGCACATTCGGGCGCAGTAAATAATAACGCCTCGCAGTTTCATTCTCACTGAGGCGGGGTACTTTCGTGGACATTCGACGGACAAGCGGCGTGCGCGCCTATGCTCGCAAGGCGCTCACCCCGTTCGCGGTGGCCGGCGTCGCAGGTCTGGCCTTCGCCCCGCAACTGGCCCTGGCCGACGACGTGGCCGCCGACGCGGCCAGCGAAGTCTCCGGCGTCCAGGTCGAGGGTCACGCCGCGCTGAAGCCGACCTCGCCCAAATACACCTCGCAACTGCTCGACACGCCGCGCAATGTCACCGTCGTCCCGCGCGTGATCATCGAGCAGACCGCGGCGACCTCGCTCGCGGACATCCTGCAGACCTCGCCGGGCATTACGTTCGGCGCCGGTGAAGGCGGCCAGCCGCTAGCCGACCGTCCGTTCATCCGCGGCCAAGCCTCGGCCAACAACATCTTCGTCGACGGCGTCCGCGACTCCGGCGGCCAGGTCCGCGAGGTCTTCAACCTCGAGCAGGTCGAAGTCATCAAGGGGCCGGACTCGGCCTATAATGGCCGCGGCTCCGGCGGCGGCAGCATCAACCTGACCACCAAGCGTCCCAGGCTGGACGAGGCGGTCAGCATCTCGGCTGCGGCCGGTACCGACGGCTATATGCGCGGCACGATCGACGCCAACTATCCGATCGGCGACACCAGCGCGATCCGCGTGAACCTGATGGGCTCGCAGGGCGATGCGCCCGGCCGCGACGCCGTCGACTTCGACCGCTGGGGCGCGGCCATCGCGGCCGGCGTCGGCATCGGCACCGACACCCGGATCACCGCCAGCTACTATCACCTGACCGCCAACAACCTGCCCGACTACGGCGTGCCGTTGTTCACCAAGCTGCCGGGCGTGCCGCGCACGAAGAGCGGCGTGCTGAACGTGTCGAGCAATGCGTTCTACGGCCTGAAGGCGCGTGACTACCAAAAGAGCGAAGCCGACATCGCCACCCTGATCGCCGAGCACGACATCAATGACGCGATCACCTTCCGCAACGTCTTCCGCTATTCGAAGACCCTGAACGACTATCTGGTCACCAACCCCGGCGACGGCGGCGCGGCTCAGTTCGTGGCCGGCGAATGGTGGATGAAGCGCGGAACCAAGTCGCGCTGGAACCCGACCACGACGGTCGCCAACGTCACCGACTTCTACGGCAAGTTCACCACCGGCGGCGTCGAGCACAGCTACGACGTCGGGCTGGAGCTGTCGCGCGAGACCAACCGCAACGCCTCCTACGTGATCTACACGACGGCTGGCGCCGCCTGCCCGGCCGGCTTCACCAACAACTCCACCGCCGCTGGCGTCGGCGACTGCACCCGCGTCTTCGCCCCGACCCCCAGCGATCCGTGGCAAGGCGTCATCAACCGCCCGGACGCCTCGGTGAACTACACCAAGACCGTCGGGATCTACGCCTTCGACACCATCTCGTTCGGCGACAAGTGGCTGCTGAACCTCGGCATCCGCCACGACGAATATTCGATGCATGGCATCGACGTCAGCAGCGTCACCAGCGCGCTCGGCGTGATCACCGGCGCCACCCTCACCCCGCGCGAGGGCGACTGGCAGTTCACCAACTACCAGGTCGGTCTGGTCTATAAGCCGACCCCGAACGGCAGCATCTACGCCTCGTACGGCACGTCCTCGACCCCGCCGACCATCTCGGGCGGCGACCAGAACACCACCGGCGCCGGCTCGGGTAACCTGGCCAACGTGCTGCTCGATCCGGAAGAAGTCACCTCGGCCGAAGTCGGCGTGAAATGGGCCTTCTTCCGCGAACGTCTGTCGACCTCGGCGGCCTTGTTCCACATGAAGCGTGAGAACGCCCAGATCCTAGTCGACACCGGCATCTACGCCCAGGTCGGCGAGGCCATGGTCCAGGGTCTGGAAATCGGCGTCACCGGCCGGGTCACCCCCGCCTGGATGGTGTTCGGCGGCTACACCTACATGGACAGCGAACTGGTTCGCGGCGCCTTCAACGGCGTCAACCAGGGCCAAGCCCTGGCCAATACGCCCGAGCACACCTTCAGCCTGTTCTCGACCTACAACCTGACCGACGCCCTCAGCCTCGGCGGCGGCGCCTACTACGTCTCCGACAGCTTCGGCGGCAACCAGGGCGGCGCGGGCGGCGGCGCCAACCGGGTCGTCGCTCCGGCCTACTGGCGCTTCGACGCCTATGTCGCCTACCGCATCGCCGAGAACCTCGACCTGCAGCTCAACGTGAAGAACGTGGGCGACAAGGAATACATCGCCCGCACCAACGGCCAGCACCATGCCGACTACGGCCCCGGCCGCCAGGCGATCCTCACCCTCAACGTCCGCTTCTAGCCTCCCCCCAGACAGAACGGACGTAAGGCCCCGCCTCTCCAGGCGGGGCCTTTTCCTTTGAGGGCGGCCGCGCCTAAGGTTCTTCCCATGATGCTGCATATTCCCGAGGTGCTGACCAAGGCCGCCGTCGCCGAGCTGCGCGCCCAGATCGACGCCGCCGAATGGATCGACGGCAACGCCACCTCCGGCTCGCAATCGGCGCTGGCCAAGCGCAACGCCCAGCTGCCCGAAGGCTCAGAGGCCGCCAGGATCGCCGGCGACAAGGTGCTGGACGCCCTGGCCAAGAGCCCGCTGTTCGTCACCGCGGCCCTGCCGCAGACCGTGTTCCCGCCGCTGTTCAATCGCTATGGCGGCGGCCAGGCCTTCGGCACCCATGTGGACAACGCCGTGCGCCAGACCCGCGCCGGGAACCTGCGCATCCGCAGCGATCTTTCCGCCACCCTCTTCCTCACCGAGCCGGAGGACTATGACGGCGGCGAACTGCTGGTCGAGGACACCTACGGCGTCCACGAGGTGAAGCTGGCCGCCGGCGACCTGATCCTCTACCCGGCCTCCAGCCTGCATCAGGTGACGCCGGTCACCCGCGGCGTGCGCACCGCCAGCTTCTTCTGGATCCAGAGCATGGTGCGCGAGGACGCCCGCCGGGCCCTGCTGTTCCAGATGGACATCGCCATCCAGCAACTGGCCGGCAAGGTCGGGGCCGGCGCGCCCGAACTGGTCTCGCTGACCGGCGCCTATCACAACCTGCTGCGGATGTGGGCCGAGGTTTAGGCCCCTCGCCCCTTGCCTTCCGTTAGGCGCGCGCGGGATGTTGCGCGCTGCTGGAGGGAACGATCATGGCCTACGAGACCATCACCTACGAGACGCGCGGCCAGGTCGCGATCCTCACCCTCAACCGCCCCGACAAGCTGAACGCCATCTCCGCCGAACTGCGGCGCGATCTGGAGGCGGGGCTGATCGCCGCGCGGCAGGACGACGGCGTCCGCGCCCTGGTGCTGACCGGGGCTGGGCGCGGCTTCTGTTCCGGCGCCGACCTGACCGGCCCGGTCCCGGAGCGTGACGGCCCGCCGCCCCAGAACCAGCATCTGGACGAGGAAGCCTGGATGGGCCGCTGGGCGCGGCTGCTGCACGATTTCGACAAGCCGCTGATCGGCGCGATCAACGGGGTCTGCGCCGGGGCGGGCATGAGCTGGGCCCTGGCCTGCGACGTCCGCATCGGCTCCGAGCACGCCCGTTTCAAGACCACCTTCGCCGAGCGGGCGATCTCGCCGGACTCCGGCCTCTCGTTCCTGCTGCCTCGGATCGTCGGCTACGCCAGCGCCGCCGACCTGGTCTTCACCAGCCGCATGGTCCTGGCCGACGAAGCGCTGAAGCTCGGCCTGCTCAACCGACTGACCGCCCATGACGCGCTGCTAGGCGACGCGCTCGCCTATGCCGAGCAGATGGCCCAGTGGCCGCCGCTGGCCATCCGCATGGCCAAGAAGGTGCTGCAGGCCGGCATGGAGAGCGATCTGCAGACCGCTGTGAAATACGAATCCGTCGGCCTGGCCCACGCCCGCCGGGCCGTGAACGACGTCCAGGAATCGGCCGCCTCGTTCCGCGAGAAGCGCAAAGGCGTCTACACGGGCACGTAAAATGGCGTCATAAGGCCCGCGACATCTTCANGACCGAGGAGGAGCGGATGGTCTGGGAGAGCGCCCGGTCCTACGCCCGCGAGAAGCTGCTGCCGCGGGTGGTCTCGGCCTATGCCGACGAGCGCTTCGACCGCGAGATCATGAGCGAGATGGGGGCGCTGGGCTTCCTCGGCGCCACCCTGCCCGAGCAGTATGGCGGGGCCGGGGTCAGCCACGTGGCCTACGGCCTGATCGCCCGCGAGATCGAAGCGGTCGACTCTGGCTACCGCTCGGCGATGAGCGTGCAGTCCTCGCTGGTGATGTACCCGATCTACGCCTTCGGCTCCGAAGCCCAGAAGATGAAGTACCTGCCGGGCATGGCGCGCGGCGAGATCGTCGGCTGTTTCGGCCTGACC
>NZ_LMHT01000005.1:61534-105202 GCF_001429025.1 Phenylobacterium sp. Root700 | reverse complement strand
GCTTCCAAGGTCCCGGTCTGCGCCAGGACGCCGAGCGCGCGGGCGGCTTCGCGCGTCACGCCGACGAGGCACTCATCCACCGTCACCTCCCCTGCCCAAAACCTAGCCCACCGCGACTTTATTGTATAGACATAAGTTGATGAGCAGACACGCGTCGACGCTGACGCCTTAGGAAACAAAGCATGCCGGAAGAGAGACTTTGGTTCGCGAACGCCCTTGTCGCTGAAGGATGGGCGCAGGATGTCCGGCTCCATCTAAGCCAGGGTCGCATCGCCAAGATCGAGATCGGGGTCGCGGCGGATGTCGGCGATTCGCGGCACGAGATCGGGCTGCCCGGCCTGCCCAATGTGCACAGCCACGCATTCCAACGCGGCATGGCCGGACTGTCTGAGGTTCGGGGGCCGGAAGGCGACAGCTTCTGGACCTGGCGCGAGCTGATGTACCAGTTCGTCGACCGCCTTGGGCCGGACGAGATCGAGGCCCTCGCGGCCATGGCGTTCGTAGAGATGCTTGAAAGCGGTTTCACCCGGGTGGGGGAGTTCCACTATCTGCACCATGATCGCGATGGGCGCCCTTTCGCCAACCTGGCCGAGATGAGCGAACGGATCGCGGCGGCGGCCGACGCAACCGGCATCGGCCTTACCCTCCTCCCCGTCTTCTACGCCCATTCCGGGTTTGGCGGCGCGCCGCCAACGTCGGCGCAACGGCGGTTCCTGAACACGGTAGACGGCTATCAGGACCTCTGGGAAGCCTGTCGGCTGGCGGTGAGCGGCCTTCCAGACGCGAGGGTCGGCTGCGCGCCGCACAGCCTGCGGGCGGTCGCCGAGGACGAGCTGCGCCAACTGACGCAGGCCATCACCGGCCCCGTTCATCTGCATATCGCCGAGCAGACCGCCGAGGTCGAAGCCTGCCTCGCCTGGTCCGGGTCGAGGCCGGTCGACTGGCTGCTGGATCGTTTCGACGTCGACGCCAATTGGTGCCTCGTGCACGCGACCCACGTTTCCCCGGAGGAAATTCACCGCCTGGCCGCCACACAGGCGGTGGCGGGGATATGTCCGATCACTGAAGCCAACCTCGGCGACGGAGTCTTCCCGGCGCAGGCCTATCTTGCGGCCGGCGGGGCGCTCGGCGTGGGCTCTGACTCCAATGTGCGGATCGACGCGGCGGAGGAGCTTCGGCTGCTCGAATACACCCAGCGCCTGACCCATCGCGCTCGCAACGTCCTGGCGGGACGACCCGGCGCATCCACGGGCGGCGAGCTGTTTCGCCGGGCGCTTGCCGGCGGAAGGACGGCGCTCGGAGAGCCGGCCACGCAAGGGTTCGAAGCGGGCATGGCCGCCGACATCGTCAGCCTGTCGGCGAACCATCCCGATATGGTCGCGCGTCAGAACGATGCATGGATCGACAGTTGGCTGTTCGCCGGTAGCTCGCCGATGGTCGAAGATGTCTGGCGCTTCGGCCGCAAGGTCGTGATGCAGGGCCGGCACCAGGCGAGGCCTCAGATTGTCGCCCGCTACCGAGCGGTCCTGGCCTCCGTACTGGGGTGACCCCGATGGCCTGAGCTGGGGTGGCTGAGATCGGCGATACAGGCGCGAACGAGGGGCGCACCTGTATCGCCGGACCGTCAGGGCTTGCTGAACTTAATCAGGCCGGGCTCGACGGTANGCCGCTGATCTGCAGCCGCACGGTGATCGGCGTGTCGTTGGTGTTGGCCAGGTACCAGCCATGGGCGCCGGTCATCGGCGCCACAAGCTGGCCGTGAGTAGCCGAGGTGGCCGTCTCTTCGCGATAGAACATCACCGCCTTGCTGGCGTCCGAGGCGCCGTGGAACTCCGAATGCACCGGCTTGCTGGCGGTCAGCGAATAGACCAGGGCGTCGCCGGCCTTCATGCTGAGGATGTACTCCGTGCGCGAGCCCAGCTGCTTGGTCGCGGCCAGCGGGATCTCGATCACGTCCGTGCGGAACACCTTGTCCTGCTTCTTCTCCACCGCCAGCTGCGGCAGGTCCGATGAACGGAATTCCGGCGGCGACGCCTCTTGGGCGATCGCCGGCGCGGCGAGGGCCAGCAGGCCGAGCCCCGCCAGGATCGGGCCGGTTCGAGACAACAAGCTCATAAGTTCCTCCTCAAGATGCGACGACGCGCGTCGCAACATGTCGCCGGCCGAATGGCCGACGTTGATCAGTGGGCGTCGCGGCGGCGGCCGCTATTCTGGGTCAGGGCTTCGAACGTCTGGTCGCCCAGGATGGCGAGCAGAGCTGTTCCGCCGACGCTTGCCGGCGGAACGACAGTCTGTCGGCGAACCGACTAGGGCTTGCTGAACTTAATCAGGCCAGGCTCGACGGTGNGCCGCTGATCTGCAGCCGCACGGTGATCGGCGTGTCGTTGGTGTTGGCCAGGTACCAGCCATGCGCGCCGGCCATCGGCGACACGAACTGGCCGTGGGTAGCCGAGGTGGCGGTCTCTTCGCGATAGAACATCACCGCCTTGTTGGCGTCCGATTCCCCGTGAAACTCCGAGTGCACCGGCTTGCTGGCGGTCAGCGAATAGACCATGGCGTCGCCGGCCTTCATGCTGACCTTGTATTCCGTGCGCGAGCCCAGCTGTTTCGCCGCGGCCAGCGGGATCTCGATCACGTCCGTGCGGAACACCTTGTCCTGCTGCTTCTCCACCACCAGGTGGGGCAGGTCCGATGAACGGAATTCCGGCGGCGGCGCCTGCTGGGCGCTCGCCGGCGCGGCGAGGGCCAGTAGGCCAAGCCCCGCCAGGATCGGGCCGGTTCTAGAAAACAAGCTCATAAATTCCTCCTCAAGATGCGACGATACGCATCGCAACATTTCGCCGACCGAATGGCCGGGTTGATCAGTAGACATCGCGTCGGTAGCCGCCGCTCTCGATCAAAGCCTCGAACGCCGGCTCGCCAAGAATAGCGACCAGGGTCTCGGTGACGGCGGGGGCCATGCCGTTAAGGCTGCCGCAGACATAGATCGCCGCCCCCCGCGCGACCCAGGCGCGAACCTCGTCGGCGGCCTCCGCGAGCTTATGCTGCACGTAGCCCCTCTCGGCTTGGTCGCGGGAATACACCAAGTCTAGTCTTTCCAACTCGCCCCGCGCCTGCCAGGCCCGCAGTTCATCAGCGTAGAAGGCGTCGGTGGCGGCGTTACGCTCACCGAAAATCAGCCAGTTTTGCTTATGACCGAGCGCCACGCGCCGGCGCAGGTGCGACCTGAGCCCAGCCAGGCCCGTGCCGTTGCCGACCAGGATCATCGGGCGATCGTCAGCAGGCGGCCGGAAGCCTGCGTTGCGCCGCACCCTGAGCGGGATCTCGTCGCCGATGGCCGCGCGCTCGGTAAGCAGCGCGGAAGCCGGCCCGAGGTCTCCCTGCTCGCTGCGCATCTGGCGGACGAGCAGATGTAGGCGGCCGTCGACCGGGGCCGAGGCGATGGAAAACTCACGCTCAACGATCTCTCCGGACGGGTCGAACTCGCTCCAGAAGCTCGTCGCCACTTGGGCGATGTCGCCAGCTTCCCAACGGGCGGATCCGGAGATCGACCCGAGTTCCAGATGGAAGGCGGCCCCCCCGGCGCTGCCGGGGTTCAGGTGGCGCCGCTTAAGAAGGCGCCAGGCCTCGAACGGCGCCCGCTCCACCACGAGATCCGCCGAATGGCCAGTGGTCGAACTCAATTGTCGCGACCAGGCGGCCAGGGCGTCGGCGTCGAGGTCGTGGACGTGGATCGGCGTAAACAGGGCCCGGGCGCCGCCGGCCTGCAGCCAGCGATGCAAGGATGTTCCGAAGCCGCAGAACGAACGGTATTGCCGATCGCCGAGCGCCAGCAGCGCATAGTCCAGCCCCTGCAGCGAGGCCGCCCGGCGCATCACCCGGCGTTCAAAGGCGATGGCATGGTCGGGCGTGTCGCCATCGCCGGTCGTGGCGACGATGAAGATCGCGCGTCGCACCTCCGCGAGCGTCGCGGCGTCCACGTGGCCAAGGTCCCGCAAGGCGACCTTTACGCCGGCGCTCCGCAACGCCGCGGCGGTCTTCTCCGCAAGCCCCTGCGCCGTACCGGTCTGGCTGGCATAGGCCACGAGCATGGTGTCCGAGCGCGCCGCCAGCGGCATGCTCCCCCCGCCGCTCGGCGCTGGCCGGGACCGGCCGCCGGACAACACGCCGGCCACCCCGGCGGGAACCAGGTTGGTCCGCTGCAACCGCCGGAACGATATGGTGAGCGCCGTGACGGAGATGATCAGGCCCGGCACGGTCACCGCGAACAGGAACACGTCCCACCACCGGCCTTGCTGCAGCAGCCACCACCAATCGAGATCATGGAGGGCCACGACGGTCCAGCGATCCACCCGGCTGGTCTTGTCGACGAGCCCAAGGACTTCACCCGTCTGGGGATCCATGTGGAACCAGCTTTTGGCCGGGTCGTCGAAGATGACGCGAACGGCCGGCACCTTCACGGCGTGGAAGCCGCTGTGCCAGTATTCGTCGCCCGTCTTGAGCAGGACAGTGGAGACGACATTCGCCTGCGGCATCATCGCGCGCGCCGCCTGCGTAATCTGACCGAGGCTGAGGGTGCGGACCTGCCCGGTGGTTACATCCACCATGAGCGGCTTGGCGCCGTTGTTTTCCAGCACCGCGATCGCCTCGCCGCCGACCCGTCGGAAGGTGATCCGCTCGGCGGTGTAGGCTCGAAGCTTAGCCAACCCGGGCAAGGTGAACGCGGGGCTCTTGCTCCCGGCATAGCCTGAGTATTCGGTCTCAACGATCTTTCGTGTCTCGAGGAATCCGCCGGGATACATGGTCAGCAGGCCGGAGCTGATCCAGGCCGCCAGGAAAACCCCGCCGATCACGCCCGAGATATGGTGCCATTTCATCCAGCCGGTGAAGGGGCTGGCCTTGCCGTTGGCGTACCGCGAACGCAGGCGCAGACGTGAGAAGCCGATCCACAGTCCGCTGAACGCTATGAAGATGCCGATGCTCGCCGCGACATAGATCGTCCACTCCCAGACCACCGTATCCCACCTGATGAACTCGAAATACGCCCAGTGCGGAATGGAGCCGACCCAATTCCACATCCGCTCATGCCGGGTTGTGTCCAGGACGATCTCGCCGGTGGCGACGGAGACGTAATACTGCGTGCCCGCCGCGTCGTTCATATGCACGAGGTGGAAGGGCCGATCCGCGTTCCAATAGCCGGTGACGGTCCATTGGTCGCGGTAAAGGTCGCCCTTAGCCAGGGTCGCGCCCGGGGCCGAGCGTTGCTCTTGCACAATCCGTAGCGCCTGCTCCGGAGACACCCGGACGATGGGCGCCCCCGTCACCGCCGAGACCGTGTGATGGCCCTTCTTCCAGTCGATGATCCGATAGACCGGCTTGCCGCCCGACATTTCGAGCCGCAGATCCCGCGGGAATTCAGACATGCCCGCGGCCGCGAGAGCCTTGTCGGGCATGACCTGGACCTGATTCCAGTCGACCTGCTTCAACATCGTGAGCTTCTCGGCCGGGTCCATCGCGGGCCATCGGACATAGGCCAGGACCACGCCGCTGACGAACCAGATCACGAAATAGATGCAGGCCAGGATGCCCAGCCAGCGATGGATGGTGATGATGGTCTGCTGGAACTTGTCCTTGAACGCCGTGCGTGGGCCGGCCACGGCCTCTTCGCTCGCCCTTCCGCCTCGGAAGGTTCCCGCGGCATCATGCTGGATCCGTGAGTGTGGGACTACACCGTCGCTGCCCATAATCGTTCCTCCTCGCGACCTGACTCCCATGCGCCGGCCACGTTGGATTGGCATTTGCGCACGAGTTTTATGTCTAGACAAGTTACATCTGCCCCGCCCCGCCCCCAGCGCCCCAGAACGACATGCTGAGCACGATTTTTGCGTCCCGCCGCGCAAGGTGGGCAGGCTCTACACATCCCGCGGGCCGCCCTCGCGCCCCATATTTGTATATACATATTGCAACGCAGCCACGCCCGGCCCGCACGCCGATCAAGCCCTCGATACAAGGCGGAATGTCGTGGGTGCGCAAGCGAGGCCTAATGGCGCAGGGCCCAAGCGCAACAAGTCTCCAGACCTTCTGACGGACATGTTTTGCTCGGCGGCGTTGAGCGCGGGCTCAGCCATGCGGCGCAGATCGCCGGTGAAAAACATTTGGCGTATGGCCGGCCAGGTGTTTTCCAGACGCGCCGCGGCACATAAGTGCAACATCACGGCGCGCAAGCCGGCGGACGCCGAAGCCATCGTCGGTTGCGGACACCGGCGCTTGGCGTCACCGTCGCTATCGCCGTAGTCTGGGGCCTGCCTGAGATGAAGAAGACCGCCAACAAGGCGCTAACGGGCGCGACACCCGTCACGCTGCACGACCAGATCCGGTCGAAAATCGAGAACCAGATCCTGTCCGGCGCCCTCAAGCCCGGCGACCGGATCCCCTTCGAACATGAACTAACCGCGCAGTACGGTTGCTCACGGATGACCGTGAACAAGGCGATCAGCGAGCTGGCCAACGCTGGTCTGGTGGTCCGTCGCCGGCGCGCCGGCTCGTTTGTCGCCCAGCCGCCCATCCATTCGGCGATCCTGGACATCCCAGACATCCAGGCCGAGATCCTGCAGCGCGGACAGGTCTACGGCTACCAGCTCCTGCAGCGCAGCGTCCGCAAACCGACCCGGGGCAACCCCACTGAAGAAGCGCTGGCGCAAGAGGGTCGGTTGATCGCTCTGCGGTGCCTGCACAGCGCCGACGGCCGAGCCTTCGCCCTGGAGGAACGCCTGATCAGCATCGAAGCCGTGCCGGAGGCCAAACAGACTGACTTCGCCGTCACGCCGCCGGGCACGTGGTTGCTGGGTCACGTGCCCTGGACGGAAGCCCTGCACCGCATAGCCGCAGTCGGGGCCAGCGCGGCCGCGGCGGGCCTGCTGGACATCGCCCCCGGGACGGCCTGCCTGCTGCTGGAGCGCCAGACATGGCGCGACGGCGTCGGCGTGACCCAGGTCCGGCAGACCTTCCCGGGCCACAGCTACGACCTGATCGCCACCTTCGCCCCGACGCGCCCGAAGTAGACCGGCCCGCGGGCGTCGGGGCGTCATTTCCCAGCGCCTTTCACATGGTCCACCAGCCATTCGGTAGTCCGGGTCAACACGTCGCGACTGTGCAGTTCCTCGCTGACACGGTGCCCCTCGCGCGGATAGGCGACCATTTCCGCCTTCACCCCGTTCATCCGCAGGGCCCGGTAGAACTGCCAGTTCTGCGCGATCGGATCGACCGAGTCGTCCTCGCCCACCAAAAGCAACGTCGGTGTCGTCACGTTCTTCACGTGGGTGATCGGAGACATGCGGGCGAAGTCGGCCTTGTTGTCCCAGGGCGTACCGACATACCAGGTGTCGTAGGGGATAAGCTCGCCGTCCTCGGTGCCCCATTGGGTCTCGAGGTCCAGCATCGCAGCGCCCACGACAGCGCCCTTGAACCTGTGCGTCTGGGTCACCGCCCAAGCGCTCATGTAACCGCCATAGGACCAGCCAGCGATGCCGAGCCGCTCCGGATCGGCGACGCCCTGGGCGATCATCTGATCGACGCCCGCCATGACATCCCTGAAGTCGCCGCCGCCCCAATCGGCGCGATTGGATTTCACGAAGGCGTAGCCGTATCCCACCGAACCCCGGATGTTAGGGGCGAGCACGGCGAACCCTTGCTGCACCAAAAGTTGGGCCCGATCGTTTACGGCGTTGCTCCAGCGCCCGGACGGCCCGCCATGGACGAGCACGACGAACGGCGAGGGTCCCGGGGCGCCAGCCGGGGTGAAGAGCTGCGCCTCGATCTCGAAGCCATCGGCGCTCGCATACTTGATCAGACGCGGCGCCACGAGGGCCGCGAACCCGGCGTGCAGGTTGGTGACTTTCCGTTCCGTCCCGCCCGTCGACGCCCAGACTTCCACCGGCGTGACCGAGTTCGACTTTGCATAGAGCATCCGGTCGCCGGAGACGGCCAATGCGCTCACGTCGTTGTCTTGGAAACGCTTCAACTCCCGTATGCGGCCGGTGACGGTCGAGACGCTGTAGACGGCGCCGCCAAAGCCCTCCTGGGTGGCGAAGGTCAGGGATGTCGGCCCGGTCCATGTGGGATCGGCTACAGGACGGTCTACACCGCCGCGAACCCCGGCGCCCGTAAGGTTGCGCGCAGGTCCGCCCGCCAGGGTCTGAACATAGAGATCATGCGGTATGGGCCCGTCGCCCGAGGCGAGGAACGCGGCCAGGCGGCCGTCCGGCGAGACCTTCAGGTCGCTGAACTCCACGCCCTTGATCTGGCCGATCTCACGCATCGCGCCGTCGGCCACCGAGATCTCGAACAGCCGATCTATCGCGCCTTCCGGCTTGAAACCATCGCTGACCGTGGCCACGACGCCCTGGCCGTCGGGCTTCCAGGCGAACATGCCGATCGCCCACCGGTCACCGGCCAGGACCTTGCGGCTGGTCTTTGTGGCCAGGTCGATGACGTTGAGGCGCAGCGGACCGAAGCCCTGGCTCGCGACAATCTCGTCATCGCCGTTCTCCTTTTCGGGGGACTCCGGCTCAGGGTCCGACCCGACATAGGCGATCATGCCGCCCGCTGGAGACCATTCGAAAGCGCTGACGCCGCCCTTGGCGGTCGTGAGCGGCTGGGCCTCGCCGCCATCCATCGGCAGCAGATAGACCTGAGGCTCGTCGTCGCCGCGCGAGGAGATGAAGGCCAGCGTCTTGCCGTCCGAAGACCACCGGGGCTGGCTGTCCTGCTTGCCCGCCGCCGTCAGTTTGCGAGTGGTCTGTGTCGCGCTCTCGTAGAGCCAGATGCTGGACTTGCGGTCCTTGCCGACAGCTGGCTCGGCGACAACGAAGACCGCCCTGCCGCCGTCGGGAGAGAACACCGTGCCGCTGACTTTGTGCAGCTTGACCAACTGCGCCACGAGGGCCGGTTCGGCCGCGCGGGCGACCGCTAGCGGCGGGCTGGCCACGGCCAAGGCAGCGGCCAGAACCAAACCCTGGACGGACCGAGCCCTCCATCGACAGCGCGCCATGTCATCTTCCTTCTTGCACGGGACCAGAGGCTCAGCTTGCTCACTCAAGCCCGTAATGTCTATACATAAAAATGCAGACACCTGGACATGTGCAACGGATCGATCCGCGGCGCGGCGCGGCTGAACGGGCCGCCGCCTAAAGGCTGCGGCGAACGCCCGCCAATATGTATAGACAAAAAATTCAACCTGACGATAATCGAGCCAAGCTGGCTACAGCGCAGTTGGGGGAGATTTCGGAGTGGCGGATTCACGCGCCGGAGGATGGCGGCTCGCCATCGCCGCGACCCTGTTGGTGGGCGGTGCGGACGCCGCTGCGGCCGAGACATCGGGCGACGTCATCGCCTATCCCCCCGCCTTCTTCGCCCAGGCGGCGCCGGCGACGGCGTTCGACATGGTGGCGCGCCTGCCGGGATTCAGTTTCGAGCGCGGCTCGAACGTCCGCGGCCTGGGCGGCGCCGGCGGCAACGTCCTGATCGACGGCCAGCCCGCCGTCTCGAAGAACGACAACCTGGAGGAAATCCTCAAGCGCATCCCGGCCTCCGCCGTCGCCCGCGTCGAGCTGATCCGGGGCGGGGCGGCGGGCGTCGACATGGCTGGCCGCTCGGTGGTCGCCAATGTCGTGCGCAGCACGCGGGCCGGCGCTCAAGGCGCGGTGACCGCCGGCGGCTACCTGGTCAACGACGGCCGCCGGCTGCCAGAAGTCCGCGCCGAAGGACAGTGGCGCCGCGGCGAGCAGGCGGCGGAGATGTCGCTGCGGGTCGGTCGCCAGGCCGACGACACCCTGGGCGACGGCAGGCGCACGATTAGGGACGCCTCCACCTCGGCCCTGCAGCTCGCCGATGTCAGAGGCGAGGGAGACACCTTGCGCGTATGGACGACCGGCGCGGTGGAGACCCCGCTCGCCGGCGGCCGGCTGCGCTTGAGCGGCGCCTACATGTTGAGCCCCTACCAGAGCGTGATCACCGAGCGCTCGCGCGAGACGGGCGCCACGAACGTTGAAACGAACGACCGCGATCAGGTCCAGGCCGAGCTCGGCGCTCGCCACACGGTCGACCTGGCGCCGAGCCTCGGGCTTGAGCTCACCGCCTTCCAGCAATGGAAGAACGCCGACACGGTCGCACGGCTGGAGGGCCCAGGGCTTGTTCGCGAGTTCGGCCTGGACCGAAAGACCGCTGAATCGGTCGGCCGCGGTCGCCTGAAATGGCGCCCCCTCAAGACGCTGGACGTCGAAGCCGGCGGCGAAGGCGCCCTGAACACCCTGGAGAGCCACACGGCCTTCGCCGAAAACGGCGCGCCGGTGGCGGTCCCGGCGGCCAACGTCCGGGTGAAGGAGCGGCGCGGCGAGGCCTTCGTTCTGGCGACCTGGCGGCCCAGCCCGACCTGGTCGGGTGAGGCGGGCCTACGGCAGGAGGTCTCCAGCATCACCTCGAACGGCGATACGACCGTCAGCAAGAGCCTCCGTTTCGCCAAGCCCCGGCTCGCGCTGACCTGGGGTCCGACTCCAACCGACCAGATTCGCCTGCGCCTGGAACGCGAGGTGGGCCAGCTCAACTTCGACGACTTCGTCGCCTCCTCCTCCCTGGTCAACACCGGGGTCGTGCTTGCCGGCAATCCGAACCTGCGGCCCCAGCAGGCCTGGGTCGCCGAGGCGGCCTTCGAGCGGCGCTTCTGGACAAGCGGCGCGGCGATCGTGACGGTCCGCCACTACGAGCTGTCCGACGTGATCGACCGCCTCCCAGTCCTGGACCGGGACGGCGTGGTGATCGCCGACGCCCCGGGCAACATCGGCGAGGGACGGCGCGACGAGCTGTCGGTCAGCCTGGCGCTCCCGCTGGAGCGGTTGGGCCTGGCGGACGCCCAGCTCAAGTCGGCCGCCACCTGGCGACGGTCACGCGTGACCGATCCCATGACCGGCCGGTCCCGCGAGACCTCCAACGACATGCCCCTTTCCTGGGAGGTCCACCTCAAGCAGGACCTGCCGCAGTGGGACGTGAGCTGGGGGGTGGATGTCTTCGGCGCCTATCGCCAAACTGCCTACCGGCTGACCGAGACCGACACGCTCAAGTTCTCGACGTGGGTGGTCCCCTTCGTGGAGTACAGGCCGCGGCCGGACCTGACCCTCACCATCGAGCTGGAGAGCGCCACCGAAGGCGGCTCCAAGCGCATCCGCGACATCTATGCGGGGCCTCGTCACACAAGCGCGCTGTCTCGCACTAACGTTCGACAGTTCACCTGGGAGCGGACCATCGAGATCCGGCTGCGCAAGACGTTCGGCGGATGAGCCCGCTACTGCGAGCGTGTCGGCTCAAAGGTGGCGGTTAGATCGTAGCTGGTGCCTGGAAAGGTTTGCCAAACCTGCGTGACGGCCTTGCCGGCATGCCAAGTCCGACGCTCCAGCAGAAGGCAGGGCTTTCCGGCGGCCACATCCAGTAGACGCGCCGTCGCCGCGCCCGCGCCGATCGCCGCAATCCGATGTTCCGCCGTCGTCCAGGGAACCCGCCCCAAGAGCCAAGTCCCCGGCGGCGTGGTCGAAAAGTCGGCGTCGGCCGATTGGGGGACAGCCTCGACGCTGATCAGCCGTTCTTCGAAGGCGAACGGCCGGCCGTTTGCGCTGTGAAGACACTGGAGGGCGACCAGTTGGCCGTTCCCGGCGAGGTCACATTCGACAGACTTCGCATGGTCGGGATCACGCAGGTTTCGCTTCAACAACCGGTAGTCATATTCGTGACCCCGCTTGCGGATTTCCGCCGCGATGTCCGGGACATCCAATATCGCTGAATGAATTGGCGGCTGCGCGACAAATGAACCAGCCTTACGGCGCCGCAGAACCAAGCCAGCCCGCACCAAATCACCGATCGCTTTACTTACGGTCATTCGCGAACAGCTGAACTCTTGAACGAGCTCATATTCCGATGGAATACGGTCACCCGGACGCCAAACGCCTGAGACGATTTTATTCTCGATGCTTGCGCGAATTCGTTCGTGCAGGGTCACGCCGTGCAGGCGGGCGCTGGGCAAGGGAATTTTCGTCTCCGCCCCGCGCGTTGCGTCACTCGCTCTACGGCTCACAGCATTCCCTTCAATCAGCAACCACAGCGCGCATCAGCATGCCCATTTTTGCGGACGTTTAGTGTCCAAACTCAACCGGCGGCGGGAGAAAAATTGCGCGCCCCGACCGCCCCCACAGAACATATTGCGCCCCGGCCACGGCGCCGCCGAAGTCGGCGCCTCGTTTGGCGCTGATCATCGAGTCAAAAAACACAAGTGCGCTGAATGTGGTGATTGCAAGCGGAGCATGCAATGGCGCTCGAGGCTCAAGAGCGACATCGACCGGCCGCACAAGAGGGTTGCGATACGACTTGCTTATGTTTGTCGACAACCAATACGCGACATGATCCTCGCGCGTTCAGTGGATCCCGACGCTCGGCCTGCGAGCCTGAACCGGAGCGCCCGATGGGCGTGAAGCAAGATCCGTCACCGTCCGATCTGGTCGTCGAGCCCCCAGCGAAACGTCCCCTCAGCAGGCCGCGCCTGCCGAGGGGAGATTGTCAGTAGACGTCCCGGCGGTAGCGGCCCGCCTCAACCAGCGCATCGAAATCGGCCGCTCCCAGGATGTCGCTCAGCGCGTCGCTAACCGCAGGCGCCATGCCGTGGAGGCTGCCGCAAACATAGATCGCGGCGCCTTGCCGAACCCAAGCCCGAACATCCTCCGCGCATTCCCGCAGCCGGTCCTGAACGTAGCGCTTCTCGGCTTGATCCCTTGAAAAGACGAGATCCAGGCGCTCCAACTCCCCGCCGCCCAGCCAAGCCTGGAGTTCGTCGGCGTAGAAGCTGTCCGTGGCCGCGTTCCGCTCGCCGAAGATCAGCCAGTTGCGGTGGTGATCAAGATGGACTCGCCGCCGCAGGTGCGAGCGCAGACCCGCCAGGCCCGTACCGTTGCCGATGAGGATCATCGGTTCGGCGTCGGCCGGAGGATGGAACCCCATGTTCCCGCGAAGGCGCAGGGGAAGCTCCTCACCGAGAGGGGCGCATGTCAGCAATCTCGACGCCAGGCCCAGTTCCCCGGACTCCGTCCGCATTTGGCGCACAAGCAGGTGCAGTCGGCCATCCTCGGGAACCGAAGCGGCGGAGAACTCGCGCACGCGCTGGTCGGCGCCAGCCAGGTGCTGCACCCAGGTGACGGGCGTCAGCTGGACGATATCTCCGGCCTGCCAGACGCCGCCTCCCGCTACGGGCTCAAGTTCCACGTGATAGACCTGCTCTCCGGCGCTGCCCTCGTTCAAGAGCCGCCGGGCGGCAAGCCGCCATGGCTCGAACGGCGCCCGCGCGACTTCTAGGTCATCGACGCGTCCGGTCAGGCCCGCGAGGCCTCGCGCCCAATCAGCCATGGCTTCGGCCTCGACATCGTGAGCCTGGATCGTCGGGAAGAGCGGCCGCGCGCCGGAGGCCTGGAGCCAACGGTCCACCGCCAACCCGAACCCGCAGAACGCCCGGTATTGAACGTCCCCCAGGGCCAACAGACCGTATTCGAGGCCAGACAGAGCCATGGGGCGACGCAACACCCGGCTCTCGAAGTTCATCGCATGGTCAGGGGCGTCACCGTCACCCGACGTGGCGATCACGAACAGCGCCCTGCCGACGCCGCTCAATGTCGCGAGATCCAAGCGGCCGAGGTCGCACAACTTCGCTTTCAGCCCGGCGGCCTCGAGAGAGGCGGCCGTACGTTCGGCGATCGCCTTGGCCGTGCCAGTCTGGCTCGCATAGGCCACCAGGACGACATCCGACCGTGCAGGCGCCGGCACGTTCATCTGATTGACGGCGCCCGTCCCGCGATGAGGCTCGGCGCCCCGGGGCTTGGCGACCGGGATGGGCACGAGATTCGTTCGCTGTAGACGGCGATAGCCGATGGTCAGCGCCGTGATCGAGATCAACAGGCCGGGCAACGTCACGCCGAACAGCATGAGATCCCACCACGGACGACGCTGGAGCAGCCAGTACCAGTCCACGTCATGGATCGCGACGATCGTCCAGCGGTCGATCCGCGACGTGTTGTCGACAAGGGCGAGAACGTCCCCCGTCTCGGGGTCGAAGTGGAACCATGACTTCGCAGCGTCGTCGTACTTCACACGGACGGCCGGGAGCTTCTCCTTCTTGAAGCCCGTGTGATAATATTCATCGCCCTGCGCAAGGAACGTGGTCTCCACGATTTTCGCGCCCGGAAGCAGGCCCTTGGCCGCCTGCGCGATCCGCGCCGGCGTCAGCTGTACAGGCGCTCCGGTCCTCGCATCGAGCAGTCTCGCCGCTGAAATCCCGTCCTCCAGCGCGATGAGCGGCTGACCGCCGACCCAGCGCAGGGTCGCCCGTCGGGCGCCGCGAGCATGCTCCTCGAGCGCCGCGCCGGCGGCCAGGGGAAACTGCACGGTTGTGGCGCCCGCGAAGTGCTCACGCTCCAGCTGGGTGATATTTCGGGTCTCCAGAAAACCTCCCGGATACATCATCCCCAGGCCGGTGATGATCCACAGGCTCAGGAAGACGCCGCCCAGCAGCCCTGAAATGTGATGCCATTTCATCCAGCCCGAAAAGGGCGTGGCCTTCCCATTTGGATAGCGCGCGCGCAGGCGGAGCCGCGTAATTCCGATCCAGAAACCGCTCAGAGCGACGAAGATTCCTACCGTGGCGAAGACATAGACCGTCCAGGTCCAAGCCACTCCGTTCCAGCGGATGAACTCGAAATACAGCCAGTGGGGAATCGCCCCGAACCAGTTCAGGATGCGCTGGGTGCGACCGGTCCTCAGGACGACTTCGCCCGTCGCGACCGACACATAGACCTGGGTTCCGGCCGAATCGTTCAGGTCGACCCTGTGGAATGGCCGGTCCCAGTTCCAATATCCGGTGACGGTCCACTGGTCGCGCTTGAGGTTGGCGGCGCTGAGCGTCGCGCTCGGCGCGGACAATTGGTCGCGGACGATATTAACGGCGTCCTGGCCCGTAACCCCTTCGATGGGAGCGCCGGTCACGGCCGATACGGCGCGATGCTCCTTGTTCCACAAGTCGACCCGATAGACCGGGCGCCCCTCGGACATCTCCAGCCGGACCGCCTTGGGATACTCGGTCAAGCCCAAGCGCTGGAGCGCGGCCGATGGACTTACGACGACCTGGCTCCAGGCCAGGGGCTTGAGCACGTCGAGGCGCTCCTCCAGCGGCATCGCCGGCCAGCGCACATAGGCCAAAACCAGCCCGCTGATGAACCACATCACGAAGAAGACGCACGCAATGACGCCCAGCCAACGGTGGATCGTGATGATCGTCTGCTGGAACTGATCCTTCGCCGAGGCGCGCGGACGGCTCACGGAGCTGCGCTGCCCGGCGGGAGCCCCGAAAACCTCGCCCGCCCCGGTTCTTGATGCGTGATGCAGGGCGTCGTCGCTGGCCATCGCATTTCCTCCACGCGCCGGAACCGATATGCGCAGCGCTTACTCTGAACCTTGACGCAATCATTATGTATAGACAACAAAAATGTCGCGCGGTCGACACGGACGCTCAAGCCAGCGGATCAACGGCCCATTTGACTATACATTAAACGTATGCCCACATGCCGCCGCGCAGATTGATCAGGCCGAGGGGGCCGCCAATTGGGGCATATCATAGGCGCACAGTGGAGGATAACCGTTGCGCAATAGAACAAACACGGGGCGGAAGGCCGTCCTGATGGCAACAATTGCCCTTGCCACCCTGGGGAGCATTTCAGCGGCTCACGCAGCCGACGCCGAGAAGGACGCGGCTGTCGAAGAAATCCTGGTCACCGGCAAGCACCTTGAGGAGAGCGTCCCGCTCGAACTGAGCCAACTCGGCAACCGGATCCAGCTCATCCAGTCGGACGCGATCGAAAAGCGCGCCGTCAATGACGTGGCTCAGGCCCTGCAACTGCTGGCGCCGTCGCTGTACATTCAGCCGAAATCGGGTGCCTTCGACTATGTCGAGGTTTCGCTTGAGGGATCGCGCACAGGCGACATCCTGTGGCTGGTCGACGGCGTGCGGATCAACAACCGCCTCTACAACGGCACGACGCCGCTGGACACCATTCCTGCCTCCATGGTCGAGCGGATCGAGGTCCTCGAAGGCGGCCAGGGGCTGTTCTACGGCACTCAGGCCGTCGCCGGCGTCATCAACGTCATCACCAAGTCCCTCACCAAACAAACGAGCGGACAGGTGACGGTCGGCGTCGACACCAATGAAGGTCGGCACGTTTCAGGCTATGTCCGCAGCGCCACCGGACCGCATGAGTTCGTGGTCTATGCGTCGAGCGACGAGGCGACCGGCTACCAAGCCTTCCCCACCGAGGATTATCAGCCCAGCGCCACCGATCGTCGTCGCGGATACGACGTGCAGACGGCCGGCGTGAAGTACGGGATCGACCTCTCCGACGAACTGCGGTTCAGCGCGGGCTACCAACGGACCCATGCCGTCCTGGACTTCGCGAACCCGAACCTGATCGCCCTCTACTTCAACGAGCGCGACGAAGACCTCGGGAACGCCAAAATTGACTGGAAGCCCTCGGAAGAATTTAGCCTCTTCCTGAAAGGATACTACCACGAGTGGAAGTCCACGGTTAACAGATTCAACAATTCGCTTACGTCGCCCGGAACTGTTCTGCACGTAAGAGACCATGTGTTCTGGGGATACAAAGATTACGGCCTGAACGCACTCGCCAAATACACCGTTCACGACGGGGTTGATCTATACGCCGGATACGATTTCCAAAACTATTCCGGTCACGACGATTCGTTGAAGATCGGCGAGCAGACCGAGCAGGTGCACGCGCTCTTCGGCCAGGTTCGCACAACGCCAGACCTGTTCGAAAACCTGCGGATGTCGGCCGGTCTTCGCTACAACAAGCCCAAGTCGGGCAAGGCGATCACGATCTGGAACGCCAGCGGCCAATACGACATCGGGGAGCACCTCTACGTCCGCGCGACGGCCGGCACCGCCTATCGCCTGCCCGACGCGTCCGAGCTGTACTCCATCGACCCGTGCTGCGAGATCGGCAACCCGTCGCTACAAGGCGAGAAGAGCAGCAACATCAATGCCTCGGCCGGCGGCAGCTTCGAGCTCGGCGGGACGAACGGAACGTGGGAGCTGGTGGGCTTCACCCGCAAGGTTGAGAACCTGATCGCGGCGGTCCCGAACGCCTCCGGCGTCGCTGTCTACCAGAACACCCCGGGCTCGACTCGAGTGGATGGCTACCTGGTGACCGCCACGCTGCAACTTGGCCAGGAGGTGAGCGCCAGCGCCACCTACAGCGCGACCAACGCCAAGACGAAAGGGCGTCCCGGCCAGATCGATCGCGTTCCTGAGGCGACCGCCAAAGCCTCGCTCGACTATCATCCGAGCGACCTCCCGATCGGCGGCTCCATCAATGTGAACTACTTCGGAACGACCGCGGTCACCCTGACCGGCGGTCTTGGCCGCCAAACCTACGGCGATGTCACCACCGCCGACGCAGCCGCCTACTATGTCTTCGGACCGGAAGACCGGCATCGGATTACGCTTCGGATCGAAAACGTCACCGACAAGACCTACGCGAGTAAGTTGGTGCGGGCGGTCAAGGACGTTGGCGGCGCGTCCTATGTGGCGCACAACCTGGGCGTTCCTCGCACCTTCCACGTCCAGTACTCTTACGACTTCTGATCTTGTCTTGAGCGCGCGGGCCCTCCGCGCGCTCAAGCATCAGTAACCCGCGACGACGCCCCTTCCGGCGCTGTCGCGGGTCTTGAGGCGACGGCGGCCGGTAGCGAGTTTCGCCACACCCCGCGCTCCCCAATTCCGATCCTGCTGCTAGGATCACGCACCATCCAGCAACAGAGATTCGCATGAACACCAACGATTTGGCCGAGCTGATCGCGGCGTCGGACGAGAAGATCTCCAAGGCCCAGGCCAAGACCCTGGTCGACGGGGTCTTCAAGGCGATCACCGAGGCCGCCGCCCGCGGCGAGGAGATCTCGATCCCCGGCTTTGGCAAGTTCAAGGTCCAGGACAAGCCCGCCCGGACTGGCCGCAACCCCAGCACCGGCGCGGCGATCGAGATCGCCGCCACCAAGAAAGTAGTCTTCCAGCCCGCCAAGGCCTTGAAAGACGCCGTCATCGGCTGATCCTCGCGAAAAGACGCCTACGCCCGGTCGAAAAAACGGTCGTAGGCGTCGATCCGGCGCACCGGCAGTTCGACCTCGCCGCGGTAGATGCATGAGGAACTCGGAGTAGTCGTCCGCTGCCGGATTGCGGCTACGGGAGTCGCACAGACGCGCCCGCGAGTTTTCCTCCACTTGTGTCGCGTCGCCAGTAAGCCATACGGGCGGACGGCGTGGCGGTCGCTCGCGGCCCGCCGTCTCCGGCCCTTACTGCGCCACCAGGAGACAAGTTGCGGTCAGATTGACAGCACCGCCAACCCCTCCTGAAAATCAGTTCCGCTCGGGCCGAGAGCCTCGTCCATTCGGTTCAAGGCGCGTATGGCGCGAAAGGCTGATCGCAAGGCAGCAGCCCGTCCGGGAACTCCTCGGGCAGGATTTCGCCCGTCGCCAGGCCCGCCAGGAAGCTAGTCAGGTCGCAGTCGAACGCCTCAAAGGTCAAGAAGCCACGCCCCCAGACGACGACACCCCAGTTTGCGGGCCGGCCGCGTGTGAGCCAGCAGAGATAGTCGCCGTAGTTGGTCTTCCCGAAAGGCAAGAGTCCGCCAGGCTCCGGCCAGAGCGCATGGGGCAGATTGTCCAACGTCCGGAGGTCGTCACAGATTACTCGCGCCTCATGCACGAGCCGAATATGGCGACTTTGAGCGGTCGGCAGATGGATGCCCACGGTCTCGAAGAAAGAGCCAGATCCGTAGAGGCGCGCGAAGTCCTTGTAATCCTGCGGCAAGGTCACGCCGAGTTCGGCTTCGATTGGCTCCCACGGACCGGCAAATGCGGTAGGTGGCCCGACGGGCGGTGGAGCGACTTTCACAAGCGCCTCGATGCTCGTCTGCGACGTCCCGCCGAATTGCCGACAACTCGCGCGGAGGCCCCGCCCCTGGACGCGTAGGATGTCAGAACAAACGAGCCGAGACGCCGACGCGAGCGCTTCCACACAGGCCCGCGTCTCCGTTTGACGGATGGCCTCGGCCTAGTTACTTTCAAATAAAGACCTAATGACCGAGCCCACGCTTTCAGGCGGATGGGCCGGCCGAAAATCTGCGGGGAGACGGCGATGAAGAAGCATGTTCTGGCGCTTGTACTGACCGCCCTGACCGGAGGCGCCGCCATGGCCCAGGCCCCAGCGAACTTCCCCGACGCGAAGGCCACCGATCCGGTCACGATGGGCTGGATGGTCGGCTCCCCGCCGCCGCCCGAACGCACCATTCGCTTCGAGGACAGCAGCTTCCTGCAGTTCCCCCAGATCCGCTGGACGTTCTCGCACTGGCGCGAGCTGTACCCGACCACCGAGGTCTATCGCGGGGCAGGGCCGGTCGCCGCGCTGCCGCGCGCCGAGCGCGCCGATCTTGACGCCGTCACCTTCACGCCGCTGGGGGGCGCAGCGCCAATGACCTGGGAACAGTCGGTCGCCGCCAACTACACCGACGGCATCGTCGTGATGCACAAGGGCGCCATCGTCTATGAGCGCTATTTCGGCGCGCTGAAGCCTGAGGGCCAGCACATCGCCCACTCGGTGACCAAGTCGTTCGTCGGGACCGTCGCCGCGACGCTGATCGCCGAGGGCAAGCTCGATCCGAGCGCCAAGGTCGCCCGCTACCTGCCGGAGTTGAAGGACAGTGCGTTCGGCGACGCGACCGTGCGCCAGGTGCTCGATATGACCACCGGCCTTGAGTACTCCGAGGTCTATGCCGACCCGAAGTCGGACGCCTGGAACTTCGTCCGCGCCGGCGGCATGCTGCCCCGGCCGGCGGGCTATGACGGCCCGAGGACGACCTTCGACTACCTGAAGACCCTCAAGAAGGCCGGCGAGCACGGCCAGGCCTTCACCTACAAATCACCCAACACCGAGGTCGTCGGCTGGCTGGTCAGCCGGGTCACCGGCCAACCGCTGGCCGAGGTGCTGAGCGAGCGGCTCTGGCGGCCGCTGGGCATGGAGCGGGACGCCTATATGCAGGTCGATTCCAGCGGCGCGGCCTACGCCGCCGGCGGCCTGAACCTGGAGCTTCGCGACTTCGCGCGGTTCTGCGAGATGATGCGCCAGGGCGGCCGCTTCAACGGCCAGCAGATCATCCCCGCCGCCGTGGTCGCCGACATCGCGCGCGGCGCCAGCAAGGCCGACTTCGCCAAGGCCAGCTACCAGACCCTGCCCGGCTGGAGCTATCATAACCAGTGGTGGGTCTCGCATAACGACCACGGCGCGTTCATGGCCCGCGGCGTCCACGGCCAGGCCTGCTACGTCGACCCCAAGGCCCAGATGAGCATCGTGCGCTTCGCCTCCTTCCCGCTGGCCTCGAACGTCAGCCTCGATCCCACCTCGCTGCCCGCCTACGACGCCATCGCCAAGCACCTGATGGCCAACCCCCGCTAGAGGCCCCAGGCGGGCGAAATCTTCCCGGCTGGCGGCTCGCCCCGCAATCTGTCACCAAATAGGTCCTCAACGCCGCTGGGGGACCATCGATGCGCGCCGAGGACAAGCGGGTCGAACTGACCCTCCGGGGGGTGGCCCTGGGCTGCCTGATCACGGTCGTGTTCACGGCCGCCAATGTCTATCTCGGCCTGCGGGTGGGACTGACCTTCGCCTCCTCGATCCCGGCGGCGGTGATCTCCATGGCGCTGCTGCGGGCGCTGAAGACCTCGACCATCTGGGAAAACAACATCGTCCAGACGGTGGCCTCGGCGGCGGGCACGCTGTCGTCGATCATCTTCGTCCTGCCAGGTCTGGTGATGGTCGGCTGGTGGACCGGCTTTCCGTTCTGGACCTCATTCTGGATCTGCGTGATCGGCGGGGTGCTGGGGGTCATGTACACCATCCCCCTGCGCCGAGCCCTGGTGACCAATTCCGACCTGCCCTATCCCGAAGGCCGCGCGGCGGCCGAGGTGCTGAAGGTCGGCTCGGCCTCACGCGAGGCGGCCGGCGGCGGCGAGGCCAAGGCCGGGCTCTGGGCCGTGCTGGTCGGCTCGATCGCCTCGGCGGCGGTGGCCGCCCTGGTCGGCGCGCGCGTCATGGCCGGCGAGATCGCCTACTGGTTCAAGCCCACCGCCACCACCGCGACCGGCATGGCCGGCGGCCTGCAACTGGCGCTGCTGGGCGCCGGGCACCTGATGGGCATCGCCGTCGGCATGGCCATGCTGGCCGGCCTGGTCATCACCTGGGGGGTGGCGGTGCCGATCATGACCCATCTGCACCCGGCCCTCCCCGGCACGGCGGCCGAGATCGCCCAGGCCGCCTGGGCCCCCGATGTCCGGTTCATCGGCGCGGGCGCGATCGGCGCGGCGGCGATCTGGACCCTGGCCAAGCTGGCCGCGCCGGTCTGGGCGGGCCTGGCCTCCGCCATCCGCGCCTCCAGCATCCGTTCCAGCGGTCAGGGCGCGAGCCTGCCGCGCACCGAGCGCGACATCCCCATCTGGATCGTCGGCGCCACCCTGCTCGGCAGCCTGGCCCCGCTGGCGGTGCTGTTCCACTCCTTCCTCTCGGCCGGTCCGCTGCAGTCGGTGTTGACGCCGCTGATCGTCGGCGGGGTGCTCTATGTGGTGGTGGCCGGGTTCCTGGTCGCAGCGGTCTGCGGCTACATGGCCGGCCTGATCGGCTCGTCCAACAGTCCGGTGTCGGGCTTGGCCATCCTGTCGGTGCTGGGCGCGGCCCTGCTGCTGGTCGCCCTGGCGGCCAAGACGGTGGGACCGACCGGTCATGCGGCGCTGGTCGCCTACGCCCTGTTCGTCACCGCCGTGCTGCTGAACGTCGCCACCATCGCCAACGATAACCTGCAGGACCTGAAGACCGGCCAGCTGGTCGACGCCACGCCCTGGAAGCAGCAGGTGGCGCTGATCGTCGGCGTCGTGGCCGGCGCCTGCGTGATCCCGCCGATCCTCGACGTGCTGAACAAGGCCTTCGGCTTCGCCGGCGCGGCGAACCTCGACACCATCTCCGACCAGCCGCTGGCCGCGCCGCAGGCGGTGCTGATCTCGACCCTGGCCAAGGGCGTGATCCAGGGCGACCTGCCGTGGACCTATATCGGCGTCGGCGCCGCGCTCGGCCTGGTGCTGGTCGTGGTCGACGAGCTGTTGCGGCGCACCGGCAAGTACAGCCTGCCGCCGCTGGGCGTCGGCATCGCGATCTACCTGCCCGCCGCCGTCACCCTGCCTGTGGTGATCGGGGCGGTGATCGGATGGATCTACGACCGCTGGGTCGCCAAGAAGCCGAACGGCGCGGCCGCCCAGCGCATGGGCGTGCTGCTGGCGTCCGGCTTCATCGTCGGCGAGAGCCTGTTCAACGTCGCCCTGGCCGGGCTGATCGTCGCCACCAACAATCCCTCGCCCATCGCGCTCGCACCGACGAGCTTCCCCGAGCAGTTCATGTGGGCGGGCGCGGGCGTCTTCGCCCTGATCGTGCTCGGCCTCTATCTGTGGACTGAGCTCAAGTCCCGCGACCTGCCGCCGAGCGCGGCGATCTAGTCATCGACATCGGCCTGCGGGCGGTCGTCGCCGGAGGAGACTTCGGCGTGCCACCGCCCCTTCTCGTCCTCATATTCGATGCTCGTGGTCGCGCCCGGCCGCTCCTGTTCGCGCGCCGCGGCGTGGGCCGCCCGCGAGGCTGCGTCATGGCTGGCGAAGGTTTCAGAATAGGTGCCGCCGACCCGGTAGGCCCAGCCTCCGTCGTGTTCGACGATCTCGTACTTTACCTCTGACATGGCCGCTCCGCTGGTCCTGAGCCGCCCCCGTCCGACAAGAAGGCTCGCCGATCAGCGCCGTTGCAAGCGCTACCGCTGCGGCCCGGGCGCCACGAAGGTTCCCGCGCGGCGGCGGCGGACGATCAACCCGCCCTTCGCCAGCGGCGCCAAGGCCTTGCTCACGGTCATTCGGGAGCAGCCGTAGGCGGCCATCAGCTCATGCTCGAACGGGATGCGCGCGCCCGGCGCCCAAGTCCCCGACGCGATCGCCTGGTAGATGTCGGCGCGGATCTTCTTGTAAAGCCAAGCGCCGCGGCCGGGGAGCATCGCCCCGTCAGTCTCGGCGTCTGTGCGTTCACCGATCACGGCTGGTTCGCGACCTTGCGCGTCTTGCGCTCGTCCTGCAGACGCTCGATGGGGTCCAGGACATAGGCGAAGTCCTGACGGCGGAAGCTGCGGAACAGCAGGATCACCCCGCTGAGGGCCAGCCAGGCCACGCCGCTCGCCACCGTGATGATCAGCGGATGGTTGAAGCTCTCGCGCTTGGTGTAGTCCATGATGTGGATCATCCAGAAGATGTCCCACAGCCGCCAGGTGTTGTTGCGGCGCTCCAGAACCTCGCCGGTCGTGGTCGAGAGCAGCAGCGTCGTCTGCTCCTTGTCGGCGAACTCCACTCGCCAGAGCGGCAGCGGCAGCGACCGGGTCTCGACGTCGCCGGTCTCGACCTTGCGAACCGAGGCCACCTTCTCCGAACCGCTGAAGGCGGCGATCGCCAACGCGGCGGCCTTGGCCTCGTCGACCGCGATCGTCTGGCCGCTGGTCGCATCGACCAGCTTCACGCCGGCCGGCGTCATAGCCTCATAGACATAGCCGTCGCCCAGCGGCCTCAGCTTCAGGCCCTGGATCGGGGCGCCGACCGCCTGCGACAGGCGCGCCAGGGTCAGGGGCTCGGCCGGAGCGATAGCGGCCGCCGGCTCACGAACCGAGGGCTCGCCCGAGACCTTGTGGTGGTCGAGCAGGGCCATCATCGCGCCGCTGATCGACCAGAGGACGAACTGCAGGCCAAGGATCAGGCCGAACCATTTGTGCAGGGTGCGGATCAGGAACATGGGGACCTCAGGCGCCGGCTTTGCGCGCGCGGCGACGGCGCCGGAAACTGTAGAGCAGGAGCCAGCCGCCGGTCAGCGAGGTGGCGACGGACATCCAGGTGGCGACACGCAGCAGGGTGTTGTTCATGTCCGTGCGCTCTTCGTAGTCCATGATGTGGAACATCCAGACGAAGTCGAAGGTGCGCCAAAGATCGTGGCGCTTGGCCACCAGCTCGCCGGTCAACGGCGAGATGTAGAGCGTCGGGCGCCACAGGCCGGCGAACTCCACCCGCCAGATCGGAACCGGACGGTTCTTGATTTCACTGGGGGCCGCATCAAGCAGCTCGATCTTCTCGATACCACCCACGCCGGCATAGTAGGACAGCGCCCGATCGCGCGCCGCGTCCTCGCCGATCGGCGACAGCAGCTCGCCGCTGCGGGCGTCGAACAACATGCGACCGGGGATCGCGTCGACGATATAGACCGGCTGGCCAAGCTGGGTTTCCAGCTTCACCGACCGCGTGCCGCCGGGGATCAGCGAGCCGGGTTCGACCAACCCGCCCAGGGCGATGGGCGCCGGCTCGGCCGCGCGCACCAGGTGGTCGCCGTGGATGGTGTCGATGTGGACCGCGGTCATATAGAGGCCGCTTACGGTCCAAAAGACCGCCTGCACGCCCATGATCAGGGCGAGCCACTTGTGGGTTTTTCGCGCCAAGGCTGGCAAGCGCATCTCAGGTTTCTCTCAACGCCGCACTGTTCTGGGAAACGACGCCGGACGGGATATGGGGGACCCGCCCGGCGCCAAGCCGTCTGACCTAGAACTGGTAGGTCAGGCGCACATAACCCCGACGACCGAGCAGGTCGTAGGTCATGGTGTCGGTGTTGCCGTCCGTGTAGCTCTTGATGAACGGCGCCTTGCGATCGAAGAGGTTGTCGACGCCGACGGCGATGTCGGCCTTCTCGGCGAAGCGATAGGCGATCTGGGCGTTGTGGTAGAACACCCGCGGCGCCTGGTAGCCGATGTCGTTTGGCGCGGCGTTGAAGTCGATGGCCTTGCCGATCATCTGAACCGAATAGGTGCCGGTCCAGGCCTCATCGGTGACCGAGAAGCTGGCGTTCGAACGCCACTTCGGGAAGCCGCCATTGCCGCTCCCGATCCGGCCGTCGAACTGGATCGGCGCAGCGCCTTCATAGGCGGTGATCAGATACTCGCCGAGATAGGTCGTGTTCCAGTCGAAGCTGGCGCGCGTCGGGCCCAGGTCGAAGTCGTAGTGGATGCCGATGTCGACGCCCTTCATCTCTTCCTTGCCGGTGTTGACCGGGATGGAGGAGAGGAAGTTGACCTCGCCGGTCAGCTTGCTGCGGGTGTAGTTGGACGGCCCGCAGAACGGATGGGTCAGGCCGGCCGAGGCGTAGCAGACCGCCAGCTTGGTGGAGCCGGGGATCGAGCGGATCGCGTCGGTGATCTTGATGTCGAAATAGTCGACCGTCACCGACAGGCCGCTGACCTGCGGCGGCGTGAAGACCACGCCCAAGGTCAGGGTCTTGGCCTTCTCCGGCTGCAGGTCCTCGTTGCCGCCATTGGTGGTCAGGATGGTGTTGCCGAGCTGCTTGAAGCCGGCCGGAACGCCCGAGGCCTTGCAGTTGGCGACCAGGGTGGCGTTGCCGCTCGTACTGTAGCCGCTGCAGGGATCAGCGGTCGTCAGGTTGCCTTCGGAGGTGCCCCCGAACAGTTGCGGCACGCTGGGAACGCGGAAGCCGGTGCCGTAGGTGGCGCGCAGGCGCAGGCCTTCGATCACCGACCAGTTGAGGCTGCCCTTGTAGGTCTGGTTGCTGCCGAACAGGTCGTAATCGGAATAGCGGATGGCCGCGTCGGCGACCAAGAGCTTCATCATCGGCAGGTCGGCCAGCAGCGGCGCCGAGACTTCCAGGTAGGCTTCCTTGGCCTGCATCTTGCCGGAGATGGACTCCTGCCGGTTGGAGTTGGCGATGCCTAGGACCGTCCGGGCGTCGGGGTCACGCCAACCCTTTTCCTCGCGATAGAGCAGGCCCGCGGCCGCGCCCACCGGACCAGCCGGCAGCTCGAACACGGTGCCCGAAAAATCGAGCGTCACGCTGCGCTGCTCGTTACCGCCGGTGTCGCGCGAGGTGTAGAGGACGTAGTCCAGCACTTCCTTCGACAGGCTGCCGGCGCCCAGATAGTCGCCGCAAGGTGTGGTCGCCCCAGGCGTACAGTCCAACGTCTGCTGTACGCGCTCCAGGTTGGCGATGTTGGTCATGGCGTCGATGCCGGTGTTGCGGCCCCAGTTCACCGCTGCTTCCCAGGTCCAATCGCCGACGATCGTGCCGCGGGCGCCGGCCACCAAGCGATAGGTGTCGGTTTCCTGGAAGAACTTACGCGGGCCGCCCTCGCCGATCCGGCGCGCCAGCAGGACCAGATCCTGGCCGGTCGGGTTGTTCGGGTTCGAAGCCTTGATCGTGAAATCACGCAGCGGATCGTAGGCGCCGGTGGGGGTGGCCGGATTGTGGGTCAGCCCGCCAGGGGTGGCCAGCTGGTTGCTCTTGCGGTGAGTGAAGAAGAACTCGCCGAACAGGCTGACATTGTCGGTCAGGTCGTAGTCGGCCAAGAAGGCGGTGCTGACCCGCTCGATGGGCGAGACCGCGTTCAGGAACGGGTTCGAGTTGAAGCCGTGCTTGGCCCCATTGTAGGGCTCGAAGAACTGGCCGTCAGCGCCCGCCGTCTGGCTGAAATTGACGACCCGGCCGTCAGCCAGGCGCGCACGGCCGCCCAGGGTGTTGCCGCTGTACGAGCAGATCAGCGCGCCATTGCTCTCGCCGAGGGCGCAGGGCGCCCGGCTCGCCAGATTGACGGCTTCGGTCTTCTGATAGGTGAGCGCCGCGGTCACGCTGCCGCGATCTCCGCGCATGCCCCAGAGCAGGTCGACGGTGTATTCGGCGCCGTCGTTCTCGTCGGTGATCCCGTACTTGCCCGAGACCTTCAGCCCGTCGAAATCCTTGATGGTGATGATGTTGACCACGCCGGCCACGGCGTCGGCGCCGTAGATGGCCGAGGCGCCGTCCTTCAGGATGTCCATCCGGCCGATGATCGCCGTCGGGATCATGTTGAGGTCGGGCGCGCTGTTGGCCCCGGTGCCGCCGTTCACGACCCGGCGGCCGTTGATCAGGGTCAGGGTGCGGTTGATGCCCAGGCCGCGCAGGTTCACCTGCGCCGTGCCGTAGCCGTTGCCGGTCCAGTAGGCGCTGGTCTGGCCGCCGGCGGCGCCGGCCGAGGCCGGAAGGCGCTGCAGCAGCGTTTCGACATTGGCGATGCCGGTGTTGGAGATCTGCTCCTGGCTGACCACCGTCGCTGGCCCAACGCCGCTGATGTCCACCCGCTTGATGCGGCTACCGGTGACGACCACTTCCTCAACGGCGCGCTCGGCGCTTTGAGCAAAGGCCTGACCACCCACCATGGCCGTCGTCAGCAGTGCGCTGGCGAACAGAAGATTCTTCGAAATACGGCTCATGCCGACCCCCTCATTCCCTCAGATCCACAGCTCGACCTGCCCGGCCGCGCCCTTCATTCGTCGAACTGTCTTGGCGTCCCACCCCGAGGCGTCAAGACATGTATATACATATTAAGTGGCGCAAACCGGGAACGATCTACTCCAAAATCTGCGCCAATAGGGAAAAATATCCCAAAAAATGGACCGTATCGGAATAGAATTCCAACACCTCGCCACCTTGCACCGAAAACGTCGTTATTTTGATTTTGATCAACACTTGCGGTCGACCCGCAACAAATTGTCAAAATGATCAAACAATATGCAGCCGCGCTTGATACATAGTCGACCAAAGAAGCAAATGGTCGCGCCGACAACGCGCCTACAGTTTCGCCTACGACCTCATTGAATTGATCGGAGGGCCGATATTTATTGAAAGTAGCTCGAATGAAATCGCTCTCGAACAGCTATTAGCCGAACGAAGTCGATTGCTATTCAGATTTGAGACGAACTTTTCTTATCCCTCCTCGAACCCACCCCGACCGGATCGCGTAGCGATCTCAGCCGCTCGATTGGGATACGCACCGACCGCCACGATCCCTCACTTTTGCCTGCGGCGCGCCGTGACAAGGGGACCAGTTCGCCCGAGGTTCGGAGGGATCTGGCGGCGGGCGAGCCTCGCCGCGCCGCCAGGGCCTCACGTTCTTAGAAGGGGCGGACGCCGACGATCACCTGACCGTTCAGTTGGAAGCGGATCTTCGCGCCCACCTTCATCTGCCCGATCAGCGCCTTGTCGGCGACCTTGAAGGGCATGACCATCGCCGGCCAGTTGAGCGCCTTGATCGGATCATGGGCGATGGTGACCGAGCCGGTCTTGGCGTCGATCTTCTTCACCACGCCGACCCCTTCGACGGTTCCGGCGGCCGGCGCCGCGGCCTGACCCGAATGATCGGCATGGCCCGCGTGCTGCGCCGCGGCGGCGGAGGTCACGGTGAGGGCGGCGGCGAGCGCCAGGATGATGGTCTTCATTTGCGTCTCCAGAGATGCGCGTTCAGCGCCTGTTGGGTGCGGCCGAAACCGCGGAAAAATCGAACGCCTCGCCCCGGCCCCTAGAACCAGGCCCGGACGCCGACGACGAAAGTGGTGCTGTCGCGGTCTTCGCCCGCCGCACGGGCCAGGTCGGCGGTCTCGCCGAACTTCCGCTCGTGCATGACCCCGACATAGGGGCCGAACTCGCGTTTGAACTCATAGCGCAGGCGCAGGCCAACCTCGGCGTCGGTGACCCCCGAGCCGATCCCCAGTTCGCGCACCTTCTGGGCCGCGAGGCTGAGTTCGGCGCGAGGCTCCAGCACCAGCTTCTGGGTCAGGCGGAAGTCGTAGGAACCTTCCAGCCGCGCCGACAGGTCGCCCTTGTCGGACAGGAAGGCCGCGCCCTCCAGCTCGAACCAGTAGGGCGCGACGCCTTCGAAGCCGAGCGTCGCATAGGTGCGCGACGGGCCGGGCTCGAAGTCGTGCCGCACCCCAACCTGCCAATCGAAATACGGCCCGATCGGGCGCGAATAGAGCGCCTGAAGTTCGGCGCTGTGCAGGTCGCCGCCGAAGACGCCCTCACCAGACGACTTCAGCACCAGCCGGTGCTGGTCGCCGCCGTACCAGGCCTCGCCTTCCCAGGCATAGGCGTCGTCGCCGGACTGAGGCCGGACCTCGGCGGTCGAGAGCATGACCTTCCAGGCCGTGCCGCCGCCATGCTCGAGCGCGAGTTGCGCACGCGCCGCGGCCATGGCCTGCGGGCTGTAGAAGCGCTCGGCCGCACGGTCGGTCGGGACTGGGGGAGCGGGCTCGGTCCCGATCGCCTCATCAGCCGGAGCCGCCGACATGGCCGGCATGTCATGGCCCGCATGGGGATCGGCCGGAGCAGGCGCCGCCGGCATGACGTGGCCTGCATGAGGGTCGGCCGGGGCCGCGGGCGGCGGCATGACATGCCCGGCGTGCGGATCAGCGGCCTGCGCCAGGGCGGGCGTGGAAAGAACGAGCGGCAGCAGGCCGATCAGCATCAACCGGCTCATGCGGCGCCTCCATCGAGCGGCCGCACGGTGACGACATTGAACATGCCCGCGTGCATGTGGAACAGCAGGTGGCAGTGGAACGCCCAGTCCCCCGGCTCATCGGCCGTCAGGTCGAAGGCCACCTTGCCACCCGGCAGCACATTGACCGTGTGCTTGCGCGGATTGTGCCCAGGCTTGCCGGTCACCACCTCGAAGAAGTGGCCGTGCAGGTGGATCGGGTGCGCCATCATCGAGTCGTTGATCAGCACCACGCGCACCCGCTCGTTGAAGCGGAACGGGATCGGCGCCTTCAGATGGCTGAACTTCTCGCCGTCGAACGCCCACATGAAGCGCTCCATGTTGCCGGTGAGATGGATCTCCATCTCCCGTGACGGCGGCCTTGGATCGGGGTTCGGGTCCAGAGAGGCCAGGTCGGTATAGACCAGCACCTTGTGGCCGACATTCTCCAGGCCCTGGCCGGGATCGCCGGTGCGATCGGCCGGCATCGGCGAGATCATCTGCACGCCAGGCCCCATCTTCACGCTCGGCGCGTTGCGCGGGTCCAGCATCATCGCGCTGTGGTCCATGTCGCCATGGTCCATCCCGGCCATGCTGGACATGTCCATGCCCATGTCGCGCATGTTCAGCAGCGGCCGCTCACGCAGCGGCGGCACGGCGGCGACCATGCCCGGGCGCGGGGCCAGGGTGGCGCGCGCCATGCCCGAACGGTCGGCGGCCTCAGCCACCAGGGTGTAGGCCTGATCTTCCGTGGGCTGAACGATGAAATCGTAGGTCTCGGCCGGCGAGATCTGGAACTCGTCGACCTCGACGGGCCGCACGTTCTGGCCGTCGGCCTGGACCACGCTCAGCTTCAGGCCCGGAATGCGGACATTGAAGATGGTCATGGCGGCGGCGTTGACGAACCGCAGCCGCACCCGCTCGCCGGGCTTGAACAGGCCGGTCCAGTTGTCCTTCGGCCCATGGCCGTTGATCAGGAAGGTGTAGGTCGAGCCGGTGACGTCGAGAACGTCGGTCGGGTCCATGCGCATCTTCGACCACTCGACGCGGTCCTTCAGCGGCTGGTCCTTGCCCGCGAGCAGGCCGCCGACCGTCTGCTTCTGCATGTTGAAGTAGCCGGCATGGGCCTTCAGCTTCCGCATCATCGTGTGCGGATGCATGAAGCTGTAGTCCGACAGCACGACCACATGCTCGCGGTCATAGGCGACGGGATCGGCGCCGGCCGGGTCGATGACGATGGGACCGTAGTGGCCCATCTGCTCCTGCAGCCCCGAGTGGCTATGGTACCAGTAGGTGCCGTTCTGACGGACCTTGAACTCGTAGTTGAAGGTCTCGCCCGGCTTGATGCCGGGGAAGCTGACGCCGGGCACGCCGTCCATCTGGAACGGCAGCAGCAGGCCATGCCAGTGAATCGAGGTGTCCTCGTCCAGGCGGTTGGTCACCGACAGCCGAACGTCCTGGCCTTCCTTCAGCCGCACCAGCGGCCCGGGCACCGTGCCGTTGATCGTCACGGCGTGGCCCTTGCGGCCGTCCACCTTGAACGGCGTGTGACCGATGGTGAGCTTGATGTCCTCGCCCGACACGGTGGGCAGGGTCGAGAGCAGGCCCGGCGTGGCGCTTTGCGCCCAGCTGGGCAGCATGGCGCTGACCGCCAGCCCCCCGCCGATCATGGAAGCGCCGCGCAGCAGCTGGCGCCGGTCGAGATCCCTCATGTTACGCGGTCCTCAGAAATTCGAAGATAGGCCGCGGCGCGTCGGAACGCGGGGCGGCGGGTACGGATACTAAAGGTCATGCTCGGCGAAGAATGAGGGTTCCCACGATGGGAGGGTCAAGACGCGGTACACAACAGATACGCACGCGCCGCGCGTCTCCCTCACTCGCCGGGGTCGAAATCCCTCAACCCCAACGCATCGCTCAGTTTCCGCCGGGCGCGATAGACCCGCGTCTCGATGGTCTTGGCCGAAACGCCCAGCAGCTGGCCCGCCGCCTGGTGGGACAGGTCTTCGAAGCAGGTGAGGATCAGCGGCTCCTTCAGCTTGGTCGGCAGGGCGGCGATGGCGCGGTCGAGCGCCGTCTGGCGCTCACGTCCGATCAGGCTGGCCTCGGCGTCGGGCGTCTGATCGGCCTGGGCTAGGGTGTCCTGCGCCTCCAGCGGGCGAGTTCCAAACACCATCCGGCGCACGGTCTCGCGCCGCCCGCGGTCACGGCACTTGTTCAGGGCGATGGTCCGCAGCCAGCTGCCGAACGGACGCGCGCCGTCATAGCGCCCGAGGTTGTTCCAGACGGCGACGAAGCTTTCCTGCACGGCCTCATAGGCGGCGTCGGCGTCGCCGACATAGCGACGCACGAACCGATAGAGGCCGTCCTTGTGGCGGCGCATCAGCACGGTGAAGGCGCGATCCTCCCCGGCCAGCGCCCGTGACGCCAGCTCGGCGTCCGTCGCGTCGTCCAGGTCGTTCACTTCGTTTCTTCGGTCAGAGCCTCTGACACGCGCTTGTCGAAGATCGCGGCCTGGTTGGGGGTCAGGATCGCCCGCATGTCCAGAATGTGGACGATGGTTTCCTTCTGGAGCTCGCCCATGACGTCATGGAAGTGCTCGATCGCGCTCGTCACCTCTGGCGAATAGCGATGCTGGGTCTCGATGGCGGCGGCGAGTTCGGCGTTGGCCAGCCGCAGTTCGGCCTCGCGGGCCCGGCGGCGGACCGCGAACTCGGTCTCCAGGATCTCCAGCTTGGCCTTCTGGTCGGTGCTCAGGTTCAACTTGCCATGCAGGAAGGAATGCAGCGACGGCTCGCGCTCGGCCCGCAGCACGTATTTCGCGCCGCCCCAGGCGCCCAGTCCCGCCGCCAGCGCGACCAGGACCAGCGTCAGCAAAAGTCCGCGCAGCCCCTTCAATGGCCGCCGCCCAGCAGGGTGGACGGCGCCAGGTGGGTGTTGACGGCGAAGACCGAGGTCTCGGTCGGGTGAGCGGCCGCCGCGACAGCCGAAGCCCCACCCACGGCGACGCCGACGACCAGCGACATGGCGATCGCCGCGGTTCGCAGCGGAATGAACGCGCCGAAGCTCCCGCGTTGCGGGCGCCGCTCGGCGATCACCCGCCACACGGCGGGCTCGACCTGGCTGAGATCGCGATCTGGCCCCTGCGCCCGAAGGCCGGTGATCAGGTCGTCCAATGGGTGACTCATCGAAAACTCCGCGAACGTCGCACCTGATATACGCCACGGGACGCCCAAACCCTCAACTGAGGGATGAAGCCATCGCCTGCGTATCTGCCTTATCGACACTGCTGGACGTGAAACATGACCCTTGAAGCCGCCGTCCTCCCCCGCCGTGGACTGATCCTGGGCCTGACCGCCGCCCTGGTCGCCGGGGGCTCTGCCCAGGCGGCGAGCCGCAACATCACGGTCTACAAGACGCCCTACTGCGGCTGCTGCAAGGGCTGGATCACCCACATGAGCCGCGCCGGCTTCAGCCCGAAGGTCATCGAAATCGAGGATCTGGCCCCGATCCGCGCCCGGCACGGCGTGCCGTTCCGCCTGTCGTCCTGCCACACCGGCCTGATCGGCGGCTATGTCGTGGAGGGCCACGTGCCGCCCAAGGACATCGTGCGCCTGCTGGCCGAACGCCCCAAGGCGCTCGGCCTCACCGTCCCTGGCATGCCGATCGGTTCGCCCGGCATGGAGGTTCCCGGCGGCAAGACCGAAGCCTACGAAACCCTGCTGCTGCTCGACGCCAACGGCCGCACCAAGGTCTTCGCCCGGCACGGCTGATCGGCGTTTCGCCTAGAGCCGCTCGGCGTGCCAGGCCACGTGGTCGGCGACGAAGCTGGTCATGAAGAAGTACGAGTGGTCGTAGCCCTCCTGCATCCGCAGGGTCAGGGCCACGCCCGCCGCCTCGCAGGCGACCTTCAGCAGTTCCGGCTTGAGCTGGTCGGCCAGGAAGTTGTCGGCGGTTCCCTGGTCGACCAGGATCTCCGACACCCGCGCCCGGCCCGCCTCGACCAGCAGGGCCGCGTCGTGTTCGCGCCAGGCGGCCTCGTCGGGGCCAAGATAGGCGGTGAAGGCCTTCTGGCCCCAGGCGCACCGGGTCGGCGAGCAGATCGGCGCGAAGGCCGAGACCGACTTGAACAGCTCCGGGTGGCGCAGGGTGAGCGTCAACGCCCCATGCCCGCCCATCGAGTGCCCGAACACCCCGCGCCGCGCGCCGTCGAGCGGGAAGGCGCCCTCCACCGCCGCGATCAAGTCACGAACGACGTAGCTCTCCATCTGGAAGTGCGCCGCCCAGGGCGCCTGAACCGCATCGACATAGAAGCCGGCGCCCTGCCCCAGGTCATAGGCGGGGTCGTCAGCCACGCCCTCGCCGCGCGGGCTGGTGTCGGGCGCGATCATGGCCACGCCGGCGCGGGCCGCCGCGGCGTAGGCGCCGGCCTTGGTAGTGAAGTTGTCCTCGGTGCAGGTCAGGCCCGACAGCCAGATCAGATAGGGGACCGGCCCGTCGGCCTGCGGCAGGAAGACGCTGAACCGCATCGGCGTGCCGGTCGCCGCGCTAGCGTGCCGGCAATAGCTCAAGGTTCCGCCATGGACCCGATGCTGCTGAAGAATTTCGACGCTCATCGACCCAGAACTCCCCGCGCTTGCGCGCCGCCAGACAAGCCGGTTCCATACCGCCCAGGAACACGGGAGGACAATCGATGAACCGGCTCGTCATTGAGACACCCTATATGCGCCTCAGCTAGAACGAGGCCGACATGACCGCTCCCGAACTCCGACCCTTGACCCCAGGCGACCTGCCGGCGGTGATGGCTATCCAGAAATCGGCCTTCGACCCGCTCTATCTGGAACCCCAGGAGGCGTTGGGCAGCCGACTGAAGATCGCCCCGACCTGCTGCTGGGGCGCGTTCCGGGGCGGCGACCTGCTCGCCTACATCCTCAGCCATCCCTGGCCGGCCGGCAGCCCCCCGCCGCTCGGTCAGGCCCTGCCGCCGCCGCCGGCCTGCGACAACTGGTTCGTCCATGACCTGGCCATCAGCCAGCAGGCGCGAGGCCTGGGGCTCGGCCGCGATCTCGTGCGCGCCGGGGCCGGAGCCGCCCAGCAACTTGGCCTGGTTCGCGGCGACCTGATCGCCGTCCAGGGCGCCTGGAGCTTCTGGGCCAAGCTCGGCTACGCCTCCCCCGCCACGATCCCCGAGGCCCTCAAGGCCAAGGTCGCCGGCTATAGCCCCGACGCCCGCTATATGACCGCGACCCTCTCGGAGCTGACCGCCTGACTCATTGATCGCGCTCCGGTTTTCGACAACCCTCGCGGGAACTACGGCGCCGCTTAGCCATTATAGGCATCTCGGCGCGCGCGCTTTTTGGGGAGTTTGTCATGCTGTCTCGCATCCTGTTGGCCTCGATGATCCTGCTCGGGGCCTCCGCGCCCGCGATGGCGCAGGACCGCATGGCGCCCAATGCTCAACTGTTCTCCGGCCCGAACTATACCGGCCGCAGCCTGACGATCATGCGCGAGACGCCGATCATCCAGGCCTCCTGGGCGCCGCGCAGCATCCGCATGGGCGGCGGCAGTTCCTGGGAAGTGTGCGAGCAACGCTACTTCCGCGGCCGCTGCACCGTCCTAAGCGGCAGCAGCACCAACCTCATGCAGCAGTTGGGCATCAGCGGCATCGGTTCGATCCGGCCCGCCCCCGGCGGCCCCGTGACCCTGCCCGGCATTCCCCCCGGCGGCGGCGGCGGCGGCCAATCGCTGAAAGGCATGGCGGCCGAGTTCTTCCCGGCCCCGGAATATCGCGGCCGCCGCATCGACTCCTGTAATTCCCAAGGCGGCTCGGCGGCCTGCGTCGCCCGCGAGGCCGACACCTTCTGCAAGTCGATCGGCTATGTCCGCGCTAAGAACAGCGCGGCCGAGACGGTCAGCGGGCGGATCATGCTGGCCGACGTGCTCTGCTCGCGGTGGAACTGATGCGGCTCTTCGCTGCCCTCAGCCTCGCCGCCGTCATGACCACCGCCTGCGCCACCACCCCGCCCGCCTCCGGCGGGGGCGGCTCCATCGCCGGCCCCGAATGGCGGCTGGAGGATCTGCTCGGCGGCGGGATCATCGACCGCTCGCACGTCACCCTGACGTTCGGCCCCGAGGGGAAAACCTCCGGTTCGGGCGGCTGCAACCGCTACTTCGGCAGTTGGACGCAGGCGGGCTCCAAGCTCACCCTGGGCAAGATGGGCTCCACCATGATGGCCTGCGCACCCTCGCTGATGGAGCAGGAGGGCAAGTTCCTGCGGTCGCTGGAAACCGCGTCCAGCTACGCCTTCACCCCCGACGGTGCCCTGGTGATCACCACCGCCCAAGGCCCGCTGAAGTTCCGCAAGGATTGACGTCTTTCCTCCCCCGTTCCCTTTGGTCACAGGGGAGGAAGGGCGCTTCCCAGTTCCCGCGCCGCCTGCACGAAGCCGCTGGTGCGGTAGCGAGCGGCCGGGCCGGCGTAGCAGAGACCGATGATCCGGCGCGGCGTGAAGCCCTCCAGCTTCACCCGCGCCACCCCGGCCTCGCGATAGCTGTCGGGCATGACGGTGATTCCCAGCCCCGCGCGCACCATCGCCATCACCCGGTCGTCGTTCACGCCGCGATAGCTGAAGGCCGGCCGGACATTGCGGTCGGTAAAGTAACGGCTGGTCTGCGCCAGCACCTCGCAGTGACGCCGCACCATCATTACCTCGTCGGCCAGTTCCTCGCCGCGTAGCGACACCGCCTCGGCCAGACGGTGGCTGCTCGGCAGGGCCAGGCCGTAACCTTCCTCGAACAGGCGCTCGCTGGCGAACCGCTCGGCACCGGGCCGCAAGATGGTCAGGGCCACGTCGGCCCGGCCGCGATCCAGCAAACTGATCACCTCGCGCTCCGAGCCTTCCAGCAGCTCCACCCGCTCATCGCCGGCGGCGCGCTGCGTCAGCGCCTGTTCCAGCAGGGCGGTCGGGATGGTCGACAGCACCGCCACCCGCAGCAGTTCGGTCTGCGCCGCGCCCGACACCGCCGCCTGCGCCAGGTTGAACTCGTGCTCGATGCGGCGGGCGTGAACCAGGAACCGGCTGCCGGCCTGCGTCAGGTGAACCCGGCGATTAGTGCGGTCGAACAGCCGGGCCTGCAGCTGGCCTTCCAGCTTGGCGATCCCGGCCGAGAGCGTGGGCTGGGCCACATTCTCCCGCGCCGCCGCCCGGCTGAAGTTCCCGGTCTCCACGATGGCCAGGAAATAGCGGAGCAGGTAGCGATCCATGATAGGTCACATCTATCATGTGGATCATGATCGTTCAATTTTGTGGATTGTTCACAAGCCGCTAGTTTTGCGAGGTTGTCTAAAGACCGCCCTCCAGAAGGCAGATCGAACATGTCCGGCCCCAGCTTCCAATTCGGCCTCGGCGAGACCGCCGACGCGATCCGCGAAACCACCGCGCGCTTCGCCGCCGATCGCATCGCCCCCATCGCCGCGCAGATCGACGCGACCAACACCTTCCCCCGCGAGCTGTGGCCCCAGATGGGCGAGCTTGGCCTGCACGGGATTACGGTCGAGGAAGAGTTCGGCGGCCTCGGCCTCGGCTATCTCGAGCACGTGGTGGCGATGGAGGAAGTCTCCCGCGCCTCCGCCTCGGTCGGCCTCTCCTACGGCGCCCACTCCAATCTCTGCGTGAACCAGATCCGCCGCTGGGGCAGCCCCGAGCAGAAGCGCCAATATCTGCCCAAGCTGATCAGCGGCGAGCATGTCGGCTCGCTGGCCATGAGCGAGGTGGGCTCCGGCTCCGACGTCATCTCGATGCGCGCCCACGCCCAGCATCGCGGCGACCGCTACGTGCTGAACGGAACCAAGTTCTGGATCACCAACGCCCCGCACGCCGACACCCTGGTGGTCTACGCCAAGACCTCGCCCGAGGAGGGCAGCCGCGGCGTCACCGCCTTCCTGATCGAGAAGGGCATGAAGGGCTTTTCCGTCTCGCCCAAGCTGGACAAGATGGGCATGCGCGGCTCCGACACCGCCGAGCTGGTGTTCGAAGACTGCGAGGTCCCGGAAGAGAACGTGCTCGGTCCGCTGAACGGCGGCGCGGGCGTGCTGATGAGCGGGCTGGACTATGAACGCGCTGTGCTGGCGGCCGGGCCGCTCGGCATCATGCAAGCCTGCCTCGACGTGGTCCTGCCCTACGTCCGCGAGCGCAAGCAGTTCGGCAAGCCGATCGGCTCGTTCCAGCTGATGCAGGGCAAGATCGCCGACATGTACGTCGCCCTGAACTCGGCCCGCACCTACGTCTACGCGGTCGCCAAGGCCTGCGACGCCGGCCTCACCACCCGCTTTGACGCGGCCGGCGCGATCCTGCTGGCCTCGGAGAACGCGGTGAAAGTCAGCCTGGAGGCCGTACAGGCCCTGGGCGGCGCCGGCTACACCAAGGAGTTCCCGGTGGAACGCCTGGTCCGCGACGCCAAGCTCTACGACATCGGCGCGGGCACCAACGAAATCCGTCGCTTCCTCATCGGCCGGGAACTGCTGGGCGCATGACCAAACTCGCCACCGCCATCGACAAGGCGAGCCCCGCCTTTGCGACCAACGACACCCACAATCGGGCCCTGGTCGAGCAGCTGCGTGAGCGCGCCGCCCATGCGGCCCTCGGCGGCCCCGAACACGCCCGCCATCGCCACGCCTCACGCGGCAAGCTACTGCCGCGCCAACGGGTCGAGCGCCTGCTCGACCCCGGCTCGCCGTTCCTGGAAGTCGCCCCCCTCGCCGCCCATGGTCTCTACAAGGACGAAGCGCCCGGCGCGGGCCTGATCACCGGCATCGGCCGGGTGTCGGGCCGCGAGGTGATGATCCTGGCCAACGACGCCACGGTGAAGGGTGGGGCCTATTTCCCGACCACGGTGAAGAAGCACCTGCGGGCCCAGGAAGTGGCGATGCAGAACCACCTGCCCTGCGTCTATCTGGTCGATAGCGGCGGCGCGAACCTGCCGCACCAGGCCGAGGTCTTCCCCGACCGCGACCACTTCGGCCGCATCTTCTACAACCAGGCCCGGATGAGCGCGCAGGGCATCGCCCAGATCGCCTGCGTCATGGGCTCCTGCACCGCCGGCGGCGCCTATGTGCCCGCCATGTCGGACGAGACCGTGATCGTGCGTGGCCAGGGCACCATCTTCCTGGGCGGCCCGCCACTGGTGAAAGCCGCCACCGGGGAGATCATCACCGCCGAGGAGCTGGGCGGCGCCGACACCCACGGCCGCCGCTCCGGCGTGGTCGACTATGTGGCCGAGGACGACGAGCACGCCCTGAGCATCGTGCGCTCCATCGTCGCCAACCTGAACACCGTCAAACAGGTCGAGATGGACATGGCGGCGCCGCGCCCGCCCGCCTACGCCCCCGAGGAACTCTACGGCGTCGTGCCCACCGACGTGCGCGCGCCCTATGACGTGCGCGAGGTCATCGCCCGCATCGTCGACGGCTCGGACTTCGACGAGTTCAAGGCGCTCTACGGTACGACCCTGGTCTGCGGCTTCGCCCGCATCTGGGGCCATCCGGTGGCGATCCTGGCCAACAACGGCGTGCTGTTCTCCGAGAGCGCCTTGAAGGGCGCGCACTTCATCGAACTGGCCTGCAAGCGGAAGATCCCGCTGGTCTTCCTGCAGAACATTTCCGGCTTCATGGTCGGCGGCAAGTACGAGGCCGGCGGCATCGCCAAGGACGGCGCCAAGCTGGTCACCGCCGTCGCCAGCGCCGAGGTTCCGAAGTTCACCGTCCTGATCGGCGGCTCGTTCGGCGCGGGCAACTACGGCATGTGCGGCCGCGCCTACTCCCCCCGCTTCCTCTGGACCTGGCCCAACAGCCGCATCTCGGTAATGGGCGGCGAGCAGGCCGCCAGCGTGCTGGCCACCATCAAGCGCGACGGCATGGAGGCCAAGGGCGAGACCTGGCCCGCCGCCGACGAGGACGCCTTCAAGACCCCGATCCGCGAGCGTTACGAGCACGAAGGCGACCCCTATTTCGCCACCGCGCGGCTGTGGGACGACGGCATCATCGACCCGGCCCAGACCCGAGACGTGCTCGGCCTCTCCATCTCCGCGGCCCTCAACGCCCCGATACCGGACACCCGGTTCGGCGTCTTCCGGATGTGACCATGATCAAGAGCATTCTGGTCGCCAATCGTGGCGAGATCGCCTGCCGCGTCTTCCGCACCGCCCAATCGATGGGGATCGCCACGGTGGCGGTCTATTCGGAGCCGGACGCTGACGCCCCGCACGTGCGCATGGCCGACCAGGCCGTGCTGATCGGCCCCGCCGCCGCGCGTGAAAGCTACCTGGTCGGCGAGACCATCATCGAGGCGGCGCTGGCGACGGGCGCGCAGGCGATCCACCCCGGCTATGGCTTCCTCTCGGAGAATGCGCAGTTCGCCGAAGCCGTGGTCGCCGCCGGCCTGATCTGGATCGGGCCTCCCCCCTCGGCGATCCGCGCCATGGGCCTGAAGGACGCCGCCAAGTCATTGATGGCGGCGGCCCAGGTGCCGGTGACGCCGGGCTATCTCGGCGAGGACCAGAGTCCCGAACGCCTGCAAAGTGAGGCCGACAAGATCGGCTACCCCGTCCTGATCAAGGCGGTGGCCGGCGGCGGCGGCAAGGGCATGCGCAAGGTCGAGCAGGCCGCTGACTTCGCCGCCGCCCTGACCTCCTGCAAGCGCGAGGCTTCGGCCTCGTTCGGCGACGACCGCGTGCTGCTGGAGACCTATGTCACTCGCCCCCGGCACATCGAGGTCCAGGTGTTCGGCGACGGCCACGGCAATGTCGTCCACCTCTATGAGCGCGACTGCTCGCTACAACGCCGCCACCAAAAGGTCATCGAGGAAGCGCCCGCGCCGGGCATGAGCGACGCCGCCCGGGCCGCCGTCACGCAGGCCGCCGTCAAGGCCGCCCAGGCGGTCGGCTATGTCGGCGCCGGCACCGTCGAGTTCATCGCCGACGCCAGCGACGGCCTGAAACCCGACCGCATCTGGTTCATGGAGATGAACACCCGGCTGCAGGTCGAGCACCCGGTCACCGAGGCCGTCACCGGCGTCGACCTGGTCGAGTGGCAGATCCGCGTCGCCTCGGGCGAGCCGCTGCCCCTGGCCCAGGACCAGATCACCCTCACCGGCCACGCCATCGAGGCCCGGCTCTACGCCGAGAACCCGGCCGGCGGCTTCCTGCCCTCGATCGGGACCTTGGAGCACTTCAAGCTGCCCGAGGACCTGATCCGCGTCGATACCGGCGTGGAGGAGGGCGGCGAGGTCTCGCCCTTCTACGACCCGATGATCGCCAAGCTGATCGCCCACGCCGCGACCCGCGAGGGCGCCTCGGACCTGCTGGCCCAGGCCTGCAGCGAGGTCGAGGTCTGGCCGGTGAAGACCAACGCCGGGTTCCTGACCCGCTGCCTGGACCACCCCGACTTCATCGCCGGGGACGTCGACACCAGCTTCATCGAGGCGCGCCTCGACGTCCTGGCCCCACGGCCGGCGCCATCGGAGGCCGCCCTCGCAAGCGCCGCGATGGCGCTCACCTTGGGCGACGAGGCCGAGCCCGCCGCCACCCCGTGGCGCGACCTCACCGGGTTCCGGCTGAACGCCGCGCGCGCGCCGACCATGCGGCTCTATCTGGGCGATGAAGGCTTCGACGCGCCGCTCGCCTCCGACGACCTCCCCGGCGACGCGCTGTTGACGCAAGACGGCGAGATCGTGGTGTTCGACGCCGGCGAGACCTTCGTGCTCACCGCCCGCCCGCCGATCAAGGACGCCGCCCACGCCGGCGGCGGCGACGGCGCCATCCGCGCCCCGATGCCGGGCAAGGTGGTCGCGGTCGCGGTCTGCGTCGGCGACAAGGTCACGCGCGGCCAGGCCCTGCTGACCCTAGAAGCCATGAAGATGGAACACGCCCTGACCGCCCCCTTCGACGGAGAGGTCGAGTCGATCTCGGTCTCGGTCGGCGATCAGGTCAGCGAAGGGGTGACGTTGGCGCGGCTGGCGGCGCCCCCGGCTTAGGCTGAGGCGGGCCCACGCCACCCGGCCCGGCCCCGCCCGCGAGCCGCGCCGCGCCTGGCTATTTCCGACCTTCCTGACGCGAGCCGATCGGGTGTAGCCTAGAACAATGCCCGCAAGAGATGTCGGCCACGCGTTCGGGATGAAACTGCGGGGGGCGGGCCGTTGCACACGGATTTAGATCCGGCGGCGCATGCCCAGGCTCGTCGGCGTTTCTGGGCGCTGGCCGTGGGCAGCGTCGGCGTGGTGTTCGGCGATATCGGCACCAGCCCGCTCTATTCGTTTCGCGAGGCGCTGGGCCAGGCCGGCGGCATCACCGACGCGGCGGTCATGGGCGTCGTCTCCCTGGCGCTGTGGGCGCTGATCCTCGTCGTCACGGTCAAGTACGTGCTGTTCCTCATGCGCGCCGACAACAACGGCGAGGGCGGGGTGCTGTCGCTCGCCGCCCTGGCCGAGGCGGCGGTGGGACGACGCACGCCGCTGATCTTCGCGCTCAGCGTCACCGGCGCGGCGCTGTTCTATGGCGACGCCATCATCACGCCGGCGATCTCAGTACTCTCGGCCGTCGAGGGCCTGAGGACCGTGCCCGCCCTGGCCGACCATATCAGCCAGGGCATGGTGATCGGCGCCAGCATCGCCATCCTCACCGGCTTGTTTCTCGTCCAGTCGCGCGGCACAGCCGGGGTCGGCCGATGGTTCGGCCCGATCTGCATCCTGTGGTTCGTCGCCATCGCCGCGATCGGGGTCCCGCACATCCTCGCCAACCCCGAGGTGGTCAGCGCGATCAGCCCGCATCATGCGGTGAACTTCCTGCTCCATCACGGACTGGCCGGGTTCTTCGTGCTGGGCTCAGTCTTCCTGACCGTCACCGGGGCCGAGGCCCTGTTCGCCGACATGGGACATTTCGGCCGCTGGCCGATCCAGGCCTCTTGGCTGTTCTTCGCGCTGCCGGCCCTGGTGCTCAACTATCTGGGCCAGGGGGCGTTCGCCCTGCACCACATCGCCACGGCGAACGGCCAGCCGGTGGAGAACGCCGACTGGTTCTTCCAGATGACCCCGGTGCTGTTCAGGGCGCCGATGGTGCTGCTGGCGACCATGGCGACGGTGATCGCCAGCCAAGCCGTGATCACCGGGGCCTTCTCGCTGACCAACCAGGCCATTCAGCTGGGCTACCTTCCGCGGCTGACGGTCCTGCGGACCTCGGAGACCATGGCCGGCGAGATCTACATTCCGCAGATCACCCTGCTGCTCGCCATCGGGGTGGTGCTGCTGATCGGCGTCTTCCACAGCTCCAGCGGCCTGGCGCACGCCTATGGCCTTGCGGTGACGGGGACCATGGTCGTCACGACCTGCCTGGCCTTCATCGTGGTCACCCGCAAGTGGCGCTGGCCGCTCTGGGGCGCGATCGCTCTGGTCGGCCCGATGCTGGTGATCGACACGATCTTCCTGGGCGCCAACGCCCTGAAGCTGCTCTCGGGAGGTTTCGTGCCGGTGGCGATCGGCGCGGCGCTGTTCTTCCTGATGGCCACCTGGGCGCGCGGGACCGACCTGGTCCGGCGACGCTCGGAGCGCGACACGCCGTTACTGGCGGACATCATGCCGATCCTGGCCTCGCGGTCCGTCCATCGCGTACCCGGCACAGCGGTGTTCCTGACATCGGACCCCAGCCGCACGCCCGGCGCGCTGCTGCACAATCTCAAGCACAACAAGGTGCTTCACCTGACGAACCTGATCCTCAGCGTTCGAACCGCCCAGACCCCTCGGGCGAGCCCGGCCGAGCACGTCGAGATCGAGCGGCTCTCCGACGACTTCACCAAGATCGTGCTGACCTACGGCTACATGGAGACGCCGAACATCCCGCGCGCCCTGGCCGGCCTGCGCAAGCAGGGCCTGAAGCTGGACATCATGAGCACGTCGTTCTTCGTGGGACGGCGGACCATCGTCCACGCGCCTCACTCGCTGCTGCCACCCGGCATGGACAGGCTCTACATCTGGATGAGCAAGAACGCCGCCGACCCGATCGACTTCTTCCGGCTCCCGCCGGGACGGGTCGTGGAACTCGGCACCCAGATGAGCGTCTGACCGCGCCCTAG
>NZ_LMHT01000005.1:61159-61394 GCF_001429025.1 Phenylobacterium sp. Root700 | reverse complement strand
CTTCAGGCCCTGGATGACGTTCAGCCCGATGCCGCCGAGCCCGAACACCACGCAGTTGGCGCCTGGCTCGACCTGGGCGGTGTTGACCACCGCGCCGACCCCCGTGGTCACGCCGCAGCCGATGTAGCAGGCCTTGTCGAAGGGGGCGTCGGGGCGGATCTTGGCCAGCGCGATCTCGGGCAGCACCGTGTGGTTGGCGAAGGTCGAGCAGCCCATGTAGTGGTGGATGGTCTGG
>NZ_LMHT01000005.1:46188-61045 GCF_001429025.1 Phenylobacterium sp. Root700 | reverse complement strand
CACGATCTCCAGCGGCTTCTTGGCTTCGAAAGCGACGGCGGCGCGGGTCTTCATGGCGTCCTCAGGGGCTGGCGGTGGTCCCCCTCCCCTACGCCGCGGCGCCGGGGAGGAAAACCCCTCGCGGGCTCAGCGCGCCGTCCGCCGGGCGTCGATCGGCCAGACCTCGACGCCGCCGGCCTCATCCACCACGTACATCGCGTCATAAAGGTTGATGGTCGGGTCGATGTGGCCCGGCTGCAGCCAGACGATGTCGCCGACCTTGGGCGCATCAGTCGGCCAGGCGATGGCGGCGTCCTCGTCGGTCTGGGAGATCGCGCTCGCGAAGGCCAGCGGGCCCGAGCCCGCCGCGCGCAGCACGCCCATCATCTGCGGGTGGAAGATCGCGCCATGCTCATCGCCCATCGGCCGCCACCGCGCGCCGCTTGGGGCGCCGGCCGCGATCCGCGCCGGCGGTCCGTCGACCGAGTGCGCCTTGAGGCCCAGGTCGCAGACCGCGTGGGTCTTGTGGCGGGCCGAGACCACGCTGGCGGCCAAGAACAGCGCCTGGGAGAAGGCCCAGGCCTGGCCGTCCGGCGCGCCGCAGTCCTCGTATTCCACATCCATGAAGGCGTAGGAGCCGGCCTGAAGTTCGGTGAACACGCCCGAGGCCAGGTCCTCGCTATAGGTGCCAGTCCCGCCGCCGGTGACGACGCCGGGCTTCAGCCCCGCCTCGGTGAGTTCGCCGACCAAGGCGCCCAGCCGCTGGCGGGTGACGGCGCAGGCGGCGCGGCGTTCGTCCAATTCGGCCATGTGCTGCAGGTGGCCGAGATAGGCCTGGATCCCGCGATATTCGAGACCCGGCGAACCGGCCGCGACCTTCGCCAAGGCGGCGACCTGCTCAGGCGGAACGCCGGTGCGATGGGTGCCCAGGTCGATATCGACCACCAGCCCCACGGTGACGCCGGCCTCGGCCGCCGCCTTTGACAATCGCGCGATCTGGATCTCGTCGTCGGCCACGACGGCGATACGCGTCCCGCCCTTGGCGATGGCGGCGATACGCGCCGCGCCCCAGGCGCCCGGCGGCGAGGTGATCAGCAGGTCGGCGATCCCGGCGGCGGCGAAGGTCTCGGCCTCCCCCACCGTCTGGCAGCACAGGCCCACGGCCCCCAGCTCCACTTGGCGGCGACCCAGGGTCGAGCACTTGTGCATCTTGCCATGCGCCCGCAGTCTCACGCCGGCGGCGTCGCACAGGCCCTGCATGGCCGCGAGGTTCTGCTCCAGGGCGGCCTTGCGGACGACCAAGGCGGGCGTCATCGGCGGCTGGAAGTCGGTCGGCGGTCCCATGGTCCCCCTCATCTGAAATCGCGGCCGACAGATGAGAGGGTTTTGCGGCCTGACGCCACCTCGAAACCGTCAGGTCATTTCTTGGGCTTGGCGGCCTGGACCTCGATCTCGACCATCATGCCGGGCGCGACCAGGGCGGCGACCTGGCTGGTGATGCGGGCGGTCTTGCCCGGCTGGGCGGCGGTTCCGTAAAACTGGTTGTAGCCCTCCATCATGCCGGCGAAGTCCATCTTGCCGCCCTTGGCCGGATCGCCGACCAGCAAGATCCGCATCATGAAGACGTCGCCGTGGGTCAGGCCCTCGGCCGCCAGGATGGCCTCGATCCGCTTCAGGACGCCGATGGTCTGGGTCTTGGTGTCGCCGAACTCGACCGGCGTTCCGGCCGGGGCCCCGGCGTTCAGCGCCGGCGGCGTGATGCCGCTGACGTACATGACGTCGGTTCCGGCCGGCACGACCACCGCCTGCAGAATGGGCGAGGTCGGCGCGCCGATCCGCTTGACCTGGGCCGCGGCCGGGGTGGCCGCCGCCAACGCCAGCAGGGCGGCGGGCAGGATGAACTTTCGCATGAACTCAATTCCTATGAATGGACTTGGCTATTGGGCCGATAATGTCGTCGCAGATCAAGCGGCGTCGCGCGTTTCCACCACCGCCCGGTCCTTCACCTGGCCGGTGAGGGCGGCGATGGTGCGTTGGGCCGAGAAGATCGCGCCCTCCTGCCAACCGGGCGTCTGGCTGAGATGGGCGCCCGAAAAATGGACGCGGCCGTGCGGCTGGTTCAGCAGGCGGTACTCGGCCGAATCGAAATGGCCCTCCTGCGCGCCGCCCCGCTCGCCCCAACGCGGCCACGGCCCCATGTTGAAGGGGATCTTGCTCCAGTTGACCACCACCGGATTGGTCAGTTCGCCCTCGTGGCCGGGATGCAGCTTACCGACCACGCCGCGCGCGATGGCGATCTGCTCGGCCATCGGGCGTTTGGCGAAGGCCTCGGCGCGCGGACCCGATCCGTAGCAGGCGAGCAGCATGCCGCGCGCGGTGTGCAGACCGTTGGACGGATACCAGACCAGGCTGGTGTCGCCGCCCACGAAGGAGAGCCCGCCATAGATCTGCTCCTTCTCCCAGAAGCGCGGCGAGTCGAAGCCGATCTTGTTGGAGAAGTCGTTGGGCACCGAGGCGATGGCGCTCTTCACCTCCTTGCCGAAATTGTTGTCGATCTTGGCCAGCAGGGCGAGCGGCAGGGTGATGATCGTGTAGTCGCCCTCCGCCACCTGGGTCTTGCCGCTCACCCGGTCGCGATAGGTGACCTTCACGCCCTTGCCGTCGGCGCGGATCTCGGTGACCTCGGCGTTCTTGATGATCGGGCTCTTGATTGCGCGCTCGAAGCCGGCGGGGATCTGGTCCATGCCGCCGACCGGCTGGAACATCGTCGCCTGCATGTTGATGTTGTCTTCAAACAGGGTCGCGCCCAACTGCGGGTGGTTGATCAGGTCGCGGAACGCGGCCGGATCACGCGCCTTGGCGAACTGGTCGGCCGCGCCCGGCGCCTGCGTCAGACCCGAGCGCTCAGTGCCCTTGAAGGCCATGTCGTCGGTGAGGTCGCCATAGGCCTTCAGGAACGGCAGCAGCTTTTCCTTGTCCTGCAGCGACAGGTCCTGATCGAGCGAGCCTTTGTTGACCGCCTTGGCCAGCAGCTCGGAAATATAGCCGCGGGTGTCGTTCACCCCCTGGCGCATCTGTAGCCGCTTGCCGCCCTCGGCCCAGAGATAGGCGCTGCGGCTGGAATTGATCTCCACCTCCAGCGGCACGCCGAGCTTTTCGCAATAGGACAGCAGGCCCTGGTGATGGCTGGGAATCCGGGCCGGCCCAGCGTTCATATAGAGGCCGTCGGCGAACGAGACCGTCTGGGTCTGCTCGCCCACCATCTCCACCTTCGAGCCGTTGCGCAGCGTCCAGTTGCGCCCGCCGAGCCGGTCGCGCGCCTCCAGCAGCGTCACCGAATATCCCGCCCGCTCCAGTTCGTAGGCGCAGACCAGTCCGGCGATGCCGCCGCCCAGGATGACCACCCGTTTGCCGCGCCCGGCGTCGGCCGCCATGGCCGGCGTCGCGGCCGAGGCCACAGCCCCCATCAGACCCAGGGTCCGCATCGCGGAATAGGCGGCGCCATAGCCGCCAGTCGCACCCACCCGGTGCAGGAAAAGACGTCGACTAATCCCCATCACTCAAATCCCCGAACGACCACCAAGGCCGCCATGACCGACTGCGCGGGGACCGGCTTCAAGCGCCCTGCGCCGGTTCAGGTGCAATCGCCCGTGGTTTGATCAAACTTGGGGCGCCGGGGCCTCAATATTCCGCACCCGATGCACGGCACTTTCCAACAACCACCTCCGCCGCCTGGTCATGAACAAAATTTCAGCGGCGAAACTCGCCACATTGCTCAGATAGCAACCATCAATCACGCAGATATCGCCGCACAACTCCTGACGGGGTGGCCGCGTTGACATGTCCAAAATTTCATGTCGAGCCTTATACAGCTTTCATATGCATCCACGCCGATTGTGGATCGAAGGCATATTGTAAAAATACAAAATATGACTTCCGAGGAAACAAACAGGCCGGGCCTAACTCCACTATATCGGGAGTGATCGGCATGGTTATGCGTACGAGATCGTTCCGTCGCTATATTGTTGCGACATATACGACTCATGAGTCGACGCCAAAAATATACAGGCGTTAGTCAACTTAGTTTTCGACGACACAAACTGCGCGCATTGGCGCGACAGGTCGCGATTGCTTGAGCCCAGACCTCTGAATTCGAACCTGAAACCGGGGCTGTGAAGACCGGCGGCCGCTTTGGTTCGCCTTGTTGTGGGGGCAATAAAAGATGAGAAAAACCATGCGTATCGGACTGCTCGCGGGCGTCTCTCTCGCGACTCTATTTGCGACTGGCGCGGCCAGCGCGCAGACCACCACCGCCGCGGCGGCCGAGCTCGACGTGCTGATCGTCACCGGCACGCGCACCACCGGACTGCGGGCCATCGACAGCCCGGCGCCCATCCAGGTGCTCGACGAAACCGCGCTGCAACGGGTCGCTCAGTCGGACCTGATCCAGGCGATCGCCCAGAACATCCCGTCCTTCAACGCCCAGGCGTTCGGCGGCGACGCGGCGAACCTGACGCTGTCGGCCAAGCTGCGCGGCCTCAGCCCCAACCACGCCCTGGTGCTGATCAACGGCAAGCGCCGGCACGGCACCAGCAACCTGGCGGTGCTGGGCGGACCGTTCCAGGGCGGCGCCACCGCCGACCTGAACTTCATTCCACTCGGCGCGGTCAGCCACATCGAGGTCCTGCAGGACGGGGCCGCGGCCCAGTACGGCACCGACGCCATCGCCGGCGTCATCAACATCATCTTGAAGGACGACCCCGACGGCGGCTCCATCGTGCTGTCCGGCGGCAAGTACATGGACGGCGGCGGCCTGACCGGCGACGTCACCGCCAACCTGGGGATCACCCCCATCGACGGCGCCTATCTGAACCTCACCCTGGAAAGCCGCTGGCACGACCACACCTTCCGGGGCGACGTCGATCCCCGGGTGCTGAATACGCCGTTCAACACCGCCTCGACCTCCCGGCTGTCGCGCTATCCGCAGATCGCGAACGCCGCCGACTATCCGTACATGAACCAGATCGCCGGCGACGCCGAGTACCGGCTCAACATCTTTTCCTTCAACGCCGGCTACGAGATCTCCGACAATCTCGAGGTCTACAGCTTCGGCACCTACGGGGTGAAGTACGGCGCGGCCTTCGAAAACTACCGGGTCCCCAACCTGGTCGTGGGCAAGGACGGAACGGTTCCCCGCCCCTTCGGCTTCAGCCCGAAGATGGCGCTGGAGGAGACCGACTACGCCATGTCCGCCGGCATCAAGGGGATGATCGCCGACACCTGGAACTGGGATCTCTCCACCACCTACGGCCGCGACGAGATCGGGATCAACGTCCTCAACTCCTTCAACCGCTCGCTCTATATCGACACCTCGACGGCGACGACGTCGGGCTACTCGCCCAGCGACTTCCACGCCGGCGACTTCATGGCCAGCCAGTGGACCACGACCCTCGACGTTTCGCGGGAATACGACGTCGGCATGGCCCAGCCGCTCAACATGGCGTTCGGCGCCGAGTACCGGCGCGAGGAGTATGAGATCAAGCCGGGCGACCCGGCCTCGCGCTACAAGGAAGGCTCGCAGTCCTATCCGGGCTTCGCGCTCACCGACGCCGGCGCCCACAGCCGTGAGAACTGGGCGATCTACGCCAATGGCGCGCTCTCCCCGATCGAGGCGCTGAAGCTCGACGCCGCCATCCGCTACGAGCACTTCAGCGACTTCGGCGAGACCACCGTCGTCAAGGGTACGGCGCGATACGACTTCAACGACGCCTTCGCCGTTCGCGGCACGGCCAGCACCGGGTTCCGCGCGCCGACCCTGGCCGAGTCGTTCTATTCGGCGACCAACGTTTCGCCCACGGCGGCGTTCGTGCAGCTCCCGCCCAACTCGGCCGCCGCCCGACTGGTCGGTATCGACGGCCTCGACCCCGAGAAATCCACCAACTTCAGCGGCGGCTTCGTCGCCCATCCAGGCGGCGGCGTCACGATCACCTTCGACGCCTACCAGATCACCGTCGAGGACCGGATCGTCGGGTCGGGCTCTCTGTTCGGCTCCGGCGGCGCGCTCAACCTGGCCGCTGTCCGCGACGCCATCCTGGCCAACGGCAATGTCCTGGATCCCACCGTCACCCAGACCGGGATCACCATCTTCACCAACGGTCTGGACACCCGGACCCGCGGCGCCGAAATGGTCCTGACCGCTTCATCGGACTTCGCCGACTACGGCTCCGTGCAGTGGTCGCTGACCGCCAACTACAATGCGACCAAGGTGACCAAGATCGCCGCGCCTCCGGCCCAGCTGGCCGGCGCGTCGCTGTTCAGCCCGACGACCATCGCCAACCTGGAAGACGCCTCGCCGAAGTACCGCTTCGTCGCCGGCGCGCTCTGGACCTGGGACAAGCTGTCGGTGAACCTGCGCCAGGCCCTCTATGGCCCGTCGTCCGGACTCACCAGCCGGACCGGCGCGGTCTATTACAAGACCAAGATCGACGCGACCTTCATCACCGACCTGGAGGTCTCCTACAAGGTCACCGACCAGATCAAGCTCGCGGTCGGCGCCAACAACCTGTTCAACACCTATCCGGACAGGGTGAACCAGCAGCTGCGCGACGAGTATTTCCAGACCAACAACAGCGCCCACGTGACCCAGTACCCGACGTTCTCGCCCTTCGGGATCAACGGCGGCTACTACTATTCGAAGCTCAGCTTCACCTTCTGAAACCGGCGGGCGGCCCGCAAGGGCCGCCCCATCCCTGTGCGCCGCTGCGCGTCCTCAGATCGCCTTGCCCATCCGCACCAGCGGCACGCGCAGGCCGGTGGAGGTCTCCGCCTCGAACGGCTCGATCCGGTGATAGCCGCAAGCGGCGTAGAGCGGCTCCCCGCCCAGGGTCGCGGCCATCTCGCAGGTCTTGAAGCCCTCGGCCCCGGCCTTCTCCTCGCACAGCGCCAGGATCAGCCGGCCGACGCCGCGCCGGGTGAAGGCCGGGTCGGTGTACATCGCCCGCACCCGAGCGGCCTGCGTCGCCGGATCGAGCAGCGCGGCGTCGCGCCCGCTGGTGTGGTCGCCGCCGAACAGGGTCGCGCGCCGGCTCCAGCCGCCGCAGCCGGCGATCTGGCCATCCGCCTCGACCAGGAAATAGGTCCCGTCGGCGATCAGCTGGGTGTCCAGGCCCATGACCTCGTGCGAGGCGGCCACCTCCTCCGGCGACAGAAACGCCGGCAGCAGCTGACTGATGGCCCGCTCCATCAGCACCTTCAGGACGGGGATATCGGCCGGCGTCGCCAGGCGGGAGGTCAGGGGACAGGTCATGCCCAACCCCTAGCGAAAATGCGCCGAAGCGTCACGCCCGGGGCCGCCCACAACCATCGCATGCCCCGCCTTGGCGTGGTTCGCGCAATGCCGTACCAACAGGCCATGACCAGCGCGTTCGATCTGTTCAAGTTGGGCGTGGGGCCGTCGAGCTCGCACACCATGGGTCCGATGACCGCCGGCGCTCGCTTCCTGGAGCGGCTGGCCGGCCTAGGACTGCTGGCCCGAACCACGCGGGTCGAGATCGCGCTCTACGCCTCGCTGGCCCTGACCGGCCGGGGGCACGCCACCGACCGAGCGGTGATCCTGGGCCTGGCCGGCTTCACCCCGGCCACCATCGACCCCGACGCGGCCGACGCCGCCCTGGAGGCGATCCGCGCCGGCGGCCTGCTGAAACTCGGCCCCGAAGGCCCGCAGATCGGCTTCGACGAGACGCGGGACATTCTCTGGCAAGGCCGCACGCGCGTCCCCCAGCACCCCAACGCCGTGGTGTTCCGGGCCTTCGCCGGCGAGAGCCTGCTGGTCGAGCGGCTCTATTTCTCCGTAGGCGGAGGATTTGTCGTCGACGAGGACGAGATGGCCGCCAACGCCGCCCCGATCCGCGCCGTGCCGCTGCCCCATCCCTTTGCGTCCGGCGCCGAACTGCTCGCTCAGGCCGAGGCGGCGGGCATGACCATCGCCGAGCTGATGTTCGCCAACGAGACAGCGATCCGCAGCCCGGGTGAGGTGAACGCCGGCCTCGACGCGATCTTTACGGCCATGGAGGCCTGCATCGACCGCGGCGTGCGCCAGGAGGGCTGCCTGCCGGGCGGGCTGAACGTCCGCCGCCGCGCCCGCCAGATCCTCGCCGAACTGATGAGCAAGGTCGAACGCAACATCTCCGACCCGCTCGCCGCCCTCGACTGGGTCAATCTCTGGGCTCTGGCGGTCAACGAGGAGAACGCCTCCGGCGGCCGCGTGGTCACCGCCCCGACCAACGGCGCGGCCGGCCTGCTGCCGGCGGTGCTGCGCTACTACGACCGCTTCTATCGCGGCGACGCCGAGGGGCGGCGCACCTTCCTGCTGACCGCCGCCGCCATCGGCGCGCTCTACAAGCGCAACGCCTCGATCTCTGGCGCCGAGGTCGGCTGCCAGGGCGAGGTGGGCGTGGCCTGCTCGATGGCCGCCGCCGGCCTGACCGCGGCGCTGGGCGGCACCAACCAGCAGATCGAGAACGCCGCCGAGATCGGCATGGAGCACAACCTCGGCCTCACCTGCGATCCGATCGGCGGCCTGGTCCAGATCCCCTGCATCGAACGCAACGCCATGGGCGCGGTGAAGGCCATCGACGCCTCGCGCCTGGCGCTGCTGGGCGACGGCCAGCACACCGTCTCGCTCGACAAGGTGATCGCCACCATGAAGCGCACCGGCGAGGACATGAGCGAGATCTACAAGGAGACCTCGCTGGGCGGTCTCGCCGTCAACATGGTCGAGTGCTGATCAGGCTTTCCACACACCCCGCGCCATCAGCTTGAGATGGCTGGAGATCAGCAAATCGCGCTCCACCCACGGGAAGCCCGGCTTGGCGATCAGCAGCGACACCAGCCCATGCATGCTGGACCAGACGCTCTGGGTCAGGGCCGACGGCTCGACATCGATCGTCAGCCCCCGACCGTGCAGTTCGGCCAGTTCCCGGAACAGCACCCCGTAGGTCGACTGGGTCTCCGGTGAGAGCGTCACGTCCTGGGGCTTCCACCACGCCTTGATCTGCACGCTCTCGGACATGAAGGCGATCCGGTACATCTCCGGGTGCTTCAGGCCGAAGTCGATATAGATCCGCAGCATCTGCATCAGGCATTCGGGCGTCTCGATCGGCCCCCGGTCACCGTCCGCCAAGCTCTGCGCCAACAGGGCGAAGGCGCGCCCGTGCAGCTCTCGGCCGATGTCGTCCTTGGTCGGGAAATAGGCGTAGAGCGTCGGCTGCGAGATCCCGACCGCCTGGGCGATCTGCCGCGTCGAGACCGCGTAGGGCCCGAATTCCGTGAACAGTTTCAGCGCGGCGGCGAGGATCTCCTCGCGCCGCTCCGCCCCCTGGCCCTTGGCCTTGCGGGGTGAACGTGAGCCGGACGTATTCATCCCTGCATGCCTGTCATGAGCCCCACCGGCTTGACAATCCCACATTATCGATCACTGATCACCTATCACTGATTGGTTACAGGAGATACCGGTGCGTATTGGGCGTTTTCAGAGACCACGCCTCGTTCGCGCCGGTGCGGTGGCGGCCATCAGCTTGGCCGCCACCGCCGCTTGCGGCAAAGCCGACAAGGTTGCGCAGGCCCCGCCGCCGCCCTCGGTCGAGGCCGTCGCGGTGCGCAGCCCCGCCGACGGATCGGTGCTGGTCGCCACCGGCCCGCTGGAACGCCGCCGCGAGATGACGCTGTCCTTCCGCATCCCCGGCGTAATCACCGCCCTCAATGTCGATGACGGCGATGTCGTGCGCGCCGGCCAGGTGCTGGCCAGCATCGACCCGGCCGGGGTCGCCGCCGCCGAGGTCCGCGCCGGCGTCGAGGTCGAACGCGCCCGCCGCGACCTCGCCCGCGACCAGACCCTGTTCGAGAAGGGCTTCGTCTCCGGCCAGCGCCTGGATGACCGCAAGAGCGCCCTGCGCGCCGCCCAGGCCGGCGCCGGCGCGGCGGCCTTCGACCGCCGCTGGGCGCGTCTCATCGCTCCGGCCAGCGGCGTAGTGCTGCAACGCACCGCCCAGGCCGGCGAAGTCGTTCAACCGGGACAGGCGGTGCTGCGCATCGCCGATGAAACCAGCCCGCTCACCCTGCGCGCGCCCCTGGCCGATCGCGACGTGTCCCGCGTCCGCGTCGGCCAGAGCGCCAGCGTGCGTATCGACGGTCTCCCCACCGTCGTGCCCGGACGTGTCACCCGGGTAGGTGAGCGGGCCGGCCCCCAGACCGGGGCCGTGGATGTCGAGATCGAGCTGATCGGGACCCACCCGCTGCGCTCGGGCCAGGTGGCGACCGCCCAGATCACCGTCGCCGCCTCGGCCACGCCGGGCATGTCCCGCGTGCCCGCCGAGGCGATCCTGGAGGCCAAGGACAAGCAGGCCTTCGTGCTGGTGGTCGACAAAGACGTGGCCCGCCGCCGCGCGGTGACCTTCGGCGGCTTCGATGGCGACGACGCCTTGATCGCCGGCCTGCCGCCTCAGGCGCGGGTGATCACCGCCGGGGCCGGCTTCGTCGGCGACGGCGAGAAGGTCCAGGTCGTCGATCCGAAGCGGCTGGAGATGGCGAGCGCCGGAGCCGCGCGATGAGGTTCGACATCGCCGCCTTCGCGGTCCGCAACTGGCAGTTCACCCTGGTCGCCTTCGGGCTGCTGGCCATGCTGGGCGTCAACGCCCTGATGACCACGCCGCGCTCGGAAGACCCCCACTTCCCGATGCCCATCATCATCGTCCACGCCGTGTTGCCGGGCGCCGAGCCCGCCGAGATGGAGCAACTGGTCGCCGACCCGATCGAGGACGCCCTCGACGGCCTGGACGACGTCGCCAAGATCACATCCACCAGCCTCGACGGCGCGGCCGTGGTCGCCGTCGAGTTCGACTGGAGCGTCAATCCGGAGCGCAAGTACGACGAGGTCGTGCGCGAGGTGAACGCCCTGCGCCCCAACCTGCCGGCCGGCCTCGCCCGTCTGGAGATCCGCCGCGCCCGCACCACCGAGGTCGCCATCGTCCAGGTCGCCCTGGTTAGCGACCACTTGCCGATGCGCAGGCTGGAGAAACTGGCCGACCGCCTGCGCGAACGGCTCGACCGGACGCCCGGCGTGCGCGAGGCCCGCTATTGGGGGGCGCCGACCTCCGAGGTGCGGGTCGCCGTCGACCTGCCCCGCCTGGCCGCCCTGCAACTGCCGCCCACCGCTGTCGCCGACGCCCTGCGCGCGGCCGGCGCCGAGACGCCCATCGGCGCGGCCCACGCCGGCGACCGACGCTTTAACGTCAAGGCCGGCGGGGCCTTCCGCGACCTCGCCACCGTGGCCGACACCCCTGTCCGCGCCATCGACGGCCAGGTGGTCCGCGTCAAGGACGTCGCCACCGTCACCTGGGCCGAACAGGAGGCCAGCCACCTGGCCCGCTTCAACGGCCAGCGCGCGGTCTTCGTCACCGTCGCCCAGAAAGACGGCGCCGACGTCGCCAAGGTCACCAAGGGCGTCGAAGCCGCGTTGGCCGACTTCGAGAAGGTGCTGCCCGCCGGGGTCAAGCTGGAGACCGGCTTCGTCCAGGCCAAGAATGTCGAGCATCGCCTCTCGCGGCTGTTCCGCGACTTCGGCCTGGCCCTGGCCATCGTCATGGTCACCCTGTTGCCGCTCGGCCTGCGGGCCGGCGGAGTGGTGATGCTGTCGATCCCGCTGTCGCTGCTGATCGGCCTGGCTATGCTCCAGGCGCTCGGCTTCACGGTGAACCAGCTCGCCATCGCCGGCTTCGTGCTGAGCCTGGGCCTGCTGGTCGACGACTCCATCGTCGTCACCGAGAACATCGCCCGCCACCTGCGCGAGGGCGCCAGCCGGTTCGACGCCGCCATCAACGGCACGCGCCAGATCACGCTCGCCGTCATCGGCTGCACCGCCACCTTGATGTTCGCCTTCCTGCCGCTGCTGGCCCTGCCCGGCGGTTCGGGCGCCTATATCCGCTCGCTGCCGGTGACGGTGCTCTGCACGGTCGGCGCCTCGCTAGTGGTGGCCCTGACCATCATCCCGTTCCTGGCCAGCCGGATGCTGTCGCGCAACGAGGACCCGGAGGGCAACGCCATCCTGCGCGCGGTCAACGGCGCCATCCACCGCTTCTACACCCCGGTCCTGCACCGCGCCCTGGCCCGCCCCTGGGCCGCCTTCGCGATCATCGCGGCGATCTGCGCCACCACCGTGCCGCTGCTAGGCGCCATCGGGTCGAGCCTGTTCCCGCCCGCCGAGACCCCGCAGTTCCTGGTCCGCATCGAGACCGCCGACGGCACGGCGCTCGCCAAGACCGACCAGGCGCTGCGCTATGTCGAAAAGCGCCTGGCCGCCACGCCGCAGATCACCTGGAGCGCCGCCAATCTCGGGCGCGGCAATCCGCAGATCTTCTACAACCAGCAACAGCGCGAGACCCAGACCAGCTACGCCGAGGTCTTCGCCTCGCTGAAGGCCTGGGAGCCGGGCAAGAGCGAGACGGTGCTCGACCGCTTGCGCGCCGACTTCGCCCGCTATCCCGGCGCGCGGATCAGCATCGTCACCTTCGAGAACGGCCCGCCCATCGAGGCGCCCGTCGCCGTGCGCATCACCGGCGAAAACCTGGATGTCCTGAAGGCCCTGGCCGCCCGCGCCGAGCAGGTCATGAAGGCGACGCCCGGAACCCGCGACATCGAAAACCCCCTGCGCCTCGACCGCACCGACATCGACCTTGGCGTCGACGAGGCCAAGGCCGCCGCCCTCGGCGTGCCGGCCGGCGGCGCGCGCCGCACCGCCCGCCTGGCGCTGTCGGGCGAGGACGCCGCCCGCTACCGCGACCCTGACGGCGACGACTATCCGGTGCGGGTCCGCCTGCCGATGGAGGGCCGCAACGAACTCTCGGCCTTGGCCCAGGTCTATGTCCCAACCCAGAACGGCCAGTCCACGCCGCTGTCGGCCGTCGCCGAACCCCGGTTCCGGTCGAGCCCGGCGCGCATCACCCGCTACGACCGCGAGCGGACAGTGACCGTCACCTCCTACGTCCAGACCGGCCACCTGACCTCCAAGGTCGCCGCCGACGTCCAGGCCAGGCTCGCCAAGGACCTGCCGCTTCCGGCCGGCTACCGCCTGTCGATGGGCGGCGAGGCCGAGGCCCAGTCGCAGAGCTTCGCCGGCCTCGGCGCGGCGATCCTGGTGGCGATCTTCGGCATCCTGGCGATCCTGGTGCTGGAATTCGGCAAGTTCCGCACCGCCCTGGTGGTGGCCGGCGTCATCCCGCTCGGCCTGTTCGGCGCGGTCGCCGCGCTGTGGCTGACCGGCCACTCGCTGTCCTTCACCGCCACCATCGGCCTGATCGCCCTCATCGGCATCGAGATCAAGAATTCGATCCTGCTGGTCGACTTCACCGAACAGCTCCGCAAGGGCGGCATGGGCCTGCGCGAGGCCCTCGAGAAAGCCGGCGAGGTGCGCTTCCTCCCCGTGCTGCTGACTTCGGTCACCGCCATCGGCGGACTGCTGCCGCTGGCCCTGGAAGGCTCGGGCCTCTACTCGCCGCTGGCCATCGCCATCATCGGCGGGCTGGTCACCTCGACCTTCCTCAGCCGCGTCGCGACCCCGGTGACCTACTGGCTTCTCTCACGCGGCGAAGAGAAGAACTCGGTCGACTTCGAGGACGTTGACGTCGAAGCTCAGGCCGCATGAACCCACGCGTATTTGTTTTAGCCCTTTCAACATTCTCATTCGGATCCAGCGCCTTCATTTTCGCAGGCCTGCTGGAATCCATGGCCGTCGACCTCGGCGTCTCCACCGGCGCGGTGGGGCAGCTCCAGACCGCCTATGTGCTGACCTCGGCCCTGGCCGGCCCGCCGCTGGCCATGCTGCTGGGCCGCCGGGAGCGTAAGGCGGTGCTGCTGACAGCGCTGGGCGCCGCTGTCGTCTTCAGCCTGCTCTGCATGTTCGCGGCCAATTTCAGCCAGCTGCTGGTGCTGCGCGCCATCCTCGGCGGGATCGCCGCCCTGGCCGGCCCCGCCGCCTCGACCATGGCCGCCAGCCTGGTCCCGCCCGAGCGGCGCGGATCGGCCATGGCCACGGTGATGGGCGGCATGACCATCGCCTTCCTGCTGGGCATCCCGCTGGGCAGCGTGGTCGGCGCGGCGCTCGGCTGGCGCTCGACCTTCGCGCTCTCGGCCCTGCTCTCGGTCATCGCCTTCGCCGCCGTCGCCGTCTTCATCCCGCGCGTCGAGGCCCCGGCCCCGATGCGGGGCGGCAAGCTCGCCATCGGCGTCGCCGCGCCGCTCTGGGCCGCGACCTTCCTGGCCTTCGGGGCCAACATGACCATCTCGACCTATATCGCCCCGATCATCCGCCTGCAGACCGGGATCACCGGCGCGGGCGTCGGGGCCTTCCAGCTGGTGATCGGGGTCGGCAGCTTCGTCGGCCTCTGGCTCGGCGGCCGTAGCGCCGACCGCGGCAAGGGCGGCCTGTCGGTCGCGCTCGGCTTCCTGGCCCTGGCCGTTGGGGCAGGCCTGCACGAGCTTGAACTGCTCGGCGGCGCGCCGGAGGGCGCGGCCACCTACGCCGTGGTCTGCCTGGCGATCCTGATCGCGGCGACGGCGCTGTTCTCGATCATGCCGGTCGTCCAGACCCGGCTGGTGGAGGCCCTGCCGACCGCGGCCCCGATGGCCCTGGCCCTCAACGGCTCGGCGGCGTCCTTCGGCCAGGGCCTGGGCGGCGGTCTGGGCGGCGCGATGCTGACCAACTACAGCGCCCCGGCCCTGACCACGGCGGCCATGGCCGTGGCGGTCATCGGCGCGATCTTCTGGGCGGCGACATCGGGCCGCGTGAAGCAGGTGGCGGCGGCCTAAATCCCCTTCCCACGATGCT
>NZ_LMHT01000005.1:0-46177 GCF_001429025.1 Phenylobacterium sp. Root700 | reverse complement strand
CTTTGACTCCTGCCGCAAGGCCCCCTCCGTCGCGCGTGCCGCGCGCCACCTCCCCCAGCGGGGGAGGATCTGACAGATGACAAGCCCGTCGCTTCCCGCCAGTCTCCGGGCATGAGCCTCATGCCCCTGCCCGTCCAACCCGCCGACGTTCCCTGGCCGACGAAAGCCTGGCCGCAGGGCGACCTGCCCGCCACCCTCGACCGCGCCGGTTTCGACGCGCTGCTGGCCCAGGCCTTCGAGGGCGAGGATGTCGGCGCCACCCATGCCTTGGCCCTGTTCCAAGGCGGCCGACTGATCTTCGAACGTTACGGCGAGGGTTTCGGCCCGCAGGCCACCTACCCGTCGTGGTCGAAGGCCAAGTCCATCACCCAGGCCCTGGTCGGCCTGCTGGTCGGCGACGGCAAGCTGGACATCCACGCCCCCGCCGGCGCGCCCGAATGGAGCGCCCCTGACGATCCCCGCGCCGCCATCACCCTCGACCAGTTGCTGCGCATGTCCAGCGGCCTGAAGTTCATCGAGGACTATGTCCCCGGCCACCCCTCCGACGTCATCGAGATGTTGGGCGCCAGCCGGGGCGACGTCGCCGGCTACGCCGCCAGCCAGCCCTTGGAGCACGCGCCCGGCAGCTTCTGGTCCTACGCCAGCGGCACGACCAACATCATCGCCAGGCTGGCGGGGCAAGCGGCCGGCGGCGATCTCAAGAGCTTCATGTGGGAGCGCCTGTTCACGCCGCTCGGCATGCAGAGCCCGATCCCCAAGTTCGATGCGGCGGGCACCTTCATCGGCTCGTCCTACTGCTTCGCCACCGCCCAGGACTTCGCCCGCTTCGGCCTGCTCTACCTGCGCGGCGGCGTCTGGGAAGGCCGCCAGTTGCTGCCTGCCGGCTGGGTCGACTACGCCCGCACCCCGACCTTCCAGCAGCCCGGCGTCGCCGAGGGCCGCTACGGCGCCCACTGGTGGTTGGACGGCGCCGGCCCCGGCTCGTTCTCGGCCAACGGCTATGACGGCCAGTACACCGTGCTGATCCCCGATCTCGACCTGATCCTGGTCCGCCACGGCGCCACGCCGCTGGACAAGAAGGACCTCCTGAAAGCCTGGGTCGGCCAGATGGTGCAATGCTTCCGCTGATCGTCTTCTTCGTCGTCGCCGACCTGGTCCTGGTCGCCTTCATCCTGGCCCGCGCCCGGCTGAACGACATGAAGGTCCCGATCCGGCGCGACCTGTTCGCGTCCGGCGCGCCGCGGACGATCATGGCGATCTGGGCCCACCCCGACGACGAGATCACCAGCGCCGGAACCCTGTCGGCCCTGACCAAGTCGGGCGCCGACCTCACCCTGGTCTACCTCACCGCCGGCGAGGCGGCGCGCGACACCGGCTACTCGCGCGAGGAGCTGGCCAAGGTCCGCCGCGAAGAGGCCAAGGCCGCCGGCGCCCTGCTCGGCGCCTCCCACGTCGAGGTGCTGGACTTCCCCGACAGCGGCCTGACCACCACCGATCCTGCCGTGGCCAAGGCGGCCATCGCCGGACTGATCGAACGCTTCCAGCCCGGCGTCATCGTCAGCTTCGACGAGCAGGTCGGCTTCTACGGCCACCCGGACCACGTCCAGACCGGCCGCTGGGTGCGCGAGGTAGTGAATGAAGGCGCGCCTTCGGTGACCCGGCTCTATCAGGCGACCCTGCCCAAGGCCCTGGTCTCACTCGCCCTGAAACTGGTCCAGGCGTTTCGCGACAACTACCCGAGCGACCCGGCCCGCGGCCTGCCGCCCGCCACCCTGGCCTTCCCGATCGCCAGCCAGGCCAAGACCAAGCGCCGGCTGCTGGACGTCCACAAGTCCCAGGCCAAGATCATCGCCGACGTCCAGCCCTACTACGACCGCGTCCCGGCCTGGCTCTACTACCGCCTGTTCGACCGCGAGTACTTCACCCTGGCCATCGACCGCTGAGCGGCTTGCAGCTGCCCGCCATCCTGTTCTTAGATCCCTCCCCTCTGGGGGCGGTGGATCGACACGTAGTGTCGAGACGGAGGGGGCATCTGACTTTGATGATCAATCCAGGTCGCCCTTCAGCACCACGTCGCGGTACTTCAGCGCCACAGCCGCCGGCAGGCCAGACCATCCCTGCAGCAACGAACCCCGGCCCCAGGGCGGGGCGAAGTACTCGACCGCGCCCATCCAGCCCTTTTCCAGGCAGGTCTCCCACCAGCGCACCATCGGATAGCGCCAGCCCGGCAGGCCGCGCCGCAGCCGCTCCTCGGCGTAGACGCCGTCCAGCCACGGCCAGTCCGAGCCGTTGTGGTAGCGGAACGCGAAGGCCGATTTCGAGTGCGTGTCGGCCTTGTGCTTGAACGGCGGGTAGACGCACATCACCCCCCAATCGCCATAGGGCTGGTTGGCGTTGTGCCGGGTCTCCAGCCGCCGCCGCACCGCCTCCAGCACCTCAAGCGCGCGCGGCTCAGGCACCGCGCCGTGCCGTAGCAGGGTCAGGCTGTCCAGGGTCAGGTGGTCCTCCAGGATCGGCTCGACATCCTCCAGACCCTCCGGCGCGACATAGTCGACGTACCAGCCGTCCTTGAGCCACAGCTCGGTCTCGATGGCCGCGCGCGTCGAGACCGCCAGGGCGGCGGCCTCCTCGGCGAGCTTGGGATCGAGGGTCTCTCCGAGCCGCCCGATAACGTCCAGCGCCCCGACCCAAAGCCCGAGGTCATAGGCCACATAACCCCCGCGATAGACGTTGTCGGCCCAGTCGCGATCATGCCGCGGTTTCACCGGCAGGTGGGCCTGGGTGAAGGCGCGGTAACGGCCGAAGATCGCCTTCACCAGCGGCCAGTGGCGCTGGGCCGGCTCGATGTCGCCGGTGACGCGGACATAGTCGCCGATGGTCAGGACGAAGAACAGCGGGCTGTCGAAATGGTCGCTCCACCAGTCGATCGAGCGGGTATGGATCCAGTCCATGCCGAAGGCCGTGGTGCGCAGGCTCTCCCAGGCGCGGGCTTGTTCAGGACCAGAGACGATCACGCCGCTGGGCGCCTCGCCGTCGGCCTGCACGCCCGAGGCCAGGACCTCGATCTGCTCGTGAACCATGGCCGGAGCGACATCCAGCAACAGTTGCAGCGTCCAGTAGCCGTCGCGGTAATAGGTCCGCGCCGGAGCCGAATAGTGCAGCCCGGCCGCGAGGCCGTCGAAGCGCCCGCGCTCGTCCCGCCGCACGCTGGACAGCGCCGCATGGGTTCCCTGCATCACCATGCTGCGCAGCACCGGGTCGGCCTCGGGCATCCGGTCGCAATGGGCGGCGTAGGCCACCGCCTCGCCGATGATCGTCTCCACCGAGAAGCGCAGGGCGCGCTCGGCCTCGCCAAGGTCGGTCCCCGCCGCCACGATCAGGTCAGGCCCGCGCTGTTCGATCAGCACGCTGGCCCACGGCAGGTCGATCCGCCGCCGGCCCTTCTCGCGCTTCACATAGCTCTTCGGGTGCGCGCTGCGGTCCCAACCGGCGCAATGCTTGGCCGGCGTGAACCCGCGATAGGTCGCCCCGCAGATCACCATCACCGGCGCTTCCTGGGCGACATGGACGGCGCCGGCCGCCGCGCTCAGGGTGTTGGGACCGTAGACATACGGCCCGTCGAGGCCGGTGAACCGCAACCGCCCAAGATCGCCCTCGCCCCACAGCGCCAGGTCCGCCGATCCGGTGGCGGAAAGCTCGCCCTGTAGCCGCGGCGCCATGATCGGCAGGACGACCGCCTGCGCGCTTTCGACCAGGCCGTCAGCCCGCGCCTTCAGGACAGCGTCTGGCAATGGACCACTCCGGCTGCTGCGACCAGGCTCTAGCATCTATGAACGCGGAACCTCGCCATTCGGTCGCCTCCCGGCCGAGCCGACGCTCTCCCACCTCAAGCTCGTCATGGCCGGGCTTTGTCCCGGCCATCCATAAACGTCGACGTCGGTGAGATATCGCGAGCGCCGGCGCTTATGGATCCCCGACACTCCGCTACGCTCCGGTCGAGGATGACGATCCAAGAAAAGGCTACGCCCACGCAAACCCAGCCCTAGCCGCGAACCGCCGTAATGATGTCGCGCAGATTGGCCCCCGACACGATCTCGATCCAATAGCCGTCCGGGTCCTTGATGAAGGCCAGTCCCTTCATCGCCCCGTCGTTCGGCCGCTTCACGAACTCGACGCCCAGCGCCTCGAACCGGTCGCAGGCGGCGGCGACGTCGGGCACCGACAGCCCGATATGGCCAAAGCCGCGCGGATCGGAATTGCCGTTGTGATAGGCGAAGTCGGGGTCGCTCTCGGTCCCCCAGTTGTGGGTGAACTCCAGCAGCGCCGGCTGCTCGAACACCCACTTCACCCGCTCGGCGGGGTCGCTGGGGATCTCCCCGCCGGGATAGCCCATGAAATAGAGCGAGAACTTGCCGGCGTCGAAGTCGTAGCGGTCGAGCAGCGTCATCCCCAGCATGTCGCGATAGAAGGCCACCGTCTTCTCCGGATCCTTGATCCGCAGCATGGTCTGGTTCAGCACGAACCCGTCGGTTTCACTCATCTCACTCGGCTCCAACGCCGTGCGCCCGCAGCGCCACGGCCAGTTCTTCACGCATCATCGTCTTAAGGCGCTCCGGCGCCAGGATCTGCACCTTGTCGCCCCAGGTGAACAGGTGCCAGGCCAGTTCGCGCATGCCGCCGGCCGTGAACCGCACCAGCACGCTGCCGTCCTCCTGCGCCTCCACGGTCTGGGTCGGATGGAACCGCCAACCCAGCGCCTCCTCCGCGCCGTGCGGCAGGATGTGCAACGCCACCGCCTCGACCTCGTCCTGATAGATGCCGAAGCTGCGGTGCATGAAGGCCTGCAGCGAGAAGTCCTCAGGCCGAGTCCCCTGAGCGTCCGACACCGCGATGTCGCGCACCCGGTCCAGCCGCCAGGTGCGCGGCTCCACCGACTCGCCCTCGGCGCCGACCAGGTAGTTCGAACGGCCGAACAGCAGGCCAAAGGGGGTGATCTCCCGCACCCGGCCGGGGGACGAGCCGCCCTCGTAGCGGAACCGTAGCCGCCGCAAGGACTTAATGGCTTCGCGCACCGCGCCCAGGATCTCGTCGTCCTCGAAGGGACGCGGTCCGGCGTGGATCGCCATGGTCTCGGCCTCCAGCAGGGCCTCCATGTCGGGCGCGAGCTTACGGCGCGCCCCTGCGCGAATGGCGGAGAGCACCTTTTGTTCGAGCGACTGCAAGGCCCCCGCCCGCGTCCTGGCCCCCGCGGCCCTGAACTGTTCGGCCGCCGCGCGCAGGGCGGCGAACTCATCGGCGCTCGGGGCCTGGAAGATGCCGTCGAGGCCCGAGGGGATGCGGAACCGCCGGGTCGGCGGATCGTCCACCTCCTCCATCTGCGGAAACGCCTCGCGCACGGCGTCACGCATCCGCTCGACGGTGCGGCGGCCGACGCCCAGGCGCTCAGTCATCTCGTCCAGGGTCAAACCCTCGGCCGAGGCCGCCAGCATCCGCGCCAGTTCCAGCAGCCGCGCCGCCTTTTCGTGCCTCATTTGTTCACCCCGAAACTGTGCGTCCGATTCTGACGCATCGGCATTCTATCAAGATCATGCCGAGACGAAAGGAGCTCCCCCGATGCCCTCCCCGAACCGAGTGACCCGCTTCCGCCGAGCCTACCAGGAACCGCAGTTCCTGTTCGACGCCCGACGCCCGATGAGCGCGCCCACGGCCCAGATGATCGACCAGGTCATAACCCACGCCGACATCGCCGTGCGCATGGCCGGCGAGCGCCTGAAGCTGCGCCTCAGCGCCGGGATGATCGACGAACTGCAAGCTCAAGGAAAGCTGGGCGCCGACGCCGCCCGGCTCGCCGACCTGACCGTGGTCTGGGACGAGCGCGAGGGCCAGGTGATCACCGTCCGCGACGACGCCCGCCTGCGCGACGCCGCCCAGCGCTGGGCCGACTGGGACTCGCTCTGGGACGAAGAGAGCTTCGCCCCCGAGCCCCTCCGCCACTCCGCCGCCGCCTGACTCGGCGCCCGCATGCCCCCTCCGTCTCGACACTACGTGTCGATCCACCTCCCCCGCTGGGGGAGCTGTCAGCGAAGCTGACTGAGGGGGAAGCGCCCGCCCCGCCCCAACTCCGCGAGAGGTCAAAACTATTGTTGCGAGTCATTCGCAATAGCAATAGGGTTCGAGTCTCAGGAGCCCGCATCACATGCCGCAGCCCGACGACATCGCCCCCGCCCAGCTCAGCGACCTCTTACAGGGCGAACACATGTTGCTCTGGGCGTTCCGCGCCACGGCCTTCGGGGCCGGCGACTGCCACCTGATCCGCCGGCAGTTCGAGGAATCCTGCGGGCCGCTGGGGCTGCAGGCCCTGGCCGCCCTGTCGGTCTTCGTCCGCGAACTGGGCCAAAGCGGCCGGCGCAAGGTGACTCTGGCCGCCCCCGGCTCCTACCGCATCACCCGCGACGAGCAGTCGATCCTGGCCCTGTTCGCCGCCGCCCAGGCCGAGGACTATCCCCGCATGGAGGCGCACCTGGCCTGGCTGCTGGCCGACCAGCCGCGCTCCCCCTTCCCGGCCGCAGCCTGCCTGGTCGCCCAGGGGCTGGAGATGAACGGCTTCGTCCTGCGGCTGCCGCCCATGGAGGCCGGGCCGGTCCAGGAGATGCCGCCTGCCTGCGACGACGGCGTCGTCACCCCGTTCCGGCGGCGCGCCTCCTGATGGCGCGGATCGACCACCTGGTCTGGGCCGCGCCTGATCTCGACCGCGCCATCGACGAGCTTGCGGCCCGGACCGGCCGGCGCCCCCGCACCGGCGGCGCCCATCCCGGCAATGGCACGCGCAACGCCATCCTTGGCCTTGGCGGCCGCAGCTATCTGGAGGTGCTGGCCCCTGATCCCGCCCAGGCGACCACCGCCACCGCGTCGGCCAGCCTCGCCAAGCTGCCCGGCCCGGTCCTGCACACCTTCGCCGTCGCCACCGACCGGCTGGACCGCGTGGCGGTGAAGCTGGAGCAGGCCGGCCTGCCGCACGCCGGGGTCATCCCGATGTCGCGCCGCCTGCCCAGCGGCCAGCTGGTGCGCTGGCGGCTGCTGATCCCGACCGGCCGCGCCTACGGCCCGCTGGCCCCGTTCTTCATCGACTGGGGCGACAGTCCCCACCCCGCCGACGGCGCCGACGACGACTGCCGCCTCTCCCGCCTGACCCTGACCCACCCCGAGGCCTGGAGCCTGCGCCCGCTGCTGGAGAAGCTCGACGTCGAGGTCGAGACCGAGGCCGGCGCAGCGGCGATCACCGCCGAGTTTGAGACGCCCAACGGCGTGGTGCGTCTGTCGTCCCTCGACCGGGTCGCCGGCTAGTTCTGCAAGGAACGCCCGACCGCGAAAGGCCTGCGCGTCCGATTGTTTTCAGTGATGGACCGAATATCGAAGAACATCGTTATGCAATTGCACTCGCCAACAAAAAGGAGGGCAAGGTGCAAGTCGATCAATCCAAACTCGAAGCCTTTCAGGGCAAGATGGTCGGAGACATGGGCGCGGCCGTTTCCGCCGCCCTGGTCATCGTCGGCGACAAGCTCGGCCTCTACAAAGCCCTGACCGAGATCGGCCCCGCCACGCCCGGCCAACTGGCGGCCGCCACCAGCACCTCCGAGCGCTATGTCCGCGAGTGGCTCTCGGCCCAGGCCGCCGCCGAATATGTCGACTACGACCGCGTCACCGGCCTGTTCTCCATGAACCCTGAACAGTCGGCGGTCTTCGCCGACGACGGTGGCCCCGCCTTCATGGCCGGGGGCTTCGAAGTGTTGGCCGCCATGTTCCGCGACGAGCCCAAGGTCACGGCGGTCTTCAAGACCGGCAAGGGCATGGGCTGGCACGAACACGACGCCTGCCTGTTCCGCGGCACCGAGCGGTTCTTCCGGCCCGGCTACAACGCCAACCTCACCAGCTCCTGGATCCCGGCCATGGACGGCGTCGAGGACCGGCTGAAAGCCGGGGCCAAGGTCGCCGACATCGGCTGCGGGCATGGCGCCTCGACCGTGCTGATGGCCCAGGCTTATCCGAACTCGCACTTCTACGGCTTCGACTATCACCCGGCCTCGATCGACCGGGCGCGGGAGGCGGCCAAGGAGGCGGGCGTCGACGACCGCGTCGAGTTCGCCGTGGCCTCGGCCAAGGATTTCGACGGCGGCGACTACGACATGATCGCCATCTTCGACGCCCTGCACGACATGGGCGATCCGGTCGGCGCGGCCAAGCACATCCGCGAGCACCTGGCCCCGGACGGCGCCTGGCTGCTGGTCGAGCCCTTCGCCCATGACGATCTGGCCGACAACCTGAACCCGGTGGGCCGGCTGTTCTATTCGGCCTCGACCATGATCTGCACCCCGGCCTCGCTCAGCCAGGAGGTGGGTCTTGGCCTCGGCGCCCAGGCCGGCGAGGCGCGATTGAAAAAGGTCACGGAGGACGCCGGCTTCACCCACTTCCGCCGCGCCACCGAAACGCCGTTCAACCTGGTCTTCGAAGTCCGAGCCTAGGCGCCGGCCTACGGCGTCCGGGTTTCCCTTCATCGATATCGCCGCGCCTATGGCGAAAGTCCCGCGCGGGCCGATATGCTGGGGCGTTGAAGGAGCTCCCATGACCGCCGACGTCGTCCGCACGGACAAGCAATTCGAGATCCGCCTGGGCGACGCCGTCGCCTTCGCCGAATACCGGGTGAAGGAGGACAGCATCATCTTTCCGCACACCGTCGTGCCGGACGCCTTCGCCGGCCAGGGCGTCGGAAAACGCCTGGTCGAGGCCGGCCTCGCCTACGCCAAGCAACAGGGCCTGCTGGTCCGCCCGCATTGCTCGTTCTTCCGCGCCTACATCGCCAAGCGCCCCGAACTGCACGCCATGGTCCATCCCGACGAGCGCGCCGCGCTGACCCCGAGCTAGGCGACCACGAGGGTGGCGAGGCCCCAGACGATCAGCGCCGCCCCGGCCGCGCGGCCGACCCACCGACCGGCGGGGAAGGCCTTCTCGGCCAGCACCAGGAGCGCCAGCATGGCGATCCAGACCAGGTTCATCACCCCGCCGACGAACAGCAGGGCCATCAGCATCCAGCAGCAGCCGACGCAATAGGCCCCGTGCAACGCGCCGAGCCGGAGCGCCCCGGAGGCGTGCGGCCGCCAATGACGTGCGAGAAACGAGGCCGGCGCCCGGCAATGGGCCAGGCACGCCTGCTTCAGCGGCGAGAGTTGATAAAGGCCCGCGGCGATCAGGACCGCGCCCGACAACCAGCGGCTTTGCGAACCCATCATCATCGCCGAGACCAGCCCCGAGCGCTCAAGCCCCCAATGCAGGGCGCTGGCGACGATGGAGAAGCCGAGCCAGACCAGCAGGTATCCCGCGGCGAACGCGGCCGTCGGCGCCAGCCGGTCCTGAAGCTGGCCCTGTGCGAGAGCGTGGCGATGCACGCGGGCATAGAGCAGGATGGTCGGCGCCGCGCTCGGCGACATCATGGCGATCATCATCGCCCACCACATGGCGACCATCAGCGCAAAGGCGCCGGGACGCCATGCCCCGGGGCTCGCCGCCCCACCGCCCATGTCCACGCCGCTCATGTCCATGCCGGGCATGGACCCCATGTCGGCGGCCTGGTGCGGGAATAGCGAGAGCGTGGTCATCCGCCACGCGCTCATCCCGAGCCCCGCGCCGGTCAGGATGTAGAACCAAGCCAGCGCGCACAGGACCAGCAGCCCCGCGAGCGTGATCGTGCGATCGCGCCTCAGCAGGCGCTCAAGCGGCCCCTCGGACATGTGCGGCCCGTCAGGTCCGCACGACGCCGTTGTTGTTCAGGTGCAGCCGCGCGAACTGACCGTAGCTGTCCTTCATCTCGACCTTGACCGGCCCGGTGGTCCTGCTCGACGCGCTGCCGATCTCCGCCACGGCGTATTCGAAGCCTTGCGGCAGGACGATCTGCGCGCGGGATTCAGCGCCGCTCACCTTGTTGCGGATCGGCTCGCCCACCGTCTCGATGTAGTCCTCGACGAAGATGCGTCCCTTGCGGCCGTCGATGTCGAGATCGAGATCGATCTTGGTGAAGACCGGCGCGTTCATCTTGGTCACGGTCGACGCATAGACGGCGAACATGGTCGCGAACGGCGCGGTGTCCTGGCCCGTCATGATCTTCAGCAAGGCTTCGCGCTGCGCCTCGTCCGCCTTCTCATCGACGAAGGCGATGGCTTCCCCATCGCCCTCGTGGATGGGACCGGGCCATTTGAAGATGGCGGCGATCCGCAGGCCGTCGAGCCTGGTGTCGCCGTAATGGCCCGCGTCGATCTGGATGCCGGCGACGGCGTGGCAATGGCCCTTGTCGGGCAGCGCATTGAACTGGCAGTTGCAGCCGTACTCGCACGTGCAGTTGACGAGTTCCCGGCCCTTGAGTTCCCAAGGCGTCATGGCGACCTCCGTCTCTCGACGCTCAAGCCGCCACCCTACTCCTCTGGCGCGTGATCGGCCACCATCGCGGCCGGCGGCGCGGGTTCAGCGCAGGACGGTGGCGATGTAGTTGTCAATGTAGCGGGCCACCGCGGCCTCCACATCGCGCCGGTTCAGCGGCGCCGAGGTCAGCGTCAGATGCTCGCGGCGGATCAGCGTCAGGCCGGCGGCGAACATGCGGGCGCTCTCGCGCGGGTCCGGCGCCACCATGCCGTGGGCGTCGCGGAAGTGGGCGCAATAGCCGGTCAGGAGTTCGATCTCCTCGCGGAACAGCGCGTCGTAATAGCGTTTCTGGCCCGGGCCATTGGGGCCCTCGATATTGATCAGCGCCATGAACAGGCGCTCTCGCGGGTCGACCCAGCGATCGACCAGGTGCTTGCCGCACAGCCGGAAGAAGGCGGGCGGATCGTCGGCCAGGGCGCGATACTCCGCGCTCTTCAGGCGCTCGACGAACTCCATCGGCCCCCATTGCGCGGTGACCGCCTGGTACAGATCCTCCTTGCCGGTGAAGTGATTGTAGAAGCTGCTCTCGCGCAGCCCGGTGGCGCGCGCCAGCATCCGCATCGACGTGCCGGAAAAGCCGTGCTCGGCGAACAGGGCCAGCGCCGCGTCCAGCATGCGCTGCCGGGTTGTTTCTTCTGGCCTATCCGACACGCGGCATCCGTTCTTCCAGCGGCCCGCTGGCCGCGCTTGCGAGCATCGCTCCTACGACGATCGCGCCACGCCAACAATCGACGTTGTGACATGAACGAACGTTCGTTAAATATCCAACCAAGAACGAACGTTCACTCATTTCACAGTCCACCTGCACCGGGAGAAAACCGTGAGCCGCATTTTCGGTAGCGTCTGCCAGAACGGCTATGTCGTCCGCGACATTCACGCCGCGATGAAACACTGGATCGAGGTGATGGGCGTCGGCCCCTGGTTCTACATCGAGGACGTGAAGACCGACTGGTTCAAGCACCGCGGCGCCGCCTCGGACATGAAGATGTCGGTCGCCCTGGCCAACTCCGGCGACCTGCAGATCGAGCTGATCCAGCAGCTCAACGACGCGCCGTCGATGTACAAGGAGTTCCTGGACGCCGGCCACGAGGGCCTGCAGCACATGTCCTATTGGACCGAGGACTATCAGGGCCTCTACGACAAGGCGATCTCGCTGGGCTACGTCGTCGGCCACGAAGGCTCGATCGGCGGCGAGAAGGGCCGGTTCGCCTATTTCGACACCCAGGCGCACCCCGGCACCATCGTCGAGATCTCCGACATCAGCGGCACGAAGGGTCGCACCTTCGCGCACATCCGCAAGGTGGCCCAGAACTGGGACGGCTCAGACCCGATCCGGCCCTTCGGCTGATGGCGCCCCTGACCATGCGGGCCCTGGTCTCCAGCCCCGAAGGGCCGACGCTCACCGAGCGGCCGCGCCCCACGCCTGGCCCCAACCAGGTGCTGGTCCGCGTCCACGCCGCGCCGCTGAACCGCGCCGACCTGGCGATGCTGCGCAGCGCCTCGCACGGCGCCGTCGGCGGCCTGGGCGCGCCGCTCGGCCTCGAATGGGCTGGGCAGATCGCCGGCCTCGGCGAGGGCGTAAGCGACTGGAAGATCGGCGACCGGGTCATGGGCGCGGGCGGCGGCGCCTTCGCCGACTACACGCTGGGCCATCAGGCCTTGATGCACGCGGTCCCGCCGACGCTGGACTTCGCCAGCGCCGCGACCCTGCCCGTCGCCCTCCAGACGATGCACGACGCTGTCGCCACCCACGGCGCGCTGCAAAAGGGTCAGTCGGTCCTGATCCTGGGCGCCAGTTCGGGCGTCGGCCTGATGGGCCTCCAGATCGCCCGCGCGCTGGGCGCCGGCCTGGTGATCGGCAGTTCAACGTCGCCGGAGAAGCGGGCGCGCCTGCCGCAGTTCGGCGCCGACCTGACCGTCGATACGGGCCATGACGGATGGGTCGATGAGATCCTGGCCGCCACCGAGGGCAAGGGCGTCGACGTCGTCATCGACCAGCTCGCCGGGCCGCTGTTCAACACCACCATGCGCGCCACCCGCATCGGCGGCCGCATCGTCAATGTCGGGCGCATGGCGGGCGAGAGCGCGCCCATCGACTTCGACCTGCATTCGATGCGGCGCATCACCTATGTCGGCGTGACCTTCCGCACCCCCCGCAGCGGACGCGAGGTCGCCGAGCTGGTCCAGCGCACCCGCGCCGACCTCGCCCCCGCCATCGCCGACGGCCGCCTGGCGCTGCCGATCGACGCGCGGTTCGACCTGACCGACGCCCCCGCCGCCTTCGAGAAGATGGCCGCGAACCGGCACTTCGGAAAAATCATTCTCACCACCGGCTGACGCCGACGCCCAGCAGAGGCCCGATCATGAACTATCCCGACCTGAGCGCCCTGACCCCGGAGCTCAACAAGATCATCGCCGATAAGCGCGACGCCAATGTCTACAAGATGCTGATGCACTCGCCGAACGTCGCGCCGGGCTTCACCGCCATGGCCGACGCGGTCATGTGGAGCAAGGCCTGGCCGGCCACCTGGCGCGAGCTGGCCATCGTTCGGGTCGGCCACCTCTACGCCTCGCCCTACGAGGTTCATCAGCACGAGCGGATCGGCCGCCTGGTCGGCCTGACCGACGCGCAGCTGGCCAGCTGCGCGATCGGCGCCGACCCGTCGGCCCTCTCGCCGCAGGAACAGACCATCCTGGCCCTCACCGACGCCCTGGTCGCGCGCCATACCTTGAGCGCCGCCGAGCGCGAGACGGCGCTGGAGCTGATGGACGCCAACGCCTTCGCCGACTTCGTGATGACCGTCGGGTTCTACCAGTTGGTCAGCAACTTTCTGAACGTCTTCGAGGTGGAGATCGAGCCCAATGGCCTGGCCCCGGCCCCGCCCCGGACCACGGCGATCAAGGCATGAGCCGGTTTGAGGGAAAGATCGCCGTCATCACCGGCGGCGGCACCGGCATCGGCCGCGCCACCGCCCTGGTCCTGGCCCGCGAAGGCGCCGATATCGTGGTCGTCTCCAACGTCGCCGATCAGGCGCAGGCGGTGGCCGAAGAGGTTCGCGCGCTCGGCGCCAAGGGCCTCGCAAAGGTCGTCGACGTCACCGACATTCCAGCCGTCAACGCCCTGGCCGCCGAGGTCGACGCGCAGCTTGGTAAGACCGACATCCTGGTGACCTGCGCCGGCGTGATGGGCGCGCGCAAGCTGCTGACCGAGACGAGCAGCGAAGAGTGGGGCAAGACCATCGAGGTCAACCTCAACGCCACCTTCTACTGCATCAAGGCCTTCCTGCCGGGCATGCTGGAGCGTGACTCCGGCCGGATCATCACCCTGTCCTCGGCCTCAGGCAAACTGCCCGCCGCGCTGAACAGCGACTACGCGGCCTCCAAGCATGGCGTCGTCGGCCTGACCAAGGCGCTGGCCCTGGAGCTCGGCATCCTGGGCAAGCACGGCGTCACCGCCAACACCCTCTGCCCCGGGCCGATCGACACGCCGATGATGGACGCCATCGCCGACCACTTCGGCGCGCCGGGCGCCAGCCGCGAGACGTTCCGCGCCAAGGCCGCCAAGAACATCCAGCGACGGCTGCTGGACCCCGACGAGGTGGCGCACATGGCCGCCTACCTGGCCTCCAACGAAGCGCGCGGCGTCACCGGCCAGGCCATGAACATCTGCGGCGGCCTGGTGCTGTTCTGATCAAGGCCGCGCCCTAACGCGCGTCCTCCAGCACCAGACCCGCCCCGCGCTCGGCGATCATGATCGTCGGCGTATTGGTGTTGCCCGAGGTGATGGTCGGCATCACCGAGGCGTCGATGACCCGCAGACCCTCCAGCCCGATCACCCGCAGGCGCTCGTCGACCACCGCGCCGGGATCGGACGCCAGCCCCATCCTGGCGGTCCCCACCGGGTGAAAGATCGTCGTGCCGATGTCCCCGGCCGCCCGCGCCAGGGCCGCCTCGTCGTCCCCCACCGTGGGGCCCGGCAGGTGCTCGCGCGGCGAGAAGCGGGCGAGCGCGGCCTGCGCCATCAGCCGGCGGGTCACGCGAATGGCGTCGGCCGCCACCCGCTGGTCTTCCGGCGTGGCCAGATAGTTCGGCGCGATACGCGGCGCGGCCGCCGGATCAGCTGAGCGCAGCCGCACGGTCCCGCGCGAGGTCGGCCGCAGGTTGCAGGCCGAGACCGTCACCGCCGGGAACCGATGCAACGGCTCGCCGAACCGATCAAGCGACAACGGCTGGACATGGAACTCGATGTTCGCCCGCTCGTGCTCGGGCGACGAGGTCGTGAAGATCCCCAGCTGCGAGGGCGCCATGGTCAGCGGCCCGCGCCGCAGCAGCGCATATTCCGCCCCCATCAGCGCCCGGCCGACCAGCGAGTGATAGGTCTCGTTCAGGGTCTTCACCCCGTGGACTTTGTAGATCGCCCGCTGCTGCAGATGGTCCTGCAGGTTGCGGCCCACGCCTTGCCGGTCGGCCAGGACCGGCAGGCCCAGCTCGCCCAGCCAGTCGGCGGGACCGACCCCCGACAGCTGCAGGATCTGCGGCGAGCCGATCGCCCCGGCCGCCAGGATCACCTCGCCCCGCGCCCGGGCCTCGAACGCCTGGCCGCCCCGGCGGAACCGCACCCCGACCGCGCGAGGTCCCTCGAACAGGACCTTCTCGACCAGCACGCCGGTCTCCAGGCGCAGGTTCGGCCGGCCCAGAACCGGCTTGAGGAAGCCGCGCGCCGCCGACCAGCGCAGCCCCCGCTTCTGGTTGACGTGGAACAGGCCGACCCCGGTGTTGTCGCCGGTGTTGAAGTCGGCGCTCGCCGGAATTCCCATCTGCGTCGCGGCCTGGGCGATGGCGTCCAGCACGTCCCAACGCACCCGCGGCGCCTCGACCCGCCACTCGCCGCCGACCCCGTGGTGCTCGCTCTCGCCCAGGAAGTGGTCGTCCAGCCGGCGAAACACCGGCGCCACGTCGTCCCAGCCCCAGCCGCTCAGGCCCAGCTGCCGCCAATGATCGTAGTCGGCGGCCTGGCCGCGCATCGAGATCATGGCGTTGATCGCCGAGCTGCCGCCGATCACCTTGCCCCGCGGATATTTGAGCGCCCGTCCGTTCAGGCCCGGCTCGGCCTCGGTCTCAAACAGCCAGTCCGAGCGCGGATTGCCGATGGCGAACAGGTAGCCGACCGGCACGTGGAACCACATCCAGTCGTCGCGCCCGCCGGCCTCCAGCAACAGCACCCGGTTACGCGGATCGCGCGACAACCGATTGGCCAGCACGCACCCGGCCGAGCCCGCCCCGACCACGATGTAGTCATACGCGCCGTCGAACGGGATCGCTTCCTCAGCCATGCCCATCCATCGGCGACCCCGCGCCGTTCGCCAAGCCCTGTTCGGCGGGGGTGGTGCAAAGGCCCCCTGCCTGACGCCTGAGTCAGGCAAATATCGCGACGGTCTGGCGCATCGCCAGGACCGGCGCGCCCTGATCATCCCAGACCACCATATCCTGCGCCGAATAGCCGTTGACCGCCGTTTGCGCCGTCGATCGCACAAGCCACCATCCAGACGCGCTGCGAGGCGCATCCGACAACACGTCGATAGACCAGGTCATCGTGCTGATCGGGCCGCCGCCCGGTTGAAAGTTGACGATGGCGGCCGGCGGCAACGCGTCCGCCAGGGCGATCAAGGGGGCCATGGTTGAAGGTGTGGCGCTANAAGGGGCGGGCGCCCGCCGCAAAACGGCTGTCGAAATGTTGCAAAAAGCGGCGTTGATCGCTGGTTTCGAAGTAGGTTGGGCAGTCATCCCAGCTGGGAACTGGTGGCGCCGGCAAATCGGCCTGATCAAGTTGCGACGGGCGGCTGGCGCCGAAACACAGAAGGCCGCGCACGGCGAGGGTGTCGTCGCCGTGGAGGTCCACACTGTAAAACGCGGCGGACTTCCCCCGACGCAGCAGCGTGGGTTCGATCCGCAGGCGTCCTCCGGCCGGCCCGACGAAGGCGAACTGAGCCGAGCGCAGCGGTGGTAGCGCATCATCTGCCCGTTGCGCCGCTTCCCAGCAAAGGGCGGCCGACAGTCCGCCGAAGGCCGTGCGTCCCTGGAGCCAGTCGTCAGGCAGGACCATCGAGAACGATCCTGCCTCCGCCTCCATAGACGACAACAGGCTCGCGAAATTGCTTCCCGACATACTTGGTTCTCTCTGGTTGGGCGCGGACGCCGCTTAGTTTGCGGAGCGCTCGAGCAGGGCGTGCACGACATCGTCCGCGCCGGGACCGGGACGGTACTTGACGCGCTCGCGCGCAACGGCCTGGCCGGTTTGGGGATCGACCAGAGCCAAGCGCAGCTCCCGGTCGGTGTCTCTATCGACGACTTCGATGGTCGGCGCGCCGTAGCCGGACGCGTCCCAACGGTCTCCCCATTCCCGCAGGGCCGCGATCACCTTCCAGAGGTCACGACCTTTCTCGGTCAGATGATAGGCGTCGCGCGGCGGACGCTCGCGATAGCGCGTCCGCTCGACGATCCCGTTGCGCTCGAGCTCCTTCAAGCGCGTCGACAGCGTGGTGTTGGGGATCTGCGTGCTGGCTTGGAACTCGTCGTATCTCGACAGGCCAAGCCCCAGGTCGCGCAGCAGCAGCAAGGTCCAGCGGTCGCCGATCATTTCCAGCGCGCCAGCGACCGAGCAGCGCATGCCCGCAAAAGATTTCGCTTTCATTTGACGGCGTCCTTTTAACTCTCATAATAAGAGTAACAATCCCAAGCGCCCCTGGCAACCGCTGATCGGAAGCCCGGCCGTGACAGCCCTTGGGTTTCCGATCGAGCAAGGACATCGTGTTGGAAGCGCTTTCGGACACCGACGTTGGTCAGGCGCGGACCCGCCTGACGCCAGGGACTCTCTTCCTGCTCGCGGGTCTCGCCGCCCTGGGCTCGTTGGCGACGAACATCATCCTGCCGGCCTTTCCACAGATCGGCGCCGAGCTGAACGTCTCGCCGCGGGACCTGGCGCTCACCCTGAGCAGCTTCTTCGTCGCCTTCGCGTTCGGCCAGCTTCTGGTGGGGCCTCTGTCGGACCGTTTTGGTCGCAAATGGCTTGTCTTGGGCGGGCTCGCGACCTTCGTACTCGGCTGCCTGGTCTGCGCCCTGGCCAGCGACATTTCCGCTCTTATCCTCGGCCGCATCATCCAGGCGCTTGGAGCTTGCGCCGCGTCGGTCTTGTCGCGGGCGATTGCGCGCGATCTCTTTGATGGAGAGGCGCTGGCCCGCGCGCTCGCCCTGACCATGATCGCGATGGCGGCGTCGCCGGGCTTCTCACCGCTGATCGGCAGCGCGCTGGGCGGCCTGTTCGGCTGGCGGACCATCTTCGTCGGCGTCGCGGCGTTCGCGGCCGTCCTGGCCGGATCCTACTGGAAAATGCTCGGCGAGACGCACCCTACTGAACGCCGGGAGAACTTGAGTCTTTCAGCCGTCGGGGTCGCCTACGCTCGGTTGGCGAGCGACCCGCGCTTCATCCTGCCGGCCCTTGCCGTCAGCCTCGTCATCGGCGCGCTTTACACATTCTTCGCGGCCGCCCCCGCCGTTCTGATCAGCGTCCTGGGCCTGACCGGCCTGCAGCTGGCGCTCTATTTCGCAGGGACCGTCGTGATCGTCTTCGCTGCCGGCTTTCTGGCGCCAAGACTAGCGCGGCGCTGGAGCCCGGTCGCGGCCGGCGCCCTGGGCCTGGGATTCGCGGTCGCGGGCAGCGCCCTTATCCTCGCCTTCGCGGGGGCTCCGGACCTGGTCACCATCACGATGGGCCTGACGCTGTTTCTCTTCGGCATGGGGCTGATCAACCCGCTCGGCACCGCCATCGCGCTCCAGCCCTTCGGACGCGAGGCCGGGATGGCGTCAGCGCTATTGGGCTTCCTGCAGATGGGGTGCGCCGCCCTTGGCTCGACCGGGGCGAGCGTTCTTCCCATGCCGCCGACGCTCTCGCTTGCCGCGATCATGTTGGGCGCGTCGCTGCTTGCCGCGACCGCCTTCGCGCCGGTCGGCCTGCGGCGCCTGCAAGTCAAGGCGGCGGTTTAGCCGTGGCCCTCAGCCCTCCACCCCGGACACCTGGAGCCCAACGCAATGTCGTCATCCGATAGCCCTTCGTCGACGAAAGACGTCGCCCTGATCGTAGGCGGCGGGCCCGGCATCAGCGCGAGCTGCGCGCGACTATTCGCCGAGAGCGGCATGCGCGTCGCCGTGGCCGCACGGTCGCCGGACAAGCCGGTCCTTCGGGCCCTGGAAGATAGTCACGGGGTGCGCCGCTACGGCTGCGACGCCAGCCGGCCCGAAGAGGTCGATCTGCTGTTTCGCAATGTGGTGAGCGATCTCGGGACGCCGAGGCTTGTGGTGCACAACATCGATGGCCGCGTACCTGGGATCCTCCGCAAGGGCATCGCCGATGCTGATCCGGCGCTGGCGTTCGAGACATTCCAGAACGCCGCCTTCAGCGCATTCCTGGTCGGCCAGAGCGCGGCGCGATTGATGCGCGACAACCCGCTCGACGCCAATGGCGTAAGGGGCACGATCATCTTCACGAACGCCAGCGCCGCCCTCAAGGGCTTTGCGATGAGCGCCGCCTTCGCCATGACCTGTCATGCGAAGACCGGGCTCGCGCAGAGCATGGCGCGAGAGTTGATGCCCGAGGGCATCCACGTCGCCAACGTGCCGATCGACGCCGCGATCGGCTTTACCCAAGAAGACGGGACGCGGGCGCACCGACGGGCGGGAACGACCGTGGACGACAATATGGCCGACCCCGCCCACATCGCTGAAGTCTACCTCCAGCTCCATCGCCAGCATCGCTCCACCTGGGCCTTCGAAGTCGTCCTTCGGCCCTGGGTCGAAAAGTGGTGATGGCGCCGCGATCGGGTCGCTCATCATGAGCATTGGGTCCACTAGAGAAGAAAGCATCACGATGGCCAAGAAGCCTTCCGTCCTCATCACCGGCGCCTCCAGCGGTATTGGCGCCACCTATGCCGACCGCTTCGCGCGGCGTGGTCACGACCTTGTACTGGTGGCTCGCGACGGCGCGCGGATGGAGGCCATGGCCGCCGATCTGCGCCGAGAGACCGGCGTGACGATCGACATCTTGCCCGCCGACCTCACCAAGCACGACCAACTTGCCGCCGTTGAGGCGCGCCTGCGCGACGACGCCGGGATCGGGATCTTGGTCAACAACGCCGGGGCCAGCCTGGGTGGGCGCTTTGTGGATCAGGTCACGGAAGACGTGGCGCAGCTCGTCGCTCTGAACACCACCGCGGTTCTGCGGCTCGCCAGCGCGGTCGCTCCGCGTCTGGCGAACGCTGGCGAGGGCGCGATCATCAACATCGGCTCGGTCGTCGGCCTGGCGCCGGAACTGGGCCTGAGCGTCTACGGGGCGACCAAGGCCTTTGTGCTGTTTCTGTCCCAAGGCCTGAGCCTCGAGCTGGGTCCCAAGGGTGTCTACGTCCAGGCGGTGCTTCCCTCGGCGACCCGCACGGAAATCTGGGAGCGTTCCGGCGCTGATGTAAACGCGCTGAGCGCGGTCATGGAAGTCGGCGAACTCGTCGACGCCGCCCTGGTCGGCTTTGACCGCCGCGAACCGGTGACGATCCCGCCGCTTCCCGATGCCGCCGACTGGGATGCCTATCAGAGCGCTCGACGGGCGATGCTGCCCGGCTTTGCTCAGGTCCATGCGGCCGAGCGCTATCGGACGGGGGCCTAGCAGGCTGACCTAATACCGCCACCCGGCAGGATGCGGAGTCGTATCGCCTTCGAGGTCCAGCATCACCTCGTCGACATAGCACCAGCCCCAGCCGTCCGGCGGGTCGTAGGCTTCGATCAGCGGGTGGCCGGTGGTCTTGAAGTGTTGGGTCGCGTGGCGGTTGGGGGAGTCGTCGCAGCAGCCGACATGGCCGCAAGCGCGGCAGAGCCGCAGGTGCACCCAGCCCGAACCGATCTTCAGGCACTCTCCGCAGCCGTCGGCGGACGGGGTCACCGCCTTCAGGAACGCGCCGTGGGTGCAGGTCATCGAGCCAGCCAGGTGGCGAGATTGCGGACATAGCGTTCGGTCGACCAGCGGCCGCGCGGGTCGATCAGCATACGGTCGGAGGGCGGTTCGCTGACGAAGCTGGGGCAGCCGGCGCGCGGGTCCCAGTTGTAGTCGCAGAAGTGATGGAAGGTGGACTGGGCCACCGCCGCGCCCGCCCCGCCCGGCTCGCGCTCGAAGGCGACGGCGAGGTTGAATCGGACCCCGGTGGTCTGGCTGACGCCGGTGGCGATCACCCGCGCCGAGGGCTCGTCCGGCGGCGCGCCGACCGCGCCCTCGTGCGGATGAGCCGGCAGGAACGGCAGCACCCCGCCCGGCGCATCGGGATCGCGCAGCAGCGGATGCGGCGCGCCCTCGGCCCGGATGGTCTGGAAGTCGCCGTTCGAGCCTGAGTGGTAGTTCGGCCAGAGGATCGTGGCGGTCTCCACATCGTCGGGCCGCCAGCGGTCGGTGTCAGGCTCGGGGTTCGAGGAGTGGAAGTGATGGGCCTTGCCCACCGCGCCCAGGGCGCAGACGCAGCAGCCGAGATCCATGTGGTCGCGGGTGACCATCAGCCCGCCCCCCTCGGCCCGGAACCGGCCGATCGCCGCGCACTCCTCGGCGCTGAGGCCGTCACCCTGGTCCACCGCAAACAGCCAGAGCTGATCGAAATCGGTTTCGTCCATATTGGCCAGCACCGGGTCGGCGCCGTCATTGGCCGCGGCGCGGTCGCGGGCGACCACCTCGAACAGGGCCGCGCCGTCCTCGCCCCGTAGGCCGCGCAGATAGTCGGCCAGCAGCGAGAACCGCCCCGCATGCCAGTCGTCGGCCACCGGCGGGATCGTCGTCTGGATCAGGATGCGCTGAGGCGGCGCCATGGAACCTCCGATCAGAGGCCCAACGCTAATCCCATGACGTGCCGGCGCAAGACCCGGCGTGGGGTCTTAAGCCGTCAGCCCCTGGATCTGCGCCGCCAGGCGGCGGACCCGCTCTGGCCCGCCCAGCAATTGGCGGTTCAGTCCGATCCGCTTGAACCAGAAGTGCAGGCCCAGCAGGTCGGTGATCCCCATGCCGCCATGCACCTCGGTCGCGGTGCGGGCGATGAAGCGGCCGACCTCGGAGGTATGGGCCTTGGCGTGGGCGGCGGTCAGCGAGGCCTCGTCCGGGGCGTCGTCGAAGGCGTAGGCGGCGTACCAGACCAGCGAGCGGCAGGGCTCCAGCTCGGCGATCATCTCGGCGCACATGTGCTTGACCGCCTGGAACGAGCCGATGACGCGGCCGAACTGGCGCCGCTCCTTGGCGTAGTCGACGGCCTTGTCGATCATCACCTGGGCCGCGCCCAGGGTGTCGGCGGCCAGCAGGGTCCAGCCGGCGTCGCGCAGGGCGGCCAAGGCTCCGTCGCCCCCGTCCAGCGGCTCGGCCGGGGTGGCGGCGAAGACCACCTCGCCCAGCGGCCGGGTGAGGTCGATGCTGATCATGGCCGAACGGGTCAGCCCCGCCGCGTCGCCGCGCACCAGGTGCAGGCCGCCGGCCTGGTCGGCGACGATGAACAGGTCCGCGATCAGGGCGTCGGTGACGAACAGCGCCTTGCCGGTCAGCTTGCCGCCGGACGCGGTGACGCCCGCGCCGTCGCGCGCGCCGGCCACCTGCTCGGCGATGGCGACGCCGGCCACCACCTGGCCCGCGGCGATCTTCGGCAGCCACTCGCCCTGCTGAGCCTTCGAGCCCGCCAGCCGCAGGGCCAGGGGGGCCAGCACGCAGGCGCCCAGGAACGGCCCCGGGGCCACGGCGGCGCCCAGCGCCTCGGCGGCCAGGGCGGCGCCCAGCAGGCCAAGGCCCAGCCCGCCGTACTCCTCGGGGATGATGAGGCCGGTGAGGCCGAAATCGGCCAGGGCGGCGTAGACGTCTGCGCCCTTGTCAGCCGGGTCCCCGGCGAAGCGCCGCACGCGCTCCAGCCCGCTGACATCGGCCAGGGTGCGGGCCAGGCTTTCCTGCATCAGCCGCTGGTCGGGGGTGATCGAGAAATCCATGTCAGACGCTCGCAAGCTTGGGTTCGCGCGGCAGGGCCAGGCCTCGCTCGGCGATGATGTTCTTCTGGATCTGGGCGGTGCCCCCGCCGATGATCAGGCCAAGGTCGAACATGTAGTTCCACTGCCAGCTACCCTTGGCGCGCAGGTGCGGGCCGTCCTCGTAGAGCACGCCCAGCTCGCCCAGGGCGTCGATGGCCAGGGCGGCGATCTGGTGGTTCAGCTCGCAGCCCTGCAACTTGACCACCAGCCCGGCCATGCCGGCCGGCTCGCCGGTCATCGACGCGGTCAGCAGGCGTAGGCCGTTGAACTTCATGGCCATCACCCGGGCCTGCAGCTGCATCAGCCGGTCGCACATCACCGGGTTGTCGATCAGCCGCTCGCCGTCCACGCGCTCGGTCTTCATCAGCTCGATCAGGGAGTGCAGCCGCGCCTCGGTGGCGTTGGGGTCGCCCAGCATGCCGCGCTCATGCTTGAGCGTCGCATTCGCAACAAACCACCCCCGCCCCCGACCTCCAACCACCGCGCTCTGCGGCACCCGAACGTCGGTGAAGAACACCTCGTTGAACTCGGCCGATCCGGTCATGGTCTTCAGCGGCCGCACCTCGATCCCCGGCGTGGTCATCGGGAACAGGATGTAGGAAATCCCGTCATGCTTGGCGGCGTCAGGCTCGGTCCGCACCAGGCAGAAGATCATGTCGGCCTGGGCCGCGGTGCTGGTCCAAATTTTTGACCCCGAAATTATGAAGTCCTCGCCGTCCTCGACCGCCTTGGTCTGGAGCGAAGCCAGGTCCGATCCGGCGCCCGGTTCGGAATAGCCCTGGCACCAGACCACCTCGCCGCGCAGGGTCGGGCCGATCCAGCGGGTCTTCTGCTCCTCCGAGCCCACCTCCAGCAGGGTCGGGACCAGCATCGAGATCCCCTGGTTGGCGAAGCCGCGGGGCGCCCCAGCGCGAGTGAACTCCTCGGCGATGATCCGGGTCTTCAGGATGTCCGGCTCGGCGCCGTAGCCGCCATAGGCCTTGGGGATCGTCCGCGCCGCGTAGCCCTGCTCGATCAGCAGCCTCTGCCATTCCAGCGCCGCCTCGCGCGGCCGGCTCCCCGCAACGCCGCCGGCATAGTGGTCGCGATGAGCGGCGAGAAAGCCCCGCACCTCTTCGCGGAACGCCTCCATCTGCGGGGTGAGCTTCAGGTCCATGGTCGTTCTCCCGCCAGATCCTCGCGCCTAGGCGAACATCCCGGGACCTGGATCGCAAGTGTGACCCGGCGGAAGCCAAACCCTGACACCGCCAGGGCGCGTGTCATCGCCCTAATCTCAAATTGAACTCCGACTCAATGCGAAAAGAACGCCGTTACTCTACCCAGAACTGCGAGGCCGTGACGCGACGCCCGTCAAGGTTCACCCCTCCCCAAGGCGGCCCCTCCGCGTGCCAGATTGTCGCAGCATCGCTCTCAACCCCCGGCTTTTACAGAGGAAGTCGGCGATTTGACCGAACGCGGTAACCCTTTCTTCAAGGGACAGCCGTTAGCCAGAACACACGTGCTGGAAGGGGATTGGCCCAACGCAACCCTTAGGCGCCAAGTATTCGTCAAGTGAAATTTCGAAAACCTGGGGATCAGTTTGTTGGCGTTCGAAAATATTCGGATGAGTTCGCATCCGATAGGTCGACGCCGCAAACCATTCATACCAGCGTTACTTGACGTCGCGTCTGACCCGTCAGCCGCTCACCGCGCCCCGCCCCGTTCCGCAATCTCACGAACCGAGGAAGTCCTGTGCTGTTCGACAACTTGAAGATCTCCCGCAAACTCGCGCTCGGCTTCGCGGCCGTGACCCTGACGATGGCCGGGATGGGCGGCGCCATGCTGGTGAACCTGCGCGCGCTGGACGAGGCGCGGGTGGAGATCAAGGAAAGCAGCGAGACCCTTGTCACGCTCAATGAAGCCAAGTTCTACCTGACGCGGCAGGAGAACAGCTATCGCGGCTATCTGCTGTCCAAGAACGACTACTACCTGGAGCGCGTCGACAAGCACCGCGCGAACTTCAAGAAGCGCCTGGACGCCGCGCGCCCCCTGCTGACCGACTCCCCGGAGCTCGCCGCCAAGATCGACGTCGCCGCCCAGGGGGCAGACACCTGGTACGCCGACGTGGTGAAGGCCGGCGTCCGGCTCAGCGCCGATCCGGCCACCCAGCCGCAGGCCCTTGAAATGGTCGGCCCCGACGGCCTCGCCGACAAGGTCATCTCGCCGGTCGAGGACGCGATGGACGCGGTGGTGACCGCCGAGGTCGCCAAGATGGACGAGCTTCAGACCGTCCAGATCAACTCGACGCGGATGGCCTACGCCTCGCTGGCCGTGGGTCTAGCCCTGGCGGTGCTGATCGCCATCGGCCTGGGCTTCCTGCTCACCCGCATGATCGCGACCCCGGTGAACGCCATGACCGCGGCCATGCGCCGCCTGGCCCAAGGCGACTTCACCGCCATGATCCCGGCCATGGGCCGCAAGGACGAGGTCGGCCAGATGGCCGAAGCGGTCTCGGTCTTCAAGGACGCCGGGATCGAGAAGCTGCGCCTGGAGGGCCAAACCGCTGAACAGCGCAAGGCCGTCGAGGAAGAACGCGCCCGCAACGAAGCCGTCCGCGCCGCCACCGCCCAGGAACAGGCCGCCGTCGTCGGGGGCCTGGCCGAGGGCCTGGACAATCTGAGCCAGGGCGACCTGACCTATCGCATCACCCGCGACTTCCCCGCCGACTATGTGAAGCTGCAAAACGACTTCAACGCCGCCATGGGCCAGCTTCAGGACGCCATGACCGTGGTGGTCACCAATGTCGGCGGGATCCGCAACGGCGCCGGGGAAATCTCCACCNGCCGCCGACGACNCGAGCAGCAGGCCGCCAGCCTGGAAGAGACCGCCGCGGCGCTCGACCAGATCACCGCCACCGTCAACAAGACCGCCGGCGGGGCCAAGACCTGCGCCGAAGTGGTGCTCGCCGCCCGCGGCGACGCCCAGAAGAGCGGCGATGTCGTGCGTCAAGCCGTCGCGGCGATGAGCCAAATCGAACAATCGGCGCAACAAATCAGCCAGATCATCGGGGTGATCGACGAGATCGCCTTCCAGACCAACCTGCTGGCGCTGAACGCCGGGGTCGAGGCCGCGCGGGCCGGAGAAGCTGGCCGCGGCTTCGCGGTGGTCGCCTCCGAAGTCCGGGCCCTGGCCCAGCGCTCGGCCGAAGCTGCTAAGGAAATCAAGACCTTGATCTCCGCCTCGACCCAGCAGGTCGGCCAGGGCGTGCACCTGGTCGGCGAGACCGGCGAGGCCCTGCAACGCATCGTCGGGCGGGTCGCCGAGATCGACAGCCTGGTCGGGGAAATCGCCGCCAGCGCCCAGGAGCAGGCGACGGGCCTCGCCGAAGTCAACGGCGCTGTTAACCAAATGGATCAAGTCACGCAGCAGAATGCGGCCATGGTCGAAGAATCGACAGCCGCCAGCCATGCCCTCGCCAATGAAGCCGAGGCGCTCGCTGGATCAGTTGCGCGGTTCAAGATTGGTCAGGCGTACGTCGCCGCGTCTGGACGCCGTCCGGCCGCGACAACGACGCAGATCAGACGATCGAGCCGTGATGGTTCGGCGCTCCGCAGGCCGGAGCCCGAAGTTGACGGCTGGGAAGAATTCTAAGGCGCCGCAAGCCGCGGGGCCGATGGGGAGTGTCGATGTCTGAGCTTGCAGCACCCGCCGTGGTGAGTCTGTCGCCGGTCCTGGACCTGCAAGCGGCTGAGCCGCTGCGCGCTGAACTGATGGCCCTGCGGGGCCGGCCGCTGACGCTGGACGCCTCGCAGGTGACCCGTCTGGGCGGGCTGTGCCTGCAGGTTTTGATGTCGGCGCGAAAAATGTGGGCGGAGGACGGCCACAGCTTAACTGTGGATCAACCGTCTTCAGGCTTCTCAGAGCAATTGGCTGCATTCGGTGAACCCGAACTGCAATTCGGGGCCTAGGGGGACTCTCGTGAGCAAAACCGTTCTGACGATCGACGACAGCCGCACGATGCGGGAAATGCTGAACCACGCGCTGGTGCAGGCTGGATACACCGTGATCCAGGCCGTCGACGGCGTGGAGGGCCTGGAGGTCCTGCAGGCCAACGGCGCCGACGTCGTCATCACCGACATCAACATGCCCCGCCTGGACGGCTTTGGCGTGATCGAAGGCGTCCGCGCCAATCCCGATCACCGCGCCACGCCGATCCTGGTGCTCACCACCGAAAGCGATGCGGCCAAGAAGGAGCGGGCCCGCGCGGCCGGCGCCACCGGCTGGATCGTGAAGCCGTTCAATCCGGTCAAGCTGGTCGAAGCCGTCCGTCGAGTCGCCGCCTAACCCTTTCCCGACCCGGAGCGTCCAGTTGGATCCGTTCGAAAGCATCAAGCAGACCTTCTTCCAGGAGTGCGACGAGCTCCTGACCGACGCCGAGCAGGGTCTGCTGGCGATGGAGACGGGCGACGCTGACGACGAAACGATCAACGCCGTGTTCCGCGCCGTTCACTCGGTGAAGGGCGGCGCCGGCGCCTTCGGCCTCGAAAACCTGATCCGCTTCGCCCACGTCTTCGAAACGGTGATGGACGAGCTGCGCTCCGGGAAGATGGAGCTGACCGACGAGGTCGCCAAGACCTTGCTGCGGGCCTTCGACGTCCTGGCCGACCACGTGGCGGCGGCGCGCGACGGCGGCTCGGTCGACGAGGGGCGTTCGGCGGGCATGCTCTCCGAACTCAAGGGCCTGATCGGCGACGACCTCGCCGACGACGACGCCCTCGGCGGCGACGAGGACTTCGGCTTCGTGCCGATGGCCGTCACCATCGACGGCGACGACAGCCCTGCTCCGGCCTTCGACCTCGACCTGCCGGCCATGCCGGTGGAGCTGCACACCAGCCCGGCCGGCGCCTGGATCATCGAATTCGGCCCCCGGTCGGAGATGTACGCCAAGGCCAACGAGTCCGGCCTGGTGCTGCGCGAACTGGCCCGCCTGGGCGCGACGGACGTCACCCTGGACGACAGCGCCCTGCCGCCGCTGGACCAGCTGGCCGCCGAGACCTCCTACCTCACCTGGACGATCCGCCTGACCACCGAGGCCGGTGAAGCCGACATCCGCGAAGTCTTCGAGTTCGTCGAGGACGACTGCGCCATCACCATCACCCAGGAAGGCGGGGCCGGATCGCCGCCGGACCGCCCGCTGAGCGACGACGAGTTGGCCGCGGCCAGCGCCGACGCGCCGCTGGACATCGCCGCCCTGCTGGCCCGCATCCAGAGCGACGCCCCTGTCGCCGAAGCCGAGCCGGAACCCGTCGTCGCCGCCGCGCCCGACGATCTGGACGTCGCGGCGCTGATCGCCCGCGCCCAGTCGGAAACCGTCGCGCCCCCGGCCGCCGCCGCGCCGACACCGACGCCCGTGGCCAAGGCCGCCGCGCCGGCTCCGGCCAACACCGGCGCGCCCGCGCCCACCCCGCAAGCCACCATCCGCGTCGACCTCGACCGCGTCGACCGCCTGATCAACGCCGTCGGCGAGCTGGTCATCCAGCAAGCCATGCTGTCCCAGCGCGTGCTGGAGAGCGGCCTGGCGCGGTCGTCCAATGTCGTGCTCGGCCTCGAAGACCTCGAACTGCTGACCCGGGAGATCCAGGACAGCGTCATGGCCATCCGCGCCCAGCCGGTGAAGTCGGTGTTCCAGCGCATGCCGCGCCTGGTCCGCGAAGTCGCTGACATGACCGGCAAGCGCGTAAAGCTGCTGATGGAAGGCGAAGGCACCGAGGTCGACAAGACCGTCATCGAGCGCCTCACCGACCCGATCACCCACATGCTGCGCAACGCCATCGACCACGGGCTGGAGACGCCCGAGGGCCGCGTCGAGGCCGACAAGCCGGCCGAGGGCGTCGTGAAGCTGCGCGCGCTGCATCGTGGCGGCCGCATCGTCATCGAAATCCAAGACGACGGCCGCGGCATCAACCGCCCGCGCGTGCGCGGCATCGCCGTCGAAAAGGGCCTGATCACCGAGGATGCGGTGTTGTCGGACGAAGAGGTCGACAACCTGATCTTCCTGCCGGGCTTCTCGACCGCCGAGACCGTTTCCGACATCTCCGGCCGCGGCGTCGGCATGGACGTGGTTCGCCGCTCGATCCAGGGCCTGGGCGGCCGCATCTCGATCTCGTCGGAGCCCGGCAGGGGTTCGAAGTTCACGATGTCGCTGCCGCTGACCCTGGCGGTGCTGGACGGCATGGTGGTCACCGCCGCCGAACAAACCCTGGTCACGCCGCTGTCGGCGATCGTCGAAAGCCTGACGCCCCGCGCCGAAGACGTCCATTTCGTCGGCGGCAAGGACGCGGTGATCCGCATCCGCGACACCTTCGTGCCCCTGATCGACGTCGGCGTGGCGCTCGGCTTCCGCGAGACGCCGATGGAGCCCGGCCAAGGCGTCGCCGTCCTGGTGGAGAGCGAAGGCGGCGGCAAGGCCGCCCTGCTGGTCGACGCCATCCAGGGCCAGCGCCAGGTGGTCATCAAGAGCCTGGAAGCCAACTATCAGCAAATCGACGGCATCGCCGCGGCCACCATCCTGGGTGACGGCCGCGTCGCGCTCATCCTCGACGTCGATGCGCTCGTCACCACCCAGCATCGGCGCAAGCCGGCGCCGAGAAGCGAAAAGCGAATGGCCGGATGAGCATGCACGATCCCGTCACCCAATCGACCGGCGCGCGCCGCGAACTGATCGCCTTCCGCATCGCCGACCAGGAATTCTGCGTGGACATCATGCAGGTGCGTGAGATCCGCGGCTGGACCCCGGCCACGCCCCTGCCCCGCACCCCGTCCTACATGAAGGGCGTAATCAATCTGCGCGGCGCGGTGCTGCCGATCGTCGACCTGGGCGCGCGCCTGGGCCTGACCACCAGCGAGCCCAGCGCCCGCCACGTGATCATGGTGGTCAATGTCGGCGGCCGCACGCTCGGCCTGCTGGTCGAGGCGGTGAGCGACATCATCAACCTGAGCGACGACATGGTGCAGCCGACGCCCGACGTGGCCTGCGACACCGTGAAGATGTTCGTGAAGGGCCTGTTCGCCGTCGACGGACGCATGGTCAGCCTAATCTCGCTCGACCGGGTCCTGCCCGAAATGGAAGCCGAAGCGGCATGACCACAGCCGACACACGCTCCAAGTCCAACGGTACAGGGCTCGTCGAAGGCGAGTTCCTGTTCACCGAGGAAGACTTCAAGAAGATCGCCCAAATCCTGCACAGCCACGCCGGCATCGCGCTGGCCGAGGGCAAGGCGGCGCTGGTCTATTCGCGTCTGGCCAAGCGCCTGCGCTCGCTCGGCCTGCGCTCGTTCCGGGACTACTGCGCCCTGATCGAGGACAAGCAGGGGGTCGACGAACGCCAGACCATGATGGCGGCGCTGACCACCAACGTGACCCGCTATTTCCGCGAGCCGCACCACTTCGACCATCTGCGCGACGTGGTGATGCCCAAGCTGGTGGACCGCGCGCGCCGCGGCGGCCGGATCCGGCTGTGGTCGGCGGCCTGCTCCAACGGGCAAGAGCCTTACTCCATGGCCATCACCGTGCTGCAGGCTCTGCCGGAAGCGGCGAACCTGGACGTGAAGATCCTGGCCACCGACATCGACCCGAACATGGTCGCCGAGGGCCGCGCGGGCGTCTATCGCGAGGACGCGGTGACCCCGGTGCCGCTCGACCTGCGACGCAAGTGGTTCAGGAAGGCCGGCGACGGCGCCTGGGAAGTGGCCGACGAGCTGCGGACCCTGGTGTCGTTCCGCGAACTGAACCTGATCGGCGACTGGCCGATGAAGGGCAAGTTCGACGCCATCTTCTGCCGCAACGTGGTGATCTATTTCGACGAGCCGACCCAGGAACGCATCTGGAGCCGGTTCGCCCCGACCCTGGAGCCGGGCGGCACCCTCTATATCGGCCACTCCGAGCGGGTCACCGGGCCAGGCGCCAGCCTGTTCGAGACCACGGGCCTGACGACCTACGCCGTCGCGGGGGTCGTGCGATGACCGTCGGCGTCCTGGTTGTAGACGACAGCGCCACCATGCGCGGCCTGATCGGGGCGGCGCTGAAGCGCGACCCCGAGATCGAGGTCCTGGGCTTCGCCAACGATCCCATCGAAGCCCGCGAGCAGATCAAGAAGCTCAATCCCGACGTCGTCACGCTCGACATCGAGATGCCGAAGATGAACGGCCTGGAGTTCCTGGAAAAGATCATGCGCCTGCGGCCGACGCCGGTGGTGATGGTCTCGACCCTGACCCAGGCCGGCGCGGACGTGACCCTGCAGGCCTTGGAGCTGGGCGCCGTGGATTGCGTCGGCAAGCCGGTGGGCGGCGTCACCGCCCAAGACGCTTTCGCCGAGCTCACCGCCAAGGTGAAGGCCGCGGCCCGTGCAAGGGTGAAGCCCTATAACGGCCCCATCGTCCCGGTCGAACGCGCCCGCGACTACCGGGCCACCGACGGTGTCCTGGCGATCGGATCCTCGACCGGCGGGGTCGAGGCGCTGATGACCATCCTGTCGAACTTCCCCGACACCTGCCCGCCGACCGTGATCACCCAGCACATGCCGGCGACCTTCACCAAGAGCTTCGCCGCCCGCCTGGACAAGATCTCCGGCGCCCATGTGACCGAGGCTCAGGACGGCGACCGCCTGCAGGCCGGGCACATCTACATCGCGCCTGGCGGCGACGCGCACATGGAGGTCACCTCGTCCTCCCATCCGGTGATCCGGCTGCGCGCCGGCGAGCCGGTCAACGGCCACCGCCCCTCCGTCGACGTGCTGTTTGAGTCCGTCGCCAGGCTGAACCGTCCATCGGTCGGGGTCATCCTGACCGGCATGGGCCGGGACGGCGCGTCCGGCCTGTTGTCCATGAAGCAAGCCGGCGCACGCACCCTGGGCCAGGATGAATCGTCCTGCGTCGTCTACGGCATGCCCCGGGTCGCGTTCGAAATCGGCGCCGTCGAGAAGCAGGTCGGGCTCTCGAGGATGGGATCCGCAATCTTGAATCTCTGCGCCGCAGATACGCATAGGAACGCCTGATGCCTACCGCTCTCAGCATCAAAACCCTGATCGTCGACGATCAACAGACCATGCGTTCGCTGATCCGCACGAGCCTGCACGCCCTGGGCATCACCCAGACGCGCGAGGCGCCCGACGGCGAGGAAGCCCTGCGCGCCCTGGTTTCGGCGCCGTGCAACCTGGTGATCACCGACTTCAACATGCCCAAGCTGGACGGTCTTGGCCTGCTGCGCGCCATCCGCGCGCACGGCCCGACCTCCAAGACCGCGGTGATCATGCTGACCGGCCGCGCCGACCGCGAGCTGGTGCAGCGCGCCGTGCAGTTCGGGGTCAACAACTACCTGGTGAAACCCTTCACCACCCAGACCCTCAAAGAAAAAATCGAAGCGGTGTTCGGCCCCCTCACATGATCGTCGAAAACGTCTCTGGACGACCGGGCAAACGGATTCATGTGGTGCAAGGCGAGCATCATATTTCCGACGACCCCGAGGTCATGCTGACCACGATCCTCGGATCGTGCGTGGCGGTCTGCATGCGCGACGCCAAGACCGGCGTCGGCGGCATGAACCACTTCCTGCTGCCTGAAGGCCGGGCCGAGGGCCTGGACGAGGGACGGCGCTACGGCGCCTACGCCATGGAACTGCTGATCAACGAACTGCTGCGTTCGGGCGCGCGTCGCGACCGGCTGGAAGCAAAATTGTTCGGCGGCGCACGGATGTTCGGCGGGCTGTCGGATGTCGGGGCCTCGAACGCCGCCTTCGCCGAGAAATTCCTTCGCGACGAAGGCATTCCGGTGGTGGGATCGAGCCTTGGCGGACTGGCCGCGCGGCGTGTCCAGTACTGGCCGACCACCGGCCGCGCCCAACAAAGAACCGTCACTGATAACGCGGAGCTAACCCGTCTGCGCGATCCTGTGGTGCGGCCCCCTGCGCCGGTTCAGGACGAAGGGTCCGTGGAGCTGTTTTGATGAGCCGATCCGCCGCCGTTCAGACCCCCGAGGTCCTGTCCTCCATCGCCCAGGAACTGGAGCATGCAGGAGAGCTGTGCGACCGGCTGGAAACGCTGGTGACGCAACTCGTGCGCGCCAGCCGCGGCGAGCCGCTGGCCATCGCCCTGCACGAGGCCCAGACCCTCGACGTGCTGACCCAGCATCTCGCGGCCCTGGCCACCTTCACCCGCAAGCTCGCCCTTCAGGCGGAGTCGGGCGGCTATGATCTCTCCGACGCCGTCGCCAGCGTAACGCTTGGCGATCTCGCCAACCGCCTGGCCCGGGTCACGCGTGAAGGTCCGATGCGCGCCCAAGCCGCCGACGCCGGCGATCTGGATCTCTTCTAAGGGACCGCATCGACATGGCCCTGGACCCCAAGATCAGAATCAATCTGGACCGTTCCAGGGTCTTGCTCGTCGACGACAATCCGCAGGCGCTCGAGGCCTTGAACTCGATGTTCCGCGGGTTCGGGGTTCGCAAGCAGTTCAAGTGCGGCTCCGGGGCCGAGGCGATGCACGTCGTCAAGACCCAGGAAGTCGACCTGATCGTCATCGACAGCTCCATGCCCGACATGGACGGCTACGACTTCGTGCAATGGCTGCGCCGCGAGGCGCCGGATGTGTCGAAGTTCACGCCGGTGATCATGCTGGCCGGCCACGCCGCCCGCAGCATGGTCGAGAAAAGCCGCGATTCCGGCGCCAACTTCGTGGTCTCCAAGCCCTTCACCCCGGAAATCCTGCTGCAGCGGGTATTCTGGGTGGCCAAGGACGAACGCCAGATGGTCGTCGCCCAGGGCTATGTCGGCCCCGACCGCCGCTTCAAGAACATGGGCCCGCCGCTGGGGATCAAGGGACGTCGGAAAGACGACCTCTCAGCCAATGTCGGCGCGGCCACCGCCCCAAATCTCGATCAGTCTGACATCGACATGCTGATGAAACCCTCGAAGGTGCAGCTGTGAGCGAAGCCGAATTCGTCAAGGTGAAGTACCGCCTCTCCGAGCAGGTCGCCCAGCCGGGCGGCATGACCGCGGGCCTGGCCAGCGACCGCGCCCAGCGCGAACTGGCCGCCCACGCCGGCGACGCGATGAAGTCCCTCGGCCACATGATCGGCCGGCTGGAAGTCATGTGCCGCGAAAAGACCGCGGCGCTGGACACCGTCTATGAGGAAGGCTCGACCATCCTCGACATCGCCGGGGTGTTCAACAAGCGCGTGCTTTGCGACGCCTGCTACAGCCTCTGCGAACTGGTCGACCGTCAGCGCACGCACAATCGCGCCGACTGGGCCTCGATCGGCGTGCACGTCAACGCCATGCGCATGCTGTGGAGCAAGGACGACGCCGACCCCGCGACGATGAAGTCCGTGGTCGACGGCCTCTGGGCGATCACCGACCGCCTCAATCCCTGAGCGTCAGGCCCCGCTGGGCCGCGCGTAGCGCTGGCTGACCTTGCGCAGGCCGGCCAGGATCGCCTGGGTGCCGGCCGCGTCGGCCGCGCCCTCGGTGTGCAGCAACAGGCGCAGGGCGCGCAGGTGGACGGCCACGGCGTTGGCGTCCCACCGCTGCTGGCCCTTCAGATAATCGAGCAGATCCGACAGGCTGATCAGGGCGGTGTCCATCGACGCCAGGCCGCAGACGCTCGGCACCCCGATCGGCTTGGAGACCACCCCGTAGAGTTCGGCCAACAGGTCCGCATCGAAGGCGTCGCTGGCCCGCGCGGCGCAGGCCTCGGCGGCCTCCAGCACCGTCTTCAGTTCGCCCAGGCAGTCCGTCTTCAGGCTCTCCAGCCCGGCCCCGGCCCGCTGCACGGCCTCGGCGACCGGCAGACCGCCCGGCGTGCGCAGCAGTTTCGCCAGCCGGACCGGCGGGGTGTGGATTTTGACTGAGCTCATAGTTCCACCCGTCGCGTCTTCATCAGGCTGTCGATGACTTCCTGATCCATGTTGGGGGTTTCGGCCTGGCCGATGTCGCCATGCAAATCGTCGCGGCGGCGCCCGACCATGCCGGAGGGAACGCCCTCGTTCTTGAAGCGCCGGTCGGGGCCCATATAGGTGTCGCACTCGACGAACCGGCGCCCTTCCCTGGCGATCCAGAGGATGCGCTCCAGGACGGCGATGGGCGTCAGCGGCTTGGCCATCACGAAATGCGCCCCGCAATCGCGGGCCCGGGCCACGGCGTTGCTCGGCGTATGGCCGGCGGTCAGCAGCACCGGGACATAGCAATTGGGTTCGATGCGGCTGCCGCGCAGCCACTCGACGAAATCGTACCCGGCGCCGCTCGCCCCCAGGGCGTCGCAGATGATCAGGTCCACCTCGACCTTGCCGATGGCGTCCTTGGCCTCTTCGACCTTTTCGCAGCGATGCAGGGTCTTGGCGCCGAACCCGGTCAGGATCTGGACCAGGATGCTCATGCCCATGGGGGATTCTTCGAGCAACAGCACCGAAGCGCGCTCGAGATTGAAACGGGCGCGAGATTCCGGATTTAGCCCCATGCTCTTCCCGACGACGTCACGACGCCAAACCCTACCCCCAACAGGGTTAATAAGAGTTTCCGGGCGCGGGCCTCAGGGCCTCAGATAGATCGGGTTGCCCAGCAGGACGAGCTTGCCCTGCAACGAGCGCACATCCACCCGCAGCCAGCGGCGCGCGCCGTCGGCGGCGAACTCGAACACCAGCGTCTGGTCGGCGGCGGTCAGCTTCGGATCGGCCAATGTCGCCAGCTTCGCGCCATCGCCGGCCAGCGAGATCGAGCCGCCCGCCACCCCGACCACCCTGACCTCGACACGGACCTTGGTCCCGGCCGCCGCGGGCAACTCATCGCCCATCTGCGCCGTCGTGCCGTCAGCGCTGGCGCGGACCTCCAGGATCCGGTCGCGCGTCCCGGCGACGTCGAGGAAAACGTGGCCCTGGCCGATCGCCTTCAGGATCGCGGCCTGGCTCAGCTCGCCCGCCCGCACCACGGTCGTGGGCATCCCGATGGCCGGCGCCTTGGCGGGATCAAGCGTGGCGTCGTGATTGTCCGATCCGCCGATAGCGGTGATCCGGAGCCCCTCGTTCAGCCGCGCCTCCCAAAAGCCGATCCCGGAGAGCGGCCCCTCGACCTGCCCGCCGTTGATCGCCTCGATGGCCGCGATCCCGGCGTAGTCGGTGTCCGGCGCGGTCCAGCCGCAGCCCATGCAAAACTCGCCGGACGGCAGGCCAGGGTGATTGATCGCGATCATCCCGCCGCTCGCCTCGACCTCTTTCAGGATGTCGGCCAGCCTGGGCGCGTGCGCGCTCCCCAGCTGGAAGTCGACGAAGGCCGTTGGGCCAAACAGATTGGCGTGACCGTGGAAGGTGGTGATCTCGCGCCCCGGAATGATCAGCAGATCGTCGAAATAGGGCGCCAGCTCGCGCAGCGCCCCGAACTGCGAGGTGGCGTTGTGGTCGGTGACCGACACGAAATCGAGCCCCCGCGCGCTCGCCGCCTCCAGGGTCTTGTAGGTCGGGCACGGGACCTTGGCGCCCTTGCGCGACAGGCACGATCCGTCGCTGTGGCCGGTGTGTATGTGCAGGTCGCCGCGCCACCAGCGCTCGCCGGTGGCCAGCGGTTGATCGCCAAAACCCGCGAACGGCGCGCCCTTGCGGTCGAACCAGATCTTGGCGGTGTAGGCGGGCCGGCTGTCCTTGCGGATGTTCGGCGCGCCCAGCACCAGCTTCCAGACGCCCGGCTTCAATGGCCCGGCCAAATAGGATGGCGTGGCGTCGGATTCCGCCAGGGTGAAGCTGCTCTTGTTACCGCCGCTCCAGCCGCGAAACCGCTCGGGATCGCGCAGGCCCAGATCGATCACCGAGCGCTGCTCGCGGCCGGTATAGGCGAACTCGACCGTGACCCGCTCGACCCCGGCCGGCAGCTTGAACGGGAGCTCCGTATAGGTCTCGTGCGCGGCGCCGGTGAGCGTTCCCGTCAAGATCACGTCCGGGGCGCGGGCCGGCGCGGCGTGCGCCGGCGCGATCCCGAAGAGGAGTGCGACCAGGGCGATGAGCACCGCCCCGGCGCGCAGACCTTGGTGGAGGGTCCTGACCATCAGAGGCTGTATAGCACGGCCAAGCTCGGGCCGAGCCGTCCCCTCAGCGGATCAAGCGATACGATCCTGGTCGTAGTGGTCGGCATAGGCGTCTTCGACAGCCGGCACGATCTCGACAATTTGGAAGTAATGATCCCAGAACAGGGTCTCGCGCAGTTCCTCGACGATGGCGCGATAGGCGCTCTGATCGGAAGTCTCCCACATCATCACGTCGGTGCAGCGGGCGGTGTAGAACTCGGCGTCGAAGTAGCGCAGCCGCACCTGAGGCCGGGCGGCCAGCAGCGGCCGCACATGGGCGTCGAAGAAGGCGAACCGCGCTTTGGGCGGCAAGGCCAACCAGGCCGGCGTCGTCTTGATCAACATGAAGACGGTGATGTTCTGCGAGGGGGCGGGCTCAGACATGTCGGATCTCTGGAAACGCGGCCGCCATTGACCGCGCGCCAAATGTGAGCTTTTCATCGGATTAGACCTACTCGCATCCGGAGGCGTCGCATGCCGCCCGCGCTCAGCCCAAGAAAACGCCCGCGTCAGCAGCGATCGACGGCCACGGTCGACGCCATTCTCGACGGCGCTGCTCACATTCTTGAGAGCCATGGCCTGGAGGGATTCAACACCAACGCCGTGGCGGTTCGCGCCGGGGTCAGCGTCGGATCGCTCTACCAGTACTTCCCCGGCAAGGACGCCGTGATGGCCGCCCTGATACGCCGTGACGCGCGGGACTTCCTGAGCCTGACCCAGGATGCGGCGGCGAACGACGGCGCCTGGACGGCCGCGCTGGAGCGGCTGGTCGACGTGGCGGTGGCCCACCAGCTGGACAGTCCGACCCTGGCCCGCATCCTGGATTTCGAGGAAGCGCGCCTGCCGCTGGACCCCGAGACGAGCCAGGCCGAGGACGCCATGCAAAGGCTGATCGCCGAGATTCTGCGGCGCGCGCCCGGCGCCCAGCCCGCCGCCTGCGCCGAGGCGGCCGCCGACCTGCTGCACATCGCCCGCGCCTTGATCGACGCCGAAGGCCGCAACCCGGCGCCCGACCGCGCAGGCCTGAAACGCCGGGTGCTGCGCGCCGCGTTCGGCTATCTCGCGCAGCCCCCACCGATCGAACATCGCTAGACTAAGGATAGATCGCGCGGCGAAATGCTGCGGGCCATGCTGCGCAGCACGAGGTACATAATACGACCGATCGTGCGTTTTCCCATTGCCGGGGCCGCGCCTCGCCCCTACTTGCCAACCACAATCAATCAGGACGGGAGACGACTATGGGAACGAGCCTGCAACTGCGCTCACAGGTGAAGTCGAGCGGCGAACTGGAACTCTCGCTGGTTCCCGTGCCGATCCCCGAGCCGGCGGCCGACGAGATCGTCGTGCGGATCGAAGCTGCGCCGATCAACCCCTCCGACCTTGGCCTGCTGCTCGGCCCGGCCGATGTCTCGGGCGCCAAGGTGACCGGTTCAGGCGCCGAAGCGGTCCTCACCGCGCCGATCCCGCCGCAATTCATGCGCGCCATGGCCGGCCGTCTGGACGACTCGATGCCGGTCGGCAACGAAGGCGCCGGCGTGGTGATCGCGGCCGGCGCTTCTCCCGAAGCCCAGGCCCTGCTGGGCAAGACCGTCGCCATCCTCGGCGGCGCCACCTACGCCCAGCACCGCAGCGTCAAGGCCGCCGACGCCCTGCTGCTGCCCGACGACGCCACCCCGGCCGACGGCGCCTCGTGCTTCGTCAATCCGCTGACCGCGCTCAGCATGGTCGAGGTCATGCGCCGTGAAGGCCACACCGCCCTGATCCACACCGCAGCGGCCTCGAACCTCGGCCAGATGCTGAACAAGATCTGCATCAAGGACGGCGTAGCCCTGGTCAACATCGTCCGCAGCCAGGAGCAGGCCGACCTGCTGGCTGGCATCGGCGCGAAGTATGTGGTCGATTCCACCGCCCCCGACTTCATCGAAGCCCTGACCAACGCCATCGACGAGACCGGCGCGACGCTGGCCTTCGACGCCATCGGCGGCGGCAAGCTGGCCTCGCAGATCCTCTCGGCCATGGAAGTCGCGGCCAACCGCAAGGCCACCGTCTACAGCCGCTACGGCTCCTCGACCTACAAGCAGGTCTACATCTATGGCGGCCTGGACACCCGGCCGACCGAACTGGCCCGCAACTTCGGCCTGTCCTGGGGCGTCAACGGCTGGCTGCTCACGCCCTTCCTGGTGAAGATCGGCGCCGACGCCGCCAAGCTGCGCGCCCGCGTCGCGGCCGAACTGAAGACCACCTTCGCCAGCCACTACACCGCCGAGATCTCGCTGGCCGAGGCGCTGCAGCCGGACATCATCGCCGCCTACAACAAGCGCGCGACCGGCGAGAAGTACCTGATCAACCCGAACAAGGGCGTCTAGGGCGCAGAAAAAATGCTGCACCCACGCCTTGCAGCATAGGTGCAGCATAAACTGCGGTAAGTCGCTGTTTTAGAATAGCTCTCCCCTCCAGATCGTCATCACCGGGCGCTTGTCCCGGTGATCCATAAACGCCGACGCGGGTGTCTATGGATGGCCGACACAAGCGGTCGGCCATGACGACGTGTGGAGGGGCGGCGCTAGGTCACTTCTCGTTCGAGAAGATCACCGTCCCGGACGCGGCGAACATGCCGCCGACGCCGTGGCAGACGCTGATCTTCGCGCCTTCCACCTGGGCCGGCGCGATGCCGCGCATCTGACGCACGCTCTCCTGCAGGGCGTACATGCCGTACATCCCCGAGTGCATGTAGGAGAGCCCGCCGCCGTTGGTGTTCATCGGCAGCTTGCCGCCGATGGCGGTGTTGCGTTCGCGCACGAAGTCCTTGGCCTCGCCGGGCTTCACGAAGCCCAGGTCTTCCAGGCCGTAGAGCGGCAGGTGGGCGAAGGCGTCGTAGATCATCAGGTGATCGACGTCGGAGTGCTTGATGCCCGCCTCGTCGAAGGCCTTCTTGCCCGAGACGCGGAACGCCTTGGACGAGGTGAAGTCCTCCATCTGGCTCACCATCGGGGTCTCGACGCTCTCGCCCGTGCCCAGCACGTAGACCGGCTTGCTCGGGAAGTCCTTGGCCCGGTCGGCGCTGGTCAGGATCAGCGCGCCGCCGCCGTCGGTGACCAGGCAGCACATCAGCATCCGGAACGGCCAGGCGATCATCGGCGAGTTCAGGACGTCGTCGACGCTGATCGGATCCTTGAAGCTGGACCGGGGGTTCTTGGCCGCCCACTCGCGCTGCACCACCGCGACCGTGGCCAGGTCTTCCTCGGTCACGCCGTAGGTCTTCATGTAGCGAAGCACCGGGATCGTGAACATGGTCGGCGGCGAGGTGACGCCGAACGGCATTTCGAACTGACCCATCAGGCTGGACGGCGCGCGGCCCCAGCCGGCGGCGCCGACTCTGCTGCGCCCCGATTCCCCGTGGGTGATCAGGACGGTCTTGCAGAGCCCCTCATTGATCGCCGCGGCGGCGTGGCGCACGTGCAGCATGAACGAGCAGCCGCCGACGCTGGTGCCGTCGGCATAGGTCGGCGTGATGCCCAGATAGTGCGCCAGCTCCACCGGGCTGATCCCGGCGCAGGCCACGCCGTCGATATCCGAGGGATTGAGGCCGGCGTCCTTCATGGCGTTGAGCGCGGCGTCGGCATGCAGGCCGATCACGGACACGTCCGGAATCTTGCCCATCTTCGTGGTTTCCGCGGCCCCGACGACCGCGACTGAATTCTGCTTCATGGATCTCGCCTCAGCCCTTCGCCGGTTGGAACAGCGGCAGCGAAATCGTGTCGCTCACCTTCTCGAAAACAACCTCGAGCGGCATGTCGAGGACCAGGGCCTCGGGGGTCTGCGGGCAGCCCACGATGTTGGTCATCATCCGCGGACCTTCCTCCAGTTGCACGACGGCGATCGAGTGCGGTTCGGTCCCCATGTCGGGGCGCGGGCGGTGGTTGATCACATAGGAGTACAGGGTGGCGCGGCCGCTGGCCTTGAACACCTCGACGTCGCGCGAGCCGGTCTTCGGGCAGAACGGACGCGGCGGGAAATAGGCCTCGCCGGTGGCCTTGTTGCGTTGCAGGAGCAGCTCGCCGTTGCGGGCCCCGTCCCAGAAATGCTGGGTCTCCGGCGTGGGTTCGGGCAATATTCTCGCCATCTGAAAAATCGTCCCCAATCAAAAAATACGAGTTTGCAATTGGCCCGCTGAAACCAGCGGGCGGCGCAGCAAACCCGACCGGGACGCGCTTGTCGACGGCTTACGTTGAGGCAAGCGGATTGAAAGGTCCCCACCTCGTCATCCTTCGGGCTCGCGAAGCGAGATCCGGGGGACCCAAGCTGAGTTGTCGAACTTGCCAGGCAGCTTGGGTCCCCCGGATCGTCTTGCAGACGACCGGAGGATGACGACAGTGGGAGCGGGCCTAAACCGGCGAGGCCGCCATCTTGCGACGCTCGGTCGAGGCCACCAGTTCGGCCCAGATGTCGGCCTCAAGCGCCGCGCCCTTGGCCTCGGCGGCGGCGTGCAGGGTGATCAGCGCCGCGCGCAGGGCGTCGTTGCCGGCCTGTAGCGACGAGATCCGCAGGTCGGCGTCGTCGCCGGCCGCCAGCGCGGCGAAGTCCAACCCGACCTCGCCAGCCCTAGCCAACAAGGCCCGCACGGCGCGGTTCTCCTCGACCAGCCGCGCGGCGGTCCCATCCCAGACCTCGGCGGCCATGCTGAGCAGCAGCGCCGATAGTCCCAGCGAACTGGCCCGGTCGGCCGGGTGGACGTCGGGCATGGTGTTGCGAATGGCCAGACCGGCGATCTCGGCCAGCACGGCGGGTACGGAGGGGGTCATAGGCGTCCCATCACGATCAGAGCGGCGCGGTCCTGGGCGTTCAGCAGCGCCCAGGGCGGATAGACCATGATCGGCTCGCGGTTGCCGCCGTCGAGCCAGGCCCGAGCCGAGGACACCCAGATCGCCTGGCCCTTCACGCAGTTGAACAATTCCCACCAATGCAGGGCGGCGGGATCGGCCTTAAGGCCGCTGGCCCGCTCCCAGATGGCGATGGCCTGCTCGCGCGGCAGCAGCCCGCCAGCCATGCCGGCGCCGAACGACCAGACCGGATTGAAGCTCCAGCCGAGATCTTCCAGCGGATCGCCCAGATGGGCCATCTCCCAGTCGAGGATGCCGTGGATGCCGCCCACCTCGTCATAGAGGAAGTTGCCGGTCCGGTAGTCGCCGTGCACCACACCGACCTTCTGGGCCGGCGGCGGCGGATTGGCCCGCAGCCAGCGGATGGCGGCCCGGATGATCGGCAGGGGTTCGGACTCGTCTTCGTCCAGCACGCCCTCCCAGTAAGAGAGCTCGCGATCCCAGCAGGCGTCGGCGGCGACGGCGGGCATCACCTCGGTCAGGCCGATGGCGGCGGGATCGGCCTTGGCGATCTCGGCCAGGATCGTCCACTTGCGTTCGCCCAGCTTCGCCAGGGTCTCGACATAGGGCGGGCCGAACAACAGCTGCGGCGAGGCCTGGAAGCCGGCGATCTCCTCGGCGATGAAGAACGGGTGGTCGAGGACGGCGTCCTCTTCCTCCAGCCACAGCATCTCGGGCACCGGCACGGCGCTGCCGCGGAAGGCGCGATAGGCCTCGAACTCGATCCGCCGCTCGGTGTCGATCAGCGAGGCGGGCGGATCGCGCCGCAGGATCAGCTTGCGCTCCTGGCGCGCGCCGTCCTGCGTCCACAGCAGCCGGAAACGATAGGTCTCACGCGACGCGCCGCCGGAAATCCGGGACAGATCCTCGACCGCGATGTCGGACGCATGGGGCATTCGGGCGGCGATATAGGTCGCCAGTCGGGGTTCCAACGCCATGCTGGTCAATGCATCTCGAAGCGGATGGGCAGGGTCTTGGGACCGCTGACGAAGGTGGCCTGGCTGTTCTTGGGCTGGCCGTTCAATTCCAGCGACTTGATGCGCGGCAGCAGTTCCTCCCAGAGGATCCGCATCTCCATCTTGGCCAGATGCTGGCCCAGGCACAGGTGCGCGCCGTAGCCGAACGCCAGGTGCTTGTTGGGCTTGCGGTCGATCTGGAAGGCGGCGGGATCATCGAACACCGCCTCGTCGCGATTGCCCGAGGCGTAGCAGAGCATCATCCAATCGTCCTTGGCCAGGCTGCGCCCGGCGAAATCCGTCGCCTCGGTGGCGGTCCGCATGAAGGTCTTCACCGGCGTGATCCAGCGGATCGATTCGTCCACCAGGCCAGGGATCAGCGAGGGATCGGCCTTCACCTTGGCCAGTTGCTCGGGGTTCTCGGCCAGGCCCCAGATGGCGCCGGCGGTGGACGAGGAGGTGGTGTCGTGGCCGGCGGTGGCGACGATCATGTAGTAGCTCATCGCCTCCAACTCGGAGATCGGCTGGCCGTCGATTTGCGAATTGGCGATCACCGTCGCCAGATCGTCGGTCGGATTGGCCCGGCGGTCGGCCGAGAGCTTGGCGAAATAGGCGTAGAAGTCGGCGACCACGCCCTCCGACAGCAGCTTGGTCAGGTCGGCCTCGCGGTCGCTCTTGCGGCCGAGCTCCGGGTCGGTGGCGCCGAACAGCTCCTGGGTCAGGGTGAGCATCCGCTGCTCGTCGGCCTCGGGCACGCCGAGGATCTCCATGATCACGTGCAGCGGGTAGTGCAGCGCCACCTGGCTGATGAAGTCACACTCGCCGCCGGTCGCCGCCATCTTGTCCACCGCCTTGCGGGCGATGCCCCGGATGCGGTCCTCCAGGCCCTTGATGTTGGGCGGCATGAACCAGGCCTGGGTCAGGGCGCGGTATTTCGGATGATCGGGTGCGTCCATCTGCACCAGGCTGCGGACCAGATGCGGGCTGCCGCCCATCATCGCGCGCACGGCCGTATCGGCGGCCTTGTTGGTGATCACGGTGGAGCGATCGCCGCTGTGGAACAGGGCGTTCTGGCGGCTAATCTCCAGGATGTCGGCATGTTTGGTCGCCACCCAGAACGGGTCGAACCCCTCGACCTCGGCCAATCCGAAGGGGTTGGCGCCGCGCAACCAGGCATAGGTTTCGTGAATTCGCCCATCCGCATAGGCGGTAGGGTCGACCAGGTTGCGCGCGTGGTCGTCGGGTATGCGAACGCCGATGCTGCTCATGGTGCGCCGAGCTCTTCGTCTTTACGTCCCGTAACCTTACGTGGCGTCAGCGAAAAGCATCCTCCCTTGTTTTGTTTTCTTGCTTCACTTGATACTGCCTCAATAGGCGGCGTCGCAATACCGTCGACGGATTGCGACAAGATCGCGCGCCAATTCAACGTCTGGGAGGACGCCTCATGCTGACCAAGGCCGACGATTTTCCGATCCACCAGACACCGGAGCCGATCGCCTACGCCGGCACGGACCGGAACTTCTACGATCGCTATTTCTTCAACGGCTATGCGCCTGACGGCAGTGAGTTCTTCGCCGCCGCCTTCGGGGTCTACCCCCAGCTCAACATCGCCGACGCCCATTTCTCGGTGATCCGCGACGGGGTGCAATACTGCCTGCACGCCAGCCGCATCCTGAACATGGAGCGCATGGACCTGACCTGCGGCCCGATCCGCATCGAGGTGCTGGAGCCGCTGCAGAAACTGAAAGTCGTGATCGAGCCATCCAACGGGTTCGCCGCCGAACTGATCTTCGAGGGTCGCGCCTTCCCGATCGAGGAGCCGCGCTTCATGCGCCGGATCGGCCCGCGCGCCTTCATGGACTATACCCGCCTGACCCAGAACGCCCGCATCACCGGCTGGATCGAGATCGACGGCCAGCGCCGCGACCTTCAGGCCGGCACGGTGGGCAGCCGCGACCGCTCCTGGGGCATTCGCCCGATCGGCGCGCCCGATCCCCAGCCGCCGGTCCCGATGACGCTTGGCGGGTTCTTCTGGCAGTGGACGCCGCTGAACTTCGTGGATCGCAGCGTCTTCTTCCACATCAACGCCGATCCTGAGGGCCGCGCCTGGAACACCCGCGCGGTGATCGCGCCGGACGGCTCGGGCCCCGAGGCCCACTACGAGACCGAGGCCGCGGTGATGGGGGACGTCAATCTCATCGCCGGAACCCGCCATGCGCGCGGCGGGACGCTGAACGTGCCGTTGGCGCAAGGCAGCGCCAGCATCACCTTCGAACCCTTCCTGACCTTCCTGATGCGCGGCATCGGCTATGGCGCGCCGACCTGGCGGCACGGAGGCTACAAGGGCGAACTGGTGGTCGAGCGCGAGGACATCGACCTGGCCGCCGTCGACATGGCCAGCCCGGAGAACGTCCACATCCAGGCCCTTTCGCGGGTGACGCTCTCCACCCCCGGCGAGGCGGTGCAAACCGGTATGGGGGTGTTCGAACAGCTCATCGCCGGGCCGTACCGGCCGTATGGGTTGGGATAGGGGCGCCCGCCCCGCTAGACTCGTCATCCCCGGCTGAAACGCCGGGGATCCATAAACACCAAACTCACCAAATAGCCGCGAACCGCGGGGTCTATGGATGGCTGGGTCAAGCCCGGCCATGACGATCTGAAGAAGGCGCCGACCACATGATCACCGACCGTACCTGGACCAGCGCCGACGGCCTGGCCCTGTTCGCCCGCGACCACGCCCCAGCCTCGGGGCCGGCGAAACTGCCGGTGATCTGCATCCATGGCCTGACGCGGAATTCCCGCGACTTCGAAGTCCTCGCCCCGCTGATCGCCGCCCAGGGCCGGCGGGTGCTGAGCATCGACGTGCGCGGACGCGGCAATTCAGGCCGCGACCCCAATCCCGCCAACTACAACCCGGCGGTCTACGCCGCCGACGTCATCGCCCTGATGGCCCAGTCGGGCATCGGCCGCGCCCACTTCGTCGGCACCTCGATGGGAGGGCTGATCACCATGACGCTCTGCGCCATGCGGCCGGACCTGATCGCCGGCGCGGTGCTGAACGACATTGGGCCGGAGGTCGGGGCGGCCGGCATCGCCCGCATCGCCAGCTATGTCGGCGGTGCGCCGGCGGTCTCCAGCTGGGCGCAGGCGACGGCCTACGCCAAGGCGATCAACGGCGAGGCCCTGCCCCACCTGACCGACGCCGACTGGGAACGCTTCGCCCGCCGGGTGTTCCGCGACGATCACGGGGTCTTCTCGCTCGACTACGATCCGGCGATTTCCCAAGCCTTCAAGACCGCCGCGCCGGCCAGCGACGGCGCCCCGGCCGCGGGCGTCCCCGACCTCTGGCCGCTGTTTGGCGCCCTGGCCAAGGACCGCCCGCTGTTGCTGGTGCGCGGCGAGACCTCCGACATCCTCGACGCCGACATCGCCGGCCGGATGAGCGCCGCGGCCCCGCACATGACCCGCGTCGAGATCCCGAACATGGGCCACGCGCCAACCTTGGAAGAACCGGAGGCCAAGGCCGCCATCGCGGCGTTCTTCGGGCAGGCGGCCTAGATCCTCCCCCGCTGGGGGAGGTGGCGCGCGCAGCGCGACGGAGGGGGCTTTCTGAAGGAGTCAAAGTCCCCCTCCGTCAGCCAAGCGGCTGACAGCTCCCCCAGCGGGCTACGGGATGCACGGAAGTGATTCCCCTTGCTGAGCTGAGCTGATTCAAC
>NZ_LMHT01000004.1:10824-186524 GCF_001429025.1 Phenylobacterium sp. Root700 | reverse complement strand
CGGTAACTCGCCCCTACAGCCGGTCACGAGCGCGTCAGACCGCGGTGCTCACCGCATGCTTACGCAGATCCACCCGCGAGCCCCGTCTGAACCCGCAATATCCGGCGCCTCGCGGCTCGGAACGTCGTAACCCTGCGGTGAGGCTTTCAATTACCCATAAGTCTCTGACTCTTTTGGGCAAAAGCTCTGGAAATTCTTGAATCGATTGAATCGGTTGTGATTCTATATCGGGCACCTGATTCGTTTGAAGCGGTGCGAGATGGCGGCTCGAGACGGAGATGCGGTCGATCGATCGGCGCATTGGAGCGACCGAGAGGTCGACCAGGGGGCGTTCAAGGACGCCCGGCTTGGTCGCCGGTTCGCAGATATCTTGAAGCAACTCGGCGACGGAATGGGAGAGTCCATTCCCTTCGCGTGCCAGGATTGGGCGAACACGAAGGCGGCCTACAGGTTCTTCTCGAACGCGAAAGTTGAGGAGGGCGATATCCTGAGTGGTCACTTCGCCGCGACGCGCGCGAGGTACGATGCCTGTGACGGGCCTATTCTGCTGCACGACGGAGTTCACCTATCAACGGCGCCATCCCCGCGCCATCGGGTTCACCAACAGCGTCAACAGCGGTCGCGACAAGGAAGGGCGCCTGCGTCACCACGCCGTCTGTGGAATCCTGATGCATTCCAGCCTGGCGGTCACCGTCGAGGGGCTTCCCCTCGGGCTCGCGGCAGTGAAGTTCTGGAACCGCGACAAGTTCAGAGGAACCGCCGCGCTCAAGCGCAAGATCAACCCGACCCGCGTTCCCATCGAACAGAAGGAGAGCGTTCGATGGTTGGAAAATCTCCGCCAATCGATCGAACGCCTGGGTCGGCCTGACCGATGCGTTCACGTGGGTGACCGCGAGAGCGATATCTTCGAGCTCTACTGTCTCACCAAGGAATTGGGCACGCATTTCGTGGTCCGCACCTGCGTCGACCGCCTGGCTGGCGACGGGAGCCATACGATTTCGGCCGAAATGAGTGAGGTCGACGCCGCAGGCCAGCACATCATCGAAGTGCGCAACGACGCTGGCGAGGTCGTCGAAGTCGCCTTGGACATCCGGTTCAAGCAGATCAGAGTTTTGCCGCCGATCGGAAAGCAGAAGCGCTATCCGTCGTTGGACCTCACGGTCATCCATGCTGTCGAGCCGAACGCCCCCAAGGGCCGAAAGCGCATCGAATGGAAGTTGCTCACCAACCTTCCGGTCGAAAGCTGCGCTGAGGCCGTCGAGAAGATCCAATGGTACGCGATGCGCTGGAAGATCGAGGTCTTCCATAAGATCTTGAAATCCGGCTGCCGAGCGGAAGATGCAAAACTGCGCACCGCCGATCGTCTGGCAAACTTGGTCTCGGTCTTCTGCATCATCAGCTGGCGGGTGTTATGGTTGACGATGCTCGCCCGAACTTCGCCTGAAGCCCCGCCCACCGTGGCGCTGACCGACGCGGAGATCGTACTTCTCGACCACCTCGTCAGCGACGTCGGCGACCGCAAGACACAGCCCGGCACCCTGATCTTCTATCTGACAAAGCTCGCTCGACTTGGCGGATACCTCGCAAGAGCCGCGGATCCTCCGCCGGGTAACACGGTCGTCTGGCGCGGCCTTACCCGCCTTACCGACATCAAGCTCGGCGCCGAGATCGCGGGGAAGCAGAATGTGGGTAATTGAAAGCCTCACCGCAGGGATACAAATAGGCTGCGGTATTGGTACTGGGGGGCGGCGAGACATGTGCGGGAGGTCGGCTAGCCCGAGCCGCCAGCGCCGGCCGGTGCGCTTCATCGAGTTGGAGCCGGACGCCATGGCGATCCGGCGGGGCGCTGCTGGTCGATCTCCCCACCGCGTCTAACGAGATGTCGATCGACATCGCGGTCATGGACGAGCCCTAGCCGCAAGACGTGCGCAGCCGGATGATTGCCAACACCCATGCCGCGACGGCTGATATCGGTGGTGGGTGGCCGCGTAGAATCGGCCGAGCAACCAAAAAATCGGTCGCTAAACGCGCCGATCACGCCATCAGAAAGTATGGCTGCCAACGCGTCCAGTCACTGCTGCGGGGGTTCTCCGGCCCGTGAAGGGGGCTGCTGGAGGTGTTTCGCAACCGCAATCGCGGTTACTGACACGGCCGTGCTCGGCCGAACCATACTTTTGGGCGGCGTGGATCAGTGGCGACGCACGCAGGCTCCCCATCACGATGGCGCGGAGGCAAGCCTTTCAAGGCGAGTCCGATCGAGCCCACTCACAATGGGAGGAGACTAACATGCGGACATATCGCCAACTGGCGCTCGCAAGCACAGCCGTGGTGCTTATGTCGGCCGGCGGCGCGCTGGCCCAGACGACTGCCGGATCGGCCGCCAATGTCACGCTAGACGAGCTGGTGGTGACGGCTCAGAAGCGCGAGCAAAACATCAACGACGTCGGCATGTCGATCAGCGCGATCGGCACGGAGGAAATCGCCGCCCGTGGGGTTAAGGGCGCTGAAGACCTCGTCCGGATTGTGCCAGGCTTCACCTTCACCCGCACGCAGTTCAACGAGCCCGTCTACTCGCTCCGCGGTGTTGGCTATATTGAATCGAGCCTCGCTGCGAACCCAGCAGTAAGCGTCTACGTAGACGAGGTGCCGCTGCCCTATCCGTCCATGACGCGGGGCGCCATCCTCGATCTGCAGCGAGTAGAAGTCCTCAAGGGGCCGCAAGGAACCCTTTTTGGTCAAAATTCAACCGGCGGCGCCATCAACTATGTCGCAGCGCGTCCCACCCAGACCTTCGAAGCGGCCATCGACGCGACCTATGGTCGGTTCGACACCGTTGAAGCTGGCGGCCATGTCAGCGGCCCCATCACGAACACCTTGGCCGGGCGTCTCTCGCTCAGCACCACCCAGTCGGGCCCGTGGCAACAGAGCCAGACGCGCAATGACGAACTTGGCCGCGCGAACGAGTGGGTGGGCCGTCTCCTGCTTGAGTGGCGACCGTCCGATGACTTCACCGTGTTGTTGAATGTCAACGGTTGGAGAGACCGCTCGGAGAACCAGGCCCCTCAGAACCGAGGGCTTTCCATAGCCGTGCCGGGCAATCCCTTGCCGCCCGAGTTCTTGAACGCGCCCGTCGCGCCAAGGAACAACCGCGCGGCTGACTGGGATGAAGGGCGAGACTTCAGCCGCGACAACACCTTTGGTCAGGCCGCGCTACGGATCGACTGGGACGTTTCTGATGATGTCGCACTGACCTCCATCACCGCCTACCAACGACTCGACCGCGATAGCTTCAACGAGGCGGACGGTACGCCGGTCGAGGTTCTGAGCCTCGGCACCTATGGTCGGGTCAGCTCCTTCGTGCAGGAGTTGCGGCTCACGGGCGACACGGCGCGTCTCCATTGGCTCGTGGGAGCCAACTACCAGAGCGACGACATCCACGATTTGCAGCTCGTGGCGCTCGACAAATCCACAAGTGCAGTGGTCGGGCCCTTTCACTACCCCGCGCTCTACAATCTCGCCGACAGCAGTATTGAAACTTGGGCGCTATTCGCGAGCGGGGAGTACTCGCTCTCAGATTCCCTCAAGCTGGAGCTCGGCGCGCGATATACGAACGCCTCCAACAGCTATGCCGGTTGCAGCAAGGATGCTGGAGAGGGCGACCTCGCCCGCCTGTTCGGATTCCTTCAGGGCTTGGTGTCGAACAGCTATACTGTCTCGCCTGTCCCCGGCGGTTGCGTGACGTTTGTAGACACGAACTTCAACGTCGGCATGTTCACGGACAAACTTGACGAAGACAATCTGTCCTGGCGCGCTGGATTGAACTGGAAAGCCACGGAAGACCTTCTGATCTACGGAAATATCAGCAAAGGATACAAGGCGGGAAATTTCCCGACTTTGTCGGCCTCATCCTATACTCAGCTATTTCCTGTGACTCAGGAAGAATTGCTAGCCTACGAAGTTGGGTTCAAAGCAACTTTTCCGGCGATCGCGATGCAAATCAACGGTGCGGCCTTCTACTACGACTACACCAACAAGCAGCTCCGCGGACGCGTTACCGATCCAATCTTCGGCCAACTTGAGGCCCTATTGAACATTCCGGAGTCGCACATTCAGGGCGTTGAAGGCCAAATTGTGTGGAAGCCGGTCGAGGGATTGCGAGCGAATCTGGGCGTTTCCTATCTCAAGACTGAGATCGACGGTGATTTCTCCAACTACTCCCAGTTCGGGGGACCGCCTGTGAACTTCACGGGGAACGAATTCCCGTATGCGCCCAAGCTGCAGGCGAGCGGCGATGTGGAGTATCGGCACGCGTCGTCTTGGTCCGATGTGGACTGGTTCGGCGGAGCCTCTGTGACCTACCAGAGCAAGACCAAGGGCGGACTGGAGAATGATCCGCGGCTCGCGATCGACAGCTACGCACTCGTGGATCTTCGCCTTGGACTTGAAAGCGAGGCGGCCAGGTGGAAGGTCACGCTCTGGGGCCGCAACGTCACCGACCAGTATTATCAGGTCCAAATCCTAAAAGCGCAGGATAATGTGATCGCCTATACTGGACGTCCCGCGACTTACGGAGTGAGCGTTAGTCACCGTTTCTGAGTACCTGGGAGTAGTCCTCTCCAGGCTGGGCGCTGCACCCTCGGTGCAGCGCCTTTCTGCTGTTCGTCGGCGTTGGGTGGGGCGAGATGAGGGTAAGCGCCCCAAACTGACGGTTTCTTCTTCATACCTACGGCGTCGATCCGTAGCAGCGCGGTTGCGCACGCGGCGCTTCAATGCGTCGTTCCTCTGGGCGCGCAACCATCAGAACACAGGATTCAACGGGAGGGCGGTCTCAACAGTCCGCCATGGTCACGTGTCATCCATCGCGGCGGGGCACCGCGTTCGAGTCGACGAGCTGCGAAATCTTCTACGGAGCCAGTCTTAAACCGAGGTGCGATAGGATCTCCGCCGCGATTTCGACCGCTGATCGATCGGCATCAACCTGCCATTCGACTGTGATCTCTTTAGCCGCGGTGTCACGGCAAAGAACATTGCTCACGGAAAGGTTGTCAAGCGCCTCCCAGGCGGCGATTTCGGCGGCTGCCTGCCGAAGCGCGAACCGCGCGACCTTCCCCACGGGAGTGAGAGGGAGAGTGTCGAGCACCATGATGCGTTTGGGTCGTGCCGGAGGTTCGGCGATCTGGTTGCGCAGATGATCCTCCAGGTCTTCGAGCACGAATTGCGAAGGGTTTTTCACGCTGACGTACAAGATGGGTACTTCCCCAGCGTAGGTGTCCGGCATGGCCACTGCGGCGGCCTGCGCGACCCCGCCAAAGCTGTAGGCGGCGTCCTCGATCATCATCGGATCGATGTTGTGCCCGCCTCTGATGATGACATCTTTCCGCCGACCAAGGAGGTGCAATTGACCGTCTGCGTCGAGTCGCCCGAGGTCGCCGCTCCGGATGGGATCGTCGCTTGGTGGGGCGGTCTCCCCCTGTACAGTTCGATAGCCTAAGAAGCGGTTGGGGCCCCCAAGCAGTACCTCTCCTACGGCGCCGTCGTGATCGAATGCGAGCTCGAGCAGCGGCGCGGGACGTCCGACGGCCGGCGTTCGGAACTGCCCATCCAGGGGTTGGGCGGTGCAAATCCCAGAGAGCTCCGTCATGCCATACACTTGGCAGACGGGTTTGCCGATCTTCGCTTCGAGGCGAGCCGCGAGTACAGGAGACAGGGCCGAGGAGCCAGTCACCACCCCGCGCAGATGGCTGAGGTCGGCCGCGTTGATTGGCGTTTCGACGACGCTTCCCAGAGAGGTTGGCACCAGAACGAGGGCTGTCGCGCGGGTCTGGGCGAGTGCGCGCCATACGCCGGCGACTAGCTTCGGGCTTCTCGCCCCGAGGAGACCGCAGAGGATGACGGTGCCTCCGGCGCTAAGCGTCGAAAGGATGCTCGTGATCGCACCGCCGACGTGGAAGAGGGGGAGGCCGATCAATAGGCGATCGTCGGAGGTGATCGACAGGGCGGCCGCGGACATGATCGCCCCGGCGACCATTCCCCTCGCGGATAGTTCCGCCAGCTTGGGGTGCCCAGTTGTGCCGCCAGTGTGGAAAAGCGCGGCGGCGCCCTTGCCGTTGTCTGCGCGCGGGCTTGGGGCAGGCCACCGGCTCCAGGCGCCTCGGTCTGTCCCCCAGAGTCCGACGTCCTGGGTTTCGGTCAATGGCAGCCGCACAACCAAGTCAATGTCTGGCGTCGATGCTAGCGCGGTCTTGAGGCGGCCGTGATGGTCAAGGTCTGGGTGCTCCTGCGCCACGAAAACGGCGCGCGTGCACGCGAGGCGCATCTGCGCGGCCATGGCCTGTGGCGAGAGGAGGGGATTCAACGGGAACGCAACACCGACAGAGCTCGCGCCGATTAGGACGGCGAGGGCTTCTGGCGTCGTCGGCGACAAGATCGCGACGGCCTGATCTCTCCCCAGCTCTACGGACTTTAGGCCCTCAGCGACAGCTTCGGCTTGGCGTTGCAAAGTCGCGTAGGTGTACACGCGAGGATCGGGATCGTCGGGGTCGGCCAGGAAGACGACCGCCGGATGGTTGGCGCGCGTTCGCGCAACTCCTCTCACCATCTCCAACAGATCGGACGTGGCGCTGAGGCGATCGCGAATGACGGCGTCGTGGCCCTCGCTCATGCGAAATGTCCTGAGAGCGTATCACCTGATCCGATCCACGATCGAACCCACCTGCTAGCGCCCCACGCGCATGACTTTCTGCAGGAACCGCTACGCGACTCCTCGCCCGAATTGAGTCTTTGAACTTGCATTCCTGCTTCTCTCACCAACCGGCGGCGTCGAGCCTGTGGACGCCGTCGCGGCACGGTGGGGTGGGGGAGCCACATGGAACGCCGCCTGAAAGTATGGGCGGACTATTCGATTAGGCTGTGTTCTCGACCAACGATGATGGCGCGTGTGCGGTTCTGAACACCCAGCTTGGCGAAAACGTGCTGGAGGTGCCACTTCACCGTGTTCTCGGTCACAGACAGGCGGTCCGCCAACTCCCGGTTGGACAAGCCGGCGGCCACCATCTGCAGCACATCGACTTCCCGTCGCGACAAGCGCTCGACTTGGCCAAGCCGCTGTTCCATCCGATAAGGCTCGGCCCCGACCGCAGCCAGGATATCGTTGAAGTCGACAGGCACCCGCGACGGGGTCCGCGCCTCCTGTTCGGCGAGGGTTCTAACCAGGGCCGTAGCCTTCGCGCCTTCGTCGACGAATGTACGGACGAGGCCGCCCGTCGCGCCGGTCGAGATGGCTCGGCTCATCGCACGCAAGGCGCCAGGACGATCCCCAAGACCTTCGCGTGCCACGCCATCGAGCACCATCAGGCGCGAAGCCCGCCAGATCTGGTTCTGGTTCAGCGACTTGGCGATGGCCCCACGCAACTCGGCGAGCAGCGTCCGGCTCGGATTGAGGTGGGCCTCGAAGCGCATGGCGCCAAGGCCTTCACCCTCGACGTCGAGAGCCCGCGGAGCGGAGGGAAGCCCATGCGATTTGGCCTCGATCGCTCGGCGGGCGCGGCGTGCCTCGGCCCAGTCTTCTCGCCATAGCGCGAGATTTACGCGCTCCCAACCGGCCACTTGGACGAGCCTTGACCATCGACGGCGTGTCCCTGCGACCTCCGCTTCCTCAAGATATCGTTCAGCGGCGGCGTGTTGGCCGCGTGCGAACGCTGTGCGAACCGCGGCGACGTACAGGGCCGCGACCATGTCGGGCATCAGCACTTCGGCGGTGCTGGAAAAACAGCGGGCGATGTACGCATCGACGTCTTCCAGCTTGTTTTGTTCGTAGAGCGCAAGCGGCATGTAACCGATCGCGACCGACTCAATGGTTGGGGCGGTGTCCATCGGGCGCACCAGCGCCTCACCCTCGCTCCACGTGGCCAAGGCGCGGCCGATCTGCCCCTCCACCGCCGCAACAAGCCCTGTCATGGCGAGAGCCATCGCCGCTCCAAAACGACTGTGACCGTTCTCGTAAACAGCGCGGGCTTCTAACAACGCGGCTCGAGCCCTGTCGAACTCGCCACGGCCGATCCAGCCCACGCCACCTGCAAGATGTAAGCATCCCAGAACGTAGGCGTCCGACCCTTGCACCTCCTTGAGGCCGCGTTCGCAAGCTGCCAGCGCGGCCGCGGGCTCGTCGGCGAAGGCAGCAAGGATTGCGTCGGTCGCCAGTAACTCGTCACTGGTTTTCGAGCTGATGGCGCCACTCGAAGCGCGCACGGCATCGAGATGGGCGCGCGAGGCGTCGAACTCGAACAAGACGGCGTGTGCGCAGGCCGCTTCGATTCGGATGCTGGGATAGGTGTCGAGCGTCTCCGTGTTGAGCCTGGAGGCCCAGGAGGTGAACGCTCGCCACCGGCCGATTCGCTCACGGGCGGCACTGGCCCGGTCGAGCAACCGGGTGGCTTCGCTGATGTCTTGGGCCGCGAAGGCGTGCGATATCGCTTCGCTTAGCTGACCACGCGCGTCGTGCCAGGCGGCCGCCCGGTTGTGCAGCAGCCGGGACCGCGTGGGGGCCTCGCGTCGTAGCGTCGCCTCGAGAAATGCCGAGACAAGAGGATGGAACGTTCTCCAGCGGTCATCGGCGTCGTCGGACGCGAGAAAGAACCCTGCGTCGTCAAGCCGGCGAATCATCAGATCGCCGTTCGTGCAGCCGATGGCGTCTTCGAGCATTTCCGCCGTGAAGCGCCCAAGCGCGCCCGCTTCGAGCACATAGCTACGAGTGTCGGGTGGGGCTCGCCCCAACATTTCCTCACTAAGGTAGCGCCCCAACGGTCCCGAAGGGCGTGCAAGCCGCTGGATCAAATCGGCGCGGGTGCGCAGGTTTTGGCTCAGGAGATGGCAGGACATCTGCAGTGCAGCGGGCCAGCCCTCGGTAATTCGGTGCACGTCCGCCCTGACAACCGGGTCCAGCACGACCTGCGCCGCGGCGAAGAACTCGCTTGTTTCCTCGTCTGTGAAGCGCAATTGCGCGACGCCTAGCTCCCGCAGATTTCCGTTCACCTGAAGGCGCGCGAAACCTCCCGACATGCGTTCGCGCGCGGTGGCCAGAAGAGTCACGGATTTGGCCCGGCAGGAGGCCAGGTGCTGAACGAATGCTCCAGCATCTGGCGTGCGGTCGAGATCGTCGACGATCACGGTGAGCGGCGCGGTACTCTCTCTCGCAATGTCCAGAGCCAAGTCGAGACTCACCACCTGCGCATAGGCCGATGTTGTGGCCGAAACCCCGAGGGCGAGCGGCTCAATCGCCGGTCGCCGCTCATCATCGGTGGCCGCGAACAAGAGGCTTTGTCCATCCGCGGCCATGCGAGCGGCCATCGCCGCAACACAGGTTGTCTTACCGTAGCCGGCCGGCGCACTCAGGACCGTGGCCCAAGCTCCGGTCGCCTCCGGAATCCAGGCAAGCAGGCGCGGGCGGTCCAGAAGCGGGCGGGCATCGGCAGAATGGCCCTGGTGACGCATGTTGGGATCGCCGTCGCGGCCGTCTAGGCCCTTCCTGGCGCCAACGTGCGGCCGGGTGTGCGGCGGGTCAATCTCTGGTGCGGCGTCGCTGACCGTTGGGCGCATGCCGAAACTCGCCTCGATGGAGATGCCACACCTTGGCGACGTTCCCCGCTCGAGGGCTCCATACCAAAGTATGGGGGGCATTCGGGCGCAGAAACGGGGTAGGGCCAAACGCGATGACTTGCTTGCGCGGCCTCGGCCCGCGGCGATGGCCGCCATACTTTTTAGTGGTCCCTGTGTTTCGCCTAGTTCGCACAATGGCGGCTTGAGCACACGGAGACTAAGATGAGCAGCCACCCCGATCTTGCGACCCGTAAGGCGTCTGCATTGGCGCTTCTCGAAGTAGCCTTCACGCCGGGCAGATCAGTGGCGGAGAAGCGCGAATTGATGGCCAAATACATCAATCCGCAAAAATATATCCAGCACAGCGCCACGGTGCCCGATGGATTCGACGGTTTGATGCGGCTGGTGGCCGAGTTCGACAGTCAGTTCCCCGCATACGGCGTGTCGGTGAAGCGGATGATCGCCGAGGGTGATTTCGTGGTCGCCCATTGTCACTATAGCTACGGCCTGCCCGACGATCTCGGCAAAGCGATCGTCGAGATTTTCCGCTTCGAAGGCGACCAGATGGTGGAGCACTGGGATGTGATCCAGGACATCCCCCGCGAGCGCGCCAACCAGAACAGCATGTTCTAGGTCCTGCCGGCTCAAGTGCCCGGGCGGGCGCAGGTACCGGCACTCATCCGACCAGTCAGGAGCACTCTATGGTCCACAAGCACATCGTCGGCGCATGGATTGGCGCAACCCTCGCGCTGTTCAGCGCTCATCCGACCTGCGCGCAGGTGCAGGTACGTCCGGCCCAAGCGAAGCTAGATCCCCAAACTCGAGCTGTGCTGGATCAGGTTGCCGGCGTGCCCTACGTGGATTTGATGACCTTGCCACCGGCCGAGCGCAGGCGCGGGCAGGATGCCTTTTTCGGCCCGAAGAACCTGCCGGACAGAAATCTCGTCGATGTGCAGGAGCTGAAAATCCCCAGTCGAGCGGGACCTTTGCGCGTGTGGATCTATCGGCCGCGCCAACCGCCGTCGGGCGCAAGGCCGGCGATGGTGTACTTCCACGGCGGCGGTATGAGCATGGGAAGCCTGGAGCAATACGACGCGCTGACACAGCGTATGTCGGCGAAGTCGGGCGTGGTTATTGTCTCAGTCGACTATCGACTGACGCCTGAGCACACCTTCCCTGCCCCCCTGGAGGATGCCTACGACGCCTTGGCCTGGGTCCACGCGAACGCTCAATCGTTGAACCTAGATCCATTGAGGGTGGCGGTGGGCGGGGATTCCGCCGGTGGTAATTTGGCCGCAGCCCTGACCCAGGTTGTCCGCGATGAAGGTGGCCCTCCGATTCGCTTCCAGCTGCTGATCTACCCCGCAGTGGGTACGACGGGCCACAGCCGTTCGATGAAGATATACGCGGAAGGGTATCTGTTCGGGGCCAAGGAACTTGAAGAAGCCTTCGAGCAGTATGTCCCCGATCGCGCCGCCCGCCTCAATGCGCGGGCGATGCCGATCCTGCAGACGGACTATCACGGACTTCCGCCCGCCTTCATCGTGTCGGCGGAGTATGAGATCATGCGCGATGACATCGAAGAGTACGGAGCTCGGCTGCGTGCGGCGGGGGTGACGACCGAAATTCACCGCTATGCGGGGACGGTGCACCCGTTCCTCAGCATGGCCGGCGTCATCGACGCCGGGCGTGAGGCAATCGACGAGTGTGCGACCAAGCTCCGGGAAGCGCTCGGCGCCTAAGCGGTGTTCTACGGCGCCAGCGTGGCATATTCCCCGCTGGCGCGAGCTTGACCGTCCCACCTATCGCAGGCGCCTGCATTCGTTCAGTGCAGCGTGGGCGCAGGCCTCGTCTTCGTCTGGCGAGCGCCGGTAACACCGAGCGCGCCCGCGACACCGCCGCCGTCAGCCAACAACACCAGCACCCCCCCCTGCCGAGGGGGTGAAATTCTCCGTCATGGCCGCCAGGGCTGACACAAAAACGGGGCGCTCCAGCGCCATCTCCGCGACGACGCGCGACGACGTCCCAAGCGCCAGCGCGGCATAGGCTTTGCCGATCGCCATGCGGGGCCGCAGGATGGACGCGCCGTCTTCCCGATCCAAGGTGATCGGATGCCCCCCGGCATCCAACACGGCCACAGTCATCGGGGGCAGCTGCGTGGCGCGAGCGTGTTCAAGTACGCTCGCCGCCAGGCGCCTGGCCAGCCCGAACGAGAGACCCAAAGCGGTTGCTTCGATCATGCTCACGACATCCTCCTGTTTGATCCGGCTAGATGGGCGACGCTGGTTCGACGCCGCCCCACCCTTTTGGAGGGGCCCGTGGGTTGCTCGGGGAGGCGCGTAGCGGGCTTTTTGCAGGCCATACTTTTGGGCGGTGCAGATAGCGACGCCTTCGCTACCGTTGTCTCAATCGCCAGCAGGCCATGAGGAAGATCGTCGTGAATTCTGACCTAGCACTCGATGCGAGCACACGAGCGTCCGAGCTCGAGGCACAGACCCGAAGCATGCTCGAAAAGCTGTACGCGGATCCGTTTCTGGATCCTGTCAACATGACACCTCTCCAGATGCGCGAGGCCTTTGACGTCTTCTACGCCGACCTGGGCGTTCCATGGGCTCAAGCCGACGTCCAAGAGGCGCAATTCGACGTCGATGGAGGGGTGGTGCGGCTACGCATCTACCGACCGCCCGAGGCGCCGGGGGAACTCCCCATAATCCTGTTCTATCTCGGCGGCGGGCTCGTGATGGGCAGCCACAATTCCTACGACACGATGTGTCGGCGTCTCTGCTTGGCCTCCCAAGCTGTGGTGGTGAGCGTTGCCTATCGGCGGCCTCCCGAGCACCCGTTCCCCGCCGCCGTCGACGACAGCTACGCTGCATTGCTGTGGGCCCGCGACAACGCCAAACGCTTCGGCGGCGACGCCGGACGGATGGCCGTCGCCGGCGAATCGGGCGGAGGCATGCTGGCAGCCGTGGTCGCCCATTTGGCGAAGGATCAAGGCGGTCCGAAGCTCGCGCTGCAGTTACTGATGTATCCGGCTGTCGGCACCCGAGGACAAAGTCAGTCGATGCAGACGTTCGCCGAGGGTTACTGGTTTGAACCCGGGCAGCTTGACTGGCTCTACAGCATTTACGCTCCCGACGCCGACGTGACCAATCCCTTGATCTCGCCCACCTTCCGGCGGGATTTCTCAGACCTGCCGCCCGCCTATGTGATCGTGGCGGAACAGGACATTTTGCGGGACGACGTGATGGCCTACGCGGAGGATCTGCGACGGGCCGGCGTTGCGGTCCAACTCACATCCTACGACACCATCCACGGCTTCATCTGCATGGGAGCGGTGATAGACGCCGCGAGCGAGGCTCTCGACCGCGCCGGTGAAGCCTTGGTCGCGGCCTTCTCTGAGGCTTCGGAGTGATGGACGCCGTTGAGCTCACCCGAGCCCTGATTGGCTACAACACCACAAACCCGCCGGGGCGTGAAGCAAGCTGCGTGCTCTTCGTCGCAGGTCTTTTGGAGGCGGGCGGATTTGCTGTGGAGGTTCAGCACTTCGAAAGCGACCGGGCCAATCTTATCGCGCGCTGGCCAGGCGCAGACGCGGATGCAGCTCCCCTGGTGCTAACGGGGCATGTGGATACGGTGCCGCTTGGCGTGGCCCCATGGTCTGTCGACCCGTTCGAGGGGCCGATCCAGAACGGAAAACTCTACGGACGCGGTGCTTCGGACATGAAGTCTGGTGTCGCGGCGATGGTGGTCGCAGCTTTGCGACATACCTCGTCAGGCCCGCGCCTGCGACGTGGTCTCACGCTAATTTTCACGAGCGGCGAGGAGACCGGCTGCGCCGGCGCGCTCCGGTTGCTTGAGCCCGGAGCCCCCGATCTCGGTCCGGCGAGCGCGATGATTGTCGGGGAACCGACGGGCAATCGTATTTCCACGGGCCACAAGGGGTGCATGGCGGTCAGGGTTCATACCGCGGGGGTCACGGCTCACTCCTCCATGCCCCACAAGGGGACCAATGCGATTTATCGTGCGGCGCACGGTGTCAGCGTCATTGAGCGCCACCACCTGGTTGCCGATTCCGACCCACTTCTGGGGTCGCCCACCATCAACGTTGGCATGATCCAGGGTGGTATGAACTATAACTCTGTGCCGGACGCCGCAGAGTTTACTGTCGATGTCCGAACCACGCCGGCCATGGTGCACGATCAACTGCAGGCGAGCCTGCACCTAGCCCTTGGCGCCGACGTTTCTCTTGAGCGATTCGTCGATATGCCGCCTGTCCGCACCGATGAGGCTGACCCGTTCGTTCGCATGGCCTTCGCGGTCTCCAATCAGGTCCTCGGACGCGACGCCAACCCCACCCCTCTTGGCATCCCGTTTTTTTCGGACGCATCGGTCCTGACGCCAAAACTAGGATGCCCTACGATCATCCTCGGACCGGGAGAGCCCGACATGGCGCATCAGACAGATGAGTACTGTCGGGTCGATCGCCTGCTCGCCGCTGTCGAACTCTACGAGGCAATGATCGAAGCCTGGTGCGGGCCGCATTGATCGACGGAACGACGTTTCGACCGGCATAGGCGCGGGCCAGGCGATCACTTCCCTGACCTGGGCGGATGTTCCTGTGTCGAACGGCGTTGTAGTCCGGCTGTCTCCAGGGCCCGAAGCGCATTGAGGATCCGGAGGGCGAGTGGAGAATCGTCTGCCCGGATCGGGCGATCGGACACTGGTCCAACGATCGGCAGGGTTATGCACGCGTCAGCAACAAGGTGAGCAGACATCGTATTTAGGACGAGTTTCAGGGACTCCTGCGCCGCCGTGGCGCGCGGAGAGGCGTTGAATAGGGCGACCGGCGTACCCGAAAACAATGGATCGCCGACAAGCCAATCAAGTGCGTTCTTCAAGCCGCCCGGTATGCCGGATGCATATTCGGGGGACGAAATTAGGAGGGCGTCTGCATCGCTGACGATGCGACGCCACACCGCTACCACGTCTGGCAGAGGATCTTGATCCAGGTCGGGATTGAAGTGAGGGAGGGCGGCCAACCCCTCGTAGATCTGAACGTTGACAGACGAGGGCGCGAGCCGCGCGGCTAGATCGAGCAGCGCGGCATTGGTCGAGCCGTGCCTCAAACTACCTGCGACGGCGACTATCCGAACAGATATCTGTTGCCCAGTCGACATCGTCGATCTCCAAAACCGTGGTCGCGGGACTTTGATCAAGGCGAGCCGTGAACCGCCCCACACGAAAGTAGGGGGCGGTTTTCAGACGGTGGAGACCGCCCATTTTGGGCCGCTGAACTACGGAAGCCTCAACGCGCAGCCTTGCGTGTCGCCGCAGCGGTCGTCCTTACGCTTCACTGGCACACTCGAACGTCTGGTCGCCCCACGCCGAAAAGCTTCTGGGAGCCTCCCGACGCTAGCAGTTCCAGCCACCCGCTGCCACCGGTGTGCAACTCGCCCAGACAGGCCAGGCTTCAAGCGCGAGCGCGTGGTGGCGCGGCGGATAGTGGGGCATGGGGCTGCTGCGGGGCAGGGCGACCGGGGGAATGGAGCGTCACGGGAGCCTGTAGTCCCCGTACCATTGGCTGCCAGGTTCCTGGCGCGCGCCATACTTTTGAATGGCGGCGGACCCAATGAAAGCGACGGATGGTGCCTACATCAACTGCATGGACGCCTGAACCTGATGATCAAGGTCACCATTCTCTACCCCAACACTCCGGGATCGAAATTCGACTTCGACTACTATCTGAGCGTCCACATGCCGCTGTCGATCGCTCGCCTAGGGGCGGCGATGACCTCGATCACTGTGGAGCGCGTTGTCGATCCGGGCGCGCCGTGGCCCTCACCCCAGTACACCGCCATCTGCAGCTTTATCTGCGAGTCGCGAGCGGCCTACGAGGCGGCCTTCTTCCCTCACATGGCCGAGTTGCAGGCCGATATCCCGAACTACACTGACACGGAGCAGGTGGTCCTGGTCAGCGAGATCGCGATTGATCATTGTACCCCGGCCACGCCTGCAGATTGGACGATCGCCCATGCGTGACGTGCTTCAATTCTACATCGGCGGATCATGGGTTGATCCGCTCACATCCAACATCATTCCAGTCGTCGATCCCGCGACTGAGGGCGTGGTCGGGCACGTCAGCCTTGGCTCAGCTGCAGATGTTGACCTGGCGGTCAGGGCGGCGCGAGGCGCGTTTTCGAGCTGGAGCCGGGTGAGCTGGTCTGAGCGTCTTTTCCTTCTTGAGGCGATCTCGGAAGAATTTCGCCGACGCTATGACGACGTGGCCGACGCCATCCTCTCCGAGATGGGAGCGCCGCTCAGCCTGGCGAAGGGTGCGCAAACGGCCATCGGCCTCCATCACTTGGAAGCGACGATCGCGGCGCTGCGGGCATATCGGTTCAGCGAGCTTCGCCGCGACACCCTGATTGTTCGAGAACCGATCGGGGTGTGCGCGCTCATCACTCCTTGGAACTGGCCTATCAACCAGATCGCTTGCAAGGTCGCGCCAGCCATCGCCGCTGGCTGTACTATGGTGCTGAAGCCATCTGAAATCGCGCCATTCTCGGCTGTTGTCTGGACCGAGATCATGCATGCCGCCGGGGTGCCCGCGGGCGTTTTCAACCTCGTAAACGGGGAGGGGAGTGTAGTCGGCGAGGCCTTGGCAAGCCATCCGGGGGTGGCCATGGTCAGCTTCACCGGTTCAACTGGAGCCGGAGTCCAGGTCGCACAAATCGCCGCCAGGACCGTCAAGCGTGTCCACCAGGAACTTGGCGGGAAATCTCCGCACATCATATTGGACGACGAGAGCCTTCCGGCGGCCGTGGTCAGAAGCGTGGATGGTATCGCGCTGAACGCCGGTCAAAACTGCAACGCGCCTACCCGGATGCTGGTGCCCCGCGCACGCCTTGCCGAAGCGCTGCTTGTCGCCAAGCAACGAGCCGAGGCGTTGACGGTTGGAGCACCTCGATCCGATCCGGACGTTGGTCCTGTCATCAGCGGCGCTCACTGGGGCCGCATTCAGGAGTTGATACTCGGGGCGATCCAAGATGGCGCTACGGTTGTGACCGGAGGGCCCGGCAAACCCGAGAATTTTGACCGGGGCTACTTCGTAAAGCCCACCATTTTCGCTGGCGTGACCAATGAGATGACCATCGCACGTGAAGAAGTCTTTGGCCCTGTTCTGGTGGTCGTCGCCTATGACGACCTCGACGACGCCGTACAGATCGCCAACGATACGCCGTTCGGCCTTGCGGCGTACGTCTCAGGTGAAGATACGGACACCATCCGATTTATCGCGGCCCAACTGCAGGCCGGCCAGGTTAATCTCAACGGAGCTCCGGTTGACTACACGGCGCCTTTCGGAGGGTTCAAACAGTCTGGAAACGGCCGCGAATGGGGCGACCACGCCATCGCGGAATTTCTTGAAACCAAGGCGGTGCTCGGCTTTGCCACCCCTTAGCCAGCGCAGCGGGGCGTCACGGGATGTTGTGCTCGCCGTCGAAGAGCGTGGGGCCGCTCACCTGACGATCCTTGGTGCCCACGCGGGGCGGTGGGGGCTTCGCGTCTTGAATGTCGGCGGCGATGATGCGCGCGCCCTCTGCAAGGAAGAGCTCGACGCTCTCCAGTCCAATCCCCGACGCGGCGCCCGTGATCAGCGCGACCTTGCCGTCCAATCGACCCGACATGCGGCGTTCTCCGTCTTCTCGTGAAAAAGGCAGGCCGCGCACGCGCGGCCTCAAGTTGGGGGAAGTTCAGTGGCGGCGGCCCGATCCGCACGGGGGAAGGGGCCCGCCGCCGACGCCCGCGTCAGGCCGTTACAGCGACACCGGCGCGAGCCAGATCGAGCCCTTCGAACCGCCCGTCAGAAACCCAATCGTCCATGAGACGGATGAACGCCGCCGCCCCCTCGGGGTAGAAGCTGTTCAGCCCCTCGAACTCCGCCGGCTTGCCCTCGTTGTTGTAGTAGCCGGGCGTGCACTCCAGATCGTAGCGCGTCCGCGCGCCGGCCATGGCCCGGAGCCGATCTGTCCAGGCGATCTCGGCTTGCGTCGTGGCGTCGAAAGCCTTCACGCCGTTGCTGAGGCCGTATCGGACCATCTGCGCGAAAATCTTCCCGGCCTCTCCCAGCCCATGGGTGACATTGCTGGTCAGGCCCGCCTGGGTGGCCGTCTGATTGAAGAGGTTCGGGAAGCCATGGTTGAAATAGCCGAACAGCGTCGTCATTCCCCCGGCCCACTTGTCGGTGAGGCCGCGGCCGCCCCGCCCGTAAACTTCAAAGCGGTTGCGCTGGGCCAGGTTGCCGCCCTGGAAGTCGAAGCCGCTGGCGTAGATGAGGCAGTCCAGTTCGTAGGCCTGTCCCCCGGCCCACACCGTCCGGCCTTCGATGCGCTCAATGCCTAGGCCGTTGGTGTCGACCAAACTCACGTTCGGCTGGTTGAATACCGGCAGATACTGGTCGTGGAAGCAGGGCCGCTTGCACATGATGTTGAACCAGGGCTTCAGCGCCTCGGCCGTCGCAGGATCACGGACAACTTCGTCGACCCGCTGCCTGACCTTTTCCATGTACGCGAAGTCCGCGAGCTGACGGTCTGGGGAAGCATCGTTCACGCCTTGGAGGTCCACGCTGATCCGACCCAACACTTCCGTCCAGCCATCGGCGACGAGATCGTCCTCTTGCGGGACGCCGCAGATGAGGTTGTTGAAGTTCTCAATGCGGTGCTTGTGCCACCCCGGCGCGAGGGACTCCGCCCACGCGCGATCCGTCGGACGATTGTCTCGCACGGGTACGGCGGCCGGCGTGCGCTGGAAGACATAGAGGTGCTTCGCCGCGGCGCCGAGGTGCGGAATGCACTGCACCGCCGTGGCGCCGGTTCCGACGATCCCGACCCGCTTGTCGCCAAGGCCGTCCAGGCCGCCCGTCGGGTCACCTCCGGTGTAGGCGTAGTCCCAGCGCGAAGTGTGGAAGCTGTGCCCCTCGAACGACTCTATGCCTGGGATGGCCGGCAGCCTGACGCTCTGTAAGACCCCCGTCCCCAGGCACACGAAACGCGCGCTGATCAGGTCGCCGCGATCTGTGCGAATTCGCCAGCGCCCGGCCGTTTCGTCCCAGCGAAGTTCCTCGACCTGGGTGCTGAGCAGCGCGCGCCGGTAGAGGTCGAACCGTTCCGCGATGCTTTGGGCGTAGCGAAAGATCTCGGGACCGCGGGTGTATTTCTCCGTCGGCACGTAGCCCATCTCTTCGAGCAGCGGCATGTAGACATAGGATTCGATGTCGCATGACGCGCCGGGATAGCGGTTCCAATACCAGACCCCGCCAACGTCGCCGGCCTTGTCGATGATCTTGAAATTGTCGACGCCGAGCTTGGCCAGGTGAACGGCCGTTTGCAGACCGCCGAAGCCGGCGCCGATCAGGGCGGCGTCCACTTCCTCGACCACCGCGGGCCGCGCGGCGCCCTGGACATACGGATCTTCAAGATAGCGAGCGAGCGCGCCCTCGGGAGAGACATATCCAGCGGCGCGATCGACCGTCAGCCTCTTGTCGCGCTCGGCCAAATACTTGCGACGAAGCGTTTCCGGGTCGAGCCCGCTTACCTGAGTCGTGTCACCCATCGTCGCGTTTCCCTAATTTTCAGGGCTTCTATGGCCCCAATTGATTGACAATTGAGTGCATAATAATCCGCGTTTGAAATGTTGAGTCAAGATGCGCGTCGGAAAACGCGTCTTGCGGTTATGCCGGGAGGAGGCCGAGCCGGTTGAGGTCGGCGAGTTCAAGGGGCGCCAGCGCCCGTTCAGCCGGCGAGAGAGTGTCGTACCATTTGGGCAGCCACTGGAACGTGCCGGGGTTCACCGCGATGATCGCCCGGGGATTCAAAGGCCGTATCGACCCCTCCCGCTGGCCCTGCTCGTACATCTCGATGAAGGAGTCCATCAACCGAACAGTCGACGCGTTGACCTCGTCCTGCAGCGCGGCGGGCAGGGCGCCGAACCCGGTGACGGGGGTGTAGGTGGCGATGTCCTCGCGAAGGCCGGCCTCAGCATAGGCGTAGACCGACGCCGCGATCGCCGCGATGCGGGGACCCGGAAGCGCTTCGCACTGGCGCGCGACACTTTCGTACAGCCGGAACGAGCGGCTGTAGCAGGCGGCGATCAGCGTCTCCTTGTCGCCGAGGTTATGATAAATCACTCGCTTGGTCGCGCCGACGCTGGCGGCGATCTCGTCCAGCGACGTCGCATCGACGCCCTTGAGATTGAACAGCCACGAGGCGGCGGCCAGGAGCGATTCCTGCTTGGCTACGGCCAAGGCGTCGGTGTCGAAGACCTTCAGTCTTTGGCCGTCGTCGAGCGTCAGCGGCAGCGGCTTGAAAGCGACTTCACCTTGCCGGTCAGCGGCGATCCCCTGGCGAAGCATGGTCTTGATGGCGTCGACCAGCTCAACGTGGGTCAGGTTGTCGATGCTGCGCCACATCTTGGCGATGGGCAGCCAAAGCGTCAGGCTAAGGATCGCGGGCGAGACCACGCTCACCGTACAGTTGCGGATCTCACCGCGGGCGATGCCGAGCGCCAGGATCTCGGCGAGTCGCGATTTCACCGCATTGAAAGCGGCGTGGACGGTCGCCTGCCGCTCGGCGTTCAAATACGCCATGTCGCTAAGCGCCGCGAGTTCCGGGTTCGAGGGCGCCAGCGCCACATCGATGAAGCGCTCAACGATCTCCAGCGCCGTCCCGCCACCGCCTTCGGCTGTGGCCAGGTATTCCGAGAGGGCGTCGCAGGATCTGAGATAGCTCTGGAAGACCAGGTCCTCCTGGTCCTCGACATAGTAGTAGATCGCAGCCCGCGACACGCCGAGCTGCTCGGCGATCAGCGGCAGCGAGGCTTTGGAAACCCCGTACCGGTTCAGCGTACGCGCCGCCTCGGCGATCACACGGTCGCGCTTCGCCCCCCGGGTGGATCGTTCTGGCTTGGCGGGTCTTGTCACAACCTCCGGTCCCATGCGCACGCATGCGCGTCAAGCTGCAACTCCGATCATCGACGCACCCCATTGTCAGTTTCCGTTTGACTCATTTTCACAAACGGCGGACTTTCATGCACGCAAATGACAAAACCGCGGTGGGCGACAAGCGTCATCAGCGGGAAATTGGGAGGGATCTGATGAAGACGACCACGCGACTCATCTTGCTGGCTTCGGCTGCGGCGGCCGTTCCGTTCATAGCGCCGTCGGCGTTGGCCCAGACCAGCAGCACGGCCCCCGCCTCGGTCGAAGAGATCGTGGTCACCGCGCTCCGGCGCGAACAAACCCTCCAGGATGTGCCGGCCGCGATCTCCGCCCTCAGCGGCGCGGCGCTCAGCGACCGCGGCGTCTCGCGCGTCGATGACCTGCAGTTCCTGGCGCCCAGCATGGCGTCCGGGAAATTGCTCGGTCAGACCGCCATCTCGATCCGTGGGGTGGGCCTCAATCCCGGCGCGCCGGGCGTCGCCGTCGCGGTGCACGTCGATGGCGTGTTCCAGCCCACGGCGGCCATGGGCGACCTTAGTCAGATCGACCTGGCCCGCGTCGAGGTGCTCCGCGGGCCGCAGGGCACCCTCTACGGGCGGAACGCCAACGGCGGCGCCGTCAACTTCATCACAATGGCCCCAACCGACCGCTTCGAAGGCTACGTGCTCGGAAGCTACGCGACCTACAACGAGAGCAAGCTCCAGACGGTCCTGAACATGCCCGTGACGGACGCCCTCCGCTCGCGGCTGGTGTTGGATTGGACGAAGCGCCGGGACGGCTTCGTGAAGAACGTCCTCCCGGGCGGCCAGGACGTGGACAAGGGCGAGACCCTGTCGGGCCGGCTTCGCGTCACCGCCGATCTTGCATCCAACCTCACGCTCGACCTCACCGGCGCGTTCGTGCAGGGCGACGGCCCCACGCAGTATTTCGTCCTGAACGCTCTCCCCACGCCGGCGACGATCCGGAACAATCCGATCCTGGCGACGGCGACCTATTCCTTCGAGCCTTGGCGGACCGCCGCCAACAGCCCCATGAGTTCGGAGCGGGATCTATGGCAGGGCTCGGCCATCCTGACCTGGAAGCTCGGCGACGCCACGATCAAGTCCACCACCGGCTACTCCCATCTGGTGGACAAATATCGGAACGATGACGACGGTATCAACGTCTCGATCTTCCCCGTTCACCGTTACTACCGGACGAACAGCTTCTCGCAGGAGCTCAACGGCAGCTACACGGTCGGCCGTTTCGATCTCATTGCCGGGCTCTACTACCTGAACAACGACCTCAAGCACGTCCTCGATTACGACATCCTCGACGGCTCGTTCCCCCTGCCGCCCAACAGCGACCTCGTCTTCCGAATCCCGAAATACAAGACCGAGGCTTCTGCGGGCTACGTCGACGCCACGGCGCACATCACCGACCGCCTGAGCGTGTTCGGGGGCGTCCGGGTGTCGTCGGAAAAGCAGACCTTCACGCAGAAGAACATCCTGTCCTTCGGACCGACGCCGCCCATCACGACCTGCCCGATGCAGACCAATGATCGCACGTTCAAGTCGACGACGCCTCGCCTTGGGGCCTCATATGAGGCCAACGAAGGCCTGAATTTCTACGCCACCTTCTCCAAGGGCTACAAGGCGGGCGGCTTCAACCTCTACGGCTGCAACAACTCCTTCGCACCGGAGAAGCTCACCGCCTACGAAGGCGGGGTGAAGGGCCGCTTCCTCGACGGGGCCGTGACGATCAACGCCGCCGCCTTCTTCTACGACTACACCAATCTGCAGGTCAGCCAGGTCATCGGGCTCGCCCGGTTCATCACCAACGCCGGGGCGGCCGAGGTGAAGGGGCTGGAGTTGGAGGGCGGTATTCACCCGGACTCGCATTGGTCGATCGACGCCAACGTCACTCTGCTGGACGCGCAGTACACGCGGTTCACCAACATCGACGGGCTCAACCCCGCCGCGGGGCAGCAGGATCTCGATGGCAATCGACTGAACCGCTCGCCCAAGGTCTCGAGCAATGTCGGCGTGTCGTACAAGACTGACGCGACCGATCGCGGCCGGGTCATCGCCCGGCTCGATGCGAGCTACCGCTCGAAGTCCTTCTACCGCGAGTTCAACACCCCGCTGGACGCGCAGAAGGGCTACGTCCTGCTGAACGCCAACCTCATCTGGGAAAGCCCGGACGAGAAATACCGGGTCCGGCTCTACGGCTCCAATCTGACCAAGAAGGCCTACATCGCGGCCCTGGACTCCAGCGACACGTTCGGGTCCCGCTTCATCACCTGGGGCGCGCCACGGCAGGTCGGCGTCGAGGTCAAGCGCAGCTTCTAGGCGCAGCGGAGCATCAGCCATGGTCAGCAACAATTCGCCCGCGTTTGGCGGCGTGACGGACCCCGCCTTCGCGCCCGTAAAGGACGCCTTCGCGGCGAACTTCGACGCCAACGCGCCGTTTCCAGAGCTCGGCGCCGCGGTAAGCGTCTTCCTGGACGGCCGCTGCGTCGTGGATCTTTGGGGTGGCGTCGCGGACGCCGCGACCTCGCGGCCCTGGGCGCCCGACACCCTGGTCAACGTGTGGTCGACGACGAAGGGCGTCATGGCGCTGGCCCTCGCGCGGCTCGTCGGTGACGGGCTGCTCTCCTATGACGCGCCGGTGGCCCGCTACTGGCCTGAGTTCGCCGCGGCGGGCAAAGGCGAGGCCACGGTGGGCCAAGCGCTCTCCCACCAGATTGGTCTGAACGGGTTCGCCGAAGAGACCACAGTCGAAGACTTCGGCGACTGGGATCTCGTCACCGGCCGCCTGGCGCGTCAGGCGCCGTTCTGGCCGCCGGGGACGGACACCTCCTACCACGCCATGACCTATGGCTTCCTGGCCGGCGAGATCGCGCGTCGCGTCACGGGATCGACGCCCCGAGACCTGATCGCGGACCTCTTCGCAGGCCCCCTCGATCTGGACCTGCAGATCGGCGTCATGGAGGCGCATTGGTCGCGTATCGCGCCGTTGACGCCGCCACCGGAGTCCGGCGCCGACGTCCAGATCGACTCCATCGCGCTCAAAGGCGTGCTGAACCCCGCTCTCGCCGGCGATACGGCCAACCGCGCGGACTGGCGACGGGCGCAGATTCCGGCCGGAAACGGACATGCGACCGCACGCAGCCTCGCCAAGCTATGGGGCGCGGTCGCAAACGGTGGGGAACTCGACGGCGTCCGCGTCCTATCGCCCGAATCCATCAACGCGATGCAAGTCGTTCGGAGCGACCGGCCCGATCGTCTGCTTGGTGCTGGAGACTGGGGCGCGGGCGTCATGATCAATCGTGACAGCCTCTTCGGTCCGGGTCCCCGCGCCTTCGGTCATTGTGGCTGGGGCGGCTCGTTCGGCTACGCGGACCCCGATCTCCGCATCGGCGTCGGCTACACGCCCAACCGGATGTTCGGCAGCATCCTGCATGATCCGCGTGGCGTCGCCTTGGGTCAGGTCATTTCGGACTGCGCCCGTCGGGTTTGAGCCTGAGCACCGCACCGCATTGCGCTCGCTTCGCCGGCGAAATCCCGCGTAAGCCTGCAATGGCGGCGCGTCGGCGGGGGGTGTTACAATCGGCCTATGCAGCGCTCCGCCGACCAACGGGTCTCAGCCGCATCTATTTCCCAGCTGTTCGGCGGACTTCGGCTGTGGCCGGAGGCGCCAGGAACGGCCGCCCGCGCCGTAGTGGCCGGCATGTTGCTGGTGACCGCGGTGATCGTCGTCGCGGACGGGTTCTTGTTCCGAGAGACGCTCTCGCCGGCCTATGTCGCCTTTTTCAGCGGACCCAACTTGGCCGGACGCATAGCGGTGCTCATGGCGAGCGCTGCGGGCGAGGAGTTCACTTACCGCCTTGTGGCGATGTCCGGGCTGGTCGCCGGGCTTGTGCTGCTTTGGCGGGCGCAGGGCGGGCGCCTGCCTCCATCTGGGTTCCTGGCTGTGATCGTGATCGTTCAAGCCATCAACATTGTTCCGAAGATGCAGCCACCCTCCGATCTCGCCGACCTCACCTATGACCTGATGAGATACCTGTTCCCCGGTCTGATCTGGGGGTGGCTGTTTTGGCGTCACGGTTGGGTTTCGGCGCTCGCCGGGCACGTTGGAACTCATCTGTTCCTAGCGCCGCTGCTGTTGGTTCTGTTGCCGGCCTAGCCGTCAGGCCCGCCATCTTTCATCCGCTGTGGCCCCATGCCAAGCATGGTGATAGCGCCCCCCCCGGGGCCACACGTGGTCGGTAAGTCGCGTCCGGGAACCCGCGAATTCAGATCAAACTAGGGAAGAAGCCCTGGATGGCCATGGCCGTGCCTATGCCGCCCAAGGCTATGGCCACGCCGTAGGGTATGCCTCGCCCGGCGCCTTCGGCGCGCCCCCGGCTGGTGAGGCCGCGTAGCGCCCGTTTCGGCCGTAGGATAATCGAGCCCAACGCCAGCGCTCCACCGGCCAGCGTGGTCAGGACGGCGACCGCCAGCAGGTGGTTCGCACCGGCGAACAGCGCGACGGCGGTGAACAGCTTGGTGTCGCCGGCGCCCAGGAAGCCGAAGTGATAGAGCGGATAGGTCACCCCAAAGGCGATCGCCGCGGCGGCCAGCGCCGAGGGCCAGGTACTGGGGGCCAGGCCTAGCGCCAGCGCCGCGAGATAGGTCGCGATCAGACCGATCACGGTCCAGTTGGGAATTTTGCGGCGAACCGCATCAACCCCTGCGGCGATCAGCAGGAACCCCCCGAACAGCGCCGCTGGTCCCCACGCCACGACCTCGGAGAGGCTCACGGGGCCCTCGCCGCCAGTTGAGCATTGGAGGCCTGTAGGGCCTTGACCATCTGGAGGTTTTCGATCGCGCGGCCATAGGAGCTTCCGCGCACGTCGATGGCCTGTTTGAACAGCCCTTCGGCTGCGTTGAGGTCGCCACGGAGAACCGCGGCGAAGCCGGCGTTGTTCAGCACCGAGGCCCGATCCTCGGTCCCGCTCACCGAGGTCGCGCGCTGATAGTCGCCCTGCAGCGCCAGCGACAGCCGCAGATTGGTGCGTGCGCCGCTCAGTCCAGGGTCCTTCTGCAAGGCCAGCACGAAGTCATTGGAGGCCTCCCGATACTTCTCCTGGAGCAGCAGCGAGTATCCACGGTTGTTCAAGACGATCGCACTGGCGTCGGGGGCTTTCAGCGCATGCTCATAGGCGTCGGCCGCGCCCGCCCAGTCATGTCGCCGATCCCTCTCGACGCCCAGAGAGTTCCAGGCTCTCCATAGGCTCGGATCCAGCCGCACGGCTTCTTCCAGCACCGGAACGGCGTCGGCTGGCCGGCCGCGTTTTGACAGGGCCAGGCCTCGCCCCTGCATGGCCCGCGCCTTCAGCGGGGCGGACGCCTCGGCCTGGCTGAAGGTGACGATCGCCTCGTCATATCGCTCCCGGGCGAGCTGGAGCTCTCCGGAGCACAGTAGCAGTCGAGGATCCACGGCGCCCGCGGCGTAGGCTGAATCGAGTATCCGACCGGCGTCGACGAGCCGGCCCTCCGCCAACGCCTGGTTCACGGCGTCCAGCACCGGCTCGATTTGCTGCTCGGCGGCCGCGGACTTGGCGCGGCCGAACCCGAAGAGGCCATCGGCCTGGGCCGGCGCGCCAGCCAGCACAGCCAGCGATGCGCCCAGGACCACGGCGCTGCGAAGCGCTGTGTTCAGTCTGTGTCTCTTGAACGTGGAAACCATCAAGACGCCCCTCTTATCGCACCGTATGGACCCGCCACCTTGGCGTTCGCTCCGACAATCAGTTCCAATCCTGAGCAGCCGTTTGCACAGGCCAAGAGCGATGCTCGGAAGGGCAGGGTTCTCGCCAGCGCTTCGGCGAGATCGCGGTGCCGCTCGGCGAAGCGCACTTCGGAGGTCGCCTGCAAGGGGCGGATCTCGAGCCTTGTCCTGACGGTCCAACCCGCCGAAGCCAGATATTGGCGCACAGGCTCCTGAGCGCCGGTCCGGCCGCTGGCGTTCACCACGATCAACGGGCCGCCGGAGAGGCCGGAGGTGACCTTGCGAGGCGGCGCGGCGGCTTGGGCGAGGGTCAATGTCATGGCGGGAGGCGGTGCGACGAGCGCGAGCGAACGTGTCAGCGCGACGGCCGCGACCGGCGCCGTCGGAATGCTCGCCTGCTCGGTCAGGGCCACGCTCTCGGTCCTGAGAACCGATGAGTAGCGCAGATTGGCGGTTACGATGGGCGATGTGGGGTCGGCGGCCGCGGCGAGGTGATAGTAGCGATCGCTGAGGTCGAAGCGGCCGAGCTTGTCATAGACGACGCCCAGTGCGTTCAGCACGCGGACGTCGTCTGGTGTCCGTTGCTTGGCCAGCTGCAGGATCTCCAGGGCCGTTCCATAGTCGCGTTTGTGGATGGCGATCGACGCACCGGCGTAGAGACGATCGGCGGACGAAGGCGTCTGGACGATGTCGTCGCCCTGGCTGGCTGCCCGTAGTTCCAACGCCGGGGCAGGGCGCCACCCGGCCAGCCGCAGGAATTTGGACGAGACCGTGCCGCACCCCGACAGTCCGAGACTCAAGACAACTGTACCGGCCGTCACCATGGCCTTGGCGTGCATATCAGCCTCCCTTGAGAGCCGGTACGAGGATCCGAATTACAGAAATGACCGCCGGCAGCAGCAGCGCCGAAATGATGACCGGGAGGATGCAGGCGACCAGCGGTATGGTCATCAGGACCGGAATGCGCAGGGCCTTTTCTTCTCCACGTAGGAACCGGTGCTCGCGCATCTCCTGGGAGTAGGTGCGCAACGTCTGCGCGATGCTGGTGCCCAGGGCGTCGGTCTGGATCAGAAGCGCGGCGAAGGACCGAAGCGCGGGTACATCTGTTCGCTCACCTAGATTGCGCAGCGCCTCGGCGCGCGCCCGCCCGGCCCGGAGTTCATCCGAGACCAGCGAAAATTCGTGGGCGATCCGCGGGTGGGACTCTGTGACTTCGAGCCCGACACGCACGAAGGCCGCCTCCAATCCGAGGCCGGCCTCGACGCAGATCACCATCAGGTCCAGGGCGTCTGGGAATTGGTCCTCGAGCGCGCTCTTCCGGCTTGCGGCGATCCGATCGATCACCGCCCGGGGGGCGATGAAACCCAGGGCGCAAAGTGCGAGGGCGCCGAAGATCAGCGGCAGGCCTGTGGCCGGCCGCTCGGACAGGCTCTGGCTGAACAGGAAGATCAACGGCACGCCGATGGCGAGCGCGAACCGGATGATCACGAACCATACCGGGGCCGATGCGTTTTCGAGGCCGATCTGCTGTAGGACGCGCTTGAGCTGCGTGGGTTCGGTGTTGTCGCCTGACGCCGTCGCCGTCTGCACCCATGCCAGGACGGGATTGGTGACGTTCAATTTCTTGAGGACGGCCTGCGGGCCGGCATGCTCCATGGACGACGCGTTGTTCTGCAGCCTCCGCCGGACCTGTAGCGAACCCTGTAGATGTTGAGCGCCCCAGATCGTCACGCTGACGACCGCCAGGAAGATCGAGGCGAGTAATGCGATCTGCAAAATCCCCACGATCTTCTCCTAATATTTGAAGTTCACGATGCGGCGCATCATGAGTTGCCCGAGCCCGTAAATGACCAGGATCACCGTTACGGTCGGCCAGAAGATCGGATCCGAGAATTTGCTGGTGTAAAACTGTGGCTGGGTCAGCGCGATCGAGCCGATGAGGAAGATCGGGAGGCCGCTGAGGATGATCGCGGACATCCGGCCCTCGCTCGCGAGCGCCTTGATGCGCTTGCCAAGCGTGATCCGGCTGCGAACGACCATGGCGAGGTTGTGGAGGATTTCGGCGAGGTTGCCGCCGGTCTCTGTCTGGATGGCGACGCTGACCGCGAAGAAGTGGGCGTCTTCGGACCCGGTCCGGCGCGCGAAGTTCGCGAGCGCCTCGCGCAGCTCAAAGCCGTAGGTCGTCTCATCGACGATCAGGCCGAATTCGCTGCCGATCGGATCGCCCATCTCTTCCGTCACTAACTGCAACGCCGAGACGACCGGATGCCCCGCGTGCAGGGAGCGGACCACGATGTCCAGGGCCAGCGGCATCTGTTCTTCGAGGATCTTGGCTCGCTTCTGACGCCGTCCGGACACCCAGATCCAGAACGCCAGGCCCGTCAGGACGAAAGCGCCCGCGACCGACATGACGGTTTCAGGCAGGTGGCCGCCGACGCCCAACAGCCGCATGACGAGATTGGCGGCCAGGGCCAAGCCCAGTCCGACGGCGGCCACGGTTCCGACCATGGCCAGCGGCGACATGGACAAGCCGGCCTGGCGCAGGAAACCGGCCGCCTTGTCATAGGCGCGGAGGAAGAAGAGGCTATGGAATTGCGGCGCCTTGGGCCTGCGGACCAGGGTCTCATAGACCTCCTTGTGGCCCATGCCCGACTCAAGAAGCGTCAGGCGTCTATTGACGCGCTGCGTCCGGGATCTGCGGGCCAGCAAGATGTTGGCGAGCGCCTGCGCAAGCGTTGCAACCGCCACAAAGGCCAGGACAAAGGTGAGGGGAAGCAGGAACTGGTTCATGGCTCAGACCGACCGGCGGCCGTGAATGAACATGTCCAGCGGCAGGTTGATGCCGCGTGAGACGAGGTGTTCGATGAATTTGGGGCGCACGCCCGTGGTTTCAAACTGTCCGAGGACGTCGCCGTCCGGACCTCGGCCCGTGCGCTTGAACCGGAAAATTTCCTGCAGGGTGATGACGTCCTGTTCCATCCCCACGAGCTCGGCGATCGAGATCACCCGACGGCGGCCGTCCTCCTGGCGTTCGGTTTGCACCACCACGTGGATCGCCGAGGCGATCTGGCCACGAATGGAGCGTATCGGAATGTCGAACCCGGCCATGCCGATCATCTGCTCGATACGCGAGAGCGCGTCGCGGCCGGTGTTGGCGTGGACCGTGGTCATCGAACCATCATGGCCGGTGTTCATGGCCTGGAGCATGTCGAACGCCTCGCCGGCGCGCACCTCCCCGACGATGATCCGGTCGGGCCGCATCCGCAGGGCGTTCTTGACCAGTTCGCGCTGATTGACCTCGCCCTTGCCTTCGATGTTCGAGGGGCGCGTCTCCAATCGGCCGACATGGGGCTGTTGCAGTTGCAACTCGGCGGAATCCTCGATCGTTACGATGCGCTCGTGGCCGTCAATGAAGGCCGACAACGCATTGAGCAGGGTGGTCTTTCCAGAGCCCGTGCCGCCCGAGATCAGGACGTTGCGTCGCGCCGCCACCAGGGCCTGCAACACCGTCGCCATCTCACCGGTGATGCTTCCGATCTCCACGAGCTTGCCCATGTTGATCGGAATCTTGGCGAACTTCCGAATGGAGACCAGGGGGCCGTCCACGGCGAGCGGCGGGATGATCGCGTTGACACGGGACCCGTCGGCGAGGCGGGCGTCCACCATCGGGGATGACTCATCCACCCGGCGGCCGACGGCCGAGACGATCTTGTTGATGATGCGCAGGAGGTGGCGTGAATCCTGGAAGCGCAGGCCCGACAGCTGCAGCCGGCCGCCGCGCTCGATGTAGACCCTCTCATGGGTGTTGATCAGGATGTCGGTGATGGTGTCGTCTTTGAGCAGGGGCTCCAACGGGCCGAGCCCCAGCAACTCATCAAGGAGTTCCTCGACGAGCTGATCGCTCTGCGTCGGAGACAGGAGGCGCTTTTCTTCGGCCAGCAGGCTGCTCACCGTGCGGCGTATCTCCAAGGCCAACGTTTCTCGAGAGGTCTTCTCGAGGGCTGAGAGGTTGAGCATGTCCAGCAGCCGCAGGTGCAACCGCGCCTTGAGAGCCAGGCCGTCGTCCAGGGCCGCCGAAGGGGCGACTCCGTCGTTGGCGGCCAGCGACTTTTCGTTCCAGAACACCATGGTCAATTGCCTCGGTTTGGCTTGGCGGTCGCCGCCTTCGGTGCAATCAGCTCCCCTAGTTGCACCAAGGCTTTTTCAAGCTTCGAACCACGCCGGAGCGTGCTGAGCGCCACCCCTTGGTTGATGGCTTCGTTCATCAACTTGCGTTCGTCTGGAACGGTGACATCGAAAGGACGGCCGACCGCGCCTGCGACGGACCGGAGCGAGACCCCGGTCGGGTTGTCGCCGCCGCACCGGTTGCAGACCAGGGTGATGGGGATGTCCTCAAGCCGTTGGGTCTCGATCAGATTGAGCTGGCGCCTGATCAGATGGGCGTGCGGGACCGTGAGCTGGCTCACCAGCACGATCCGTGTGGATTGGCGCAGCGCCCGATAGGTCCAGGCGGTCCAGGCCGTCGGGAGGTCGAGCAGTATGATGTCGAAATCGCGCTTCAGCGCCGAGACGAGGGCGTCGACCACGTTCGGCGTCAGCGCGTCGAGCGGCACGAACTCCGCCGGGGCTCCCAGGATGCGGGCGCCGCTGGCATGCGGCCGAAGCGCCGAGGCGAACCCCATCTCGCTCAGCTCGCCGTGAGTGGACAGCACCTGGCCGATGGTGATGGAGTCTTGCACATCCAGGTACATCGCCGCCGATCCGAACTGGACATCCAGATCGACGACGCACACGCGCGGTCCACGACCATTGTCCGCCAGGATCGCCGCCACTTGCACCGCGAGCGCTGTCGAGCCGACACCGCCGCCCGCCTTGAGGAATGACACGACCTGGCCGCTCGCGGCGGGCAGGGGGGCCGCGGTCTCCAACCGGCCGACGATACGTTCGAGCGTCGCCGCCAGGGCCGGTTCCGAAACAGGCGCCGGCAGCACGTCGGCGGCGCCCTCGCGGATCAGCCGACGCGTCGTGGCGAGATCGGCGTTGGTGAGGCAAATGACGACCTGATCTGCTCGGCCGCTCTCCCGCAGATTGATGCACAGGCCGTCGACGTCGACCGGCGAGGCGCCGTCCACCGCAACGAGCAGGACGTCGGCGCCCTTTAGCGAACCCGATGTCCACGCCCCGCCCAGGGACGAGAATTGCAGCTGCGGAAACTGCCCTCGCAGCGCCTGCGACGGCGCGCCGTCGGCGAAGGCGACGGGATCGAACGCAAGATGGCGCGTCCCCGGCGTCGGGAAGGAAAGCTCTTCGGCCACGGCATTGCGACTGAACCGGAACGGCGCACGCATCATAAGGTCATGTCCTCGCCGACCAGGGTCGTTTCCACCGTCGGGATGGGAAGCGTGACGCCGAAGACCTGCAGGGCGATCGGCTGGAACGTCAGGCCTGTGATGCTCACGGTCACCAGTGGTTCGATATCCGAACCCATTGGACTGCCGGCCACGCCGAGCCCACGTTGGCTGTACTGGACCCTGACATTGGAGGCCTGCAGGCGCCCGTAGTACTGCTGCATCTGCGTCACGATCGGTGTGAAGTTGGCGCTCACCAAGGTGCCGCCGGCCGTGCATGCGCTGGACGTGCATGAATAGTCGGTGCTGCCCGGGTTGCAGGTTTGGGGAATGGCCGAGCCGCCACCCAGCGAGCAGCTCGTCACCGCGTCAAAGTTGACGAGCTCGGAGACCACAGGCGGGATGACGATGGCCAGGCGGGCGCCGGCCCGGGCCGCGGCCTTGGCCGAATTGATCTCCCAGGCGTATCTGGCCATGTCGATCACGCCCAGCATCATGCTGACGAAGATCAACGAGACCAGCGCGAACTCGACCGCGGCTGCGCCGTCTTGGCGCCGAAGGAAACCGGAGCGGATCATTGGGTCCAGACCTCCGCGTGACTGACGCTGATGGTTCCGAGATTTAGGCCCGGCAGCAGGGACAGGAACGAGGTCTGGAAGGGGGCGGCGGCCGTGACCTCCACGCGGGGAATCTGCGCGGCCCCTTCATAGATACCGAGATATGTCCCGGAGGCGTTGCTGACGCAGGAGATGTTGACGGCCACCGAGGCGTTGTTGGTCCAGTTTTGGATCACCGGCGTCCCGCCGACGTCGATGGTCCCCGTGCGGGCGAGACGCTGGGTGTTGGCGGTGTCGGCGCCATTGGCGAAACCGCCGCAGTTCATGTCGACACGGGCGGCGTAGCGCGCCGCGTCGCGCACCGACGCCGAGACGATGTTGTAGGTCCAGAACATCCGTCCGACCTCGAACAACCCAAACAGCAGCAGGATGAGCAACGGCAGGATGAGCGCGAACTCGACCGCCGAGGCACCATGCTCGCTATGGAGCAATCTGGACCAGCCCCTATTCATAGAGCCGCACCCAGTTGCGCTGGGTCGTTTGACCGACGGCGCTGGAGGACGACGTCGCCGAGATGAATTCGCCATAGATGGTGGCGCTGTCAGCCGGGGCGGTGAGGAAGAAGTCCACCCTGGAGATGACGGCGACCGTCGAACGCCCATGGATCGGTCCGCAGTCCACGACGACCGCCGAGATCGTGCGTCGATCAGGCGAGGCCTGGGTCGGATTGGTGGTGTTACAAGATGGGCGGGCGTGGTCGTAATTGCCCGATGGCGGATTGTCGTCCTGGCTGTCGGAGAAGGCGCCGGGCGGTTTGCTGATCGCCCCCGAGAGCATGGCCAGCTCCCAGTTGTAGACCTGGTAACGGGTCGGGCTTGTCGCGCCGGCGACGGGCGGCGGGCCGTAGGCGTCCCAGCCGTTTCCCGGGAAGCCCGGGCTGCCGGGCGGGCTCGGAACGTATGTGCCGGGATTTAGTCCGCTGTGGTTGGTGGCGAAGTACTTCTGGACGTTCCACTGGCCGCTGCCGATGTAGGCTGAACCTTGGCTGCAGTCCTTGGGGAAGCCGTAACCGTTGGGAGCAGCGGCGACGTTCGAACAGTCGTCCGGGGGCGCGGTCGTGCTGGGCGTGCAGGAACTGGCGCCTGCGTTGCTCTTGACCCCGGTCATGGTGTTGAGGGCCGGGGCGAAGGCCGGATCGGTCTTATTGCCGCTGGCCGAGGCGCGATAGATGTCGAAGCGGGTGTTGAACCAGTCGTCGGCCGATTGGATGTTGCCAGGCTCGGTCGTGACCATGCTTCCGAAGCATTCGGTCAGGGGCGGATTGCGGCCCATCGCATCCTTGACGGCGGTTGCGCCGTTGCCGACCTGGAGGAAGCCGAAGTTTCCGGGGGCCATGCTCTGGCCAGGTGGCGAGGTGAGGATCAAGGCTCGGCCGGTGTAGCTGTCGCCGTCGAACGAGCCGGACCCATTGGGATTGCAGATCATCAACGGCGGCACCAGGCAGAGCGCCGAGCCATAGCCGGCCACGGCGTGCGCCGTGACGTTGAAGCTGATCGTGGAGACCAAGGCTCCAGTGACCAGGCCGAGGTTGCGCGGCGTAAGATTGATTTGGATGAAGTGGGCGTCGGCGTCGTTGCCCGCCGCGGCGCGGGTCGTGAGATCCACCAGGAAGGTGATGTCGGCGCTGGCGATGCTGACGTTGCTTTCGCCGGCGTTGGCGAGCCGTTGGGCGTTCTGGACGAGCGCTCCCTGCGCCGCCGAGGTCGCTCGCGTCATGGCTCCGGCGCCGCCGTCGAGCTGGCCGGCGCCGGCCAAGGCCGCGGCATCGACCGCAGCGTCGAGTTCGGCGCGCAGAGCGTAGGCGCGGCTGACGTCCCAGGCCAGCGCGCCCATGCCGATGAGGGCTGTCAGTCCAACGGCGAAGAGCGGGGCGACGGCGCCTCGCTCTGCGTGGAGAAACTTCCCGACGGCGCGTAGCATCTCACGGCCCTCACTTCCCTGCCGGCGGCGCTGCTGGCGGCCCGCCGGCCCCGCCGCTGCTGATCGTTGTCGTGTTCTGAGCGCCCGGTGAGATCACGGCGCCTTTGACGTAGCGTTCCTGCGCGATGGCCGCGCGCGAACCGCTGGCCGCCGGCGACTCCTCACGGATGTAGCGGGCTTCGGGGTTGGCGATCTGGGCGGCGATATTCTGCCGCAAGGCCACGCCGTAGTCCGCGGCCAGCGGGAGCTGCGGCGAGACGCAGCCACCAAGGGCGAATGTCGCGGCGGCTGCGGCCAGCATCCCGATCCTGGTCGAACGGCGCATCGTGATCTCCCTAGTACAGCAGGTGGCCATAGCCGCCCTCCAATCCGCCCTTGGCCGGGTCGACCGACATCAGGGCGCGGTCCTCAGGACTGGTCAGCAGGGGCGTGGCCTGCCGGGCGCCGAACAGGAAGAGCTCGAAGTCCGACGGGGGCACGAAGCGGTCGGCCGGAGTGGCTTGGCGGCCCGATGTCGGAACCGCCAGATGCGGCGTCACCACCAGCACCAGCTCGGTCTGGTTCTTCTGATAGCCGGTCGAGCGGAACAGGGCCCCGATCACCGGCAGGTCGCCGATGAAGGGGTATTGCCGGATCTCGTTGCGATACTCGTCGCGCAGCAGGCCGGCGATGGTGAAGGATTCCCCGTCTCTCAGCTCAATCGTAGTGCGCGCGCGGCGCACCTTGATCCCAGGAATGCTCAGCCCCCCGGTGTTCACCGACACGGTCGGGTCGATGCTCGACACCTCCGGGGCGACCACGAGGTTGATGACGCCGTCGTCCAGGACCGTTGGCGTGAAGGCCAGGGCGATGCCGAACTGCTTGAACTCGACCGTGATCCGCGTGATCCCGTCCTGGGGATCGCTGGCGATCGGGATCGGGAATTCGCCGCCGGCCAGGAAGTTGGCGGTGTCGCCCGACATCGCCACCAGCGTCGGCTCGGCCAGGGTCTTGACGACGCCCTTGGTCTCTAACGCGTCGAGCAGGATGTCCAGGTTGGCGTCGCCGGCCCGCAGCACGGTCTGGATCGCGCCGAAACTCGAAAGACCGATCGAGGCGTTGACGTTGGTGTCGCCGGTGAAGAGGAACGGATGGTGCGGCCTCATGTTGGGCGACTGGGTGTTGACGCGCAGATCCTTGGCGATCCGGCGTTCCATCTCCACGAAGCGCACCGACAGCATCACTTGCTGGACGCCCTGCACGGACATCATGTTGACCACCTTGCCAGGCGCGTAGCTCTCGGCCAGGGCGATGATCCGTTGCAGGCGAGGCGCGCTGCTGACCCGGCCCGACAGCACGATGGATTCGTTGGCGGCCGAAATCTTGACCCCGTCCTCCTCCGGCATCACGTCGTGCAGTCGCGCCTTCATGCCGCCGACGTCGGCCGAGACCACGACATTGACCGAGCTGAGCAGCCGCTTGCCAGGTCCGTAGATGCTGAGCGCGGTGGAGCCCATCTTCTTGCCCACCACATAGACCGAGTGGGTCGAGAGCGGCAGGACGTCGGCGATGTCCGGATTGGCCACCATCAGGTCGGTGTAGCTGGCGGGCGTCTCGAGCACCTCGGCCTTGCCGGTCGGGATCACCAGTTCGTATCGGCCGTCGCTATCCTGGGCCAGACCGTGGGTCGGCGCGACGACAGCGAGCGCGATGAGCAGATTGCGAAGCGTCTTCGCCATATGCTCGGGTCTCATACCGATCGACTTCATGCGTAACACCCCCGTGCCCGATTGAACCGTGTCGACGGCGAGGCGCGTGCTCATCGCGCCACCGTGTAGCTCTTGGTCTCGACGCCCCGTGTCACCTTCACCTCCGGGCCTGACGGCGCGCGCGGCGCCGCGGCCCGCGAGGCGTAGGCCCGTGGCGAGTAAGAGACCGGTGTCGTCGCAAAGGAGCGATATCCGCCGAGATCGGCCACGGTGGTGACCTGCCGGGTCACGGGCTCTTCATCGGCGACTTGGCGCAGGGCCAGAGAGACATTGCCGACCGCCTGAGCCAGCGAGATCGCCTGGGCCTGATCGGGCGTCATCTCCAGAGTGATGGCCTTGGCCACCACAGGGGCTTCGGCGGTGTCGTCCGACACCTGGTCGACGCCCAGCACCTTGATGTTTTCCGCCAATACTTGGGTCACGACATTCATCTTGCCGGCGTCGGTCCCAGCCGGACCGCCGACGTCGCGCGTCAGCAGGACGTCCACCCGGTCGCCCGGCAGGACAAAGCCCGCTACGCCGGCCACGTCGTTGGAGCGGAACGTCACGCCGCGCATGCCTTGCGTCATGGCGGCTGACAGGTTCACCCGGCCGCCCGGGACAGTGATCTTGCCTGGTAGGACGGGTTCGTTGGAGGCCAGGGGGCGCAGGACCAGGCGCTGCCCGCCGACCGTAGCCTGCTCGATGCTGCTCATCGCGCCAGGCGGTACGGAACCCTGCGGATAGCGGACTACCTTCAATAACGCCGGGGTTAGCGCCATGCCTCGGCCTATCGGCTGGGAGGCGACAACCACAGGGACGGTGCCGGCTAGGGCCGCTGATTGCTGGTCGGCTTGCCGTTGACGGCCAAGCCAGAACTGCGCTGCAAGCACAGCGATCAGGCCAAGTAGAATCGCGACAGATAAGGTTGCAATGGTACGGATAGGCATACAACACACCTCCCGGATGCACAGGCATCCTCAGGTGAGGAGGTTGTGTGCAACCTTAGCTTTGCGCCCGATTAGTTAATGATTACTAAGCCGTCATGGTGAGTAAGGCGCGACTTCGCATGAAGTCGCGCCTCATTGTCTAAGCCGACGGCGTCGCGATCGTGGTGCCGGCGGTGTTGATGGCGTTCGAGATCGTGCCGCCCAGGAAGAGGGCGGCGCCGGCGATGCCCGCGCCCACGATGGCGAGGATTAGAGCGTATTCGGCGGCCGAGGCGCCGGACTCATCTTTCAGAAACGAGACAAACTTGGACATGGAACGTCTCCATTTGAAGACGGTTGGGCGTGCGTTAGCGGCGCGCCAACCCTTATGCCGCCGGTGTCGCGATCGTATTGCCGGTCTTGTTGATAGCGTTCGAGATCGTGCCGCCCAGGAAGAGGGCGGCGCCGGCGATACCGGCCCCGACGATGGCGAGGATCAAAGCGTACTCGGCGGCCGAGGCGCCGGACTCGTCTTTCAAGAATGAAACAAACTTGGACATTGGGTAGCCCCTCATTTGTTGCTGATAAGCCACATGGCAGATCAGGGAAGGTAGACGGGGTTACCTAGAGGCCCCCCGCCATCCATTGGGGCCAAGCTAATATGACAATTAAAATTCTGTAAACAAAAATCAGGCGTAACCATAACTTTTACTGCTCTTCAAAATCATGTGAATACTGGAAACGCGAATATGAACCATATGCCCGTCTGCTCGATTTGGTAATCAAGGGGTCCAACTTGTAGTTGCTCTTGCGAATTCGGCGCGACGGTTAAGATGCCGCCAATCGCCAAGGCGGGAACGCCATCTGAAATTGCGCCGCAACTTATTGTAGGTCCTCGCCGCGAAGGTCTTGGTCTCCTGTTTTCGACATCGGAAGGCTGAAAACTCAACGTGCGAGCGATTCGGAAGATGGAGCTCTTGCTCGGGAGTTTCTCCTTCCAAATCGGGCGTGATCGACGGGAATAGGGCCTGGCGTCGACCTCTAGGCGGGCGGCGGCCCAGCTCCAGGCGCTCGTGGGGAGCTTCCTCCACCGTGGCGACGGGTGGTCAGCCTGCGCGAGAGCGCTTGACCCTGGCCCTGGGGCGCAGGCGAGGCCCACATATCGCCGCCAACAGCGCGAGGAAGAGTCCCGAGATCCAGGCACCCCATCTGGTCTGTGCGACAGGGCGGTCGCTTAATGTCGGCGTGGCCGCCTTGTTCAGGTCGGGTACGCGGTTGCTTGCCGTGAGACCGCTGAGATCGGAGCCGGCCGGCAAGTACTCAGGCGCGTCGGGAAGGTCGCGCTCAGTGTCGGCGGCGTATCTCAAATGCAAGGCTTGCGAGGAAACCTCGAACAGCCGCGCGTAGGGGACGGCGCTGAGCGCCAGGGCCAAGGCGGCGAAGACAAGCCGTGGCGGCCCCAGCGCCGCGGCCGTCACCGCCGCGAACTCGACGACGACCAGCATCCGCCATGGAAACTGCACCCGGTCGAGCCCAGGCAGGCTCCAGACCATCGGAATGACAGCCAGGCTCATCGCCGCCCCGAAGACGACCACGCCCAACCAGAACCAGCGACGGCCGCCCGCGGCGAGAGCCACGGGCGCCAGGGCGAAAGGCGCCACCCACAGCGCCGCATACGGTCCCCAGGGCGCCCAGTTCGCTGGTCGATATATGCCCGAGGTCATGGCCGCGGTGGAGATGTGATGCTGCAGGGTGAGCGCGGGCAGCAGGTAGATGGCGCTCAACCCCAGCCCTAGAAATCCGGCGAAGGCGTAGGCCGCAAGGTGCTCGCGCCGTCGCACGACCATCGGCGCGATCAGGCCGACACTGGTCAGCAGCGCGGCGGGCAGATGGGTCATGACCAGTCCGGCGAACGAGATCGCCAGCAGCGGTGTGGCCCACCGGCGAGGCTGGGCGTCCAGGGCCAGAGCGACCAGGGGCAGCCAGGCGAAGGCGGAGAACTCCGCCAACCCGGCACGCCCGTACCAGTCGTAGAGGTGGTAGGGCGCGGCCATGTAAAGCAGCGCCCACAGGGGATTGGCGCCTTTGAAGCGGAGCCAGGCCGACATGGTTACGCCTGAGGCGAACATGGCCAGCAAGGCCGCGCCGTTGATGGCCTGCAGCGTCGTTAGGCCCGCCAGGTCCAGCAGTCCCGACACATAGAACGCCAACGGCGGGTAGAAGTAGAAGGCGGGACTTCCCAGGCCGCCCCAAGAGTGAGGCAACCAGCGGGGATAGAGCACGCCCTGGCCGAGCAACTCACCGAATTGCTTGGTCCAGACGTAGTTGTAGATGGCCGAGTCCGCGGCTCCTGGTCCCCACAACAGGCTCGGCGTCATCAGCACGAGCGCCGCGACGGCGACGACGGCGATCTGCCTGGGCCAGGACCGGCGGGTCACGGGCCGGCGGGGCTAGATGCGCGGCGGACATGCACCACCGCGAACTTGTCGGCCCAGAGCCGGCGCCAATTTGGAAGCTCATCGAGGGTGGCGACCGCCGGGTTGCCGGCGGCCAGTATGGTCCAGGCAATCTTGTGCTTGTCGAGGGTCGCCGCCAGCGCGGCCGGGCGGGCGAGGGTGGCGGCTTCATAGGCTCGCACGAAGTCGTCGCCGTACATGTCGGCGCGGCCGTCGATGAATGGCTGCACCCCCTCGAACACAAGGTAGCCGCCGAAGCTGTACTCGTTGAACACCGGCGCGCGCCTCAGGTCCTGGGGCGTCTTGGCCAGGGCCGAGACCGGCGAGACGATCCCGTCGCCGCGCTCGGTCGGAACCGACAGTCGTATGGTGATGGCGGCGAGGATCGCCAGCCCAAGCGCGGCGAGCGTAGGTCCCACCGGCCCCCAGTCGCCGGACCGCCGTGGCGCGGCGGCCCCCGCTTCAAGCTTCGCACGAGCCAGCGGCTCGGCCAGCAGCAGGGCGGCGATGAGCGCGAAGACGGCCTGGTGCCGGACATGCTGCAGCGCCATGTGGAACAGGCCGAGCATCAACAGGAGCCGGATCGCCGGAATCTTCACGCCGCGCCACAGGCAGAAGAACAGCGCCTCCAGGATCGCCACCTCGAAGACGGTCATCTTTGAAAAGTCGGCGCCGCGCCATTCGACGATCGCCGGAAGGCTTTGCATGCCCATGAGTTTGAAGGGAAAAATCAGGCCTTCGACCCCGTGTGGCGTGAGCAGGGTCATGGCGAGCGCGGCGACGCCAAACAGGCCCCAAGACCGGATGACTGGCCATGGACGGCGCCAGGTCTCGGTCAGCGCCTCCAGGGCGAACGGCGCGATCAGCGCCAGACCGAGGACGAACCCGCCATGCAGATTGGCCCATATCGCCATCAAAGGCAGCAGCCATAAGCTTGGCGCCCGTCCGGCGTCACGGGCGCTCATCAATCCCACGACCCAGGCCGCGAGCACCGGCAGCGCCAGGATGTGGGGGCGGGCCAGCAGGCTGGGCGCGCCGCAGGCCAGGGCGAAGCCCAGGAGTAGGAGCAGCGGACCCGGCGCCAGCCAGCGGCGCAGGTACGCCCCCAGGATGGCGGCGGTCGCGCCGAAGGCCAGGGCGACAAGCACCCGCAATCCGTTCCAGCCGGCGGCTTTGTAGGCCAGCGTCATGACCACTTCCGACAGCCATTCGTGAGCCTGCCAGGGGGCGCCGGCGAAGGTGTAGGAGAACGGGTCGGTGGTGGGGACCGCGCGGTGATCCAGGATCCATTGGCCGGTGGCCAGGTGCCAGTAGGTGTCGCCGTCGTTGAAGATCGTATCGACCGGCAGCAAGATCGCGAAGGCTGCGAACGCCGCGACGGCGACGACGAGGATTCCGGCGCGGCCCGCGAAAACCCAATCGGCCACGGGCTCCAGCCAGCCGTTGGCCGGTTTGGAGGTCTCGATCCTCGATTGCGCCTCGGTCATCTCAAACCTTCAGAACCGCGAGGCCCGCGCCCGGGCGAGGCCCTGTCCTGTGCATAATTCGTGCCGAGTATGCGCGAACGCGGCACTATCGCGGGATGGATTCGACTCTGCGTGTCCGAAGACTGGCCCTGCTCGCGGTGGTCGCGACCTTTCTGGTCGCCGACATCGGCCTGGCGCGCGAGATATTCCACGTTCAACCCCTTGGCATCGATTTCGCGCCGATCTGGAGCGGGGTGCGTATCGCGCTGGAGCGTCCTAGCGAGATGTACGACTTCGCCGCCGTGACGCGCGACCAGGACTGGCTGCTGGGGGCGTTCGGCAAGGTGCGCCCATTCGTCTATCCGCCGAGTTCCGCGCCCATCTTCCTGCCGTTCGCGCTGATGGGCTTCTGGGTCGCGTACCCGGCCTTCATGCTGACGACGGGCGGGCTCCTGCTCTGGTCGACCTGGCGGCTTTCGCACCGGGTGACGGCCTTGCTGCTGGTGCTCATGCTGCCGCCGGTCTGGTGGTCGGTTCTGGTCGGGCAGGTGACTTTCCTGGTCGGCGGTCTGGTGCTCATGGCCCTGAGCCTGCGCTCGCGTCCGATTCTGGCCGGCGTGTTGTTGGGGGTGGCCGCGGCGGTGAAGCCGCAGCTGTTGGTGCTGTTCCCCCTGGCGCTGGCGCTCGAGGGGCGCTGGCGGATGCTGGCCGCGGCCACGGGGGCGGGCGGCGCGCTCTGCGCCCTGTCGCTGGCCATGCTGGGCGTAGGGCCCTGGCTGGACTGGTTGGCCGCCCTGCCGCGGTTCAGCGCCTTGATCGGCGATGATCCGCTGCTGCTGGCCGGGGTCATCACCCCGACCGGCGCGCTGGTCAGGCTGGGCGTCGCTGGGCCGGCGCTGGTGGCCGCCCAGGTGCTGTTCTGGGCCGCCGGGGCCGCCGTGGTCTGGTGGGCCTTCACGCGCGCCACCAGCCCGCTTCAGCGGCTGACCGCGCTTGTCGGCGGCAGTCTGCTGCTTGCCCCCTACGCCATGGGTTATGAGTTCGCGATCCTCGCGCCAGCCGCGGCTGTTCCGGCCGCGAACCTGGAGGTTCCGCGCTGGCCGATCCATCTGGTCGCCTTGCTGCTGCTGAACCTGGCGCTGCCAGGCGCTGTCGCCTTGATCGGTCTGTTGATCCTGGTGCTGCAGCCGTGGCGTCCGGTGGAGCCTGAGGCCGCCGCCGCGCCGGTCAGCGTGACGACCTGAACGCCCAAAGCTTGGAGAGCACGAAGCTGAGGGCCGGGACGATCACCACGACCGGACCCAGGGCCAGCCAGAAGGGCCAGCCGGCCTTCTCCACCAGCAGGTAGACCAGCGTCTGGTTGAGCGCCAGGGCGGCCAGCGACACCGCCAGAAAGCGGCCGAATTGAGCGCGATTGCGGGTCGGCCTGCGGAAGGTCAGGCGCGCATTGCCGAGGTACGAGACGCCCACCGCCGCGCAATACCCCGCCAGGTTGGCGCTCAGCGGCGAAAGCCCCAGGCCCTCACGGGCCGCGAGGGCCAGCGCCACATGGACGAGCGTGGCGACGCCGCCGACCACGGCGAAGGTCCCGCCTTGCCGGGTGATCTCCGCGGGCGTCACGTGGGGCGGCGCGCTGTCAGCAGGATCGAGACGCCGAACGGCAGGTCGAAGCGGCTCAGCAACGCCTTTTCCGAGGCGAACAGTTTGCGTAGGGCGGCGTTGGCGGCGGCCGACGGCATGGCGTCGTCGTCACCTTTCTGGTTGCGCGTCAGATGTTTCAACAGCCGCACCGCGCTGATCGCCGGGAACAGAAGCATGTTGAAATAGCTTGCCTTTTCCACGATCAAGCCGGCGTCGTCGAATAGCTGGCGGAACCCCGCCAGGTCATAGCGCCGCTTGTGATGATGCAGCACGTCATGCTGGCTCCACATCCACGCGTTGGCCGGCACGGTGGCCATCAGCCTGCCGCCGGGCGCCAGCAAGGCCGCCAGCGCGGCGACCGAAGCTGCGTCTTCGTCCACGTGCTCGATGACGTCGAACGCCACAACCAGATCAAAGGGCTGCTCGTAGGCGGGCAGGGCGCCTGGCAGCAGGCCGCCACGCACCTCGATCCCACCCTGCGCGGCATAGGCCCGCGACGCCTCGTCCGGCTCGATCGCGCGCACCTTGCCGAACTGGGCCAACATTTCCAGGTTGCCGCCGGCGCCGCACCCGGCCTCGAGGATCTCCGCGCCGGCGGGCAGGGCCAGCCGGGCGATCTGGTCGGCGAGGATCTCGCGCCTGGCGGCGAACCACCAGTGATCGCGCTGGACCTCCCGCATCCTGTCGTAGATTACCCGGTCCATCTCAGGTCTCGAAACCGACGCGCTCCCGGACGAGGTAGAGGGGGCGCCCCTTCACCTCCTCATACAGCCGGCCGATATACTCGCCCAGGATCCCGAACGCGATCATCTGCACGGCGAACCCGAACAGCACCACGACCATCAGCGAGGCGTAGCCAGGCACGTCGCGGCCGACCACCAGGACCCGGATGATCAGCGCCAGGGCCGCTGTCATCGCCACCGCGGCGGCGGCCAGCCCGACGATCGTCCAGACGCGGAGCGGCGCCGTGCTGAAGGAGGTGATCCCGTCGAGGGCGAACCGCCATAGCTGGAAGTAGCGCCAGGATGTCTCGCCGGCCACCCGCGCCGGGCGCGTGTAGGCCACGCCGACCTGGCGGAAACCGACCCAGGCGAACAGGCCCTTCATGAACCGGTTGCGCTCGGGCAGGCGCTTCAGCGCCTCTACGACCTGGCGATCCATCAGCCGGAAGTCGCCGGTGCTGGGCGGGATGGGGCTCGCCGACATCGAATTGAACACGCCGTAGAAAACCCCGGCGGTCACCTGCTTGAGCCAGCTGTCGCTGCGGCGGTCGGCCCGAACGCCGTAGACCACGTCGTAGCCCTGTTCCCACAGGCCTACGAACTCGCCGATCAGCTCAGGAGGGTCCTGCAGGTCGGCGTCGATCGGCACCACCATGTCGCCGGTTGCGACATCGATCCCCGCGGTCAGGGCGGCTTCCTTGCCGAAGTTCCGCGACAGGGCGATCACCCTGATCCGCGGATCGGCCAGCGCCCTGGCTCGCAGCAGCTCCAACGTGGCGTCGCGGCTGCCGTCGTCGATGCAGATGATCTCGGCGGCGACGCCCAGCTCGGAGATCACGGCGTCCAGGCGCTCAAACAGCGAGGCGAGGACGGGCGCCTCGTTGTGCATCGGAATGATCAGCGACAGGGTCCGGCGGACCCGCGATCGCGCGCCGAGCTTCACCGCGTCCGTCTGTGAGTGTGTCTCGACAGCCTTCACGATAGCCCACCCGTGGTTCGCACCGCGTGGCTCGCCGATCGGCGAGACCGGGCGGATCCCGGCTGGGACCCTTCCGGCAAGTTTTAGATACTACGGATATCTTAACCTTGAGTTCGCGGAGGCGTCGCGACGTTTCCTTCGCAATCTCAACGGCGTCTCGGTCAGCGCCATCGAGGCGGCGCCGGCGATGACGACGGTGGTGGCCAGCATCAGGACGAGGGCCGCGACAACCTCGCCGACGGGCGTCGCGCCAGGCGGGCTCATCAGGATCGCGAACGGGGTGAAGGGCGGGAGCCAGATCAGCCAGGGCATGGGCCCGACCGCGCCGGTCATCTGGGTCAGGGCGACGAAGAACACCAGCAGCAGCACCCCGAAGATCGGGCGCGAGAGGTTTTGCGCGGCGGGAAGGTCCTTGGCCACGGCCCCGAGGCCGATCAGGGCCGAACCGTACATGGCGAAGGCGACAAGGTAGACCGCGCCGGCCTGGATCAAGGTGGACGGGTTTGTGAACGCGCCCAGCAATAGCGCTTCCAGCCCAGGTGGCGCGGCGCCGAACCGACTGACAGCGATCGCCGCGCCGGCGCCTAGCCATGCGGCCAGCACGACGACGGACAGGATTCCGACGCCCAGCAGCTTTCCGAAAATGATCTCCGTCGAGCGCGCCGAGGCGAGCAGGCTGTCCAGCGCGCGGTTGGCCCGCTCTCTCACAATAGCCTGCAACAGCATGCCCAGCGCGCCGACCAGGTTCATCCAAAGCAGCATGACGATCGCGAAGCGGCTGATCTGCTCGGCGGCGCCGGGCGATATTTTCCGGACGGGCGCCTTGGCCGTGACGACCTGCACGTGGACGGCGTCCGCGGCGTCGAGCGCCTGTTGGGAGGCGCCGGCTTCGCGCAACGCCTGTCGGCGAAGCCCCGTCAGCAGTTCCTTTTCCAGCTGCGCTGCGGCCATCGGCGGGATCGGCCGCCCTTGCGCCAGGACCTCAAGCGCCGAGCCCGGCTTCGAACTCACCACCAGGACCGTATCGGGTGTCGCGGCCTGTCCTGGCGTCAGAACCCGAAGCTGGGGCGGCGCGCGCCGGTTGGCGTCGGCGATCGCCGCGATCACGGCCGAGCCCAGCGCCGGATCGGCGGCCCGGATCAGCACGGTCTGCGCCACTGCGGGCGCCTCGGTCCGCGACGCGCCATAGGCGCCGATGAGCCCGGTCAGCAGCATCAGCACCGGTCCCAGCAGCAGGGCGATCCAGAAGCTCGGCAGGGATCCGTAGGCGGCCATCTCCCGCCGGGCGATGAGCCACAGGCGTCGCATCAGGCCGCGGCCCGTTGACCGGCGAGGGTCCAGAACGCCCCCTCCAGATCGGCCTGGATCGGTTCAAATCCATGGACCGCCAGTTCGCGTTCGGCCAGGGCGCGCATGAGGGCGGGGACGGGGACGGTCCTCGGCAGCAGGACCCGCCAGCGCAGGGCGTCGCTCATCTTGCTGGGGAACGGCTGGGCCTCGCCGCCCAGCGCCTGCACGATCTCGAGAAGGGCGGCGTCGTCATTGATGGTGACATAGACGCCGTACGGGGCGTGAGTGGTGGCCTCGGCGACGGCGCCTTCGAAGGCGGTGCGCCCGTCGGATATGATCACCACGTGGTCGCACAGCCGTTCGGCGACCACCATGGAGTGGGTCGAGAACAGGATCGCGCCGCCTTGCGAGCGGAATTCGCTGAACAGCGACTGGACCTCGGCTTGGGCGATGGGGTCCAGGCCGGAGAACGGTTCGTCCAGGATGAGCAGCGCCGGGTCATGGGCGATGGCGCAGAGGATCTGCACGCGCTGCGCGTTGCCCTTCGACAATTCGCCGATCCGAGCACGGGCGCGGCCGGAAAGCCCGATCCGTTCCAGCAGCGCATCGGCGCGGCGGTAGGCGGCTTCTCGTGACATGCCTTTCAGCTGGGCATGGAAGGCGATGGCGTCGCGCGCGCGCTCGCGCGGGGCCAATCCGCGCTCCTCGGGCAGGAAGCCCAGCCGGCTCCGCGCCGCGAACGAAGCGGGTCGCCCAAACAGCTCTATGACGCCGCTGTCGGGCGCGATCAGCCCGACGATGGCCTTGAGGGTGGTGCTCTTGCCCGCGCCGTTGACACCGATGAAGCCGGTGATGCTTCCGCGCGTCACGGAGAAGCTCACGTCGCTGACGCCGCGACCGCCGCCATAGGTCTTCGCCAGGTTCGCGACCCGGAGCGGAGTCAGCGTGGAGGGCGCAGCGACCGCGAGCATGTCCGAAGAGTCCGCGCCTATTGGTTTAGGTTGAGATAACGCGGCGCGATCGGCGGCAGGCCGGTCACCCCCGCGTCCTTGATCAAGTTCGCACGACACGGCTCACCCTGGTGGGAGTTCAAAAGCGTCTGCGCGCCTCACAACCTAAGCGTGGTGGATGGCGCCCCCTCAACGTACAAGGATAGGGTTAACGCGGCCGGGTCGAAAGAGGGCCGATCGCCGCAAGGAAAGAGAGAGCCGGTGTCACGGATCAAGCGTCTCGCACCTTTCCTGCTCTTAGGTCCGATTAGCGGCCCGCTGGTGGCCGGCGTCGTCTTCAATCTACGTGAGGGACGTCCGGTGCTGGCCAGCCTCTATGCGATGGCCCTGGCCGAGTTCACCTTCCTGCTGCCGGTGGTGACCGCGCATCTCGGCCTTCAACTCGTCTCCTGAGAGCTTTGCCGTCGGGCGGACAGGTCGGGCAGGGACCGGGATCTGATCAGGGCCTCCACGATGACGACCATGAGGGCCAGGCTCGCGACCTGGACCGCAAGTTCGCGGTAGTCGATCGGCTGTCTCACCACGGGCGCGAAAGTGACTGGCTTGATGAACAGGCTGACCATCAGGTTGTTGGCCAGGTGGGCGCCCAGCGCGAACTCAAGGCCTCCAGTTCGCAGAACAACCCAGGACCAGGCTGCTCCCATCGCGGCGCGGATGAGGAACGGGCCAGGGCTGGGATCGAAATGGACGGCCGAGAAGAGCAGGCCGTTGATCGTCAAGAGCAAGGCGACATTGCGAACGAAGGCGTAGGTCTGCTGCAGAAGCCAGCCGCGGAACAGGATCTCCTCGGCCAGGGCCGCAAGGCACAGGAAGCCGCAGGCCGCCGCGACATAGACGGCGCCCGCCCACCAGGCCGCGCCGGGTGAGAAGATCGGAGCCGCCTGCGGCGCGTCGGCGCCCAGATAGTCCAAGACCACCGAACCGCCGACGATCGGCAGGGAAATCGCCAGTCCAAGCAGCACCAGGCGCCAGCGGAAATGGGCGGCCGAGGTGAGGAAGGTCCGGAGCGGGCGCTGATAGAGACGTGCGGCGACCAGTACAAAGGCGAGCGCCGCGGCGATGGAGCTCATCCCGACCGAGGCCAGTTCGTAGCTGTAGCCTTGCAGCGTCCGCCCCGTGCGGCCTGTATCGGAGAGCCTGCCGACGGCGTCGACGACGGAAACCTCACCGCCGCTCGCGGCCCAGGTGATCAGCGCGGCCAGGCCGAGCACGAGGAGCATCACCGCGCCGAGCGCGATCAGGGCCAGGGCTCCGCCTGCCGCCAGGACCCCCGCCAGCCGCCGCCAGCTTCGTTCGCGGGAGCCGACGCATGCCAGGAAGCTGGGACGCTCGCCAAGGTCTCCCCAAGGATCAGCGGCCATGACCTCTCTCGCGCCCCCTCTTCGCAACAGGATGCGGCGCCAGAAGCCGCAGTTTCGCCGAGTTGAAACCTAGAATTGCAGCATGTGCCGGTTTGGACGACTGCATGTTTCCGGGTCGAACGAAATAGTTCCCCTGTCTGTGTTGTCGCTTGCTCGCCAGCTGGCGCTGGCCAATGCTTTCGTCTCGTGACACTCTGTGTTTATGGGCCGCATTCTCGACATATCCGAGCGAATTATCTTGGTGTTGCTCTTCGCCGGGTTCGCCTGGGCGAACTGGCGGTCCGAACACTTGGCCAATCTGCTTGTTCTGGCGACTGAAGCCATGACGGTGTTCTTCATCCTCATCAGGCGTCAGGCGTTCAGCATCAGCGCCCAGCCGGTAGATTGGCTTCTTGCCCTGGGCGGGACGATGCTGCCGCTCGTCGCGCGGCCGGGCGGTCAATCGTTTGCGCCGGAGGTGGTCGGCATCGTCGCGATGATCGGCGGCGCGGTGGTCAGCGCCGCGGCGAAGCTGAGCCTGAACCGGCGCTTCGGTATCGCGCCCGCCAACCGTGGCGTGCAACGCAACTGGGCCTACTCGATCGTCCGGCACCCGATGTACGTCGGATATTTCATGGCCCAGTTCGGCTATCTGCTGATCAATCCCAGCCCGTGGAATATCGGGCTGTACCTGGCGGCCTGGAGCTTGCAGTTCGGCCGCATCCTTCGGGAGGAACGCTGGCTTCTGACCGATCCCGAGTATCAGGCCTATGCGGCCTCGGTGCGCTTCCGGCTCGTGCCGGGAGTCTTCTAGGCGGACGCGGTCCGATGCGCAGACCTCTCGGCGCTCGAAACCTGTCAGGTCAGGCGACAGGTGCAGGATGATCTTTCTGCTCTCCAGCATCGGTGGGGTCATGCTGCTCACCGCCATCGAGTTGCGGTGGCCGGCCAGCACCGAGCCCAGCACGCGCCTGGTCAACGCCAAGGTCTGGGCGCTGTACGCCGCCGTCACCTACGCGCTTGTGCCGATCGTTGGATCGCTGGCGACCAGGGGGGTGAACTGGCTGGGCGGCGGCGTGTTCGACCTGGCGTCGTGGCCTATCGTCCTTGGGGTTCTGGCCTTCGCGTTCGCGATGGATTTCGGGGAGTTCCTGTTTCACCGCGCGCAGCACGCGATCCCGTTTCTCTGGCGCATGCACTCGCTGCACCATTCCGATCCGAACATGAACGCCACGACGGCGGCCCGGCACTTCTGGGCTGATCCGCTCATCAAGGCGGTGACCGTCTGGCCCGCCGTCGGGCTGTTGTTCAAGCCGACGCCGTTGATCCTGGTGATCTATGCGAGCCTGAGCCTCTATCACTATTTCGCCCATGCAAACCTGCGGGTGAACTTTGGTCGCCTCTCCTGGGTGTTGAACGCGCCGGCCTATCATCGCCTGCACCACTCGGCGGACCCTCAGGACTACGGAACGAATTTCGCCGGCCTGTTCCCCATCTTCGATCTCATATTTGGAAGCTATCGGCGGCCGACGCGGTTCGTTCAAACCGGACTGGCGGAACGCCCGCGCGGGCTCCTCGACGCCATTGTCTGGCCGGCCAAGGCGCGGTGAGCAGCGCAGGCGGCGCCTGCCCAGATCATCAGGCGCCCTCCCATCGCGAGTGAAACTGTTCGGCTAGTTCCGCGTTGAGGAACAAGCTGAACGGTACGCGGGGCTTCGAGCCATGGTCGCTAGTCATCCCTCAAGGGGCGTTCGGGCGGCTGTGTTAAGCGCCTGCGCGACGGCCGCGCTGCTGACGGCGTGCGACCGCGGCGCCCCATCCAAAGGCGAGGCGTCTCCGTTCCAGGTGGAGGCCGTCACTCTCACGCCCCGGTCGGTCGATGAAGTCGTCGAACTGCCGGGCCGCGTTGCGGCGGTGCGCACGGCTGAGGTCCGGGCGCGGGTGGACGGCATCGTCGAGCGGCGGCTCTATTCCGAAGGCACCGACGTTCGCGAAGGCGCGCCGCTGTTCGCCATCGATCCCCGCGAGAAGCGGGCCAGCACCGCCAGCGCCCGCGCGGCGCTTGAACGCGCCCAGGTCACCCTGGTCAACGCCCGCAAGGACCTGGCCCGCTACACCCCGCTGGTCGCGCGCAAGGCGATCAGCGCCCAGGAGTTCGACGCAGCCCAGGCCGCCGTCAGCCGCGGGCAGGCCGACGTCGCCTCCGCCCAGGCCGCCCTGGACAAGGCGCAGCTTGATCTCAGCTACACCACCGTCACCGCGCCGATCAGCGGGCGGGTCGGGCGCGCGGAGGTCACCGAGGGCGCCCTGGTCAGCGCGTCCCAAGCCACGCTCCTGACCCGGGTCGAACAGCTCAGCCCGATCTATGTGCGCTTCTCGCTGCCCAACGCGGAGATCTTGCAGCTGCGCCGGCGCGCGGCCGCCGGCCAGTTCGCCATTCCGCGCCTCGACCGGGTCGAGGTCAGTCTCGTGCTCGAGGACGGGACGCCCTACGGCGCCGTCGGCCACCTGAACTTCCTGGACCAGGCGGTCGATCCCTCGACCGGCGGGCTCTCGCTGCGCGCGGAGTTTCCCAATCCCGAACGGGAGCTGCTCCCGGGCCAGTTTGTCCGCGCGCTGCTGTCCGGCGCGCCGAACCCCAACGCGCTCACCGTGCCCCAGGCGGCGGTGCAGATGTCGGGCGAGAAGGCCAGCGTCCTGGTGGTCGGCGCCGACGGCGTGGTCGCCGCGCGCCCGATCGTGCTGGGGGCCATGATGGGCGATCAGTTTGTCGTCAGTTCGGGATTGAAGGCGGGCGAGCGCGTCATCACCAGCGGCGTTCAGAAGGTCCGCCCCGGCCAAAAGGTCACCATCGCTCCGCCGAAGGCGCCCACCCCGCCGCCCAAGACCGGGCAGCGGTAGCGGCGGGGAACCAGGGCCATGAACAGCAGCTTCTTCGCCCACCGACCGGTCTTCGCCTGGGTGATCGCCCTGGGGATCTTGCTGGCGGGCGTCATCGCCCTGCGCTCGCTGGCGATCGAGCAGTATCCGACCGTCGCCCCGCCATCCTTGAGCTTGTCGGTGAGCTATCCGGGCGCGGACGCCGCCACCCTCGACCAGAACGTGACCTCGGTCATCGAGAAGGAGATGAACGGGGTCCCTGGCTTCCTCTACATGGAATCGACCAGCCGCTCGAACGGCACGGCCGGCATCACCGTGACGTTCAAGTCCGGCGCAGACATCAACATCGCCCAGATGGAGGTGCAGAACCGCCTCAGCCGCGTCGAGCCGCGCCTGCCCGAAGAGGTTCGGCGCCAAGGCGTACAGGTCAACGCCGCCAATTCGGGCTTCCTGATGCTCGCGGCCCTGACCTCCAAGAGCGGCGGCACGAGCGCCCTGGAACTGGGCGACTTCGCCTCCAACAACGTCGTCGACGAGCTGCGGCGCGTGCCGGGCGTAGGCGATGTGCGCATGTTCGGCACCGAGTACGCCATGCGGATCTGGCTCGATCCGCAGAAGCTGGCCGGCTACGACCTCTCGGCCTCCGAAGTCCTGGCCGCGGTGCGCGAGCAGAACAGCCAGACCGCTGGCGGCAGCCTGGGCGACCAGCCGACAGCGGACAAAAGCCAGCTCAACGCCACGGTCGTCACCCAGAACCGCTTCACGACGCCCGAGCAGTTCCGTCAGATCATCCTGCGCGCCAATCCGGACGGCTCGGCGATCCATCTGGGGGATGTCGCTCGCGTCGAGCTCGGCGCCGAAAGCTACCTGACCGGCTCCACCCTGAACGGCCAGACCATGGCCGGGATGGGCATCCAGCTCACCGCCGGCGCGAACGCCCTGGCCACGGCCGAAGGCGTCAGGGCCCGGCTCGAGGAGCTCGCTCCGTCGTTCCCGGCCGACATCGCCTGGTCGACGCCCTACGACACGACCCCGTTCATCAGCGCCTCGGTCGAGGAGGTGGTGAAGACCCTGGTCGAGGCCATGGTGCTAGTCTTCATCGTCATGTTCCTGTTCCTGCAGAACTGGCGCGCGACGCTCATCCCCACCATCGTCGTCCCGGTGGCCCTGGCGGGGGCCTGCTTTGGCCTGCTGATCTTCGGCTATTCCATCAACATCCTGTCGCTGTTCGGCATGGTGGTGGCGATCGGGATCCTCGTGGACGACGCCATCGTCGTCGTCGAAAACGTCGAACGCATCATGGCCGAGGAGGGGCTTCCCCCTCGCGAGGCGACGGTGAAGGCCATGAATCAAATCACCTCGGCCATCATCGGCATCACCCTGGTGCTGATCACCGTCTTCCTGCCGATGGCCTTTTTCCCGGGTACGTCGGGCGGGATCTATCGGCAGTTCTCGGTGACGCTGGCGGTCTCTATCGGCTTCTCGGCCGTGCTCGCCCTGACCCTCACCCCGGCGCTATGCGCGACCCTGCTGAAGCCGCATCGCGCGCACGAACCTGATCGCCCGCGCCACCCGCTGCTGGCCTTCGCCGACCGATTCCTCGGCGGCTTCAATCGAGGCTTCGACCAGATGGCCGACGGCTATCAGAACGGCGTCGGCAGGTTGCTGTCGGCGCCGCTCCGCTGGCTCGCGGTGTTCGTGGTCGCGGTCCTGCTGACCGGCTTGCTCTACACTCGGCTGCCCGGCGGTTTCCTGCCCTCCGAAGACCAGGGCGTCCTGCTGGTGACGATCGACGCGCCCCCAGGCGCCACCGCCGACCGCACCCAAATTGCTGTCGACCAGGCCGCGGCCTTCTTCAAGGAGCAGCCCGAGGTCCGCGACGTGGTGATGATCAACGGCTTCAACTTCTTCGGCCAGGGCCAGAACGCCGCCATGGGCTTCATCTCCCTGCGGCCGTGGAAGGAACGGGTGGGCGCCGAGCACGGCGTGGAAGCCCTGAGCGCGCGCGCCATGGCCGCGCTGTCGCAGGTCAAGAGCGCCAATATCTTCGCGCTCAACCCGCCGCCGATCCCATCGCTCGGCACTTCCAGCGGCTTCAGCATGAAGGTCCAGAACCGGAGTGGGGCCGACGCCGCGGCCCTGGCGGGCGTCCGCGATCAAATCCTCGCCGAGGCCGCCAAGAACCCCCTGCTGATCGGGGTCCGCGCCGAAGGTCAGCCTGACGCCCCGCAGCTCTATCTCGACATCGACCGCGTGCGGGCGCGGGCGCTCGGCCTCAGCATCGGCGATATCAACGCGACGCTCTCCATCGCCCTGGCCTCGTCCTACGCCAACGACTTCACCTACAACGGCAATATCTCGCGCGTGCTGATCCAGGCCACCGCCAGCCAGCGGATGACGCCTGACGACATCCTCAATCTCCAGGTCCGCAACAGCGGCGGGGACATGGTGCCGTTCTCAGCCTTCAGCCGCGCCGAGTGGACGGCCGGGCCGCCCCAACTCCAGCGCTACAACGGCTATCCCGCCCTGACCATTTCGGGCGCGGCCGCGCCGGGCCAATCCAGCGGCGCGGCGTTGAGCGAGATGGAGAAGATCGCTGGGCGCGTGTTGCCCGCGGGCTTTGGGTATGAGTGGACCGGCATCGCCTTCGAGGAGAAGCAGGCCGGCGCGCAGGTCGTCATGCTGCTCGCCCTGTCGATGCTGATCGTCTTCCTGGTCCTGGCCGCCCTCTACGAAAGCTGGCCGATCCCGCTTTCGGTGCTGCTGGGTGTGCCGATCGGGGTGTTGGGCGCGGTCATTTTCACGCTGCTGCGCGGGCTGTCGGCGGACATCTACTTCAACGTCGGTCTGATCACGATCATCGGCCTGTCCGCCAAGAACGCCATTCTGATCGTGGAGTTCGCGATCGAGCAGGAAGCGGAAGGCAAGAGCGCCACCGAGGCTATCCTACAGGCCGCACGTCTGCGTCTGCGGCCGATCGTCATGACCTCCCTGGCCTTCATCCTCGGCATGATCCCGCTGTTCATCGCGTCGGGCGCCGGCGCGGCCAGTCGTCAGGCGGTCGGCACCGGGGTCATCGGCGGGATGATCGCGGTCACCCTGCTGGGCGTCTTCTTCACCCCGGTCTTCTACCTCTCGGCCAGACGATGGCTGACACGCCGCAAACCCCCTGGGCCACAGGTGAGCGAGGAGCCGCCCCATGCGTAGCTGGCCCGTCCTGCTCGCCGCGGCGGCCCTCGGCGGCTGCTCGCTCGCCCCGACCTATGTGCGGCCGACCCCGCCGGTGGCCGCGACCTTCCCGCTCAGCGAGCCGCTCCCCGGCGCACGCCCCGCTGTCCAGGTCTCCTGGCGCGACTTCTTCGATGATCCGCGCCTGGAAATCGTGATCTCCAAGGCGCTCGCCAACAATCGCGACCTCGCGGTCTCTGTGGCGCAGGTCGAGCAGGCCAGGGCCCAGTACCGCATCCAGCGCTCCGCCCAACTTCCGAACGTCGATCTAGGCGCATCGGGGGGCCGGGCCCGGCAGTCGGTGGGCGTCACGGGAACGGGCCTTGCGGCGACAGCCGATTCCTACGACCTCGACCTGGGCATATCGGCCTTCGAGCTCGATTTCTGGGGCCGCGTCCGCAACCTCTCCACCGCCGCGCGGTACAGTTACCTGGCGAGCGTCGACGGCCAGCGTGCGTTCCGCCTCTCCCTGATCCGCCAGGTCGCCGTGGCCTATATGACCCTGCGCGAGAACGAGGAGCGGATCGCCCTGGCGCAGCGAACGCTCGCCTCTCGCCGGGAAGGCCTGGAGATCGCGCGGCTGAGGCTTGAGGCCGGCGTCACCTCTTCAGCCGACTACGATCAGTCCGTCTCGCTGCTGACCGACGCACAGACCCAGCTCGCCGAGCTGCGGCGAACCGAAGCCACCGCGGTCAACCTGCTCACCGTTCTCGTCGGCGGGCCAGTGGACACCGCCGCGCTGCCCCCGCCCTTGCCGTTGGCGCAGCAGCAGATGTTCGACCGGCTCGACGCCGGCCTGCCGTCCGACCTGCTCGTCAACCGGCCCGACATCATGCAGGCCGAGGCCCAGCTTCGTGCGGCCAACGCTAATATCGGCGCCGCCCGCGCGGCCTTCCTGCCAAGGATCTCCCTCACCGGGGCGAGCGGCTACGCCTCGCGTGAGCTTGGAGACCTGGTCGGAGGCGATGGCCGGGCCTGGAACTATGGGGCGGGCGCAGCCCTGCCGATCCTCGATTGGGGCGCACGGCGCGGCCAGCTCGACTCGGCGCGCGCCCAGCGCGACATCGCCGCGGCCACCTACCAGCGCACTATCCAAACCGCGTTCCAGGAAGTCGCCGACGCCCTGGCCGGCCGCCGCTACATCGCCGACCAGATCCTGGCCCAGGAACGCGCCGTCGCCGCGCAGGAGCGCCTGGCCGAGACGGCGCATCTTCGCTACTCCAACGGCATCGCCATTTATCTGGAAGTGCTCGACGCTGAACGGAGCCTGTTCTCGGCCCAGCAGGCGCTGCTGCAGCTTCGCGGGACCAATCTGCGCAATCAGGTCGCCTTGTACGCGGCCCTAGGAGGCGGCCAGACTGATTGATCTTAGTTTCGGCGACGGCGCCCCTGGAAGCTGACGACGAGCGCCGTGTCTCAGCCGAACTCATCGCGCCCGTGGTCCAAGCCTGCCGCGCTTTGATCCTAGCGGCGATCTGGCTGGCGGGCTTGCGAGCTCGCGCAGCGCCAAAGTCTCTGAGGACGGCTTTCGGCGGCGTCTAAATTGGCGCCCTCGCACGTCGAAGACATCCAGCTGCCGGGCGTGCTCGGCGGGGGTGAGCGGGTGGGCATCCAGTTGCGCTGACGTGGCGTCGCCGCTTCTGGTGCGCTCGGATCGTGTGGCCGAGGCGATCGTTCGACAATGTCCGCCACGAGGTAGAATGAGCCCACGAATACGCTCGCGGATGTCATCCAGCGAGCCCCTGCTAGCGGACGTCGAGATTCGTCCACGTCACGGCTGGGAGCCGATGTCTGAAAGCGGTCGCTACGTGCTGCTCACGTCTCGACGCCGGCTATGGGAACCTGAATGGCCCCGAGGGGGCATCATACCGCTCGCCCTGCGCGCGGCAGCCAACTAGGCTCAGCGTCGAAGCTCGCCCGGGACAGGCGCGGGCGTGCAGGAGGATGCCATGACCTATGCGCCCGCGACTCGCGCGTTCTATGATGCTGACAGCCACATCATGGAACTGCCGGACTTCCTGAAGAAGTACGCCGACCCGGGTCTGCGGGACGAGATCCCGGAGGTGAGCTACTCGGCCTCGGTCGTCACCGACGAGGAGGTGGCGGTGATCGTGGGCCAGGGCAACCGGCATAGCGACGCGCACCGCACCGAGCAGATCGCCATGGGCGATGAGCTGATCGCCAAATCCAAGGAGATCCAGGCCTTGGGCGCCTTCGACAGCGCCGACCGCTCCAAGGCGCTGGACCTGCTGGGGTTCACCAAGCAACTGGTGTTCGCCACCCACAGCCTGCGGATGCCGTTTTCCCCCAGTTCGAAGCTGGAGCCGCGGCTGCGCTATGGCGCGACCCGGGCGCACAACCGGCACATGGCCGACTTCTGCAAGACCGATAGTCGGATGATCGGTGTGGCGGCGATCCCATTGGACGAGCCGGAGCTGGCGCTGGCCGAGCTGGATTGGGTGCTCGCCCAGGGCCTGGGCGCGGTCTGGGTGCCGCACCGCGCGCCGCTGGGGCGCTCACCCGGGCATGTCGATTTCGAACCCTTCTGGGCGCGCCTGGCCGAGGCGCGGGTTCCGTTCCTGATGCATGTGGGCGGCGCGCCGCTGCAGCTGGCCCAGGCCTGGGGCAACAACGGCCGGGCGCCGGTGAAGGACTGGCTGGGCGGCGGCGAGAACGTGCGCACCAAGGACGCGGCCCTGCAGCACCAGGTGCCCGAGGCCTTCATCAGCATGATGGTGCTGGACGGCGTACTGGACCGTCACCCGAACCTGCGCGGCGCGGCGATCGAGCTGGGGGCCGGTTGGGTTCCGGAAATGCTGCGGCGGCTGGACTGGGTGGCGCGCACCTGGGGGCGCAACGACGCCAATCTGCAAGTCCAAACGCGCAGTCCCACTCAGCAGATCGTCGAGCAGATGGCGTTCACGCCTTTCCCGCTGGAGGACCTGGGTTCGATGCTCGATCAGTCGAGCGCCGATCTCTACCTGTTCTCCAGCGACTACCCCCACATCGAGGGCGGCCGCGACCCGATCGGCAAGTTCGAACGCCACCTGGAGGGCCGCAGCGAGGCGGTGAAGACCAAGTTCTACGAGGAGAACTTCCTTCGCGTGGCGCCGAACGCAGCCGAAGTGTGATCGTTAGGCGGCGCGAGGTGCGTGAAGCTCGGGCCCGCTGCCGGTCTAGCGGGCGGACGCGGGACGCGGTCTCCCACTCCAAGGCCGCTTGGTTCTGGAAGCTGCGCCGGCGATCGCCGCGCGGTTGGCGGTCTGCTCGTTCAGGGCCCCAGGCGGGCGCGAAGCTTGCTGCGCTAGACGTCCTGGCTAGTTCTGCTGCTGGCCAGTTCGCTCCGGCGCGCCGTGGCGATAGTCTTCCTGAGGGGGCATGTACTCACCGCAGAAGTAGGTCGCCAGGTTGACCCGCGGCCCAGGCGTCTTGCGCGGGAGCGAGCCGTGCCAAGTGTTGCGGTGCCAGACAGCGGCCGAGCCGGCGGGACCTCGATCGGGATCAGGTACTCATAGCGTTGATCGCCGTCCAGGCCCTGTTCCCACCTGTTCGGCCTCGGCATCGGCCTCTAGACGCGGGCGGCGGCGAGGTCGTTGGTTTCGAAAGCGCTGGCCATCCGATCAATCTGATTGGCGGTGAGGCTGTGCTGAGCTGCGACGTCGCGCCAGGCGGCCACCACGTCGCCGACCTCTCTGGCGATGGCGCGGGCCTCGGCCATGCCGAGCCGGAAATGGCCGGCCACGCCGAGCACGGTGTCGAGCGAGGCGTCCTGGTCGGTCTCGTTGAGGGCGAGGGCGTGGATCCTGGGCTTCACATCGGCGGGCATGGGGTTGAGGTCGTAGGCCGGCGAGAGCCGCCATCCGTCCGGTTCGCGCAGGAAGCCGTGGTTGCGCAGATGGTCGTCATTGTTGGAGATCAGGATGTTGAACACCATCCGCCGCCAGAGCTGGGCCGCGTCTCCCGGGGCGTCCGCGCCGTCCTGGCGCAGGAAATCGACCAGCTCCATATAGCTGCGGGTCTCGCCATCGGCGGCGCCGAGCGCGGTAAGGGCCGAGCAGAACGGCCGGCGACCGCCGTCGGGCGTGCGGTCGAAGCGGGACATCATGAACACCGGCCGCCTGGCCGCTTGACGCAGCTGAAAGGCCGGGACGATGACGCCGGCCAGCTTGGCCAGGGTCATGGCCACCGATTCCCAGGTCGGGATCGGCCAGTCGTCGGTCTGGCTGGGGAATTTGGCCATCAGCAGCCGGCCGTCCGCGCCGAGCACCGAGGCCTTCGGGCGGGCGCCGCCGAGCGAACTGCCGGGCGCTAGCAACAGACGCAGGTCCTCGTCGGTTTCCGTGTCGTCGAGAATGCGACGCGCCGCCCCCAACAGCTTGGGCAGGGCGACCAGCGGCGGCACGGGACGAGCGTCGGCCGCCTGGAAGGCCTGAGCGCCCATATCGCGGAAGCGCAGGGCGCCCAGGCGGGTCTGATCCTCCACCAGCATCAGGAAGTCGGCCTCCAGGAGGGTGCGGGGCGCCCGGCCTTCATGCTTGGCTTGGTGGCGCTCACGACGGCCCATCAGGTTGCGGCCCCAACGGTCGGGCGCCGGGTCGCTGAAGGCGTTGAACAGGCCGCCGTCCCAGTGGACATCTCCGCGCACCAGGGGGAGGTTCGGATCGAGGGCGAATGCGCCCGTCAGGCCCAGCCAGGTCGGGGCGTAGGCGAAGGAGCAGGTCTGGCGCGCGCCCTTGGCGCGGGCCCAGAGCCGGCCGACCGGCCGGGTCGCGCCGTTCCAGTCGATATGGACTTCGATCTCCCGCTCCATGTCAGTGGGCGGCCGCCGGTGCGCGCACGCGTTTTGGCAGCTGCTCCTCGGCCAAGGTCAGGCCGACCTGATCCGTGGCGGGATCGGCCAGGGCGCCCAGTCGGTCGGCCAAGCCCAGCACGAACAGGACCGTTGCGTAGATGCCCAGGGCCACGCCGGGGTCGCCGCGTTCGACGCGGGTGATGGTGTTGCGGCCGACGAAGGCCCGCTCGGCCAGGGTGGCGATGGTCATGCTGCGGCGGCGGCGTGCGGTGGAGATGTCGCGGCCAAGGTTGGCCAGGGCGCGGCGAACCGCCAAGGGGAGGGCCGACTGTGCTTTCGAGGCCTTCATGGTGCACCAGAATTGGGGATCTAACGACGATAATGCACAAGTTATGGTGCGGATGGGGCTTCTGCAAGTCCAATATTGCGGGAGTGCATCAGAAATGGGGCGTATGACGAGATAGGGCACCATTTATGGTGCGTTCTGAAATTGCATGAATGAGAAAATGCTGAGGCGTCGCCGGGCCATCGCGCTTGGGTGATTGTTCCGGGTTCAGATCTCGCGGCGGCCGCCCGCGACAAGCGGAAGCAGATCGGTTTCGGCGGCGCGATCCTCGCCGAGAAACGTCACCTTCGCATCGCGATGCCAGGTCACGGTCTCCCAGTCCAAGGGGGCGTCTTCGGGAAGGGGAGCGGGCTGTCCGAAGCCATGGACGAGCAGGGTGTTCATGCCCTCGCCGAGTGCCCAGGCCCAACGGTGGTGAGCGGGGCCGGCGTCGCGATCGATCGCCTCGGTCATTTCAAGATGCAGGACCTGATGGACGCCGCTCGCCTCGCGCCGCGCGAAGGCGAAAAGGCCAGGCGTCCGCACGAAACGACCGTCGCGATGTGAGAGCGCCAGGAACGGGACGCCGCCGATGAGGATGTCGCTCATGTTCAGATCTCCAGTGAGAACATAAGCAGAACATTTAGGTTTTGTGGAGTCTGGATTAGAGGCGGACGTCGCCAGGGTTCGCGGCCGCAGGGACCTGGCGACGGCTGCTATGGGGGGCGTGCTGAGCGCCGGGTGTGGTGCGAGCAGGCCCCCGCAGATGGCTAGGGCGCCTTTTCGGCGCGCGTATCGCCAGCGGACATCACGCATAGAATAACGATGGCCGTCGCCGTGAATCTCATCACTCTTCCCCCCATTCCTCTTTGTCCTGGAGCTCAACCTTGTTGAGAAAGGCGCTGCAACTCATCGTCGTGCTGGCGACTTCGGCCGTCGCCCTTCCGGCGTCGGCCGATCCCTGCAAGGCCATCCCAGATCGTGGCCCGACGCCGGCCTATCTGGCGAAGGGCAAGGCCTTCAGCGGCCCGATCACCTATGTCGGCGATGGCGACAGCCTGTGCGTCGCCGTGGGCGGCCGAGCTCCGGAAAACCTCGTCGAGGTCCGCGTCGCCGACTTCTACGCGCCCGAGTTGAACGCGCCTGGCGGCCGTCAGGCGAAGGCGACCCTGGAGCGTCTGGCCAAGGGCAAGCGCGCGGTGTGCTCGGCGCGGCATCGCAGCCATGACCGGGTGGTCGCCGTCTGCGCGATCGGCGGGGCGCCCATCGGCGATCTGATGCGCGGCGCCGGCGTTCAGGAGGGCGGGAACGGCCGATGATCATCCATGCCAGCGAGGCGCGCGATGCCTAGACCGACGCCCATGACGCAAGATCCCATCGACGTCGTCATCGGTGAAGCGGTCCGCGCGCGCCGCATCGAGATTGGCGTCAGCCAGAACGCCCTCGCCAAGGCGCTGGGCCTGAGTTTCCAGCAGATTCAGAAGTACGAGCTGGGGGGGAACCGGATCGCAACGTCGCGGCTGATCCACATCGCCCGCGTGCTCCAATGCAAGATCACCGACTTCATTCCTGAGGACGACCGCTGACGGCGTCGCCGTCCTCGCCCGATGCCGTCGTTCTTGCCATTTGGCCGAATTTTGCGTATATGTGGCCAAATGGAGATGCGACATGATGCTTGTGTTGCCGATCGACACCGCCGTTCACGCCTTCCGGCCCGATCCGATTTCGGACGAAGAGGCAGCAGCGATGTTCCGCGCCGTGGTCAATCTGTTCGCGCGTTGGGACCTGACCGATGAGCAGGCCGCGACCTTGCTCGACATGCCGGCGCGCTCCTATCGTCGCTGGAAGGGCGGCGAGCAGGGCCGGATCGACCGGGACGCCAAGGCGCGGCTGTCCAACCTGATGGGCGTGCACAAGGCGCTGCGGATCGTCTTTCGCGAGCCGCAGCGCGGCTACGCCTGGATCAAGGCCCCCAACGACGCCTTCGGGGGCCGCTCGGCGCTGGAGATCATGCTGGGCGGCGAGCTGACCGACCTGATGCGGGTTCGGCGCTATCTGGACGCCGAGCGCAGCGGTTGGTGATCGACTTAGGCGAGGTTCCGAAGTCGCGGGTTTCCTGGCGCGGCGCGGTGCGGATCATCCGCAGCGTCTATCCGCCGATCGACCTGTTCGAGGATATCGCCGATCCGGCCGACTGGGCGCTGCTGCTCTCGGCCGAGCAGAAGACCAATCCACGGCTGATGGAGACCATAGGCAATCTCGATCTCGTGCCTCCGGAGCGCCGGGTCGGCGGGCCGGGCGCCAGCTATTTGATGGCGCCCTTCACCCATGTCAGTCCAGATCGCCCCAGCCGGTTCAGCGACGGAAGCTTTGGGGCGCTCTATACGGGCTCCGGTTTTGACGTCGCGCTGCTGGAGACCATCCACCACCACGGCCTGTTCATGGCCAGGACCCGCGAGCCGGCCGGCTGGACCTCGCAGTTCCGCGAGATCGTGCTGTCGGTCGACGCCGAGCTTCACGACCTGAGGGGCGGGGGAGCGGCGTTCGCCGCGGCTCTGAATCCTGACGACTATCGCGACAGCCGCGCCCTCGGGCGTGGTCTGCATGGCGCGGGTTCTGGCGGGGTGGTCTATCCCAGTGTCCGCCGCCCAGGCGGCGACTGCGTCGGGCTCTTCTATCCCGACTTGGCGGGAAGCGCCGTCCAGGGCCGTCATCTGGACTATCACTGGGACGGCGAGCGGGTCGATCTCTACCGCGAGCCGGCCAATGGCGCGGTGTTCCGGATCGTCGACCAGGCCGCGTGAGCGTTCGTCGTCCATAGCCGATCAAGGCGGGCGGCGTGCCCATGGTCGCCGGCCTTATCCACCCATCGTCAGCCAGAACTGCGCTAGGCCGAGCGCGCCCAGGGCGACCAAGATGACCCCGATGACAATCACCCCGCCGCCGGTGGCGTTGGCCTTGAACCAGCCGCCAAGCTCGACGGAGAGGGAGTCCTTGGCGGGAGATCCGGAGGGTTTGGGGCGGGTGCTCATAGTTCGAAACGTATGAAACATACTGATCTTTCGCAAGACAAAAACGTATGATAAATACATCATATGTCAGCTGAAGATCGCGCCGCTCGCCTTAAGAGCGCCCGTCAGGGCGCCGGCTTCTCCACGGCCGCGGCTGCGGTCGCAAAGTTCAAGTGGAACCGTAACACCTACGCTTCCAACGAGAACGGCAACGCGACCTATTCCTATGCTCGCGCCAAGGAATATGCTGAGGCCTTCGGGGTGCGGTCCGACTGGCTATATGACGGGATAGGTACGACAGAACCGGACGCCGATCCGGCCAAAAGGCCTGAGCCGGTCCTGGTGCCGATCATCGGCCGGGTGGGGGCCGATAGCGAAGGGGTGGTGCTGTTCGCCACGGGGCAGGAGGCTGGCGATCTGGCGCCGCTTCCGCCAGGCGGAACGAACCGGGCGGTGGCCCTGCGGATCGCCGGGCATTCGATGCGGGGCGTGGCCGATGATGGCGGTCTGATCTATTTCGAGGACCAGCGAACGCCGCCGACGCCGGACATGCTGGGGCACGTCGTCGTCGTGGAGACTGACGCCGACGAGGTGCTGGTCAAACGCCTGCTGCGCGGCTCGAAGGCCGGGCGCTACGATTTGGAAAGCGTGGTCGGCCCGACCAAGGAGAACTGCAAAATCCGCTGGGCCGCCCACATCACCGCGATTATCCCACCGCACCAAGCTCGGCGTATCATCCGGTCGGGCGACTTCTAGGGAGCAGGCCATTGGCCAGGGCGGCTGAACCGGAGGCGACGCGCTGGGCGGCCCAGTACCTGCGCGGCTTAGGGGAGGGCGATCACCGGTGGGGCGCGATACTGTCCGGTCAACAGGCTTGCGCGGGGCATGAAGGCGCGCAGGCTCAGCATAAAGGGGCCCTGAGGCGTCGGGAGCCAGTTAGAGCGGCGTTCAGCGCCAGGATCCTCGCGTGAGATCCATAGGTCCAGGGAGCCGTCCTTGTTGTAGGTGAGGCCTGGTGTGCGGTCCCCGATCGACCAGCGGTCGATCGGGTTGGGTGCGAAGAAGAACTGACCGTCCGGCATGGCGCGATAGACGGTCAACGACCAGAACCCATCGACTGGAAGCAGCTGGCCCTGCGGGAAGGTCAAGCGATAGCGGTCGCCTCGGAACAGTCCCTGACCGCCGTCGCCGACCGAGCGGGTGTACATCGCCTCGGCCAAGGGCAGGGCGAACAGGCCGGTCAGGGCGATCTGGCCTCGGAACAGATAGTCCTGCTCGAAGGTCCCGAGATTGGACTGCGGGTAGGTCCAGCCGCCGGCCTCGTATGTGCCGCCGTTGGGTAGGCTCGCCAGGGCGGTGGCCTGGGCCACGCCGCTGGCGATCTCGGCCTCTTGAGCCGGCGAGAAGGCCGGAGGACTGAAGCCCTTCGGTGTCAGGCCCAAGGCCCTGACCGCATGGAAGAATCCGGCGTCTGTGGCAGGTGGGATCGTTTCGGCCAGCAGCGCGCCGAGGCCTGCGAAATAGTCGCGCCATGGGGCGGTTCGCGCGGGGGGCGTGGCCGGAGTTGGTGCGGGGCCAGGCGGCGGGTCCAGCAACAGGCGGTCCTGAACCGTGCGGGCCTGGTCAATGTCCTGCGGGCCGTCGACCAGGGTGCGTCCCAGCACGAACACCCAATTGGACGGCGCGCGAACGGCGCCGGCCGGCGCGGGGCCGCTCGGGCCGGCGATCGTGAAGCGGCCGCCCTCGGGCCCCGTGGTGCGCGTGCCCAGGACGGCGAAATTGTTGGTGAACATGTCCATCAGCGCCACGGAGAAGTAGCGTTCGCCCGTCGCCGGCAGGGTCAGCGTCACCGGACCTCGGCTCAGCTCCAGGAAGCCCCGACTGTAGAGCGTGTCGTTGTTGGGCGAGGTCACCTTCTGGGTGGCGGGGGTGGTCAGGTCGCGCTGATGGTGGAGGCGATTGGGCGGTCCCAACGCCAGTGTCCGGCGTCTGACCTCCGCCACCTCGATGAGCGGCAGGCCGTAGAGCCAGGCCAGCTTGGCGGCGTCCGCCAGCGACAATGAGGCCGCGTTCGCCGCAGAAGCCTTCGCGGCGCCGGCCAGGGCCATCGCGCCGCCGAGAAACAGGCGTCGGTCCATCATCGCTCTCCCGTGGATATTTCGCGTCTGCATTTTCCAGCAATCTACGCGGGCGGCCCAAGAATGCAAATTGTCTGACATTTTACTTTTTTGGGCGACACGCGCCATACTCCGCGGGCGTGAGGATCAAGGATAGGCGATGGACGAACCCGAACCAGAGGTGAAGGCACGGCGCAAGAGCGACCAGACGCTCGACACGCGCCTGTCTGAGACCTTGATCCGCGAGGTTATCGACGGCCGATACCCGCCGGGCGCCTGGCTGCGCGAGCAGGAGATTTCGACCCGTCACGGGGTCAGTCGCGCTTCGGTGCGTGAGGCTCTGCGCAGTGTCGCCCGGGCCGGATTCGTCGAGATGCGACCCTGGCGCGGGGCTCAGGTCACCAATGTGGGCGCGGGTGAGCTGCTCGACATCTTCAGTCTGTTGGAGGAAATGTACGCCCAGTGCGCGCGGCTCGCGGCGACGCAGTTTCCCGAGCGAATGTTTGGCCGGCTGGATGCGATGATGGCCGCTATGGAGGTCGCCGCGACCACGGGCGCGGAGCGCGGGCAGCTCTACACAATGTCCTTCGCGCTTGGGCAAGTCATCGGCCGTCAGTCGGGCAGTCAGCTTGCCTATCGAATGCTGACCCAGGTCGGAAATCTGGCGCTCTGGCAGCAGCGCATCTTGCAGCCGGGCAGCTTTCAATCCGAACAGCAGTCGCTGTCGGCGCATCGCATCCTCGTCGCAGCGATCAAGGACCGGCACCCGGAGATCGCCGCCGCCGCCGCGCGCATGGTCGTGATGATCACTCGTCGCTCGCTCGCCGCCGACCTGAAGTTCGAGGCGGCGCTCGACCGCGCTGATTTGCTCACCTAAAAATTGTTTGACAATTTATCGAGCCAGTCGCATCTCGCCGCCAGCAACAGAAATTGGCGGGGAGAGACGCGATGCTGCGGTTTATTGGAAGAGGCGGAGCCATGTCCGCCATCGGTCTGGTCTTGGCGATGGCCCCGGGCCTGGCCGCCGCACAGGCGGCTGACGATCAGTCCCTCGGCGAGGTGGACGAAATCGTGGTCACCGCGCGCAAGCGGACTGAAACCCTGACGGAAGTCCCGGCCGCGATCTCCGCCATCACCGCCGCCGATCGCAAGGTCCTCGTGCTCGACGCGATGAAGGACTATCTGCGCCAGGCTCCCAGCGCGACGCTGGTGACCTCCGGCCCGGAATACTTGCAGGACATCACCATTCGCGGCCAGGGCAGCGGCCGCCTGGGCTTCTCCGAGGCGGCCACCGGCCTCTTCAAGGACGGCCTCTACAACGCCGGCGGCGGGTTCGGCGGGCGCTCGTTGAGCCGGCTCGATTTCCTGGACTCCCAGCATATTGAAATCCTGCGGGGTCCGCAGGGCGCGCTCTACGGGCGCAACTCGGTCGGCGGCGCGGTCAACGTCGTCAGCCAGACGCCGACGGAGATTCTCGGCGGCAGTCTCACGGCGCGCTACAGCGATCCGGGGCGGTCGGGGGTGGAGGGCGTGTTCAACCTGCCGCTGATCGAGGACAAGCTCGGCCTGCGGATCGCCGCGCTCTATGACGACCAACGCGGCGGCTTCATCAAGAACCTGACGACCGGCAACGATCTGGACGCCCAGACCGTTAAGGGCCTGCGGGCCATCATGCGTTGGACGCCCGGCGACCTCACTGACGTCAACCTGACCTATGAGCGCTACGACAGCGACATCCCCGCGTTCGGCAGCCTGGGTCGCCGCGTGACGCGTTCGGACGGCTCGGCGCTGGATCCCTCGCCCTGGACGCGCGCCGACATGGACCGCGAAGGCCGCGCCTCGATCGTCGAGGACTCAGTCTACCTCTCGGTCGAGCATGACCTTGGCTTCGCCGATCTGACCTTCAAGGCGGGCTGGAAGGGCCGTGACGCTGGGCGCACGAACGAGGACGGCGACCACTTCGCCGGCCAGTCGGGAATCGACGTCGCGCCGGGCGCCGCCGTGCTGACCCCAGACTATACGGTCGGCCAGTTCGAGGACTACAGCCGCACCGTCGCTCAGGTCTATCTGTCCTCGAAGGACGGTGGACCGCTGACCTGGCTGATCGGCGCTGAATACCTCGCCAGCGACAACGAGATCACGGTCGATCCCTATCTGTGCCCGACCTATACGGGCGCGGCGCAACCCGTGACCGCGGGCTGTTTCGTCGGGCAGGCCGGGACGCTGACCGGCGCGGCGCAAAGCGTGCGCGCGGCGGCCCGGCTGGGCCTCAACCACGACGCCTTCACCGAAGAACTCCGCTCGCCGTCGCTGTTCGGCAGCCTAGAATACAAGATCACCGACAAGACCACGATCGGCGTCGAGGCGCGGATCCAGCGCGACACCAAGAACTTCACCTTCGAGCGCTACTCTAAGGACCCGTTGTCGTTCTTCGGCGCCGGCCCGCTGCCGCCCGGGATGATGGCGGTCACGACGTCGGACCCCGACGGCGCGGGCCCGTTGCCCGCCGGCCCGGTGATCTTCTGCCCGCCGAGCCTGGCGGCGCCCGCCTGCGCGCCGGGCAACGAGGCCGTGCAAGCCGACGCTCGTCGTCAGTGGACGTTCTTCACGCCGACCGTGACCTTGCGCCATCGCTTCGACAACGGCGCCAACGTCTATGGCCGCTTCGCCACCGGCTATCGCCCCGGCGGCTTCAACACCAACCTGCCGCCGACGACGGTGCGCTCGCAGATCAGCCAGCAGCTGCTCTATGATCCGGAATACGCCTACTCTTACGAGGTGGGGGCCAAGGGGCGCTGGATGGGCGTCCAGCTCGCGGGCGCGCTCTATTACACCTGGACCAACAACGTTCAGGTGGTCAGCGCGCCCTCGTCGCTGTCGCGCGGCTTCATCCTGCAAAACGCGGGCGACGCCCACGTCGCCGGCTACGAACTGGAAGCGCGCAAGGTGTTCCGCTTCGGCGAATCCGACCTGTCCGTCACCGCCGCCCTGAGCGGTCAGATGGGCGAGTTCGAGAGCGGCGCCAGGGCCAAGCTCGACATCAACGGCGACGGTCTGCCCGACGACGCTGACCTGGGCGGCCGCGAAGTGCCGCGTCTGCGCGACTATCAGGTGAGCGTCAACGCGACCTACAACTTCCCGATCAACGGGTCGCTGCGCGGGTTCGTGTCGGGCGGGTTGCAGACGGCGGACGGCGGGTTCGAGAACCCCGACAACGTGCGTCCCTATGCCGGCTACACCCAGCTCGACGCCCGGGTGGGGATCCGCAACGACCGGATGCGCCTGTCAGTCTATGGCCGCAACCTGACCGACAAGACCTATGTCACCAACCTGGTGAACACCAACGAGTTCTATAGCGACCCACGCGTGGTCGGGGTGGAACTGGGCCTGGAGTTCTAAGGGCATGGCGAATGTCAGACCCATCGCGGCTCTGCTGATCGCGGCGGGTCTGACACTTTCGAGCGCCGGTGCGGCCGGAGCCGGCGGCGCGCCGCCGGTTCCAGTCGCCGCCGTCGACAGCGTGGTCTACGGCGACTGGATCGATCCAGCGCGCGAAGGCCGCAAAGTTCCCTACAAGCTCTACCTGCCGCAGGGCGCCGGGCCGTTCCCGGTGATCGTCCATTCCCACGGGTTGGGCGGATCGCGGGAGGGTTCGAGCTATATCCTCGACGCCGTGGCCAAGGCGGGGTTCGTGGTGGTGGCCGTGCAACATGGCGGCTCCGACACCTCGATCCTCAGCGGCCCCGAACGGGGGCGGGAGGGGCTGCTGCTCGGCAAGATGGGGCCGGACGCGGCGGTGAAGCGCTTCGGCGATGTTCCCTTCACGCTGGATCAGCTGGCCGTCATGAACGCGCCGGGCGCGAGCCTGGCCGGCAAACTGGATCTGAGCCGTGTCGGCATGTCCGGTCACTCGTTCGGGGCGCTGACCACGCTGGCGGCCGTGGGCCAGGTCTTGCCGGGCGCGCCGGCCGAAGCCTTCCGCGAGCCGCGTATCAAGGCCGCTGTCGTCTATAGCCCCAACAAGGCTCGTCAGGGCGGTTCGGAGACCGCTTTCTCGGCCATTCGAACGCCGATGCTGCACTTCACCGGCACCGAAGACAGCACGCCGCTCGATCTGGAGGAAACGCCCTGGGAACGGACCATTCCGTTCCAGCGTATCGACGGCGCAGATCAGTTCCTGATCGTCCTGCACGGTGGCGACCACAGCATTTTCGCCGGGCGGCGACAGACGGCGGGCATGCCCAGGCCAAACGATGCGAAGCTGACGCCGCTGATCGTCGATGAGACCGTGATCTTCTGGCGCGCCTATCTCGGCGGCGACGCACAGGCGGCGAGGGCGCTGTGCCGGATTCCCGTCGCTGTCCAGCCGCTCGCCGACGGCTATACAAAGGCCGCGCGCTGCGGCCATCCCACCCCGATCAAGCCTGCGGAGTAGAACATGAAACGCTGGATCGCCGCCGTCGCCACCGGCTTCCTCGGTGTCGCCTGCATGGGGTTCGCAGCCCCGGCCAAGCGAACCGACACCCGGCCCAATGTCATCGTCATTCTGGCGGACGACCTGGGCTACGGAGACTTGGGCGCCTATGGCGGCAAGGTCATTCCGACGCCGAACATCGATGCTCTGGCGCGATCGGGTGTCCGCTATACCGACGCCTACGCGACCGCCGCCGTCTGCGCGCCGTCTCGCGCCGGCCTGTTGACCGGGCGTCATCAGTCGCGGTTCGGCTTTGAGTTCAATCCGGTCGGACGCGATGAGCAGACCGGCGTGCCGGTCAACGAAACCAGCATCGCCCAGGTCATGAAGTCCGCGGGCTACACCACCAGCATGATCGGCAAGTGGCACACCGGACAGGCGCCGGGCTTCCATCCGCTGGATCGCGGCTTCGACAGTTTCTTCGGCTTCCTCGGCGGCGCGGCCAGCTACTACGCCGACCCGGCCGAGAGCGCGATGCAGGCGGACACCGGCGCCGACGGGGCCATGAACCGTACGCGCTTCCCGGTCATTCGCGATCACCAGATCATCGACCAGAAGGGCTATTTGACCGACGTGTTCACCGATGAGGCGGGCAAGTTCATCGCCGCCAATCGCGACAAGCCCTTCTTCCTCTACCTGGCCTACAACGCGCCGCACACGCCGCTGCAGGCGCCCAAGGCCTACACCGATCGCTTCGCCAACATCGCCTCGCCGCACCAGCGGCTCTACGCCGCCATGGTCTCGTCGCTCGACGACAACATCGGCCGCCTGCGCCAGACCCTGCGCGACGAGGGGCTGGAGCGCGACACGGTGGTCATTCTGCTCAGCGACAACGGCTGCCCCAACTACATTCGGGGCGCTTGCTCGAACGCCCCGCTGGCGGGCTACAAGGCCTTTCCGTGGGAGGGCGGCGTGCGGGTGCCGTTCATGATCTCCGCGCCTGGACGTCTGCCGGCCGGGGTGGTCAGCAACCGCGAGGTTTCGACCCTGGACATCATGCCGACCCTGGCGCGGTTGTCCGACGCCCCCAAGCCGGTCGGCGCCGAAGGCCAGGATCTGTTGGGCAAGCCTGCGCCGAAGGGCAAGGCGGCCGAACGCGCGCTGTTCTGGCGCATGGGCCCCAACTACGCCGTGCGCGACGGTCGCTGGAAGCTGCTGGTGGTGAACAAATCCGACACCGTCCAGGACATGGACAACATCCTTGGCGCGCCGGTGCCGGACGGGATCAAGGCCGAGGTCTCGCCGCTGGGGCAGTGGGTGCTGTTGTTCGATGTCGCTGCCGACCCCGGCGAGAAGCACGACCTGGCCGCGCGCCACCCTAAGGTCGTGGCGCGGTTGTCGAAGGCGTTCTCGACCTGGGACAAGGCCAATATCGATCCGATGTTCACCAGCCGCCGGCAGTTCCGCTCCGAGGTCGATGGACGCAAGGTTCAGCTCTTCAACTGATCCGGCTTGGGCGCGCGGCGGCTCCGTCCGCTCGCGCCCTATCGGACGTGTCCGGCGCGGTCTGGGCGTGGGCCGCGCTCCGGCGTCGATTTCGGCCGAGCAGTTAGCGGCGCGCGGCTTGTACGATCACATCCATGATGGAGCGCCCTCGATGCGTCCAACCCGCCGCACGCTATTGGCAGCGCCTTTTGCGTCGTCCGTGATGACGACGAACGCCGCCGCCGCGCCGCCGCCTGGAGAGCATCAGGCGGCCGCCGATGCTCTGGGCTACTTTGTCGGCCAGGGGTCGAAGGCGTCCGGCGGTCCTGGCGACATCGCGGTCGGCCAGTGGATGGAGGCGGGCCTGCGCGCGGCGGGCTTCCGCACCGAACGGCAGGTGTTCGAGGCCCCTTATTTCGATGTGGCCGAAGCTACTCTCGTCACAGGCTCGATGACGACATGGGTGATCCCGCAGGCCATCGTCACGCCGACAGCTTCCGAAGGCGTCGCTGGGCCTTTGCGACTGCGATCGGTGCTGAACGCCGCTGAGCCCGCAGACGGCGCCATCGTCGTTCTGCAACTGCCCTACGCACGCTGGTCGAGCGCGGCGAGCGAAGCGGTGCGCAACCCCGTCAACGCGGCGATCGCCGCCGGGGCGCAGGCGGTGGTGCTGGTGACGACCGGGCCGACGGGCGAGGCCTTGGCGCTCAATGCGGACGGCGACAAGCCGATGTTCGCCAAGCCGGTGGCGATTGTTGGTTCGCGCGAGGGCGGCGCGCTATTGCGCGCCGCAACGGCCGGGACTGAGGCTCGGCTGACACTCACCGGGGCGGGCGGCCGGCGCGAGGCCTTCAATGTGATCGGCCGGCTGGATCGCGGTCACCGGCGCTGGCTGGTGGTCTCCACGCCGCGCTCGGGATGGTTCACCTGCGCGGGCGAGCGCGGTCCGGGCGTTGCGGTCTGGACGCTGCTGGCGCGCTGGGCGGCCAAGGCCGAGCTGCCGGTCAATGTCGTCTTCGTCTGCAACAGCGGCCATGAGTACGAAAATTTCGGCGCGGCCCGGCTCCTTGACGGCGCGGCGCCGGCCCCATCCGACACCGCGTTCTGGCTGCACCTGGGCGCAAACGTCGCGGCCCGCGATTGGCATGAGGCCGGCTCGCAGCTGTCGCCGTTGCCCAGCGCCGATCCCCAGCGGTTCCTGCTGACCACGCAGGGCCTTCTGCCTGCCGCCCGGCAGGCCTTTAGCGGCCTGCCGGGCCTGGAGACGCCTTATCCGCTCAGTGACGGCGCGGCCGGTGAACTGACCCACATCGCCGCAGCCGGCTATCCTCGCTTGGCCGGGATTTTCGGCGCGCACCGCTTCCATCATGCGCGAGCTGACGACGCGCGCTGTGTCTCGGCTGATCTGATCCTGCCCGCGGCGCAAGCCTGCCGCGCGCTGATCCTGGCGGCCATCTAGCTGGCGAGCTCGCACGGCGCCGAGGCCAGGGCCGGCTCCCAATCATGGCCGGGCCGCGGTAGGGAATGACGCGGCGAGGTCCCTGCTGCTGACAGAGTGACACTCTAGCGGCGTGTCTGGACTGCGGACGGGCGCGCCTGCATCGTCTCGAACTGGGCGGGCAAACGTCGAAGTCCTGTCAGGATCGGCTTCTTCACCTGCGTGGCGTTGAAGTCCAGGAAGCGGCGATGCAGGTCGCGGCTCGTTCCCGTCGCTCGCCCTGCCTTTCATCGAGGCCACATTCGAGGGCGTCGAGCAGTCGTCGCTGGGCCAAGGGGATCGGTCGAGCTGTAGCGCGCGCGGGCTCAAACCTCTTCTCGCGCCGCCTGCAAATCGTGCGCTGGGGCGAAGCTGGCGGGCAGCTTTGCTGCGGTCAAGGCCAGCAAGGCCATGGCGCCGGCAGCCCCCCAGAGGGCCCTCGGCCCGACATGCAGGTAAGCCGTAGCTCCGAGCGCAGCTCCGCCGACCAGCCCGAGCCATAGAAGGAAGTAGGGAACCCAGCCGAAACGGTCCCCGCCGAGTAGGGCCGCGGTGATATGCTTGCCCAACTTGACCAGCGTGCCGGTCATGTAGGTCAGACCGATCCGGACCTCGCCATCTTGCGCAAAGACCGTGTTCTCGGCGCCCATGGCCAGGGCCAGCATCAGAATCGCCGGCCGGTCTGCGCCGAGCGAGGCCAGCGTGGCCGCCGCTGTGAGCAGTAGCGACACGAGGATGAGCACGGCGACGCCGCGGTGCGTCTTCGCCGTGCGGCCGACAAACGCGCCAACCGAAACACCGGCTACGAAGGCGCAGATCAGGCTCAAGGCCAGGGCGGCGTAGGCGGCCTCGTGGACCAGGCCCACGGCGAGCCGGGTGGAGTTACCGCTCATGAACGACACGAAGAAGCCGCCGGTCATCATGAAGCCGACCGCGTCGACATAGCCTGCGGTCATGGAGAGGGCCGAGGCCAGAAGCCTGACCCGGCGATCATAGCGTCTCAGCTCATGTCCTCCTCAACCGCCTCGCCGAACTGGGGTCGGCTGACCGCTCTTAAGTCCTGGTGGAGGAACCCTAGAGCTTCCTCACAAACTCAGCGCGTAAGACCAGGCCCTTGATGGCCTCAAAGCGGCAGTCGATCTCCTGGTCGTCTCCAGTCAGCCGGATCGATTTGATCACCGTGCCGCGTTTCAGCGTCTGGCCGGCCCCCTTGACCTTCAGGTCCTTGACGAGCGAGACGCTGTCGCCGTCGGCAAGCAGGTTTCCGACGGCGTCTCGCACCTCGATTTTGCCCGCGTCGGCGGCTTTCGCCGCCAGTTCACCCGCGCTGATCCACTCGCCGGTAGCCTCGTCGTAGACGAACTCAGAATCTGCTTGGTCGCTCATTTCACTCTCAAGGATGCGCCGCGTTCGGGGCGGACTGGGGGGCCGTAGGGGGCGCCGACTATGGCTGCAGTTCCATAGGTATTGATATCCTAAGCATCAATGAGCAATTTGAAAGCGTCATGAGTGAAGCTAGGTCTTCCCGTTGACGGAGGGCTGGCGAGCGGCGCCGACGCCAGGATCTGTCTGCTGGGCCAGGTGACAGATCACCACCGTGTTGCTCCATTCGTCGTCCGCTGTCTGGATGAGGTGCGGGACGAGGCCGATCTGTCTCATCGCGCGCGCCACCCGAGCCACCGTCCAGGAGGCTGGGCCGTCAGCGACATTCCAGGCGATGACGCCTCCAGGCTCAAGGGCGCGAAGCAGCGACGCGCCAAATTCCGGCGTCATGAATTGATCGGGGATCTCGACGCCGCGAAACACGTCGACGGCGATGCCGCTCCACCGGCGCGTCGTGGCCCCCAGATAGGCCAGAGCGTCGGCGTGAACGCACTCAACCTGGTCCGGGAGCTGGAACCAACGCCGGGCGGCGACGAAGGCCCAGGCCAGGTCATCGACGGCCGTCACCTCTGTTCCTCGACGACTTAACGCCGTCGCCAGCGCGCCGCCGGCCGTTCCCAGCAGCAGCACCTTGGGGGCGTTCGCAAGAGCGCCCTGCATGGTCTCGACATAGGCCAGGAGATTCTCGCCGGCTCCTGTGACGTGAGTGTAGAGCGCGTCGCCTTCGATATAGGCGCGGGACCCGTCGTCCTGGAGCTCGACGATGCGAAAGCGGCGGTCACCTTCACGGTGAAGAGCAAGCAAGATCATAGGCCGGTTACGCCAAGGGGGAGGGGGTGGTGCAGGTTGGCGGCGCGCGCCGCCAACCTAGGCGCGGCCAGCCGATGTGAGGAACACGCCCAAAGCCCTGATCCTGGTCGCAAGTCCGTCGCGGATCTCCCGCAAGGCGGGCAGGGCCGGCCGGTGCGTTGCAGGCTCGAGGTCGGAGACCTCCCAGGAGAGGGCCGTTTGGCTACGGTTCACGCCGAGCTTATGGACGCCCAGCGAGACCACGATCTCGAACGTCTCCAGCTTGAGATCGCGGACCGCCGTCGAGGGGATTTGACTAATGTCGATATCGACCTCCGCCATGGCCGTGATCGCCCGCGGATCGACGGCGCCAGGCGTCAGGCCGGCGCTCTCGACGCAGATGTCGAGACCACTATAGGCCGCGTGGGCCAGTCCCGCGGCCATCGGCGCCAGGGCGGTATGCGTGCGGCAGACAAAGAGAAGATTGATCTTGGCGGCGGGACGAAACGCCTGGTCCCAATCCGTCGTCTGGAACGGAGCCGTCTCGCAGGGCTGAAGACCAGGAACGGCGCGGCCAAACGACAGCGCCGTCCTCATGTCGCCCTGGTCAGATCGTCGGCCGCGGCCGGCGAATATCAACCGGGCCTCACCACGTCCCATGGTCGATGCCGGTTGCACAATTTCAGGGTTCCGCATGTCACGCTCATATCACGGCGAACACATGCGAGTCGACATGTTGCATAGCGACCATGATGTTCTAAACATCATGGTCGCGTTCTGAGGCGCTATTTTCGTTCGAGCAGTCTCACGCCGCGGCCGGCGCCCTCGCTGCGGGCCCCGCTTGCGATCAGTTCGACGCCCGCCTCATTGAGGGCGTTGACCACTTTTTCCAGGCTATCTACAACCGCCCGAACAATCCCGTCGCTGGCTTCCATCCGTTGGACGGTCGGCAACGAGACGCCAGACAGGCGCGCCAGTTCCTTCTGGTCGATGCCAAGAAGCGCCCGAGCGGCTTTCATCTGCGATCCCGTGATCATTTGGCTATCTATAATGATGTCTTGAGCATCATCAAGGCGTGATCGTTGATAGCGTGCGTCGACCTTCGCAGGCGGCGCCGGCGGTTTCACGCGCCAGGTCGAGTTCCGCAGCCGCCCAGCGGGAATCTTGCCGCAGCAGGTTCAGGGCGGCCCCCAGCGCGGCTTGATTGTCGAAGGCGAGTTGCATGCGGTCATACCACGTTGAAAGCGCCAGGCAGGTTGGGGAACGGCGTTCGACATAGTCGATCTTGAAGATCGGGAAGGCCGAAAGCCCTTCCCTGGGATCGACGAAAATGAAGCGCCAGTTGCTGACCAGCACCAAGCCGCAGACGCGCTCGTCGCCGCGCGCACGTTCGGCGGCCCATCCCTCGATCATGACCTCGCCCTCGAGCGGACGGACGGCTTGCCGTAACACGGCCAGATTTTCGGTCACGCCCATTGGGGTCTCCCTTGGATCATCCCGCCGCCGCGCGGGAAAACATCACTGGTCATGTGCTGAACATCCCAGCCCACGCGGCGATCGCGGCCTGGTTTACCCTGGGCCGACGGCCTTCTGGCCCAGCCGCGCGCCATGCGGCTCATCGACCTCAAGCTAATCTAAACCAACCTAATGACTTTCATTATGGGCTTTCTGATGCTTTATACATCAATTGACCCATCTGGAAATGATCGACTACGCCTTGGTTGCGCCCAATTGACCCATGTCGCCGATATCCCGACCGTTTTTCTCGTGGAGCATGACCTCGACCTTCGCGGTGTCGTGGCTGAGGGGCTGCGTGTCGACGGGATGAACATCGTCGAGTTTCACCGGAGCGCTCAGGCCCTCGCGGCGATCGCCGAGGGCGCGCGCCCCGCGGTTCTGGTGATTGCGCCGGAAGGCGACGGCCTGATCACGTGCAAGCATATAGTCCAGGCCAAGGCCATGTCGCCGCGAACCCAGATCGTCCTTGTGCTCGAGCCTGGCGGCGATCCCGAGATCCCCCCGGGCTCCCATGTGCTGGTCAAGCCGTTCAAGCCCAGCAAGCTCTCGCGCTTCATTCGCCTCGCCGTCGCCAAGCCCGCGCTGCGAAGCACGCTGCAGGCGTCTTACCGGCGCGCGCATTCAGCGCCGGCCGGCGCCACACCTGGCGCCAACCTATGAACATGACCCACGCCATCCTCGCGGGTCTCCGCTGCCGCTGCCCAAACTGCGGAGAGGCGCCGTTGTTCGCGGGATACCTGAAGGTGCGAGCGATGTGCGAGCGCTGTGGCGCGGACCTTTCGCGAGCCGATTCCGGCGACGGGCCGGTGGTGTTCATCCTGCTGATCGTGGGAGCCATTGGCTGCTTTGGAATGTTGTTCGCCGAGATGCGCTTCCATCCGCCGATCTGGCTGCAACTGCTGATCTGGTTGCCTGGAATGGGATTGCTGACCTTGGCGCTGCTTCGTCCCTTCAAGGCGATCCTGATCGCCCTGCAATTTCACAATCGAGCGTCGGAGGCGCGCCATGACGACTAGCTTGCCTGCGCAAGCGACGCCGCTGGCCGGTGCAGCCTCCCCAAGGATTGCGGGCGGAGCGAGGAAACTCGCGGCGGGGCTGCAGGCCGTTGCGACGCTCAGAGCCGCGGATCAGATGTCGTGATCAAGCTCCTGGACGCTCCGACTTCGACCGGCGAGGTCTCTGTGACGATGCGGCGGTCCGACGGCGCCGTGGGCTATCTCAAGGGCGAGGTTCTTCAGACCATGGTCGATGCGCGCGGCCGAAACCTCGCTGCGCATGTGGACGCCGCGGTCGACGTCCTGCTCCAGGAAGCCGCAAGCAGGATCTTGGTGCTGGGGTTTGGCGGCGGGGCGGCCTCGACCCTGCTGCACCAGGCCGGGGCGAGCGTGGTCTCTGTCGATCGCGACCCCTGCGCAAAGCCGCTGGCCGAGCTTTTCTTTCGCGCGCCCCCCTGCCTGGAGGTCGTCGTCAGCGACGCAGCGGCCTATGTGGCGCGGGCGATGGCGGCCTCGTTCGACGGGATGTTCATCGACTTCCAGGAGTCCAGCGCGACGCCGGAGGCCTATCTCTCGGCGTCCTTCTGGCGCGCCGTCAGCCGGGTGTTGAAGCCGGGTTGCATGATGGTCGTCAACCTGACCGACTGGCTCTATGAGGGCCGCGACTGGGCGGACTTTCGACGGGCGCTGGGCCAGGGCGGCTTCGACGCCGTCGCGCTGAGCCACGAATATGGCGACGGCAACCGGATCTTGGTGTCGTCGACCTTGTCGCAATCGGTCAGCGAACTGGTGTCATGAGCTCGACCAAGGCGCGTTCTGCGTGGCTTGGTCTGAAGCGCGGGGCGCGGGGGCGTTGTCCCAACTGCGGCGAGGGAAGCCTCTTTCGCGCCTACCTGAAGATCCGCCCGTTCTGCGACATCTGTCGGCATGAGAACGGGCGCTATCCGGCCGACGACGCGCCGCCTTATTTCACCATCCTCATCGTCGGCCACCTCGTCGTCGCGCCGCTGCTGGCCTTCCGGGTGATCTGGACCCTGCCGACAGGACTGCTCTTGGCGATCCTGCTCCCGGCGCTGACCGCCCTCATCTTGCTCTTCCTGCCCATCGTCAAGGGCGCGGTGGTGGGCGTGCTTTGGGCGCTTGGCGCCCAACCAACATCCTGAGGACTTTGGCCATGCCCCTCCAAGATCGGCGCGCGCGCGACGAGCAGGAAGCCCTGGATTTCCACCGCTATCCGCAACCCGGCAAGATCGCGATCGCGGCGACCAAGCCCATGGCGACGCAACGTGATCTCAGTCTCGCCTATTCGCCGGGCGTCGCCGCGCCGGTGCGCAAGATCGCCGATAACCCGGACGCCGCCTACGACTACACCTCCAAGGGCAACCTGGTCGGCGTGATCTCCAACGGCACGGCGATCTTGGGTCTCGGCAACCTGGGCTCCCTGGCCTCGAAGCCGGTCATGGAGGGCAAGTCCGTTCTCTTCAAACGGTTCGCCGACCTCGACTCCTTCGACATCGAGGTCGCCACCAGCGACGCCGACGCGTTCATCGAGGTCGTGCGCCACATCGGCGCGACGTTCGGCGGCGTCAATCTCGAAGACATCTCGAGCCCAGACTGCTTCCGGATCGAGGCGGCGCTGCAGGACCTGCTCGACGTTCCAGTCTTCCACGACGACCAGCACGGGACCGCCATCATCTGCTCGGCCGGCTTGATCAACGCCTGCGAGGTCACCGGCCGCAAGATCGAGGATGTGCGTCTGGTTCTGTGCGGCGCGGGCGCGGCGGGCTTGGGGTCCATCACGCTGATGAAGGCGCTCGGCGTCCGAGCCGAGAACACCATCCTCGTCGACATCGATGGCGTCGTTTATCGCGGCCGACCGGTGGGAATGGACCAGTGGAAGGCGGTCCATGCGACCGACACGCCGCATCGAACCTTGGCGCAGGCGCTGGTGAACGCCGACGTCTTCATCGGCGTGTCGGCCAGGGGCGTGCTGACGAAGGACATGGTGGCGACGATGGCGCCCAATCCCATCATTTTCGCCATGGCCAATCCGGATCCGGAAATTACGCCCGAAGAGGTTCTGGAGGTGCGCCAGGACGCCATCATCGCCACCGGGCGGTCGGACTATCCGAACCAGGTGAACAACATCCTGGGGTTCCCCTACATCTTCCGCGGCGCGCTGGATGTTCAGGCCAGGTCGATCAATCACGAGATGAAGGTCGCCGCGGCCCAGGCGCTGGCCATGCTGGCCCGCGAAGATGTGCCCGACGAGGTGGCGATCGCCTGCCAGGGGCGTCAGCTCAAGTTTGGGCGCGACTACATCATTCCCTCGCCGTTCGATCCGCGCCTGATCTGGTTCGTTCCGCCGTTTGTGGCCGAAGCGGCGATGCGCAGCGGCGTGGCGCGTCGTCCGATCGCCGATATGAACGCCTATCGGGCTCAGCTTCGCCGCCGCCTCGACCCATCGGCGGGCTTCCTGCAGACCATCACGGACGCTGTCCGCTCAGCGCCAGGCAAGCGCGTCGTTTTCGCCGAGGGCGAGGAGCCGTCGGTCATTCGCGCAGCCTACGCTTTCGGCAGCCAGGGCCTTGGCGTTCCTGTCCTGCTCGGTCGTGAAAACCTGGTCCGGGCCAATGCGGAGGAGGCGGGGCTGGATGTCTCGGAGTTCGGGATCGAGATCGTCAACGCCCGGCTGTCGGATCGCAACGGCGCCTATGTGGATCACCTCTATGGGCGTCTCCAACGCAAGGGCTATCTCAAGCGCGACATCCAACGCCTGATCAATCTTGATCGAAACAGCTTCGCTGGCGCCATGGTCGCCTTGGGCGACGCTGATGCGATGGTCACCGGCGTCACCCGCAATTTTGACCAATGCCTCGAAGAGGTGTCGCGCGTCATGGACCCTGTTCGCGGCGGGCGGGTCTTGGGCCTTTCGGTGTTGCTGGCCAGGGGGCGAACCATCTTCGTCGCCGACACCTCCGTCAGTGAAACCCCCAGCGCCGAGGACCTGGTCGAAATCGCCTGCGAGGCGGCCGCGGCGGTGCGCAGGTTGGGGCACACGCCGCGGGTCGCATTTCTATCAAACGCCAGCTTCGGTCATCCCCATGGCGAGCAGCCGCAGAGTGCGCGAAGGGCGGTCGCACTTCTGGACGAACGCGGCGCGGACTTTGAATATGAGGGCGAAATGCCGCCGGACGTCGCGCTCGATCGGGCGCTATGGGAGAGCTATCGGTTTCAGCGTCTCAGTGAGCCGGCCAATGTGCTGATCATGCCCGCTGTCCACTCCGCCGCCGTTTCGACAAAGCTGGTTCAGGCGCTGGGCGAGGTTGCGGTTGTGGGGCCGATCCTCGTGGGGCTCTGCTGCCCCGTGCAGATCTGCGGGCTGGGAGACTCCGTTTCGCGCATCCTCACCATGGCGACCCTCGCGGCGTTCGAAGCCCAGTTCGTTGGCGCGCCGTAGGCACGCAGACAAATTTCGAACGCCCCCTTGCTGATGAACGATAGGTCGATGCGTATCTTCAAGCGCCGCTCATGGCGTCGCCGGCGATTGAACATGCTGACGATCCGCGGTTGGGTGGTCGTTGCAGCCATGTGCGGTCTGGCCGCCGCCGCTTTTCTGAGGCTGGGCGTACTGTAAATGGCCGCCCAGCAGGAGTGCGGGATGCTGCGGGGGGCCATCTTGCCGCTCGCTGGCACGCGGTTCAGGGGCTGGGAGCCGCGCATGCTTGGGCGTCTTGGCCGAGTGGTGTCGACGTCGCCGAGCTATGCGAACGTGACTGGTAGCCTCAGAAATATGAGGCCGGACGCTGTGGGCTCCGGCAAAGCGCCGCTACGTCGGCCTGGGCGCCCAACCGCCATGCCGCCCGTGCTCCAGGAGCGGGACGAGGGCGTGAAGCCGCCCATCCAAGGTCTCGGACACCGCCGGCTCACCGGTCGCTAGGCCTCGAGCGGTCTGTTGTCTTGCGCCGTCATTCTGATCGTTCCTTTGAAGGCCTCTCAGACAAACGCGGTCAAGGGCGGAGGGACTTGATCAATGTCATGACCGAGCAGCGTCTCGCGCCTCACTCTGCTCGACGAGACGAAGGCTCCGTCTTCTGGGCGGAGCCATGAGCGATGGAGATCTGCGTCATGACGTCAACAAGCCAGGCCTCGCACGCGCCCCGCCCGAGTGAGGCTCGGGCAATCCTGCTTCAGCTCAGCGGTCAGGTCCGGCACGCCCGCGAGGCGTTTTTCGCCTCGGCGACTCCAGAGACTGTCCATGCGTTGCGCGGGGCCTTGCGGCGCGCCGCCGACGGTGTCTGGCTTCTGCAGGCCGTGCTTCCTGCGCCGGATGTCGCCTGGCTTCGTCGCGAGCTGCGCTGGCAAGCGCGACGTCTCGGGAAGGTTCGTGATCTCGACGTCCTCTCGGAACGCCTCGTGGCCAAGCACCCCTATACGGGTGAGTTTCGGCCAGCCGACCTGTTGATCGCCAGCGCCCGGACGAGGCGCGATGCGACGGTCGAAATGGCGAAGGCCGAGCTCCTGTCGGCGAGAGCCGCGACGCTTGCTGACGGCCTCGAGCATGTGCTGCTGCGGGCGCTTGAGGCCGGGGAGGGGCGCCTCCCCTTCGACACTGTGATTGCGAACTGGTTGAGCCGGGCCGACGCGGCAATACGGGTTGGTGAGAAGCAGGTCATGGCGCTGGGGCGGCGAGGGCGTCACAAGCTGCGCGGCCACGTCAGAACGCTGCGATACAATTGCGAGGTCTGCAGCAGGGGCTCGCCCGCTGAGACCCAATACATCGCCGCGGTGATCGCGCTCCAAACCGCCCTGGGCGAGATGAATGACGACGCGGTCTGCGCCGGGCTCCGTAAGAACCTCACCCATTGTGGGGATCTGGACAAGGTTCCCGGCTTGCAGCCAAGCCTGCATCGGATTCATCGCCGCGAACTGAAGAGGGCTTGGCGCGCCCTTGACGCGCTGGCGCTTCCCGATTTCGCGCAAGCGCAACCTTCTGAGCCGCCGGGTAGTTCGCCGGCCTTGGTATCGGCAGCCCAGGCCTTGGCGTCAGAGCCCTGAAGTCGGCGGACTTGAGATCGAGCAGGACGCCCCGGTAAACGGCTTGCGGCGGCAGGGAGCGAGCCCCGGATTCGTCCGGAGGTGTTGATCTGCATCAAGACCGTCTGGTTCGCGAGCGCGCAGTCTTCTTGGCAGCATGGGAGCACGCTGATGAGCACCGGCCTCGCTGTCTTTGACACGACCGTCCAGGAGACCAACACCTGGCTGAAACTCATCGAACAGCGCTTGCCGCCCTGCGATCGAGGCGACGCCTATTCGGCCCTTCGGGGCGTGCTGCACGTGCTTCGCGATCACCTTCCGCAAGAGGCCGTTCTTAGCCTTTCGGCGCAGCTTCCAATGTTGGTGCGGGGTTTCGTCTTGGAAGGCTGGCGGCCCGCCGACAACGCACCCCGCATCCGCGACCCTGAAGCATTCATCGAGGCCGTTGGGCGGAAACTGCCCGATAGGTTCCCCCGCGAACCGATGGGGGCGGTCGAGGCGGTTTTTCAGGTGCTCGCTGAGCAGGTGGACCGTGACGAGGTCGACAAGATCGCCGGCCATCTGCCAGCGCCGCTTCGAACCTTGTGGCCTGCCCCCGGCGCGGCGAGCGCCTAGTCTGTTAGGCTCCGAGGCTCGCCTCGAGCGAGGATCATTGGAAGGGCCGTCAAATTCTCAGCGAGTCGATCCTAAGTTTGGCTGTCGCCCTGGGCGTAGGGCTCCTGATCGGCGCTGAGCGCGAGCGGCGCAAGCAGGGGAGGCCCTCGCCGACGGCTGCGGGCATTCGCACCTTCACTGTCGCGACCTTGGCCGGGGCGGTCGGTTTCATGACCGGCGGGGTCACCCTGCTGGCGATTGCGACGGCCGCCGTCGCGCTCCTTGCGACGCTAAGTTATTGGCGGACTCGAGGTGACGGAGACCCTGGCGTGACCACCGAGATCGCGCTGGTCTTGGCGGTGCTGGTCGGGGGCCTAGCCATCGCCCAGCCGATGGTGGCCGCCGCTGTGGGCGTGGTCGTCGCGGTCTTGCTGGCCGCGCGCACGCCTCTGCATCACTTCGTGAGCAACACGCTAACCGACGGTGAAGTTCGTGACGGGCTCATCCTCGCCGGCGCGAGCCTGGTGGTTCTGCCCTTGCTGCCGGATCGGGCCATGGGGCCCTATGATGCTTTGAACCCGCGCGCGATATGGCTGGTCGTTATTCTACTGCTTGGGATCAGCGCCGCTGGTCATGTGGCTATACGCACATTGGGGGTCCGCTTCGGTCTGCCGGTCGCAGGCTTGGCGGCCGGCTTCGTGTCGAGCAGCGCAGCCATAGGCGCCATGTCGGCGCGAGCCGCCAAGACACCAGGCGTTCTGCCGGGCGCCGTCGCCGGCGCTGTGCTCTCCACCATCGCGTCGATCGCGCTGATGGGGGTGGTGATCGCCGCCATCAGTATTCCCACGCTCCACGCTATGGCCTTGCCCCTGGTTTGCGCGGGACTTGCAGCCTTGGCCTACGGCGCGGCCTTCACAATTTTTGCGCTGCGTCAGCCACCTTCGGAGGAAAGCGTGGAGGCCGGGGAGGCCTTCAGCATCTCAAGCGCGCTGTTCTTCGCGCTACTCTTGTCGGGCATTCTGGTCGCGTCAGCGGCTCTGGCCGCGCTATTCGGCGAGGCGGGCGTCGTTGCTGGAGCGGCTGCAGCGGGCCTTGTCGACACCCATGCCGCGGCGGTCTCGATCGCTTCACTCGCGGCGTCGGGTCACCTTGAGCCGCGCAATGCGGTCATGCCAATCCTCGCGGGGCTCACCACCAACACCCTGACCAAGATCATCCTTGCGCTATCTGGCGGCCAGGCGGCGTTCGTTTGGCGGGTCGTTCCGGGTCTCGTGCTGGTCGTCGCCGCCGCCTGGCTTGGCGCGCTTCTTCAGGCCGCGACGGGAGGATAGGCGCCGCTAGGCCGGTCCTGACCAGCCAAGGCGATGCAGAGCTTCTCCGAGGACCGGGCGCAGGCTCGTATGTATGCGTTTCAACGCGAGTGCAGGCGCACTGTACGCAAAGGTGTCGATCTCAGGGAACGCCCTGCTCTTGTTGCTACGGCCTTTCAGCTCGAAGCTGTTGCTGTGCGCCGCCCCCAGGTCGAGATCGGCCTCCACCAGCCAGCAAAAGACGTGGCCGCGCCCTGGACGCTTGACGGGGGTGAGTTCGATCAGGTCGCCTTTGACCGAGAGGCCTGTCTCCTCTTGGAACTCACGTCTGGCGGCGGCCAAGGGCGCTTCGCCCGCTTCGATCCGCCCCTTGGGAAACGACCAAGCCTGCTCGTCCTTGCCACGCCAAAACGGGCCGCCAGGATGGACGAGCAGGAGTTCAAGGCCAGCGCCGCGGCGTCGGAAGACCAGAAGCCCGGCGCTGTCGGATGACGCGGTCATGATCGAGCCTTGCCTGCGCCGATCCTCATGTCCGCCCTCTGGGTGAGAGCGTGGCTGGGGTCAACGGGCGGTATAGCCGCCGTCGATCACCAGCTCCGAACCGGTTACGAACCTCGCCTCGTCCGACGCTAGGTATACGGCGCCCCAGGCGATGTCGTCCGGCTCGCCCATCCTGCCGAGCGGATGCAGAGCCGCGGTCGCCGCCCTGGCCGCGGCGAGGTCCCCTTGTGCGGCGAGGTGATGCTCGACCATCGGGGTCCAGATGAAGCCGGGATGAATCGAGTTCACGCGGATCTGGTCGGGGGCGTAGATGAGCGCGTCCGTCTTGGTCATCAAGCGCACAGCGCCCTTCGAGGCGTGATAGGGCGGTACATCCGGCGCGCTGACCAGTCCATAGATCGACGACAGATTGATGATGGCGCCGCCGCCCGCTCGGCGCAGGTGCGCGATGGCGTGTTTCGTCCCGAAGAAGACCCCCTTCACATTGATCGCCTGCACCCAGTCCCATTCGGCCTCGGTGATTTCATGGGTGGGTTTGTTGGCGCCGGCGACGCCGGCGTTGTTCACGACGATATCGACCCGGCCGAACGTCGCGGCGACCTCGGCCATGACCTTCTCGACCTCCCGCTCGACGGAGACGTCGCATCGCCAGTACGCCGCCCTCTGGTCGCCACCTGCCAGTTCGTTGGCGAGCGCGGCGCCCTCGCTGTCCAGAAGGTCGAGCAGCGCGATCTTCGCGCCTTCTTGGACCATTCTCCGGCAGATCGCTTGTCCGATCCCCAGCGCCGCGCCTGTGACGACAGCCACCTTGTCCGCAAGTCGTGGCATGATGTTCTCCGGTGATGTTGACGCCGTAGGCGCCGCAGGTCGGCGGGGCCTACGAACGAGAGCTAGAGGCCGATCGCGATGTGATCGTCGACCTTGGCCACTCCAGGAGCAGCCCAGGCTGCATGTTCAATGACGTCGCGCTCGAACCAGGCGCGGACCTTTCCGTCGAGCCTGACTGTGTCCCCCACCACGGTGACGACGATCTGGTTGGCTTCGATATCGGCTCGGCGCTCCAACGCCGCTTGGATCCGCTGCTTGATGTCGGAGGCTTGGGCATGAGGCTTCACCTGGATTTCGTTGAGCACGCCGCGAACGCCCTGTTGCGGACGCACGGCATGCTCGGCGGCGGCTCTTTGGAACTGCCAGTCGACCTTGCCCAGAAGGGTCACAAACCCGTTCTCGACCTTCACCTTGACCTGATCGGCGGGCACCTCGACGGTCCAGTCGAGGATGCTCGCCAGCCGGCTGGCGACGGCGTCGTCGCTATGAGCCGAAGGCGTAGGCTGCACCTGCAGATGCTCCACGAAGCCCCGCACGCCCTTCACCCGCTTGACCGCAGCCTCGGCGGCGACCTTCTGAGCGTAGTTTGGAACGTGGCCATTTAGCCCCACGATCCCGTCCTCGACGGTTATTCCGATGTCCGCGGCGTCGACGCTCGGCTCCCACTCGAGTTCGGCCTCGACCCGCGCCTTGAGTGCTTTGTCGTCCATGGCTTTCTCCAGAATGGGCGTGACAATCACGCCAAGGCGACCGTCTCAGACTTCGCGGTGGTCGGCTTTGACCCGGGTCAATTAGCGCTGGCCTGCCCACGCGATGGGTTGATTACGATCAAGGCCGCCCTGCCTGGAACGAGCAGACTGCCGACCGATCGAAGGAGTGTTTCATGAGCTTTCGCGACATCATCCTGGCGGTCGACGAGACCGATGCGTCGCGTGGGCGCTGCGCCTTGGCCGTCGATCTGGCGACGCGGTGGGAGTCGACCCTGACCGGCGTCTTCCTGCGTTCGCACTTCACCTATGATCTGTTCGCCGCCGAGGGGCTGGCCTATCTGCCTCGGCATGAAATCGAGGCGGTCATGACCGAGAGCGCCGCGGCGGTGAAGTTGGCGGCCGATGTCGCCGAGGAAACGCTGCGGCGCGCCGCTGAGCGGGCCGGGGCCTCATTCGAATGGCGGGTGATCGACGGCGACAGCGACGCAGCCCTTATCGCGGCGGCTCGCCGGGCTGATCTCTGCATCCTCCCGCCGCGCGTCGAGACCAGCCGGGGAGGGCGCAGCGTTTCGGCGGCCACACTCGGCTTGGCCAGCGGCGGGCCGACGCTGATTGTACCTGAGGAAGGCGAATGGCGCGGGATGCCCAAACGGGTGTTGATCGCTTGGAAGAACACGCGCGAGTCGGCCCGCGCCCTTCATGACGCCTGGCCGTTCTTGGATGCGGCCGAAGAGGTGACCGTGATGGTCGTTTCGCCCTCGGGCATGCACGGCGCGGACGGCTTCCTGGAGCGCCATATGGAGCGGCACGGCTGCAAGACCCAGGTCATTGTCGATCACAGCGATGATGTGTCGGTCGGCAAGGTGTTGCGTCGGCAGATCAAGGCGCTGAACGCCGATCTCCTGGTCATGGGCCTCTATGGACGATCCAGACTACGCGAAATGGTTCTGGGCGGGGTGAGCCGCGAGATGCTGGGCGAGCCGCCCGTTCCCCTGCTGACATCCCATTAGCGTCATGGCTGTTCGAGATATCTTGGTGGTGGTGGGCGGCGAACCGGCCTCAATGCGGCGGGTCCACCAGGTGATCGACCTGGCGGGCCGCCTGGGCGCTGGTGTTACAGGCGCTTTCCTGCGTCCGATGTTCCCGCTTTCGGATTACGGGGCGGGTGGCGCCTGGATGTCCCAGGGGCTGCTGCAGGAAGCCGTCGAGGCTCATGCGCTGGTGGTGGATCGCACCGAGGCCCGAGCCCAACGGGCGTTTCTGGCTGCGGCCGAGCTACAACATCTCGCCGCCGATTGGATCGTGTTGGACACCGTCCAACAGTTGGTCGAGCGCGCACGTCTCAGCGATCTGGTGGTCGTCCCGCCCGGCCCCTTGCCAGAGGGCGGGGAGGTGACGATCTCGGCAGGTCAACTTGGCCTAGCCTGCGGTGGGCCGCTCCTTGTCATACCCGACCACCTGGGCGAGATGAGCATCGGGCGCCGGGTCCTGGCCTGTTGGAATGGAAGCCGCGAGAGCGCGCGAGCCTGGCGCGACGCCTGGCCGTTCATCTTGGCGGCCGACCATGTCGCGGTGGCCGCGGTTCGATCGCGCCCGGATTTCGACGATGACGCGGCCCTGCGATTTCGGTTGTCGCGATGGGATCGCGAGGTTGAGGTGCTCTCTGAGCCCGCGCCCGGCGACCTGGCCTCCGACGTGCTGCGGCGCAAGGCGCGCGGTTGGGGCAGTGACCTGTTGGTCATGGGCCTCTATGGCCGCCCGCGGATATCCGAAACGGTCCTTGGCGGCGTCAGCCACGAGTTCCTGGCCGATCCGCCCTGCCCGCTGTTGATCTCACATTAGCGTTTAGGCCTAGGCCTGGCCGATTAAAGACCTGACCGTCGCAAAAAGGGTGTCGGACAGCAGGGGCTTCTCCACGACGGGAACGGCCATGGCCGCAGCTTGGGCCTGCAAGGCTGGCGATAGGTACGTGGTGATCAACACGGCCGGCGTCGTGATGTCCCGTCGGCGCAGCCGGGTGATCAGTTCCAGGCCTGTCTCGTCCGGCAGGCCCTGATCGACGATCAGACACGCTGCGCCGGAGTCTCCTGCTGCGTGCGCCAGGGCGCCGGCCGTGCTGAAAATTTGGACGTCGTAGCCTTCGATCTCGAGCGCAAAGCGCAGCGCGTTGAGAACGTCGCCGTCATCCTCAACAATGAGGAGGGGGCCAGTGATCGGCCTTGCAGGCATGAACATCCTCAATCGCCCAGAAGATGCCTACCTTTCGCGAGAAGCCGGACTGGCGCCTTGATCTGCCGCAAAAGTCAGAGGCCGGCCGCCAAGGCGATCCGCATCAGTTCGGAGAAGTTTCGCGCGCCGGTCTTTGACATGAGGTTGGCGCGATAGATCTCGACGGTGCGCGGACTGATCTCCAGGTCATGGGCGATGACCTTGTTCACCTTGCCCGCCACCACCCCCGCCAGGACGTCTCGTTCGCGCGGGGACAGGTTTTCCAGGCGTCGTTCAGCGTCCAGATGGGCGTCGCGTGGCTGACCGCGGCTCTGCAGGGCTTCGCCGATAGCGGCGATCAAAATCTCGTTGGCGAAGGGCTTTTCGATGAAATCTATGACGCCCGCCTTCATCGCCTCGACGGCCAAGGCGATGTCGCCATGCCCTGTCATGATGATCACTGGCGAGGTCACGCCGTCGGCCTTGAGCCTACGAACCAGATCGAGACCGGTCATGTCGGGCATCCGCACATCGGTGACAATGCAGTCCGCCGCACGGTCACCGATCGACGCCAGGAATGCGCCTGCAGACTCGTGCAGGCACGGCTCGAACCCTTGAACATCCAGCAGGAAGGCCAGGGAGTCCCTCATGGCCTCATCGTCATCGATGACGTGAATGATCGGTCTAGCGACCATCGGTCATCTCCAGGTCGGCGAGGGGAAGGGTGAAATGAAACGTGGCGCCGTCGTCGCGATTACGCTCGCCCCAGATCCGGCCACCATGCGCTTCTATGATGGTTCGGCAGATTGATAGTCCCACGCCCATGCCCTTCAGCTTGGTGCTGACGAACGGCTGAAACAGCCGATCCAGGATCTCGGGGGCGACGCCGGTCCCAGTATCGGCGACCGACACCAATATGAAGCCCTTTTCGCTCTCATCTGCGGCGACGGAGATCGCCAGTTCACGCCTCGGCCGCCCCTCCATGGCGTCGATCGCATTGCGGATCAAGTTGAGCGCCACCTGCTGCACTTGGATCTTGTCGACGATGACGGGCCCAACGTCGCGAGAGAAGCGAAGCGCCACCCGCACCCCTTGTTCCCGAGCTCCGACCAGGGCCAGCGCGCTGGCTTCCTCCATCAATCGAGCTGGGTTCTCCAGCGTGTGTTCGGTCTCGCCCTTGGCGACGAACTCACGCAACCGCTTGATGATGTCGCCGGCGCGCAGGGCCTGTTCGTACGCACGTTCGAGCGCGTCCCTCAACCGCGCCGCGTCCACATCAGCGGCGTCCAGCAACGTGACCGATCCCTTCATGTAGTTGGCGATGGCCGAGAGCGGTTGATTGAGTTCGTGAGCCAATGAGGACGCCATTTCGCCCATGGCCGTCAGCCGCGAGACGTGAACGAGCTCCGACTGCAGTTCCTGCATGCGACGTTCCTGGGCGCGGCGCTCGGTCAGGTCGCGGACGAAGCCGGTGAAAAAGCGGTCTTGGCCCACCCGCGCCTCGCCGACCGTCAGTTCCATCGGGAAGGTGGACCCGTCCTTGCGTTCACCCACGACGATGCGCCCGATGCCGATGATCCGGCGCTCGCCAGTGGTCTCATAGCGATGAAGATAGTCGTCGTGCTCCTCCCGGAACGGGGGCGGCATGAGCATGTTCACATTTCGCCCTACCGCTTCGGACGGCTCCCAACCGAACAACCGCACGGCCGCCGCGCTGAATGAGCGAATGAGGCCGCGATCATTGATGACGACCATGGCCTCGGGGACGGTGTCGAGAATGGACTGCAAATGGACCTCGCGAGTCCGCGCGTCCTGGCCTTGACGGCGCAGGCGATCGCCCACGAGGCCGATGATCGGCCCAAGCACCACGAAGATGGCCAGATCGATGGCGTTGTCCGGATTCCAGATGTCCTGGCTTAGGAAAGCGCCGCTGATCCCAAGGCAAAGCAGGGTGGCCAGCATGGCCGGCCGGGCGCCGCCGACCAACGCCGCGGCCAGGACCGCCGGCACATAGATGATCACCAGCGCGCGGTGCTCGAAATACGGCTCGAGGAGCAGCCTGACGACCAGGGCGATGGTCGCCCCGCCCAAGGCCGCAAGATATCCGAGCCTGACTGACCCGTCGCCGGTTTGTGGGCGCCATCGCGAGATCTGACGCCCAACCGGCACAGCAAAGCCTCTCTGTTTTTACAGTCGATTTGCGACCAGGGCGACGCGCCGATAGTGACGCAGCCGGAATGCAAAGAGAACTGTCGAATGTCGCCGTAGAAGACACCTGGCTGTCTCCTCTCGGCACCACCAGGATGAACGAACGGGACCTGGGTCGGTGTGAAGCCGCGCTGGTGCGGGCGAAGAGCGCCTCAAGGTCGGGGCGTCCCTGGATCGGCTATCGGGCCTGACGCAAGGCCTGCGAGCCGCGACCGGTCCGGCGGCTCGGCCTCTGCGGGTTTGGAGCCGCCGTGCACCTGCTCGCGCAATTGGCGATCGCCGAGGGGCAGGAGGTGTTCGCCTTCCCGCGCCCGGGCGATCGATCAGCTCAAGATCCGGCGCGGGGGGGCGGGATGCGTATGGGCCGGGAATTCCGGCGACCTTCGCCGGTCCCTCTGGACGGCGCGATGGGGGAGGGGACAGGAGGCGGACCGCCTTCAGCGTGTTGGGGCGCCGATCTTCATGACCGACGCCCATGGCGGCCTGTCAGTGGCTCAGCAGAATAAAGTAGCGCTCCTGCTCAAGAAGACTGCGCGTCACCCCGCCGAACGCCCACTCGCCGAGCCGGGTGTGGCCATAGCCCCCAGCCACGATGAGCTCGGCCCCGAGTTGGCCAGCCCGCGTCATGATCGCCTCATCGGCGCGGCCGGACGACTCCAGAACCTCGCCGCGGGCTCGCACGCCATGGCGGGCGAGGGCGGCCGCCACCTCCTCGATCCGGGCGGCCGCGGGGCTGGTGTCGGCGTCCTGCGAGACCTCTACGATGAGAACATCTTCCGAGCGCTGCAACAGGGGCAGGGCGTCGGTGATCGCGCGGCGGGATTCGCGACTGTCCTTCCACGCCACCAGGACCGGGCCCTTGCCGAGGTAGTCGTGGCCGGGCGGGCAAATCAGCACCGGACGTCCGGCGCTGACGACGAGTTGGCCGACCTCGACATCGCTATAGGGGATGGGGCGACCAGGGCCGCCGTGCCGCACGATGATCAGGTCCGCGCTACGCGCCGCCTGGGCCAAGGCCGGCGTGGGCTCCAGCCATTGGGTGCGCCATTCGTGGCTCCGTGCGCCTATCGCCTCCTCGAAGACTTTTTGGGAGCCGGCGAGGTTCAATCTGATCTGCTCGCCCATCAGGGCCAGCCATTCTCCGTCGAGGCCGGCATAGGCCCCTCCCGCGCTGACGGCGAGGGGCGGGATCGCCGCGGCGCCCAGGCCAATGACCATGGCGTTCAGATCGTCGGAAAGGCTCGCAGCGCACCGGACGTGTTCGGCGTGATCGGCATCGGGCTGCACGTGGCAGAGCAGGCTCTTGTAGGTCATGATTGACCTCCATCTTGAGGAAGACGTGTCCCTAGGCGGTGACCAGACGAGCCAGACCCGAGGGCTGAATCACGCGGAAGGACCGGCAGCCGACGAACTCCACGATGCCGCCGGACTGGAGTTGGCTGAGCATGCGGGAGACGGTTTCGATGGTCAGGCCGAGATAGTCGGCCATGTCCTGGCGGCTCATGACCAGGGTGGTGAGGTCGCCCCGGACCCGTTCAGCGGCGAGCATCAGGAAGCTGGCCACCTTTTCGCAGGCGCTCTTACGCCCAAGCATGAAGAGGTGCTCTTGAGTGCGTGCGAGTTCGTGCGTTGTCGCCGCCCAGATGAGCTTCTCAAGCCGCTCGCGTTCGTCGCCGCAGTGACGGACGGCCGAGCGCTTGGCCACGAGGATCGTGCAGTCGCTGAGCGCCTCCGCCGAGAAGCGATGTTCGTCGCCGGCTTCCATCCCGAACAGCTCCTCGGGGTAATAGAAGTCGCCGATCTGGCGGCGACCGTCGCTCAGCAGCCGGCTGGTGCGCACCGAACCTTCGATCACCTGGTAGATGAGGTCGGCCTCTTCTTCCTGGGCGTAGATCTCTTCCCCGGCGGCGAACTGCATGCGCACGCCGATCGCACCGAACGCACCTGTCGGGTTCATCCGAGACGCGGTGGTCTCACTGAGGACTTGGGCGGTCATCGGTCGTCTCCTGTCGATGACCGGAAGTGTTAAGCAGCGTTAGCGACCGCCGATATTCGTGATCGGTGCTTAAGGCGGTTTACTTAAGTAGGTTTACGGAGGCCGGGCCGCATGTTGGCGAAAGCATGGGTGAGCGTCGCCTCGACCTGGCTCAGCATGTCGGCGCCAGCTTCTTCAGTCAGGTTGGAGAGGATCGACCCGAAATGTCGGTGGCCCTGAACCGAGAGGCCGCAGACTCCTGCCAGATGGAGATCGAAGACCGCCATCAACGCCTTCAAGGCGCCGGTCGAGTTGACCCAGTGTTCCGGCGCGCCCGAGGTGGAGAAGCTGGTCAGGCGCTTGCCCACGAGGAGGGGCTCAGTTCCGCCAAAGGCCGGCCCATACCCGAACCCCATGCCGAAGACCCGATCGACATAGCCTTTCAAGATCGCTGGCGGGGCGTTGAACCAAAATGGGTAGACGAAGATGAAGCTGTCGATGTCGGCCAGGAGCGCGCGTTCGGCGACGACATCCGGCTCGGGGGCGAAGCCAAGATCGTTCGGCAGTTCACCAGCCTTCAGGCAGGGATCGAACCCCAGCTCATAGAGATTTCGCAGGAGGACCTGATCACCCAGCGAGGTGAGATTTTCGACGCAGGTCTTGGCTATGGAAGCGCAGAAACTCGCCGGCTTGGGATGAGCCAGAATGACAGCGTGTCTCATGATGAGCACCTTGAGTTTGCCGAGGTTCGGGGCTCACAAGGCTAGGCGTAGGCGCGGCGGCCCGCTTTGACGTGGATCATCGCCGCCGGGGTGTGAGAATTGATCGGGGTCAAGATGACCGCTCGTTGATCGTGGTTCTTGGATCGTGAATTCACGGAGCAGTCAGATGCGCAAAGCCATCACCCAGCAAATCTCCCATGACGCTGAAGACATCTATGAGGACGTCGCGCGGGGCCTGAAGAGAATGGCCGAGCATCTGTCACAGGATCCAGGCGACGCCTTGTCCGCGAGTGCGATCGCGCTTGTCCACTCGGCGAGCGATCTGGCTGACCAGGCAAGGACGCGGTCGCGGCGCCTGGCGGGGAAGGCCGGCGAGGAAATCAAGGATCACCCCGCCGCCGTCGCCGCGATCATCGCAGCCGCGGTCGCGCTCATTGGCTTTGGGCTCGCCCGGCGCACCGGCCAATCCTAGTTCGCGAGCGCGTTGCGCTCTCGAAAGGCGTTTCCAATGCGGAAAGCTCCCTATCCAATCGCCGTTCCCTACTGGCCGTTCGCCCCTGTGTGGTGGACGGATCACTGCGCGCGCGACAGGGCGGCGTTCTGGAGCAGCGTGGCGATCGCCAGCGATCCGATGGAGGTCGCGCAGGCGCAGCGCGGACTAGCCCGCGATCTGCGGCGCCATAGCCTGACGATATGGGCCGAGTTCGCCCTGGCCCCCATGCGGGTCTGGGGCCAGGTGGCCGATGACCAATCTACAAGGAGCTCGTCATGAAAATGCGTGCGAGGCGCGTGGCGCTGGGGGCGGTTGGCGTTGCGGTTCTTGCCGCCATCCTCTTGGCGGGAGCTAGCGGATGTCAGGCGCCGGGCTGGCTGAAACCCCCCTTCCATGAGCCGTCCATGGCGCCGCCCTAGCCTAGATCAACGTCAGGACGCGGCGTGACTGCGCAGGACAAATTCCTCTTAAGTCAGGAGGTTGGGGCCATGAATGAAGTCACTTGGATTGTCACGGCCGATGGTCGCCAAGCCCATGTTCACGAAGAGCGGCGGCGGGGCGGGCCCCTGCAGCGCCTCGGTGAGCGAGGGCTTCAAGCTGAAGACAGCGAGCAACCCAACAACCGTCAGCGCGCCACTGTCCACAATCGGTTCGGGTTCGGTCGTCATGGCGCTGGTGATGAAGATGTCGCCGAGCTCGCAGAAGCGCGGTTCCTTGAACGCGTCTCGGAGGCGCTGGAGCTCTGGGCCAAGGCCGGACTCTTCGATCGGCTGGTCGTCATGGCGCCGCCGCGCGCCTTGGGCCTGTTGCGCGGCGCGTTGAAGTCGCCCGCAGTCGAATGTCTTGAACTGACCGAAAATCATGATCGCGTGACGCTCGAAGGTGAAGCTCTGCGCCGTCATCTGCGGACCCTTCGCGGTCAATGACGCAGCAACAAACCTACGACGATGGAGAGAGCTGGATGGGGCCCAAGCTGACCTTTCATGGCGCGGCCGGCTGCGTAACGGGATTCTGCGCCCGGCTCGACACCGGCTCGGCGAGCCTGCTGATCGATTGCGGAATGTTCCAAGGTTCCAAGACGCTGAAGGCCTTGAACTACGATCCGCTCCCCTTCGAAGCCGCCGACATCGACGCCGTGCTCCTGACCCATGCGCATATCGACCACTCGGGCCTGCTGCCAAAGCTGATGAAGGCCGGGTACGAGGGGCCGATCTATGCGACCGCGGGCACGCGCGACCTCTGCGCGGTGATGCTGCCGGACGCGGGCGGCATCCAGGAAAGCGAGGTGCGCCATCTCAACCGGCGCAATCAACGGCGTGGCCGGCCCCCGGTCGAACCGATCTATACGGCCCGAGACGCGGTCCGGACCCTCGAGCTCTTCGAACGGGTCAAGCTGTCGGAGCCTACCCCGATCGTTCCGGGCGTCAGCGCGACCTACTGGGAGGCCGGACACATCCTGGGTTCGGCCTCCATCGAGCTACGGGTCGAGACCCCCGAAGGGCCGGTCACCCTGCTGTTCTCAGGCGACCTTGGTCCCGGCGGGCGCGACTATTCCCCAGATCCTGAGGGTCCGCAGGGCGTCGATCACCTCATCGTTGAGTCGACCTATGGGGATCGCCGACGTCCGATGATCGAGCCGGTCACCCGGCGGCGGATCCTCGCCGAGGAGATGACCGCAGCGCACGCCGCCGGTGGTCCGCTGCTTATCCCGGCTTTCGCGGTGGAGCGTTCCCAGGAATTGCTCGCCGACATCCTCACCATCATGGCCGACGGTCAGGCCCCGGAGGCCGACATCTTCCTGGACTCGCCTCTGGCGATCGAGGCGACGGAGGTCTTTCGCCATCGCGGCTGGAATCGGGCGACCGGGGTCAATCCTTTCGAAGGCCTGTACGCTCGAGATCGGCTCAAATTTCTCCGCGCTCCGGGAGAAAGCGACGCGCTGGAACGCCTCTCTGGGTGGCATATCATCCTGGCGGGAAGCGGCATGTGCGACGCCGGCCGGGTGCGCAAACATCTGAAGCGGCTTTTGTGGCGCAAGCAGGCCACCGTGCTGCTGGCCGGGTATCAGGCGGTCGGGACGCTCGGGCGGTTCCTGCAGGACGGCGCGGCGCGCGTCCGTATTCAGGGTGACGACGTCCGGGTCCAGGCCCGAATCCGTTCGCTGGACGTCTACTCCGGACACGCTGACGCAGACGGGCTGGTCGACTGGGTCAAGGCGCGCCAGCCGGTGCGCGGGGGCACCTTCCTCGCCCATGGCGAGCCGGAAGCGTTGCAAGGCCTCCAGGAGCGTCTGGTCGCCGCGGGCCTAGATGCGGCGAGCCTCAACATACCTGCGCTCGACCAGGCCTTTGAACTACGCGGAACTGCGATCAGTCGCGACGCGAACGTCGCCCCGCGCCTCCCGGCGCAGGCCGTGGCCTCGCTCGACTGGCACAATGAACGCGCAGCGCTCCTGCTCGAGCTCGATACCCTGCTGGAAGGCGCCCGGTCTGACGCCGCCCGCACCGCGATCCTCAAACGCGCGCGCACCGCGATGGAGGAGATCGAGGCGAGGCACCATCCCGCCCGCCGGCTACGCCGCTCCGGCTCGCGGTGAGGGCGGCCGCAAACGGCCGACTTGAGCCTGATCAAGGCGAGGACGACGCCTGAGGTCATGATTTGGGCGTCGGCCCACCCTCGGCGGGTCGTTCTCTGGAGGCGTCGAGCATGCCACGGGTTCGCAAGCTGCTATTCCTGATCACCTCCAAAGGCCGCGCGCGCCTCGTTCAATACCGCGCCGGCGAAGACCGGTTCGTGACGACGTGGCGGTGCGGGGAGCGCGCAAACGGACGCAACGCCCCCCACGTCCAGAATGACCTCGTCCACGAAATCATCCGCCAAGCAGACAGGGAGATCGCCGACGATGATCTCGAAGGCCTCTTCATTATTGCGCCGGCCAGCGAGATTGAGGAGCTTCGTGAGCATCTGGAACGCGGCCTGATCGTGGTCGGCGGCGTTGCCGATGATCGCATCGATCCATCCGACGGCGAGCTTGGTGATATCCTTGTTCAAGCCCTTCAAGCGCCAACGCCCGAACGATGATTGCGGCGGACACCGCCTGAGATCTCCTCAGAACCACCCGGCCGAATCGAGGTCATGCCCATGAAGGCCAAGTCAAACGCCAGCGTTCGCACCAAGCCCGGCCCGCGACATCCATCGCCCCGGCGGGCTTCAGCCCTTCGGGCGTGGTCGGGGGCGATGATGGTGATCGCCGGATCTGCGGCGATCTGCGGCCTGGTGTGGATCGGCGACAGCCATGATCGGCTCGCGCAGCGCTTGATGTTCGATCTGGGGCTCGCGGTGACAGGGCTGATCTCTGCAGGCGCGCAGGTGATCATTCTGATTGGGGCTTGGTTGATGTGGCGGTCCTGGCACCCGCGGTGATCGGCAAGCCAATCGGTCGGGCGAACCACCGCGCGACGAGCCGGCTTAGGGGGTTCGATCAAGATTGAATGGGCTGGACGTGTTCGATCCGCCAATCCTCGACGGCCCGCACCAGGTCGCGCCGACCAGGTGGGACGGCGTAGTCGATGACGGAGATGAGCGATGGCCGCACTTCCATCACCGCGACCAGCACTGAACTCGGGTGAGGTCGAAAGCCCGCCACTTTCGACAGGCGGAAGATCGCCTGATTGATCTCCTTGATATGGGCGGGATCGCTGACCTCAATGGCCCGCGCCGCCATGGACAATCCGCGCACGCCTCCGTCCGCGCCTAACCCGCCGCCAAGCGCTACTGAGACCCGCGAGTCCTGAGTGATGTTGGCGAATTTCTGGCTTTCGCGCGCGACGATGAAATAGAGCGCCCGGCCAAGGCGAAGGTAGTTGACCAGTGTCGCGTGCGGCCACCCGTCGCTTCGGACGGTGGCGACGCACATGACGTGGTTCTCATCAATGATCTCAAGAATGAGGTCGCGTAGGCCCGCCTCGTCAAGTGGGGCGGCGCTGGCGGGATGCTCTCGCTTCGTCGTGGGCATTCCATTCTCCATCAGACAGGCCGGCTGATCCTTTGGGCCATAACCCCCACCGACTTGGCCTACTTATCAACGACTGACGGGCGCCGACGGTTCGCCGACGCCGCGGATTCGATCGACGTGCTACTTCTTCTCGGCCTGTTGTTTCGTCGGTTTTGCTTCGAGCGCGGCGAGGGCCCGTTTAGCGGCGGCGGCGGCATCTTGAGCGGCGGTTCGAGTCGCTTGCAGCGCCTTCTGGGTGGCGGCGCGGTCGTTCGCCGCCGCGGCTGCGGCGGCCTCGCCGGCGTCTCGCGCGGCTGCTCGGGCGGCCTCGGCGGAGCGTTCAAACAGCGCGCGGTTTTCCGACGACGCCTCGCGAAAAGCGATTTGGACGTCCCCTGCCGCAGTCCTCGCCGCCTCGGAGGCGTGTTGCGCCGCTTCACGGGAGGTCTCGGCGGTCTTGCGTGAGCGGTCACGTAACGCCGCCTCGGCCTTCGCAACGGCTGCATCGGCGGCGCGCACGGAGGCGCGTGCGCTTTCAAGCGCGCGCGCGCCCTGCGCTCGGGCTTGATCATCCAGAGAGAACGCGTTGCCCGCAGCGTGATCGGCAGGCTTGGTCGGCGGAACTTCAGCCGCAGCTGTCGTCGCTATCGCGAAGGTTAGGGCTGAGCTTATCAGGACCTGGCGCAGGGTCATCGGTCGTCTCCCTTGGGATTGAGCCGCCATCTTCGAAGACGTTGGGCGGCCCGCCTTGCGCGCGATCAAATTCAATCGGCGGGCGAGCCATCGGCGCAGCTCACATTCCGTGCGGGATGGCCGCATGGAGCAAGCGCCGGACAGGGCCTTGATGGCGATCCAGATCGACCGCGTCGCCTATCGCGCAGGATCATACGGCAAGATCTTGGTTCGAAGCCGTGGCGACGAAACGCGCGGCTTGACGGTCGAGATCGCCGATGACCGACCTGGCCTGCCGCCTGGATTCGATCCTGAAGGCGAGGGCGGACTGCGATTGCGGTTGATGCGGGCGCTGAGCCAGCAACTTGGAGCCCGACTGGAAAGAAATCCTGGCGCGCTCATTCGGCTGACGCTTCGGCTGGGAATGGCGTAGGGCGTCCAAACAGATGGCCGAGCCGCATTGCAGGACGCGCAAAAACTCAGGGCGCCAGGGACGGGGCTTGGCTTCTCGTCGCCGCCGCATTTGACGTGCGGGCGACCGGGGCGAGTTGGCCGGGCAGTCGGGCCTGTCTCGGCGGTCCGCGGCCATCAACCCCGTGCCAGATCTGGGCGCGAATGGCGCTCGGCGTGGGGCCATAGATCCAGACTTCGTCGGTCAGATCGGGAACGCCAAGCCTGGGGGCCCCTTCGCCGCCCATCCCATGACAGCTGGCGCATTGCTGCGAGAAAAGGGGAATGGCGCGTATGACGGCGGCCTCATCGGTTTCACGCCTTGAGAGCGCCAGGACATACTGGGTGAGGTCCTCGATTTGCATCGAGTTCAGAACCTGCGCATCTCCGAAGTTCGGCATTCGGGCGGGCCAAGACCATGAACTGCGCGCCCCGACGAGGGCGGCCGAAGCGCCGTAGGCGAAGGCGCCGGACAGGAGCCCTATCATCAGGCCAAAGAAGATACGTCTCAGGGCCAGCCTCCCAGGTATTTTTCAACCTGCCACGACATTCATCATCTGCATTGATCGGCATCAAGGCGAGCGCTGAAGTTCAGGCTATCGCTGCAGTTGGACGCGTTCCGGCTCGCGATGATAGGGCTGTTTTCCGGGGGGGCCTGGATCACAACCGCGTCCAGGGCGCGGTTGTCGCCTTCGGAGCCGTCGCGCGCGATCTTGAGGGCCTGAAGATGGGCCCTGCGCGTGCAGTGGCGGGGGGAACTATGGCAGGAACGATCGTATGAGCCGCCTGGGCCGACATACTGAACGCCATCTCGTTTCGCGTATCGGCTGGCTGAGGGCCGCGGTGCTTGGCGCCAATGACGGTTTGGTCTCGACCGCCAGCTTGATCGTCGGTGTGGCGGCGGCGGCGGCGAAGCCGAGCGACATCCTGGTGGCCGGCGTTGCGGGGTTGGTGGCCGGCGCCATGTCCATGGCGGCGGGCGAGTATGTCTCCGTCAGCTCACAGGCGGACACAGAGCAGGCCGATCTCGCGCGCGAGACCGCCGAGTTGCAGGCAGATGACCGAGCCGAACACCGCGAGCTCGCGGGCATCTATGTTCAACGCGGGGTCGACGCCGAGACGGCCGCCAAGGTGGCGACCCAGCTCATGATCAAGGACGCGCTAGGCGCCCATGCCCGCGACGAACTTGGCATTTCGACGACCACCGCGGCCCGGCCGATCCAGGCCGCGCTGACCTCAGCGCTGACCTTCACCACGGGAGCGGTCATGCCCCTGGCGGTGGCGGCGATCACGCCCTCTCGATGGACGGTCCCAGCTGTCGCGGCGGCCTCGCTGATCTTCCTCGCGAGTCTTGGTCTCATAGGCGCCAAGGCCGGCGGCGCCGGCGTCTGGCGCGCCGCGGCGCGGGTGACGTTCTGGGGGGCGTTGGCCATGGTCGTAACCGCCGGGATCGGCCGTCTCGTCGGCGTGGCGGTCTAGGTTCGAGCTGAGGCCTGCCCGGTCCTCGCGGGCGCCGCTAAAGGCGGGACTGGCCCAGACGGCTGACGACTTCGGTGCGGTTGCGCGCGCCAGTGGCGCTGAGGATCGCTTGCACGTGGAGTTTCACCGTGGCGATGGAGATACCGAGCATCTTGGCTATCTCCTTGTTTGTTTGCCCCTGAGTCAGGTGGCTCAGAACCTCCCGTTGTCGCTGGGAGAGTTGGCGGAACAGGATTGGTGCGCCCTCCGCCGAAGCCTCCTCAAAACAGGGGAAATACTCGCCGCCCGCCAAGACGAGTTTCAGGATCGCGATCATCAGCGGTCGCTCGGACGTTTCGGGCAATAGGCCGTTGAAGCCGGCGGCATAGGCCAGGCGAGCCAAGCTCAGGTCACGCTCGGGAACCACCAGGACGCGGTGGCGCGCTTTCGGAGCCCCGTCGATCCAGGTCTTGGGATTTTCCGACGGCGGCAAATCAAGCAGCAGCAAGTCCGGCGTCTGGGCGGCGAGCTCGGGGATACTGGAGGCGACGTCGATGGTGTCCGCTTGCAGTTCCTCCGCCACCAGGGCGGCCAGGGCGGCCCTGTTGAGGGGCTGCCGACAGACAATCGCGACACGCAAAGGCAAGGGGTCCCCACTCAACCGTTAAAGGCCGCATGGCTCGTAGGGTCTTTCGGTCGCTCCGTCATCTAGCCAACCGGCTAACTGACTACCGAAGTTATCCAGAAAGGTCCTGCCAGGCCGATGGCCGGATGGCTCAGCGAGCAGGGCGTTATCTAGCCATCAGTACGATTTTAATCGCCGCCGCCGGCCCCAAGCTCCTTGGGAGGAATGATTCGGGGAGCCGCAATGAAAGAACAGTCTCGTTCGGGCGAAGCGGCCGCTGCATTGTTGGCGCAGCTGCTGGCCGACGCTCCGGCCGGCGACCTCTTGGGACTAAGCTTCTCGTTGCTGGTTCTCGACTTCGACGCCGACCTGCGTTGCGTTTCCTGGGGAGGCGTCGCGCGGGAGGGTCGCGGTGCAAACACATACGAGCATGCCCGGCCTCATCTTCTGGACCTCTTCAGCCGGGCCGACCGGGAAGTCGTTCGACCGCTTGTCGATGACGCGCTCGCCGGGCGTCCGGGCATGATCAAGCTGGAGGCTGCGAACGCACGGCTGGTCCGGATTTCGCTGCTGCCCAGATGGATCGGGGCGGGTCGGGTCGGGGTCGTCCTGACATTGCAGGACGTCACCACCCGGCGCGACGGGTTAGAGCGCCTCAGGACGCTGGAAGATCGCCTGCGGGCCATTCTGGCTCACGCTGCCGACGCCATCATCGTAATCGACGTCGAAGGCGTCATGGAAGGCGCGAACGCGGCCGCCGAGAGCCTGACCGGGTGGACGGAGGCCGAGTTGGTCGGACGCCCGATCCAGACCCTGATGGACGAGCCGTATCGCAGCTCTCACCAGGGACAGATCGAGCGCTATCTGAGCCACGGCGTGAGCGGCATCCTCAACGTGGGACCGCGCCCGCTGCCGCTGCTGCACCGGGATGGGGGGACGGTGCCCATCGAGCTCTCGGTGGGCGAGGCGGTCATCGCCGGCGAACGGAAATTCATCGGCGTATGTCGCGATATCTCGGTGCGGCTTCAGAAAGACGAGGCCTTGCGCGCCGCCAACGCCGAGCTGCGAGGCAAGATCGCCGAACTCGAGGCGCTCCACGATGGACTGGAGCGGCAAGCGCAGGCGCTCCAGGACCTGGCCCTCGTCGCTCAGAGCGCACGGGCGATCGCCGAGACGGCCAATCTCGCCAAGTCCCGATTCCTGGCCACCATGAGCCATGAATTGCGGACGCCGCTGAACGGCGTGCTCGCGGTGGCCGACGCGTTGTCACGGCGCAATCTCGCCGACGACAATCTGGAGCTGGTGAAAATCATTCAGTCATCCGGCCAGGGCCTGCTCTCGATCCTGAACGAGGTGCTGGATCTGGCCAGAGTGGAGGCTGGCGCGCTGTTACTGGATCCACGCCCGTTCTCACCCGCCCAGACCGCGGCCGACGTCGCCGATGTCTGGCGCTTTGCGGCGCAAGCCAAGGGGGTGCGCCTCAAGGTGCGGGTCTCGCGCCTCCCGACCGCCCTGGTCGGCGACGCCCAGCGGTTGCGGCAAATCCTGTCGAACCTTCTGAGCAACGCTCTCAAGTTCACCGATCAAGGGGCGGTCGCGCTCACCCTGCGGTGGAAGCCTACGAGCGGAGAACTTAGGTTCGAGGTGATCGACAGCGGTCCGGGCATTGACGAGGCGTTGCGGGAGCGGCTGTTCGATCCGTTCGTCCAGGCTGATGTTGGAACGACGCGGCGGTACGGCGGAACTGGGCTTGGCCTGACGATCTGCCGCGAACTGGTCACGCTGATGGGCGGCCGTATCTGGGTGGAGAACGCCAAGCCTGGCGGAGCCCAGATCGTCTGCGAGCTGCCGTTCGAGATCGCAGACGTCGATGGCCTGCAGTCTCCGGCGAGCGCAACTGAAATGCCGCCTCGCCACGAGGGGGCACCGCTCATCCTGGTGGCCGAGGATCATCCGCTCAACCGAACGGTGGCCGCGATCGTGCTGGATGAAGCTGGATTGGCCCATGAGTTCGCCGAGGACGGGGAGGCGGCTCTGGAAGCCGTGCGGACCGGACGTTTCGATCTGGTCCTAATGGATGTCCACATGCCGAAGATGGACGGCCTGGCGGCCTCTCGTGCGATTCGGGCGCTGCCCGGACGGGCGGGCGCGGTGGCGATCATCGCCGTCACAGCCAACGCCGCGGCCGAAGAGATCACCGCCTGCCGGGCGGCCGGCATGGACGATTTCGTGCCCAAGCCGATCCGCGCCTCAGAGCTGCTGCAAAAGATAGCTCAGCACTTGGAGCTGGGAGCACCGCCTTCGGGGGAAGCCGCCGCCTGAAGCGGCGACAGCTCCGGTGCGGACTTAAATCGGGAGAGAAGAGTTCGATGTCCGACCATCAGTTGGAAGAACGCCTGGCCTTTATGGGCATGGACGACGAGGCGCGCGCCGCGCTCCGTTCGTTGGAGGGGTTCCTCGCCGCGGAACTCCCGAATGCGCTGGACGGGCTTTATGTTCGTATCCGTGAGACGCCGGAAACCCAGCGTCAGTTCACTAGCGAGCGTCAGATCGGCGCCGCCCACGCCGCGCAGATTAGGCACTGGCGGCTGATCGCCACCGCCGACTACGACCATGACTATGTCCAGGCGGTCCGTCTGGTCGGTGAAACCCACGCTCGGATCGGACTGGCGCCGCGGTGGTACATCGGCGGCTACGCCCTGGTCGCTGAGAGCTTGGTGCGCGCCCTGTTGCGCCGCGCCTGGCCGGCCGGATTTCTGCAACGACGGTCCGGCGACGGAGGCCAGGCGGCCGACGAATTGGCGGCGCTGATCAAGGCCATCATGCTCGACATGGACTACGCCATCTCAGTCTATCTCGAGGCGGCCGAGCGCGAGCGTAAACGCGCCGAAATCGAAGCGGTGGCCCAACAGCAGGCCCTCGTCCGGGACTCCTTTGGCAAGGCCCTGAAGCGGCTGGCCGAGGGCGATTTCGTCTACCGGCTCCAGGCCGAGCTGCCGCCTGAGTACGAGGGGCTGAGGTCAGACTTCAACACCGCGGTCGAGGCGCTGGCTGGCGCGTTCCGGACCCTGACCGAGGTGTCCCAGGTCATTGACAGCAGCTCCTCGGAGATCAGCGCGGCGGCCGATGACCTGTCGCGCCGAACCGAGCAGCAGGCTGCGAGCTTGGAAGAGACCGCCGCGACCCTGGACGAGATCACCGCCACCGTGCGTCAGACCGCGGAGGGGGCGAAGCGGCTGAACACCCTGGTCGGCGACGCCCGCGCCGAGGCCGAGCGGGGCGGAGTGGTGGTGGCCAAGGCGGTGGCGGCCATGGAGAAGATCACCCAGTCTTCGGATGAGGTCGGTCAGATCATCAGCGTGATCGACGAGATCGCCTTCCAGACCAACCTGCTGGCGCTGAACGCCGGGGTGGAGGCGGCGCGGGCCGGCGAGGCGGGCCGGGGGTTCGCCGTGGTCGCCTCGGAGGTCCGGGGGTTGGCGTTGCGCTCGGCTGAAGCGGCCAAGGAGATCAAGGTGTTGATCGGGGCCTCGGCTCAACAGGTCCAGGAGGGCGTCGCCCTGGTCGGGCGTACGGGGGAGGCGCTGCAATCCATCGGCGGGCAGGTGGCTGAAATGAACACGCTGTTTGGTCACGTCGCGGCATCGGCGCAGGAGCAGTCGGTCGGGCTCGCCCAGGTCAACGCCGCGGTCAACCAGATGGATCAGGTCACTCAGCAGAACGCCGCGATGGTCGAGCAATCGACGGCCGCCAGCCACGCCCTGGCCGGCGAGGCCAGAAGGCTCGGGCAGGCGGTCGCGCGTTTTCGCATCGAGGACCCGTCGCGCGCGGTCGCCAGGAGGCCCATCCGCGCGACGGCCGCCCACTCATGAGGAGGCGCAGCCTAGGCGTCGGCCGGCCGCCGCTGCACGAGCAACGACAGGCCGGTCGCCGCGGCGACCAGGCCGACGGCGCACCACGCACAATGGGGCGAGGCGCCTTGGCCGCAAATCGCTCCCATGGCCTCGACGGCCTTCTGGTGGGCGAGGGCCTGGGCGGCGCTCCCCGCGGCGACGGCCAGGGCGACGCCAGCGCCCCAGGCGCGTAAGGGTTGCATGCGATGCACGGCGGGCTCCTGGTCGGCTCTGGTTCTGCGGCACGATCCGACGCCGGCATGGGCGCCGCATTGATCGAAATCAAGGCGCGCGCACACCATCCGCGCGAAGTGGCCCCGGGCGTTTCAACGGCTGGCGGGGACCATGTCTACTCAATCGGCAACATCAAAGGCGGCGCCCCTCGACGCGGTGCTGCTCTTCGTGACCACGGGGCTGCTCGCCTTCGGCGCCCTGCTGGCCACCGCCCTGTCGGACGACAGGCTCTTCCGGTTCCAGGGCTGGATGTTCCTGGGCGCGTTCGTGATCGCGCTCTTGGTCATGACCGTCGCCATCACCTCGGGCCGTCTCCGGTCCCCGGAAAATGCGTATGCCGACGGCGTCGTCCGGGCCGGCGTGATCGCCACGATGTTCTGGGCGATCGTGGGCCTGCTGGCCGGGGTGGTGATCGCCGCCCAGCTGTCCTGGCCTGCGGTGTTCTATTTTCCTGAGCACGGCTGGCTGAACTTCGGCCGGCTGCGGCCGTTGCACACCTCGGGCGTGGTCTTCGCCTTTGGCGGCAACGCTCTGATCGCGACGTCCTTCTATGTCGTCCAGCGCACCTGCAGGGCCCGGCTCGCGGGCGGCGTCTGGCCCTGGTTCGTGTTCTGGGGCTACCAACTCTTCATCGTGCTCGCGGCCACGGGTTACCTGGCCGGCATCACCCAATCGCGCGAGTACGCCGAGCCCGAGTGGGTTGTCGATCTGTGGCTGACGGCCGTCTGGGTCGCCTATCTGTTCATCTTCCTGGGCACGCTTTGGAAGCGCAAGGAGCCGCACATCTATGTGGCGAACTGGTTCTACCTCGCCTTCATCGTCACCATCGCCCTGCTGCACATCGTCAACAATCTGGCGGTTCCGATCAACGGCCTCAGCAGCCGCAGCGTCTCGCTGTTCGCGGGGGTTCAGGACGCCCTGATCCAGTGGTGGTACGGCCACAACGCCGTGGGCTTCCTGCTGACCGCCGGCTTCCTGGCGATGATGTACTACTTCGTGCCCAAGCGCGCGGAGCGGCCGGTCTATTCGTACCGCCTGTCCATCGTCCACTTCTGGTCGCTGATCTTCATCTACATCTGGGCGGGCCCGCACCATCTGCACTACACGGCCCTGCCGCAGTGGGCGCAGACCCTGGGCATGACCTTCTCGATCATGCTGTGGATGCCGTCCTGGGGCGGGATGATCAACGGCCTGATGACCCTGTCGGGCGCCTGGGACAAGCTGCGCACCGATCCGGTGATCCGGATGATGGCGGTGTCTATCGCCTTCTACGGCATGTCGACCTTCGAAGGTCCGCTGATGTCGATCCGCGAGGTCAATTCGCTCAGCCACTACACCGACTGGACCATCGGCCACGTGCATTCCGGGGCGCTGGGCTGGGTCGGCTTCATCTCCTTCGGGGCGATGTACTGCCTGGTTCCGTGGCTGTGGAAGAAGGAAAAGCTCTACTCCAACCGCTTGGCCGAGTGGCACTTCTGGATCGCGACGCTGGGGATCCTTCTCTACATCTGCGCGATGTGGGTCTCGGGCGTCATGGAAGGCCTGATGTGGCGCGAATACACGCCCCAAGGCTTCCTCGCGAACTCCTTCGTCGAGACCGTCGCCGCCAAGCACATCGAGAACGTCATCCGCACCATCGGGGGGCTCATGTACCTCTCCGGCGCGGTGATCATGTCCTACAACCTGTGGCGCACCGTCCGCATGCCCAGCTCCGCGCCTAGCGCGCAGAGTCTGACCGCGCCCGCGCCCGCGCTCATCGCGGCCGAGTAGGGGCCTTAAGCAGATCATGTGGAAGCATCACACCAAGCTGGAGCGGCACTCGTTGCCGCTCGTCATCGCCATCCTGATCGTCGTCTCGATCGGCGGCATCGTGGAAATCGCGCCGCTCTTCTATCTGGAGAGCACCATCGAGAAGGTGGAGGGCGTGCGGCCCTACACCCCGCTCGAACTCGAAGGCCGCGACATCTACATCCGCGAGGGCTGCTACACCTGCCACTCGCAGATGATCCGTCCGCTGCGCGACGAGGTCGAACGCTACGGCCACTACAGCCTGGCGGCCGAGAGCATGTACGACCATCCGTTCCAGTGGGGGTCGAAGCGCACCGGGCCAGACCTGGCGCGCGTCGGGGGCAAGTACTCCGACAGTTGGCACACCGACCACCTGATCGATCCGCGCTCGGTGGTGCCGGAATCGGTCATGCCGCCCTACGCCTTCCTGGCCAAGAAGACGCTCGACTACGGGGCGATCGAAGACAAGATCCGCGCCATGACCCGGGTGGGCGTGCCCTACACCCAGGACATGATCGACAACGCCAAGGAAGATCTGGAGACCCAGGCCGATCCCTTCGCGGCCCCGACCAAGCTCCAGAACCGCTATGGCGGCAAGGTCCTGCAACGCGACTTCGACGGCGATCCAGATCGCCTGACCGAGATGGACGCCCTGGTCGCCTATCTCCAGATGCTCGGCGGCCTGGTCGATTTCTCGACCTACCAGGCCGAGGCGCCGGAGAACCGGCGATGAGCGAGCTAACCTACGAAACCGTGGCCCGGTTCGCCCAACAGGGCGGGCTGATCTACTTCAGCGCGATCTTCGCCTGCGGCGTCGCCTACGCCCTGTGGCCCCGCAATCGCGCGGCGTTCAAGCGCCTCGCCAGCCTTCCCCTGCAAGACCATGAGGCCCCCGATGTCGAAGCGTGAGACCGACGAGGTCACGGGCGTCGAGACCACGGGTCACGAGTGGGACGGCATCCGTGAATTGGATAATCCGCTGCCGCGCTGGTGGCTCTACGTCTTCTATGCCGGCATCGCGGTGGCGGCCGTCTATTGGGTGCTGATGCCAGCCTGGCCGGGCGTTAGCGGCTACACCAAGGGCATGCTCGGCCAATCAGACCGCGCCGACGTGGTGCGCGAACTGCAGGGCCTGAAGCAGCTGCGCGGCGCCCAGGCCGCCAAGCTGCAGAAGGCGTCGCTCGAGGAGATCGAGGCCGATCCGGAACTCCAAGCCTACGCCCAGGCGATCGGCCAGTCGGTGTTCGGCGACAACTGCGCGACCTGCCATGGCACCGGCGGCGTGGGGACCAAGGGCTACGCCAACCTGCGCGACGACGTCTGGCTGTGGGGCGGCTCGCTGAGCGACATCCACCGGACCATCGAGGTGGGCATCCGCTCGGACCATCCGCAGACGCGGTTCTCGCAGATGCCGGCGTTCGGCCGCGACCAGATGCTGACCTCGGCGCAGATCTCGGACCTGACCGAGTACGTGGTGATGCTCTCACGGCGTAAGGCCGACGCCGCGGCGGTCGCGCGCGCCGCGCCGACCTACGCCGAGCAGTGCGCCGCGTGCCACGGCGTTGAGGGGCTTGGCGACCAGACCAAGGGCGCGCCGAACCTGACCGACCAGGAGTGGCTCTACGGCTCTTCGCGCGACGACATCCGCGGCCAAATCTGGGCTGGCAAGGGCGGGGTCATGCCGTCCTGGAAGACCCGCTTTGATCCTGAAACCCTTAAGGCGCTGGCCGTCTACATCCACGCCAACGCCGGGGGGCAATAGAGCGCCATGACGGTCGTCATAGACCGGACCCAGCCCCCCAAGCCGGCCCCCGCCGGCAAGGGTCCTGTCTCGGCCGCCGCTCGGGTCCGCGCCGCCGGCGGGCCGGGCGGTGGCTTGTACAAGCCGCGCACGCCGATCTATCCGAAGTTGGTTCATGGCCGGTGGCGGGCGATCAAGTGGGCGGTGCTGATCGCCACCTTGGTGATCTATTACGTGACGCCGTGGATCCGCTGGTCGCGGCCGGGGAACCTACCCGACCAAGCGGTGCTGGTCGATTTCGCCGGCCGGCGGTTCTACGTCTTCGACATCCAGCTCTGGCCGCAGGAGGTGCACTTCATCACCGGCCTGCTGGTGATCGCCGCGCTGGCCCTATTCCTGGTCACGGCGCTGTTTGGCCGGCTGTGGTGCGGTTATTCCTGCCCGCAGACAGTCTGGACCGACCTCTTCATCTATGTCGAGCGGCTGTTCGAGGGCGATCGCAACGCCCGCATGCGGCTCGACACGGCGCCGTGGTCGCTTAGCAAGGCGTGGCGGAAGGTCGGCAAGCACGCGGTGTGGCTGGGAATCGCCTTCGCCACCGGCGGCGCCTGGATCTTCTACTTCCACGACGCTCCGAGCCTGCTGCGCGACTTCTGGAGCGGGCAGGGGCCGACCACCGGCTACGTCTTCTGCGCCCTCCTGACTTTCACGACCTATGTCTTCGCCGGCATGATGCGCGAGCAGGTCTGCGTCTACATGTGCCCCTGGCCGCGCATCCAGGGCGCGATGCTCGACACCCACTCTTTGCAGGTCACCTATCGCCATGATCGCGGCGAGCCGCGCGGGGCGCACAAGAAGGGCGCGGACTGGGCTGGTCGCGGCGACTGCGTCGACTGCAACCAGTGTGTCACCGCTTGCCCTATGGGCATCGACATCCGCGACGGCTCACAGCTCGAGTGCATCAACTGCGGTCTCTGTATCGACGCTTGCGACGAGGTGATGATCAAGGTCGGCCGCCCGGCGGGGCTCATCGCCTATGACACCGACGCCGCGGTCGAGGCGAGGGCGGCGGGACGCCCAGCGCTCTATCGCTTGGTGCGGCCGCGGACGGTGTTCTATGCGCTCGCTCTGGGGGCGGTGTCGGCGTTGATGATCTGGGGCCTGTCCACCCGGACGACGCTGGACCTGCACGTGACGCGCGACCGCAACCCGGTGTTCGTGCGGCTGCACGATGGCGCGGTCCGCAACGGCTACACCCTGAAGGTCGCCAACCGCAGCTTCCAGTCCGAGCAGATGACGATCGCCCTGAAGGGCCAGCCTGCCGCGGTGCTGAAAATGCCCGGATCGTCGGAGACCGCCAAGGCGATCACCGTTGAGGTTCCGGCCAACGAGGTGCGCGCCGTCCGGGTGTTCGTCACCCTGCCGCCGCAGGTGTTGAGCGCCCCGAACCTGCCCGCGACCTTCGTCGTGCGCTCGTCCCGGGAGGAGGCGCGGACCGCCACAACCTTCCTGTCTGGAGCTGCGAACAGCCAATGACCCCCACACCCGAACAGCCGGGCTTCCGGATCGAAGGACGTCACGTCCTGTTCACCGTCATCGCCTTTTTTGGGGTGATCATCGCGGTGAATGGATACTTCCTGACCGCCGCCTATCGCTCCTTCCCAGGACAGGTGTCGGAGACGCCTTATGAGGACGGGGTGGGGTTCAACCGCACCGTGGCCCAGCGGCGGGCGCAGGCCGAACTCGGTTGGCGCGCGAGCGCCGCGGCCGCCGGCCCGGGGGTCGAGATCGACATGCGCGATCGCGCCTACCAGCCGCTGCGGGGGCTGAGAATCGAGGGTGTATTGCGGCGCCCGGCCACTCAGGCCGGGCAGATCAGCTTGAAATTCACCGAGGCTTCGCCGGGACGCTATCTCGCCAAGGTGGGGCCCGGATCCGGCGCCTGGGATCTGCACTTCGCGGCTGCGGGCTCTGGCGCGGAGGTCTTTGAAGGGGAGCGTCGACTGATATGGCCATGACCTCGCACGTCCTGGAGCATCAGGACTTCTCAGCCTTCCTGCGGGACGGCGAGGATGGGCGCCCGTCGATCGACCTGCTGGTCAAGGGCGCGCGCTGCACGGCGTGCCTCTCCAAGATCGAGCGCGAGATCAGCGCCATGCCGACGGTGACTTCGGCGCGGCTGAACCTGACGACCGGCAAGCTATCGGTGGCCTTCGAGCGCGGACGAGACGACGCCGGGGCGGTGCTGGAACGGCTCGAGGGTCTGGGCTATCCGGCCACGCCGTTCGACCCGGCCAAGGCGATGGCCGCTCATGACGCCGAGGGACGGCGTCTGAGCATGGCGCTGGGCGTGGCCGCCTTCGGGGCTGGCAACGCGATGATGTTCTCAGTGCCCATCTGGGCCGGGCTGTTTGGCCAGGAGCTGGGGCCGGCGACGCGGACCCTGATGCAGTGGATGAGCGCCGTGATTGCGGCGCCCTGCGCGGTCTATGCAGGCATGCCGTTCTTCACCTCGGCTTGGCGCTCGCTGCGCAAGAGGCGGGCCAATATGGACGTGCCGATCTCCATCGGCGTGATCTTGACCCTGGTCATCAGTTTCGTGGAGACGGTGCTTGGCGGGGCCGACACCTATTTCGACGCCGCCATCTCGCTGCTCTTCCTGCTGCTGATCGGCCGTTGGCTGGATCATCAGTTGCGAGCTAGCGCCCGCAGCGCTGCGGGCGACCTGCTGGCCATGCAGGCGTCGGCCGCCGTGGTGGTCGGGGAGGGGGGCGTGGAACATCGCACGCCGCTCGACGATATCCGCGCCGGCGACCTGCTGCTGGTGCGTCCGGGCGAACGCATCCCGGTCGATGGCGTGGTCGAAGGCGGCGCATCGGACCTCGACAACGCCCTGCTGACTGGCGAGACGGCCCCGGTTCGTGTCGGGACGAACGATATCTGCCGCGCCGGCGCGCTGAATCTGACCGGCACGATGCGGCTGCGCGCGACAGCGCGCTCAGAGGACTCGGCCGTCGCGGCCATCGCACGACTGGTCGAGGCCGGGGCGCAATCGCGCTCGCTCTATGTGCGCCTGGCCGACAAGGCCGCCGCCCTCTACGTGCCGGTGGTCCATAGCGCCGCGATGATCACGTTCCTGGGCGGCTTGGCGCTGGGGCTCGGGCCGCGCGAGGCGCTGCTGCGGGCGGTGGCGGTGTTGATCATCACCTGTCCCTGCGCGCTGGGCTTGGCGGTCCCGGCGGTGCAGATCACCGCCTCTGCGCGGCTGTTCCGGCGCGGCGTGCTGGTCAAGTCCGGTGCGGCGCTGGAGCGGTTGGCTGAGGTCGACCACGTGGTGTTCGACAAGACCGGGGTCCTGACCGAGGGGCGTCCGCGCCTGCTCGATCCGGTCCCCGCCGCCATCGCCATGGCCGCCCCCCTGGCGCGGGCCTCGGCGCATCCTCTGTCTAAGGCGTTATCGGCCCAGACGGGCGTGTCGTCGCTGGCCGAGGATGTGGTCGAAACGCCCGGCCAGGGTGTCGAAGGCTGGATCGGTGGACGACACGCTCGGCTCGGACGGGCGGCCTTCGTCGGCGTACCGGGCGCGGCGCCCAGCGAGACCGAGCTGTGGTTCGGCTTCGACGGCGACACCAAGATACGTTTCGCCTTCGCCGACGCCATCCGGCCTGACGCCGTGGAGACTATCGCCGCCCTGCGCAAACGCGGCCTGACTATCGAAATCCTCTCGGGCGACCTCGCCGCGCCAGTCGCCAAGGCCGCGCAGGCGTTGGGGATCGAGACCTGGCGCGCCGGGCTGACGCCGGCCGAGAAGTCCGAGGCCGTCGCCGCGCGGGGCCGGGAAGGTCGCCGGGTGTTGATGGTCGGCGACGGCCTCAACGACGCGCCGGCGCTCGCCAACGCCCATGCCGCGATGGCCCCCGGCTCAGCGCTGGACGCCAGCCAGAACGCCGCCGACCTGGTGTTCTCGGGCGAGGGGTTGGAGGCGGTGGTGGCGGCGCTAGATGTCGCGCGTTCGGCGCGTCGCCGGGCGCTGGAGAACTTCGCCTTCGCCGCGCTCTACAACCTGATCGCCGCGCCGGCGGCGATGTTCGGGTTCATCAACCCGCTGGTCGCCGCCTTGGCCATGTCGGGGTCGTCGCTGACCGTGACGCTCAACGCCCTGCGGACCGGCGTGAAGGCGCGCAGATGAGCATCCTGATCTTCCTGGCGACGGTCTCGATCCTGCTGGCGCTCACCGGACTGGCGGCCTTCTGGTGGACGGTGCGGAGCGGCCAGTACGACGACCCGCTCGGCGACGCCTCGCGCATACTGCTCGAAGATCCAGTCGATCGGCCGCTGGATTGACCGATGTCACGGCGCGCTATTACGGGCCAGGCAAGGTGAAGGCGTCGCCTTCTGGAGCTTGCCCCGTGACCGCCGCCGCCGCCTTTGTCCCGCCGCCCTCGCACGCCTCGCTGGTCTCAAAGTACGATGGGCGGGCGCCCCGCTACACCAGCTACCCGACGGCCGTTCAGTTCACGCCAGCCGTCAATGCGGCGACCTATCGGCGCTGGCTGGGCGACCTGCCAATTGATGAGGCCGTGTCGGTCTATGTCCATGTGCCTTTCTGCGCGCGGCTTTGCTGGTACTGCGGGTGCAACACGCGGGTCGTGAACACCCACGGGCCGGTGGCCGACTATGTCGCCTACCTTCAGGACGAGCTGAGTTTGCTGGGGGCCGCCTTGCCGGGACGCCTGCCGGTCAGCGCCGTGCATCTTGGCGGCGGCACCCCGAACATGCTCAAGGCGGGCGAGCTCGACGTGCTGTTCAGGGCGTTGAGCGACGTCTTCCGGCTCGACTCCGGCCTCGAGGTGGCCGCGGAGATCGATCCGCTCGGATTGACCCAGGACTGGGTCCGGGCCGCGGCGCGCCACGGCCTCAGCCGCGCCAGCCTCGGCGTTCAGAATCTGTCGCCCCAGGTGCAAGAGGCGGTCAATCGTCGGGAAGGCGTCGAAGACGTCGCTCGCTGCGTCGGCTGGCTTCGTGAGGCTGGCGTGGGGTCGATCAATCTTGACCTGATGTACGGGCTCCCGCATCAGACGGTGGGCAACACGCTGGCCACCATCGACCAGGTGCTGCCGCTGCGCCCCGAACGGTTGGCGCTGTTCGGTTACGCTCACGTGCCGTGGATGAAGGCCCATCAACAGCTGATCCACGAGGCCGCGCTGCCCGGCGCCGCCGAGCGCCTCGAGCAGAGCGAGGTCGCCGCCGAACACCTGATCGCGGAAGGGTATGTTCGCATCGGCCTGGATCACTTCGCCCTGCCGAGCGACGACTTGGCGGTGGCTCAGGCGCAGGGACGCCTGCGCCGGAACTTCCAGGGCTATACGACCGACTCCGCCCGCGCCCTGATCGGCGTCGGAGCCTCGGCGATCGGCAGCCTGCCCCAGGGCTTTGTCCAGAACGCTTCACAGGAATTGGCCTGGCGGAACGCTCTGGCGGCGGGGGATTTGCCCATCGCCAGGGGCGTGGCGGTCACTAACGCCGATCGCCTGCGCGGCGAGATCATCGAGCGGCTGATGTGCGATCTCTATGTCGACCTTTACAGCGTCTGTTGCGATCACGGCCGCGACCTGGGTGAGTTCAGCCGGGAACTTGCGCAGATGGCGAGCTTTGAGCGAGACGGCCTCGTGACCTGTGACGGCGGCCGAATCACGGTGACCGAGGCCGGTCGTCTGGTGGTCCGCTCCATCTGCGCCGTCTTCGACACCTACTTCGCCGCCCAGGAGGGGCGCCATTCGAGGACGCTGTAGGCAGGCAGGGCGGCGAGATCAGCCGGCGGCGATGTTCGCGAGCGCTCTGCGGTCGCAAACCAGGAAGTGTCGGCAGTTCCGGAACTCGACGAGGCTGCTGTTCTGCAGGTCGGTGATCATCCGCGACACCGTCTCGATGGTCAGGCCCAGATAGTCAGCCATGTCCTGGCGGCCCATGGCCAGTTCGATCATCGGGTCAGAACTGCGCTCGGCCAGGCTGAGCAGGAAGCCGGACACCCGTTGGCGGGCGGTCTTGCCGACTAGCAGCATCAGGTGTTCGCGGGTGTTTTGCAGGTCGCGGACCATGGTGTCGCGCAGCATGGCCTGGAGCGCCTGTTCGCCGCCCGCGGCGACCAAGGCCGAACGGCTGGCGACCAGGAGCAGGGAGTCGCTTAGCGCCTCGGCCGACAGGGTATGTTCGCTTTCCGCCTCAAGGCCGAAGATGTCGCCGGGATAATAGAAGTCGTTGATGGGGCGCCGACCGTCACTCAGGAACCGTGAGGTGCGCACGGCGCCGGTCGCCACCAGATAGACGAGGTTGGCGGCCTCGCCCTGTCCATAGATCTCCTCGTCCTTCGCAAAAGCCATACGTACGCCAATGCGGTTCAGGAGACCGTCCGGGCGGGAGACGGCGGGCGCTCGGGGATGGGCGAGAGACTGGGCAAGCATGTGGATGGACCTCCTCGACGCCCTATGGCTAGGGGCGGAGGGGGGCGTGCGAAATTCGGGAGCCTTCCTTAAGTAGTCTTACGGAGATGGCCGTCGCCTTGGCGTGAACGCTCCGGGGCGACTTGCAGGTCGATGACGTCGCCGCTCGACGAGGTGCGTGCAGCGGGTGCTGGCGGCCAGCTGGTCGACCACGGCATCTACGTGCAGCCGATCAACTACCCGACCGGGCCGAGCGGCGCCGAGCGCCTGCGCTTTGCGCCGTCGCGGCCTGACGCGCCGATCTTTGCCGACTGACAGGCGTTGGAGGAACAGCCCGCACCCTGATCAGGCTGGGGGCTTCGGCGACCTGCAGTCTGCCGCAAGGCTTTGTCCAGAGTGCTTCGCAGGAGATGGCCTGACCGCGCTTTCGGCGGGGGAACTGCTCGTCGCCAGAGAGCTGCTCCTCGCGCTGATCGTCTACGCGGTGAGATCATCGCGCGACGGATGCGCGATGTAGATTCGAGCCCGGCTCCGGACCTCAGTGAGGATGTGGCGCCGCCCTTGGTCCAAACACGGCTCAAGGGCGTGAAGCCGACCGCCGTCGAACACCAGGCCCCAGGCGGCGCGCGCGTTCCGCCGTCTCTGGTCTCTGGTCCAGCGTTATGGAGGCGCCTCGCTCGTCCGGTCGCAGATCGCCGCCCAGAATTCCTGGCTGGCGACGCCCTAGATGAATTACAGCGAGGCACCTGATCGCGCTCAGCGTCCCTGGAAGTCGGCGGGACGCTTCTCCAGGAACGAGGTCATGCCTTCCTTGAAGTCTTGGGTGCGGATGAGCTGCAGGAACTGCAGATAGACGTGATGGACGTGGTCGTTGAAGGTCTCCGTCAGGCCCATGCGCATCAGCCGCTTGGCCGACTGCACGGCCAGCGGGGCGTTGGCGGCCATCTCCAGGGCGATCTCGCGGGTCTTCGCCGCCAGCTCGGCGTCAGGCACGACGTGGTTGACCAGGCCAAGCTCCAGACTCTCGCGGGCTGACAGCGTACGGCCGGTGAAGATCAACTCCGCCGCCTTCGCCCAGCCCAGCAGGCGCGGAAGGATCCAGGTGCCGCCGGATTCCGGAACCACGCCGCGTTTGACGAAGGCGGCGGCCATCTTGGCGCTCTCGCCGGCGATGCGGATATCGCAGCCCATGGCGGTGTCCATCCCGTAGCCGGCGGCCGAGCCGTTCAGCGCGCAGATGGTCGGCTTGTCGGAGGCGAAGAGCACGGTCGGCGGGGTGTTGCGCAGGTCGAGATTGACCGAGATCGTTGAGACCTGCTTGTCCGATCCGATGCCGGAGCCTTGCGTCGCGTCAACCAGGTCGAGGCCGGCGCAGAAGGCGCGGCCGGTTCCCGTAAGGACGATGACGCGGACGGCGGGGTCTTCGTTGGCCTTGATCAGCAGCTGGGTCAGCCGGGCCAACATCGGGCCCGAAATCGTGTTGAGCCGTTCGGGCCGGTTCAGGGTGAGGGTCGCGATGGCGTCGGACACCTCGTACAGCACTTCCTCGGAGCGATCCTGCGTCGGCGCTTCCTTGGCTTCGATCATCGGGTGTCACTTTCTTTCGTTTATGATGTAAATTATGTGACGATAGGCGTTCGGCCCAGAGGGTGCAAACCGTCTCTTCACCGGCCCTATTTGACGAGCCGTTCCATGTTGCTCCGGGCGGCGTCGATCACCGCAGAGCACATCTCGACCATCGGGCGGCCGGCGCCGTCGCGGAGCCGTTCCTTGGCCGCCCCGAAGGAGACGAGCCTTTGCGCGTCGAGCCCGGATTTCCTAATGAGGCGCGCGGGCTATCCAACCTCGTTCGACATAGTCATTGCCGATCCTATCGCAGTGACCGTTGTAGCCAGAGGCTGCCGGCCCTTCCGTCTTGCAGATCAAATCCGTGGAAGCTGCGCTGGATACTATCCATGGCGCGTCACCACGTACCGGCCTGGCCAAAGGATATCGAAGTAGCCGCTTACCAGCCAACCCATCAGCGCGTTTTGCTCCGAGTAGTTTCGGACCCGCCAGTGAGGCGGATAGTCGTCCGGCAGGAAGATGTCGTGGACATGGACAATCACGCCGGGCTTTAGCCGCCGAACCATCCGATTGAACTGAATGTCGACCTCCATTCCAGGCAGCATGATCGATTTCCGGCGTTGCGAGATGGGCTTCGGCGTTCGCCAGAGCGCGACTTGGCCGACGGCCCACGCCGTGGTCACGAGGACTATGCGGCGGGTTAGCAGGAGGGCAGGGCTGTCCGTCCAGGGTGTCGAGCGGTCCGCTCGCTTGCATTACAATACTGACTGTGCATGCTCTGAGCGGCGGCGATGTGCGTCGCCTGATCCCTTCTCGAGCAGGAGACGAGCTTGCGTCCCAGTCCGCCCGAACGCGTCGCCGAATACCGCCGCAGAGGCTGGTGGAAGGGGCAGACCGTCGATGCTCTGTTCCGCGCCGCCGTGGCCGCCCGTCCGAACGAGGAGGCGTTGGTCGACGCCCCGAACCGCCAGGCCCTGGTGGGGAGCGCGCAGCAGCGACTAACCTTCGCGCAGGTTGACGCTCGGGTGGACGCCATGGCTCACGCCTTCGCGGCGCTGGGCGTGGGCCGCGGCGACGTGGTGGCGACGCAGTTGCCGAACCTGGTGGAGGGCGTCGTGGCGTTTCTCGCCTGCGCTCGCATGGGGGCGATCCTCAGCCCGGTGGCCATGGCCTATCGCGGCCACGAGCTGCGGCAAATCCTGCCGACCGTGGAGCCCAAGGTCTATCTGACGACCGGCGCGTTCCATGGCTGCGATCACGCCGCCATGTTGCTGGATCTGAAGGCGGCTGGGGAGACGAACGTCCAAGTCGTGAGCCTGGGCGATGAAGCGCCAGACGGCGCCCATGTCCTGCATCAGCTGACGGCCAAGGCGCCCGCCGGGGCCTTCCCGACGCCCGCCGATCTCGATGCGGCCGAGGCGCTCACGGTCTGCTGGACCTCGGGCACCGAGGCGCGGCCGAAGGGCGTGCCGCGGCACCACGATCATTGGGTGATCAATGGCGAGGCCCTGGTCGAGGCGGCGGGTCTTCAGCCGGGCGACACCATCCTGAACCCGTTCCCGTTGATCAATATCGCCGCCATCGGCGGCATGGTGATGACCTGGCTGGTCTGCCAGGGGCGGCTGGTGCAGCACCATCCCTTCGACCTGCCGATCTTCCTCTCGCAGATGCAGGACGAGGGCGTGGCCTATACGGTCGCGCCGCCGCCGGTGCTGAACATGCTGCTGCAGAACGAGGCCCTGCTGGCGGCCACGGACCTGTCCAAGCTGCGATGCCTGGGTTCGGGTTCCGCGCCCCTGGCCCCTTGGATGGTCAAGGGCTGGCAGGAGCGTCACGGCGTGACGGTCATGAATGTCTTCGGCTCGAACGAGGGAACCTCGCTGTTCTCGACCGGCGAGGCGATTCCGGATCCCGAGCAGCGAGCGAGGTTCTTTCCGCGGTTCGGCGCCGAGGGCGTGGATTGGCCGGCGGCCTTCCCAGCCAAGATCCGCACGCGGCTGGTCGCGCCCGAGACCGGAGAGGAGATCACCGAGCCGGGGATCGAAGGCGAGCTACGCATCGCCGGCGCCATGACCTTCGACGGTTATTGGAAGGCGCCGGAGCTGTCGCGCCAGGCTTTCGACGACGACGGGTTCTTCCGCACCGGCGATCTGTTCGAGATCACGCCGGAGGCGGGCGGGCGCTACTACCGGTTCGTCGGCCGCTGTAAGGAGATCATCATCCGGGGTGGGCTGAACATCTCGCCGGCCGAGCTGGACGTGATGATCGAGAGCCATCCCAAGGTCCGCGAGGCGAGCTGCGCGGCCTATCCGGACGAGCGGCTGGGTGAGCGGGTCTGCGCGGTCGTGGCGCTTCGGCCAGAGCAGGAACTCACCCTGGAGGAGCTGAACGCCCACCTGCGCGCCCAGGACATCGCGGCCTTCAAGCTGCCGGAGAAACTGCGGATCGTCGATGCGCTACCACGCAATCCTCTGGGCAAGGTGCTGCGGCGCGAGTTGGCCGGCGTGGCCGCGAGTTGAACGAACTGGGGACGGGTTGAATGAATGCGACTTGCATAGACAGACCCGTTCCGCGATTCTTGGTCGCCCGATATTTCCGGGCCTTGAAGAGCGCCTGATTCATGACCTCGCCGAAATTCATCCGCACCTGCTCGATCTGGCGGGCGTTGGAGGTGGTGGGAGACACCTCGGTGCTGCTCATTCTCGAGGCCGCCTGGATCGGGGCGCGGCGGTTCGATGAATTCCGCATCCGCACCGGGCTGTTGCAGACCCCGCTCAGCGATCGGCTGAAACGGCTGGTGGCGGCCGATGTGCTGGAGAAGGTGCTCTACAGCTCGGCGCCGCCGCGGTTCGAGTACCGGATGACCCAAAAGGGCTACGATCTCTATTGGCCATCCCTGATGATGCTGCGCTGGGAACGTCGCTGGAGCCCGCCGGAGGGCAAGCTGCAACTGAAGTTGAAGCACCGCACCTGCGGCCATGTCTTCGAGCCGGTCCCGACCTGCCTCAGCTGCGGCGACGAGATCAGCGCCCGCGACGTGGACTGGACCGAGGGGCCGGGCGTCGGATGGATGGCCGCGCGCTACAGCCGCCGCCGCCAGCAGCGCCACGCCACCGAGGGCGCTTCAAGCCTGATGGAGGACGTGGCCCAGATCACCGGGGATCGTTGGGCCAGCCTGGTGCTGCGCTCGATCTTCACCGGGTTGCGCCGGTTTGACGAGATCCACCGCGACACGGCCATGGCCACCAACATCCTGTCGGAGCGGCTGTCCTGGCTGACGGCGCGGGGCGTGATCCGAGCGCACGAAATTGGCGGCAAGCGATCGGAGTACCGGCTGACCGAGAAGGGGATCGACTATTATCCGGTCCTGCTGATGCTCCTGCAGTGGGGCGACAAGTATTATGTCTCGCCCGAAGGCCCGCCGCTGCTGCTGCGGCACAAGGCCGACGGACACGATCTGCAGCCCGCCGTGACTTGCTCGTGCTGCAGCCAGCCGGTGATGCCGCACGATGTCACCTTCGAGGTGACCGAGGCCGATGCGCCACGGGTGCTGGAGGGCGCGGACTGACTAGATTTCGCCAGGTCAGTCACTTTCATAACGATACTTAATCGGCTAGGGTTTCCTCAAATCTGGGAGGAGCCATGAAACACCGTGTCATCCAATGGGCCACGGGCGCCATGGGTAAGACCTGCTTGAGGGCGGTCATCGATCATCCGGCGATGGAGCTGGCAGGCCTGTTCGTCTACGGCGAGAACAAGGCTGGGCGAGACGCCGGCGATATCGCCAAGCGACCGCCGACCGGGGTCATCGCCACCCGCGACATGGACGAGATTTTGGCGCTCGACGCCGACGTGGTGATCCACTGCGCACGCCTGGCGCCGCCCTACGGCTCCCACGACGCCGAGATCCTGCAACTGCTGGCCGCGGGCAAGAACGTCATCAGCATCAACGGCTATAGCCGGCCCCAGCATTGGGGCGGCGCGCGGCTGGCGGCGCTGGAGGCGGCCTGCGCGGCGGGCGGGACAACCCTGATGGCGGCGGGCTTGAACCCGGGCTTCGCCGCCGAGCAACTCGCGGTGGTGGCGACCGGCGTCTGTTCACAGCTCGACCATGTCGAGGTGGTGGAGAGCGTCGATTGCCGGGCGGTCCGCAACCCCGACTATGTGTTCAAGATCCTGGGATTTGGGGCGGACCCCCAGGCCGTGGACGCCAACGATCCGAATTGGGGGCCGGCCTCGTCGCTCAACGGCATGTACGCCGAGGTGCTCTCGACCATGGCCGAGCACATGGGGCTGGAGCTTGAGCGGGTCGACACCGACCATCGGGTGTTCCCGGCGACCGAGGATCTCAGCGTGGCGGCCGGGCCGATCGCGCGTGGTGGGATCAGCCACGTGAACTGGCGCTGGCGCGGCATTGTCGGCGGCGCGCCGAAGCTCACCATGTCGATCCACTGGTACATGGAGGCCGCCCATCTGGAAGACCCGCATCCGCCGCTGTGGCGCATCCATGTGGAGGGGCAGCCGGGCGTGCGTCTTTCGGTGGATCTGGAGAAACGGGCGGGGGATGCGACCGCCACCTCGGCCGAGCAACTGGGCGTGGCCGGGACGGTGATCAATGCGATTCCGCTGGTCTGCGCCGCGGCTCCCGGACTGATGACGCGGCCGCTGGCGACGCCCTTCCGGGGGGATGCGACAACTATCGGATAGCCTCCGCCATCTGTTGCTTGCATAACGAGATGATCGGTGGATGATTGGCGTCGGGAGGACGTCCGTCACATGCCAGAGAGCATTCGAGAGACCGCCGGAGCCACGCAGGGCATGCGCGATCGGGTGGTGATCGTCACAGGAGCCGGCAAGGGCCTGGGGCGAGCCTACGCCCTGGACCTCGCCGCGCAGGGGGCGAGCGTGGTGGTCAACAACCGCTGGAGCGACCGCGGCCAGCCGTCCAGCGCCGAAGCGGTCGCGGCGGAGATCCGCGGCACGGGCGGGCGGGCGGTGGCCAACCTGGAGTCCGCGGAAGATCCCGACGCCGGGGAGGCGATGGTGGCCCAGGCCCTGGCCGAGTTCGGCCGCCTGGACGCGGTGGTCTCCAACGCCGGCGTGCCCGAAACGCTTCGGCTGCATCGGCAGACCCGCGAGGGCTTCCAGAAGATCTTCGACATCAATTTCTTCGGCGCATTCCACCTGATCCAGGCGGCCTGGCCGGCCCTGTCGGCGTCGAAGGCCGGGCGGATCGTGGTCAGCGCCTCGTCGGCCGGTCTGCACGGCGGCGACGGCATGGCGGCCTATGCGTCATCCAAGGCGGCGCTGATCGGCCTGGTCCGCGGACTGGCGGTCGAGGGCGCGCCGCGCGGCCTGAAGATCAACGCCATCGCACCCTATGCGGTGACCGCGATGACCGAGCAGCATCTGGCCCCGGGCATGGCCGAGCGGATGGATCCGGCGGCCGTGGCGCCGCTGGTCTCCTGGCTGGTCAGCGAGGCCTGCGAGGTCACCGGCCAAACCCTGGTCTCGGGCGGCGGCCGGCTGCGCGCCGCGTTCGCCGTCGAGGGACCGCCGGTAAACCTGGAGGCGGGCCAGATCGGCCCTGCGGTCCTGGCGGCGCTGACGGCCGAGCCGCGTGAAACCTATGGCGACGCGCACCAGGCCTTCGCCGCCTTCATGGACGGCCGAGAGGCCTTCGTTCCGAAGCAATGAGACTGACAGTTTTGAGGTCCGAGCATGGCTGACGCCGCCGATATCGCTGAAGCCGCTCCGCCGGCCCCGTTCCGTGAAGCCCACCTGCTGCCGGTGGACCTGGACGTTGAGCGCCGCGCCGACGGCGTGATCCTGATCACCTCGCGGGTTCCGCTTCGCCCCTACGACGCCAACATCCCCGCGGCCTTCGCGCGGCGCGCGGCGGCTTCGGGCGACAAGCCCGCCCTGGCCCGGCGAGGCGCGGACGGCGAGTGGGCGTTCACCTCCTTCGCCCAGCTCAAGCAAGACATGGACGCCGCCACCCAGTGGCTGATGGATGAGGCGCCGGCCGGGCCGGTGCTGATCCTGGCCGGCAACACGCCGGCCTTTGCGGTGATGAGCTTCGCCGCCCAGGCCGCGGGCCGCGCCGCCTGTCCGGTCAGCACCACCTATGCGGCGCTCGGCGGCGACTATGGCCGCCTGGCCCATGTGATCGCCAAGGTGAAGCCCGCCGTGGTCTTCGCCGAGGACACCGCCATGGCCGCCGGCGCTCTGGAGGCGCTGGACCTGGGCGGGGCGAGGATCATCACCACCGATCCCTCGCGTCTGTCCAAGCCGGCGGTGGCCTACGCCGATCTGCTGGCCACGGTCCCGACGCCGGCGGTCGCCACGTCCATCGCCGGTCTGAAGGCCCAGGACCGCGCCGCCCTGATGCTGACCTCGGGCTCGACCGGGCTGCCCAAGGTCGTGCCGATCACCTTCGACAATCTGGCGGCCAACAGCGCCCAGTGCCAGCAGACCATCGGCGAGGCCGCCGGCTGGCACGAGGTGATGCTGGACTGGCTGCCCTGGCACCACGCCGCCGGCGCCTTCGTGCTGCGGACTACGCTGCTGGAAGGCGGCACGCTCTATATCGACGACGGCAAGCCGGCGCCGGGCCTGTTCGAGACCTCGATCCGCAATCTGCGGGAGATCTCGGTCAGCTACTTCAACAACGTCCCCCTGGGCTACGCCATGCTGGTGGAGGCGTTGGAGAAGGACCCCGTGCTGCGGGCGACCTTCTTCAAGAAGATGCGCCTGATGCTCTACGGCGGGGCCGGGCTGTCGCAGACGGTGCATGACCGCTTGCAGGCCTGCGCCGTGGCCGAGACCGGCCACCGGATCATGATGACCAGCGGCTATGGCATGACCGAGACCGTCTCGGCGTTCATGGTCATCCACTTCGAGACCGACAAGGTGGGCATCGGCCTGCCGGCGCCGGGCACGACCTTGAAATTGGCGCCGGTGGGCGAGCGCTACGAGGTGCGGGCGAGGGGGCCGAACGTCACCGAGGGCTATCTCGACGAGCCGGAGAAGACGGCGGACGCCTTCGACGAAGAAGGCTTCTACCGCACCGGCGACCTGGCGGTGTTCCACGATCCGGCCGACCCGACCCAGGGCCTGGCCTTCGCCGGCCGGGCGGCGGAGGAGTTCAAGCTCTCCAGCGGAACCTGGGTCTATGGCGGATCGCTGCGCGACGGCCTGCTCAAGGCGCTGTCGCCGCTGGTGATGGACCTGGTGCTTTGCGACGACGGCCGGCCCTATCTGGGGGTGATGCTGTGGCCGGTGGTCGGCGCCGATCCAGCAGAGGTCGCCCGGCGGCTTGCGGCTTTCAACCTGGACCAGCGCGGCGGCGCGGCGCGAGTGAAGCGGGCGCTGCTGCTGGCCGAGCCCCCTAGCGCGAACGCCCACGAGATTTCCGACAAGGGCACCATCAATCGCCGGGCCGTCATCGATCGCCGCGCCGATCAGGTCGAGCGGCTGTTCGCCGAGACGCACGATGCGGGCGTGCTGGCGCTTGGATAGCGGGGGCTCCCTTGTGCGCCTCGCCCCACGGGGCTAGGTTGCTTGCATAGAAAGACTGTTGGCGCGCCCTGACAAAAATGGGCGCCGGTAGGGGGAAGAGCATGCCGGACTATGTTGCGGTGTTGGCGATCAACGCCGGGGTCATCCTGGCCTTGTTTGTCGTGGCCTGGGCGGTCTGCGTGACCATGCGTGACTGCACGCCGGTCGACAGTCTCTGGGGACTGGGCATGGGCCTGGTGGCCATATCGACCTTCATCCAGACCGGCGGCGGCACGCCTCGGCGCGTGGTGCTGACGGCGATCTGCGTCGCCTGGGCGCTGCGGCTTGGCGGCTACATGCTGTGGCGCTGGCGCGACCATGGACCCGACGGCCGCTACGTGCGGATGTTGGACAAGGCCAAGGCCGAGCGGGGATGGGGCTACGGCTATGCGGCCTTCCGCCTGATCTTCATGCTGCAGATGCCGATGCTCTGGCTGGTCTGCCTGCCGGTCCAGCTGGGCCAGATCTCGCCTGAGCCCGCCGAACTGGGCGTGGTCGGCCTGATCGGCGCGGCGCTCGCGGTCTTCGGCCTGATCTTCGAAAGCCTCGGCGACTGGCAACTGGTGCGGTTCAGGAAGAACCCCGCGAACGCCGGCGAGGTGATGGACAAGGGCCTGTGGCGCTACACCCGTCATCCCAACTACTTCGGCGACGCCTGCGTCTGGTGGGGCCTGTGGCTGGTGGCGTCGGAGACGACCCTGGGCCTGTTCGCCGTCGTCGGCCCGGCCTACCTGCTGTTCACGCTCACCCGCTGGAGCGGCGTGCCGACGGTCGAGGGACGGATGCGCCGCCGCAAGCCGGGCTACGAGGACTACATGCGTCGGACGTCGGGCTTCTTCCCCTGGCCGCCCAAACCGCCGGAAACGGTCTGACGCTTGGTTGGTGATCGGGTCGCGAGCGTGCATGAGGCCGGGCGGATGAACTGAGGGCGAGGTTCGTCCGGCCTTGACATGGCCTGCGATGGACAGATGGTTCGCGCGCTCCCGAAACCAGAGGCGATATGGCCGAATCCAGTCCCATCAGCACCCCGGAACCCACACCGCCGACCCAATTGGTCCCAGCGAATTCGGCCACCCGGGCGCTCAATGTCCTGGGTGACCGCTGGATTTTGATGATCCTCTATCTGGCGTTCCAACGGGTCCGCCGGTTTGATGAGTTCCAGGCGAGGATCGGTCTGGCGCGCAGTCTGCTGATCGATCGCCTGCGGCGTCTTCAGACGGCAGGCATTCTCCACAAGGTGCTCTACCAGGAGCGGCCGAAGCGCGAGGAGTACCATCTGACCGAGATGGGGCTGGACCTCTACAGCCTGGCCCTGATGATCATCCGCTGGGAGAAGCGGTGGTTCTACGACCCCGCCAATCCCGCCCATCGTCTCAAGCATAAGTGCGGCATGGACTTCACGCCGGAGTTTCGGTGCGGCCATTGCGGCGAGCTGGTCAGTCCGGGCGACGTCTATGTCGAGGATGGCCCTGGCGCGGGGTTCGAACCCTCGCAGCCGCCGCGCGCCCAGCGACGTTCGACCGTGCCGGCCGGCGCGCTCAATCAGGGCAATCCGATGCTGGATCGCGCCTTCCAGGTGCTGGGCGACCGTTGGACGTCGCATGTGATCGCCGCGGCCTTCCTGGGGCTGCGGCGTTTCAACGAGTTTCAGGAGAGGCTGGGCGTGGCCCCCAACATCCTGTCGGATCGCCTGACGCGGTTGGTGGAGATCGGGGTGCTGCGGCGCGAGCTCTATCAACAGCGGCCCGAGCGCTGGGAGTATCGCCTGACGGACACGGGGCGAGACCTCTATCCGCTGATCGCCGAGCTGATCCGCTGGGGCGATCGCTGGCTGGCCGATGGCAAGGGGCCGCCGCTGATCACTTACCACCGCACCTGCGGCCACAGGCTGGACGCCAAGATCACCTGCGATCAGTGCGGGGAGGTCGCCGACGTCTTCAATGTGACGCCGGCCGAGCCTGGGGCGGACTAGGCTATTTGACCACCGGCCGGGAAATCATCTCGCGAACTTCGTCGGTCATTGGCGCGCCGGCCTTCATGGCCGCATTGATCCGGCCATCGTAATATTCCCGCCATTCGTGGACCAGCAGGCCCCGGAACTCCAGGACGCCGCAGTAGGGAATGGCGATGTGCTCGCCGGTCGTCAGCCAGAATTCGTCGACCCCCTCCATGAACAGCCGGTCGCCGGTTTCGGCGTAGTCGAAGATCCGCCAGTTGTTGGTCTTGATCGCCGGGGCCATGGCCTGCAGCGCAGTGCGCATGGCGCCCTTGCCACGGATCGGCGGGGCGAAGCCGGAGGTGTTGCGCCAGACGATGTCGTCGGTGACGTGGGTCAGGACCGCCTCGACATCCTGTTTGCGCCAAGCGGCGATGATCGCCTCGAGAACGGGAAATAGGCGGGGCATGGCGGACTCCTGGGACAGGGCGGGCGTGGCGATCAGCGCGCTGGCGGCGGCGATCAGGGTGCGGCGGTCTAGGGACATGGGCGCGGCGCTCACTCGGCCAGGGGGCGGTCGAGCAGGCTCTCGACCTGGGTGCTAAGCGGTTCGCCCGCCTTTTGCTGGGCCATCACGCCAAGATCGACATAGTCGCGCCAGCCGACGATCAGGTCGCCGCGGAACTCCAGCACGCCGGCATAGGGGGCGGCGACCCGGTTTCCGTCGCTGGTGCGGTAGTCGTCGACGCCCTCGATGAACAGCCGGTCGCCGGCTTCGGCATGGGCGAAGATCCGCCACTGGATGGCGTGCATGTCGCCGTGGAAGCGGTCCAGAAGCTTGCGGGCGCCAGCCTTGCCGCGGACCGGGGGCAGGGCGGGGGCGGCGTAGTGCCAGACGATGTCGTCGGCCATGTGCGACAGGACGCCGTCGATGTCCTTGGCCTGCCAGGCCTCGATGACCTGGCGGAGGATGGCGTAGCAGCGACCCATGGGGACTCTCTGGAAAGTGTGGCCGGGCGGTGGGCCGCCCGGCCAGGCAGGCTGGCCTTAGAAGGCCGCGGAGAGTTCCATGCCGAAGGTGCGCGGCGCGCCGAACGACGACATCTCCTCCTGGAAGAAGGCGATGATGTTCGTCCGATAGAGTTCGTCGGTGATGTTCTTGCCGTACACCGAGACGCTCCAGTTCTTGTCAGGCGAGGTCAGCGTCACCCGGCCGTCGAGGGTGCCGTAGGCCTTTTCCCAGGTGGTGTTTTCCGGGGCCCAGGGCATCTTGCCCTGCCACTTGTAGCTCAGCCGCGCCGAGAGCGCGTCTTCCCAGCTGCCGACGCTGGTGGTGACCTCGGCGCCGATGGAGCCCTGCCATTCGGGCGTGCGTTGCATCTTGTTGCCGGAGTTGTTGATGCCGGCGAAGACGAACTCGTCGTACCGGCCGTGCACGTAGCTGCCGCTCGCCCAGCCGCGGAACCAGGTGGTCGGGGCGTATTGCAGGTCGCTCTCGAAGCCCTTGATCGTCGCGCCGGGGGCGTTGCTGATCACGTTGCAGAGGCAGGAGGCCAGGGTCTGCTGAACCTGCAGGTCCTTGTATTCCATGTAGAAGACGGCCGAGTTCCAACGCACCGTGCGGTCGAAGAGCTCGGTCTTGTAGCCGGCCTCGTAGTTGGTGACGGTTTCGGGATTGTAGGGCTGGGCCGCCGCGAAGCCGTTGGAGGCGTTGTTCTGGAAGCCGCCGCCCTTGAAGCCGACGGACACGGTGCCGTAGACCATCGTGGTGTCGTTAGGCGTCCAGCGCAGGGTCGCCTGGGGCGTCAGCTTGGACCAGTCGGCGCTGTAGGGCGTGGAGAAATTCACGGTCAGCGGGGTCAGCGGCGCGGTGTCCAGCGGATGGAGCCGGTCGCCGGTGGCGATGATCATGCCGGTCTGGTGGCCGCCCTTCTTGTCCTTGGTGTAGCGCGCGCCGATCTCGGCTTTCAATGTGTCGGTGATGTCGTAGCCAATCTGGGCGAAGACGGCCATGTCCTCGTTGTGGCCCTTATCGTCCCAATGGGATTCGCCCGAGAGGGTCGGGAGCACCGTGGATTCGCCCCAGAAGCGGTTGAACTGGTGGACCCGGCTCTTCTGGTAGTAGGCGCCGACGATCCAGTCGAGGCGGCTGTCGGTGTCGGTCGAGGTCAGCCGAACCTCTTCCGAAAACTGCTCGACGTTCTCGATGAAGTTCACCGGCTCGGCGAACAGCAGCGGCCCGGCGACGTTGTAGCCGTTGGCCGGGCCAAGGCCGGTCTGGTCGTAGAGGGTGAAGGAGCGGTTGTTGCGATAGCCGGTGATGCTGGAGAACCGGATGTTCGGCGTGACGTCCTTCTCGACCTTCGCGATGATGTTGTAGGTCTCGTGCCGGGCTTCCTGAGGCGTCGGCGCGGCGTCGCCCTTGAACAGCGGCCAGATCGGCAGGCTTTCACGGACGGAGAGCGAACCGCGGATCGCTCTGATCATGTCGCGGGTGCTTGACCACGGGGTGAAGCTGGTTGGCAGGGTCGTGCTCTTCAGCCCGACGCGGTTGACGCCGTCGTTGCTGTCCTTGGCGTAGTCGACGACCAGGTTGGCGCGGAGGTCCGACTCCTTGGGCGCATAGGCGAGTTGAACGCGCCCCTGCACCGACTCCAGGTTCTCGACATCGACATTATGCAGAATGTCCCGGGCGTAGCCCGAGTGGTAAATCGTCTGGAATGAAACACGGGCGGCGAGGTCGTCGGTCAGTGCGCCGGTCAGGAAGCCCTGGGTCTGACGCAGGTCGTAGTTGCCGAGCGACAGCGTGAACTTGCCGGAGCGATCGAAGCTCGGCGCATTGCTGATGATGTTCACCGCGCCGCCGGCGACATTCTTGCCGAGCAGCACGCCCTGGGGACCGCGCACGACCTCGACCCGGGCGACGTCATAGAAGGCCGAGTTCATGTTGCCCGCGCGGCTGACATAGACGTCGTCCACGAAGGTCGACACCGATTGGTCGGCGGTGGGCGAACTCAGGCGGGTGTTCACCACGCCGCGGATGTTGATCTCATTGGACTGCGGCGAGTTGGAGGTGAAGGAGATCCCGGTCTGGTTGTGAGCGAGATCTTCCAGGGACAGCACCCGGTCCTTCGCCAGGGTGGCGCCGGTGACCGCGGTGATCGAGAGCGGCGTCGTCTGGACGTTTTCTTCGCGCTTTTGCGCGGTGACGACCAGTTCCTCCAATAGGCTGTCAGGGCCGGCGGCCATGGCCGGCAAGGCGATCGCCATGCCGGCGAGCAGGGCGATGGCGGATGTTGTGTGGTGCAGCTTCACTGGCTTTTCCCCCGGGGCCGCGCCGATTTTCAATCGCCGTCAGTCCCTGTTGCATTTCCGCCGAGGCGGAAAATCCTAATGTGTCGAAGGGGGTAGGGCGTCCCAGGCAAACCCGTCCTGGCCGGCGCGATCAACTGATCGATGATTACTTGCATAACCGTAGCGATGTAAGGTTGTGCTGTATCAGGTGCGCAGGCGCTGTTGACTGCAATCTGTCCTGGTGACGACGTTCCCCCTTATAGTTTTTGGCGTGTCGACATCTATGAGAGTAGGTTTGTTTTTATGGTCTCGTCAAGCAAGTCACTTGCGACGCGAGTCTGGGCGGATCTTTTCGAACCGACCGATCTGGCCTCTTGGGCGGCCCAATCGGTGGCCGCCAGAAAAGGCTTGCCAATTTCGAGTACGATTATGCAAGTGAAATTCCGGCAGGCGCCGGCAGGGGAGGATCAAGACCATGTCTGTGACGCTATCGGACGAACAGAAGATCGCTCTGGGCCGGGAGATGGCCGAGGCCTGGCGGGTCATGGACTGGCGCAAGGTCGCCGACATGTTCACCCTCGACGGGGTGCTTCACTCGATGATGGTGGAGCCGGTCGTCGGCCGCGAGGCGGTCTACAAGCGGGTGGCCGGCCTGGGCGACGGCCTTGAATCGATCACGCTCAAGATTCGCCACATGGGGGTGGTCGACGGGGTGCTGTTCATGGAGCGCGTCGATGAGTTCGTGATCCGCGGCAAGCCGGGCTCGGCCCCGGTGGTCGGGGTGCTGGAATTCGAGGGGCCGCTGATCAAGGTCTGGCGCGAATACTACGACCGCGCCCATCTGCTGAAGGCCATGGGCGTGGTCGAGGACTTCGATCAGAAGACCCGTTAGGGCTTGCGCACGGGCGACGTGCGGCACGTCGCCCGTGACCAGGGTTAGCGGCCGAAGTTCCGCAGCGCGCCGGCCTGGGCGGAATCCAGGTACTCGTCGAGGCGGGTGATGACGCCGTTCTCGATCCGCACCACGACGCAGGCGTCCATCGCCCATTTCGTGCCGTCGGGCAGGGTGGCTTCCAGCACGTGCTGCTGCAGGAAACCGTCCGATAGGGCTTCGCGCCGCACGACCCGGTAGTTGCGGTCGGGCAGGACGCGGATGAACCAGCCCAGCACCTTCATGTTCTGATCGACGGTCTGCTCGATCCCGTCGGTGTTGTGCCAAAGCTTGGCGTCCGGCGCATAGCAGGCGCGCACGGTGTCGGTGTCGCCGCTTTGAATGGCGCCGACGAAGCGCTCGGCGAAGTCCAGGTACTGTTGAGGGGTCATCGAAGCTCTCGGTTAGCGGTTGGCGATGAAGCCGTTGCGGATCAGTTCTCGGTCGGCCCAGACGGCGTGGGTGCCGCTGGAAAGCTTGTGGGGCAGGGCGATGCGCACCACCGGCCCATCGGCGAAACGCTTGCAGTCGATCAGGACGCACTCCGACGTTTGGGTGTTCTCGTCGATGATGAAGCTGACCAGATAGCCGTCGTCCTCGTCCTTGGCGTCGATGCGCGGGACGAACGGGGCTTCGCTGGCGTAGCGGCCGTCCGGCAGGCTGACTTGCCAGGACTCCCCGGTCTCCAGGTCGTGCTTGACGAAGCCGGTGAACAGGAACCAGCCAGGCTTGCTGGTGGTGCTGTAGGCGTAGCGATAGGGCTTGCCGGCATAGCGCTGGTTGATCATCCCGAATTCCAGGACGCGCTCGTCCATATGATGTTCGCGCGTCTCGCCGGTCTTCAGATTGAACCGCCAACGGTGCAGCTTCGGCAGGAACGAGTGTTCGTCCAGGAAGCCCATCATGTGCCCATGGCCGTCGGGCGCGCCGGCCAGCGGACCTGGCGTCGGGTTTTCCTGGAAGTAGCCGTCCATCACGATCTCATCGCCGTCCTCGTAGGCGTTGAGGAAGTGCAGGATGTAGGTCGGATCGGCCTCGAACCAGGCGACGTCCTGCGCCGCGCCGTAACGCGGGATGACCCCGAACCGTGACGGCAGGCCGTCGTGGGCGCGCACCGCATGGATGTCGCGCTTCAGCAGTTCCTCGTCCCAGAAAACCGGCAGGTCGTTGAGGATCGAGTAGTTGGTGGTGAAGGCCATGTCGTGCGGCAGCCGCGGACCGGGCAGCGGCACCGGCGTGTAGTGGACCAGCTTTCCGTGCCGGTCGACGACGCCGTAATGCATGTAGGGCGCGTGCTTGGAGTAGTTGAAGAACAGCAGCTCGCCGGTCGCCTCGTCGACCTTGGTGTGCGCCGAGACGCCGTCCAACGGACCCCAGCTGGCGACCCCGCCCTGTTCGAGGGTTTCGGGATCGAGCCAGTAGGCCTCGCCGCATTGGTAGAAGGTCGAAACGATCTTGCCGCCATGCACCACCACGTCGGTGGAGGAGGAGTCCTTCAGGCCGCCATGGGCGCCAAAGCCCGGCCGGAGCGAGACGCCCGGGCCGTCCATCAGCCCGCCCCAGAGGGATTGGCCGGCTTCCTGCTCCGTCTCGAAGCCGCGGGTGCGCACGAAGCGGTTGCGATAGTCGGCGCGGCCGTTCCGGAAGCTGATCATGTGCAGCATCCCGTCGCCGTCGAAGGGATGGTAGCGGCCCAGCGGCTGCTGCGCCGGATTCTCGGTATTGCGCAGATAGACCCCGTCGATGTCGTCGGGGATGGCGCCCTCGATGACGTCCAGGTCGGTGGCGTCGACTTCCTCGTGCTGGGGAGTCCAGGCCCCCGACAGATAGGGGTGGTTGCTGGACCGCAGGGTGGTCTTCACCGGCGGCAGGCGCTCCATCTTCATCGAGAGCTCTCTTCACATGTCATGTCGGCGGGCCGAAAGAACCGCCCTTGACTCAGCCTAGCACCATAGTCTTGTTGTGCAAGTGACTGGTGGCGACGACGCGAATTCTTGCGTCCGGGTCGTCGCCGCAATGGTCCCGTGAGTGGACCCGGAGGATTTGACGATGCGGATTTTCAGCCTGCTGGCGATGGTTCTGGCCCTCTCGACCGCAGCGGCCCCGGCGGCGCGCGCCGCCGACAGCGACGCCAGCAAGATCGCCGTCACCCACGAGATGATCGCCGCCTGGAAGGCCGCCGACTGGCGCAAGGTCGCCGACCTGTTCGCCGAGGACGGCGTGCTGCACTCGATGATGGTCGAGCCGGTCGTCGGCCGTCCGGCGATCTACGAGCGGATCGCGGCCCTGGGGAAGGGCGCGCCGGGCGGCGTGGTCCTCGACGTCGCGCATATGGGGGTGATCGACGGCCTGGTCTTCATCGAGCGCACCGACCGCTATGTCTATAACGGCCACGCCGGAGCCACCCCGGTCGTCGGGGTGCTGGATATTCGCGACGGCAAGGTGCGGGAGTGGCGCGAATATTATGACCGCGCGGCCCTGCTGCGCGACATGGGCGTGACCACCGAAGCCGACCCCGTCGCCAAGAAGTAATCGCCCAAACTCCATGCGGGCTGGCTGCACATCTAAAGATGTGCAGATACATCTACCGCGTGCGCTTTAGCTTGAGCGTGCGCGGTAGAGGCCAGCAGGTGTGATGCCCCAAGACAGCCAGTCCATGACGCTGACGTTCCGGTGTCCGAGAGAGCTCGAGGGGTTGCTGGCGCCGCCGATCCCGGCGGTGCAGGGCCTGCCGGCCTGGTTGAAGGCCATGCCCAACCAGGCGTTCAGCACGGCCGTTTTCACCGACGACGACACGGTCAAGCGCTGTCCGCCGTTCGTCGACGCCATGACCAGCGGCTTTCTGATCCCGCTGATCTGCGACGTCAGGGTCGAAAACGGCGAGTTCACCTGGGAGAACGATCTGCCGCCGGGAGGCGGCGTCGGCTTTCCGCGATCACCAATTGGATTTCACGACGCCAGCCAGGTCACCGGCACGCCGCTGTTCGACGCCGACCGCTTCTTGATCAAGTTCCATAATCTTTGGACGATAGAGGCGCCGCCCGGCTACTCGCTGCTGTTCACCCACCCGGTCAACCGGCCCGATCTGCCCTTCACCACCCTGACCGGGCTGGTGGATAGCGACACCTTCCACGACGCCTGGGTCCACTTTCCGGCCCACTGGCACGATGAGGGTTTTAGCGGCGTGCTGCCGAAGGGCACGCCGGTCGCGCAGTGCTTTCCGGTCAAACGGGAAAGCTGGAGCGTACGCACAGCGGTCTTCACCGAAGAAGAGACGCAGCAGGCCCACGAGGTGCTGGAGGCCATGGGCCGCGAGCGCGGCGTCTATCGGCGGCGGTTCCGCGCCTAGGGCGCCTTCAGGTCGCTTCGGCGTTCAGGAATTTCAAAGCCGCGCTGGGCCGCAGAAAGAAACGGCCGCGTGATGTCGCGGCCAGCGCGGTGATCGCCGGTCCGGCCAACTGCGCGGCCTCGTGCGTCGCCGCGCGGATCGCTGCTTCCCCGGCTTCGCGCTCGCCCATTTCCAGCAAGCACTTCCCAAGACTGAGCCGGGTGGCGGCGTCGCCTGGCTGTAAGACGAGGGCGCGTCGATAGAGATCGGCGGCCTGGGCGTACTCGCCGTCGAGGACCATCACCTTGGCCAGCCCGACCATGGCGTCCTGCCGTTGCGGCGCGGCCGTGCGGACCTGCTGGAACAGGCGGCGAGCTCGGCCGCGATCGTTCCGCTTGAGGTGCAGATATCCCAGCGCGATGCGCAGGCCGTCGGCCTTGGGGATGAGCGCCAGACCGGTTTCCAGAACCGCGACGGCCTCGTCGAACCGTCCGTCGGCGCCGAGACCCTCTCCCAGATCGAGAAACGCCAACGGGTAGGGAGGACGCCGTTCGCTCGCCCGGCGTAGTTGATCGAGGGCCTCGTCGGGTCGCCCGGCGGCGGTCAAGGCCTTGGCCAGCAGGGTTTCGATTGCCGGGTCGGTGGCGCGTAGAGCCGTTTTCTGCAACGCCTCGACGGCGTCCTCGGCGCGGTTCTGGGACAGGAGCGCGGTCCCGAGCACCTGAGTGGCGACGACATTGTCGCGCTCGCCCTTCAGCACCGATGCGGCGAGACGCTCGGCTTCGTCGGGGCGCTGCATCCGCAGGGCCAGGACCGCCTTTTCAAGCGTCTGGCTGGCCTTATCCTGTCGCGGGCGTGACGCTGGCGGTGGTTTCGACATCACTCTCGACTACAGGACGACCTGGCGTTTGCGCGGCGCCCGCGCGGCCCAAGATGCGCACAGTCAGGTTGAATAGTGCAATGGGTGGTTGGCCATCGATTGGCGACGGCGGGCGGCCTCGTCGACCCCAATTGCCTGATGATCGGCAAGCTGGCGGCGAAACCATGGGAACGTTTTCGTTTCCGGACCGCAATCGCTTTCGCTCCGGGTAGACTTGGGCGGCCTGCGGGATTCGCAGGCGCGTTCTGCGGTCTGGAGGCCCTTGATGATCATCGCTGGATGGATTCTCGCGATCCTGGGCCTGGCCCAGGTGGTGTTCGCGGGCACGATCGAGGTCTCGCAGCTGACCGAAGGCAACCGGCTGATCGGGCTGGCGCCCAGCGTGATCGCCAACGCCGACCTGGTCGCGCAGCGGGCGATGATCCATCAGGGCGGGTGCGCCACCTTCCTGGCCGGGGTGATCTTCATCGGCGCGGCCTATCTGAAGCCGGCCCCTCCCGGCCAACAGTCGAAAGCCTGGACCGGCATCGCCGCGATCGCGGCCATGGTCATGACGGTCGGCGCGGTCGCCGGCTTCGGCGCCTTCCTCTACGCCCTGCACGAACAGAACGCCGACCAGCGGCTGGTCGACGAGATCCGTGTCCGCGAGGCGCGCAATCAGTCCACCGACGCGCTGATGAAAGAGGCGGACCGGCGCCTGCGCAACGAGGCCGAGGCGGCTGCGGCCTCCCGTTAGGGAAACTGGCTTGCACTGAAGCTCGGCTCTTTGCATGAGAGCGAGATGAGCGAGCCCCTCTTCTTCGATCTGCGTGCGACGCACAATCCGCACCGCTGGTACCTGCCCCTGACCCCCGCCGTCTGCGTGGGCTCGCGGGATAACCTGTTCATGTTCGGCGGCGTCGGGATGGCCTCGGCCATCGTCGCGCTGGAGCGGACCTGCGCGCGGCCGGTGATCTGGGCGACGGCGCAGTATCTGTCCTATGCGCGGCCGCCGAGCGTCGTGGACCTGGACGTCTGGGTTCCGGCGGCGGGCAAGTACAATAGCCAGGCCCGGGTGATCAGCCATGTGGGCGACAAGGAGATCCTGACCGTCAACGCCGCCCTGGGCGCACGGCCGAGCGAGATTTCCAAGCAATGGCTGGTCATGCCCGACACCGCACGGCCGGAAGACTGTGAGCCGGCGGCCCACTGGCGCGGCGGTGGCGAGGATCTCCACAGTCGCATCGAGGTTCGGGTCGCCAAGGGCAACTACGGCGGCACCCAAGCCAGCGCCGACGGCGCCGACGATGGCCGGCTGCTGTTGTGGATCCGGTCGCGCGAAGGCCTGCCGGTTGATTCCAGCCTGCTGGCGATCATGGCTGACTTCATTCCGGGCGCGATCGGCAATGCGCTGGGGCTGAACGCCGGCGGCAACAGCCTGGACAACACCATCCGCTATCGTCGGATCGTGCCGACCGAATGGGTGCTGTGCGACATCCGCATCACCGGGGTTCACGGCGGCTTCGGCCACGGGGCCATGCACCTGTTCGCCGAGGACGGCGAGCTGATGGCGACGGCCAGCCAGTCGCTGATCGTGCGGGTCCGCGAGGACCTCGGCTAGATCAGCGCCTCCAGCGCGGGCAGCCGCGCCAAGTCTTTCGGACGGCCGAAGCGGCGGCAGATCTGCGCCTGTTCGGCGGGCGTCGGGATGAAGAGCGTCCCGCCGGGGCGCTCGACAGCCTGCCGTGTGCTCGGCCAGACCGGCGACCAGCCGTGAGGCTCGCGGACCTCGAAGCCGGCCATGATCTCGACGGGCAGGGGGCCGATGTCGGCCTTGGCGAATATCTTTGAGCGAAAGAGCGGCGAGGCACCGCCGGTCTCTAGTTGAGCGTTCCAAAGCGCGATGAGCTGGGCCGCGTCCCGCTCGCTGACGATCAGGTCCACGTCCGGCGGGGAGAGGCCTGGCGCCCCCGCCAACGCCATGCCGGCGCCGCCGAACACCCACCAGTCGTCGCGCAGCCCCGCGCAACCTGCGGCCACCAGGTCGAGGGTGGCGGCCAGATCGGCGTTGATCGCTGATTTCACCATGGCTTGCCTCCTAGAGAGGTTCCCGTGCGGGCTCAATCAGATGTAACGAGGTAGCGGGCCGCCGGGTGGGCGGGCCTGAGTTGGGGAGTGGCGGAATGACGTGGGTTCGCAAACACGGTCCTTGGGCGGTGCTCGCCCTGATCGGCGCCGTGGCGCTGTCGGTCGTGGCCACCGCGCGGGGCGAGAACGTCAACGCCCTGTGGATCCTGGCGGCGGCGCTGTCGGTCTATCTGGTCGCCTACCGCTACTACAGCCTCTACATCTCCAAGAACGTCATGCGGTTGGACGGTTCGCGGCCGACGCCGGCGGTCACCCGCAATGACGGTCTGGACTATGTCCCGACCAACAAGAACGTCCTGTTCGGGCACCACTTCGCCGCCATCGCCGGAGCAGGACCGCTGGTCGGTCCGGTGCTGGCCGCGCAGATGGGCTACCTGCCCGGGGTGCTGTGGATCCTGGCCGGCGTCGTGCTGGCCGGGGCGGTGCAGGACTTCCTGGTCCTGGTCATCTCCATGCGCCGGGACGGCAAGTCGCTGGGCGAACTGATCCGCGAGGAGCTTGGCCCGATCCCCGGCGTGATCGCCCTGTTCGGCGCCTTCATGATCATGGTCATCATCCTGGCGGTGCTGGCCCTGATCGTGGTCAAGGCCCTGACCGGCAGTCCGTGGGGCACCTTCACCGTCGCCGCCACCGTGCCCATCGCCATCCTGATGGGCGTCTATATGCGCTACATCCGGCCGGGCCAGATCGCCGAGGTCTCGGTCGTCGGCTTCGCCCTGCTGATCGGGGCCATCGTGCTGGGCCAGCACGTCGCGGCCTCGCCGGCCCTGGCGCCGATGTTCACCCTGACCGGCATTCAGCTGTGCTGGATCCTGATCGGCTATGGCGCGGTCGCGGCCGTGCTGCCGGTCTGGCTGCTGCTGGCGCCGCGCGACTACCTATCGACCTTCCTGAAGATCGGCGCGATCCTGGCCCTGGCTATCGGCATCGTGATCATGCGGCCCAATCTGCAGATGCCGGCCCTGACGCCGTTCATCCATGGCGGCGGGCCGGTGTGGTCCGGCACGCTGTTCCCGTTCCTGTTCATCACCATCGCCTGCGGCGCGGTCTCCGGCTTCCACGCCCTGATCGCCTCGGGCACCACGCCCAAGCTGATCGACAACGAGGTCAACGCCCGTTTCATCGGCTACGGCGGCATGTTGATGGAAAGCTTCGTGGCGATCATGGCGCTGATCGCCGCCTCGATCCTCGATCCAGGCATCTACTTCGCCATGAACAGTCCCGCCGCGGTGGTGGGCGTGACGGCGGAAAGCGCCTCGGCGGCGGTCGCGGCCATGGGCCATCCGGTGTCGCCCGAGGTGCTCCTGCAGACCGCCAAGGACGTGGGCGAGACCACCATCATCTCGCGCGCCGGCGGCGCGCCGACCCTGGCGGTCGGCATGGCGCACATCTTCTCCCATGTGCTGGGCGGCAAGGCGATGATGGCCTTCTGGTACCACTTCGCCATCCTATTCGAGGCGCTGTTCATCCTGACGGCCGTGGACGCCGGCACGCGGGCCGGGCGCTTCATGCTGCAGGACCTGTTGGGGACCTTCGCGCCGGCCTTCAAGAACACCGCGTCCTGGCCGGCCAACATCACCGCCACGGCCTTGTGCGTAGCCGCCTGGGGCTACTTCCTGCACCAGGGGGTGACCGATCCGTTGGGCGGCGTGAACACGCTGTGGCCGCTGTTTGGCATCTCCAACCAGATGCTGGCGGCGATCGCCCTGATCCTGGCGAGCGTGGTGATCTTCAAGATGAAGCGCGAGCGCTACGCCTGGGTGACCATCCTGCCGGCGACCTGGCTGTGCATCTGCACCCTGACGGCGGGCGCGCAGAAGGTGTTCTCGCCTGACCCCGCCATCGGCTTCCTGGCCCACGCCAAGCGCTACGGCGATGCCCTGGCGGCGGGGCAGGTGCTGGCCCCGGCCAAGGACGCCGGCCAGATGGCCAAGATCGTTTGGAACGACCGCATCGACGCCGCGCTCTGCGTGCTGTTCATCGCGGTGGTGCTGAGCATGATCTGGTTCGGGATCCGGGCCTGCCTCAAGGCCTACCGCGCCGACGGCTGGACGGCCCGTGAGGCCGAGCCCGGCATGATCGCGGCGGAGTAGGGGGGATGGCCCAGCCCAACCCCTTCGCCGACTTCGCCCGCTGCGTCTGCGACGGCGCGCGGCTGATGGTCGGCGTCCCGAACTACGACACCTATGTCGAGCATGTGACCCGCACCCACCCAGACCAGGCGCCGATGACCCGCAAGGCGTTCTTCAGGAACCGGGTGGACGCCCGATACGGCGGCGGGAGCGGCGGCTTCCGCTGCTGCTGAGGTCCAGACAAGCGAAAGGCCGGCGTCGCCGCCGGCCTTTGCCAAAGCGTACTGGGATGTCTTAGTTCGCGGCCAGGGTCGAGTTCGACGGAACCTGGGCGGTCGCGAAGGTGTCGAGCGCCACCTTGGTGGTCGCCTTCACGCAACGCGCATAGGCGTCGAGCGACAGCGTCTCGTTGCGGGTCTCGCGGAAGCAGACGGTGCGGGCGGCCTTGGTGACCTCGGCCTCGACCTGGGCGGTCGACTTGCCAGCGAGGGCGACGCGGACGCCGGCGGCTTGAGCCGGGGCGGTGAAGGCCAGAGCGGCCACGGCGGTCAGAACAACAGTGCGGATCATAATATGTATTCCCGGAAAGGGGGTTGAGACCAACCACCTCCCGGCGTTTCCCTCTGGACGGCGGTTCAAATCTAGACGCGACCGCTTCGCCCGACTGTCTTCCTGCCCTCGGCGGAACCGGGATTCAAGCCAAGATTTCGCAACGCAGCATGCGCACGTTGCATTGCAACCTAGATGGGCGTCGCCGCCCGAATTCGCGGCGCCTGGGCTTGGCGAGGCGGCGTCCCGGCGGCGGGCACGACGATTGCGGTGGACAAGGTCGTCGGCCCCGAAATGAAACACTTGCCTTCAGGCGGCCTTCACCCTTGAGTAACCTTTGTTAACAGCTGAGGCCCCATGTTCCTGACCGTTCTCGCCGCCACCGCCGCCCTCTCGAGTTCGTACGCCTCGCCCGCCCCGCAGATGCCCGTCGCCGCCGCCGTCTCCACGGCCGTGCTCGTCGACTGCCAGGTCAGCGGCGCGAACCTGACGGACTGCAAGGCGGTCGACGCCGACGGGACCCAGGCCGCCGAGGCGGTGAAGATGGCCGCCCAGGTCGAGGTGCCCGAGGCCTTCGCCCTGGCCAATCCGGGCCGGATCCTGATCAAGATGAACGTGAACCCGTAAGAGGGCTCTTGACCGCACCCCGTTCGGTGACGCTTTTCCCAAGCGTCATTGTAGGAATGGAGTGCGGCGCATGGACCAGCGGCAGCTAGGCCCTTTCAAGGTTTCGGCCATCGGACTGGGCTGCATGAGCCTGTCCCACGCCTATGGATCGCCGCCGCCGCGCGAACAGGCCGAGCGCGTGCTGTTGGGCGCGCTCGACGCCGGATACACCTTCTTCGACACCGCCGCGGTCTATGGCGTCGGCCATAACGAGACCCTGGTCGGTGAGGTGCTGAAGCATCGCCGCAACGAGTTCGTGCTGGCGTCGAAGTGCGGCCTGACCAATGGCGATCAGCGGGAGCTGAACGGTAGTCCAGCGGTGTTGAAGGCGACCTGCGAGGGCAGCCTGAAGCGTCTGCAGACCGACGTCATCGACCTCTATTACCTGCACCGCTGGGACAAGCGCGTGCCGATCGAGGACAGTGTGGGCGCGCTGTCGGAGCTGGTGGCCGAGGGCAAGATCAAGACGATCGGGCTTTCGGAAGTCTCGGCGGCCACCCTGCGACGTGCGCATGCCGTCCATCCGATCACCGCCCTGCAGACCGAATACTCGCCTTGGACCCGCAATCCCGAGATCGCGGTGCTTGAGGCCTGCCATGAGCTGGGCGTGACCTTCGTGGCGTTCAGCCCGGTCGGCCGGGGCTTCCTGGCCGGCGGGGTGACGGACGTGACCAAGCTGGAGGACGGCGATTTCCGCAAGGGGATGCCGCGGTTCCAAGGCGAGGCCTTCGAGGCCAATCTGAAGATGTTCGGCGGCTTTGCTGATCTGGCGCGGGAGGTCGGCTGCACGCCGGCGCAGCTCTGCCTCGCCTGGTTGCTGCAGAAAGACGGGGCCCAGGTTCCGATCCCAGGCACCACCAATCCGGACCACATGCTCGAGAACGCCAAGGCCGCGGAGATCCGGCTGTCGCCCGAGGCCATGGCCAGGGTCGAGGCCTTGGTGAACCCGCAGACGGTCACGGGGTCGCGCTACGCGCCCGCCATGCAGGCCTCCATCGACACCGAGGACTAGGGTCAGGCCGCGTCGAGGCTCTCGGCGGCGCTGCGAAGCGCCTCGCGAGCCAGGCGCATGGCGCGCCCGGCGACCTCTTCAGCGGGAAGGTCGTGCAGGCCGCGCGGGCGCGGCAGGCTGACCTGGACGGTTACGCCGTCGTCGGTGAGCACGGATACGCCGACGACGGTCGGGCTGACGGTGACGGACGGGGGCAGGGACAGATCGGTCATCTCGGTCTCTCCAGAACCCCCACCACCGCGATGTGCGGCGCCGAGGTCCTGAAGTCCAGGCACGCTTTTATGACGACGGGAGGTGGGAACCCGCCGGGGAGTCAGGCGCTTGCGGGGGCCGCGAACAGTTCGTCATGCTTGGCGCAGATAGCTGGCCACAGGGCGGCGACCTCCGGCACGTCGAGACCGAATTCGCGTTTCAGCACGGAGACAAAATGGTCTGCTGAATCAATGGACTCCGTCGTCTTTTCGCCGGGCCGGACGCGGCGGATCGTGCGGCCGAGCAGGGCGACGATCCCGTCGGGCGTGTGCCGGAAGCCCAGCGCCGTCTGGGCGAAGATCGAGTCCGGCGAGGTGGCGAGCCATTGGCATGTGGCGTTGAGCTGCTCGGGGTCGGCCGGGCGCAGCTGGAAGTCGAAATAGGGCGGGCCGCCGAGCGCGTGATTGTGAAAGCGCAGCCAATCGTCCTCGAGGTGTTCCAGGCGAAAGTCGTAGCCGGCGCAGTGGTGCGGTCCGAACGCCAGGGGGATCGGCTCCAGGATCCCGTCTCCAAAGCCGACATCGGCGATGTAGGGGCGGTCGAGGTCGACGCGCAGGACCAGGTGGTTGCCGAGCGTGACATCGCCCCGCTCGGCTCGCATCACCGCGCCGGCCATGCGGGTCACGGAGAAGCCGATCTCCTCGAGCATGGCGCCCAGCAGGCCGTTCATTTCGTAGCACCAGCCGCCGCGCCGCGCGGTGACCAGCTTTTCGAAGGCGGCTTCCGGCGCCAGGCTGACCGGGCGGCCGAGCAGGACATCCAGATTTTCGTAGGGAATGGCGCGCAGGTGCAGGCGGTGCAGGGCGGTCAGGGTCGCGAGGTCGGGCCGCGCGGTCCCGGTGAAGCCGATCCGGTCGAAATAGGCCTGGACGTCCATGAGCGATCCTCAAGCGCGGCGGCGCACGAAAACATAGGGACGCGGTGGCGGCTAGGCGACCGCGCAGGATTCCTATTTGGCGGGGTCCTTGGGCGCCGCGCCCTGGATCAGGGCGACGATCTCGGGCCGGATCTGGTCGGTTCCCTTTTCCATCATGTGCGAGACGATGCGGGCGCCGACCGCCGCGCGAGTCTGGGCGGTGAACTCGGTCTTGTTCTGGCGGACCCACTCCATCGAGGCCTGGCGGTTCACATTGAGCTGCTGGAAATGCGGGACCACGTAGCGGGCGATCATCTCGTAGGAGCGCTTGGTGTTCTCCCAATTGGCCCAGTTGTGAGCCATCATCAGGTAACAGCCGAAGCCGCCGCTTTCCTCGACCAGCTGTTCGATGCGCTCGATCGCCTCGTCGGGCGTGCCGACCACCGCCTGGCCAAGCGACAGATAGGCCTCGACCGGATCGCCGGCGAAGTCGTCGGGCACCATCGGCAGGTTGGCGATCTCGCGGAAGTAATAGATCCACTTTTCCAGGCCGAAGCGGATCTGCTCGATGGCCTTGTCCTTGGTCTCGGCGATGTGCATCTGCCCGACCAGCCGCCAGGCGTTGCGGTCCATGGTCTTGCCGTTTTCCTTGGCGATGTCCTCGGCGATGCCCCAGTTGGCGGCCAGCGAGTTGAAGCCCGCGCTGGTGGTGGCGCCCAGCGACAGCAGGCCGATCCCGTGCTTGCCCGCCGCACGCGAGCCGGTTGGAGAAACCTGGCTGGCGACGGCGATCTCCACCGACGGGCGCGAATAGGGCGTCATCTGCAGGCGGGCGTTGACCAGCTGGAACCAGTCGCTGTCGTGGCTGACCTCCTCGCCGCGCAGCAGCCGCACCAGCACGTCGAGCGCCTCGTCCATCCGGTCGCGCTGTTTGGCCACCGGAATGCCCATCATGAAGGCGTCGGAGGACAGCGCGCCGGGACCCGCGCCGAACATCACCCGGCCGCGGGTCATGTGGTCGAGCTGGTTGATGCGGTCGGCCAGCATCATCGGGTGGTGGTAGGGCAGGGAGGAGACGCCGGTGCCCAGGCGGATGTGCTTGGTGCGCTCGGCGGCGGCGGCGATGAACACCTCGGGCGAGGCGATCAGTTCATAGGCGGCCGAATGGTGCTCGCCGATCCAGGCCTCTTCGTAACCAAGCTGATCCATCAGCTGGACGAGCTCCAGGTCGCGCTGGATCGCCAGGGTGGGGTTTTCGTCCAGCGGATGGAACGGCGCGATGAAGGCGCCGAAGCGCAGTTTGTTCCCGAGCATTCCGCCCTCCCATTGGTCTTTTGCGAGAGCTAACGCCGATTTCGGAGACCTGGCTAGGGTGACGTACCGTAGCTTCGAAGGCTTACGTCGCGGACTCCAGGACGGCTTCCAGGGTTTTCGGCGCCCGGCGGCCGGCTTTGGAAATGGCGCGAGACGTGGCAGGAACGCCCTCTTGCCGGCCAAGGGTCGGATCGGCGCGGATTTGGCGCCGGACAGGGGATTTCGAGTTTGAACTACCGCCACGCCTTTCACGCCGGAAACTTCGCCGATCTGGTGAAGCACGCGGCCTTGCTGGACCTGCTGTCGAAGATGCAGGCGCAGCCAGGGCCGCTGCACGTCATCGACACCCACGCCGGGCGCGGGCTCTACGATCTGGCCGGCGACGAGGCGCAGCGCTCGGGCGAGGCGGAGGCCGGGATCGGCCAACTGATGAAGGCCGATGATCTGCCGGACGCTTTCCAGCCGCTGCGGACCGCGGTGTCGGCGTTGAACGAGGGCGGCGCGACCCGGTTCTACCCCGGCTCGCCGCTGCTGATCGCGAACGCCTTGCGGCCGGGCGACAGCTACCTGGCCTGCGAACTGCGGCCCGAGGAACATGGCGAACTGAAGGATGCGCTCAAGGGCAAGGCCGGAGTGCGGACCGCCTGCGCTGATGGGTTCGAGGCGGCGGTGACCCGGGCGCGGAGCTCAGGCTCGCTGCTGATCCTCATCGATCCGCCGTTCGAGAAGTCCGACGACTATCGCCGGATCGTCACCACGCTGAACGGTGTGGTGGCCCGGAACCCGCAAGCGGTGTTCCTGATCTGGATGCCGCTGAAGGATCTGGAGACCTTCGACGCCTTCCTGCGTGACGCCGAGGATAGCTATTCGGGATCGCTGCTGGTGGCCGAGGCGCGGATGCGGCCGCTGACCGATCCCATGAAAATGAACGGCTGCGCGCTGGTCTTGGCCAATGCGCCCGCGGAATTCGCAGAGCCCCTGACGGCGATCTGCGACTGGACCGTCAGCCGCCTGGGCGACAAGGGGCAGGCGAAGGTCTGGACTGCCGCTTAACCTTCATTTTGCATATGCGAAATGTTGGGCTACGGTTTTGTTGCATCGCACAAACCGTAGCTGTTTGGAGGCGTTATCATGGCTCTCACCCAACTCGACGGGGGCATGTCCCTCGAACCTCAAAAGGCGTTCTATTTTCCTGTGGGGGCGGCTTCGCCGCTCTGGTTCATGTTCGCCGGCGCCGCGTCCGCCGGCGTGGCCTATTGGTGGATGACGCGCTGGGCCGAGCGTACCAATCTGGAGGCGGTGTTCGGCGCCGCCTCGCCGGCCGAACCGGTCGAGCTTCCGGCGCCTGCGGCCGAAGTCGTTGAAGTCGCCGCCATATCGCCCGAGCAGGTGATCGAGCCCGTGGCGGCGGCGCTCGAAGACGTGGTGGCCGCGGCGCCGGAACCCGAGGCGATCATCGAGAGCGCGCCGGAGCCGGTGGTGGACGAGGCGCCAAAGCCCAAGACCAAGCCACGCGCGGCGAGCGACACGCCGCCGACCGCCTAGGCTTGGCGCGGAGCGCCTTGACGGTCTATGCCTTGCCGCGCCGGCTTGCGGCGAGGATGAGGGCAGCGTGATCAAGCGGGCGTTCGACATGACGGCGGCTCTGGGCGGATTGATCGTCCTGTCGCCGGTGCTGGCGCTGATCGCCCTGGCCGTCCGGCTGGACAGCCCGGGGGCCGCGATCCATTGGTCGCGGCGGGTGGGGCGGTTCAACCGCATCTTCCTGATGCCGAAGTTCCGGACCATGCGGACCGATGCGCCCGACGTCGCCACCCACCTACTGGCCGATCCCCAAGCCTGGATCACGCCGCTCGGGCGGTTCTTGCGCCGCGCCAGCCTGGATGAGCTGCCGCAACTGTGGAGCGTGCTGATCGGCGATATGAGCCTGGTCGGGCCGCGTCCGGCGCTGTTCAACCAAGACGATCTGGTCGCGTTGCGGACCGCCGCCGGCGTCGAGACGTTGCGGCCCGGCGTGACCGGCTGGGCCCAGGTCAACGGCCGCGACGACCTGCCGATCGAGGACAAGGCCCGCCTGGACGCCGACTACCTGACCCTGCAAGGGTTCGGCTTCGACCTGAAGGTCATCTTCACCACCCTGCGGGCGGCGATCTCCGGGCAGGGCGTCCGGCATTAGTCCGCGCGCGGCCGGGACATGGTCGATTGACGTCCAGTTGGAGCCACCCCAAGGTTGCGGCTATCCATTGTCGGGTTCCCAGGAGAGATCGTTGATGTCCGAACGCCATGCCAAGACGAGCCGGGTCGCGATCGCGCTGGTGCTCGCATTGACCGCGACCGGCGCGCTCGCCGCCTCGGCGGTCGAGACCGCGATCGCCACCCGCCAGGCTGGCTACAAGAAGATGGGCGCGGCGTTCAAGGCCATCAACGAGGAGCTCAAGAAGGGTTCGCCGGACGTGAAGCTGATCGCCGCCAATTCGGTGATCGTGAACGCCCAGTCCAAGCAGATTCCGAACTGGTTCCCGAAGGGCTCGGGCGCCGAGGCCGGCTTCAAGACCAAGGCCAAGCCGGGGATCTGGGCCGAGCCGGCCAAGTTCGCCGCCGCCGGCGTGAAGCTTCAGACCGAGGCGGGCAAGCTGCAGACCATCGCCGCGGCCGGTAACCTCGACGCCATCCAGGCGCAGGTGAAGGCGACGGGCGGCGCCTGCAAGGCTTGCCACGAACCCTATCGCGCCGAGGACTAGGGTGGCGGAGAGTTCTGGGACCCCGGCGACGGGCGTCGCGCTGTGGGACGGACCCACGCGCATCTTCCACTGGGCGCTGGTGGTCCTGCTGTTGGTGTCCTGGCTCACGGCCGGCGAGAACATGCAGGTCCATCGCTGGTCGGGCTATGGGGTGATCGGCCTGTTGGTGTTCCGCCTGTGGTGGGGCGTGGCCGGCGGGTCGACCGCACGGTTCGCGACGTTCCTGAAGGGGCCGCAGGCCACCTTGGCCTATCTGGGGACGTTGCGGTCGCGGACGCCGGGCGAGACGCCGGGTCACAATCCGCTGGGCGCCTGGAGCGTGGTGGCGATGCTGGCCGCCCTGTTGGTGCAGGTTGGCCTGGGGCTGTTCGCCAGCGACATCGACGGACTGGAATCGGGCCCGCTGTCGCATCTGGTTGATTTCGACGCTAGCCGCGTCGCGGCCGAGCTGCACGAGACGACGTTCCGGGTGGTGCAGGGGCTGGTCGTGCTGCACCTGGCGGCCATCGCCTATTACTGGCTGTGGAAGCGGCAGAACCTGATCCGTGGGATGATCACCGGCAAGAGCGCGTTCCCGAGCCAGGCCTTGCAGCCCGCTTCGGTGGTGCGGCTTGTGATCGGGATCGCCCTGGCGGTCGCGGTCGCCTGGGTCATCGCCAAGGGCGCGCGGTTCTAACGCCGGGCTAGGGCGCCGGCGGGCCGGCCTTGCGGGCGCGGCTGACCGCCTGGGCGAGGCGGCCGTCGTTCAAGCCGCCTTCGATCAGATAGGGCCCGACCAGATATGAGGGCGTGCCGCGCAGGCCCAGCGAGAACGCCTGGCTCCCGTGGCGGGCCAGCTGAGTCTCGATCTCGGCGGCGTAGGTCGCCTGGTCGGCCAGGAGCTGGTCCCAATCGACGCCGGCCGCTATGGCGATCCGCTGAATTTGCTCGGCGTCCAGTTTCGTTCGCGCAGCCATCAGCGCGCGGTGGAAGGCCAGGTACTTGCCCTGGCGGTCCGATGCGAGGGCGGCGCGTGCGGCGAGGGTCGAGGCCTCGCCCAGCACCGGCCAGTCCTTGAAGATCACCCGCACCTTGTCGTCGGCGGCCAGCAGCCGCTCGAGGGCCGGGTCCGTCGCCTTGCAGACCGAGCACTGATAGTCGGTGAAGACGACGATCGTCACATCGGGGGCGGCGGCCCCGGCGCTCGGCGAGCCGCGGTCGTTCAGAACCGTCTCCACGACAGGCGTCAGGGCGAGTTTTCGCCCTTGCCCTGGAAGGTTCTGGAAAATGGCGGTCGCGGCCAATCCAACGAGGACCGCGACCAACAGGGTCAGTTTTGGGCGGCGTTCGACCAGCGAGAGCAGGCCGCGCCCAGGTTCGTCGCTCACCCGCCGTTGGCGGCGTCGCGCAGGCAGGTGAGCCAGGCGTCCTCGCGGGCCTTTTCGGCCTTGCGCAGGATGTCCTCGGCGTCGCGGACGCCGGCGTCGTGCTTGCGCCATTCCAGCACCGCGCCTTCGCGGGCGGCGCGGGCGGCTTCCATGGTCTCGAAGCGGGCGAGCACGGCGCGGACGCTGTAGTTCACCGGCGGACCGACGGTTTCGCGATCCGGGTAGAAGCCGGTGATCGAGTCGGCCGTTTCGCTCTCGATATGGAAGACGTCAGCCCAGCCCGCGTGGTGGCGCATCAGGGCCCAGGGCCGTTCGGTCCGCTCGCTCATAGATCACTCCTAGAATCTGGTCGCAAACTAGCGCGTGGCGTCAGCCGGGCCAACGGCTCAGGTGACGTTCTCCCGATAGCGCTTGAGATCGGCGCCGGTTGCTAGCCCCAGATCGCCGGTTTGCGCGCTTTCCACGGGGCTTCCTTCTCCAACTGGGCGGCCAGGCGGAAGAGGGTGGCCTCGTCGGCGAAGCGGGCGGTGAACATCATGCCGATGGGCAGGCCGTTGGCCGACATCTCCAGCGGCAGAGAGAGCGACGGCTGGCCCGAGAAATTGAACGGCGGGGTGTAGGGGAAGGCCTCGCCCTGGCGACGGTTCACCTCGCGCGGCTCCAGCGCCACCGGATCGATCAGCCCGACCTCTGGGACCGGCGTGCCCAGCACCGGGCAGAGATAGACGTCCCAGTCCTCGAAGAAGGCCAGGGTCTTGCGATTGAGCACCCGCAGGTCCTGCCAGCCCCGGAAGGCCTGCTCGCCGGTGACCTTGCGGCCGCCCTTGAGAGAGGCCCAGGTCAGGGGTTCCAGTTCGTCCGGCTCGGGCTCGCGGCCGACCTGCTCGATCAGCCGGGCCATGTCGGCGGCGAAGTTGGCGCCCGAGACCGGCGTGCGGGCGGCGTAGAGCGCGCGGTAGTCGATGCCCAGGCCTTGCTCGACGACCTCATGCCCCAGGCCCTTCAGCAGGGCGGCGGTGCGTTCCAGAGCCGCTTGGATCTCAGGGTGGATCGGGCGGCCGGACGGGGTCTCCGACGACCAGGCGATGCGCAGCTTGCCGGGGCTGCGCTCGATCTCTTCGGTGTAGGGCCGGTCCTTGGGCGGCGCGGCGAATGGCGCGTCGGCTCGGGGGCGTCCGGTCGCATCGAGCATCGCGGCGGAATCGCGCACCGTGCGGGTGACCACATGGTCGACGGTGAAGCCCATGGCGTAGGCGGTGTCCTGCTGCCCGTTCGGATTGCGGTCGCGGGTGACCTTCAGCCCGACCAGGCCGCAGCACGCAGCGGGGATGCGGATTGAACCCAGGCCGTCGCTGGCGTGGGCCAGGGGGACAATGCCCGCCGCCACGGCCGAGGCCGCCCCGCCCGACGAGCCGCCGGAGATGTGGTCAGGGTTCCAGGGGTTGCGGCAGGCGCCCAGGTGCGCGCCCTCGGTCGTGCCGGTGATGCCGTATTCCGGGGTGTTGGTCTTGCCGAGTGGGATGACGCCCGCCTGGCGGTAGCGACTGGTGAGATCGCCGTCCTCGGCGTCGACCACGCCGCGGGCGAACTTGCTGCCATAGCTGCGCGGCCAGCCGGCCACGGGCATGCCCAGGTCCTTGATCAGGAACGGCACACCCTTGAACGGGCCGTCGGGCAGCGGCCCCCCAGCTTGGGCGCGGGCCTCGTCATAGGCCTTGTAGACCACGGCGTTGAGAGCGGGGTTGTGGCGCTCGATCCGCGCGATGGCGGCGTCCACCAGTTCCAGCGGCGTCACCTCGCCCTTGGCGACCAGGGACGCGAGCGAGAGGCCGTCGTGTTCGGAATAGTCGTCGATCGCCATGTCGCCCTTACCTTTGACCGCCAGAGAGGAATGCGAGTTTCTCGACCGGGGCGAGCCCCGGGGCTTCGCGCTTCAGCGCCGTGAAGGCGCCGTCGGCGGCGTCCAGCGCCTGGTCGATGTCGGCGTCGCTCATCGCCGCGCAGAGGAACATGTTGTGCCAGGGGTGCATGTAGACGCCGCGCGCCAGCATCGCCGAGGTCCAGCAGAAGCCCTTCCGCAGATCGGGATCGTCGTCGAACAGATAGAGCGGCATCTGGGTTGGACCCGAGCAGCGCAGGCCAAAGCCCGCCGCCGCGGCCCGCTCGACCAGTCCCGTGGCCAAGCGGTCGCCAAGGGTCTCGATGCGCTCCAGATAGTCGGTGTCGCGGACCAGGCGCAGGGTCTCCAGCGCCGCGGCCATCGGCGCGGCCTGGAACCAGAACGAGCCGGTCACATAGATCGAGGCGGCGGCGGCGCGGGCCTTCTCCGAACCCAGCAGGGCCGAGATCGGGTGGCCGTTGGCGATGCACTTGCCCCAGGTCGAGAGGTCCGGCTCGATCCCCAGCAAGGCCCAGGAGCAGTCGCGGGCCATCCGCAGTCCGGCGCGGACGTCGTCGACGATCAGCAGGGCGCCGGTCTGGTCGCACAGTTCGCGGGCGCGGCGGGCATAGGCCGGATTTGGCGGCGCCTGGTCGATGAAGGCGTCGTGCTTGAAGGGCGCGGCGAAGATGGCCGCCAGGTCGGCGCCGGCCTTGGCGACGGCGGCCTCCAGGCTGGCCACGTCATTGTAGTCGCAGAACACGTGGTGGGCGCGGTCGCTGTCGATGACGCCGCTCGGCCGCGGCGTGCACCAGGGGGCTGCGCCATGATAGGCCCCCTTGGCGCGAATAATGGTCTTGCGCCGAGTGTGGGCGCGGGCGGTCATCAGCGCCATGGTCGTGGCGTCCGTGCCGTTCTTGCAGAACATCGCCCAGGAGGCGTGGGTGACCAGGGCGGTCAGCTCCTCGGCCAGCCGCACCATCAGTTCGGTGGGCCCGGTCAGGGTGTCGCCGAGACCAAGCTGGCGCACATAGGCCGCGTCGATCTGCGGGTTCGCATAGCCGAACAGGTTCGGGCCGTAGGCGCACATCAGGTCGAGATAGCGATTGCCGTCGACGTCCCAGATGTGGGCGCCCTCGGCCTTGGCGAAATACTGCGGATAGTCGTCGGGGAGTAGGCCGACCGCCTGATGGCCATACATGCCGCCAGGGATCACCGCATCGGCGCGGGCGCGCAGGGCGCGGTCCAGACTGTTCTGACGGTCCATGGTGTTCTCCATCGACGAAGGCCGGGTCGCGACCTTACGCTGAGATGGAGGCGCAGCAACCGCCAGTCGCAAGGACGGCGGCTAGAACATCCCGAGCAGGGTGGCGAAGAAGGCCAGCACCGCGGCGACGATCGCCTTGGACAGCACCGCCAGCACGACGATCGACAGGATGGCCGCGATCCAGCCGATGATCGCGGCGAGGCCGTCACGCTCCGCGCCGCCGATGGCGAAGGCGGCGATGGCGAAGGAGGGCAGCATGTTGCCGAACGGGATCGGCAGGAAGACGATCAGCGAGAGGATGAAGCACAGCGCGCCCACCAGCCGGTCGCCCAGCGGGTTGTACATGAAGGTCAGGCGCGGGCGCAGGCGGCGCTCCAGCCGTTCCAGGTGCGGCTTCAGCTTGGCGGTCAGGGACCGGAAGTCCGTCATGCTCATGGTGCGCGACAAGAGCGCCTTGGGCAGCCAGAGCGTCTTGCGGCCCATGGTCCACTGGGCGGTGATGAAGATCAGCGGCGCGCCCAGCAAGGCCGAAACCCCGGGCGGCATCGGCAGCACCAGCGGGGCGGCGAACACGAACATCAGGGCGCCGAAGGCGCGATCGCCGAAGGTGTCCAGCAGGTCGCCGACCGACACCTTCCGACCGGAACGCGTCCCGATCAGATCCAGGAGTTCGGAGACGCTGGCGGCTTTGGAGTGTTCGGACATTTCAAGCTTGGCGCTAACACGGTAAGGCGCCCCAGCGGAAGTTAAAGCGCGGCAACAAACATGAGAACCGGCGGGAAAATCGCAGCCGACTCGCACTAGGCAAGTTTCGATCATGTCTCAGCCCGTGCGCCTTGGTCTCTTCTATGCGGCCCTGTTCGTCGGGACGGGGGCGAGTTCTCCCTACATCCCTGTCTGGTTCGCCTCGCGCGGCCTCTCGGGCGCCGAGATCGGGCTGATCCTGTCGGCGCCGATGTTCGCGCGCGCGGTCACCGCGCCGGGCATCGCCATGTGGGCCGACAGCTTCCGGCTGCGCCGCACGCCCCTGATCCTGATGGGGCTGGCCACGGCCCTGGCCTATGGCCTGCTCGCCGCGCCGTTCGGTTTCGCCTGGTGGTTCGGGATCTGGTTCATCGCCAACACCATCCTGTCGACCATGATCCCGCTGACCGACGTGATCGTCTTCGGCCGCGCCCGGCGAGACGGCTTCAACTTCGGCTGGCCGCGCGGCATCGGCTCGGTGGCGTTCATCATCGCCAATGTCACGGTCGGGGCCTTGCTGGCCAAGTTCTCGCCCGAACTGGTGCTGGTGTGGATCACCGCCGCCGCGATGCTGGCGGCCGGCTGCGCGCGGGGGCTGCTGCCGCCCGATCCAGTGCGCGAGGGCGGGGCGGGGAGCCGGCTCTCCGAGCGACTGGCCGGCCTCGGCGACCTGCTGCGCGACAAGCATTTCATGCTGGCGGTGGTGTCGGTCGGTCTGATCCAGTCGGCCCACGCCTTCTACTATTCGTTCTCGACGCTCTCCTGGAAACAGCAGGGCCTGCACGAGAGCACGACCGGGCTGCTGTGGGGGTTGGCGGTGGCGGTCGAGGTGGCCTTCATGTGGTTCATGGAGCCGTGGCGGCGGCGGATCGGGCCGCGCAACCTGCTGATGATCGGCGGCGCGGCGGCCCTGGTCCGCTGGACGGTGCTGGCGTTCTCGCCGCCGCTCTGGCTGGTGCTGCCGATGCAGGCGCTGCACACCTTCACCTATGCGGCGACCTTCCTGGCCTCGTTGCAACTGGTCGAGCGGCTCTCGACCCCGGCCAACGCCTCGGCGGCCCAGACGGTCAACTCGGCGCTGTCGGGCGGCCTGCTGATGGGGGTGGCGACGATCGGCTCGGGATGGCTGTTCGACGCCGTCGGGACCAAGGGCTATTTCGCCATGGCGGCGATGTCGGCGCTGGGCCTGATCGGGGCGCTGCGCCTCTACGGCGTAAAGCGGTTGGACGCCTAAGGCCTTCCCCCACGACAGCCTTGCGGCAGGCCAGGATCGGGCGACTATTGCGCCAACAAGATCTTGGGGAGTGACGGCATGCGGGCCTTGGAAATCGCTGCGCCCTGGGGCGTGGATGAGTTGAAAGTCGTGGACGCTCCGGATCCGACGCCGGGACACGGCGAAGTCCTGGTGCGGATGCGCGCCGTCTCGCTCAACTATCGCGACCTGCTGATGGTGAACGGCCTCTACAGTCGCGGTTCGGCGGTGGGCGGAACCATCACGCCCTTCTCCGACGGCTGCGGCGTGATCGAGGCGGTGGGACCAGGCGTGACGCGGGTGGCGGTCGGCGACCGGGTCGCGACGCTGTTCTTCCAGAACTGGACCGCTGGCCGGCCGACCCTGGAGAAGCTGGGCTCGGCGCTCGGCTTCCCGATCCCAGGCGCTGGCCGCGAACTTGCGACCTTCAGCCAGGAAGGGGTCTCCAAGGTCCCCGATTTCCTCACCGACCAGCAGGTGGCGACCTTGCCCTGCGCGGCCCTGACCGCGTGGCGCGGGCTGTTCGAGGATGCGCGGCTGGAGCCTGGCGACACGGTGGTGCTGCAAGGCACCGGCGGGGTCTCGATCTTTGGATTGCAGTTCGCCAAGGCGGCCGGCTACCGGACGGTGATCACCTCCTCGTCCGACGAGAAGCTGGCGCGGGCCAAAGCCCTGGGGGCCGACACGCTCGTCAATTATCGAACCACCCCGGACTGGTCCAAGGCGGTGCGCGAGGCGACGCACGGCGTCGGCGCGGACTTCATCATGGAGGTCGGCGGGGCGGGCACCATTCAGCAGAGCCTGAAGGCCATCCGGATCGGCGGCCACATCGCCATGATCGGCGTGGTGGCTGGAGCGGGCGAGGGGCTCAATCCCGCCGTGTTGATCAGCAACAGCGCCCGGCTGCAGGGGCTGTCGGTGGGATCGCGCGAGATGTTCGAGGCCATGTGCCGGGCGATCGAGCTGCATCGCATCGCGCCAGTGGTCGACAAGGTGTTCCCGTGGACGCAGGCGCAAGCGGCGTTGGCGGCCATGCAGGGCGGCGAGCATTTCGGGAAGATCGTTCTCCAGTTCTGAAAGCGGCCAATTCTGAAAGAGGAGCGGGCGATGCGGACGACGGGTATCAACCATCTGGCGCTGGTCTGCCGGGGCGCGCCGCCCCGCGCGAATTCGGTGGAGGCTTAAGGCATGCCGCGTCTGCGCCAGGTCTCCCGCGCCGAGGCCGAGTCCAAGGTCGTCCTCAAGACCTACGACCTCCTGTTCGGCGACCGTGATCCGGTGACCGAGCCGGGCACCACCACCGGCACGTCGGGCGACTGGTGGACGGTCTTCGCCCTGGCGCCTGACGTGTTGGAGCACGCCAATCGCGGTTTCGCCCTCTATCGCAGTCCCGAACGAAAGCTGGACCCGGTGCTGCGCGAACTGGCCCAGACGCGGGTCGGGTGGGCCAAGGGCAGCCAGTTCGTGTTCTCCCAGCATTGCAAGTCGCTGCGGGGGCTGGGCGTCTCGGAGGAGCGGATCGCCTCGATCCCGCAGTGGCAGGTGGCCGACTGCTACGATGCGCATGAGCGGGCGGTGCTGGCCTATGCCGACTGCCTGGCGCTGCAGGGCGGGCGCACGCCCGAGGCGGTGTTCACGGCGCTGAAGAGCTTTCTCTCCGACGAAGAGATCCTCGAACTGACCTACATCACCTGCCTCTACGACATGCATGCGGTGATGAGCCGGGCTCTGCGGACTGAGTGGGACGACCGCGACGACCCTGTCGTCGAGATCGCCGCGCCGGGGGATTTCAGCGGCCAGGACTTCCTGGATATCGGCGGACGGCCAAGTTAGTTTAGCGTGAGCTAAAGTGTTCTTGCGGCCAGCGGGCGGGGTTGATAGTTAAGCGACAACTTCATCAACGGAGCGCGCCATGACGCTGAAGCTGCATCTCCACCCCTTCGCCTCCTACTGCCAGAAGGTGATCATCGCCTTCTACGAGAACGGGACGCCGTTCGAGGCGTGCTTCGTGGACCTGGGCGAGGAGGTGTCCCGTTCGGCGTTCCTGGCGCTGTGGCCTATCGGAAAGATGCCGGTGCTGCAGGACGAGGCGCGGGGCGAGACGATCCCCGAGACCAGCATCATCATCGAGTATCTGGAACTGCACTATCCGGGCGCCGCGCGGCTCATTCCGACCGATCCGGACATGGCTTGGCGGACCCGGCTGAGGGACCGGATGTTCGACCTCTACGTCCAGGGGCCGATGCAGGCGATCGTCGCCGACCGTATCCGTCCCGACGGCGGGAGCGATCCGGCTAGCGTCGTCGCGGCGCGGGCTCAACTGCGCACGGTCTATGGCGTGCTGGAGAAGGACCTGGCCGGCAAGACCTGGGCGATGGGAGAGGCCTTCACCCTGGCCGACTGCGCGGCGGCGCCGGCGCTGTTCTATTCCGACCGGCTGGAGCCGTTCGGCGACGATCACCCGATCCTGGCCGGCTATTTCAAGCGATTGATGGCGCGGCCGTCGGTCGCCCGGACGGTGGAGGAGGCGCGGCCCTATCGCCACCTGTTCCCAGGTCCGGAACTCCTGGACGACTAGCGCGCGGCCAGCATGGTCACTTGCGCCGCCAGATAGCGCGCCTCATCGCCGGTGAGGGTCTCGGGGACGTCGGTCGTCAGGGTGATGTCCTTGATCCCTTGCGTGCGCAGCCGGTCGGCCACCACCGAGGCCCTGGCTTGCGCAAGGCGGATATCGGCCGGCCGGCGGCCGCGCGGATTGGGACTGGCGGCGCCCTCGACCTTGGCCGCGGACGCGCCCCAGCGGGTGAGAGCCCAGGCGACCGCGTCGACGGTCGCGGCGGCCTCCGGGGAGAGCGAGGTCGAGCCGTAGGCGAACCGCACCTCAGGCAAGGGCGCAAGCGGCGGGATCAGCTCGACAGGCGTCTGCGGCATGAAGCGCTGGGCGGCTTGTTCCACCGCGCGATATTCCGCCAACCCGCCCGGCGTGTTCATCGCGAAGGTGACGGCGAGGCCTGGGCCGCGCCTCTCGATAGCCTGAACCTCGCCGATGGGGGAGAGCATGGCGCGCAGGCGCTGCTCGGGGCTGGCGGTGGGAGGCGCCGGCGTGGCGGTAAGCCGGCCGGCAAGAGCGCCCGCGCCGAGATCAGCGGCGCCTTTCGCGGTCAGGATCTGTTCGATCTCAACCTTGGCGCCGGAATTGAGCTGGCCTGCGACCTGTGCGTCAGCGCCTGGGATATACTTGCGGGTGATCACCACGGCCTGGACAAAGGTCGCGCCATTGTCCTGCGCCTGAACCTTGAGCTCGGCGATGTGCGGGGAGGCGTCGGCGAAAACCTGGTTGATCGCGCCGCGAGCCCAGTTGGTTTCCCGCGCCTCGACGACAATGCCTTGAAGGGACAGGGCGAGCGGGATGCACAACGCCACCATGACGGCGACGAGGGCCGGTGTTTCCCAGGTCGCGCCCTGGCGCTCGATGGATCGGAAGCCGTAGCGGCGGGCGACGCCGAAGACCGAGACCAGAATGGCCACGACATTGGTCAGGAACAGCAGCAGGGCGCCGCCGGCGATGTCCCAGGCGGCGGTCGCCAGCCCATAGCCGACGACGGCCAGCGGCGGCATCAGCGAGGTGGCGATGGCGACGCCAGCGATGGCGCCGCCCTTGCGGTTGATCGAGAGATAGGCCCCGACGAACCCCGACAGCAGGGCGACGACCAGGTCCAGCAGGGTCGGCCGGGTGCGGGCCAGGATCTCGGGGGTCACGTCCTTGAGCGGCGAGGCCCAGACGATGAGGGTGGAGGCCAGCACCGACAGCAGCGCGCCAATGACCAGGGCGAGGGCGGCGGTCCTGAACCGTCGCGGATCGACCCGCGCCAGCGCCACGCCCATGGAGACGATCGGCCCCATCAGCGGCGAGATCAGCATCGCCCCGATGATCACCGGCGCGGAGGATTGCAGCAGGCCGAGCGCGGCGATCCCGCAGGCGCTGAACAGCATGAAGCTGTAGGCGTTGGTCAGGCGTCCGGCGTCGTGGACCTCCGCCTCGATAACGCTGCGGTCGCCGTCGCTGAGCAGTCGGGCCGGGGATTTCAGCGCCGACGTCACGACGTCCCGCATGGTCTTGAGCATCAATGTCACCTCGGCGGCGCGGGCCTTGAGACTAGCGCCACTGTCGCCGATCACGCCAGGGATGCGCCGGCTTTCGTCTCAACTCAGTGGAGCCTGTTTTCCCGCCACACAAATGCGCGTGACTGCTCATTTATTGCGCAGACTCTGGGTTGTGTGGCCCGGCGGTTGCCCGTAAAGCGCCCTCAAACCCTTTTGTAACAACGCTTTGGTGAGGTCGCCCGATGAAATTTCAAAGCTTGGACGACTGCCTAAATAGCGTCGCGGCCCAGAACGAAGGCCAGCCGGAATTCCTGCAGGCGGTCACCGAGGTGATGACCAGCATCTGGCCGTTCATCGAGCGTAACCCCGTCTATGGCGAGCACGGATTGATCCATCGCCTGGTGGAGCCGGAGCGGACGATCATCTTCCGCGTGCCGTGGGTGGACGACAAAGGCCAGGTGCAGGTCAATCGCGGGTTCCGCATCCAGCACAGCTCGGCGATCGGCCCGTTCAAGGGCGGGATCCGCTTCCACCCGACGGTCAATCTGTCGGTCCTGAAGTTCCTGGCCTTCGAGCAGACCTTCAAGAACGCCCTGACGACCCTGCCGATGGGCGGCGGCAAGGGCGGGTCGAACTTCGATCCGAAGGGCCGCAGCCCCGGCGAGATGATGCGCTTCTGCCAGGCCTTCATCATTGAGCTTCATCGCCATATCGGCGCCGACACCGACGTGCCGGCCGGCGACATCGGGGTGGGCGGCCGCGAGGTCGGCTATATGGCCGGCATGATGAAGAAGCTGACCAACCGCGCCGACAGCGTCTTCACCGGCAAGGGCCTGAGCTTTGGCGGTTCGTTGATCCGGCCCGAGGCGACCGGCTACGGCACGGTCTATTTCGCCGAGGAGATGCTGAACCACGGCGGCCGCTCCATCGAGGGCCAGCGGGTCTGCGTATCCGGTTCGGGCAACGTCGCCCAGTACGCGGTGGAGAAGGCCATGCAGATGGGCGCCAAGGTGGTGACCGTCTCGGACTCCAGCGGCACGGTGATCGACGAGGACGGCTTCACGCCCGAGAAGCTGGCCGAGTTGATGGAGGTCAAGAACCACTACTTCGGCCGGGTCTCCGACTACGCCGCCAAGCTGGGCCTGCGGTTTGAGGCCGGCGTGCGGCCCTGGCACGTGCCCTGCGACGTGGCGCTGCCCTGCGCGACGCAGAACGAACTGGACGGCCATGATGCTGAAAAGCTGGTGGCCAACGGCGTGATCTGCGTGGCCGAGGGCGCCAACATGCCCTCGACCGCCGAGGCGGTGAAGGTTTTCGAGGAGGCCGGCGTGCTGTTTGGTCCCGGCAAGGCGAGCAACGCCGGCGGGGTGGCGACCTCGGGCCTGGAGATGAGCCAGAACGCCATGCGGTTGTCGTGGCCGCGCGAAGAGGTCGATCAACGCCTGCTGGAGATCATGCGCGGCATCCACGCCTCGTGCCTGCAGTACGGCAAGCGGCCGGACGGCACCGTGAGCTATGTCGACGGCGCCAACATCGCCGGCTTCGTGAAGGTCGCCGACGCCATGCGGGCGCAGGGCGTCATCTGATCGGGAGCGGACGGGGCTTGGGCCCCGTCCGCCATCCCTCAGATCGAGTAGTCGAGTTCGCCTTCCAGCCAGGCGACGATGCGCTCGGCCGCTTCCGTCGCCGACATGGCGGTGGTGTCGACGGTGATCTCGGCGTGCTCAGGCGGCTCGTAAGGGCTGTCGATGCCGGTGAAGTTCTTCAACTCGCCAGCGCGGGCCTTCTTGTAGAGGCCCTTGACGTCGCGCTGCTCGGCGACCGCCAGCGGCGTGTTCACATAGACCTCGACGAAGTCGCCCTCGGCCTGGAGATCGCGGGCCAGGCGGCGCTCGGCGCGGAACGGCGAGATGAACGAGACCAGCACGATCAGGCCGGCGTCGACCATCAGCTTGGAGACCTCGGCCACGCGGCGGATGTTCTCGACGCGATCCTCGTCGGTGAAGCCCAGGTCCTTGTTCAGGCCGTGGCGGACATTGTCGCCGTCCAGCAGGTAGGTGTGGCGACCGTCGGCGTGCAGGCGCTTCTCGACCAAGTTGGCGATGGTCGACTTGCCCGAGCCCGACAGGCCGGTCAGCCAGACGACCCGGCCGCGTTGACCCTTCAGCGCCGCGCGGCTGTTCTTGTCGACGTCCAGGGCCTGCCAGTGGATGTTCTGGCTGCGGCGCAGGGCGAAGTGCAGCATGCCCGCGCCGACCGTGCGGTTGGAAATCCGGTCGACCAGGATGAAGCCGCCCAGATCGTGGTTGTCGGTGTAGGCGTCAAACGCGATCGGCGCGTCCAGCGACAGGTTGCAGACACCGATCTCGTTGAGCTCCAGCCGTTTGGCGGCCAGGTGCTCCAGGGTGTTCACATTGATCTTGTACTTGGGCTCGGTGATCTGGGCCGAGACGGTGCGGGTTCCGAGCTTCAGCAGATAGGGACGGCCAGGCAGCATGGCCTCGTCGTCCATCCACACCACCGTCGCCTCGAACTGATCGGCGACTGGAGGCGGGGAGCCGGCTTCGGAGAGCACGTCGCCGCGCGAGATGTCGATCTCGTCGGTCAGGGTCAGGGTCACCGACTGACCGGCGACCGCCACGTCCAGATCGTCACGGAAGGTGACGATGCGCTCGACCGTGCTTTCGCGGCCCGATGGCAGGGCCTTGATCTTGTCGCCCGGACGGATCGTGCCCGACGAGATCAGGCCCGAGAAGCCGCGGAAGTCGAGGTTGGGGCGGTTGACCCACTGGACCGGCATGCGGAACGGCTTGTCCCGCAGGTCATCGTCGACCGGCAGGGTTTCCAGCAGCGGCAGCAGAGCCGGGCCGTCGTACCAGGGGGCGGCGTGGCTATGGGCGGTGATATTGTCGCCCTTCAGCGCCGACATCGGGATGGCGGTGAACTGCTTGATGCCGATCTGGTCGGCGAAGTCGCGGTACTCGGCCAGGATGGTGTCGAACACCTCCTGGCTCCAGCCGACCAGGTCCATCTTGTTGATGGCCAGGACGACGTGGCGGATGCCCAGCAGGCTGACGAGGTAGGAGTGGCGGCGCGTCTGGGTCAGCACGCCCTTGCGCGCGTCGATCAGAATGATGGCGGCGTCGGCGGTCGAGGCGCCGGTCACCATGTTGCGGGTGTACTGCTCGTGGCCGGGGGTGTCGGCGACGATGAACTTGCGCTTGTCGGTCGAGAAGAACCGGTAGGCGACGTCGATGGTGATGCCTTGCTCGCGCTCGGCGGCCAGGCCGTCGACCAGCAGGGCGAAGTCGATCTCGCCGCCCTGGGTGCCGACCTTTTTGGAGTCAGCTTCAAGGGCCGCGAGTTGGTCCTCGAAGATCATCTTTGAGTCGTAGAGCAGGCGGCCGATCAGGGTCGACTTGCCGTCGTCCACCGAGCCGCAGGTCAGGAACCGCAGCAGGCTCTTGTGCTCGTGGGCCTTGAGATAGGCCTCGATGTCTTCAGCGATGAGGTCGGATTGGTGGGCCATCAGAAATAGCCCTCCTGCTTCTTCTTCTCCATCGAGGCGGCCTGGTCGTGGTCGATCATGCGGCCCTGACGCTCGCTGGTGGTGGTGAGAAGCATCTCCTGGATGATCTCGGGCAGGGTGGCGGCGGTGCTTTCGACCGCGCCGGTCAGCGGGTAGCAGCCGAGCGTGCGGAAGCGGACCGACTTCATCTGCGGCGTTTCGCCGGGACGCAGCGGCATCCGATCGTCATCGACCATGATCAGCGCGCCGTCGCGCTCCACCACCGGCCGGACCTGCGAGAAGTACAGCGGCACGATCGGGATGTTTTCCAGGTGGATGTATTGCCAGATGTCCAACTCGGTCCAGTTGGAGATCGGGAACACCCGGACGCTTTCGCCGGGGTTCTTGCGCGCGTTGTAGAGATGCCAGAGCTCGGGGCGCTGGTTCTTCGGGTCCCAGCGATGCTGGGCCGAGCGGAACGAGAAGATGCGCTCCTTGGCGCGGGACTTCTCCTCGTCGCGACGGGCGCCGCCGAAGGCCGCGTCGAAGCCGTACTTGTCGAGCGCCTGCTTCAGGCCCTCGGTCTTCCACAGGTCGGTGTGCAGGGCCGAGCCGTGATCGAAGGGATTGATGTCCCGCTCAACCGCTTCCGGGTTCTTGTGGACCAGCAGCTCGAAGCCGAGCTCCTTGGCCATGCGCTCGCGCATTTCGTACATGGCCCGGAACTTCCAGGTCGTGTCGACGTGCAGCAGCGGGAACGGCGGCTTGGACGGATAGAAGGCCTTGGCCGCGAGATGCAGCATCACGGCCGAGTCCTTGCCGATCGAGTAGAGCATCACCGGACGCTCGGCCTCGGCCGCCACTTCGCGCATGATGTGGATGCTCTCGGCTTCCAGGCGCTGAAGATGGGTCAGGGTTTCGGGGGCGATCGCGGGCGCTGTGGCCTGCATCAGGGCTGTACCTTGCACATGAACCTCGGGGGCCGAACCCTGCTTGTAAACTAATGACGAAAAAATCCGCTCGCCCGTGTTTGGCGGCTTGCGGATTGGCCCTGAGCGACGGCTTACGGGACCCGACCGTCGATGACGATAGAGTTTTACTGACAGGGCGACGAGGAAATTGGAGCCGGCCTCGCGCAAGCCTCTGGTTTGCAGCCATGTCCGAAAACCGCGAACTGATGACGGGTCGCGTCCGAAAACCGCGAGACATGGGCGGCGCGGGGGCAGATCATCACCCGCATGGATATGGATGACGACGCCTGCTACCGCGCCTTTCAGATGCGTGACGCCCGGTTCGACGGGCGGATCTTCTGCGGCGTGAAGAGCACCGGGATCTATTGCCGGCCGATCTGCCCGGCCCGCACGCCCAAGCGCGAGAACATGACGTTCCACCGCTCCGCGGCGGCGGCCCAGGAGGCCGGGTTCAGGCCCTGCCTGAGATGCCGGCCGGAAACCTCGCCGGACCTCGGCTCCTGGCGCGGGACGTCCAACACTGTTTCGCGCGCCATGACCCTGATCGAGGCTGGGGCGATGGACACCGGCGACGTGGACGCCCTGGCCAACCGGCTGGGGGTCGGCGAACGCCAGCTTCGGCGGCTGTTCCAGCAGCATGTCGGCGCCTCGCCGGTGGCCGTGGCGCAGACTCGGCGGGTGCTGCTGGCCAAGCAACTGCTGCACGAGACGCGGATGCCGATGGCCGAGGTGGCCCTGGCCGCCGGCTTCGGCAGCGTGCGGCGGTTCAACGAGACCTTCCAGCAACTGTTTGACCGGCCGCCGGCCAAGCTGCGCCGGCTGGGCGGGGCCGAGATCGCCGCCGGCGACGGCGGGGCGGCGAGCATCCGGCTGCCCTATCGCGCGCCCTACGACTGGGACGCGATGCTGGCCTTCCTGACCGCGCGGGCCATTCCGGGCGTCGAGAGCGTCCGTGACGGCCGCTACGCGCGGACCCTGGCGTTCGGCGAAGCTCGGGGCGTGATCATGATCGAGCCGGGGGAGGGCGCCTATCTGCGCGCCACCCTGCGGTTCCCGAAGGTCCAGGTCTGGCCGGCGGTGATCGCCCGCGTGCGGCGGGTCTTTGACCTGGCGGCCGACCCGGCGGTGATCGCCGCGCACCTTTCGGAAGATCCCGATCTAGCGCCGTTGGTGGCGGCGCGTCCGGGCCTGCGGGCGCCGGGGGCGTGGGATGGTTTCGAGCTGTCGGTGCGCGCGGTGCTGGGCCAGCAGATCACCGTCCAGGCCGCGCGGGTGCTGGCAGGCAAGATTACGGCGGCCCACGGCTCGCCGCTGGAGGACGAGGCGGCGGGCAAGCTCGGCCTGACCCACTTCTTCCCGACGCCGGAACAGCTGTCGCTGATCGACGTCGAGACCCTGCCGATGCCCAGGGCACGGGGGCGGGCCCTGGTCGGCCTGGCCAACGCCGCCGCCGCCGATCCCGACCTGTTCGGAACCCGGCGCAGCCTGGATGAGGCGGTCGCGGCCTTGCGCGCCCTGCCGGGGATCGGCGAATGGACGGCGCAGTACATCGCCATGCGGGCGCTGCGCGAACCCGACGCCTTCCCCAGCGCCGACATCGGCCTGATGCGGGCGCTGGAAGGTCCTGACGGCGTGCGGCCGACCCCGGCCGAACTGCTGGCCCGCGCCGAGCGCTGGCGTCCGTGGCGGGCCTACGCCGCTTCACACCTGTGGTCCGCGGACCCCAAGAACCCCTCCGAGACCAAACATGCCAAAGCCGCCTGAAGCGCTCTATCTCGACCGCATCGCCACGCCGGTGGGCGAGGGCCTGCTGGTCACTGACGCCGAGGGATTCCTGCGGGCGTTCGACTGGACCACGCACGAGGACCGGATGCACCTGCTGCTGCGTCGGCAGAACCCGCCGACCAGCCTGAGGGCCGGGCGAGCGCCGAACGCGATCCGCGGGGCTCTCGAGACCTATTTCGCCGGCGATCTCGGCGCGCTGTCGAAGATCCGCTGGCGGACCGGCGGCACCGACTTCCAGCGCGCGGTGTGGACGGCGCTCTGCACCATCCCGGTCGGCGAGACCGTCAGTTACAAGGGGTTGGCCCGCCGGATCGGCAAGCCCAGCGCCATGCGGGCGGTGGGTCTGGCCAATGGCGCGAACCCCATCGGGATCGTCGTGCCCTGCCATCGGGTGATCGGCTCGGACGGCAGTCTCACCGGCTACGGCGGCGGCATGGACCGCAAGCAATGGCTGCTGACCCACGAGGGTGCGGCGTTCCGACGTGCGGCCTGAGCCGGATCGCAATGGGACCGGTGTTACATGACTGAAATTTCATGTTGAGGCGCGTCGCCGAAACGCGAAGGCCGTCGTATAACGTCGCTCGCTGGAATCGTATCGGACGTACGGGAGAGTTCCGATGCAGACTTTGACCGAGATCGTAGCCGCGGTGGTGGTGTCGTCGTCCGCCGCAGCCTACTCGCATTTCGGCGTCACGCTGGACGCCCAACAGGTCGACAAGCCGGTCCCCGCCGAGCGCACGGTCGCGCGGACGGTCAACCGCAGGCTGCCGACCCAGGTCTCGTCGAAGGTGGTCATCAAGGCCGCTAAGCCCGGCAAGTTGGTCCGCGAGCCCTGTCCCGAAGGCCGCGCCTCGATGCTCAAGGCCTAGCGCGGTTTCCCGTCGGCGTGGCCGACGGCGAAGATTCCCATCGATGGTGCTTTGCGTCGCCGACGTTCGTCGGTAATCCTTCGCCTTGGGCGCGAAGGCGGGGATGAGATGCGTTGTTACGCTCATTCACGCTCGCAGGATGGGAAGGCCGGCTTAGACGGGCCATGAAGATCAAAAAGCGGCACCAACCGGTTGATTTCCAATCCCTTGACGGCGAGGGCGCGGGGATCACGAACGCCGAGGCTCAGGCCGCGGCCCAGGAGGCTGACGAGGCCTTCGCCATTGCTCCGCCGCCTACGGGCGAACTGGCGGCCCCGCCGCAGTCGGCGCCTCCGCGCGCCGCCGCTTCATCGCCTGGCAAGCTCGCGGCGGCGACGTCGACGAACACGTTGGCGCATCGTCCCGAAGTCCTGCGGCCGGGGAACGACGCCGTGCCGCCAGGCTGGCCGATCTATCTGGTCGCCTTCGTCGTCTCGGTGCTGTGGGCCTGCGCCCCCATCGCCTTCGCCTGGGGGTATCGCCGGTCGGTGGCCCCGTTCGATTTCGAGCCCTTCGCGGCCTTGGTCTTCATCCTGTTGGCGATCGGTCCGGCGGCGCTGATTTGGCTGTCGGCCTATGTGGTTCGTCAGGGTCAGAAGCTTGGCGTCGAGACCAAGCGCGCCAAGGCCCTGGCCGACGAGATGGTGACCCCGGCCATGGCCGCGGGCGCTCAAACCGCCGATGTGATCCAGGCCGTGCGCGACGAGATCGTCCGCGCCGGCTCAGCCGCCCAGGAGGCGCGCGAGACCATCCTCGCCCTGCGCCAGGCCCTGGCCGCCGAAAGCGAGAAGCTGGTCGATGTGGCCGCCAATGCGGTGCGGACCGCGAGCGGCCTGACCGAAAGCCTGGGACGCGAGCGCACCGAGTTGGGCGGACTGGCCCAGGCCCTGGACAGCCAGGCGGCGGCGGTGACCGACGCCATCACCCAGCAGGCCAAGATGGTCGCCGAGGCCTCGGACCTCGCCGAGACCCAATTGCGTGAAGCCGAAGCCTCGCTGGCGGCGCGCGCCGCCGACCTGGCGGCGGCGGCCGGCGAAACCAGCGACGTGGCGCGCACCGCCGCCGACGACCTGACCCGGCATATCGCCCGCCTGGAGACCGCCGGGCTAGGCGTCACCGACCAGATCAGGGTGGTTGAGGCCGGCCTGACCGAGCAACGCGCGGGACTGGTCAGCGTGGCGCACGCGCTGCGCGCCGATCACGAGAGCTTCGCGGCCCAGGCCGAAACCCATACCGCCCAGCTTTCCGAGTTCATCGGCCAGGCCCGGCTGTCGGCCGCCGAGATGGGCGACCGCGCGGTGAAGGGCGGCGAGGCTCTGCGCCAGTTGATGAGCGAGGCCAGCGAACAGTTCCGGGAGCTGGCGGATTCCGCCAAGGCCGAACGCGACGAATTCGGGCAGTCGACCCTGCACTCGATGGAGGCGGTCTCGCAGGCCGCCGCCACTGAGCGGGCCCGGCTGGAGGAACAGACCCAGACGACGATCGCGGCCCTTACCGGCGCCGCCGAGCAGACCCGGCAGGCCGCCGAGCGGCACGCCGAGACCGCGCGCAACCAGGTCGACCAACTGTCCGAGGCCGCCTTTACCGCCGGCCAGCAGGCCAACAAGGTGTTCGAGGCCCGCCTGGATGAAGCTCGCGCCCTGATCGAGCAGTCGGCCAGGATGGTCGATGAGGCCGGTGCGACGACGATCCGCAAGCTGGACGAGGGCGCCCGCGCCGCGCGCGCCACCCTGGACGAACTGGCCGCCATGCTGGGCGCCATCGAGGACCGCGCCGTCAAGCTGCCGGCCGCGGCCCGTGGTCAGGCCGAAGAGGTTCGTCAGGCGGTTTCCGACAGCATCGACGACCTGATGGATCATGCCCGGCGCACCGCCGACGAGACCCAGGCCATCGACGAGGCGTTCCAGGATCGGGTGCGCCGCAACTACGAGATGCTCAGCGAAGCCGTCCGGCTGATGGGAACGGTCGCGAGCTCGGCCCATCTGACGCCGCCAGTTCCGCGCGAGCGTCCGGCGCGCAACACCCGACCCGCGCCGGAGCGGATCGCCGAAGCGCCGCCTGAACCGGTCTTCGTACCGCAGGCCAAGAGCGACCCGCTGCTGGACGAACTGCTGGACGCCGATGTCGAGCTCGAACTGAACGAGCCGATCCCGCCGCCGCCGACCAAGGATGCGCGCGATGCGTCCCGCCCGCGCCTGCGGCTCACCCCCACGGCGACCGACGCCGAGTTCTCGACGGTCTTCGAGCAGGCCGGCGGACGCAGCGAGGAGCCGAGCAGCGAGGGTTGGACCTGGAAGGATCTGCTGTCCTCCATCGATGAGGCCGAAGAGCCGGAACCGGCGCCGGAGCCGGAACCTGAAGTCCAGCACGCGCCGCTGGAGGAGGTCCTGGCCGCCGAGATCGGCGCGATGGGCATCGACCCGACCGCGCTGTTGCCGCGTACCCGGCTGCATGAGATCGCCGCGATTCTGCAGGCCCAGGACGCCGAAGGCGGACGCGAGGTGGTGCGCAAGCTGGCGCCGGCCGCCACCCGTCGTCTGGCGCGCCGGCTGTTCACCGACGAGGCGTTGAAGCGTCAGGTCGTGCAGTATCTCGGCCGCTATCACGGTCTGCTGGAAGACGCCGCCGAGCGCGATCAAGGGGGCATTCTGGTGGAGACCTTGCTGAACTCCGAAGCCGGACGGACCTACCTGCTGTTCGACGCGGCGGCCGGCGATCTGACTTGACGGCGAGCCTCACCGTCCGTGACGAGCACTGGCCGCTGGCTAGCGCTTTCGTCATCGCGCGGGGGGCGAAGACCGAGGCCCATGTCCTCGTGGTCGAGATCAGCCAGGACGGCGCGATCGGGCGCGGCGAGGCGGTCCCCTATGGGCGCTACGGCCAGACCATGGACGGCGAGGTGGCGCGGGTCGAGGCGCTGAGGGGCGCCATTGAGGGCGGTCTCTCGCGGCAGGCCTTGCAGGACCTGGCCCCGGCCGGCGCCGCGCGCAACGCCGTCGACTGCGCGCTCTGGGACCTGGAGGCCAAGCTCTCCGGCGTTCCAGCCTGGAAGCACGCAGGCCGGCCGCGGCTCGACCCGGTGAAGACCTGCTACACCATCAGCCTGGATACGCCCGAAGCCATGGCCCAGGCCGCACGGATGGCGGCGCGGCGTCCATTCTTGAAGCTGAAGATCGGCGGGGCTGACGATCTTGACCGCGTGATCGCGGTGCGGGCCGCCGCGCCCAAGGCCCGGCTGGTGGTCGACGCCAACGAGGGGCTGGAGTTCGAGGATCTGAAGCGCCTGGCGGGCGACTTCGCGCGGCTCGACGTGAAGATGATCGAGCAGCCTTTGAAGGCCGAGGAGGACGGGGCGCTGGAGGGCTACGAGAGCCCGGTGGTGCTGTGCGCCGACGAGAGCCTGCACACCCGCGCCGATCTGGCGGTCTGCGCGCGCCGCTACGGCGCGGTGAACGTGAAGCTCGACAAGGCCGGGGGGCTGACCGAGGCGCTGATGGTCGTGGCGCAGGCGCGGGCGCTGGGCTTGCAGGTGATGGCCGGCTGCATGGTGGCGACCTCGCTGTCCATGGCGCCGGCGATGATCATCGCCCAGGGCGCCGACGTGGTCGATCTGGACGGGCCGTTGCTGCTGGCCAGGGATCGTAAGCCTGGACTGGTCTTTGACGGCGCGCTGATTCACCCGACGCCGGTCGAGCTTTGGGGCTAGGGTGGAGCCTTCCTCCGGCGGCGGCGTTTGGGCGTGATGGCGGACGACAAGGACAAGGCGCATAGCGCGTGGCGCGCGGCCGAACGCATCAAGCTGCTTTCGGACCGCTTGATCGGCGTGGGACCGATCGGCATCGGCCTGGACGGCGTGCTGTCCTGGGTGCCGGTGGCCGGCACGGTCTACAGCGTCGGGGCCGGCGGATTGCTGCTGGCGCACGGGATTTCCGCCGGCGCCTCGCTGGCGACCCTGGCGCGGATGGCCGCCTATATCGCCCTCGACTCGGCGGCCTCGGTGCCGCCGGTCGTGGGGTGGGCGATCGACACACTGTTCCCCGGCCACCTGATGGCGGCCAAGGCGCTCCAGAAGGACATCGAGGCCCGGCACGGGCCTTCGGAACTTCCGCCCCACTGGCGACGCATGACCAAGGCCAAGAAGAGCGCGCGGGTCCGCGTCTAGGCCGCTGAGCGGAACACTTCCGGCGGCAAGGTGGCGCGCATGCTGGGGCGTTCCGCCATTCTCGCTAACCACGCTCCTAGCGCCGTGCCGCCCAGCAGGTCCTGGCCCTCCGGCGTTTGGGCCAGATAGTCGAGTTGTGGCGCGATCATCAGGTCGGCGAGCGACAGGGAGTCCCCGGCCAGGAAGATCTGATCGTCCAGCAGGCGGTCCAACTCGGCGATGCAGGTGCGGGCCTTCGGCATGGCCTGCGCGATAGCCGCCTCGTCCGGCGTCAGCCCCATCAGGACCGGGCCGATGATCCGTTGGAAGACGATGGCGGCCGAGACGTCTGGAAAGAGGTACCAGTCGTTGACGCCCATGATCTGGTCCATGCGTCCGGCGGCGCGCGGGTCGACCGGTTGCAGGTGCGCGCCGGGCACGACGGCGTCGATGTAGCGCAAGATCGCCTGGGTCTCGTAGAGCCGGAAATCGCCGTGGTCGATCACCGGGATGCGGGCGAAGGGATGGCGCTGACGATGCGCATCGCTCTGGTGCTCGCCCATCTCCAGGCTGTGGATCCGGTAGGGCGCGTTCTTCTCCTCCAGGGCCAGCATGACGCTGCGGCCATAGGGACTGCCGGGGACGGTGTAGACGACGAACTCGGACATGGCGGTTTCCTCCTTCTGAGACCTCTGGGCTGATCAGGCGTTGGCGGCGTCGGCGAAGAGTTCGAGCACGCGGCCCCAACCGTTCGGCGAGCCGACGGAGTCGGCGACCTTCTGGGCGTCCTCGCCGTAGCGTTCCAACAGGCGATGCTCGAGCTCGACGCGGGTGCGACCATCGTCCTGCGGGGTGAAGAGGACTTCGACCTCGGTGACGAGGGTGGGATCGAACCTGTGCTGAGCGTCGAGCTGCCAGGCGAGGAGCAGGCGCGATGGCGGCTCCCAGGCGAGGACGTGGCCCCAGTCGGCCTCCGAGCCGTCCTCGCCGATTTCATACCAGCGGCCGCCTTGTCGGGGTTCAAGTACGTTGGCCTTGTAGGGCGCGGCGCCGATGTGGTGGGTCGATGGCCACCATCGGCCGATGTCGCTGGTGAAGATGCGGAAGGCGCGCTCTTGGGAGGCCTTGACCGTCACGGCGCGGCGGATAGGGGCGGGCTTGATCTGAACCGTCATCACTCGTCGTCCTGTTCGTTGGATTGGCGTTCGACCTCGGCGGCGTAGGCGTCGAGCGCCACGGCCCAGAACTGATCGAGCCAGGCGCGCAGCGCGCCGAGCCCCTTGGGGTCGATCTGATAGACCCGGCGCGTCCCCTCGGCCCGGTCGTTCACGAGACCTGCCTCCTTGAGCACCTTCAGATGCTGCGACACCGCCGGCCGGCTGACGGGCAGCCCGCGGGCCAACTCGCCGACCGGCGCGGGCCCCGCCGACAGCCGCTCGAACACCTGGCGGCGGGTCGGATCGGCGAGGGCGGCGAAGGCTGCTGCATGGTAAGTCATGACTAACGATAAGTCATGACTTACGGATGAGTCAAGGAGCGCCTCGACGACTGTCCATTGATGATCGATGCTCGGCCTTGCGCGTTCCACTGGTTGGAGACGGCCGGCCCCGACAGCGCCGCGCGCTCGGCACAGGAGGGATGAGATGTTCAAGCACGTGAAGTTCTCGGGCCTGCCGGTCAGCGATCAAGACCGGGCCGTGGCCTTTTATCGCGACCTGATGGGCCTGACTCTGGCGACCGACCAGCAGTATGGCAGCGGCTGGCGCTGGATCGAGCTGGAGATCCCCGGCTCGCCGACCCGCATCCTGTTTGAACGCCGCCTAGATGAGGCGCCGGGCGAGCAGCCGAGCCTGAACATCGTGGTCGAGAACGTGGACACGGCCTACGCGGCCCTGCTCGCCAAGGGCGTGGTCTTCGACCAGGATCCGATCGACGCGCCCTGGGCGCCGGGCGAGCGTTACGCGCTGCTGCGCGACAGCGAGGGCAACCTGATCCTGATCGGATCAGGTTGAGCCGCTAGGCCTTCTCCAGCTGGGCGTAGCCCATCTGTTCGTTCAGGCGTTCCATGACCTCGATGGCGGCCTCTGAAACCACCGTGCCCGGCGTGAAGATGGCGGCGACGCCGGCGTCCTTCAGGGCCTGGAAGTCCTCAGGCGGGATCACCCCGCCGACCACCACCAGGATGTCGGAGCGGCCGAGCTTGGCCAGTTCGTCCTTCAGTTCCGGCACCAGGGTCAGGTGACCGGCCGCCAGGGAGCTGGCGCCGACCACGTGGACGCCCTCCTTCACGGCCTGGGCCGCAGCCTCGGCCGGGGTCTGGAAGAGGTTGCCGATATCGACCTGGAAGCCGAGGTCGGCGAAGCCGGAGGCGATCACCTTCTGGCCGCGGTCGTGGCCGTCCTGGCCCATCTTGGCGACCAGCACGCGGGGCTTGCGGCCGTCGGCCTGCAGGAAGGCCCCGGTCATCGCCTTGGCGCGTTCGGCCTGGGGCGTGGTTCCAGCTTCGCGCAGATAGACGCCGGTGACCGCGAAGGCCTCGGCGGCGTGGCGGTTGAAGACCTTTTCCAGGGCCAGGCTGATTTCGCCGACCGTGGCCTTGGCGCGGGCGGCGTTGACCGACAGCTCCAGCAGATTGCCGTTTCCACGCGCGCCGTTGGTCAGGGCGGTGAGGGCGGACTCGACCTCTTGGGGGTTCCGCTCGGCGCGCAGGCGGGCGAGCTTTTCGAGCTGGCGTTCGCGCACAGCGCTGTTGTCCACCTTCAGCATCGGGATTTCGTCGGCGCCTTCGGGGCGATAGCGGTTCACCCCGATCAGGCTCTGACGGCCGGCGTCGATGCGCGCCTGGGTGCGGGCCGAGGCTTCCTCGATCCGGCGCTTGGGCAGGCCTTCCTCGATGGCCTTGGTCATGCCGCCCAGGGCCTCGACCTCGGCGATGTGCTCCAGGGCGCGGGCGGCGAGGTCGGCGGTCAGGCGCTCGACATAGTAGGAGCCGCCCCAGGGATCGATGACCCGGGTCTGGCCGCTCTCGAGCTGCAGGAACAGCTGGGTGTTGCGGGCGATGCGGGCCGAGAAGTCGGTGGGAAGAGCCAGGGCTTCGTCAAGCGAGTTGGTGTGCAGGCTCTGGGTCTGGCCGCCGGTCGCCGCGATCGCTTCGACCAGGGTGCGGGGCACGTTGTTGTAGACGTCGTGGGCCGCGAGGCTCCAGCCGCTGGTCTGGGTGTGGGCGCGCAGGGACAGGGAGCGGGAGTCCTTCGGGTCGAACTCGTCCTTCATGAGCTTGGCCCAGAGCAGGCGGCCGGCGCGCTGCTTGGCGATCTCCATGAAGGCGTTCATGCCCGCGTTCCAGAAGAACGACAGGCGCGGGGCGAACTGGTCGACGGTCATGCCGGCGGCGACGCCGGCGCGGACATATTCGATGCCGTCGGCCAGGGTGTAGGCGAGCTCCAGGTCCAGCGTCGCGCCGGCTTCCTGGATGTGATAGCCGCTGATCGAGATCGAGTTGAACTTCGGCATTTCGCGCGAAGTATATGAAAAGATGTCGGAAATGATCCGCATCGAGGGCGCAGGCGGATAGATGTAGGTGTTCCGGACCAGGAACTCCTTGAGGATGTCGTTCTGGATCGTGCCCGACAGCTTGTCGTGGCTGACGCCCTGTTCCTCGGCCGCGACGATGTAGAGCGCCAGGATCGGCAGCACCGCGCCGTTCATGGTCATCGACACGCTCATCTTGTCGAGCGGGATGCCGTCGAACAGCGTGCGCATGTCGAAGATGGAGTCGATGGCCACGCCGGCCATGCCGACATCGCCCTTAACGCGCGGGTGGTCGCTGTCATAGCCGCGGTGGGTGGCCAGGTCGAAGGCGACCGACAGCCCCATCTGGCCGGCGGCGAGGTTGCGCCGATAGAAGGCGTTGGAATCCTCGGCCGTGGAGAAGCCCGCATACTGGCGGATCGTCCACGGATTGGTCAGGTACATGGTCGGGTAGGGCCCGCGCAGGAACGGCGCGAGGCCCGGATAGCCCGAGGCCAGGCCCTCGACGTCGGCCGGACCATAGGAGGGCTTCACCGCCACGCCTTCCGGCGTGTCCCACAGGTCGCCCGAGGCGACGGCGCGAACGCCGGCGGTGGCGTCGGTGTCGAAGGGCAGGGTCGCGAAGTCGGGGAACTTGCTCATCGGGCGGCCTCGTGGGGCTCGGCGAGACGCACGGGCGTCAGCGGCAGGCAATGGCCGTCGGGGCCCGGCAGTCGGGTGGATGGCGCGTCGACCGTTCTCGGCGCGGGCTGCTGCACCTCGACGGGGGCGTCCTGGGTCGGGGGGAAGGCGGTGACGCCGACGATCTTCGGCGGGCCGGCGGCGTCACGCGCGGCGACGACGACGGCGACCTGGGCGGCGACGTGGCCCGAGGCGAGGGTGGCGATCAGGCCGCCGGCCGTTTCGATGGCCTGGAACTGCGCCCAGGCGGCGCGGGCCATCTCGTCGGTCAGGGCCTCGACATAGCCGGAGCCGGCGGCGGGATCGGAGACGCGGCCCAGATGGGCTTCCTCCATCAACACCAACTGGGCGTTGCGGCTCTGACGGCGAGCGAACTCGGTGGGCAGGCCCAGGGCGTCGGTGAAGGCGCCCAGCACCACCGCGTCGGCGCCCCCGACCGCGGCGCCGAACGCCGCCGAGGTCAGGCGCAGCATGTTGGTCCAGGGATCCTGGGCGGCCAGCATCCGATGCGAGGAGCGGGCCTCGATGCGAGCGGGCGCCTCGACGCCGCAGGCGGTGACGAGGCGCGTCCAGAGCAGGCGCGCGGCGCGGTGCTTGGCCAGGGTCGCGAAATAGTCGGCGTCGGCGGAAAGCCCGAGATGGATGGCGGCGAACGCCTCGGCCATCGGCAGGCCGGCGCGGACCAGGGCCTTGGCGTAGGTTAGGGCGCTGGCCAGCATGAAGGCCAGTTCGCCGGCCTCGCCGCCGCCGGCCTCGTGCACGACCCGGCCCGAGGCCAGGAACAGGCCCGCCTTCGGATAGGTGGCGATCAGCCGCGCGCCGACCGTGGCGGCGGACACCACGTGGCTCTCGATCGGCCCCGGGCTGGCGCCGGCGCGGGCGAAGGCGCTCAAGGGATCGAGGTGGAAAGAGAGCAGGGCGGTTGGCGAGTTCTTGGCCGCGGCCGCCAGCCAGTCGGCGGCCTTGGGGCCGAGGAAGCCGGCGTCCAGGGCCACCGGGGCGAATTCCAGCATCACGCCGTCGAGCGCGCGGCTCAGCTCCTCGGCCGAACCGATGGCGACGCCTTGTTCGCCGGTCGGATCGATGACCAGGAGGGCCGAGGCGGCCCCGCCCTCCAGGTCGGCCAACAGCTCGACATTGGCGCGGGCGAGATCGGGATGGGCGACGATTGTGCGGATGTCCCATGGCCGCTCAGCGTCGTGGGGCCTGGGGACGAAGCTCGGGGCGGCGGTTTCCCCGTCATAGAGCGGGGCGATCGGCAGCCCTTCCAGCGTGGTGCGCTGGAGGCTCTCGAAGGGCGCGCCCTTGAGGGTCTTTTCCACCAGGGCGCGCCATTCGGTCACGGTGGCGGAGGGGAAGTCGCTGAGGGTCTTTGAGATGTCGCTCATTGAGCGTCATTGGGCCGTCTCCGCGCGGCCCGTCAAGTTCACGCGAGGTCACGACCGAGGGGTGCTTGCATGGCCGATTGGTTTGTGTGTACGCTGTAAAGATTAGATCGACGCCATTCAAAGGACGACCATCCATGGCCCTGCCTCCCGTTCTCGCCGAGCGCCTGCGTATTCCGGTCATCGGTTCGCCGCTCTTCATCATCTCCGGTCCCGAGCTGGTGATCGCGCAGTGCAAGGCAGGCGTGGTGGGCTCGTTCCCGGCGCTGAACGCGCGGCCGGTGAGCCAACTGGACGAATGGCTGGCGCAGATCACCGAGGAACTGGCCGCCTGGGACGCCAAGAACCCCGACCGCCTGTCGGCGCCGTTCGCGATGAACCAGATCGTTCACAAGACCAACGACCGCCTGGAGCAGGATGTCGAGATGGCGGTGAAGTACAAGGTTCCGATCACCATCACCTCGCTGGGCGCGCGCGAAGATGTGAACCAGGCGATCCATTCCTATGGCGGCATCGTGCTGCACGACGTTATCAATGACCGCTTCGCCCGCAAGGCGGTGGAGAAGGGCGCTGACGGCCTAATCCCAGTGGCGGCCGGCGCCGGCGGTCACGCCGGGCATCTGTCGCCCTTCGCCCTGGTGCAGGAGCTGCGCGAGTGGTTCGAAGGCCCGATCGCGCTGTCGGGCTCCATCGCCAACGGCGCCGCGGTGCTGGGCGCCCAGGCCATGGGCGCGGACCTGGCCTATATCGGCTCGGCCTTCATCGCCACGCAGGAAGCCCGCGCCATGGAGGGCTACAAGGAGATGATCGTGGCCTCGCGCGGCGACGACATCGTCTATTCGAACCTCTTCACCGGCGTGCACGGCAACTATCTGCGTCCGTCCATCGAGGCGGCGGGCCTGGATCCCGACAACCTGCCGGAAGCTGATCCGTCGAAGATGAACTTCGGCTCGGGCGGCAACCAGAAGGCCAAGGCCTGGAAGGACATCTGGGGCTGCGGCCAAGGCATCGGCGCGGTGAAGGAAATCCCCACCGCCGGCCAGTTGGTCGACCGTCTGGCGGCCGAGTACGAAGCGGCCAAGGCGGCCCTGGCGGCCAAGACCTCGCTGACCCGCGGCAGCGCCCTGGCGATGGCGGCGGAGTAACCTTACCCGCCGGGATTCGGCTTGCGGTTGGTCGTGAGGGGCCTGCACTCTGCCTTACCTTAGGTGGAGGAGCCCATGTCGCGACTGCGCGTCCACTTTGCGACCAACCGCAACCACCTGTCCGACAACAAGTTCGAGATCTTCGGCAAGGCCTTCAACCCCGACGGGGTGGCGGCGCTGAGGTACGGCTACGCCGATTTCGACGACGGCCCGCGCCCGACGGCCGTCGAGGTCTACCCGGAGGAAGCCGACGAGAACGGCTTCAAGGTCAAGGGTAGCGACCGCTTCCTACGCGACCTGCACCAGTGCATGGCGGGCGACCACTCCGACACCCTGGTCTTCATCCACGGTTTTAATGTCAGCTTCATCGGCGCCCTCGCGGCCGGCGCGGACCTGGCGAGGGAGGTGCGGATCGACGGGCGGGCGCTGAACGTGGTGGTGTTCAGCTGGCCCTCGGACGGGGCGATGATCCCGCTGATGTCTTACTACAGCGACCGTGAGGACGCGCGCGCCTCGGGGGCGGCGCTGGCTCGCGCATATCTCCGGCTCAAAACCTTCGTCACCGAGGAACTGGGGCCGAACGATTACTGCCAGCGGCAACTGCACCTGCTGGCCCACAGCATGGGCGTCTACGTGCTGCGCAACGGGCTGCAGGCGGTGGTGTCCAAGGAGCCGCGCAGCCTGGTGCGGCTGTTCGATCAGATCCTGCTGGCTGCGCCCGACGAGGACGACGACTGCTTCGAGAAGGACGATAAGCTCAAGCTGCTGCCCTATATGGGCCGTCAGGTGACGGTCTATTTCAACCCGCGCGACCGGGCGCTGCTGATCTCCGACAAGACCAAGGCCAATCCCGACCGCCTGGGCTCGGACGGGCCGCGGCTGGTGGACCTGCTGCCCAAGAAGGTGGTGCTGGTGGACTGTCGCAACATCGCCTCGGGGGCCGACGAGCTTTCGCAGCACAGCTACTACATCAACAGCCGTGCGGTTTCGCAGGACATCGCCGCGGTGATGCTGGGGCTCGAGCCGGACATGATCCTCAACCGTGAGTTCCTGTTGGCCAAGCGGGCCTGGCGGCTGGTCGGGGAACTGACCTAGCCGCCGAGCGCCGAGGTTTGGCGCATCCAACCGGCGGCTCGAGACTTAATGCAGGGTGGCGGGCGCCGTCCGTCGTCGCGGAGAGCCTGCCTTGCTGAGAAACTTGGTCGTCGCGGGATCTGCGGCTTTGGCGCTGTGCGCGTGTGACAAACCTGAGGACTTCCTGCCGAAACAGTCCGTGGCCGCCGGCGTGAGGGCGCCCTCGAGCCTCGACACCTTGGCGCTGCGGGCGGCGCTTCAGCCTTGCGAAAGGGCGATGGAGGCGGGGAGCGAAGAGATCGCCGCGATAGCCGTGAACAAGCCGGCCTTGGCGGAGCGTCCGTTGATCCTGAATGTTCGGGAGGTCTGCGCGAGCGCGGCGCAAAAGGTCGCCGGCCTGCGGATATGGGGGCGGCTGAAGGACCCGTGCGTGCGTGCGGTCACCGCGCGGGAGATCGTGGCCGTCGGGGCGCTGGACATCATGGATGCGAAGGCGGGCGCGCTGGGCGTCGAGGCCCTGCGCAACAAGATCGCCGATCAGGCCGCCGCGTCGCGGGCCTGCGCGGGCGAGATCCTGGTCGCCGAGGCGGGCGAGGCGCCGCCCGTGGCCGCGGCGAACTGAGGCCGCAAACGAAAACGGCGGGAAGGTTTCCCTTCCCGCCGCCGCCGCTGAGCGCGCGAGGCGCGCCCGAGGTCGTCTTAGCGGAACAGTCCCATGATGATGCTCGAGGACTGGTTGGCGATGGATAGGGCCTGAACGCCAAGCTGTTGCTTGGTTTGCAGGGCCTGCAGC
>NZ_LMHT01000004.1:10555-10785 GCF_001429025.1 Phenylobacterium sp. Root700 | reverse complement strand
TCGCCGTTTCCAGCGACTTCACTTCCGCCGAACCGATCGCGCCGGTGAGCGCGGTGGGGGTGGACGCGATCGAGGTGTTCTGGGTCGACAGGTCGACGTGGTCGATGTCGATGGTCGCCGTAGCGTCGGCGTTGGCGATCGACTTGACGTCGGCCGAGTTGACGGCGGTGTCGGAGATCAGGTTCACGCCGTCGAAGGTGGCGTTGTTGGCGATGGTGTCGATCTGCTTG
>NZ_LMHT01000004.1:0-10510 GCF_001429025.1 Phenylobacterium sp. Root700 | reverse complement strand
GCGACGAGACGACGGCGTTCAGCGAGCTCGATTCAGCGCGTTGGTTCTGGGCGATGGCCCAGATGGCGCCGTTGTCCTTGGCGGTGGCGATCTTCAGACCGGTGTTGATGCGGTTCTGGACGGTGCCGAGGTCTTTGTTGGTGGCGTTCAGGTTTTGCAGCGCAATCATCGCGCCAGCGTTCGTGTTGACGGAATTCATCGCCATTGCACTAAATCCTATTTCATAGGGACCGACGTCATTTTGACTGCCGGAGGCGTTTTGCCTGACGAGTTCCTACGCAAGCCGCGGGCCAGTTGGCGGCGTTAGGGTTTAGCCTTTGATCATTATGTATTTTTTCGAAAGACCGTTGTTTCGCAAGGGTTGGGGCGCCGATCGGCAAGAGCTGCATGGTAAATATCTGCCGGGCTGAGCGGCAGATATTGCTCGGCAAGTTCTGCCGCTGGGCGGCCGGGAAGCATCTTGCCGCGCCGGATCGATGCAGGATTGGCCTTCTAGCTTTTCTAGGGGCGGAAAAAGCTCAAATCGCTGGCGCGTCCATGACGGGGCGACCATGCTTCTCGCGAAATTGAGTAGGAATTTTCTATGGCGCAGACGCGCAAACGAGGCGGCCTGTTTGGATCCTTTGGGTTCCAGGTGCTGGCGGCCATGGCGCTGGGCCTTGCGCTGGGGCTGCTGGCGCGAAACCTCGGAACCGAAGAAGGCCAGGCCGGGCATGGCCTATCCGAGGCGCTGCGTCTCGCGGGTTCGATCTTCGTCCAACTGCTGCGGGTCCTGGTTCCGCCGCTGGTGTTCACCGCCATCGTGGCCAGCATCGCCAACCTGCGGGAGCTTCAGAACGCCGCCGCGCTGGTCTGGCGTACGCTTTTCTGGTTTGCGGTCACCGCCCTGATCGCCGTCAGCATCGGCATCACGCTGGGACTGGTTCTGCAGCCTGGGGTCAACACCACGGTCGCGGCGACCGCCGCGGCGACGCCGCACACCAGCGGGTCCTGGCTTGATTTCCTGACCGGCCTGGTGCCGTCCAACATGTTGGGGATCGCCGCCTCGACCATCGTCACAGATGACGGGGCGACGACCTCGATGTCGTTCAGCGTGCTGCAGATCGTGGTGATTTCGCTGGTCGTCGGGATCGCCGCCCTGAAGTCGGGCGCGGCGGCCGAGCCCTTCCTGACCTTCAACGCCTCGGCGCTGGTCATCGTGCGCAAGATTCTGTGGTGGGTGATCCGGCTGACGCCGATCGGGACCATCGGCCTGTTCGGCAACGCCGTCGGTCACTACGGCTGGGACGCCTTGGCCCAGTTGGGGGCCTTCGCCATCGCGATCTATATCGGCCTGGGGCTGGTCCTGCTGGTGGTCTATCCGAGCCTGCTGCTGCTCAACGGATTGAACCCGATCCGCTTCTACGCCGGCGCATGGCCGGCGATCCAACTGGGCTTCGTGTCGCGATCCTCGATCGGCACATTGCCGCTCACCCAGACCGTGACCGAAAACGCGCTCGGCGTTCCCCGGTCCTATGCGGCCTTCGCCGTGCCGTTGGCGGCGACCACCAAGATGGACGGTTGCGCGGCCATCTACCCCGCCGTGGCCGCGATCTTCGTGGCGCAGTTCTACGGCGTGAGCCTGCAGCTGACGGACTATTTCCTGATCGTCTTCGTCTCGGTGATCGGGTCGGCGGCGACGGCCGGCCTGACAGGGGCGGTGGTGATGCTGACGCTGACGCTCTCCACCCTGGGCCTGCCCTTGGAAGGCGTCGGGCTGCTCCTGGCTATCGATCCCATCCTGGATATGGGGCGGACGGCCACGAACGTGGCGGGGCAGGCGCTCGTTCCGACCCTGGTCGCCAAGCGGCAAGGCATTCTCGACCAGACGGTGTATGACGCCGCTTCCGGTGAACTGGATTTGATCAGTCCGGCCGCGTAGGCCGTCGGGGCTCTGTCCAGCGAGCCCGCCGGGGCCTAGGATCGCACGGCGGGTGTTGGCGAGGGGCGCATGGCGGAAGACGAGCGCGAGCATCGCTGGCCCGAAGGCGGCCGTAGCGGCGAGGCCCTGCTGAAGGCCATGCTCGACGCCGCCGAGGTGGTGGCGGGCGTCGTCGAGCTGCTGCCCGACGATTATCGCATCCTCACGGCGAACCGCAGCGCTTCGGACCTCTATGGCCTGCCGGCCGGCGGCCTCGACGGCATGACCGGGCGTGAGCAGGGTCTGACCGAAGATCAGGTGGCGAGCCGGGTTGCGACCTTGAAGACGGTCTGGGAGGCGCAGGCCACCAGGACCGGCGAATACTCGTTCCGCTTCCCGAATGGGCGCGAGCGTTGGTTCTTCGGGACCTACTCGCCGCTGCACGGCTCCACGCCCATGGTGGCGTTCGTGATCCTGGACATCACGGCGCGGCGCGAGGCCCAGCTTCAGGTCGAACGGCAGGGCGCGCGCTTGAGCCTCGCCTTGAACGTCACGGGCCTAGGGCTCTGGGACTACGACGTCGGCGCCGACCGGGTCGACTGGGACGAGCGCACGCGACAATTGTTCGGCGCCCACGGCGAAGGGACGATCGATTTCGCGACCTATGCGGCGACGGTCCATCCGGACGACTTTCCCTTGGTCGCCGCGGCCTATCAGCGGGCGGTGGCTGGGGAGAACAGCGGCGTCTACGTGGTCGAGCACCGGACCAAGGCGGCGGGGGAGAACGGCTCGGCGACCTGGATCCGAGGCGCGGCCCGGGTGTTGTTCGACCCTGACGGACGTCCATCGCATGTCATCGGCACCGCCCAAGACATCTCCGCGCAGGTGGCCGCGCGGGAGCGGCAGGACCTGTTGCTGGCCGAACTGAACCACCGCGTGAAGAATAACCTCGCGGCCGTCCAAGCCATCGCGGCCCAGACCATGCGGGGCGCCGCCGACAATCCGGCCGCGTTCAGGGCGGCGTTCGACAGCCGTATCCAGTCGATGGCGCGCGGTCACGACCTGCTGACGCGCAACTCCTGGGAAGCGGCTGACCTGCGCGAGGTCATCGACGCGGCGCTGGCGCCGTTCGCAACCGAGCTGTTCGACATCACGGGGGCTGCGACGGCGGCGCCGCTGACGCCCGAGATGGCGGTCAATCTGGTGATGGTCCTGAACGAACTGGCCACCAACGCGGCGAAGTACGGCGCGCTGTCCACCAATGGGCGCGTGTCGATCGTCTGGGACGTCTCCGGCGGCCTGATGACGCTCGAATGGCGCGAGCGGGGCGGGCCGCCGGTGACGACGCCGACGCATACCGGGTTCGGTACGCGCCTGACGCTTGCGGCTCTGCAGGCCTATGGTGGGACCGTCGAGCTCGTGTTCCCATCGGAAGGCGTAGAGTGCCGGATGAAGGCGCCGTTGGCCCTGGGCTAGGATTCCAGTTTCGCGTCGAGCGTGATCTCGGCGTTGAGCAACCGCGAGACCGGGCAACTCTTCTCAGCGACGCCGGCGAGTTCGTCGAACTTGGCCTGGTCGAGGCCCGGGACCTTGGCGCGCAGGGTCAGGGCCGAGCGATCGATCTTGAAACCCTGACCGTCTGGAACCAGAGACACCGCCGCCTCGGTGCTGAGTTCCTCCGGTTCAAGTCCTGCGCGCTGGATCAGGAAGGCCAGCTGCATGGTGAAGCAGCCGGCGTGGGCGGCGGCGATGAGTTCTTCCGGGTTCGTGCCGGGCTCGCTCTCGAAGCGGGTCTTGAACGAATAGGGGGTCGCCGAGAGCACGCCGGAATCGGTTGTCAGATCGCCGTTTCCATCCTTGCCCGTCCCGCGCCATACGGCGCGCGCCTTGCGGATCATCCTTGCCTCCTTGAGTTGGGAACGTCGGTTCAGAGTACTCAACGCAGGTGACAGGGGAATGGCTCACACCATGCTCTTGCGGCCGTTCATTTCGTCGCCAGCGGTCTTGGGGAGCGGCACGAAGAAGAACAGCGAGACGAAGGTGATCAATCCGATCACCACGAAGGCCGGTGAAATCGATCCGGCGGTGAGGTGGGTTTCGCCTCGCGCCACCATGAAGACGTGCATGAGGGCCGCGGCGAGCCCGATGCCGATCGACTGGACCAGTTGCTGCATCATCGACGCCGTGGTCGAGGCGCGGCTCATCCGGGCCTGGTCAATGTCGGCATAGGCCATGCCGTTCAGGCTGGTGAAGTGCAGCGACCTGAAGAAGCCGCCGATGGCCAGCACCAGCATGATCAGCCAGTGCGGCGTGGTGGGCTGGAACAGGCCGTAGGCCATGAAGCTGACGCCGACGATTACGGCGTTGACCACCAGCACGGTGCGGAAGCCGAAGCGGCGCAGGATCGGCGGGGCGGTGGTCTTCATCACCAGGGCTCCGGCCGCCGAGATGAAGGTCATCAGGCCGGCCTGGAACGGCGACAGGCCAAAGCCGATCTGCAGCAGCAGAGCCAGCATGAAGGGCGTCGCGCCCATGGCGATCCGCATGAACGCGCCGCCGACGACCGAGGCCGTGAAGGTCTGGATCTTGAAGACCGACAGGTCGAGGATCGCGTGGGGATTGCCCCGGGCGTGCCGCCAGTAGAGGGCCAGAGACATGGCTCCGCCCAGGAACAGGCCGGCGACGACGCCGCTGGGGAGCATGGCTCGGCCCAGGTTCTCGAAGCCGAAGATCAGGCCGGCCAGGCCCAAGCCGGTCAACGCGATGCCGATCCAGTCGATCGGGGAGACCTCTTGCTCCCGCACATTGGGCACGAAGCGGGTCACCAGGAATACGCCGATGATCGCGATCGGGATGTTCAGGAAGAATATCCATCGCCAGTCGGCGAAGGTGACGATGGCGCCGCCGATCACCGGGCCGACGACCGGGCCGAGCAGGGCGGGCATGGTCATGACCGACATGGCCCCCACCAGCTCGCTCTTGGGCGTGGTTCGCAGCAGGACCAGCCGCCCGACCGGAGCCATCATCGCCCCGGCCATGCCCTGGAAGATGCGGGCGATGACCAGTTGGGTAAGGTTTTCGGCGAAGCCGCAGGCCGCGGACGAGACGGCGAACAGCACCATCGAGATGATGAAGATCTTCTTGGCCCCGAACTTATCGGCGACCCAGCCGCTGACCGGCAGGAAGACCGCCGACGACAGCAGGAACATGGTGATCGTCAGGTTCAGCCGCAGCGGATCTTCATGTAGCGCCACCGCCATGGTCGGCAGGGCGTTGGCCAGCACCGTCGCACTCATGGTCTGCATCAGCAGGGCCGAGCCGATGATGGCCGGAATGACCCAGCCCCGGGTGACGGCGCCGCCGGCGGCGTCCTCGATCACGTCGTCCACGGGGCTCACGGTTCGAGGCTGAGGAGCAGGAGGAGGGGGCCTTGCGCCGCCTTGAGGGCTTCACGGTCCGCAGGCGCGAGCTTGGCGAGGCGGGCGGCCAGCCAGTCGTTCCGGCGCTGGCGGATCAGGTCCATCTGCGCTGACCCTGTTTCGGTGATCTGCAGGCCGGTTCGGCGGCCGTCTTCAGTATCGGTGGCGCGAGAGATCCAGCCGGCCGCCTCAAGCCGTTTCACATGGCCGCTCATGGCTGGCCGGGACATCTGTTCGGCGTCGGCAAGTCCACAGACCCCGACCCCGGGATTGCGCTTGATTTGGCCCAACACCAAGGCGTCGAGAGCCGATACGCCGGCGCGCTGGGCCTCCTGTCGCAGGCGTCGCGCGACGCGCAGCAGCGGGGCCCTGAGAGCGTCGGCCAGGACGATGGGGTCTGAAGGATCAAGCGTCGGCATGGATGGCCATATAGTTAGGTTTGCGAACTACCTATTCCTGCGTGGCCGATCGGTCAACCGACCGCCGCACGGTTAACGGGAACTTGGGGGCGCCTACCTCGTTTAGTCGAGCGGGCGGCTCAATCGTGAGGTGAGTGCGATGATCGCAAGCATGCCTTCAGAGAGGCGACTGCCGCGACCGGAAATGGCCCAGTTCACCGAGGAGGTGCGCGGCGCCGCGCGGCGGCTCTCTCGCGACCAGATCCTCGATCTCGCCGACATGCTGCACGACCTGATCCGCGAGCGGCGGTCGGCGGACGCCCGGCCTTGCGTCTAGTTCGTCAGGGCCGGTTCAGGGCGCGGCGGGCCTCGCGCAGGCCGGCCAGCAGGTCGCGGGCCTCGCCTGACAGTTTCCGAAGGACGGCGCGCCGCCATTCGACCGGTTCTCCGCGCGCCGCGCCCGCCCTGGCCTGCTCGGCGAGGGCGTGAGCGTTTCGGGCGGCGAGCTGGCAGGCCGACATCGGCGAGGTCAGCTGACCTTCCGGGCTGATGGCGCCCGCGCCAGCGCCGCTCGCGTCGATGTGGTTGTTCGGCGGCAGTCCGCCAGCCTGGAGGCGTCCGTGACCTCGCAATTGAAGCAACGAAATCGGAGGATGCGAATGTTCTGCTGGCGGCTGATCGGGCCCTGCGTTTGCGCCGTGCTGAGTTGTGCGAACTCGTCCCGAGCCTGGATGGTTGCGGTCCCTCGCATTGAGATGCCGGAAGTCGCCAAGCGACCCTGCCATCTTCGCCGACTGCCCCCGTCGCCCACCACGGCGGATCTTGAGGTGAGCTTCGCCATGCGGGGCGCCGACCTGGCGGCCTGTGAACTGGCGCGAAAGCTGGCGGTGGAGACCTTCGACGCCCAAAGCGCGCTCGTTGATGGCGTGGGTAAGCCTGCTCGGCGCTCCTGGCGCAATTGGTGATTTTGGATCTATACGCGGGCGGCTGCCATGCTCCGCAGAACCAGGTGACGCACATAGTCGCCGATATCGGTCGGCCAGGATTTACTCAGACCTTCGAAGCGATCGTAGTCTCCCGCATAGAAGGCGCGGGTGGCGTCTTCGAAGTCGGGCAGGTCGCCGGCTAGTGCGACCATGACGCGATAGGCCGCTTCCTGGGTTTCCCGGACATGGTCGCGGCCAGCGCGTTTCGCCTGATCGACTAGGCGACGAAGGGCGGCCGAGGCCCCTCCTGGCTGCGTCGACAACCATTCCCAATGGCTGGGCAATAGCGTCACCTCGCGCGCGGTCACACCTAGTTTGGGTCGACCGCGTCCCGCAGGCTTCGCCGGCGACGGCGACCCGCCTTCGGATTCGCCCAGTCGTGTCAGGACATCGTCGATCGAGCCGCGCAGATCGAGCTCGAGCAGCCGTCCTGTTGCGTCGTTGAAGACCAACAACCTTGGTGCGCCAGCGTCGAACGCCGTCTTGACGGCTGCGGCGATGGCGATGAGCGACCCAGCTGCGATCTGCCGCTGGTCTGCGAAGGCGGTGTACGTGTCAGCCATGAAGCCATCCTGAGGGTGGCTCTTCATAGATGGGTCGGACGGAACGTCAATATTACCCGGCTGAAAATAGAGAGTTCGCGGCGTGATCTTCGCTCGTCAGAAAGGAGGGAGTTCCGGCTTGGCGGCGCTAGAATGCAGGCCCGACTCAAGGGCGGGCCGCAATCCCTGCTTGGGGCGGTTCAGGCCTTGATCGCAAGCTGCCTCACCCACCGGACGCCACCACCATGCACGCCGCTTTTCGGGCTTTCCTGTTCGCCTCCGCGCTGAGCTTCGCCTCAGCAGCGCACGCAGCGCCGGCGCCGGTCGCGCCGATCCTCACCACACCCGAAGCGAAGGACCTGCGGTCGTTCGCGCGACCTCAGACGGCGCGAGTAACGCATGTCGATCTTGATCTGACCGCGGATTTCGACGCCAAGATCATGCGGGGTTCGGCCGCGATGGACGTGCTCGCCACGCCCGGCGCCAGTGAGATCGTGCTCGATACGTTGGGGCTGAAGATCGCGCGGGTAAGCGATGGCGCCGGACGTGCGCTGTCCTGGACGCTCGGCAAGGATGACCAGGAACTCGGGGCGCCGCTCACCGTCCGGCTGAACGGCGCAAAACGGATCGTCATCGAGTACGCCTCGACGCCAGGCGCTCGGGCGCTGCAATGGCTGCCGCCTTCGCTCACCGCCGGAAAACAGAGGCCGTATCTGTTCAGCCAAGGGCAGGCGATCAACAACCGGAGCTGGATCCCGACCCAGGACAGCCCTGGAATTCGCCAGACATGGACCGCCAGGATCGTCGTGCCCGAAGGCCTGACGGCGGTGATGAGCGGCGAGAAACTGACGCCGAAGGGAGAGCCGACCCCCGATGGGAAGCGCGCTTTCCGGTTCAGGATGGACAACCCGGTCCCGCCCTATCTGATCGCCTTGGGCGTCGGCGACCTGGCGTTCCAGGCGCTGGGGCCAAGGACAGGCGTCTATACCGAGCCGTCGATGATGGACCAGGCGGCGAGCGAACTGGTCGACACCGAGAAGATGGTGACGACGGCCGAGGGGCTCTACGGACCCTATCGCTGGGGGCGTTACGACGTGCTGGTCTTGCCGCCGTCGTTCCCGTTGGGCGGCATGGAAAACCCCACCCTGACCTTTCTGACGCCCACCTTCATCACCGGGGATCGAGCCAATGTCAGCCTGGTCGCCCACGAACTGGCGCACAGCTGGTCCGGGAACCTCGTGACCAACGCCACGTGGCCGGACGGCTGGCTGAACGAGGGTTTCACGACCTATTTCGAGAACCGCATCATGGAGGCGCTCTACGGGGCTCCCCGAGCGCGGATCGAGGCCGACCTCGATTGGGACGGCATGCAGGCCGACATCAAGGAGGAGGGCGGGCCTGCGGCGGAGACGACAAAGCTCTATGGCCAGCCTGGCGGGCAGCTCGAATACTTCAAGGGCGCGACCTTCCTGAGGACGATCGAGACGATCGTGGGACGAGAGCGTTGGGACGCCTATCTGCGGTCCTACTTCGACCGCCATGCTTTCCAGCCTCAAACGACCGCCGGCTTCCTGAGCGACCTTCGCGCCAACCTGATCAAGGGTGACAAGGGCCTCGAGGCAAAGCTCGAACTCGACAAGTGGGCGTATGCCGCCGGGCTTCCGGACAACGCCGTCCATGTCAGATCGGAGGCCTTGGCCCTGGTCGACGCGCAGACAGCCGCCTTTGCGGCGGGCGGGCCGGCGTCCAGCGTGACAGCCTCGGCCTGGACTACGCAGGAGTGGCTGCGGTTTCTGAACAACCTGCCGCGCCAGCTCTCGGTCGCTCAACTGGACGACCTGGATCGCACCTTCAAGCTTTCAGCCTCGACCAACAGCTATGTGCGTTCCGCCTGGCTGGAGCTCGCCATCGCCAATCGTTACGCGCCGGCTCTGCCGTCGCTGGAGGCGTTCCTAATGAGCGTCGGGCGGGGCCTGTTCATTCGGCCGCTTTACATCGGCTTGATGCGCCAGGGCGATTGGGGCCAGCCGATCGCGCGTCGCATGTTCGCCGAGGCCAAGGAGACCTACCATCCGACCGTGGCTGATGGGTTGGAGCGGTTGGTGAGCGGGACCAACTGAGGCCGTGCAATCGGAGGAATGCTAGGCGGCCGGCGCTGATATAGGTCGCGCAAACGGAGAAGGTGAATGCGAGTCGCTCTGGGGATTATCGTGGCGTTGGCCATTACTGCGCCTGCGGCGGCGAAGGACGCCAATGCGGCCTTCTTTGCGCGCAACGCCAAGGCTCCAGGCGTGAAGACCATTCCCGGCATCCAATACAAGGTGCTGAAGTCCGGCCCGGCCGATGGCGCCCATCCCAGTCGCTCTTCGACCGTCAAGGTCCGCTACGTGGGCAGTTTCATCGACGGCAAGGTCTTTGACTCCTCGAAGGATGAGCCTGATGGCGCGGTCAGCTTCCCCTTGGGGCGCTTGATCCCAGGGTGGACGACGGTGGTGCCGATGATGCGGCCGGGCGATGAGTGGGAAATCTATCTGCCGCCGGAATACGCCTATGGCGCGGACGGCAAGGACATCATTCCGGGCAATGCGGCGATGGTGTTCCGCATCGAGTTGCTGGAAGTCAGCGACGCGCCCAGCTCCTAATGGGGGGCGGACACTGAGCAGCAGCGGCGGTTCGGGTACTGGCCTTAGATCGGATTGATCTCGGCCAGGACCAGGCGGCCGCCGCCAAGGTTCAGGTTCTCGCCGATTTCGAAAATGGCGGCGTCTTCGGGGGCGAGGTGCTCGCCATTCAACCGGGTCGCCTCCAGCGCCAGCACGAAAGTGGTCTCGGCGGTGCAGTTGGTGACCGCCGGCCCGTCTACGCGCCGGACCCGGGTGACATAGGCGCCGCGGCGGACCATCAGGTTGAGGTCGCGGATCGGGCCCTTATGCAGCGTCGCGGCGCAGGCCGCGTCGCCGGGAAAGGCGAAGGGGGCGGCCGCGGCGTCGAGCATGACGGTCGCCAAGCCTTCGACAGCCAGTTCGATCCCAGACCCCTCGATCACCGTCAGCACTCGATCGACGCTGGGGAAGGCCGAAAACGGCCCGCCTTGCGCCACGTCGGCGATGCTGATCCGCCAGTCGAAGGCGTCCAGGGCGGCGGTTGGCGGCCAGATCGCCACCTCCCGCGTGACCCCGCCGCCGTTCTTCCACGGCATGGGCGTGCGGTCGGCGGCGCGCAGGATTTGCATCAGCCGAGGATGCCCGGCAGGTCGAGGCCCTTC
>NZ_LMHT01000003.1 GCF_001429025.1 Phenylobacterium sp. Root700 | reverse complement strand
GCTCGCCGCCCCCAAGACGGGCCTCATCACGACGCTTCTCAAGCTCTTCAAGGATGTGCTTCACGCCCGACCTCCACTACGAAGTCAAAAGGCGTAGTCGGACGATCTGACCCTGGCAACAGTCCCGCCGCGTCAGGAGGCCCTAGGCCAGCGCCTTGAACCAGCGGTCCAGCATCCGCGCCTCTTCCAGCAGGCGCGCGGTGCGTTCAGCGGCTTCCTCGTCGACGCCCCACTTTTCCTGCTGATAGGCCTCATCGACGCGCGACAGGCTGTAGGCCTCCTCGCCGCTCAGCCAGCCGCGTTGCACGGCGAAGGCCAGCACGCCGGAGCCGAACAGCGGCGTTCCGAACGCCACGCCGGTCAGGTTGAAATCGTCCATCTCCAGCGCCAGGGCCTTGATCTTGGCCAGGGTCTCTTCCGGTTGGGCGGCGTGGATGATGCCGGTCACCCGCACGAAGACCAGGGCCAGCTCGCGTTCGGCCCGGTCCAGGATCGGCTCCCAGACCTCAAGTTGGCGCTGATGCAGGCTCTCGGGCTCACCGGCGAAGTAGCAGAGCACGTCGGAGGCGGCATATTCGGCGATCTGGCCGGCCGTGGCCTCGCGCGCCTTGGAGACCGCTTCGGTGGCGGTGAAGGCCAGCCGGGTGGCGTGCATGTCGGCCATCTCGATCACGCCGACCTGGCCCGACCATTCGCCGGCGACCAGTTCGGCCAGGGCCGGGGTCGGGACGTTCAGCTTGCCGCCCTTGGGCGAGCGCACATTGCGGCCGTCCAGCTTGACGGCGAAGCCGCCGTCCTCGGCCACCACCGTGACATCCGTGTAGAACCGCTTCGGCTTCTCGCCGGGTTCAATGAAGCCCTTTTGCAAACTCGCCTCCTGGCCGCGCGTGAAAATGCGTGGCGCGACGGGTGCAATGGGGACGGATGAGAAAATACGCAAGGCGGCGTTTCGCGGCAGGGCTGGCCGGCCGCCGCTGGCTCAGCGATCCTGGCCGCCATGGCCGACCAGATTCTGACCCCACGCGACCTCAACCGGATCCTGCTCGCCCGGCAGATGCTGCTGTCCCGTGAGAAGATCGGCGCGGTCGAGGCGCTGGAACGGCTGTTCGCCATCCAGGCCCAGTTGCCGCGCGCGCCCTTCCTTGGCCTATGGGCGAGGCTGGAGGGGTTCCAGCGCGCCGACCTGCTGGCGGCGATCCATAAGCGCCAAGTCGTGCGCTCCACCCTGATGCGCGGCACCCTGCACCTGGCCAGCGCCCGCGACGTGCTGGCTTTCCGCACCACCGTCATGCCGCCCCGCGACGTCACCCTGCCTGGCGGCGTGAAGCCGGCGCCGGAGGAGCTGGAGCGCGTGCTGGACCTCGCCCGGCGGCACTTCGCGCCCGAACCCAAGGACTTCGAGAGCGTCCGCCAGGTGTTGGAGGCCGAGAGCGTCGATCCGGTTCGGCCGCTGGCCTTCGCGGCGCGGATGTTCCTGCCGCTGGTCCAGGCCTCGTCGAACGCCGCGTTCGGCCACGAGCCCGGCGGCGACTTCACCCTGGCCAAAACTTGGCTGGGCCGCGACGAGGATCTCGCCCTACGCCCGCAGGACCTCGCCCGCCGCTATCTCGCCGCCCACGGCCCGTCGCTACCGGCCGACTTCGCCGGATGGTCGGGTCAGAAGGCGGCGGCCGCGATCTTCGAGGCGCTGGGCGATGAACTCGTCACCTTCAGGGACGAGCGCAAGCGCACCCTGTTCGATCTGAAGGACGCGCCGCGACCGAGCGGCGAGACGCCCGCGCCCGTGCGGTTGCTGGCCGATTTCGACGGCGCGGTGCTTGGCCGCGCCGATCGCACGGGCGTCATACGTCCCGAGCACGCGCCATTGCTGGCCAGCAAGAACGGCCTGATCCCGGCGATGGTGCTGGTCGACGGGGTCGTCGCCGGCACGTGGCGGATCGAGCCGAAGATGAAATCCGTCGCAGTGAGCGTGCGCCTATTCGGCGCGGTCTCAGCCGAGGACCGCAAGACCATCGAGGCCGAGGCGATCTCCGCCGCCAAGTTCCTGGAACCGGACGCGGCGGGGGTTGTGACGTTCGCGGAAGCCTAGGCCGCCGCCAACGCTGTCATCCCGGTTTGCGAAGTAAGACCGGGACCCATTCGCTCCGTGCCAACAGAAGACGGCGAGGTCGGGCCTCAGCCTGATCCATCCGGTGTTCATGGGTCCCGGACAGCCGCTGCGCGGCTTCCGGGATGACACCGCGATTTTAACTGCGCCGCCGACGCTTGAAGGGCTCGGGATCGGCTTCATGCTCGTCGAAGCCGAAGCGGTTGAAGCCTTCCTTCAGCTCCTTGCTGATCGGGGCCTCCAGGGTCAGCGTGCCGCGCGAGGGGTGCGGCAGGGTCAGGCGGCGGGCATGAAGCTGCAGCTTCAGGTTCCCTGACAACTGCGCCGACTCCTCGGTCTTGTACTTCGGGTCGCCCAGGATCGGATGGCCCATGGCCAGCATGTGCGCGCGCAGCTGGTGCGTGCGGCCGGTGTGGGGGCGCAGCGCCATCCAGGCGACACGGTGCGCCGCGCGGCTGATGGTCACGAACTCGGTCTCGGCCGGATCGGCGTTGGGGTCCTTGGGATCGGCCGGCACGATCATCTCGCGATCGCCGATGCCCTTCTTGGCCAAGTGCAGCTCCATCACCCCCTCGGAGGGCTTGGGGTTACCCTGGACCAGCGCCCAGTAGGTCTTTTCCACACGGCGGCGGGCGAAGGCGCCCGACAGCTTGGCCGCCGCGCCCGGCGACTTGCCCAGCACCAGCACGCCGGAGGTGTCGCGGTCGAGGCGGTGAACCAGGCGCGGGCGCTCCAGCCCCTCGCCCCAGGCGCTGAGCAGCCGGTCAACGTGCATCAGGGTCTTGGTGCCGCCTTGGACGGCGAGGCCCGCGGGCTTGTTCAGCACCAGCACCTCGTCGTCCTCGTAGATCACCAGCGACTTGACGAACATCACGTCGCGCCGCTCCAGTTCAGGCTTCGGATCGCCGGCCTTCGGGGCTTCGGGCAGCGGCGGAACGCGGATGGTTTCGCCGGCCGAGACCCGTTGCTCGGGCTTGGCGCGGCTGCCGTCCACGCGGATCTGGCCCGAGCGCGCCATCTTCTGGATCTGGATCTGGGACACATGCGGCCAGCGCCGGCGGAACCAGCGGTCCAGGCGCACGCCGTCCTCACCCGGATCAACGGCGATGTTGCGGACTTCCCTCATGCGAACGCCTTCCGCGCCAAGATTATGCCCATGAACAGGGCCGTGACGGACAGCACCACGGAGGCCGTCGCGTAGCCGAACGCCTGACCATAGGTCCGGCGCTCGATCATCAGCGCCGTCTCCAGGGAAAACGCCGAAAAAGTCGTAAATCCACCCAGCACGCCGACGCCCAGCAGCAGACGCAGCCGCTCCTGATCGCCGCCGCCGCGGTGAGCCAAGAAGCCCACCAGGGCGCCCATCAGCAACCCGCCGAGAATGTTGGCCAGCAATGTCCCATAGGGCCAGGCCGAGCCCCACAGGCGCATAGCCTGGACGCCCAGCGCATATCGCGCCACCGCCCCCGCCGCGCCGCCTGCCGCGACCAAAAACACCTTATCCATGCGCCCTTATGCGACGCGCCGGCCTTTGGTGCAAAGGCCGCTAAAGCGCGCGGTCAGGTTCGCGCGCCGATCACCCGGCGGATCTCGCGGGCGTCATAGATGTCGCTTCCCGGCGGACGGCTCCCGCGCCCCATCATGACCTCCAGCGTCTGGACCACCTGGGGCCCGCCGCTGAGATCGAAACTGGTGCCCAGGCCAACGCCCACGCCGCTGGAATAACGACCGCTTCCGCCGCCGGCGCCGACGGACAAGCGGGGCCCGCCGCTCTGGCCGCTCTGGGTCATGTAGCGGTCCGAAACCCGGAACCAGTCGTAGCCGTCGGCGATGGCCAGGTCGGCGGCGCGCAGCAGGGCGTAGTCGGACACCTGCTCGGCCGGCGCGCCCGGCCCGCCCCTGAAGGTCACGCGATAGCGGCCAGGCTCGATCCGGTACTCCGAGAACCCGACGGTTTGCGGTCCGCTCGCCGGTCCATAGACCGTCGGCGCCGTGGCGCAGGCCGCGAGGACGGCGCACAGGCCGACCGTCAGCATCGGGCGTTTCATCGTCAAAGACCTCCGAGGAAGCCGTTGGACTGTCGGCTCTTTCGACCAACGGTCAAGCCTGCCGGCCCGTTCCCGCTCAGCCTAAGCCCAGGCTGTCGATCAACTTTTGCATATCGGCCGGTGTCGGCGCCTCAATGACCTTGGTTCCGCCTTCCGGATGCGGAAACGACAATGCGGCCGCATGCAGCATCAGCCGGGGCACGGCGTGTCCTCCGACCGCCAAGGCGCCGCCATAGCGCACGTCGCCGGCGATCGGGCGGCCGATCGAGGCCAGGTGCACCCGGATCTGATGCATCCGCCCGGTCTCCGGCGCCAGCTCCAGCAGCGCCGCGCCCGGCGCCTTGGATATCGTCCGATAACGGGTGCGGGCGCTCTCGGCGTCGGCATGGTCGAGCGGGCAGACGCGCATATAGGCCTCGCGGCCCAGTTCCTCGCGCCGCAGCGCCGCCTCGATCGCGCCTTGGGCGGGCTCGGGCGCATCCGGCGTCACAATGGCGCGGTAGGTCTTGGAGAACCTGCGGCCCATCATGTGCTTGCCCAGGAAGCTGGCCGCCGGCTTGGTCTTGGCGGTCAGGATCACCCCGGAGGTGTCGCGGTCCAGGCGATGGATCAGCCGCGGCCGCGCCTTGCCCGGCTTGGCGAAGGCCCACAGCAGTTCGTCCAGAGTATTGACCTGGCCTCGCCCGCCCTGGCTGGACAGGCCCGAAGGCTTGTTCAGCGCCATGATGTGCGGGTCCTCATAGATCACCAGGCCGCGGACCAGGGCGATCTCATCAGGCGTGAGAACGATCGGAACAGGTTCGGCGCGTCTCTTCGGTTGACCGCGCGGCTTCACTTCTGGCGGTCCCGCTGCTGCGCCCAACGATCGAGACGCTCCTTGGTGCGAGCCTCGGCGCCCTCGCCCTTCGGATCGTAGAACTTCCGCCGCTCCATCCCCTCGGGGAAGTAGTTTTGGCCGGAGAAGCCGCCCTCGACGTCGTGGTCGTAGGCGTAGCCCTTGCCGTAGCCGAGGTCCTTCATCAGCTTGGTCGGCGCGTTGCGGATGTGGGCCGGCGGCGTCAGCGAGCCGGTCTCCTTGGCGGCGCGCTGGGCGGCCTTGAAGGCGACGTAGACCGCGTTCGACTTCGGCGCGGCGGCCAGGTGCACGACCAGTTGGGCCAGGGCGAGCTCGCCTTCCGGAGATCCCAAAAAGTCGTAGGTGTCCTTGACCGCATTGGCGAGCAGCAGCGACAGCGGATCGGCCTCGCCGATATCCTCCACCGCCATGCGGATCAGCCGCCGGGCGATGAACAGCGGATCTTCCCCGCCGCCCAGCATCCGCGCCAGCCAATAGAGCGCCGCGTCGGGGTCGGAACCCCGGACCGACTTATGCAGGGCCGAGATGAGGTTGTAGTGCTCCTCGCGATCCTTGTCGTAGGCCGGGCTGCGCTTCTGCAGGATCTGGCCCAACTCCTTGGTCGAGAGCGGCTTGTCCGAGCCGATGTTGAGCAGGGTCTCCGACAGGGTCAGCAGGTAGCGGCCGTCGCCGTCGGCCAGCGCCACCAACGCCTCGCGAGCCTCGGGCTCCAACGGCAGCTTGCGGTCCTCATGGACCTCGGCCTTGTCCAGCAGGCTGGCCAGCGCCTCGTCGTCCAGGCGCTTGAGCACATAGACCTGGGCGCGCGACAGCAAGGCGCCGTTCAGTTCGAAGGACGGGTTCTCGGTGGTTGCGCCGACCAGGGTGACGATCCCCTCCTCCACGAAAGGCAGGAAACCGTCCTGCTGGGCGCGATTGAAGCGGTGAATCTCGTCGACGAACAGCAAGGTCGACTGGCCGGCGGACCGACGCATCTTCGCCTGTTCGAACGCCTTCTTGAGGTCCGCGACCCCGGAGAACACCGCCGAGAGCTGCTGGAATTCGTAGCCGGCCTCCTTGGCCAGCAGACGCGCGATGGTGGTCTTGCCGGTGCCCGGCGGTCCCCACAGAATCATCGAGGCCAGCCGCTTGGCCTCGGCCATGCGCCTGATCGGCCCCTCGGGTCCGAGCAGATGGTCCTGGCCCACCACCTCGTCCAGCCGTTGCGGGCGCAGTCGGTCTGCGAGCGGCGACGGCGCATGCGGCGTCAGACCCGCGGCTTCGAAGAGATCGGCCATGGCGCGTTCTAGCAAATGCCTCCGCGCCGCGCATGCCCCGATCCGCCCCCAGCGCTCAGCGCGATTTGGGGGAGGTGGCGCGCGGCGCGTAGCGACGCGTGACGGAGGGGGCTTCTAGCTCGAAAGCGTCAAAGTCCCTCTCAGTCAGCTTCGCCGACAGCTCCCCCAGAGGGGGAGCATCTTAGGTCCGGAAGTTCGCGGTCACTTCCTGGCCGTTGCGCTCGATGGTCACCTGCCATTGTGCGCCGCCGGCGCCGAGCACGCCGATTAGTTCGCGCACCGTGCCGATGTCACGGCCGTTGACCTTGCGGATCAGATCGCCCGGACGCAGGCCCGCGTTCATCGCAAAGCCCCGGCTGATATTGATCACCATCACGCCCTTGCCCAGGAACGGATCCAGGCCCAGTTCGTCGGCCACGGCCGGCGAGAGGTTGACCACGGTCGCCCCGTCGAAGGGGTTGCGGCCAGAGACCACCTGCTGGTCGCGCGCCGGGGTGGCGGGCGGCGGCTCGGCGCGCAGGGTCAGGCTCTGTTCTCCGCCGCCCCGCCGCACGCCCAGCTTGATCTGGTCGCCGGGCCGGCGCGAGGAGATGGCGTAGGACACCGCCGCGGCGTCGACCGCCGGACGGCCGTCGACCGAGATGATCACGTCGCCCTGGCGCAGGCCGGCCTTGGCCGCCGGGCCGTTCGGCCAGATGTCGGCCACCAGCGCGCCCTGCGGAACCGCCAGGCCCATGCTGCGGGCCATTTCCCCGGTCACGGTCTGGGTGCGCGCGCCCAGCCACGGACGCACCACGGCCTGGCCGCCGCCGGCGGCGGTCTCGACCACGCGCTTGACGATGGCGGCGGGGACCGCGAAGCCGACGCCCGACGAACTGCCCGAGCGCGAGAGGATGAAGCTGTTCACGCCGATCAGGTCGCCGTCCATATCGACCAGGGCGCCGCCGGAATTGCCCGGATTGATCGCCGCGTCGGTCTGGATATAGGCGTTGGAGGTGTCGCCGTTCGGGTCGGCGGTGCGGTTCAGCGCCGAGATGATGCCGTTGGTCACCGTCTGGCCGACGCCGAAGGGGTCGCCGATGGCCAGCACCAGGTCGCCGACCTGGGCCTCATCGGAATCGTCGATCGCCAGCACCGGCAGCCGCTCGTTCCCGACATCGATCTTCAGGACCGCCAGGTCGGTGCGCGGGTCGGCCAGCAGCACGCGGGCGACGTATTCGCGGCGGTCGGCAAGCGCGACAGTGATCTCCTGCCCGCCCTCGACCACGTGGTTGTTGGTGACGATCACCCCGTCGGCGCGGACGATGACGCCCGAGCCCAGCGAGCCCTGGATGCGGTCGCGCGGCGCGCCGCCGCCGAACATTTCCCAGAACGGATCGGGCCGCGCCCGGACCAGGCGCTTGGACGAGATATTGACCACGGCCGGAGCCGCCCGCTTCACCACGGGGGCGAAGGAGGACTTCATCGTCAAGGCGTCGCCCGGCGCCGCACGGCTGGGCTGGGCCAGCGGCGGGATCTGGGCGTTCGATTTGGCGGCGGGATCGGAACAGGCCGCGAGCAGGGCCATGGCCGGGATCAGAACGCGTAAGGCGCGCATAGACTCTCCAAGCATCGTCGTGAGCCCGGCACTCTGACGAGTATTCAGGCGCAATGAAGGCGTTGATTTAGGCCCGCGCTTCACCTGATGGAACCTCGCGAACGAAGAGAACCACCAGAAGAAGGCCGATCATCGTCAGGACGCCGCCCGCGATGATCGACGAGCCGGACCAGACCGCCGCCATTCCGGGCGCGATCGACCAGGCGAAGGCCTGGGTCGACAGGATCGGTCCGAACAGGCCGGTCATGCTGGAGATCGACCCCATCGCGCCCTGCAGCCTGCCCTGCTCGCTCGCATCGACCTTCGCGGTCATCATTGATTGCAGGGCCGGCCCGGCCACATTGGCCAAGGCGCCGGGCAAGTTCACGGCCCAGAAGATCGGCCCGGTCGGCGCCAGACCGACGCCGATGTAGCAGAGCACCTGGACGGTCAGCCCGCCGATCACCGTCCGCCGCTCGCCGAACCACCTGACGAAGCGTCCGGCCAGCTGGCTCTGCACGACGATGTTCACCGCGGCGAAGGCGCTGGCGAAGATGCCCAGGGCCAGCGGGTCCCAGTCGTAGCGATGGGCGGTGTAGAGAACGAAGACGCTGTTCATCGCGTGCATCGCCAGCCACAGCAGCACCAGCACGAACGCCAGGGCCGGCAGGCCCTTGCGCGAGACCAGCAGGTTCAGCGCCCCGACCGGGTTGGCCTTGCGCCACGACATCGGCGCGCGGTTCTCGCGGGCGAGCGACTCCGGCAGCACGAACAGGCCATAGAGGCCGTTCAGCAGCGACACCGCCGCCGCCGCCCAGAACGGCGCGCGCGGATCGACCGAACCCAGCAGGCCGCCCAGCGCCGGGCCCAGGATCACTCCGGTCCAGGCCGCGGCGTTGATCCAGCCATAGCTCTTGGCGCGTTCTTCCTGCGGCGTGATGTCGGCGACATAGGCCATGGCCGCGGCCTGCGCCCCGGCCGTCAGCCCGCACAGCGCCCTGCCGATCAGCAGCCAGGCCAGGGTCGGGGCCAGCGCCATGATCACCAGATCGACGGCCAGGCCGAACACCGAGATCAGGATCACCGGCCGCCGCCCGAACCGGTCCGACAGCATGCCGATCACCGGGGCGGCCACGAACTGGGCCACCGACCAGATGGCGATCAAGACGCCGATCCAGCGCGCCGCGCCCTGGACGTCGCCGCCCAGCAGTTCCTCGACCAGCTTCGGCAGCACGGGGAAGACAATGGTGTGGGAGACCACGTCCAGGCAGATGGTCACGCCGATGAACCGCAAGCCGGCGCGCCGGCGTAGGTCGGGACGGGTTTGCACGCCCGCGGGCGGGGTCAGATCGGATGGAATGGTCATGAATGTCTCGAGCAACCGAGCCGCATGGGCGGCCGGCGGGGGAAATGGCGCAAAGCGGCAGGCCGGCGATCTCGCCAGCGTCCGTGAGCCTAGGCCCTCATCGTCTCGATCATTCCTGTCATACTGTCGGCGACCTTAAGTTGCCGTAGGCGAAACGCAAGCCTCGGTTCAGGCGGCCTCCGCCACCGCTCGCGGCGCACGCCCAACCCGCAGCGCCAGCAGGAAGGCGCCGACCAGCAGCCCGGCGGCCAGATAGATGGCCAACCCCGGCTGATGCACGATCCCCTCATGGCGGATCGACCAGGCGAAGGTCAGGCCAAAGACGATCGGCCCGATCACCGAGGCGATGCCTTGCAGGCTCTGGTTGGCGCCTTGAAGCTGCCCCTGGCCGGACGGTTCGACCCGGCGGGTCATCAGCCCCTGCAAACCCGGCTGCAGGAAGTTCATCAGCGCGAAGACCGGCACGCCGAGGAAATAGATCCAGCCGCTCGGTGCAAAGCCGTAGATCGCGAAGCCCGTCGCGCCGGCCGCCGCGCCCAGCAGCAACGCCCCGCGCTCGCCGATCTTGGCCACCACGGGACCCACCAGCAGGGTCTGGACGATGACGCCCGCCAGCCCCGTCGCCATCATGGTCAAGCCCATGAAGCCCGGCGTCCAGCCGTAGCGGTAGCCGGTGTAGAGCACGAAGATCGCCGGCAGCACCGTATGGGCCAGCTGGAACAGGAAGCCGACCGTCGCCAGCCCCAGCAGATCGGCGTGCGCGCGCAGGAAGACCAGCGAGCCGACCGGATTGGCCCGCTTCCAGTCGAACTTGGCCACTCGCTTCTCCGGCGGCAGCGATTCCGGCAGCACGAAGAAGCCGTAGAACCAGTTGATGGTGGTCAGGCCCGCGGCCACGAAGAACGGCAACCTCAGGTCGATGTCGCCGAGGAAGCCGCCCAGCGCCGGCCCGACCAGGAACCCGAACGAGAAGGCCGAGCCCATCCAGCCGAACGCCTTGGCGCGCTTATCGGGCGGCGTCACGTCGGCCACGTAGGCGTTGGCGGTGGAGAAGCTGGCCGCCGTCAGGCCGTTGATCACCCGGCCGACGAACAGCCAGGCCAGGCTGGGGGCCAGGGCCATGAACAGGAAGTCGATGGCCAGCCCCGCCAGCGATATGAGCAGGATCGGCCGGCGGCCGAACCGGTCCGACATCATGCCCAGGACCGGGCCGCAGAACAGCTGCATCACCCCCCAGACCGCGCCGAACACCACGTTCCACTCCGACGCCGCGGCCGTATCGCCGCCGGTGAACTGCTTGATCAGGTTCGGCAGCACCGGAATCATGATCCCGAACGAAACGGCGTTGATCACCGCCGCGGCGAAGATGAACCGGAAGGCGCCGGTCCATTGTCCGTCCTTGGCGGCCCCGCCCTGCGGCGCAGTTGGTCGATCGGTCATGGTCTCAGGCTCCCGATAGAATCTGCAGGCCGAGGCAGTGAACTAGCATGACCCGCCAACCGACGTTATGCCGAGGTGTCGCGATAGGATGTCAGCAGGCTTCGCCACCACTCCGCCAACCGCATCAACAGCACCTGGTCGGGGAAGCCGTGACGCGCGGCGCTGCCCGCGGGCACCTGATCGAAGCCGCGATGCTCGATGCTGACCCGCGTCTCGCCCTCTCCAACGCCCTCGAACCGAACCTCCACCTCGGTGTGAAGATCGAGGGGAAAGTTCGCCTGCCGCCAGGAGAAAACCAGCCGCGTCGGCGGCTCCCAGGCGGTGATCCTGCCGATCTCAAAGACCTTGCCGCCCGCCAGGGTTTCGGTCAGCCGACCGCCCTCCCCGGGCTCGAACGCCAGCAGCCCCGGCGCGCGCGGCGTGGTCTGGAACAGGCTGTTCGGCCGCCACCAAGCGCCGATCTCCTGCACGAAGGCGGCGAAGGCGCGCTCGGGCGCGACCTTCACCCGTAGGGCGACATAGACCTTCGAGGTCACGGCGCGCTCTCGACGTGGGCCTTGAAGGACAGCAGTTGTTCGGACCAGAGGCGTTCGCTTTCCTCCAGCCAGCGCAGGAGATGCACCATGGGTTCGGGCCTCAGGGCGTAGATGCGCACCCGCGCATCGAACTGCGGATGGGATTCCTCGACCAGACCGCTCTCACGCAGGGCGCGCAGGTGGCGGCTCATGGTCGGGGGCGAGAGCCCCAGTTCGCGCGCCAGCTCACCGGCCGGTCGCGGGCTCTTGGCCAGCAGGTCCACGACCCGGCGGCGATGGGGATCGGCCAGCGCCGCTAGGGTCGTGTCGATTTGGGCGGCTGCGGCGCTCATAGCCATCCGGTGATTTTCAGGCCGGTGATGGCCTCGGCCTCCTCGCGGCTGACCGTCTTCACATTCTGCGAGACCGTCCAGATGTGGCCTTCGAGGTCGCGGCAGCGATAGGTGCGATCCCCGTAGAACTGGGTCTCCGGCGCGGCGTCGATCACCGCGCCCGCAGCCTTGGCCCGCTCGAAGTGAGCGTCGATATCGGTCTCAATCTCGATGCTGACGGTCTGGGTGTTCTTGCCGCCGACCGATTTTGGGCTCTTGTGGTCGGCGCTCCATTCCTGGCCGATCATCACGCAGCCGTCGCCGAACGTCATCTGGGAGTGGACGAGATTGCCCTCCGCGTCCTCCAGCAGCATCGCAAGTTCGAAGCCAAAGACCTTCTCGAGCCAAGCCAGAGCGGCCTTGGGATCTTGGTAGAACAGCGCGGAACGGAAACCGGCGGCCATGGTCGTCTCTCCTCTAGGCTTCAATCTTGTGGCCGGTGGCCGCTTCCATCTCTTCGACGGAAAGCGCCTGCACGGTCTGGCCGAACGACCAGGGATGATCTTCAAGATCGCGGCAGGTGAAGACCCTGTCGCCATAGGGCTGGGTCTCTGGCTCGCGTTCGATGGCCGCGCCGGCGCTTCGCGCCCGCTCACACCTGGCGTCCAGCCCGTCATCGAGTTGGACGTGCACCGATTGGGTGGAGCGCCCGCCGAACGCGGCCGGGCTTACCGAACGCCCATCGGGCGGGCCGACCACCATGATGTAGCCGTCACCCAGCGTCAGTTCGGAATGGATCACCCCGCCGGCGCCGTCATCGACGATCAACCGGGTCTCGAAGCCGAACGCGGTCTCCAGCCAGGCGATGGCGGCCCGTGGGTCGCGATACCAGAGCAGCGGACCGATGGTCGGTAATCTTGCGCGTTCACTCATCTCAATCCTCCTTGCGCAACGAGGTCTCGATCGTCAGGCCGCTCACGGCGGCCATCTCCTCGCCGGAGACAACTCGGACGTCCTGGCTGAAGGTCCAGACATGGCCCTCGAGATCTCGGGCGCGGTAGGTCCGCGCGCCGTAGAACTGATCCTGCGGTTCCTCGGTGATCACCGCGCCGGCCGCCCTCGCCCGCTCGCAGTGAGCGTCGAGCCCCTCGGCCAGGTTCAGCCGCATGAACTGAGTGCCCGCGCCATCCAGCGACGCCGGGCTACGCATCCGCGCGCCGCCAAGTTGCGGCCCCTCCCACTCGCCGCCGATACCGATGTTGCAGTCGCGGAAGGTCATCTCGGCATGGGCGAGCTTGCCCTCGGCGTCGGTCAACAGGACCTCGGTCTCAAACCCGAAAGCGGCCTCCAGCCAATGCAGGGCGGCGATCGGATCGCGATAGAAGACGACAGGGGTGATGGCGGACTTGGACGCGCTCATGGGACTTCTCCAGGCAGGCCTCTATTTCCACAAATCTATAATAGTTTCCATTTGACGCAACTACTTTCGTCGCGGTCGCTGCTTGGCCGAGATCGATTTGACGATGGTGCGCTGGGGCTGCCTGGGATCGAGCGGCGTGCGGGCGTTGCGCAGGATCTGATCCATCAGGTCCGCGACCTCCAGGTCGTTCAGGCGCTCGGCGGCCTCAAGAACAATGTGGCGCATGCGGCTCCCCTCGCCCTTCAGCAGGCCATGGGGATCGCTCAGCCTGGGCCCGCCGACCAGGAACAGGCTGACCCAGCGAGGATAGGCGGTGATGGAGAACAGGATGTCGGCTTGCCGCTCGGTCGGGCCGTAGCCGATCGCCAGCGCATTATAGTTGTCCCAGACCAGCTCCAACGCGCCTGGCAGCCGGGCTCGCATGATGGTCCTCGCCGCCCGGATCTGCGCGGCGATCGCATCATCATATCTGGCGATGAAGCCCTCGACCTGGGCCTCGACTTCGGCGGCGTCCATGGGCGCGAGCATGCGCCCGCCGCGGGAGCCGGAAAAGCAAAAGCCCCGGACATCGCTGTCCGGGGCTCTGAAACTGCTTTGGCAGGTTAGCTTATTCGTCGCCGAACGCGCTGACCTGGACCGGACCGGAGTCCTTGCCCTTTTCCGACGGATCGCGATCGACGAGCTCGATCACGGCCAGCGGGGCGTTGTCGCCGTAGCGGAAGCCGGCCTTCAGGACGCGGATATAGCCGCCCTGACGTTCTTGGTAGCGCGGACCCAGGACGGCGAAGAGCTTGCCGACTTGAGCCACGTCACGAACTTGGCTGATGGCCTGACGACGAGCGTGCAGATCGCCGCGCTTGGCGAGCGTGATCAGTTTCTCGACGACGGGACGCAGTTCCTTCGCCTTGGGCAGGGTGGTCACGATTTGCTCGTGCTTGATCAGGCTCGCAGCCATGTTCGCGAACATCGCGGTGCGGTGAGCGGTCGTCCGACCCAGTTTGCGGTGTGCTTTACCGTGACGCATATCTTATCTCCTGGGCCGCTTGACCCGCCGGACGTTCCCGATCTTCGGGATCCGTCCTTACCTAACCAAGTCCCAGCCTGCTCCCGCCTGGGTCAAAACGAAGCGCCGGGGCCCTCCACCGCAGCTGCGGTCTCGTGGGGCCCGTGCCGCCGAAGCGGCACGGAGTCGGCGCAGAAGCGTCTTACATCTGGTCGTCGAACTTTTTCGCGAGTTCTTCGATGTTTTCCGGCGGCCAGTTCGGCACGTCCATGCCGAGGTGAAGGTTCATGCCCGCGAGCACTTCCTTGATCTCGTTCAACGACTTGCGGCCGAAGTTCGGGGTACGGAGCATCTCCGCCTCGGTCTTCTGGATCAGGTCGCCGATATAGACGATGTTGTCGTTCTTCAGGCAGTTCGCCGAACGGACCGAGAGCTCGAGCTCGTCGACCTTCTTCAGCAGCGCCGGGTTGAACGGCAGTTCCGGCTTGGCTTCGCCTTCGACCTTCTTCTTCGGCTCTTCGAAGGTGATGAAGATCTGCAGCTGGTCTTGGAGGATACGGGCGGCGAAGGCCACCGCGTCCACCGGCGAGATCGCGCCGTTGGTTTCCACTTCCATGATCAGCTTGTCGTAGTCGAGGCTCTGGCCCTGACGGGTCGGCTCGACGCGATAGGCGACGCGCTTGACCGGGGAGAACAGGCTGTCGACGGCGATGAGGCCGATCGGCGCGTCTTCCGGACGGTTCTGTTCGGCAGGGACATAACCCTTGCCGTTGTTCACCGTGAACTCCATGCGCACGGTGGCGCCGTCGTCCAGGGTGCAGAGCACGTGGTCGGGGTTCAGAATTTCAATGTCCGCCGGGACTTCGATCTGGCCGGCGGTCACGGCGCCGGGGCCAGTGGCCTTCAGCGTCATACGCTTGGGGCCTTCGGAGTGCAGACGAAGAGCCAGTTGCTTGATGTTCAGGACGATGTCGACGACGTCTTCACGAACGCCTTCAAGCGACGAGAACTCATGCACGACGCCGTCGATTTGAACGGCGGTGACAGCCGCGCCTTGCAGCGACGACAGGAGAACACGGCGGAGGCTGTTGCCCAGCGTCACACCGAAGCCGCGTTCGAGAGGTTCGGCTACCAGACGCGCCTTGCGGTTCGCGTCAGTTCCGGTCTCGATCAGCGGCTTCTCGGGACGGATGAGCTCGTTCCAGTTTCTTTCGATCACGTAGAGATGTCCCTCGAAACGCAGGATCGCCGGACGCGAAATCGCGGTCCGGCGCGTGGGGAGTGCGGTACTTCGGTACTTAGACGCGCCGACGCTTGGGCGGCCGGCAACCGTTATGCGGAATGGGGGTCACGTCGCGGATGGTGGTGATGGTCATGCCGACGGATTGAAGAGCGCGGAGCGCCGATTCACGCCCCGAACCCGGACCCGACACGTTCACTTCCAACGTCTTCACACCGTGCTCGGCCGCCTTCTTGCCGGCGTCCTCGGCCGCCATCTGGGCGGCGTAGGGCGTCGACTTCCGGGAGCCCTTGAACCCCATCATGCCGGCCGACGACCAGGAAATCGTGTTCCCTTGCGCGTCCGTGATGGTGATCATGGTGTTGTTGAACGAGGCGTTCACGTGCGCCACGCCCGAGGTGATGTTCTTACGTTCGCGACGTTTAACGCGCGCCGGTTCCTTGGCCATCGCTAAGCTCTCTTACTTCTTCTTGCCGGCGATCGGCTTAGCCGGACCCTTGCGGGTGCGGGCGTTGGTGTGGGTGCGCTGGCCGCGGACCGGGAGGCCCTTACGGTGACGAAGGCCGCGATAGCAGGCCAGGTCCATGAGGCGCTTGATGTTGACCGCAGTCTCGCGACGCAGATCGCCCTCGACTGTATAGTCGCGGTCGATGGCTTCACGGATCTGAAGGATCTCAGCGTCGCTCAGCTGATTGACGCGACGAGCGTCTTCAATGCCAACCGTGCTGACGATCTGCTTGGCTTTCGCCTGGCCGATGCCATGGATGTACTGAAGCGCGATCACGACGCGCTTGTTAGTCGGAATGTTGACGCCAGCAATACGGGCCACGCGTAGAATCTCCTAGTCACGCAGAGAAGCGCGAACGGCGCCCCGGCCCAGAGTCCCAAGTGGGAAGGCCGGCACGTCCTTCGCGCCCTTTCGCGGAAGCGCACCGTTATAGGGAACGTTGCGTTTCCGTCAATGGAGCAATCGCAGGAATTTGAACCTTTTAAGGGTTTCCTACGACTGCGAGGGCGGGTTGCCTACCGGCGGGGGGCTTCTAGAGCCCCGTCAATGCCGGTGGACACTTCTTCGATCGTGCCCATGCCGTCTACTTCAACCAGTTTCTTCTGGCTCTCATAGTAGGGCAGCAGCGGCGCGGTCTGATCGTTGTAGGCCGAGAGCCTCACCTTGAAGCTCTCGGGATTGTCGTCGGGACGGCCCGATTCGGCGAACCGACCGGCGACCCGCTTGAGGAGCTGCTCGTCGTCCACCTTCAGGCGGACCACTAGATCGATTCGCGATCCGCGCTGCTCGAGCATTGAATCCAAAGCCTTGGCCTGGGCCAGGGTCCTGGGGAAACCGTCGAAGATAGCTCCGCCAGCGGCCTCGGCCTCCGGCAAGCGCTCTTCGATAAGCGCGATAACGATCTCGTCGGTGACCAGCTCACCGCGCTGCATGACGCCCTCGACACGCTTGCCGAGCTCGGAGCCCGAAGCGATCGCGGCGCGCAGCATGTCTCCGGTGGAGAGCTGGACCATCTTGCGGTTCTCGACCAAACGCTTGGCCTGAGTGCCCTTCCCCGCCGCCGGCGGGCCGAACAGGATCAAATTCATTTTTAGTATCCCCTCCCCGGTCATCCCCAATGACCGGCCTAAATCGACGCCCCTAGCGCGCGCGTCCGCCGCGCAGCTTGGATTTCTTGATCAGGCCCTCGTACTGGTGGGCCAGGAGATGCGACTGGATCTGGGTCACAGTATCCATGGTCACACTCACCACGATCAGGATCGAGGTGCCGCCCAGATAGAACGGCGCCTTGAAGTAGCCGATCAGCATCTCGGGCATGAGGCAGACCAGGGTGATGTACGCCGCACCGATCACCGTCAGACGGGTCAGCACGTAGTCCAAATACTCCGCGGTGCGCTTGCCCGGACGGATGCCTGGCAGGAACCCGCCGTACTTGCGCAGGTTCTCCGCGGTGTCGTCCGGATTGAACACGACCGAGGTGTAGAAGAAGCAGAAGAAGATGATCAGCGCCGCGTAGAGCACCATGAAGGCCGGCTGGCCGTGCTGAAGCAGGCCCACCGTTCCAGGCAGCCATTGCGCCCACGGCGGAAGATTAGCCGTCGCTAGGAAGCCCATAGCCGTGGTCGGCAGCAGCAGCAGCGACGAGGCGAAGATCGGCGGAATGACGCCCGCGGTGTTGATCTTCAGCGGCAGGAACGAGGTGTCCCCGCCAAACATGCGATTGCCTTGCTGGCGCTTCGGATACTGCACCAGCAGACGGCGCTGCGAGCGTTCCATGAAGACGATGGCGAAGACCACGGCGATGGCCAGGGCGATGATCGCGAACATCGCGAAGCCCGACAGCGAACCGGTCCGGGTCATGGTGAACATCTGCCAGATGCCGCGCGGCAGAACCGCGACGATACCGGCGAAGATGATCAGCGAGACGCCGTTGCCGACACCACGGCTGGTGATCTGCTCACCCAGCCACATCAGCAGCAGCGTGCCGCCGGTCAGAGTCACGACCGTCGAGGCCAGGAAGAAGATCCCGGGGTCCAGCACCAGGCCGGGGCTGGCTTGCAGTCCGGTGGCGATGGCGAACGATTGGAACAGCGCCAGAATGACCGTCAGGTAGCGGGTGTATTGGTTGAGGGTCTTGCGGCCCGCCTCCCCGCCTTCCTTCCGCAGTTTCTCCCAGGGCGGATAGACCGTCCCCAGCAGCTGCACGATGATCGACGCCGAGATGTAGGGCATCACGTTCAGCGAGAAGATCGCCATCCGTTGGACAGCGCCCCCGGAGAACATGTTGAACATGCCCAGGATCCCCTGCGCCTGGCCTTCAAAGGCTTGGGCGAAGGCTTGCGGGTCGATGCCGGGGATCGGGATATAGGTCCCGAGCCGATAGGCGATCAGCGCAAGGAGCGTGAACCCGATGCGCTTGTGCAGCTCCGTCGCCTTTTGAAAGGCGCCGAAGTTCATGTTTGCGGCGAGCTGTTCAGCGGCCGAAGCCATTTAGAACCCCAGACTGTAAGACCGGTCACACATAGGGTGTCCGCCTTGCGCTGTCATCCGGTCCCTCCGCCGCTTTCCCCGACCAGGTCGGGGTTCCATCAGGAATGCGGGCGGTCGCTGACCTCGAGGAACCGGATGGTCAGCTAATTCCCGGCTTGCGCCGGGACGGGCGTATTACTCAGCAGCTTCAGCGACGACCGGCGCGGTCGTCGTGATCTTGCCGCCGGCCTTCTCGACAGCGGCCTTGGCCGCGGCCGAAGCCGAATAGACAGTGATGTCGATCTTGGTGGTCAGTTCGCCCTTGGCGAGCAGACGCACGCCGTCGCGTTCACGACGCAGGACGCCGGCCGCGACCAGAACCTTGCCGTCGATCGGCTTCTTGGCGTCGAGCTTGCCGGCGGCGATCGCCTGCTCAAGACGCCACAGGTTCACCTCGGCGAATTCCTTGGCGAAGGGGTTGTTGAACCCGCGCTTCGGCATACGCATGTGCAGCGGCATCTGGCCGCCTTCGAAACCGTTGATGGCCACGCCAGAACGGGCCTTCTGACCCTTGACGCCGCGGCCGCCGGTCTTGCCCTTGCCCGAACCCGGGCCACGGCCGACGCGCATGCGGTTCTTCGTGGAACCGGGAGCCGGAGCGAGTTCATTAAGCTTGGTCATGGTGCCTCTCCTTGGAGATCTGTCGCCGGAGCGCTGGCTCCGACTCGGCTGAAATTGAAACTTGGTCGCCGAAACGACCGAAGAGGCGACGCTTTTGGCGCCGCCTCTCCTAAACGTCCAGTCGAAAAGGCTTAGCCTTCGACGACTTCGAGCAGGTGCTTGACCTTGTCGATCATCCCGCGAACCGACGGGGTGTCTTCAAGGGTCGAAACGCGGCCCATCTTGTTCAGACCCAGACCGGCGAGCGTAGAACGCTGGTCCTTGGTGCGTCGGATGGGGCTACCCGTTTGGCGAACAGTCACCGTAGCCATAGATCACTCTCCGTCAGCAGCGGCCGCGGCGGCGCCATCGGCCTTACGGCCCAGGACGTCGGCGACCTTCTTGCCGCGCTTGGCGGCGACTTGACGCGGCGAAGACTGAGCCTTCAGCGCCTCAAAGGTCGCCCGCACCATGTTGTAGGGGTTCGACGAGCCGACCGACTTGCCCACGACGTCTTGAACGCCGAGGGTTTCGAGGACCGCACGCATCGGACCGCCGGCGATGACGCCGGTGCCGGGAGGCGCCGAGCGAACCATCACCTTGCCAGCGCCCCAACGGCCATTGCCGTCGTGGTGCAGGGTGCGGCTCTCACGGAGCGGCACGCGGATCATGGTCTTCTTGGCTTCTTCCGTCGCCTTGCGGATGGCTTCAGGCACTTCACGCGCCTTGCCATGACCGAAGCCGACGCGGCCCTTTTGGTCACCGACCACCATGAGAGCGGCGAACGAGAAACGACGTCCACCCTTCACGGTCGCGGCGACGCGGTTGATGTGCACCAGCTTCTCGACGATGTCGGAATCGGCGCGCTCTTCGGCTTGGTTGCCGCGGTTGCGGTCCCGGCGATTGTCGCCGCCACCGCCACGTTGTTCGTTTCCACGAGCCATCAGCGTACCCCTAGAAGTTCAGGCCGGCTTCGCGCGCGGCGTCGGCCAGCGCTTTCACGCGACCGTGATAGATGTAGCCGCCACGGTCGAAGACGACGTCTTTGACGCCCTTCTCGATCGCACGTTGAGCGACCAGGGCGCCAACGCGAGCGGCGGCGTCCTTGTCCGAGCCCTTGGCGGCCTTTTCGCCCTCTTCGAGGGTGGAAGCGGCCGCGAGGGTCACGCCGCGTTCATCATCGATGACCTGAGCGTAAATGTTCTTCGACGAGCGGAAGACCGACAGACGCGGCCGACCATTCGCCACCGACCGCAGGCGGATGCGCGTGCGCTCAGCGCGGCGCTTGGCGGTGTCACGGGGTTTAAGAGCCATGGCCTACTTCTTCTTGCCTTCCTTGCGGCGAACCTTTTCGCCGGCATAGCGAACGCCCTTGCCCTTATAGGGCTCCGGCGGACGCAGGCGACGGATCTGCGAGGCGATCTCGCCGATCACCTGCTTATCGATGCCTGAGATCTTGATCTCGGTCTGCTTCGGCACCGTGAAGGTGACACCGGCCGGAGCCGGCACATCCACGTCATGGCTGAAGCCCAGCTGCATGGAGAGCGCATTGCCCTTCATCGCCGCGCGATAACCAACGCCGACCAGTTCGAGGGTCTTCTCAAAGCCGGAGGTGACACCTTCGACCATGTTCGCGACCAGCGTACGCGACAGGCCCCACATGGCTTGCGCCCGGGTGCTGTCGACACGCTTCGTCAGGAGGAGCTCAGCGCCCTCCTGCTTGACTTCGATCTCTTCGGCCACGGTCCAAGCGAGTTGCCCCTTGGGGCCCTTCACCGTGACCGTTTGGCCTTCGATCGTCACCGTCACACCCGAAGGGACGGCGACTGCCTTCTTTCCGATCCGCGACATCTTAGTAGACCCGCAAGAGGACTTCGCCGCCCACGTTCGCGTCACGCGCGGCCGTGTCCGACATGACGCCCTTCGGCGTCGACAGGATCGAGATCCCCAGGCCGTTCTTAATCGGCTTCAGGTCCTTGATCGACGAATAGACGCGACGGCCTGGCTTCGACACGCGGCGGATCTCAACGATCACCGGTTGGTTGTCGAAGTACTTCAGCTCGATCTCGAATTCCGGGAAAGCGCCCGGCTTCTGAACGAGTTGATAACCGCGGATGTAGCCTTCCTCGGCGAGCACATCGAGGACGCGCGCGCGCATCTTCGAGGCCGGCGTGGAAACCTTCGAACGGCCACGGGTGGCGGCGTTCTTGATGCGGGCGATCATATCGCCAACGGGGTCGTTCACCATGAGACCCTCCTCACCAGCTCGACTTGACGAGGCCAGGAATCTGGCCACTGGAACCCAGGTCGCGCAGGGCGATCCGGCTCATCCTAAGCTTCCGATAGTACGCGCGCGGACGGCCCGTGACTTCGCACCGGTTACGGATGCGGGTCTTGGACGAGTTGCGCGGCAGCTCGGCGAGCTTCAGCCGGGCTTCGAAGCGTTCTTCGAGCGGCAGGCTCTCATCGTTGGCGATCGCCTTGAGTTCTTCACGCTTGCCGGCGAATTGCTTCACCAGCTTGCGGACCATCTCATTACGATTGACGGCGCTTTTCTTGGCCATTTTCTCTTTCCTTCCCGCCGCTTACGCTTGAACGAACGGGAACTGGAATTCCTTGAGAAGCGCGCGCGCTTCGTCGTCGGTCTTCGCAGTCGTGGCGACGATGATGTCCATGCCCCACATTTGATCGATTTGGTCGTAGTTGATCTCCGGGAACACGATGTGCTCCTTCAGACCCATGGCGTAGTTGCCGCGACCGTCGAACGAGGTGGGCTTCAGGCCCCGGAAGTCCTTCACGCGCGGAAGCGCGATCGTGATCAAACGGTCCAGGAACTCGTACATGCGGTCCGCACGAAGGGTGACCTTCGCGCCGACAACCATGCCTTCGCGCAGCTTGAAGCCGGCGATGGAGTTACGAGCCTTGGTCGGCTGCGGCTTTTGACCGGCGATCTTCGCCAGGTCGGCGATCGCCGAGTTGACCTTCTTGGAGTCCGAGACGGCTTCACCGATACCCATGTTCAGGACGATCTTGTCCAGCTTGGGGATCTGCATCTCGTTCGTGTAACCGAACTGTTCCTTCATCGCGGCGCGGATGCGCGCGCGATACTCGGACTTCAGCCGCGGTTCGTAAGCTTGCTCAGCCATTGATCACCTCACCGGTCGTCTTGGCGACGCGGACCTTCTTGTCGCCTTCGACCCGGAAGCCGACGCGGGTCGGCTTGCCCTTGGAGTCGACGATCGCCACGTTCGAAATGTGGAGCGCCGCTTCCTTGCTCTTGATGCCGCCCTGCGGGTCGGACTGGGTCGGGCGGGTGTGACGCTGAACCAGGTTCAGGCCTTCCACGACGACGCGGTCTTCCTTGGGCAGAACCTTCAGGACAGCGCCTTGACGGCCCTTGTCCTTGCCGGTCAGGACCTGAACGCGGTCCCCTTTTTTGATCTTCGCGGCCATCACAGCACCTCTGGCGCGAGCGAAATGATCTTCATGTGGTTCTTGGCGCGCAGTTCACGAGGAACCGGGCCGAAGATCCGCGTGCCGATCGGCTCGGATTGCTTGTTCACGATCACGGCGGCGTTCTTGTCGAACCGGATCACCGACCCGTCCTTACGCTTGATCGCCGAAGAGGTGCGCACCACGATAGCCTGGAGCACGTCACCCTTCTTCACCCGACCGCGCGGGATCGCTTCCTTCACGGAGACGACGATCTTGTCGCCTACGCCAGCGTACCGACGGCCTGCGCCGCCGAGCACCTTGATGCACATCACACGACGGGCGCCGGAGTTGTCGGCGACCTCGAGGTTAGTCTGCATCTGAATCATTGGATGAGACTTTCTTTAAGAGGCTTGTTGGGCGCCGCCCTTAGGCAGCACTTCCCAGGTCTTGGTTTTCGACTTCGGCGCACACTCGATGATACGAGCAATTTCACCGGCCTTGTAGACGTTGGCCTCGTCATGGGCGTGGTACTTCTTCGACCGACGAACGGTCTTCTTCAGCACCGGATGCAGGAAGGTACGCTCGACCTTCACAACGATCGTCTTGTCACCCTTGTCGGAGACGACGACGCCTTCGAGAATTCGCTTGGGCATATTCGTAGTCTCCTTAGGCCGCGGTCTGCTTGGAGCGCAGGACGGTCTTGATCCGCGCGATGTCCTTACGGACTTCGTCGACGCGGTGGGTCTTCTCGACCTGACCCGTTGCAGCCTGGAAGCGCAGGTTGAACTGCTCTTTTTTCAGGTTCAGCAGGCTTTCGCCGAGTTGGTCGGGCGTCATACCCCGGATATCGTCGATCTTCATCACGCGGCCTCCGCCACAGCGGCTTCGATGCGAGTGACGATGCGGGTCTTCACCGGAAGCTTGGCCGCGCCGAGGCGCAGAGCTTCACGGGCCACATCGTCCGGCACGCCGTCGATTTCAAACATGATACGGCCCGGGTGAACGCGCGCGGCCCAGTACTCGACCGCGCCCTTGCCCTTACCCATCCGCACTTCGGCCGGCTTGTCGGTGACCGGCACATCCGGGAAGATCCGGATCCACACGCGACCTTGGCGCTTCATCTGGCGAGTGATCGCCCGACGAGCCGCTTCGATCTGACGCGCGGTGATGCGTTCCGGTTCAACGGACTTCAGACCATAGGAGCCAAAGTTCAGCGAGAAGCCGCCTTTGGCCGTTCCGTGGATCTTGCCCTTGAACTGCTTACGGTACTTGGTTTTCTTCGGAGACAGCATGGCTCTACCTTAGGCTCCAGCTTGCTCACGACGGTCACGACGCGGGCCACGGTCGGGACGATCGCCCGAACGTCCGCCACCTTCGCCGGCCGGGCCGGATTCAGTGGCCAGGCGCTTGTCGAGAGCCATCGGATCGTGATCCAGGACCTCGCCTTTGAAGACCCACACCTTCACGCCGATAATGCCGTAGGTGGTGGAGGCTTCAGTGACCCCGTAATCGATGTCGGCGCGCAGGGTGTGACGCGGCACGCGGCCTTCGTGGTACGATTCCGTACGCGCGATTTCCGCACCGCCGAGACGACCGGCGACTTCGATCCGCATGCCCTTCGCACCCAGACGCATGGCGCTTTGCAGCGACCGCTTCATGGCGCGACGGAAGGCGACGCGGCGCTCGAGCTGTTGGGCGATGTTCTCGGCCACCAGCTGGGCGTCGGTCTCCGGCTTACGGATTTCGACGATGTTCAGGTGAACCTCGCCTTCCGTGATCGAAGCAACGTCCTTGCGCAGCTTATCAATGTCCGCACCCTTCTTGCCGATGATCACGCCAGGGCGCGCGGCATAGATGGTGATGCGGCACTTCTTGTGCGGACGCTCAATGATGATCCGCGAAACGCCAGCTTGATACAGGCGCTTCTTCAGCTGCTTGCGGATCTTGATGTCCTCATGCAGGAGCCGGCCGTAGTCCGCCTTTTTGGCGAACCAGCGCGAATCCCACGTGCGGTTGATGCCGAGGCGAAGCCCGACCGGATTGACTTTTTGACCCATCAGGCGGCCTCACCCAATTCGCGGACCACGATGGTGATCTCGCTGAACGGCTTTTCGATACGCGAAGCACGACCGCGAGCGCGGGCGGCGAAGCGCTTCATCACCAGGTTCTTGCCCACGAAGGCCTCGGCGACAACCAGGTTGTCGATGTCGAGGTTGTGGTTGTTCTCGGCGTTCGAGATCGCCGAGTAGAGCGCCTTACGGACATCGCGAGCGATGCGCTTGTGGCTGAACTCCAGCTCGTTCAGGGCCCGTTGGACCTTGAGGCCGCGGATCGACTGAGCGACGAGGTTCAGCTTGCGCGGGCTGGTGCGCAGGGTCGTGATCTTGGCCATGGCCTCGATCCCCGACAGGCGGCGTGCTTTAGCTTGCTTAGCCATGGCTACTTCCTCTTCGCCTTCTTATCGGCGGCGTGACCGGGGAAGTACCGGGTCGGGGCGAACTCACCGAGCTTCATCCCGACCATGTCTTCGCTGACCAGCACGGGAACGTGCTTTTGGCCATTGTGAACGCCGAAGGTCAGGCCGACGAACTGCGGCATGATCGTCGAACGACGCGACCAGGTCTTGATCACATCCTTGCGGCCGGAACCTTGAGCGGTCTCAGCCTTCTTAAGGAGGTATCCGTCAACAAACGGACCTTTCCAAACGGAACGGGTCATGGCTTACCGAGCCTTCCGAGCGTGGCGCGAACGGATGATGTACTTATCCGTCGCCTTGTTAGTGCGGGTCTTCGAGCCCTTGGTCGGCTTGCCCCACGGGGTGACCGGGTGGCGACCACCAGAGGTGCGGCCTTCGCCGCCGCCGTGCGGGTGATCGACCGGGTTCATGACGACGCCGCGGACGTGCGGGCGGAAGCCCATGTGACGAACGCGACCAGCCTTACCCAGAACCTGGTTCATATGGTCCTGGTTGGACACCGCGCCGACCGTAGCCATGCAGGTGTCTTGGACCATACGCAGTTCGCCCGAGTTCAGGCGGATCTGGGCGTAGCCGGCGTCACGACCAACCAGCTGGGCGTAGGCGCCAGCCGAACGGGCGATCTGACCGCCCTTGAGGGGCTTCAGCTCGACGTTGTGGATGATCGTGCCGATCGGCATGCCGCGCAGCGGCATGGCGTTACCCGGCTTCACGTCGGCCTTTTCGGCGGCGATGACAGAGTCACCGGCCTTGAGGCGTTGCGGGGCCAGGATATAGGCCAGTTCACCGTCTTCATACTTGATGAGCGCGATGAACGCCGTGCGGTTCGGGTCGTACTCGAGACGCTGAACCGTGGCCGGCATGTCGAACTTACGACGCTTGAAGTCGACCTTCCGGTACAGGCGCTTGGCGCCGCCGCCGCGGAAGCGGACGGCGATACGGCCATTGCCGCCACGACCACCCGACTTCGTCAGACCCTCGACGAGGGACTTTTCGGGGCGGCCCTTGTGGAGCTCGGAACGATCGATCAGGACGAGGCTACGACGGCCCGGCGAGGTCGGATTATAATGCTTCAAGGCCATCGGACTAGAGCCCCGTGGTGATGTCGATGGACTGGCCTTCGGCCAGGGTCACGACAGCTTTCTTGACGTCGGAACGACGACCAGGACGGCCGCGGAAACGCTTGGTCTTGCCCTTGACGACCAAGGTGTTGACCTTGGTGACATTGACTTTGAACAGCGCTTCGACAGCGGCGGCGATTTCGTCCTTGGTCGCGTCATTGGCGACCCGGAAGACCACCTTGTTCTGCTCGGAGAGCAGAGTGGCCTTCTCGGTGATCACCGGCGACAGGATTGCGTCGTAGTGGCGGGCGACTGGGTCGGCCATTACGCGGCTTCCTTCTCAGCATAGCGCGCGTTGATCGCTTCAACCGCGTCCTTGGTCAGGACGAGGGTGTGGCGACGCAGCACGTCATAGACGTTCAGGCCGGCGTTCGGCAGCACGTCCACGTTCGGGATGTTGCGGGCGGCGAGCTTGAAGTTCGCGTCGACTTCGGCGCCGGCGATGACCAGCACGTTCTTCAGACCGATCTTCTCGAGGCTGGCGCGCAGGCCGGCCGTCTTGGGATCGGCGAGAATGACGCTATCCATGATGACCAGCGAGCCGGACTTAACCTTGGAGGACAGCGCATGGCGCAAGGCCAGGGCGCGGAACTTCTTGGTCAGGTCGAAGGCGTGGCTGCGGACGACAGGGCCGTGAGCCTTGGCGCCGCCGACGAACTGAGCCGCACGGCGCGAGCCGTGACGAGCGCCGCCGGTGCCCTTTTGCTTGTACATCTTCTTGCCCGTACGAGAGACCTCGTTGCGGACTTGAATTTTGTGGTTGCCCGAGCGGCGCTTGGCGAGTTGCCAAGTAACCACACGCTGCAGGATATCCCCACGGATGTCTTCGATACCGAAGATGGCGTCGGACAGTTCAATCGAACCGCCCTTCCCGCCGTCGAGCTTGATGACGTCGAGTTTCATTACTGTGCTTCGCCCCCAGCTTCAGGCGCTTCAGCCGGAGCTTCTTCCACCGCCGGAGCCTCAACGACCGGAGCCGCTTGGCCAGCCTTGCGGAAGCTGCCCGGGACGGGAGCTTCTGCCGGACGCGCCGACTTCACCGCGTCGCGGATCTTCACGTAGGAACCTTCGGTGCCGGGCACGGAGCCCCGCACGAGGATCAGGCCACGTTCAACGTCGACCTTCCAGACCGTGACGTTCAGGGTGGTGACGGTTTCCTGACCAAGGTGGCCAGCCATCTTCTTACCCTTGAAGGTCTTGCCCGGATCCTGACGCTGACCGGTCGAACCGTGGGCCCGGTGAGAGACGGACACACCGTGGGTGGCCCGCATACCGCCGAAGTTCCAACGCTTCATGGCGCCGGCGAAGCCCTTACCGACCGTGCTCCCCGTCACATCGACCTTTTGGCCGGCGACGAAGTGGTCGGCGACGAGCTCAGCGCCCACGTCGATCAGGTTATCCTCGGTCACGCGGAACTCTGCGAGTTCGTGCTTGGGCTCGACTTCCGCCTTAGCGAAATGGCCACGCATGCCCTTGGAGGTGTTTTTGGCTTTCTTGGCGCCGGCTCCGAGTTGGAGAGCGACATAGCCGTCCTTGTCCTGGGTACGATGAGCCGTGACCTGGCAGCCTTCAAGGCTGAGCACGGTCACCGGCACATGGCTGCCAGCTTCATCGAAGAAGCGCGCCATACCCAGTTTCTTGGCGATCACGCCGGTACGCATCGACCGATCCCCTCTTAAAGCTTGATCTCGACGTCCACGCCGGCGGACAGGTCGAGCTTCATGAGCGCGTCCACGGTCTGCGGGGTGGGGTCGACGATATCGAGCACGCGCTTATGCGTGCGGATTTCGAACTGCTCGCGCGACTTCTTGTCGATGTGCGGCGAACGGTTGACGGTGAATTTTTCGATGTGCGTCGGCAGGGGGATAGGCCCCCGGACGGTCGCGCCGGTGCGCTTAGCCGTATTGACGATCTCGCGTGTGGAATGGTCCAGCACGCGGTGATCGAAGGCTTTGAGCCGGATGCGGATGTTCTGACGATCCATATCGCTCTTTAGTTTCCCCTACAGACGACGAACGTCCGCGTGACATTGACCATTTCAAAGACCAACCCGAGCACCTCATAGGAGATGCGCGTACGCGTAAGTCCGCAAAAACGAGATGAGCCCGCACGAACTGCTCGTGTGGGCCCTGCCCTGAACTTCCGATTTACACCGGAACCCAGGCCGTTCTGCGGACCGCGTCTGTGCTTCAAAACGCTTCGAAGCACACAGCCGGTCCAACAGGAGGCGGGTCTATACGTCTGCGACTCGCTCCCGTCAAGGGTGGGAGGGGCTCAAGACCCCGTTCGCGGACATTTCCCCGCGATATCCCGCCGCGGGCGGCGCTCGCCGCGCGTTTTAGCCGATTGTGACCCCGCCGGAGCCGACAATGGTCTTGGAGACCGCGCCTTTCACTTCCTTGGCGCGGACGTCGCCCGAGCCCGCGATTCGAGCCTTCAGCGACTGCGCCGTGCCGCCGAAGTCGACGCTGCCCGATCCGGCCACCATCACGGTCATGGCGTCGACCGCCCCGCCCGCGACCTTTACATCGCCCGAGCCGGCGGCGTTGACCTCCAGGGGCCCCTTCACCGAGGCGGTCCAGACATCCCCGGACCCCGCCATCTTGATCTCCAGCGGGCCGTTGATCGCCTTGGTCTTGATGTCGCCGGAGCCGGCCGCACGGATGCTGGCCTGGCCGGCCGAGCCGACCATCGCATCGCCGGAACCGGCCTGGTTCAACTTGAGCAGCCCGGCCACGTTAGCCACCGTCCAGTCGCCGNNNNCCTGGACGTTCGCATCACGCGGCGTGCGGATCACGATCTGGGGCATCTGCGCATAGCCGACATCCCCTACCCCGCTCACCTGGACGCGGGCCTTGGCGCCGCCGCCATGGCAGCTGCGGATCTTGCGATCGAGGCCGCCGTCGATGGTCACCTTCGCGCCCGCTGTACGCACCTGCAGCGGCAATTTCCCGTTGGTGGTCAGGATCTCCACCTTGATGTCGCTACGGGCCTCAGGGATCACCGTGACGCGCGCGACGGCGTCCTTGATCTCGACCTGGGGCGCGGCCGCCTGGGCCGCGCCGGCCGACAGGAGCACGCCGAAGCCTGCGATAATCATCGGAAGACGCATGGGTCCCCTCCGTTCTGTTGCACAACCCTGAGCAGACGGTAGGCCGCGCCCTCCGGAGGGTCAGCTTAATTCGAGGTCATGACCTCGACGTCATCTCCCGGGGGGCGTTTCCCCAAACAAAAAGGCCGCCGGATTGCTCCGGCGGCCTGATCGTTAGGNTGGGTGTCAGATCGACTATTCGACGATCTTGGAGACGACGCCGGCGCCGACGGTGCGGCCGCCTTCACGAATGGCGAAGCGCAGGCCTTGGTCCATGGCGATCGGGGTGATCAGCTCGACGTCCAGCTCGGCGTTGTCGCCCGGCATGATCATTTCCACGCCTTCGCGCAGGCGGATGATGCCGGTCACGTCGGTGGTGCGGAAGTAGAACTGCGGACGATAGTTGGTGAAGAACGGGGTGTGACGACCGCCCTCTTCCTTCGTCAGGATATAGGCTTC
>NZ_LMHT01000002.1:349-2391 GCF_001429025.1 Phenylobacterium sp. Root700 | reverse complement strand
CAGGTCTTGATGATCCGAACGGCGATCTCGCCTCGGTTCGCTATCAGAATTTTCGAAAACATCTGGACCTAACGCAACTTCACGGCGGTGCCGGCGGCGGTGACCATGAGCATGCCGTTGTCGGCGCCCAAGGATTCGTAATCGAGATCGACGCCGACCACGGCGTCGGCGCCCAGGCGTTCGGCCTCTTCGCACATCTCGCGCAGGGCGATATCACGGGCCTCGCGCAGGGCCTTTTCATAGCCCCCGGCCCGGCCGCCGATGATGTTGGTGATGCCGGCGAACAGGTCGCGGAAGATGTGGGCGCCGATGATCGCCTCGCCGCTCACCACCCCCAGGGTCTGGGCGATGGACCGCTCGGCCACTTCCGGCGTTGTGCTGGTGATCATGAACCCATCCTCCTGCGACGCTCTTTCGCTAAATCCACAGGGACCTTAGATTGGAGCCCATGAGCACGCCAGCCGCCTCCCCCACCGGATTTGACCTCACACCGCCCGACGCGACGGAACGCAAGGGCCTGGAAGCCAGCCTCACCCGCGAAGAGGCCGAAGTCCTGCTGCATCACGGCACGGAGGCCGCCTTCTGCGGCGGCCTGCTGGATAACAAGGAGGACGGCGTCTACTGCTGCCGTCTCTGCGCCCTGCCGCTGTTCCGCGCCCATACGAAGTTCGAGAGCGGCACCGGCTGGCCCAGCTTCTACGCCCCCTATGCCGAGGCCCATGTGGTCGCGATACGCGACACCAGCTACGGCATGCTCCGCATCGAGACCCGTTGCGCCCGGTGCGACAGCCACCAGGGCCATGTCTTCCCAGACGGCCCGCCACCGACCCGGCTGCGCTACTGCATCAACTCGATCTCGCTGGAGTTCGTGCAGGACGGCCAGCCGGTTCGCGACCCCTTGAACCGGGGCGACAACCAGGCCCTGGCGGCCATCCCCGCCTAACGCGGGCGGACCTGCGGCTCTACAACACCGAGGTCTGAGCCAGCTCCGCCGCGGCGATCCGCGCGATGGTGAAGTCCCATAACGGGGGATCGCCGTCGCCCAGGATCCAGGCCGCCGACAGCCCCGCATAGGCCAGGATCCACATCAGCAGCCGGGTCGGTTCGATCCGCGCCTGCTGCGAGACGATCTGCACATGGCGCTGCAGGCGTCCTGGCGCGGCGGCGACCTCGGTGTCTGGATTGCAGAACGGGTTGGCGTAGTCATAGCCACGCTCGCCCAGCAGCCCCTTGGGATCGATGGCCAGCCAGCCGCGATCGAAGTCCAGGATGTTGCCGTGATGGACGTCGCCGTGCAGCACCACGACATCCTGCGGCGTGGCGAGCAGAATGCGGGCGGCCTTGAGCGCGTCGGCCAGCACGCCGCCATGTTTCGTCGCCATCGGCTCCAGTTCGCGGAACCAGATATCCAGCGGCGCCAGACTGGAGGGCGGGGTCGCGCTGCGCGGCACGTGCAGCCCAGCGACCGCCTCGCAGATGATGGTCGTGGCGGCTTCATCCTGGCCGGTCTTGGCCATCTCGATCAGCGAGCGCGGCCCCGTGGCGCGCTCAAGCAGCAGGGCCTCGTCCTGACGGGCCAGCACCCGGGCCGCGCCCTGCCCGTCCCACCATTCCATCACCGCCGCGCCCGCGCGCTCCTCGGGCACGTAGGCCAGCTTGAGCATGGCCGGGGCCTCGCCCTGCCTGACCGGCAGCAGCCAGCTGGCCGTATGCTCGGTGGTGAAGGCCTCGCCGTCCGGGGTCAGCCCCCAGAGGTCGAGCCAGGATTGAAAGCGGGTCCCCGTCACGCCCCACATCTAGGAACGAAACGGGGCGAGGAAAGAGGCGGCGTCGACCAAGCCGCCTAGAGCGGAATATTGTCGTGTTTTTTCCAGGGGTTGGAGAGTTCTTTTCCCCGAAGGTTCTTGAGCGCCCGGGCGACCCTGCGGCGGGTGGAGTGGGGCATGATGACGTCGTCGATATAGCCGCGGGAGGCGGCGACGAAGGGGTTGGCGAAGCGGGCCTTGTAGTCGGCTTCACGTTCGACGATGGCCTCGGCCGTT
>NZ_LMHT01000002.1:0-229 GCF_001429025.1 Phenylobacterium sp. Root700 | reverse complement strand
CCCGGCCAGCACCTGCGGCTGGTTGGCGACCACGCCGACCGTCGCGCCCTCGATGCGGCCAAAACCGCAGATGATGTTCTTGGCGAAGTCCGGCGAGATCTCGAAGAAGTCGGCCTCGTCGACGACCTTCAGGATCAGTTCCTTCATGTCGTAGGGCTTGTTGGGATTGGCCGGGATCAGGGTGTCGAGCGAGGCCTCCAGCCGGTCGGGGGCGTCGTCGCTCTGGCGG
>NZ_LMHT01000001.1:78252-78399 GCF_001429025.1 Phenylobacterium sp. Root700 | reverse complement strand
TTTGATCCGGACATTTCTGAATGGGGAAACCCACCTTTACAGTCTGCGAATTTGATCTTCGGCCCAACTTCTTCGGAAGTNTTTGATCCGGACATTTCTGAATGGGGAAACCCACCTTTACAGTCTGCGAATTTGATCTTCGGCTTC
>NZ_LMHT01000001.1:0-72500 GCF_001429025.1 Phenylobacterium sp. Root700 | reverse complement strand
CCGCCGACCTCGCCTGCACGCCCAGCCATGCCCGGCGGCTGTTTGAGGCGCTAGGTTCGAAGGACAAGACCTACATCGATATCGAAGGCGCCGATCACTACTACATGGAGCGCCCCGACCTGCTGCCCACCGCCGTGAAGACGGTCACCGATTGGCTGGACGCTCGTGGCTTTTGAAACCCCGATGACCAGCGATCTCGCGGCCTGGGCCGACGAGTTCAGCGCCAAACTCGGCGCCCGCGCCCAGCAAGCCGAGGAACTGCGGCGGCTGCCGGACGTCACCCTGGATGACGCCCGGGCGGCGAACTTCTTTGGTCTGCTGGCGCCGACGTCGCTGGGCGGGGCGGAGCTTTCCTTCGCCGAATTTCTCGACGTGGTGCGCCGCCTTGGCCAGGGCTGCGCCTCCAGCGCCTGGACCCTGTCGTTCCTGGCGCTGCACGTCTGGCTGCTCTGCAAGTTCGAGCCGGCCCTCCAGGATGAACTGTTCAAGGACGGCGCCTGGCCGCTCGCCCCCGCGCCGCTCGCGCCCACCGGCAAGGCGCGGAAGGCCCCGGGCGGCTATCAGATCTCCGGCCGCTGGGAGTGGGCCACCGGGATCAACCATGCCGATTGGGTGATGGTCAATTGCATTGAGGACGGCGCCATGGGGCCGCGTTTCTGCGTCCTGCCGCTGGCCGACGTGGTGGTCGAGGATGTCTGGCGTACGGCGGGCATGGCCGCGACCGGCAGCAACACCGTCGTCGCCTCGGAGGTCTTCGTGCCCGAGCACCGGACGCTGGCCGCCGTGCTGCTGAAGTTCGCGCCCTCGCCGGGTCAGGCGGTCCACCCGGGCAGCACCGTGGCCTATCCGATGACCGCGACGCTGGGCCTGGTCGCCGCGACGCCGGCGCTCGGCGCGGCGGAAGGCGCCTTGGCGGCGTTCACCGAGCGCATGAAGGCCAAGCTCCAGGCCTATAGCGGCGCCAAGCAGGGCGAGCTTCCGGTCACCCACCTGCGCCTGGGCGAAGCCATCGCCACGGTCCGCGCCGCTCGGCTGATCTGGGAGGACGCCGTGCGGCTGCTCGAACGGGACGGCCACCTTGGTCATCAAACACCGATGGAGACCCTGCTCGCCTTGCGTCTGGCGGCGGCGGACATCGTGCGGCTGGCCAACCAGGCGACGAATAGTCTGGCCGCCGCGGCTGGGGCCAGTTCGGGCTTCCTGAACGCACCCCTCCAACGCCACCTGCGCGACCTGCAGATGATGCGCGGCCATGTGATGTTCGACTGGGACCGCACCGCCCAGATCGCCGGCAAGATCGCGCTCGGCCAGGAACCGGCCGCCGCCGACCTGCTCTAGGTGAGGCCAGGCTGAAGCGGCTGGGCTATCCCGTGTTCCGCAGACTGGCGGCGATGCCGGCGATGGTGAGCTGGATGGCGACCGTTAGGTCTTCTCCAAGTTCGCCACGGCGGCGGCGCGCCAGGAGTTCGAGCTGGAGGTCGTGAAGGGGCGTGAGGGTGCGGGCTGCGAACGCGACGGAATCAGCAAGTTCAGGCTGCCGGTCGAGGAGCGCCGAGCCACGACGAATGTCGAGCGTCAGGGCGCGGGTTTCGCCGTGCTCGGCCTCGATCTGATCGGCGATCCGCCTGGCGAGCGTCTTGTCGTCGCATAGATCGGCGTAGCGCCGCGCGGTCGGCATATGGGCCTGGATGAGCGCCAGCTCCATATTGGCGAGCGAGGTGGCGAAGATCTCGTCGGCGTCGGCGAGTTCGCGCAGGGTCTTCGATGTCAGGCCAGCGCGTTTTGCGCCTTCGGCGAAACCGTACCAGCCCGGCAGCATGAAGCGCGCCTGCGACCAGGCGAAGACCCAGGGGATGGCGCGCAGATCCTCGATCCGGCGACCGGCGACGCGCGAGGCGGGGCGGCTGCCGATGTTCAACTCGGCGATCTCGGCGATGGGCGTGGCCGACCAGAAGAAGTCCCGGAAACGCGGGTCGCCATAGACCCGGTCGCGATAGGCCTCGGCGCAGGCCTGGCTGAGCCGCCGCATCTCCAAGTCGAGCCGAGCGTCGCGCGGAGTCACTCGGCGGCGGCTGGCCATGAGCGTCGCGGCCGCCAGGCAGTCGAGGTTGCGGCGCGCGGTCGGCTGGTCGCCGTAGCGGTGGCCGATCATCTCCCCCTGTTCCGTCAGCCTCAGGCCATGGGCGAGCGTGCCGGCCGGCTGAGCCAGGACGGCTTCAGACGCAGGGCCGCCGCCGCGCCCGATCGAGCCGCCGCGCCCGTGCAGGATGCGAAAGGCCACGCCGCGCTGACGGCACACCTGCGCGAGTTCGGTGGCCGCGCGCGACACTGCGGCGCGTCAGGCGAGGTAACCGCCATCCTTGTTGGAGTCGGAGTAGCCGAGGACGAATTCCTGCACGGCCCGCCCGCCGGGCATGGCGCGCGCGCCGTGCAGGTCGAGCCAATCCGCGATGATCCCGGAGGCGTTCTCCAGGTCGGGGATGGTCTCGAACAGGGGGGAGACGCCCAGTGTGGGGGATGCGCCACCCAGGCCGGCCTCCTTCATAAGCACCAGGGGCTCCAGGAGATCGGAGACCGAGGCGGCCTTGGACACGATGTAGGACCCGAGGGCGCCCGGGCCATAGAGCCGGGCGGCCTTGGCCGCGGCGTCCATGATCGCGAGTTCGCGGCGGGTCTCGTCGGAATAGGCGGCGAAGGGCGAGCGCAGCGGCCTGGCGTGAGACAGCTCGGCCAGCAGCAGGCGAACGCGACCGGCCTCATCGAGTGAGAGGTAGTCCGCCTCCGCCGTGACCGCGCCGAGCAACTCGCTGATGGTGCGCTCATGAACCTCGGCGTTCTGGCGCAAGTCGATCGAGAGGATGTGGAAGCCGCAGACCCGGGAGAGTTGGATCAGGCTGCGCAGCCGGCCTCCGACCAGGGCTTGGCCGCCGCCCTCGATCAGGGCGTCGCGCACGATCTCCAGGTCCGCCGTGAAGGCTCGAGGTTCGGGGTAGGGCTCGCCCTTGGCCGGCCATGTCCCGCCGGCCAGTCGGTTGGCGGTGGCCGACAGCCGGTCCCAGATGGTTTCCAGGGCGAGGCGAAAAGGCTCGTCGCGGCGGTGAGGGGAGAGGTCGGGCGAGGCTTCCGCCAGGGTGTTGAGCGCCGATCCGGTGGCAGCCAATTTCGAGGACACGGCGAGTTCGGACCAGAGCTTGCGGACCTCATCGGAGTAGCGGTTCAGGATGATGCGAGCCTGGGTTTGCAGGGCCAGCATCAGCGTCGTTCCGTCGACGCCCGGGTGGCCGTCGCGATCGCCGCCAAGCCACGAGCCAAGTTGCAACGGCCGGCTCTCGGCCGGGAGCAGATCCTCCCAGTCGGCGTAGAGCTCCTCGGTGGCACCGAGGATGGAGTCGCGCACCATCGCGGCCGTATTGCGGATTTCATCGGCGACGGTGATGCGCTCGGGCCGGTGCAGGCGCGTGCGCCACAACAGGGCGACTTCCCGGAACAGATCTTCCTCTAGTCGTCGGTCGAGATCGCCGGGCAGCCGGTGCCGGCGCAGGGCCATGAGGCGGGTGATCGCCGCCTCGCGGGCCAGGACGGCCCGGCGACGGATCTCCGTGGGGTGGGCGGTGAGCACCGGAGAGATGGTGACGGCGGTCAGGGCGGCGGCGATCTCGGCTGGCGCTAGTCCTTCTTGGCGCAGGTTTTCGACCGCACGGCGCAGGGTGCGCGGTGGGCCGTCATAGGGCTCCAGCTCGGCCTCCGCGTGTCGACGCCGACCCGCGACCTCTTCGCCGATATTGCCGAGCAAGGCGTGACAGGCCAGGGCGCGGGCCAGGATCAGGGCGTCGTCCTCGCCGAGGTCGGCGAGCGCGAGCTTGCCGGCGCGCATCTCGGTGACGACATCGGCGACTTCCTGGCCGTCGAGGTGGAGGATGGCGCGCGACAGAAGGTCATCCAGCAAACGGACGTTTTCACGCACGTGGCGGCGCGTCGGCTGCGGACGGCCGACTTCCAGAGGAGGCATGAGGGGCGTCTCGAGGTCTAGTCGAGGGGAAGGTTCAGGGCGCTCGCGATGGCTTCCCAGGATACCAGCTTGAAGTTCTGCCGCTCCGGCGGGGCGACGTTGCGACCGTCCTGGGCGACCATCAGGCCATGCCGGAAGGCCGGGCCCACAGCCTTGGCGGTGACGTCCAGGCCATCGGTCTCGGAGACGCCGTCGATGCCCTTGGCCGCGTTGGCGCTGACCGCGAAGGAGCCGACATAGGCGTTGTTTCCGTCGCGTCGGAACAGGGCGTAGGTGTTGTTGCCCTGGCTGGACACCACGATGTAGCCCCGCCCTCCGCTCTTGGCGTAAAGGCCCACGCCTTCCAGATCGTCCTTCAGCGCCGGGTTGCCGGCGACCGCGGCGATCATGGTCTTGGCCGCGCCGGTCCTGGGGTCCGCGCCCAGTCGCCAGAGGCCGATGTCTTCCTCCGCCACATAGAGCGCGCCCAATTCGTCGTCGGCGACGCAGCCCTCGGCCTGGGTGTCGAATTTCAGGTCGCGGACCAGCTTGGAGGTCACCTTGCCGCCTGGCCGGGCGATCAACTCCCACTGGCGCATCCGGCCGTCGGTGTCGTTGATCAGCACATAGGTCTTGCCGTTGGCGCTGCGGTGCATGCACAGGCCGTAGGGGTCGCCAAGGCCGGTGGCCTGCACCCCGTCGGCGACATTGCGCAGGCTGCGGCTCGCCGGATCGAGGACGTAGATGGCGATGGCCTTATGGGTCCGGTCGCTCGCCGTGACCAGGGTCACCGGCTTGCCGCCCAGGCGGAAGCCGTCGCGCAGGTCGACATTGTTCATCTTGCCGTCGGGCAGGGTCTGGATGATCCGGCCGTCGAGGTCATAGACGTCCAGTCCAAGCTTCTTGTTGGTCCCGATGATCAGGCTGGCGGCAGGGTCGATAGGGTTGACCCAGATGGCCGGGTCGTCGGCCGCGTCGCCGTCATTGGCGACGGGCTGGGTTTCGACCGATGGCTTGACCAGGGCGAGCTGATTGGTCGGCGTGCCGGTTTGGGCCGAGCCCACGGACACGCCCATGGCCTTGGCGATCGCGGGCCACGCGACGTAGCGGTAGTTGGCGCCGGCTTTCCGATCGTCGGCGACGACAAGGAGGCCGTCGGCGAAAGGCTCGCCCAGGCCTGCGCGCGACGCCGAGAGGCCGGCCGCCGCGTCGACGCCGTCGACGCGGAAAGCGCCGACGAAGCGGTCGTCATGGTCGCGGTCATAGAGGTTGAAGTCGCCGCCGGTCGGGTTGGCGACGATCAGGAAGCGCGCGCCGGGGCCGCCGTTGATCAACGCCGCGCCGCCGGCTTCTCCCGTGATGTGCCCGAACCGCACGACGTCCACGATGGACGGCGTGGGTTCACCTTCGGGGTCGGCGTCGAACTTCCAGACCCCGACCGCATCCTCGGTCACATAGAGATCGCCCGTCGCGTCGTCCGCGGCGCAATGGCCCGCCTCGGACGACAGATGCATCTTGCGGACAAGGAGGCCGTCCAGCTGGCCGCCTTCGGTCGGGAACAGCAGCCACTGGTCGATCTGCCCGTCGGCGCCCAGGACCATGGCGTAGAGGGCCTGGTCGCGGGCGCTCTGATAGAGGCACAGCCCTTCGCCGGCGAAACCGAAGGCGAGGGGGCGGGCTTGCAGCGCGGTTCCGGCGCTGTCGAACAGGCGGATCTGGTTGTCCTTGCGATCCAGGGCGGCGACCACGGCGATGGTCTTTCCGCCAAGCTCGACACGGGCGCGAGTATCGACAGCAACGACCTCGCCCGCGGGCCAAGCCGCGGTGCGCTCGCCCCCCAGCGTATAGAGCTCCACCCCGCCCAGCTCGCCGGAGCCCGCGACCAGGCTGGCGCGTGGATTTTCCGGGTTGAGCAGCAGCGCGGCGGCGTTGACCCCGCCGCCCGGGACCGATGCGCCGAGGCTTGGAACCAGCGGTGAAACTGGCGTCGCGCCCTGGGCCAGGGTGGCTTGGGCGAGCACCGTGACAGCGGCGGCGGCGCAGAGGGACCCTTTGAAGGCGAGCCTATATGTCATTGGAAACGTCTCCCCCGGCAGCCCGTGTTTCGGCCAGGTTGGAAATTACACCTGCGGCCACGTCGTGCAAGAAATATTCTATTTTAGTTGAAGCGTAGAATTTTTGTTCGTATGTTGCCCTTGGCTGAGGCCCAAGAGCTCCGCATGAATGTGCGGGCACATTCGATCCGGGAGGGGCGAACAATGAGAAGACAAGACGGTGCGCGACGTCGTGCAGGGCGCTTCGGCGGCGCAAGCGTGCTCGCTATCACAGTGGCGGCCATGGGTTATGGCGGCCAAGCCGCGGCGCAGCAGGCGGGGGTGGTCGACGAAATCGTGGTCACCGGCCAGCGGGCTTCGGATCGTGACTCGCTGCTGAAGAAGCGCGACGCGGTCAGCGCGGTCGAGGTGGTTTCGGCCAATGACGTCGGCAAGCTTCCCGACCAGAACGTGGCCGAGGCCGTGCGCCGGCTTTCAGGCGTTTCGGTCGCCACCGACAAGGGTGAGGGGCGCTACCTGATCATCCGCGGCCTCGAGCCGAGCCTGGCCAATGTCACCATCAACAACCAGACAGCTTCCGCGCCGGAACCGGAGTCGCGCCAGGTGAAGCTGGACGATATCCCCTCGGCCCTGATCGGCTCGGTCACGGTGATCAAGGCGCTGACGCCTGATCTCGACGCCAACGCCATCGCCGGTCAGGTCGACATCAACACCCTGACTGCGTTCGACAAGAACAAGACGATCTTCAGCATGCGGGCGGTGGGCGGCGTCTATGACGACACCAACGCTCAGGCCAAGGAAGGCGATATCTCGGCCGGCGGCCTGTTCGGCGTCGATCGGCAATTCGGCCTGCTGGTCGCGGCCAACTACTCAAAGCGCCCGACCTATTCAGAAGACATCATCGGCACCAGCGACACCGCCTGGCAGACCATCAACGGCTTCGACGTGCCTTCGGGCCTCGATAGCCGGGTCTATGATCCCGCGTTCCGGACCCGGAAGGGCGCCGTGGCGAATTTCGACTGGCGGCCCAGCGAGGACGTCAAGGTCTACGCCCGGTTCATGTACTCCCAGTACGACGACAACGAGACCCGCAACCGGTTCCGGTTCATCTTCCCCTCGTCGGCTTCGGGCTATTCCGGCATGACGGCCGACGGCGGGACCATCACCGGCACCCGTGGCGAGCGTTATGTGCGGCGGCGGCGCGAAACCACAGACACCACGACCTTCTCGGTCGGCGGCGACTTCGCGGTGGGGCCTGGCGTACTGACGGTGCAGGGCACCCATTCGCTGGCGACCAAGGAAGATCCGATCCGTGACGAGTTCCGCTATCGGACGGGGTCGACCGCCCTCACCGGCGTCTACAAGCTGAACGACGAACTGTTCGATCTGACGCCCAGCGCCAGTTCGCTGGACCCGACGCGCTACAACCTCAACACCTACAAGGCCAACTTCCGCTCCGCCGAGGAGGACCTCAACCAGATCCGGGCGGACTACAAGATGCCCATGGATAGCTGGGGCGACGGCAGCTATCTGAAGTTCGGCGCCAAGTATCTCAGCCGCGACAAGTCGACCGACCAGACCGGGCGCAGCTATGTCTACAACGGTCCGACCCACACGCTCGCGGGCGAGACGGGGCGGAGCGTGGCCAGCACCTATGACGGGCGTTACGCCTTCGGACCGGTCGTCGATTTCGAAGCCGCGCGGTTCTTCTTCAACTCGAACCGGGGGTTGTTCGGCCTCGATAACGCGGGCTCGATCGCCGATACGCTGGGCTCCGATTTCGAGATCAACGAGACGATCACCTCGGCCTATGTGATGGGGTCCGTCACGCGCGACGCCCTGACGGTCATACCGGGCGTGCGCGTCGAGCGGACGGAAGGCGACTACAAGGCCATCGCGGTGACGGCGACCTCGACCCTGAACGACAAGTTCAACAGCTTCGGCAGCCAGAGCTACACCGACTGGTTCCCCAGCCTGAACATGAAGTACGAGTTCTCGCCGAACCTGATGATGCGGGCCTCGATCACCACCGCCATCGGTCGTCCGAACTATGACCAGCTGGCGCCGACGGTCTCCGTCGACACCACGACTAACACGGTCACCCAGGGCAATCCGAACCTGCAGCCGCTGGAGTCGGTGAACTTCGACGCGTCGCTGGAATATTACTTCCCGAGCGAAGGCGGCATCTCGGTCGGGCTGTTCCACAAGAAGCTGAAGAACCCGATCTTCACCTCCACCCGGGTGGCCAGCGGCACCTTCGCCGGCGTGCCCATGATCAACGCCACCATCACCGAACCTCGCAACGCCGACGAGGCGAGCGTGACCGGCCTGGAGTTCAACGTCCAGAAGCCGCTGACCTTCCTGCCCGAGCCCTTCGACGGCCTCGGCGTGAACTTCAATATGACCTTCGTCAGCGGCGACACCCAGGTCCCGGGTCGGTCCGACGACGTGCCGCTGTTCCTGCAGTCAAAGCGGGTCGCCAGCGCGCAGATCTACTACGAGAAGTTCGGCTTCTCGGGGCGCGTGGCCTACACCTACCACTCCAAATATCTCGAACTGGTCGGGACGACGGAGAACGACGACATCTATTGGGGCAAGCAGGGCAGCCTGAGCGCCCGGGCGGCCTACAACGTCACCAAGCAGTTCCAGGTCTTCGTCGAGGGCAACAACCTCAACGACGAGCTGGACTATCGTTACGCGCGCACGCGCAGCCGGATGGTGGAGGCCGAACGCTACGGACGCTCCTACCGCTTCGGTCTGTCCTACACCTACTAGTCGCTTTCGATCTCGACTGAACCTCGGCGGCGGCTTCCTGATCGGAAGCCGTTCGCATGCGGGGCTACAGGGCGCTGGCGCGCCCGAACTAGGAGCGCTTTTCATGAAGACCCTGAAGATCCTGGCCCCGGCCCTAGCGGCGCTCGCCCTGGCGGGCGGCGCGACGCCCGGCGCGGCGGAACAGCCTCTCAAGCTCGAGCGGGTGGTGATGCTGATGCGCCATGGCGTGCGTCCGCCGACCAAGGCCGATGTCACCCCGCCCGGCATGAGCGCCCAGCCCTGGTCAGCCTGGACCACGCCCTTCGGCGAACTGACGCCGCACGGCGCCGAGGGCGCGCGGCTGATGGGGAAATATGATCGTGGCCTGTACGCGGGGCGCGGCCTGGTCGCGGCGAGCGGATGCCCGGCGGCCGGCGAGGTCTCGGTGGTGGCCAGCGGCAAGTCGCGCGCCATCGATACGGCGAAGAACTTCGCCGCCGGCATGTTCCCCGGGTGCGACGTACCGGTCGCCTATCCCGCGACGGAGAAGGACGACACCGTCTTCCATCCGTCCGACGCCGGGGCTGGCGGCATTGACGGCGACCGCGCCAAGAGCGCGACGGAAGCCCAGCTCCCGGCCGGCGGGCTGAAGGCGGTCCAGCAGGCCCACGCCAAGGATTTCGCGGTCCTCGCGCGGGTTCTTGGATGCGGCGGCGCGGCCTGCAACCTGCTGGATCAGCCGACCGAGATCACCGCCCACCCGGGCGACAACGCCGATCTGAGCGGCGCGCTGGGGATCGCCTCGACTGCGGGCCAGACGGTGTTGCTGGAGTACCTTGAAGGTAAGCCGATGGACCAGGTCGGCTGGGGGCGGGCGTCCAAGGCCGACATCGGGTCGCTGCTGAACTTCCACACCACCAAGTTCTTCTACGAGACGCGCACGCCCTATGTCGCCGAGCGTTACGCCGCCCCGGTCGCCCGGCGGGTGCTGAGCGCCCTGGAGGGCGGGCCGGGCACGGGCAAGCTGACCGTGCTGGTCGGGCACGACACCAACATCGCGGCCCTGGGCGGGCTTCTGGATCTCCACTGGACCGTGGGCGACTATCCGACCGACGATCCGCCCCCCGGCGGCGCGCTTGGCTTCGAACTGCTCAGCGACGCGTCGGGGACGAAGTTCGTGCGGGCCTTCTATCAGGCCCAGACCATGGACCAGCTTCGCAACCTGACGCCGCTGACCGTCGAAGCGCCGCCCGCCTTCGTCTATATCCCGATCACCGGCTGCACGAGCGACGCCGCGCAGGCCTGCCCATTGGCCAGGTTCCAGCAGATCGTCCAGGCCAAGCTCGATCATCCCGCGCCTTAGCCCAGGCGCAGGTCCGACATGAAAACGGCGGCTCCTCGCGGAGCCGCCGTTTTTTCGTGTTTGGGGGAGGAGCGTCAGAGGCGGACGGGCTTGCCGGTGTTGACCGATTGCGCGGCGGCCTCGGCCAGGGCGAGCGCGGCGACGCCGTCGGCGTAACCGACCGAGGCGGTCGCCCCGGCCAGAACGTCGGCGAAGTGGGCCATCTCCTGCCGATAGGCGTCGCTGTAGCGGTCCAGGAAGAAGTTCTGGAATCGGTCGGCTGCCGCGCCGCTTTCGGTCCAGACCTGAACGGTGCTTTCGGTGACGTTGCCGGCCCGCGCCATGCCGGCCGAGCCGAACGCCTCGATGCGCTGGTCATATCCGTAGCCCGAACGCCGGCTGTTGCTGATCACGCAGAGCCGGCCGGAGGGGGTCTTCAGGATGGTGCGCGCGGTGTCGATATCGCCGGCTTGCCCGATCGCCGGATCGACCAGGCAACTGCCCCAGGCGAACACCTCCGACGGTTCCTCAGCCAGCAGCCAACGGGCCATGTCGAAGTCGTGGATCGCCATGTCCTTGAAGAGGCCGCCGCTGACCTTGATGTAGCTGACGGGGGGCGGGGCCGGGTCGTGGCTGGTGATCTGCAAGGTTTCCAGCGCGCCCACCGAGCCGGCGTCGAGCCGGGCTTTCAGCGCCTGGAAGTTCGGATCGAAGCGGCGGTTGAAACCGAGGAACAGCCGGGCGCCGGCCAGGGCGCCGGCGGCGCTGCGGGCGCGCGCCAAATCCTGGTCGATCGGCTTTTCACAGAAGATCGCCTTACCCGCGGCATGGGCTTTCAGGCAGTAGTCGAGATGGGTGTCGGTGGAGCTGGCGACGATGACCCCGGCCACCGAGGGATCGGCCAGCACCGCGTCCAGCGTCGCGACCGTCGCGCCGGTTTCCTGGGCCAGGGCCTGGGCGGCCTCGGCGACCGGATCGACCACATGGCTGAGCGTGAGGGCGGGGTGCGCGGCGGCGTTGGCGGCGTGAATGCGCCCGATCCGTCCGGCGCCGAGCAGCGCGATCTTGAACATCGAAACTCTCCTGGAAATGGGAGGCTAGAGCCGCACCGGCCCGCCGGTCTTCACCGACAGGGCCGCGGCTTCAGCCAGCGCCAGCGAGCGAACGCTGGCCTCGTAACCTGTTTCTGGAACCGCCAGGCCGGCGAGAATGTCGGCGAAATGGTTCATCTCGTTGCGATAAGCCTGGGCGTAGCGGCTCATGAAGTTCGGATGCAGCGCGGCGGCGGCCTGGCCGGCCTGCGTCCAGACCTGCACGGTGTCGGGGCTCAGGTCGCTGGCGGTCGCCATGCCGCGCGAGCCGAAAGCCTCGATACGCTGATCATAGCCGCAGCCGCTGCGCCGCGTGTTGCAGATCGTGGTCAGCCGGCCGGCCTGATCCCGCAACATCACCCGCGCGGTGTCGGTGTCGCCGGCTTCGGCGATGGCCTGGTCCACCAGGCAACTGGCCCAGGCGAAGATCTCCACGGGCTCCTCCGGCGACAGCCAGCGAGCCATGTCGAAGTCGTGGATGGTGAAGTCCTTGAACAGGCCGCCACTGGTCGGAATGAAGTGGGCCGGCGGGGCCGCGGGGTCGTGGTTGACGATCTGCAGGGCCTCCAGCTCACCGATAACGCCCGACTCGATCCTGGCCTTCAAGGCGCGGAAGTGGGGATCGAAGCGGCGGTTGAACGCGACGAACAGCGACGCTTCAGATTTCGCGAGCTCGGCCTCGGCCGCGCGCAGGCTGGCCAGGTCGAGATCCAGAGGTTTCTCGCAAAACACCGCCTTGCCGGCGGCGAGGCAGGCCAGGGTGTTGTCCAGGTGGGCGGCGGTGGAGCTGGCGACGATGACCCCGCGCACGGCGGGGTCGTTCAGAACCTGATCGAGACTGACGACCTTGGCCCCGGTCTCGGCGGCCAGGGCCTGCGCAGCTTCCGGCTGGGGATCGACCAGATAGGCAAGCTCCAGGCGGGCGTTACCCGCGGCGTTGCGAGCGTGGACCGAGCCCATCCGCCCGGCGCCGATCTGCGCGATCTTGACCATGTCGTCTCCCATGGCTGTCGTTCTATGGAACAAACATTTCGATCACAAGAAAAATGGAACATTCCAACGGATCGGCCTCAGGGTTTGTGTTCCAGTGCGGAACGCATATTCTACTACGGGAACATTTGGATCACTGTTGATGACCGACACGCCTATCGCGCCGACCACGGCCGAGGATCTCCGCGCGGCGATTCTTGAGCGCTATGACAGCTTGAGCAAACGGCTGCAGCAGATCGCCCGCTATGTGCTGGACGAGCCCAACGAGTTGGCGCTGGAAACCCTGGCGGTGATCGCCGAGCGCAGCGGGGTTCAGCCCTCGGCCATCGTGCGGTTCGCCAAGAGCTTCGGCTTCGACGGGGCCACTCAGATGCAGCGGCTGTTCCGCGACGGGCTGCTCTCGGGCCATGCGGTGCTGGGCTACGGCGAGCGGGTTCGCAACTTCACCCGCGCCGTGGACAAGCGTACCGGCGGCGGGGCGGGGGAGCTGCTTTCCGAGTTCGTGGAGGGCAACACCCTGGCCCTGCAAAGCCTTAGCCAGACCGTGGCGGACGCCGATCTCACCGCGGCGGTGAGGCTGATCGAGGCGGCGGAGTCCGTCTATGTCGTCGGCTTCCGTCGGGCGTTCCCGGTGTCGTCCTACCTGGCCTATTCGCTGCAACAGGCGGGCAAGCGGACCGTGTTCGTCGATGGCGTCGCGGGCCTAGCGCGCCAGCAGGTGCAAACCATCGGGCCGAAGGATCTGATGGTCGCGGTGAGCTACCACCCCTATGCGGACGAAACCGTGCACGCAGTGGAGACGGCTGTGAGCCGCGGCGCCAAGGTGTTGTCGCTGAGCGACAGCCTCGTCAGCCCGATCGCCCAGCCCGCCGACGTCACCTTGCAGGTCCGCGAGTCGGAGATCCGCGCGTTCCGTTCGTTGTCGGCCTCGATCTGTCTCGCCCAGGCGCTGGTGATCGGATTCGCCTTCGAGGCCTCGCGCAAGGAGGAGGCGAGAAGCCGCCGCCGAAAGGACTGACGCACCGCACGTTCCAAAATTGAAATGAACATTGCATCGAAAATTATAATGGAATACTCATTCCACATCGCGCCGCGGAGTGTGGCGTCTCAGTGATAGTGGGAGGACCATGGCGCAGGACAAATCCCTCGATCTCCTGGCCATTGGTCGGTCGAGCGTCGATCTCTATGGTCAGCAGATAGGCGGCCGGCTGGAGGACATGGCGTCCTTCGCCAAGTATGTCGGAGGCAGTCCGACCAACACCGCCGTGGGCGGGGCCCGGCTAGGCCTGAAGACAGCGGTGCTGACGCGGGTCGGGGCCGATCACATGGGCCGCTTCATTCGCGAGCAGCTGGTGCGTGAAGGCGTCGATGTCGCCGGCGTGCTGACCGACGAACAACGGCTGACGGCCCTGGTCATCCTGGGCATTCGCGACCGTGAAAATTTCCCGCTGATCTTCTATCGCGAGGACTGCGCCGACATGGCGCTGTGCGAGGCCGACGTCGACGAGGCGCTTGTCGCCAGATCCGGCGCGGTGCTGATCAACGGCACGCATCTGTCGCAACCTTCCGTGCTGGCCGCCTCGATGAAGGCGGCGCGCCTGGCCAAGGCCGGCGGCGGCAAGGTGGTGTTCGATATCGACTACCGCCCGGTGCTCTGGGGCTTGACCGCCCGCGACCTCGGCGAGAACCGTTTCGTCGCCCACGAGGCGGTGACCCGGATCTTGCAGCAGGTCCTGCCGCTCTGCGACCTGATCGTCGGCACCGAGGAAGAGATTCATATCCTCGGCGGCACGACCGACACCATCGCCGCGCTGCGGACGATCCGCCAAAGCACGAACGCCCTGCTGGTCTGCAAGCGCGGGCCTGACGGCTGCTCGGCCTTCCCCGGCGCCATCGCCGATGATCTCGCCGACGGGATCGTGGGGCCGGGCTTCGCGGTCGAGGTGTTCAACGTGCTGGGGGCGGGCGACGCCTTCATGAGCGGCTTCCTGCGCGGCTGGCTGCGCGACCTGCCGCTGGAACGATGCTGCGAACTGGCCAATGCGGCTGGAGCCATCGTGGTCTCGCGCCACGGCTGCGCGCCGGCGATGCCGACCTGGACGGAGATGGAAAGCTTCCTGGCGGACCGCGATCGCCCGTTCCGGCTGCGTGAAGACGCCGAGTTGGAGCACCTGCATTGGGCGACCACCCGCACCGGGACCTATGACGAGCTGACGGTGCTGGCCATCGACCACCGCAGTCAGTTCGAGGATCTGGCCCAGGAGCTGGGCGCCGATCCGGCCCGCATCTCGGCCTTCAAGACCTTGGCTCTGCAAGCCATGCATCAGGTGGCCAAGGGCGACGAGCGGTTCGGCATCCTGCTGGACGGCCGCTTCGGCTTCGACGCCTTGGCCCAGGCCGCCGACCATCGCTATTGGATCGGTCGACCGATCGAACTGCCGAAGTCGCGGCCGCTGGAATTCGAAAGCTCCGCCGACGTAGCCACCGAACTCGCCGAGTGGCCCCTGAACCACGTGGTCAAGGTGCTGGTCTTCTACCACCCTGACGATCCGGTGGAGTTGCGCGAGCGCCAGGAGCGCCAGCTGCTCCGGCTGTTCGACGCCTGCCGCAAGACACGCCACGAACTGTTGGTGGAGATCATCGTGCCAGCTGGCATGGCGGTCGACGCCTCGACCATCGCCACGGTGCTGGAGCGGCTCTACGCCCTGGGCGTTCGTCCCGACTGGTGGAAGCTTGAGCCGATGGACGACGCCGGCGCCTGGCGCAATATCGAGGCGGTCATCGCCCGTTGCGATCCGCTCTGCCGGGGCGTGGTGCTGCTCGGTCTTTCGCAGCCCACCGAAACCTTGCTGGCGGCGTTCGACGCCACCGCCAAGGTCCGGGCCGTGAAGGGCTTTGCGGTGGGCCGGACCATCTTCCAGGAGCCGGCGCGCGCCTGGTTGGCCGGAGAAATCGACGACGAAACCGCGGTGCGGACCCTGGCCGAGCGACTGACCTTCCTGGTCCTCGCCTGGCGTAAGGCGCGGGGCAAGGTGGAGCTGGTGGCGTGAGTAATGTGCGACTGACAGGGGCCCAGGCGGCGGTTCGATACTTGGCCGGCCAGTTCGTGGAGCTGGACGGTCAGGAGGTCCCGTTCTTCGCCGGCGTCTGGGCGATCTTCGGCCACGGCAATGTGGCGGGTCTTGGCGAGGCGCTGCATGGCGCCCGCGACCAACTGCCGACCTGGCGGGCGCACAACGAACAGGGCATGGCGCACGCCGCGATCGCCTACGCCAAGCAGATGCGGCGCGCTCGGGCCATGATCTGCACCACCTCCATCGGCCCAGGGGCCACCAACATGGTCACGGCCGCGGCGCTCGCCCATGTGAACCGTCTGCCGGTGTTGTTCCTGCCAGGCGACGTTTACGCCAGCCGCCGGCCTGACCCGGTGCTGCAACAGGTCGAGAGCTTCAGCGATGGCACGATCAGCGCCAATGACTGCTTCCGCCCGGTGTCGCGCTACTTCGACCGCATCACCCGCCCTGAACAGCTGCTGGCCGCCCTGCCGCGCGCCATGGCGGTCCTCACCGATCCGGCCGATTGCGGTCCGGTGACGCTGGCCTTCTGCCAGGACGTCCAGGCCGAGGCCTTTGATTTCCCGGAAAGCTTCTTTGCGCGCCGCGTCTGGCGCCAACGCCGCCAGCCCGCCGATCCACGCGAGTTGGCCGGTCTCGCCCAATTGCTGACGGCGGCCCGGGCGCCGCTGATCGTGGCCGGCGGCGGCGTGCTCTACAGCGGCGCCGAGACGGTCCTGGCTCAGTTGGCCGAAGCTACCGGGTTGCCGGTGGCCGAGACGCAGGGCGGCAAGGGCTCGCTGGTCTGGGATCATCCCTCCGCCTTGGGCTCGGTCGGGGTCACCGGCTCGGCCGCCGCCAACGCTGCCGCCGAGGCCGCCGATCTGGTGATCGGGGTCGGCACGCGGTTGCAGGATTTCACGACGGGGTCGCGGGCGCTGTTCGCCAATCCCGCGCGCCGGCTCGTGCAGATCAATGTCGGCGCTTTCGACGCGCACAAGCACGGCGCTCTGCCGGTGGTCGGCGACGCTCGCGCGGTGCTGGAAGACCTTCGCGGGCTGCTCGGCGACTGGAAAGCGCCGAACGCAGACCGCGCCCAGAACATGCAGGCCTGGAACCAGGCCTGGGAGGCGGCGACCGCCGCCACCGACACTGACCTGCCGTCCGACGCCCAGGTCGTGGGCGCGGTCTGGCGATCGGCGGGCGAGGATGCGGTGGTGGTGTGCGCGGCGGGCGGCCTGCCTGGCGAGCTTCACAAGCTGTGGCGCACGCGCCGGCCCGGTGGCTACCACGTGGAATACGGCTTTTCCTGCATGGGCTACGAGATCGCCGGCGGGCTGGGGGCCAAGATGGCCGCGCCGGACCGCGAGGTCTTCGTCATGGTCGGCGACGGCTCGTACATGATGATGAACTCCGAGATCGCCACCTCGGTGATGATGGGGGTCAAGCTGACCATCGTCGTCCTCGACAATCGAGGTTTCGGCTGCATCAACCGGCTGCAGCAGGCCACCGGCGGCGCGCCGTTCAACAACCTGTTGGCCGACAGCTTCCATCAGGTGCTGCCAGGCATCGACTTCGCCGCTCACGCCGCCAGTCTTGGCGCGCGCGCGGAAAAGGTCGTCGGCGTCACCGATCTCGAGGCCGCCCTGGTTCGGGCTCGCGCCAGCGACCGGACCTATGTGGTGGTGGTCGACACCGACCCGGCCATCGTCACCGAGGCCGGCGGCGCCTGGTGGGATGTCGCGGTGCCGCAGGTGTCGGTTCGGCCCGCGGTGCGGGCCGCCCGCGAGACCTACGAAACCAAGATTCAAGATCAACGCACGGGAGACTGACCCATGACCATCCGCTTCGGCGTGAGTCCCATCGCCTGGGTCAATGACGACATGCCCGAACTGGGCGGCGATACGCCGCTGGAAACCATCCTGGCCGACGCCCGAGATATCGGCTTCTCCGGCGTGGAGCTGGGCGGCAAGTTCCCGCGCGATCCAGCGATCCTGAAACCGCTGATGGCCAGTTACGGCCTCGACATCGTCGGCGGCTGGTTCAGCGGCAATCTGTTGACCCACAGCGTCGACGCCGAGATCGTCGCCGCCAAGGATCACCTGGCGCTGCTTAAAGCCATGGGCAGCACGGTCTTCGTCCATGCCGAGACCAGCAACGCCATCCACGGCGACCGGACCAAGCCGCTGACCGCCACGCCCCAGCTTGACGAGGGCCAGTGGAAGACGTTCGCGCGTCGGCTCTCCGACCTCGCCGACTATGTGACGGGCCAGGGCCTGAAGTTCGCCTATCACCACCACCTGGGCACGGTGGTGGAGCGGCCCGCCGACCTGAAGGAATTCCTGCGGCGAACGAGCATGAACGTCGGCCTGACCCTGGACACCGGACACGCGGCGCTGGGCGGCATCGATCCCGTCGAGGTCATCCGCACCCATCCGCGACGGATCGCCCATGTCCATTGCAAGGACGTCCGGGGCGAAGTGTTCCAGGAGGTGCGGGCCGATGGCCGCTCGTTCCTGGACGGCGTCCTGGCCGGCATGTTCACCGTGCCCGGCGACGGCGACCTGGACTACGGCAAGGTCATGCAGGCCCTGGCCTCGGTCGGCTATTCCGGCTGGATCATCATCGAGGCCGAGCAGGATCCGGCGGTTGCCGATCCCCGCAAATATGGCGAGCTGGGCCTGCGTACATTGGAGCGGGCAGCCGCTTCCGCCGGCCTGAAGAAGGCGGCTTGAGATGGGCAGCCTGCTCGTCCGCCCGCACGCGCCCGATCCCACCGGCTGCGTGCTGGACGTCACCCCGCAAAGCGCGGGCTGGTCGCATGTCGGCTTCAAGGTCCATGAGCTTGGCCCCGACGTCGTCCTGAGCGGCGGCGAAGCCGGGCGCGAGGTCTGCCTGGTGATCCTCAGTGGGACCGCCGACGTCGCCGTCGGCGCCCAGAGGTTCACCCGCATCGGCGGTCGGACCAGCGTGTTCGAGGACGCCGCGCCGGCGGCGGTCTATGCGCCGGGCGGGGCGAGCTGGACGGTGACCGCCCATGGCGCCGTCGAATTGGCGGTGTGCAGCGCGCCGGCCTCGCCGGACGGCCAGGCCCGGTTGATCGAGCCTGCCAAGATGAGCCGCGAGGTGCGCGGGCAGGGGACCAACACCCGCTATGTCCGCAACATCCTGCCGCAAACCGAGCCGGCCCAGAGCCTGCTGGTCGTTGAGGTGATCACGCCGGGCGGCAACTGGTCCAGCTACCCGCCGCACAAGCACGACACCGCCACGGCGAGCGAAGAGACGGCGCTTGAAGAGACCTACTATCACCGCCTCAACCCGCCGCAGGGCTTCGCCTTCCAGCGGGTCTACACCGACGATCGCAGCCTCGATGAGACCATGGCCGTCGAGGACGGCGACGTGGTGATGGTGCCGCGCGGCTACCATCCCGTGGGCGCCCCTCATGGCTACGACCTCTACTACCTCAATGTCATGGCTGGTCCGAAGCGGGAGTGGATCTTCCGCAACGACCCCGCCCATGACTGGATCGCCCGAAAGGTCTGATTTTTGCGTACCCTGTCCCACTTCATCGACGGTCGCCGCGTAGACGGCGTCTCCGGCCGGTTCAGCGACGTGTTCGATCCCAACACCGGCGCGGTGCAGGCGCAGGCGCCGCTGGCCAACGCCGCCGAACTGGCCGCCGCCGTCGCCAGCGCCAAGGCCGCGCAGCCTGGCTGGGCGGCGACCAATCCCCAGCGCCGCGCGCGGGTGATGTTCGAGTTCAAGCGGCTGCTGGACGTCCATATGGACGAGCTGGCGAGTCTGCTCTCCTCGGAGCACGGCAAGGTGATCGCCGACTCGCGCGGCGACATCATGCGGGGCCTGGAGGTGATCGAATTCGCCTGCGGCGTTCCGCATCTGATGAAGGGCGACTACACGCAGGGCGCGGGGCCTGGGATCGACGTCTATTCGATGCGCCAGCCGCTGGGCGTGGTGGCGGGGATCACCCCGTTCAACTTCCCGGCCATGATCCCGATGTGGATGTTCGGCCCGGCCATCGCCACCGGCAACGCCTTCATCCTCAAGCCTTCGGAGCGTGACCCGTCCGTGCCGCTGCGCCTGGCGGAGCTGATGATCGAGGCCGGCCTGCCGCCGGGTATCTTGAATGTCGTCCAGGGCGACAAGGCCGCGGTCGACGCCATCCTCGAGCACCCCGACATCAAGGCCGTCAGCTTCGTCGGGTCTTCCGACATCGCCCAATCCGTCTATGCCCGCGCGGCGGCGGCGGGAAAGCGCTGCCAGGCCATGGGGGGCGCCAAGAACCATGGCGTTGTCCTGCCGGACGCCGATCTTGACCGGGCGGTGGCCGACATCATCGGCGCGGCCTACGGCTCGGCCGGGGAGCGTTGCATGGCGCTGCCGGTGGTGGCGCCGGTGGGCGAAGCGACGGCTGATGCTCTACGCGCCAAGCTGGTGGCCGCGATCGAAGGGTTGCGGGTCGGCGTCTCCACCGATCCCGACGCCGACTACGGCCCGGTGGTCAGCGCCGCCCATAAGGCCCGCATCGAGGCCTACATCCAGATGGGCGTCGAGGAAGGCGCCGAGCTGGTCATCGATGGTCGGGACTTCACGCTCCAGGGCGCGGAAGGCGGCTTCTTCGTCGGCCCCACCCTGTTCGACCGGGTGACTCCGAACATGAAGAGCTATCAGGACGAGATCTTTGGCCCGGTGCTTCAGATCGTCCGTGTCCAGACCTTTGACGAGGGGCTGCAGCTCGCGACCCGCCATCAGTACGGAAACGGCGTGGCCATTTTCACCCGCAACGGCGACGCGGCCCGGCAATTCGCCGATCAGGTCGAGGTCGGCATGGTGGGGATCAATGTGCCGCTGCCGGTGCCCGTCGCCTACCACTCCTTCGGCGGCTGGAAGCGCTCGGGCTTCGGCGACCTGAACCAGTATGGCGAAGACGGCGTCCGGTTCTACACGCGTCAGAAGATCGTCACCCAGCGCTGGCCGTCAGGCGGCGAGGTCGAGCAGAGCTTCGTCATTCCGACTATGCGCTGAGGCGCGCCGCTCTCCGAATTTCCCCGACTGCCCCTGCGCTAGGTCGCGCAGGGGCGCTCTTTTCGGGTGAGCAGATTTCATTCCAAATGTGGAAGAAAACTTCCAAGACACAAAAAAATGAAATAGACTGATCAAGATAAGCGGGCCGTTAGAGCCCTAGGGGTTGGAGGGCGCGGGAAGTCGATGAAAGCCATACTGTCCCTATTCGCGGTCGGCGCGGACGCGGCGCCGCGAACCGTGTCCAGCGATGTCGACACGCTCTACACCCGCCATCGCTTCCGCATCATGATGGCCATCACGCTCGGCTACGGCCTGTCCTACACCTGCCGCCTGGCGCTGGGGGTGGTGAAGAAGCCGCTGATCGACCAGGGCGTTTTCAGCGCCGCCGACCTCGGCTTGATCGGCTCGGCGCTGTTCTACACCTACGCCTTCGGCAAGCTGACCAACGGGTTCCTGGCCGACCACGCCAACGTCAAACGCTTCTTCGCCTTTGGTCTGTTTCTGTCGGCGCTGTGCAATATCGGCATGGGGCTGTCGACCAGCGTCGCCATGGCGGTGGTGTTCTGGGGCCTGAACGGCTGGTTCCAGAGTTTCGGCGCGCCGGCCTGCGTGGTGGCGCTCGCTCAATGGTTCTCCAATCGCGAACGTGGACGCTTCTACGGCGTCTGGAGCACGGCCCACTCCATCGGCGAGGGGCTGAACTTCCTGGTCATCGGCGCCATCGTCGCCGCCTTGGGTTGGCGCTTCGGCTTCTTCGTGCCGGCGACCCTCTGCATCGGCGCGGCTGTCTGGTGCTATTTCTGGATGCAGGATCGTCCCCAGACCCTTGGCCTTCCGGCGGTGGCCGACTGGCGCAACGACCACTGGCAGGGCGAGAAGGCCCAGGTCCAGGCCTCGGCTGAGGGCCCCGTCCTCGCCACCCAGCTTTCGCTCCTGAAAATGCCGGCGGTCTGGATCCTCGCCGTCTCCAGCGCCCTCACCTACGTGACGCGCTACGCCATCAACAGCTGGGGGGTTCTCTATCTGCAGGAGGCGCGTGGCTATTCGTTGCCCGCCGCCGGCAGCCTGCTGTTCGTCAGCACCCTGGCCGGCGTCGCGGGCGCCATCGCCTTCGGCTACATCTCGGACAAGTATTTCGCGGCGCGCCGGCCGCCGGCCAACCTGCTGTTTGGCCTGCTCGAACTGGTCGGGCTCGGCCTGATCTTCTTCGGGCCGACCAACAACTATGTGCTGGTGCTGGGCATGGTCCTGTTTGGATTGGGCATGACCGGGCTGGTGACGTCGCTGGGCGGCCTCTTCGCCACGGACATCTGCCCCAAGCGGGTCGCGGGCGCGGCGCTCGGCATGATCGGGGTGTTCAGCTACCTCGGCGCGGCCATCCAGGAGCAGGTTTCCGGCGCTCTGATCGAGAAGGGCACCGTGATGATCGACGGCGTCCGGCACTATGATTTTGGCCCCGCGATCCTGTTCTGGATCGGGGCTTCCGTGGCCTCCCTGGTGCTCGCCACCAGCCTGTGGCGCACCAAGTTGAGGGATTGATGAGTAAGCCATCGGAGCTGTTGCAGGCCATGATCGACGCCGCGCGCGTGGCGGGCGATCAACTGAAGCTGGACTTCGCGAACCTTGCGAACCTGGAGATCCGCATCAAGGGCGGTCACGGCGACCCGGTCTCGATCGCCGACGAGCGGGCCGAGGAAACCGTCCGGACCCTGCTGGCCAAGGCGCGTCCGACCTATGGGTTCCTGGGTGAGGAAGGCGGCCGCACCGAGGGCGAGGATCCTGACCACGTCTGGATCGTCGATCCGCTCGACGGGACCATGAACTTCGTCTGCGGCATTCCGCTGTTCGCGGTGAACGTGGCGCTGGCCAAGGCCGGCACGGTGATCGCCGGCGTCACCTACATTCCGATGATGGACGAGATGTTCTGGGCCGAGCTCGGCCAGGGGGCGTGGCTGAACGGCCAGCCGATCAGAGTCTCCCAGCGCGCCACGCTGGAAGAAGCGGTGATCTCGGTGGGCATCCCCTTCGCGGGCAAGCCGCGCCACGACCAGTTCCTGGCCGAGATGGCGCGCCTCACCCCGCGTATCGCCTCGGTGCGCCGGTTGGGCGCGGGCGCGGTCGACACCGCCTATGTCGCCTGCGGCCGGTTCGACGCCTATTGGGAACAGTCGGTCAGCGCCTGGGACATGGCGGCCGGGGATATCCTGGTGCGCGAGGCGGGCGGCGTGGTCACCGACACGCGCGGCGGCCCTCTGGACCTGATGGCGGGGACGGTCCTGAACTGCACGCCGCAGATTCAGGCCGAACTGCTGAAAGCGCTCGCGCCCGTGGAAAACTCCGGCCCGACCGCCTGGCCCAGTCCCGCGCCATGACCCTGCCAGTTCGACTTGCTCGCCGGGGGCTTCTGGCCGCCACGGCCCTGGGCGCCGTGCTGGGATCGGCCCGCGCCAGTCTCGCCGGAGTGCTGGGCTATCCGCGCCTGATGCAGGGGCCGATGATCGGTCACACCGGCCCCAGCCACATCTCGATCTGGTCGCGCTCCAGCGCGGCGGCGATGGTTCAAGTCGAGTACGCGTCCGATCGCGCGTTTGCAGATGCAAAGCTCAGCGCCCCGGTCCGGGCCGACGCGGCCAACGACCTGACCACCGTCATACGCCTGGAGGGCTTGAAGCCCGCCACGACCTACTATGCCCGCTATCGCATCGACGGGGTGCTGGATCGCTACGCGCCTGTGCCGTTCAAGGTGCGGACGGCGCCCGCCGGGCCCGCCAAGTTCAGGGTCGCTTTCGGGTCCTGCGCGCGGTTCCAGTACGACAGCGAGCAGAAGATCTTCGCCGCGGTTCAGGCGCTTGAGCCCGACCTCTTCCTCTGGCTGGGCGACAACATCTACGCCGACAGCGACCAGCCCGAAGCGATCGCCGACACCTATCGGCGTCAGCGCGGCGTGGAGCGGCTGGCGCCCCTGCTGCGCTCGACGCCCAGCCTGGCGATCTGGGACGATCACGACTTCGGCTACAACGACTCCGACGCTCGCAGCCCCGTGAAGGAGGCCAGCCTGGCGCTGTTCAAACGCCACTGGGCCAATCCGTTCTACGGGACCGCCGACACCCCCGGCGTCTTCTTTCAGAGCAGCTTTGGCGGGGTGGACTTCTTCCATCTCGACGGGCGCTACCACCGCGACCCTGGCGACAAGCTCGATGGCCCCGAAAAGACCATGCTGGGCGCCGGTCAGAAACGCTGGCTGAAGGCGGCGCTCAAGGCCAGCCGCGCGCCGTTCAAGATCCTGATCAGCGGCACGGGTTGGTCCCTGGCCGAGCGGCCGGGCGACTCCTTCGCCGCCTATCTCCATGAACGGGACGAGATCTTCGACTTCATCCGCGACGAGCAGATCAGCGGCGTCGTCTGTCTGTCGGGCGACACCCATGTGGGCGAACTCAACTGCATCCCGCGCGCCGAGCAGGGCGGCTACGACATCTACGATCTGGTCGCCTCGCCGCTGGCCCAAACGCCGAACGACAAGTGGCCAGATCAGGTCCCAGAGGCCCGGATGCGGCCGGTCTTCGCCAAAGGTTCGAACTTTGGCCTGCTGGAGTTCGACCTGACCGGCTCGCCCCGCCTGACCTACAATCTCTACGACGTCACCGGCGCGCCGGTCTGGGCGCCGCTGAGCTTGACGCCGGCCGATCTCGTCAACGGCGTCTCGACCTGGCGCTCCAAGATCGATCCGAAGGAGCTGAAGCGGCTCGAGCGATATCGAGCCGGCGGCGCCTACTACGCGCCGGAGACGCGCTGACTAGGCGCGGTCCCGTGGCCAAGAGACCACGACCCTCAGGCCCTGCATCGGGGATCGGCCGAGGTTGATCTCCCCCTCGGTCGCCTCGGTCAGGTCGCGCACGATGGCCAGGCCTAGGCCGTGACCCGCGCCGGCCTCGTCCAGTCGGCCGCCGCGGAGCAGGGCGGCCTCGGCCCGGCCGTCCTCGATCCCCGGACCGTCGTCGTCGATGGCGACGCCGACCGCTTCCGCACTTTCCACCACCGAGATCCGGACGAGCCGCCGCGCGAACCGGGCGGCGTTCTCGATCAGGGCGCCCAGGATTTCCGTGACCGCCTCTTCCGGCGCGGGTAGCCGGAAGTCCTCGGGAATGGCCTGGTCGAAGATCAGCTTCGCCCCGTCATCGGTGCGTTCGACCACGCCGATCAGGCGCTCAGCGATGGCGGCGGGCGCCGCCTCGGCCTCGCCCGTCGTTTCCCGCATCGCCGCGGCGCGGGCGCGGGCCAGTTCGGTTTCGAGCGCCGCGCCGACGGCGGCGATGGCGCGGTCCAGGCCGTCGGCGGCGTCGCTCGCGCCATCGGCTCGCGCCCGGCGGCTCTGGGCGGCCAGGGCGGCCAGCGGCGTCTTGAGGCTGTGAGCCAGGTCGCTGGCGCGGCGCCGGGCGCGCTCCAGGTCGCCCTCCCGGGCCTGGGCCAGGGCGTTGATGGCGCCGATCAGCGGCTCGATCTCTCGTGGATGCTCGAGGCTTAGCCGGGCCGAAGGGTTACGCCGCAGCCGTCGCAGTTCCTCCCGCAGGCGGCTGAGGGGCCGCAGTCCCAGCCGCACCTGGACCAGGGCCGCGAGCGACAGCACCGCCCACAGGCCGCCTAGAAACAGCGCCAGGTCTCGGCCGAATTCGCGCCGCGCCGCCGCCAGATCCTTTTCGTCGGCCGCCACCTGCACCAGCACCGCCGCGCCGCTCCGATCTGGCCGCACCGAGCGTTCGACCAGCAGCAGGCGGTCGCCGTAGGGGCCGGGCCCGACCCGCGTGCGCCACGTCTCGGCGGGCGCGCTCTTCGGCGATGACAGCGTCTGATCCCACAGGGACCGCGACCTGACCGCGTCTTGGGGGGTCGAGACCTGCCAATAGAGGCCGCTGGCGGGCCCTTCGAACCGGGGGTCCGTCGGGTGGCGATCGGCGCGCGGGCCGCCGTCCGGCTTGATCCCAAGGCCCTCGACCAGGACCAGGGCGCTGCGGCGCAGTTCGGCAGCTTCGCGCCGCTCGATGTGGCGTTCGAACAGCCAGGTCATGGCCAGCCAGGCGAGCGCCAGGGCGGCGAAGATCGCCACCATGGCCCCGCCCATCAGCCGCAGATGAAGCGAACGCGCCTTCACCCGGTGGCCAGCAGGTAGCCAAAGCCACGGCGGGTCTCGACCACGTCCGCGCCGATCTTGCGCCGCAGCCGCGTCACCAGCGCCTCGATGGCGTTGGCGTCGCCGCTCTCGGCCGCACCGTAAAGGTGCTCGGCCAACTCCCCGGCCGAGACCGCTCGGCCCGGTTGGTGCGCCAGGCAGTCGAGCAGCCGAAACTCCAGGGGCGAGAGGCGGATGGGCGCGCCATCCAGCGTCGCCGACATGCGGCGGGTGTCGAGATTCAGCCGGCCGAGCGTAATGACCGGCGAGGTGCGGCCGGCCGCGCGCCGCACCAGGGCGCGGAACCGGGCGACCAGCTCGCCCATCTGGAACGGCTTGGCGAGATAGTCGTCGGCGCCGGCCTCGATACCCTCGACCTTCTCGGTCCAGTCGCCCCGCGCCGACAGCACCAGGACCGGAAAGGCGAGACCCTCGGCGCGCCACCGGCGCAGCACCGACAGTCCATCGAGCCGGGGCAGGCCCAGATCGAGCACGACCGCGGCATAGGTTTCGACGCTGCCCTTGAATGAGGCGTCCTCGCCATCCTTGGCCAGGTCGACTGTGAAGCCGGCCGCCGTCAGGGCGCGGACGAGATCGGGGCCGACGTCGGGATCATCTTCGACGACAAGGGCGCGCACTCAATCGTCCTCGACCTTCAGCACCGCGCCGTTCTTGGCGTCGATCTCGACTTCGCGCACACGGCCGTTCACGCCGAGGACCTTCAACTCATAGATCATCCTGCCCTTGTCCTCTTCAAGTTTCACCTTGAGGACGTCGCCGGGCACCCGGCTCTCGACAATGGTCAGGATGCGGGTGAGCGGCAGGATTTCATGGCGCCGTAGCGCGGCTCGCGCGGCTTCGTGGTCGGAGGCCTTGTCGCCGGCCTGGGCCGGGGCGCCGAACGCCGCGACGGCGGCGAGGATGAGCCAGAGGGGGGGGTGTTGGGTCATGACGCTGAACATTCCACGCTCATCCTGACACGCCGCTGACGGAGATCGGCGCCCAAACGTCAGGCGGCGGCGGTCAGAGAGGTTCCCGGGGCGCGAGACGCGTTCGATTGGGGATCCGACATGATCAGGACGCCGCTGCTGACCACCGCCTCGCTCGCCTTCTTTGTCTTTGGGGGCGGGGCCTGGGCGGCGGACGGTGCGATCAACGCCTTTCCCGCCGCCTATTTCGCGGCGGCTCAACCCTACTCGGCGCTCGACATGATCGCGCGCCTGCCGGGCTTTTCCTTCGAGGGCGGCGACCGCGAGGTGCGCGGCCTCGCCGGCGCGGGCGGAAACGTCCTGATCGACGGCAAGCCGCCGACCGGCAAGCAGGAGAGCCTCGAGGCGATCCTGCGCCGAATACCTGCGACGTCGGTGGAGCGGATCGAGCTGATCCGCCCTGGCGCGCCAGGCGTCGACATGCAGGGGCGGGGGCTGCTGGCCAATGTGGTGCGGGTGCGCGCGGCCGTGAGCCAGGGGCGTATGGAGGCCGCGACAGCGGTGGCGCGCGGCGGGCTGATCGCCCCCGGCCTGGCCGCGGAGATGTCACGGCGCTCGCCGGGCCAGTTGCTGGAGCTCTCGGCCAAGGCGGGACGCGAGTATGATCCCGAGAAGGGACGCGGGCCGCGAGTCCGCCGAGGTCCTGGCGGAGACCTGCTGGAACAGGCGATCTACCGGGAGGACCAGGCCATCGACACGGCTGTCGCCGCAGCTGGCTACGAGCGGGGGCTCGCCGGCGGCAAGTTGCGCCTGGACGCCTCGGCGCGGCGCGAGCGCACCGCCGCCGACATCCTGGACGTATCAACGCTTCCGACCGCTGGTCAGGAGGTGGTGGACGAGCGCGAAACTCTGACCGAGTTCGAGGTCGGGGGCCGCTACGATCGCCAGCTGGGTGACCGCTGGCGCGTCGACCTGCTGGCCCTGCATCACCAGGCCCGCGTGCGGGGCGGGGATACGGCGTGGGAAGGCGCGGACGTCACCGCCACTCGCGTCGCCTCCGACGCCAGCGAAACCATCGCGCGCGGGACCCTGCGCCGTCAGGCTGGGGCGACGACCTTGGAGTTGGGCGCGGAGGCGGCGGTCAACATTCTCGACAGCCACAGCGGCCTTGAGGAGAACGGCGCGCCGGTATTCCTGCCCGCGGCCAATGTCAGGATCGAGGAGCAGCGGGGGGAGGTCTTCGCCACCGCGACCTGGCGGCTCGCCTCGACCTTGACGGCCGAAGCCGGCTCACGCTTCGAGGTCTCGCGGCTGACCCAGACTGGCGACAGCCAAATGGAGAAATCGTTTCACTACCTCAAGCCGCGCGGGCTGCTGACCTGGAGCCCCGGCGCCTCCGATCAGCTCCGGCTGGAGGTCGAGCGCCAGGTCGGGCAGTTGGATTTCGAAGATTTCGTCAGCTCCACCTCGCTGACCTCGAACCTGGTCTCGGCCGGCAACGCCGATCTCGAGCCGGACAAGACTTGGCGCGTGGCGGCGACCTGGGAGCGGCGGCTTGCGCATGACGCCGTCGTGGTGATGACCTTGCGGCGCGACTGGATCGCGGACGTCATCGACCGAACGCCGGTGGCCGGACCGGGCTTCATCTTCGACGCCCCGGGCAACATCGGTGATGGCGAGCGGACGGAATTCGAACTCGGCGCGACCCTGCCGCTCGACGCGTTGAAAATCCCGGGCGGGTTGCTCAAGACCGCCGCGATCTGGCGGCGCAGCCGGGTGACCGACCCCACCACCGGCCTGGAGCGCGTGATCTCCGGGGAGGCGCCTTTCGAGGGCGCGATCCACTTCACCCAGGACCTGCCGGCCCATCGGGTCCGTTGGGGCGTGGACGTGGTGATCGGGGAGAAGAGCTATGAGTACCGGTTCAACGAGGTCCGGCGGGACGAGAACCATACGCGCTACGGCCTGTTCGCCGAGTACCGCCCGGCGCCCGCCTGGAACATCCGGATCCATGCCGACAACGTCGCCAGCGGCAAGGCTGAGCGGCGGCGGGAGCAATACGCCGGACCGCGCGGCGCCGCGGGGCTCAAGCGGATCGAAACCCGGAGCCTCGACTTCGGCCCATCGGCGGGGATCACCGTCCAGAGATCCTTCGGCCGTTGAGGCGCGGCGCCCTGATCAGCCGTGGCGAGCTGCGCGCTAGGTTCCGGCACGGTGACCTGGCCGAGGTCGACGTCCGCGCCGCGAGATCGCTGGAGGCCGATCTCTCCGGCGAGAGGTCCCCGCACCCAAGCGGGGTGGCTTGGACGCGCTTGCCGAGCTATCTCCCTCAAATGGCACGAAACAAGCAAAGCCCCGAATTTGAGATCGAGGTCGACGGAGAGCCCTTTGTCTGGCGGCTTCACCGCCAGCCCCAGTGGTCCAGCGACACCGCGGAGTTTCGCGGCATGGCGCTCGCCGCGCGTCACAAGGAAGGGCAGCGCGAAGCCGTGATGGAGTTCCCGGTGGGGCCCCAGCGCAAGTTCGGTACGCCGCAATTGCAGCCCGCGTTGATCGACCCCGAGCTTGTGGCGAGAGCCATCGCGTCGGCCATCGCGGTGGGATGGGACCCGCTGTCCCGCGGCAAGACGGTCACCATCGTCGTCGACGAGAACGGCGGCTGACGCCTTGAGCGGTCTTTAGGCGGCAAGCATCGCCTTGGCCGCGACCGCCTTCAGTCGCAGGTCGGGGAGCTCGCTGAACACCAGACCCGTGGCGCCGAAATATTCGGCTTGGTTCGACGCGCACCAGTCCGTCGTGACGATGCGCGCGAGCTTGCCGGCCGCGGGGGTGAGCGTCTGGGCGTAGAGGAAATCGCCGTTCCGCTGGTCGAGCGGCATCGGGCGGTCCTGGTTCGCCCGCTCTAGGAACCGAGCGAGCTGGTCGCGGGGGACCTCGGCGACCATCAACTTGCCCTCGAAACGCACGACGGCGTCGAAGGTGAAGCGCGACAACGGCCCTGCGGGCAGGCCCGTGCCCAGCGTGGTGTGCCCGATGAAACCGGCCTCGGCGCCGCTCGCCCGTGCCATCGCTCCGGCGACCGCGCGTCCGGTCTCGCCCAGCGATAGGGCGCGTGCGGACATGCCCAGGGTCGCCCGCTCCTGTTCCGTCACGTCCTGCGCCAGAACGTCCGAGATCAGCGCTGCGAGGCGCGGTGAAGAGGGGGCGTCCAGCGCGACCGGGCGCGAGACGGCGTCGCCTGGCCCGGCCGCTCGCAGGGGCGCGGCGGTGTAGGCGTTGCTCCACGAGCCGGTGTGCACATAGAGGCTGGCGCCTTGGCGATGCTGGAACAGCAGGTGGTTGTGCCCGCCGACCATCAGCGCGCCGCCCGGCAGCAGGGGGAGGATTTCTCGATCGGCCGCCACGCCCGCATGGCTCATGACCATCGCCAGGTCGGCGCCGGCCAGGGCCTTGGCGAGGTTCGCCCGGGCCCATTCGCCGGGCGCGGGGATGGTCAGGTTCGGGCGGCTGGCGGCCGGATAGGTGTTCAGCGAATTCGTCGCGACCCCGACCACCCGCAGGCTTCGGGCGCCCAAGGGCAGGACGGCCGTGGCCGGCGCGTACGGCGCGCCGGTCCGGGCGTCGATGATGGTGCTGACGACCGTGATCCCCAGACCGCGCAGGCGGGCCACGACCTCGGCCAGGTCCGGGGTGATGTCGTTGTCGTGGTTGCCGAGATTGAAGACCGTCGGCGCGATCTTCGGCAGCTCGCCCAGGAACGCCCAATCGATGGCGCCGCCTGATCGCACCGCCGCGACATTGCCGTGCTCGAACGTATCGCCATTGACGGCGATGACATGCGGAACGGGCTGGGCGGCGACCTCGGCCTCCAGGGCGGCGAGCAACTGGCCCGTCCGCTCATAGGCCGAGTGCAGGTCCGACATGGCGAGCACCCGCCCGATGATCGGTGAGGCGAATCCGGTCAGGAGCGGGCTGGCGGCGATCGCGGCCAGACCTTTGAGGGCCTGTCGGCGATCGGTGGGGGCGAGGAGCTGAGGCACAGCGCGCCTGATTTCACCATTCCGGAGCGCAGGCAATGGCGCAGCGAGGCGGCGCAATGCGTGATTGTGGTCACGTAGTCAAAAATTCACGAACTGAACGCCGTTTTGTGTTGGCGCTCAGCAGCGCCACAACGTAGGGCGGCCCCAAATCTACTCCTCGGGGAATATTCAAATGTCTCGTCGTCTCGGCGTGCTGGCCTGCTCTGTGAGCGGTCTGGCTCTTCTTGTCTCCACGCCTGTCCTGGCGCAGTCGGCGGCCCCGTCGGACGCGGCCTTCACTGTCGAAGACGTTGTCGTCACGGCCCAGCGCCGCAGCGAGAACATTCGCGACGTGCCGTTCGCCGTGACCGCGGTGAACCAAGAGACCATGGCCGAGGTGGCCGCTGGCGGCGGCGACATCCTGTCGATGTCGGCTCGCGTGCCCAGCCTCCAGGTCGAAAGCTCCAACGGCCGCTACGCCCCGCGCTTCTACATCCGCGGCCTTGGCAATGTGGATTTCGACTTCAACGCCTCGCAGCCGGTCTCCGTCGTGCTCGACGACGTCGTGCTCGAGAACGTCTTCCTGAAGGGCTTCCCGCTCTTCGACGTCCAGCAGTTGGAAGTGCTGCGCGGCCCGCAGGGCACGCTGTTTGGCCGCAACACTCCGGCCGGCGTGGTCAAGATCGACACCGTCAAGCCGTCGCACGACTTCAACGCCTTCGGCTCGCTCGCCTACGGCAACCTGGGCTCGGTCCGCGCCGAGACCGGCGTGACCATGCCGCTCACCGAGACCTTGCAGGTGCGGGTGTCGGGCCTGTGGAACCATCGGGCCGACTGGGTCGACAACGCCTACAACGCGTCCTTCGCCGATCCGGACGGCGATGACCTGGGCAACTTCGACGACGTCGCCGGGCGGATCCACATCGCCTGGGCGCCGACGGACCATCTGTCGGCCCTGCTGACCCTGCAGGCCCGCGACTACGAAGGCACGGGCACGATGAACCGGGCCAACGTCCTGACCAAGGGCTCCAACAAGCTGAACGCCAACTTCGACCGTGACACGGTCCATTACGACGGCGGTCGCAACAATTTCCAGAAGCAGAACACCACGTCGCAGTCGCTGCAGGTCGCCTATGACTTTGGACCGGCGACCCTGACCGGCGTGGTCGGCTCGTACCAGGGTTCGTCCTCCGGCGATGGCGACATCGACGGCGGCGTGGCTTCGGCCCCGGCCGGCACGTCCTACAAGACGCCGTTCAACTCCGAGACCGGCACCCTCGACAGCGACCTGCTGCAGAACACCTACGAACTGCGCCTGTCCTCGAACGGCGACGGACCCCTGGGCTGGCAGGTCGGCGCCTTCTATTGGGACGAACGCTTCAACCTGATCTCGGCGACGTTCAACGGCACGGGCGGCGTGCTGCCGACCATTATCACCGACATCGTCCAGCGCTCGGAATCCTGGTCGGTGTTCGGCCAGGGCCACTATCAGGTCACCGACGCCCTGAAGCTGACGGGCGGCCTGCGCTACACCGACGACAGCCGGAACTTCCGCGGTCAGCGGGTGCTCGGCCCGGCGCTGGATGTGACCAAGAAGGTCGGCGACGAACAGGTGAGCTGGGACGTCAGCGCCCTCTATGAGGTCAACGACGAGCTGAACCTCTTCGCCCGCGTGGCCAAGGGTTATCGCGGCCCCTCGATTCAGGGCCGGATCGCCACCTCCAACTTCGTGACCACCGCCGACTCCGAAACGGTCATGTCCTACGAGGCCGGCCTGAAGTCGCGCCTGTGGGAGGGCCGCGCTCGCCTTAACGCCACGGCCTACTTCTATGAGGTGTCGGATCCGCAGTTCACGGCGATCGGCGGCGAGGGCAACTTCAACCAGCTGATCAACGCCGACAAGGGCGAAGGCTACGGCGTCGAGATCGACGGCGACGTCTATCTGGGCGCGGGCTTCAACCTGGCCGGCGGCTTCGCCTGGAACCACACCGAGATCAAGGACAGCGACCTGCTGGTGGCCTTCTGCGGCGCGGGCTGCACCGTGACCGATCCGATCGTCAATGTCGGCACGACGCGTCGCGCCAACATCAACGGCAACCCGTTCCCGCAGGCGCCGGAATACACCGCCAACGTCACGCTGAACTACGTGCACGCGCTCGAGAACGGCTCGGAGGTCTTCGCCTCGACCGACTGGGTCATGCAGAAGAACTTCAACCTGTTCCTCTATGAGTCGGTTGAGTTCATGCAGGACACGGCCTTCGAAGGCGGCGTCCGCGCCGGCTGGCGTAACCAGGGCCACGGCCTGGAAGCGGCGGTCTATGTGCGCAACGTCACCGACGAGACGAACGTCATCGGCGCGATCGACTTCAACAACCTGACGGCCTTCGTCAACGAGCCGCGCACCTACGGCGTCCAGCTCACGAAGCGCTTCTAACTTCGTCGAGACCCGGTGGAGCTCCATCAGCTTCACCGGGTCAAGCCGCCTACCAGGCCGCTGCTGACGCGGCGGCGGCCCTAGCCGGCGCTGGGCTCCTCGGGGAGCTCAAGCGCGGCCGCCCCTTCATTCGTAGCATCGACCGAGGACAACGTTGATGGCAACGTTGTCATGGCTGGCGCCTGTGCGCTAAGGCTGGTGATGGGCGAGGCGCGTGGTGGTCTCGGCGGGAGAAGACGCGATGACCAATGCGACGCGGCGATCGGTGGTGAGCGGCGCTGGCGCCCTGGCCCTGGCGAGTTTGGCCAGAAGCGCGCGGTCGGCGCAGGGGGCACGGCCCAACATCCTCTGGCTGGTCAGCGAGGACAACAATCCGTTCATCGGCGCCTATGGCGAGCCGCTGACCCATACCCCGACACTGGACGCCTTGGCGCGGCGCGGAATCCGCTATGACCGGGCCTATAGCAACGCGCCAGTCTGCGCGCCCTCGCGGTTCGCCATCCTGACCGGCGTCTATCCGGAGGCGGCGGGGCCGGCGCACCACATGCGGGCCAGGGCCAAGGTCGCGGGCCTGTTGCAGACCTATCCGGAGCTGATGCGGCAGGCCGGCTACTACTGCACCAACAGCAGCAAGACCGACTACAACTGCGACATTGATCCGGCGGCGATCTGGGATGCGACCGGCGCCAAGGCTCACTGGCGTGGCCGCTCGGCGGGCCAGCCGTTCATGGCGGTCTTCAACCATGAGACCACGCACGAGTCGCGGATCTTCGCCGCCGTCTCAGGGCGGGTGAAGCCCGAACAGGTGCGGGTCCCGGGCTACCTCCCCGACACGCCGGACATTCGCCGCGACATCGCCAGCTACCGCAACCTGATGGAGGTGATGGACGGCCAGATCGCCGCCCGGCTGGCCGAGCTGGAGGCCGACGGGCTCAGCGACGACACCATCGTCTTCTACTACTCCGACAACGGCGGGGTGCTGCCGCGCAGCAAGCGCTACTGCTATGAGGAAGGGCTTCGCTGTGGGCTCATCGTCAGCCTGCCCGAACGCTTCGCGCACCTGGCGCCCAAGGCCGCGGGCGGCGTCGAAGAGCGCCCGGTCAGCTTCATCGACCTGGCGCCGACCGTCCTGGCGCTCGGCGGCGTCGCCGCGCCGGCCCAGATGCAGGGCCGCGCGTTCCTCGGCCCGAAGGCCTCGCCGCAGACCTATGCGTTCGGCATGCGCAACCGGATGGACGAGCGCTACGACATGATCCGCACGGTGTCGGACGGGCGCTTCCGCTACATCCGCAACTACATGCCCAATCGGCCGCTTGGGCAGCATGTCGGCTTCGAGTGGTTGGCCAAGGGCTATCAGGACTGGGAACGGCGCTATCGGGCGGGCGAGCTCACCGTCGACCAGGCCCGCTTCTTCGGCCCGAAGGCGTTCGAGGAACTGTACGACCTCGAGGCCGATCCAGATCAGCTGCGGAACCTTGCGGCGGCTCCGGATCAATGCGGCCGGCTGCGGCGCCTGAGCGCGGCCCTGGATCGCCACATGCTGGCGATCAACGACAACGGCTTCATCCCCGAGGGTGCGGCGCCGGAAGGCTATCTGCAGAGCCGGGCGCAGGGGCCCCATCCGCTGAAAGAGCTGATGGTCCTGGCCGCGGCGGCAGGGCGCCAGGATGTGCGCAACCTGCCGCTGTTCCAGGGCAAGCTGACGGATTCCAACGCGCTGGTCCGCTTCTGGGCCGCGCAGGGATTGCTGATGCTGGGCGGCGCGGCGAGTCCCGCCCAGGAGGATCTGCGGCGCGCGATGGCCGGCGATACCTCGCCCTATGTGCGGGTGGTCGCGGCCGAGGCGCTGGCGGGACTGGGCCAGGCGCCGTCGGCGGTCGAGGCCCTGGCGGGCCTGACCAGCGGAGCCCAGGCGACGCCGGTTCAGCTCATGGCGCTGAACGCCCTGACCTTTGTGGGCGACGAGGCGAAGGCGGCGCTGCCGGTGATCGAGCAGGCCGCCCTAAGCAAGGATCAGTATGTCCGCAGCGCCGGCCGCTATTTGGCGGCGGTCCTGCGCGGCGAGTACCGGCCCGACTACCGGGTGTTCGAGACCGCCGTGGCCGGCCTCGGATAGGGGGCGAAGCGCACGGTCTTGGCCTCGCGGTTGTAGAGGATCATGGCCGGGCCGCGCGGCTCGACGGTTTCCTTGGGCAGCAGGGCGTGCATCTGGGCGACGGTGGCGGCGTGTTTGGGGTCGCCCGCCAGGTTGCGCAGCTCTCCGGGATCGGCCGCCAGATCATAGAGCGAGGCGCCGACGCGGCCCGCTTCCCACTCGGTGTAGCGCCAACGCTGGGTGCGGACGCTGCGGCCGCCCTGGACCTGGGAATAGGCCGGGCGCGCCCAATCGGCGCGCGGAGCGGCGAGCAGGGGCGTCAGGCTGACGCCTTGCAGATCACTCCTCGCCGGCAGCCCGGCCAGCTCCACCAGGGTCGGGTAGATGTCGAGCAGTTCGACGGGGCGCGGGGAGGCCGCGCCGTTCCCGCGAGCCCCCGGCGCGCGAAGGATCAGCGGCGTGCGCACCGACTGTTCCCAGAGGGTGTTCTTCTGCCACTGGCCATGTTCGCCCAGCTGGTAACCGTGGTCGCTCATGAACACGACGATGGTGTTGTCCTTCAGGCCAAGCCGGTCGAGCGCGTCGAGGATCTGGCCGACCTGGGCGTCCATGAACGTGGCCGAGGCGTAGTAGGCCTGCATCATCTTGCGCCGCTCGGCTTCCGAGGTCCCAAGGTGGGGCGGCCAGATGTTCGAGGTCATGATCGGCTCGACCGGAGCTGTTTCCGGCGGCGTCTGCTCCAGCCGGATCGTGTCTAAGGGATAGAGGTCGAAATAGGCCTTCGGCGCCACGTCCGGCACGTGCGGGCGATAGAAGCCGGCGGCGATGAAGAACGGGCTGTCCTTGTGCTTCTCCAGCATTTTGACAGCCTCGGCGGCGATGATCCCGTCGGTCTGTTCGGCGTCCTTGCCCTCATCCTCGAGATAGGCCCAGGCGGCGCCGAACGGGATGCCGGGCGTCATGTTCACCAGCCTTCCGGCGACCTCGGCCTCCTTGTCGCGGCCGCGCGGATTGACGACCTCGGTCCAGGACGGGACGTCGTCGGGCCCGCCGGTTCCGATGTCGTTGGGAACGCCCTGGTGGAAGATCTTCCCGACCCGGCCGGCGAAGTAGCCTTGCTGGCGGAAGTACTGGGGCAGGGTCACGACGTCGGGCAGCGCGACCCTGAAATTGGTCTTCAGATCGAAGACGCGGGTGTCGTTGGGCCGGCGGCTGGTCAGGAACGAGGCGCGGCTCTGCGCGCATTGGGGAAACTGAGTGTAGGCGCGCTCGAACAGGACGCCCTCACGCGCCAGCCGGTCGAGATTGGGGGTCTTCACCTCGGGAAAGCCGTAGCCGCCAAATCGGGCGCCGAGGTCATCGCTCATGATCAGCAGCACGTTCATCGGGCGCTGTGCGGCCGGCGCCGTCTTGGCGGCGGGCGTCGACGGTTGGGCGACGGCGAGGCTCGGCACGGCCCCCAGAACCATGGCGGCCGCCAGGGCGACGAGCGACGTCTGGGCGGCGTGGCGGAAGGTGGACGGCATGGAACTCCCCTGGCGTGGGACGCTGCGATCGTCGCGCTCTCATGGCTTGACATCGATTACATCAACGGTGAATAGACAACGTTGTCAAGAACGGCCGCGACGCAGACGGCGTCAACGGCCGCGCAACATCCTCAAGGGGGGAACGCCGTGGACCAGGATCTCTCGAACCATCTAGTGCGCGGCCGCTTGGCCGCATTATTGGCCGGCGCGGCGTTGAGCGCCCTGGCCTCCGGGGCCTCGGCCCAGGCGCCCGCCGAGAATCTGGTGGAGGAGGTGCTGGTCACCGCCCAGAAGCGGACCGAGCGCCTGATCGACGTGCCGGTGGCGGTCTCGGCGGTTAGCGGCGATACGCTGAGCGCCAAGAACATCACCGACACCGCTTCGCTGGTGCGGACCGTGCCGTCGCTGACCTTCCAGCAGGCGGGGACCGCCAACAGCTCCTTCCGCATTCGCGGCATCGGCACCTCGCTGTTCGGGCAGGGCGTGGAGCCGTCGGTTTCCTTCGTCGTCGACGGCGTCGTGCTGGCGCGGCCGGCGCAGAGCCTGACCGACTTCGCCGACCTGGAGCGGATCGAGGTGCTGCGCGGCCCGCAGGGCACGCTGTTCGGCAAGAACGCCACCGCCGGCGTCGTGCAGATGATCACGGCCAGGCCGCGTCATGAGTTCGGCGGCAGCGCCGACGTGACGGCCGCCTCGCACGAAGAGTACCGGGTGAAGGGCAGCGTCACCGGCCCGATCACCGACACTCTCGCGGGCCGGATCTCGGCCTATTACAACAACATCGGCGGCTACGTCAGCAATGTGCGGACCGGCGTCGATGAGGGCGGATACGAGAGCTTCGGCGTGCGCGCCAAGCTGGAGTGGGATCCGACCGAGCAGCTGAATCTACTGCTGACGACGGATTACCGGATGTTCGTCGGGACCGTCGGGCGGCCGATCATGGTCTCGACCCCCAATCCAAACCTCGCCCAGCTCATCGGTCCCATCGTGGCCTCGCCGAGCAACCGGTCCATCGGCACCGATGTGGAGACCTTGTCCAAGACCAACCAGGCGATGGTGTCGCTGGAGGCGAACTACGACCTGGGCTGGGGCACGCTGACGGCGCTGAGCGCCTACCAGCAATATAACGAGCACGGTCAGGTCGACGTCGACGGCCTCTACACCCCCCAGCCGATCTATCTGGGGCCGCAGCCCAGCAACACCAGCTCGCGGTTCAGCATCAATGACGGCCCGATCGACATCGGCAACTTCAGCCAGGAGATCCGGATCGCGAACAATCCGGGCCAGCGACTGACCTATGTGGCCGGCCTCTACTATTCCGACGTCCTGATCCATCGTGATTTCAAGCGGGCGATCGACACCTGCACCGGAGCCGGGCTGGTGCTCGGCCAGCCCTGCGCGACCTACGTCACCCGGTCCGGCTATCACAACGCCAAGCTGAAGAGCGAGCACATCTCGGGCTTCGGTCAGGCCGAGTTCGAACTGGTCGAGAACCTGAAGCTGATCGCCGGCGCGCGCCTGCAACGCGAAGAGGTGACGGTGATCGGCAACCGGCCCGGCCTGCCGCTCAAGCCCGGCGACCTGAACCTGCAAGGCCCGACCGGCACTTGGTCGGTCGGCACGCGCACCCGCGACGACACCGCGATGACCGGCAAGGTTGGCCTGCAATACCGGTTCAGCCCCGACCTGCAGACCTACGCGACCTATTCGCGGGGCTACAAGGGACTCGGCATGAGCACCGAGCTGACCGACGATTTCGTCAATGGTCCGCCGGTACTGCCTGAGCACGTCAACGCCTACGAGGTCGGCCTGAAGGGGCGGCTTCCAGAGGCGGGATTGAGCTTCAGCCTGGCGGTCTACTACGCCAAATACACGGACCTGCAGATCCAGGCGAACCGCTCCGACCCGACGACAGGGGTGATCCAGTACGTGCAGACCAACGCCGGATCATCGACCACCAAGGGCTTCGAGCTGGAAGGCGAATGGCGTCCGAGCCAGAACTTCTCGATCACCGGTTCGGCGACCTACACCAACGCCTCGATCGATGTGGACGGCCTGAACTGCCCGATGCAGGTCCAGCTGAACGCGCCGGTGCTGACCGGGAATTTCCCGACCAACAGCTGCTATCGCGCGCGGTCGCCCAACGCGGCCGGCGTGCTGGTCACCTCCAGCCCGATCCAGGACATCCGTAACGGCAGTCTGCCCAGCACGCCGGAGTGGCGCCTGAGTCTCTCGCCCCGCTACGAGCGTGAGATCGGCTCGAGCGACTGGTCGGGCTTCGTGCAGGTCGACGTGAATTACCAGTCCAAGCAGCAGTTCGCGGTTGAGCAAGATCCGCTGCTGACTCAGGACGCCTATACGCTGGTGAACCTGAGCCTCGGCGCGCGCAACGTGGTCAGCGGCCTGAGCGCCAGCCTGTTCGTGCGCAACCTGCTGGATGAGACCTACTTCACCAACATGGCCCACGTCGGGACCTTGGGCAGTCCGCAGTTCCCGAACGACGTGACCGCGTACATCCCGCGTGACGCCGGGCGCCTCTACGGCGTGACGCTGGGCATGAAGTTCTAGGCTTTCCCTGACTGGCGGGCTCCTCCTTGGCGGGGAGCCCGTCTTCTTTCGGCGCTAGGCGCGGACGACGCAGCGGAAGCCGATGTGGCTGGTGGAGCTGTCGATCGTTTGCGGATGACGCGCGGCGGGCCGGTAGCGCTGGCAGTAGGATTCCGCGCAGAGGTGCGAGCCGCCCTTGATGACCTTCCGCGGGATCATGATCTCCGGCATGGCGGGGTCGTAGCTCTTCTCCATCACGCCGCCCTTCGGGTTCGAGGGCGCGCAGCAGGGACTGGCGGGGGCAAGGTCGCCTGCGTCGGCGTACCAGTCGCTCGTCCATTCCCAGACATTGCCGATCATGTCGGACAGGCCATAGCCGTTGGGCGGGTAGGTCCCGACCGGCGAGGTGCGCTCCCAGCCATCCAGCTTGAGGTTTTGCGACGGGAACTCGCCCTGCCAGTAGTTGGCGAGCATGGCCCCGCCGGGCGCGAGTTCATCGCCCCAGGCGAACTCGCCGGCCTGACCGCCGCGGGCGGCGAACTCCCATTCAGCCTCGGTCGGCAGCGACTTGCCCGCCCATTCGGCGTAGGCGGCCGCGTCCTCGTAGGCGACGTGGACCACCGGGTGGTTGTCGAGCGCCATCGGGCCCGGCCGGCCCAGCGGGCGGCGCCAGAAGGCGCCGAACTTGAACTCCCACCACTGGCCGGCGTCGCCCAGCCAGACCGGGCCGGACGTGGGCTGGAAGACCAGGGAGCCGGCCTTGGCCATCTCCGGCGGCATGCCCGGATAGTCCTTCGGGTCTGGGGCGATCTCGGCGAGCGTGCGGTGGCCGGTGGCGGTGACGAAGGCGGCGAACTGGCGATTGGTCACCGGCGTTTCGTCGATCCAGAAGGGATCGACCTGGGCGCGGCGGGTCGGGCGCTCCTCGGGATAGAAACGGTCCGAGCCCATGACGAACTCGCCGCCGTCCAGCTGGCGCATGCCTCTTAGCGACGCTGCTCGGCTCATTTTCCCGGCCCTTTCACCGCGGCCGAGCCGCGTTCGATCAGTTTGAAGTCCACGAGCAGGTGCTCAGGCGGCTTGTTGTCTTCGGGCGCCAGCAGCAGCTCCACGGCCGCGACCGCCATCTCCCGCAGCGGCCGGCGGATGGTCGTGAGTTCGGGCCAGACCAGGCGGGCGTAAGGCATGTCGTCGAAGCCGGCGACGGAGAGGTCCTCTGGTATTTGGAAGCCCAACCGCGCCGCGGCCGCCATCACCCCAAGGGCCATGCCGTCGTTGGCGGCGAAGATCGCGGTCGGCAAAACCGCCTGTCCCAGCAGCTGGCGCGCCGCAGCCTCGCCGCTTCTGAACGTGAAGTCGCCCTCGGCCTCCAGTTCAGAGCGCCATGCAATCCCAGCCTTTTGGAGCGCATCGCGATAACCGACGCGGCGATAGGTCGAGGCCAGGTGGCGGCCGCCGGAGATGAAGCCGACGTCGCGATGGCCAAGGCCGATGAGGAACGTCGTCATCTGCTCGGCGGCCAGCCTGTCGTCCAGGCCGACGCTCGGAGCGGCCGGATCGCCCGCGTCGGGAGTGATCAGGACGTAGCGCAGGCCTCGCTCACGCAGCGCCGCCAGCAGGGGGGGGTGGAAAGACAGCGGCGGCAGCACGATGACGCCGTCGACGCGCGAATTGTACAGGCGGCTGGCGACCTCGGTTTCGGAGCCTGCCGGCACTTCCTCGACGATCAGTTGATAGCCGGCCTCCCGGCAGCGGCGGATCGCGCCGGTCTGGGCCCGTGCGAAATTGTCCAGGCCGATGTCGAACAGCAGCGCCATCAGATACGAACGATTGCCGGCCAGCTGCCGCGCCGAGATGTTCGGCGCGTAGTTCAGCATGGCCATGGCCTTCTGCACGGCCTCGCGCCGCTCCGGCCCCACGCTGGCCTCGTTGTTCACCACCCGGGCCACGGTCTTGAAGGAGACGCCCGCCAGTTTGGCGACCTCCTTGATCGTCGGCCGGCGAGGTGGCGGCGCGGTTCGACTCATGACTCTCACATCCATTGTCAGGACACGCTGACTATCGGAATTCCTGGCCCTTTCCCAGGCAATGACGCTGGAACGCCTCGCCGCGCCAGGCTCGTGAACGGTCGGCCGGCGCGCGTCTGCCCATGTCCCGCATCGCGCATTGACAACGTTGTCTTTCGTCTAGCATATCGCTGGCGTTCCCGCCAATTGGCCAGACGAGAGATCGCAGAATGACACGGCTTTCGGCCTTCGCCCGGACCGGCGCCTTGGCGCTCGCGGCCCTCTCCATTCCCTTGGCGGCGCAGTCGGCCCCAAAGCCTGCGCCGGCTAAGGCGCCCTACAACATCGTCTTCGTCCTGGTGGACGACCTGCGCTTCGACGCCATGGGTTTTGTGACCCCGGGACTGAAGACCCCGAACATCGACTACCTGGCCAAGAACGGGGTCTATTTCCCGAATGCGGTGGTCACATCCTCGCTCTGCTCGCCCAGCCGCGCCACGATCCTGACCGGCCAAACCACCCGCAACCACGGCATCGTGGACAACAACAACTCATCCGAAGCCGGGCTGACCTTCTTTCCCAAGTACATGCAGGAGGCCGGCTACCAGACCGCCTTCTTCGGCAAGTGGCACATGGGGTCGAGTTCCGACGGGCCGCGCGCAGGCTTTGACCACTGGGTCAGCTTCAAGGGGCAGGGGACCTATTTTCCGACCGACGGCTTGACGCCCCAGGAGGTCGCCGCCGGCAAGACCCAGACCTTGAACGTCGATGGCAAGCTCGTCCCCCAGAAGGGATACATCACCGACGAACTGACGGACTACGAGCTGCAATGGCTCGACAAGGGGCGCGACAAGTCCAAGCCGTTCTTCATCTACATGTCGCACAAGGCCGTGCACTCCGACGCCAAGCCGGCGCCGCGCCATGCGGGTCAGTACAAGGGCCTGGACATCAAGCTGCCGGCCAGCATGGCCGACACCCCGCAGAACAACCGCGGCAAGCCGATGTGGGTGCAGAACCAGCGCAACAGCTGGCACGGCGCGGACTTCGTCTATCACACCGATCGCGACCTGCGGGAGAACTTCCGCGAGTACTATCGGACGCTCAGCGCGGTGGACGACAACGTCGGGCGCACCCTGGACTATCTGCGCAAGCATGACCTGGAGAAGAACACCCTGGTGGTGTTCTACAGCGACAACGGTTTCCTGATGGGCGAGCACGGCCTGATCGACAAGCGCAACGCCTATGAGCCCTCGGTCCGCGTGCCGATGGTGGCCTATGCGCCAGGGCTGCTGCCCAAGGGCGTGGTCAATGAGGCGCGGGTGCGCAATCTCGACCTGGCGCCGACCTTCCTGGAGATCGCCGGCGCCAAGGCTCCGCCGCAGTTCGAAGGCCGCAGCGTGCTGCCGGTGGCGACCGGGGCGGTGGCGGCCAAGGACTGGGTCGAGGACGACTTCGTCTACGAATATTACTGGGAGTGGGGCTATCCCCAGACCCCGACGACCTTCGCCATCGAGCATGGGCGGATGAAGTACATCCAGTACCACGGGGTGTGGGACCTGGAGGAGCTGTACGACCTGGCCAAGGACCCCGATGAGATGAACAACCTCATCGACGATCCGGTCCATCTGGAGACCAAGATCGACCTGCGCCGCCGGCTGTTCGCGAAGATGGCGAACGGCAAGGGCGAGCATGTCGTGCCCTACACCCAGCGTTACAGCGCCGGCCTCGTCCAGCGCGACAAGGACGGCGCGAAGGCTGCGCAGTTCCCGCCGCAGTGGCTGATCGCGCCGAACGAGCCGGGCCGGATGAACGGCATCTTCCCTGACAGCCCCGAGAAGGCCGCCGCCGACAAGGCGGGCCAGGCCTATCGGTGGCGTCCGCCGGTGGCGCAATGAGCGAGGGGGCGAGGATGAAGCCCATCATCGGCATGATCGCCGGTCTGGCCGCCCTGCTGTCAGGCGGCGGCGCTGTGGCTCAGTCCTGCGACGGGGTTCAACCGCAGCCGCTCAGCGTCGAGGGGGCGCAGACCTTCACCTATGCGCAGGCGTCCGGTCGTCCGCTGAAGATCCACGTGTTCCGTCCGGCCGGCCCAGCGGCGCAGCCCGCTCCGGCCATCCTGTTCTTCTTCGGGGGGGGCTGGCGTCAGGGGAGCGTGATCCAGTTCGTGGATCAGGTTCGCGCGCTGCAGGCCAAGGGCTATGTCGCCGCCCTGGCCGACTATCGGGTGTTCTGCCGCGACGGGACGACCCCGGTCGCGGCGGTGGACGATGCCGGACAGGCCTATGCCTGGCTGCGCGCGCATGGCGCGGACCTGAACATCGATCCCCGGCGCGTCGTGCTGGCGGGCGGTTCCGCGGGCGGACACCTGGCGCTGATGACCGCGCTGCGGGCTGATCCCAAGGCCGTACCGGCGGCCTTGGTTCTGTTCAATCCGGCGATCGACCTGACGGGGCCGCTGACGCGAGGCGTCAACGGGATGAAGCCCGACGATGGCCCGGGGATCTCACCGGCCTTGCTCGACCTCGCGCCGCTGCCGCCGATGATCATCCTCCACGGGTCCAACGACCAGCTGGTGCCGATCGAAACCATCCGGACCTTCTGCGCGAGGGCGACCACGGCGGGTAAGGACTGCCGCCTGGAGGAGTACGCCGGCCAACCCCATGGCTTCTTCAACCGGCGGACGCCGGACCCCGCGCTCGGGACGTCGCCCTATGCGTCGACCCTGGCGCAGGTCAGCGATTTCCTGAAGCAGCGCGGGATTTCGCCCGCGCCATGACCCGCAAGCGCCTTGCTCGGCGGCCCTTTCGCGCGCCAGTCGGTGGATTGGCGCGTTGTTCCGATGTCGATATGATCGTGCGTGAGCACGGGGGCGATGGCGCTCTCAAACGGGCAATGAAGATCGCTTGAAATGCAGAAGAGCTATCAACTGGCGGCCGTCTTGCTTTTGTTGGCCCTGGCCGGTTGTTCGCGTGCCGACGTGACCCGGTTGGCGACAAACATCCGCAGCAGCGCCGAACGCACCGGCGCCGCGGCCGAGGCGACCAGAACGATCGACGGCCTGAACAACCGCGAGGGCGAGGGCGACGTCATCAGGGCGCGCCCGGCGCAAGAGGCCGAGGCCGAGGCTGCGGCCGCCGCGGAGCCGCCGCCGACTCCGCTGTGGCTGCAACCGGGCTCGCCCTACGCCCCGACCGCTTCGACGCCCGCGAACTAGACCTCGCGGGCGAGGCGGCTGAGTCCTACGCCCCGTCGAGCGCCCGGCTGACGTCGCGCGTCAGGTCGACAGCGCTCTCCAGACCAACGCTCATCCGCACCCAACCTTCGGTCAGGCCGATCTCCAGGCGCTGTTCTTCCGGCATCGAGCGGTGCGTGGTGGTCGAGGGGTGGGTGGCCATCGACTTGGCGTCGCCCAGGTTGTTGGAGATGTCGACGATGGCCAGCGCGTCGAGAAACCGCCAGGCGGCCTCGCGGCTGCCGAGGTCAAAGGCCACGACATTGCCGCCGCCGGTCATCTGATTGGCGATGATCGCCGCCTGCGGGTGATCGGGACGGCCCGGATAGAGCACGGTCTTGGTCTTGGCGTGGGCGCCGATCACGTCGGCGATTTTGGCGGCGTTCTGGGTCTGGCGGGTCACGCGCAGTTCCAGGGTCTCCAGGCCCTTCAGCAGCACCCAGGCGTTGAACGGCGACAGGGCCGGGCCGGTGTGACGCAGGATGTCCTTATAGGCCTCGGTCATCACATCCTCGGCGCCGAGGATGGCGCCGCCGAGCACGCGGCCCTGGCCGTCGATATGCTTGGTGGCCGAATAGACGACGATGTCGGCGCCCAGCGCCAACGGCTTCTGGAAGATCGGGGTGGCGAACACGTTGTCGACCACCAGCTTGGCGCCAGCGGCATGGGCGATCTCGGCCACCGCGCCGATGGCGGTCACTTCCAGCAGCGGGTTGGCCGGGGTCTCGACCAGGAACGCCTTGGTGTTGGGGCGGACCGCGTTCTTCCAGGCCTCCAGGTCGGTGGCGTCGACATAGGTGATCTCGACGCCGAAGCGCGGCATCCATTCCGACAGGATCCAGCGGCAGGAGCCGAACAGCGCCCGGCCGGCCACGATGTGATCGCCGGCCCGCACCAGGCCTTGCAGCGCCACATGCACCGCGGCCATACCCGAGGCCGTGGCGCGGCAGACATCGGCGCCTTCCAGCAGGGCGAGGCGGTCCTCGAACATCTGCGTCGTCGGGTTGCCGAAGCGTTGGTAGATGAAGCCCGGATCCTCGCCGGAGAACCGCTTGTCCGCCGCGCCGGCGGTCTCATAGGCGAAGCTCTGGGTGAGGTAGAGCGCCTCGGAAATCTCGCCATAGGGCGAGCGGGCCATGCCGCCGCGCACCAGCTTGGTTTCTTGCTGCCAATCGCGCGGGTCTTCGGCCATGTTCTTATCCTTCCAACAGGGGCAGGGCCTTCTAAACCGCAGGCCGGGCCGCCGCCACAGTGGAAAATCTGACGCAGCTTGCAGGTCCTCGCCGGCTAAGCCTTGCCAGACGCGCGACGGGCGGCGAGTGTCGCGCCGATGACCGACGCCCCGTCCAGCAGCGCCCCTGGCATTCTGCCCTGCCAATCCATCGACGACCTGATCGCCTCTGGCGCCATCACGTCCGCCAAGCCCTTTGATCTCGATCAGGTCCAGCCCGCGAGCCTGGATCTGCGGCTCGGCGCGCGCGCCTGGCGGGTGCGGGCCTCGTTCCTGCCGGGACTTGGCCGCACGGTGCCGCAGCGCATGGCCGACGTGGCGATGCACGAACTGGACCTGACCAAGGGCGCGGTGCTGGAGCGCGGCTGCGTCTATATCGCCGAGCTTCAGGAAGCCCTGGCCTTGCCGAAGGGCATTTCGGCGCGGGCCAATCCGAAGAGCTCGACCGGCCGGGTCGACGTCTTCGTGCGGCTGCTGACCAACAATTCTGTCGCCTTCGACGACGTGTCGGAGGGCTATGCCGGGCCGACCTATATCGAGATCGCGCCGCAGACTTTCTCGATCCTGGTGCGCACCAATACCCGTCTCAACCAGCTTCGCCTGAAGCGGGGCGATCCGCCGAAACTGTCGACCCGCAGCGTCGGGGTCGATCTCTCCGACGGCGTCGCCGGCTTCCGCGCGCGCCGCCACGCCGGGGTGGTCGACATGGACTATGTGGACGGCCACGACCCGAAGGACTTCTGGGAGCCGCTGATCCCGCGCCGCGGCGAGCTGCTGCTCGATCCAGGCGAGTTCTACATCCTGGCCTCCAAGGAGGCGGTCGAGATCCCGGTGATGGAAGCCGCCGAGATGACGCCCATCGATCCGTCGGTCGGCGAGTTCCGCGTCCACTATGCGGGCTTCTTCGATCCGGGCTTCGGGACCGAGGAGGCCGGCGGCGTCGGTTCGCGCGGCGTGCTGGAGGTGCGCAGCCACGAGACCCCGTTCCTGTTGGAAGACGGCCAGACCGTCGCCCGCCTGGTCTACGAACCCCTGACCGCCAAGCCCTCGCGGCTCTACGGCGATCAGGGCTCGCACTATCAACGCCAGGGCCTGAAGCTCTCCAAGCACTTCCGCATCTGGGGCTGACGACGGCCCTTGGCGCGGCCGCCTCCCAAGGGAGCAGAGATGCCAGCGTCGATTTCGAAGGCGGCGATCGAGCGGGCGCGGGCCTTCGTGCGGGCCAATGCGCGGCCATTGGACCGCGCATACCTCGACTACATGTCGCCGAGCGGCGGGGACGAGACCGCCTTTGACCGGGTCATTGGCGAGCTTGAGCGCTATCAGACGCCGGAAGGCGGCTTTGGAAACGCCATAGAGCCCGATATCCGCTCGCCCGCGCCCAGCGCCATCGGCACGAGCATCGCCTTTCAATATCTTCGGGCGATCGATGCGCCTGCCGATCTACCCATGGTGCAAAAGGCGATCGACTATCTGGTGCGGACTGTAGATCGGACGGCGTGGGTCTGGCCGGCGGTCGATGCGCGTGTGGACGAGGGGCCGCACGCGCCGTGGTGGGCGCCCGGCCTCGACCGCTTCAGAGGCTATGTCTTCAACCCGACCGCTGAGTTGCTCGGCTATCTCTACGATTATCGGGCCGATGTGCCGGGCGAAGTTCTGCAGGGCGTGACATCGACCGTGCTGGAGGCGCTCGACCGTGTTGGTCGCCTCGACAGCGCCTACGAGCTCTATTGCTGCATGCGCCTGATCCACACCAAGGCGCTGCCCGCCGACGTTCGCGACTTTCTGGAACGGCGATTGCCTGCGTCGCTTGTGGCGGCCGACCCTGACGATCCGCACCTGAATCTCATGCGTATCGCGCCGACCCCGTCCTCCTTCGGCTACGAGCTCGTTCGCGATGGTGTCGCCCGCCAGGCGGCGCGACTGATCGCGGCGCAGGGCGATGACGGCGGGTGGCGGCCGGGATGGGAGCCCTGGCACGTGAAGGCCCATCAAGAGTGGGCCGGAGAGATCACCTGTCGGGCGCTTGTCGGGCTTGCGGCGCACGGCTTTTGGGCCGACTGACGGTCGCTACGGGTGTCATGGTCGCTTGACATTTTGATCGATGTCGTGTTTCCTTGTCATATCGACTGGGGAGCTAGGCATGACGCCGCGTCGCGACAGATGGACGATCCGCGCCGGCTTTCTGCTGCCGCTGGTTTGCCTGATGTTGTTCTTCGCCGGCGGCGCGGTCCTGGCCTGGCGCAGCGCGGCGGTCGAGCCGCTGACCCTGCTGAACTTGCCGGTGCTCAAGGTCGCCGGGGCCATGGCCGATCTGGGCTGGAGCTTCTGGGGACGTTAGGCGTGGCGACCTGATGAAAAACCGCCTCAAGGGTCTGCGCGCCGAGCGTGGCTGGAGCCAGGCCGAGTTGGCCGAACGCCTCGACGTCTCCCGCCAGAGCATCAACGCCATCGAGACCGGCAAGTACGATCCCAGCCTGCCGCTGGCGTTCAAGATCGCCCGGTTGTTCGACATGCCCATCGACGCGATCTTCACGGACGCCTGACCCCTCCGAACGGTGATATGTTGCCCGCTCCCTGAAGGGAGAGGTCGCATGCTCAAGCTGGACCATGTGGTGTTCCCGGTGCGTGACGCCGGGGCGAGCCTGGCCTTCTATCGCGACGTGGTGGGACTGCCGCTGGTCGAGGCGCATGAAGGCGACGACTGGGGCGATTACCCCTGGCTGATGATGATCTTCGCCGTGCCGGGCGGCGGAGAGATCGTGCTGGTGGAGCTGAGAGGCGCTCCGGCCCCCAGCTATCGCGATCTGCCCCATGACGTGCGCCACTACGCGATGGGGGTGGACGCCGTCGCCGAACTCGCCGGCTGGCGGGCCAGGTTGCGGGCGGCCGAGGTCGGGTTCTGGGAAGAGGACCATGGCGCCCAACAGTCGATCTATTTCGAGGATCCCGACGGCGTGGTGCTGGAGGTCACGGCCCCGCCGAGCCGGCCGCAGGCCGCGGCCTCGGAGCGCGCCGTCACGGTCGTCGAGCGATGGCTGGGCTCGCGCCTGGCTCCCGATCCTTGACCGCCGCGCCTGCGCGCGCCAAAGGCGGGGCCATGAACATTCTCCTCGTCGGCTCGGGCGGGCGCGAACACGCCCTGGCCTGGAAGATCGCGGCCTCGCCGCTGGTGAAGCGTCTGGTCATCGCCCCGGGCAATCCCGGCATGGCCTCGCTAGGTGAACTGCGGGCGCTCAAGGCCACCGACGTTCCAGCCCTGGTGGCGTTGGCCCAGGAGATCGCCGCCGATCTGGTGGTGATCGGCCCCGAGGTCTCGGTCGAGGCCGGCCTCGCCGACGCGTTGAACGCAGCAGCCATTCCCTGCTTCGGCCCGGTGGCCGCCGCCGGAAAGCTGGAATCCTCGAAGGCCTTCACCAAGGCCTTCACCGACCGCCACGGCCTGCCGACCTCGGCTTACAAGGTCTGCGACACCGCCGATGAGGCCAAGACGGCGCTGGCCGCCTTCCAGCCGCCCTATGTGATCAAGGCCGACGGTCTGGCCGCCGGCAAGGGCGTGGTCATCGCCCAGGACCGGGCCGAGGCCGAGGCGGCCATCGACGACGCGCTGGGCGGCCGGTACGGCGCGGCCGGGGCGCGGGTGGTGATCGAGGAGTTCCTCGAGGGCGAGATCGGTTCGCTGTTCGCGCTGTGCGACGGCAAGGACTCCATCGTCTTCGGTTCGGCCCAGGACCATAAGCGCGCCTATGACGGCGAGATCGGCCCCAACACCGGCGGCATGGGCACCTATTCGCCAGCCCCGGTCTTCACGCCCGAGCTGATCGAACAGACCCGGCTGCGGCTGGCCGAACGCGCCTTCGCCGGGATCGCTTCGGAGGGCGCGCCCTACAAGGGCGTGCTGTTCGTCGAGCTGATGGCCACCAAGGACGGCCCCAAGCTGGTCGAGTTCAATGTCCGCTTCGGCGATCCCGAATGCCAGGTGCTGATGCTGCGGCTGGAGAGCGATCTGGTGCCCTACCTGGTTGCCTGCGCGAACGGCACGCTGGCCCAGCTTCCCGCGCCGGTCTGGCGCGACGAGGCGGCGATCTGCGTGGTCCTGGCCGCCGACGGTTATCCGGAAAGCCCGGTGGGCGGCTCGATCATCCGCGGCGCCGAGCAGGACTTCGGCGAGGACGTCGTGGTCTTCCACGCCGGCACCTCGCGCGACCCGGACGGCGTATTGCGTGCGGCAGGTGGTCGCGTCCTGAACGTCTGCGCGCGCGGCGCGACCCTGCAGGAAGCCCGCGACAAGGCCTATGGGGCGATCGCCAGGATCGATTGGCCAGGCGGTTTCCACCGTACGGACATCGGTTGGCGGGCCCTGACCCCTCGCTAGGCTCTCCGCGGCGCCCTGCATTCCTGGGCGTGACGCCTTGCTCATAGGGCGGGGGCCTCGGTATGGTGGTTCAAACAACTGTACGAGACTTAAGGGGAGCGTCATGGCCGACACCGCGGAGCAACAGCGCGAGCAGCTGAACAGCGGCACCAAAGAGGTCGCCGAGAGCCATCGCTTCGACGAAGCCGCGCTTGCCGCCTGGATGCAGGCCAATGTCGAAGGCTATGCCGGTCCCCTGGAGGTGCGCCAGTTCAAGGGCGGACAGTCCAACCCGACCTATCAGCTGGTCACCCCGGGCAAGAAGTACGTCCTGCGTCGCAAGCCGCCGGGCAAGCTGCTGCCCTCGGCCCACGCGGTCGACCGTGAATACAAGGTGATCTCGGCGCTCTATCCGACCGGCTTCCCGGTGGCGCGCTCCTACGGCCTCTGCACCGACGACAGCGTCATCGGCACGATGTTCTACGTGATGGACATGGTCGAGGGCCGCATCCTCTGGGACCAGCAGCTGCCGCAGTATGAGCCGGCCGAGCGCCACGCCATCTTCATGGCCAAGCTCAAGACCCTGGCCGACCTGCACAACACCGATCACGAGGCCATCGGCCTCGGCGATTACGGCAAGCCCGGCAACTATATGGGCCGGCAAGTCGACCGCTGGACCAAGCAGTACAAGGCCTCCGAGACCGAGCACCTTGAGGAGATGGACCGCCTGATCGAATGGCTCCCCAAGAGCCTGCCGGCCCAGGAACGCACCTCCGTCGTCCATGGCGACTACCGCCTCGACAACATGGTCCTGCATCCGACCGAGCCGCGCGTCATCGCCGTGCTCGACTGGGAGCTGTCGACCCTGGGCGAGCCGCTGGCCGACTTCACCTACCTGCTGATGAACTGGGTGAACGGCGCGATCGCCCAGATCCCCGACCTGAAGGCGCACGGCATCCCGAGCGTCGACGAGTATGTCGCCGAATATTGCCGTCTGACCGGCCGGACCGGCCTGCACGACCTCGACTGGTTCTTCTCCTACAACATGTTCCGGCTGGCCGGGATCTGCCAGGGGATCGTCGGGCGGGTGCGCGACGGCACCGCCAACAGCCCGCAGGCGGCCGCCATGGCCGAACGCGTGCCGTTGCTGGCGAAGTCGGCCTGGGTCTACGCCCAGAAGGCCGGGGCCTAGAAACCGGCGCGGCGGCGTGCGATGAGGGCCAAGAGGGCCTCTGACCCGCCGCCAACGTCCGAGTACGCAAGTCCATGACCGACCCTACCGGCGCACCTGAGACCGTGCGCGCGCCGATGGGCGCGGCCATCGCCAAGCCGCCGTTCTGGCGTCGCCGCCTCTGGCAGGTCGCCGGCGGCGCGGTGCTGGCGCTTATCGCCCTGATCGTCTTCATGGTCTGGTCGCTGCCGCTGGGCCGCGCGCTGGAGCCCCTGGCTAATCCGACGCTGATCCTGGTCAGCGCCGACGGCAAACCCTTCGCCCGGCGAGGCTCCTACAAGGAGCAGCCGGTCGATGTGACCAAGCTGCCCAAACACGTTCCCGGCGCCTTCGTGGCCATCGAGGATCGACGGTTCTACAGCCACATCGGTCTCGATTTCCGGGCCATCGCGCGGGCTCTGCAGCGCAATGTCGGCGAGGGCGAGGTCCAGCAGGGCGGCTCGACGATCACCCAGCAGCTGGCCAAGAACGCGTTCTTGAGCAACCAGCGCAGCCTGCGCCGCAAGGCCCAGGAAGCCCTGATCGCGCTCTATCTGGAAGCCCGGCTCACCAAGGACGAAATCCTCTCGCGCTATCTGTCGACGGTCTATTTTGGCGACGGGGTGTTTGGCCTGCGCGCCGCGGCCCGGCACTATTTCGACAAGACGCCCGAGACGCTGAGCATCGGCGAAGCGGCGATGCTGGCCGGGATGGTCAAGGCGCCCTCCAGGTTGGCGCCCACCGAAGACCTGCCTGCCGCCCGCGAACGCGCCCGCGTCGTGCTGGCCACCATGGTCGAGGTCGGGGCCATCACCCCGCAACAGGCCCGCGCGAACCGCACGATCCGGGTCCGCGAAGGCCGCGAAAAACTGCCGGTCGGGACCTATTTCGCCGACTGGGTGTCGCCTCAGGCCCGCCGCGCCTTCGAGAGCGCCTATGGCGAGGTGCTGGTGCCGACCACCTTGGACTCGGTGCTGCAGGAGCGCGCCGAGACCATCGTCAGCCAGGCGCTCAAGCGGCATGGCGGCTACCTCCACGCCACCCAGGCGGCGCTGGTCGCGATGCGGCCGGACGGCCGGGTCCTGGTGATGGTGGGGGGCGATAACTACAAGACCAGCCAGTTCAACCGGGTCTCCGACGCCCAGCGCCAGCCGGGATCGGCGTTCAAGCTGTTCGTCTACCAGGCGGCGCTGCGCAGCGGCATGACCCCCGACAGCCTGATCCTCGACGCGCCGGTGACCATCGGCGACTGGTCGCCGAAGAACCACGAGGGCCACTACGCCAATCGCGAGATCCACCTGCGCAACGCCTTCGCCGGGTCGTCGAACGTTGCGGCCGTGCGGCTGGCCCAGCAGGTCGGCCGCGCCCAGATCGTCCGCGCCGCCCAGGACATGGGCGTGCGCGCCGACTTCCCGCCGGACCTGACCCTGGCGCTCGGCACCGCGCCGATGACCTTGCTCGACCTCACCTCGGCCTATGCGGGCGTGGCGGCAGGGCAGGCGCCGGTCACGCCCTATGGCGTGCCGCAGGTGCGCGTCGCCCCGGCCCGGCAACTGCCGCGCGCCGAGCGTGACGGCCTGCTCGACCTTCTGCGCGCGGCAGTGACCTTCGGCACCGGCAACACGGCCAATGTCTCGCCCTACGCCTACGGCAAGACTGGCACCACCCAGGACTATCGCGACGCGCTGTTCGTCGGCTTCGTCGGCGACATGGTCATTGGGGTCTGGGTCGGCAACGACGACAACAGCCCCATGAACGGCGTGGCCGGCGCGGGCCTGCCGGCCGAGATCTGGCGCGACTTCGCCCGCTACGCCATGAGCAAGGGCGTGGTCCGGGTGAACGGTAAGCGGATCGGCATGGCGCCGGTGGCGCCGCCTCCGGTCGCGGTCGAGGCGGTCGATCCCTTGGCGGCGCCGCCGGTCGATGGCGCGGTTCCGCCGGTTGACGGCGCGACGCCGCCGGCCGGAACGTCCGCAGCTCCGGCTCAGCCCGCCGAAGCGGCGCAACCGGCCGCGCCGGCCGCCGCCCAGCCGCCCTTCTAGCCGAACGGCGCGAGCATCCGGCGCAGCACCGCCTCGTCCTCGAAGACGGCGCGGACCGGCCAGGCGTGCACCCGTTCGCGCCAGGCGGCGGGCAGGCGCACCCAGTCCTTTTCGGTGGTGACCAGACCCGCGCCGAACTGCTCTGCGCGGTCGGCCAGCATCTTCAGCGTCGCCTCGTCATAGGCGAAGTGGTCGGGGAAGTTGGCGAAGTCGACCAGGTCGCAGCCGGCCGCCTTCAGCGCCCGCTCGACCTTCCAGGGCATGCCGATGCCGGCGAAGCCTACCTGGGGGCCAGGTGGCGGCGGCGCGGCGGGATCGAGCCGGGCGACCAGGATGGGCTTGCTGATCAGCGCCCTGATCAGGGCCGGATCGGGCTCGGCCAAGTCGGCGGGCAGCATCAGGATCACCGCGTCGGCCCGCGCCAGGCCCACGGCCAACGGCTCGCGCAGCGGCCCAGCCGGGAAGACCGAGCCGTCGCCCAGCGGCCAGATGTCGTCGCGCGTCTCGCCATCGACGACCACGAAGGTCAGGGTCTTTTTCAGACTGGGGTTCTGGTGGCCGTCGTCCATGACGATCACCTTGGCGCCGGCCTTCGCCGCGGCCTGGGCGCCGGCCACGCGGTCGCGGGCGATCCAGATCGGCGCCTCGCCCGCCAACATCAGCGGCTCATCGCCGACCTCGCGGGCGCTTTGGACGCGGGCGTCGACCCGTAGGGGCCCCGGTTCGGAGCCGCCGTAACCGCGCGAGAGGCCATGGGCGTTCGGCAGGCGGCGCAGCAGTTCGCGGACCACTGGCGTCTTGCCCGTGCCGCCGACCGTCAGGTTGCCGACGCAGATCACCGGGACGCCGGGATCGACCGGAACGGCGCGCGCGATCTTGCGCGCCGTCACCGCCGCCCAGATCCAGGAGACGGGCTTGAGCAGGATGCGGGTGACGGGGGCAGGCGCGCCTTCGCGCACATACCACCAGCGGGGGGTTGAGAGCTTCATGCGGGCAGCAAGGGTTTGAGTAGGGCCAGCGCCTCGTCCAGCGCCGCGCCTTGGCGCTCGGCGTAGGTCAGCGCCGCCTGCCCGATCCGCCGGGCGACCAGCGGCTGGTTGAGCAGGCCGCGCAGGTCGCGGGTCAGGGTCGCTGCGTCGGGGGTTTCGAGGGCGGCGACCTCGATGAACATCTCGGCGTAGATCGCCGCGGCGTTGAAGGCGTGCGGGCCGGTGACGATGGCCACGCCCAGCCGCGCGGGCTCCAGCGGATTGTGGCCGCCGACGCAGGGAACATAGCTGCCGCCCATCACCGCGACGTCGGCGACGCGGAAGAACAGTCCCATCTCGCCCAGGGTGTCGGCGACATAGGCCTGGGTGTCGGGGGTGGGCGATTGCTCCGCGCCGCGCCGGGCGGTGTTGAAGCCCTGGCTCGCCAGCAGGCTGGCGACCGCCTCGCCGCGATCAGGATGGCGCGGTGCAATGATCAGCAGGGCGCCCGTCTGCGCGGCGCGGAAGGCCGACGCGACGATCTCGTCCTCGCCGGGATGGGTGCTGGCCGCGAGCACCACCTTGCGCGGACCGATGGCGGTCTTCAGCTTGGCCAGCTCGGCGGCGTCGAAGGGCAGGGCCTCGCCCACCAGCTTCAGGTTCAGGCGCGGCCCGGTCGTGGCGCCCAGCTTGGTGAGGCGGGCGTCAGTCTGCGCCTCCTGCGGCAGGATCAGGTCGAAGGCGGAAAGCAGCGCCCGCGCCGCGCCGGGCGCCCGCGCCCAGCCGTCGGCGCTGGCCTGGGTCATCCGGGCCGAGACCAGGGCCAGTTTCACGCCCCGCGCCTTGGCCGCCAGGATCAGGTTTGGCCACAGCTCGCTCTCGACCAGGACGCTGGCGTCAGGCCGCCAGTGGTTCAGGAACCGGCGCACGGAGGCCGGCGTATCGACCGGGGCATATTGATGGATCACGCCCGGCGGCAGGCGCGTGGCCAGGAGCTCGGCGGAGGTCCGGGTGCCCGAGGTCACCAGCAGCGTCCGACCCGGCGCGGCCAGGGCCTGGGCCAGCGGCAGGAGCGAGAGGCTCTCGCCGACGCTGACCCCGTGCAGCCAGACCAGCGGGCCAGGCGGGCGCGGCGCGCTGGCGTGACCCAGGCGCTCGCCGACGCGGGCGGGATCTTCCTTGCCCCGCGCCGCGCGGCGGGCGAGCAGGCCAGGCGCCAGAGGTTCGGCGAGCCGCGTCGCGGCGGCGTAGAGCGCGAGGGAGAGGGGGCGCAAGGCGCGGCTCAGATCGCGTGAGCGTGGACGAGCCGGCAATGCTCGGCCTGGCCGACCTCGACCTGCAGGGTGGAGTGGCCGATGGAGAACTTCGCCGCCAGGCCCTCGCAGGTCGCGTGCAGGAAGTTGTCGCCGTCCTCGTTCTGCGGGCGGGTGACGTGGGCGGTGAGCGCGGTCTCGGTGGTGCTCATGGCCCAGATGTGCAGGTCATGGACCTCGGTCACGCCGGGCTGGGCCAGCAGCCAGGCGCGGACGGCCTCGACGTCGACGCCTTTGGGCGCGGCGTCCAGCACCAGGTCGACGGAGTCGCGCAGCAGGCTCCAGGTGCCGATGACGATGACGGCGGCGATCAGCAGGCTGAGCGCCGGGTCGATCCAGAACAGGCTGGTCAGGGCGATGATCCCCGCGCCGATCACCACGGCCAGCGACACCGCCGCGTCGGCGGCCATGTGCAGGAAGGCCCCGCGGATGTTCAGGTCCTCATGGCCCTTCATGAACATCAGGGCGGTGGCGGTGTTGATGACCACGCCGATGGCGGCGACGATCATCACCGGCCAGGTGGCGATGGAGGTCGGTTCGCTGAAGCGGTGGATCGCCTCGGAAACGATCACGCCCACGGCGACCAGCAGCAATACGGCGTTGGCCAGCGAGGCGAGGATCGTCGCCTTGCGCAGGCCATAGGTGCGCCGCGAGGTCGGGGCGGACTTGGCCAGCACCGTCGCGCCCCAGGCCAGCAGCAGGCTGAGCACGTCGGAGAGATTGTGGCCGGCGTCGGCCAGCAGGGCCAGCGAACCCGACCAGAGGCCGACCCCGGTCTCGGCCAGGACGAAGGCGAAGTTCAGGCCTACGCCGATGGCGAAGGCGCGGCCGAAATCCTTGGGGGCGTGGCTGTGGCCGCCCGGTCCATGGGCGTGACCATGCGCATGGGCGTGCGCGCCATGATCGTGGTCATGGTCGTGGCCGTGATGGTGCTGCCCGTCGTGGTCTTGACCCATGACCCTATGTGTCACCGCCCGGCGGCGGGATCAACGTGTCCGACCAGCGCGTCGGCCCGGCGGTTGGTCGCCGTGAGCTTGGCCGACAGGTCCTCGACCAGGGCGGCGATGGCGTCGTCGTCGGCGTCGGCGGGCACGTAGTAGGGGCCGTCCCAGACCGTGGCGCCGCGTCCGAAGGGCAAGCCCAGCCGCACCTTGTCCCAGGTGTCGAGCACGATGACCGGCGAGACGGCCACCCCCATCAGGTAGATCGGCGCGCCGGTGCGCTTGGCGATCTGCAACGCGCCCGGCGCGATCACCTCGTTGGGACCGCGAGGGCCGTCGGGGGTGACGATCAGCACGCCGCCGTCCTTGACCCAGGCGATGGCCTCGCGGATCGCGGCGAGGGCGGCGCGGGCCTTGGCGGAGTCGCCCTTCTTGGCCGAGGATGTGCGGATCGCCGGGAATTTGGCGCGGGCCAGGGCCTGGGCGACGAATTCGCCGTCCGACGAGGGCGAGACCATGCAGCGCAGCTTGGTGCGCCGCCACCAGATCTCGGCCAGGCCAAGGCAGATCGGGATGCGTCCGTGCCAGAAGAGCGCGATGGCCGGGACGCCGGTGGTCAGCACCGGCTCGACGCACGCCACGTTCTCATGCCGCCAGCGGCGGGTGCGGCGGGTGGTCGCCAGGTGCGCCCACAGCGCCCAGCCCAGGAACGCCTGGACGCCAGGGTTTCTCAGCAGTTTCTTCAAGCTGCGGTCTCCGCCTCCAGGTCCTGGCTCTGGGCCAGGCGGGCGTAGAGGCCCCGCGCCTTGACGAGGGAGTCGTGGTCGCCGGTCTCCACGACCTGGCCCTTTTCGATCACATAGATGCGGTCGGCGCCGCGAACGGTGGAGAGCCGGTGGGCGATCAGGATGGTGGTGCGTCCGGCCATCAGCCGCGACAACGCCGCCTGGACCTGGGCCTCGCTCTCGGTGTCCAGCGCGCTGGTGGCCTCGTCCAGCAGCAGGATCGGCGCGTCCTTCAGGAAGGCGCGGGCGATGGCGATGCGCTGGCGCTGGCCGCCCGACAGGCGGGCTCCGGCCTCGCCGACCAGGGTGGCGTAGCCGTCGGGCAGGGCCTGGATGAACTCGTGCGCGGCCGCGGCCTTGGCGGCCTCGATGATCTCATCGTCCGAGGCGTCGGGCCGGGCGTAGGCGATGTTGGCGCGGATGCTCTCGTCGAACAGGAACGGCTCCTGGGTGACCAGGGCGATCTGGTGACGCAGCGAGGCCAGGGTCACGTCGCGCACGTCGGTCCCGTCGATGGTCACGGCGCCGGTGGTGGCGTCATAGAAGCGCGGGATCAGGTTCAGGATCGTGCTCTTGCCGCCGCCCGAGGGGCCGACCAGGGCGACGGTCTCGCCGCGATGCACCTCGAAGGTCACGCCTTGCAGGGCCGGCGGGCCGTCGGTCCCGTAGCTGAAGCCGACGTTCTCGAAGCGGATGGTCGCCTCGCCCTTGGGCAGGGCCTTGGCGCCCGGCCGCTCGCGGACCTCGGGCTCGACGTCCAGATCGGTGAACAGGCGGCGCGCGGCCGAGAAACCCTCGGCCATCACCGTCTGCAGATTGGCGAGCTGGCGCAGCGACTGCGAGGCCAGGCCCAGTGCGCCGATGAAGGCGACGAAAGCCCCGACGTTCATGCCCCCCGACTGTGAGCGCCAGCCGGCATAGGCGATGACGCCGGCGGTGATCAGGGTCATCAGGGTCTCGGTGGCCGGCGCGGCGCGGGCGCGGGCGTTGGCGCCCTTCACCAGGTGCTTCTGGCGGCGCGTGACCACCTCGGCGACGCGGTTTTCCTCATAGGCTTCGCGGTTCTCGATCTTCACGACCCGGACGCCGTCCAGGCTTTCCATGATCGCGGTCGAGAGCGCCGAGGTCTCGACCATCGCGCCCTTGGTGGCCTTCACGGTGCGCTTGGAGAACCGGCGCATGATCGCGGTCGACAGCGGCGCGGCCACCACCAGGGTCAGGGACAGCATGGCGTCATTGCCGACCATCACGACGATCGCGCCGATCACGGTCAGCAGGTGCTGGGTGTAATTGATCACGCCCGAGGTCGCCGCCTCGCGGATGAGGCCGGCGTCGTAGAGCACCGAGGACACGAAGGACCCGGAATGGCCGGCGCGCAGCCGGGCCAGGTCGGCGCGGACCAGCTTGCCGAACAGCTGCACCTGGACCTGGCCGACCACCTCGTTGCCGATGCGGTTGACCTGGGTCGCCTGGATCACCTGGGCCAGGCCCCGCGCCAGCGCCAGGCCAGCGATGGTCAGCGGCACGGCCAGCAGGGTTCCAGGCTTGTGATTGACCAGCAGGTCGTTGATCGCCGGCTCCAGGATCTGGATCAGGCTGGCGCTCAGATAGGCGACGCAGATGGCGGCGATCATCGCCACGCTCCAGCCCTTCCAGCGCGGCGCCATATAGACGCGCGCGATCCGGCCGATCACGGCGCGGGTGGAAAGTTCGGCGGCGGGCTCGCTCATCGCTCCTGGGGTCGGCTGTCGGGACGGGGAAGTCAAGACGACGTCTTGCTGGGTCATGGCGGCCTGATCGACGCACCGCGCTTTCGCCGGGCGCGCGAAACGCATATCTAGGCGCCTCACACAGGAAGCCCTCTTGGCCGATTTCGACCTATCCACGCCCAAGGGGCGCATCTCGACCTATCTGGATTATCTCTGGAAGGATCACGCCTATCTGCGCCTGGGCTTCTCCAACGCCCATTGGATCAGCGACGAGCTGGTGCGCACCAACCAGCCCTGGCCTCATCAGCTGGCCGAGTGGAAGAAGCGCGGCATCAAGACGGTGATCAACCTGCGCGGCGGGTTCGACGCCAGCTTCCACGCGCTGGAGAAGGACGCTTGCCAGCGCCTGGGCCTGAAGATGGTCGACTTCACCATCACCTCGCGCGAGGTGCCGAGCCGCGCCCGCGTGCTGGGCGCCAAGGAGCTGTTCGAGACCATCGAATATCCGGCCCTGATGCACTGCAAGTCGGGCGCGGACCGGGCCGGCATCATGAGCGTGTTCTACATGCACTTCCGCAAGGGCCTGCCGATCCGCGATGCCCTGGACCAGCTCAGCCTGCGCTACCTGCATGTGAAGCAAGGCAAGACCGGGGTGCTGGACTACACCTTCGAGCGCTATCTGGCCGAGGGCGAACCCAAGGGACAGAGCTTCCTCGATTGGGTGATGAGCGACGCCTACGACGAGGCCGGCATCAAGGCCGATTTCCGCGCCCAGATGTGGGGCCGGCTGCTGACCGAAGGCATTCTGAAGCGGGAATAGCGCCGCGCCAGATGCTCCCCCTCTGGGGGAACTGTCAGCCGAATGGCTGACTGAGGGGGCTTCGGCCTCGCCGGAGAGCCCCCTCCGTCGCGCTGCGCGCGCCACCTCCCCCAGCGGGGGAGGATCTTGAAGCGGGCGCTTAGTCCTGCTGCGGGTCCTTGCCGGGATCGAGCAACTTGTGGGCGTGGATGATGAAGTAACGCATCAGCGCGTTGTCCACCGTGGCCTGGGCCTTCTGCCGCCAGACGGCGAGGGCTTCGGCGTGGCTGGCATAGGCGCCCACCAGGTCGATCTTGGAGAGGTCGCGGAACTGGTTGTGCTCCAGATCCTCCAGTTCGCCGCCGATCACGAGATGCAGAAGCTGTTTCTCGGGCATGGTATTCCCCAAATTGCTCAGTTCGTTAGGGCAATATGCCGTACGCGCTCCAGGATCAATGGGGCGAGACGCGGCGCCGCACATACTAGGCTCGGTTGCGCGGGTTTTGGGCCGTTATAGGAGAACGGGCGGCCCAGATGGTCGCCGACGAAGGCGCCGGCCTCGCGCGCGATCAGATCGGCGGCGGCCAGGTCCCAGTCGAACTTCGGAACCAGGGCCAGGGTCGCGTCGAAGGCGCCCGAAGCGATCACGCACATCCGGTAGGCGGTCGAGTTCCGCGCCTCGATGCGCATCTCCGGCCAGGGCGTCGGCCAGGCGGGGTGGCTGAACATGCGGACGTCGCCGACCATGCCGCAGCCCTCGACCACGTCGCGCTGCGAGGCGTGGATGGCTGCGCCGTTCAGCCAGGCGCCGCCGCCGGCCGTCGAATGATAGGTCTCATCCAGGTCGGGCGCGAAGACCACGCCGGCCACGGGTTGGTCGTCCTCGACCACGGCGATGGAGACCGCCCACCAGGGCCGATCCTTGATGAAGGCGCGGGTGCCGTCGACCGGATCGACCACGAACAGCCGCCGGTGGTTGCGGCGGGCGGGGTTGTCGGCGGTCTCCTCCGACAGCCAGCCATAGTCCGGCCGCGCGGTGGTCAGCCGTTCCTTGATCAGGGCGTCGGTCGCCAGGTCGGCGTTGGTGACCGGCGAGTCGCCTTCCTTGTACTGAACGTCGAGGCCGGCGGTGCGCAGCCGCTGGGCCAGCGCGCCGGCTTCGCGGGCCGCGTCGATGATGAGCTGGAGGTCGGCGGCCCTGTCCTGCATCAGCGCCCGGCTATGGCCAGGCCGTCGACCAGCAGCGACGGCGAGTTCGCCGAGCCGCGGAATTCCAGATCAGACCCCGGGACGAGCCGGCCGTAGATGTCGATCAGGTTGCCGGCCACGGTGATCTCGGCGACCGGATAGGCCATCTCGCCGTTCTCGAACCAGAAGCCCGCGCAGCCCACCGACCAGTCGCCGGTGTTGCCGTTCAGCGAGGGGCCGAACATCGAGGTGATCAGCAGGCCCTGGCCGGCGTCGGCCATCAGTTCCGCCTGGGTGCGGGTTCCAGGTTCCAGCGTCAGGTTGGTGGTCGAGACGCCCGGCGCGCCAGCCAGCCCGCGCGAGGCGTGGCCGGTGGTCTCCAGGCCAAGCTGCTTGGCCGAGGAGGTGTTCATGATCCAGGTGGTCAGCACCCCGTCCTCGATCAGCGACCAGGCGCGGTTGGCCACGCCCTCGTCGTCGAAGGGCGAGGAACCCAGCCCGCGCAGCTTGTGCGGATTGTCGGTGATGTTCACGCCCTTGGCGAAGATCTGCTGGTGCAGCTTGTCCTTCAGGAACGAGGTGCCGCGCGCGATCGACGGGCCGGCGATGGCCCCGATCAGCGGGCTGATCAACGACATGGCCGAGCGGTTCTCGAAGATCACCGCGGCGGTGGTGGAGTCGATCTTGCGCGCGCCCAGCCGGGCGGCGGCGCGGCGGCCGGCCTCCTGGCCGATGGCGTGGGCGTCCGGCAGGTCGGCGCGGTAGCGGGTGGAGCGGCCGTCATAGCCGCTCTCCATCGCCTCGCCGTCGCCGGCCACGACCGAGGCGCCGACCGAGAAGCCCGAGGCGCGATAGACGCCCGAGAAGCCGCCCGAGGTGACCAGCCGCCAATGGGTGGAGGAGTTCGAGGCCGAGCCGCCTTCGGAATTGGTGATCCGCGGCATGGCGCGGGCGGCGTCCTCGGCGATGCGGGCCACCTCTTCCAGCGATTCCGGCGTCGGCTCGGTGGGATCGTAGAGGTCGAGGTCGGCGAACGGCCCCTGGGCCAGCCGGTCCTTGGGGGCCAGGCCGCCATAGGGATCCTCGGGCGCCAGCCGGGCCATCGCCACGGCGCGCTCGATCAGCTTGGCGCGGGCCTCAGCGGAGATGTCGGAGCCGGAAACCGTCGCCTGGCGCTGGCCGACGAAGACCCGGACGCCGAGATCGCGGCTTTCCTCGCGCTCCACCTCTTCCAGTTCGCCGAGGCGGACATTGATCCCAAGCGCGCGCCGCTCGGCGCCCACGGCTTCAGCAGCGTCGGCCCCGGCTTTCAGCGCGGCGGCGACGACATCGGCTAAGAGGCTCTCTTCCATCCTGGCCATATGGCGGGATGCGGCGCGCGCGGCAAGCGCGTTAGGCGATCGCGTAGAACAGCAGGGCGACGCTGGCGAACACATAGGCCAGCCAGGTCAGGGTGATGCCGATGGCGCGGGCGAACGAGGTCCCGCCGCTGCGCGACAGGCCAAACCCGTGCAGCAGCCGCCCGGCGAACAGGAAGAGGCCCGTCAGGTGGATGGCCAGCGGCGGCGCATCGACCAGCGCCAGCACCGCGATCCCGACCATGGCGGCGGGCACATATTCGGTGGCGTTGCCAAAGGCGCGGATCGCCTGGGCCAGCTCGGGCACCCCGCCGTCGCCCAGCGCGACCTTGTGGCGTTGGCGCTGGCGCACGACCAGCAGCGACAGCACCAGCAGCAAGATCAGATGCAGGCCGACCCATAGCGCCGCAGCGTGGCCGGATGTGACGGCGTCCATGTCAGATTGTCCCTCTATCGCCCCCGCGACGGCGCGCAGTTGGGCTTGGATTCACCAAAAGGGCAAGAGCTGGGCTGCGACCAAGTCGCTGGTCACGACCGCCAGGTAGTTGAGGCGCGGGTCTGGCTGGAGCCCTCGCAGATCCCGCCTTCAGGCGCGACAAGGCTCCTGCGACGGCGAAACAGCTCAGCGCAGGAATAGAGGAGGGTAGGTATGAGTGTCCGCTTCCGGCCGACGATGCAATTTCCGGTGTTGGCGCTAGGAAGACGGCGCTTGGACCCATGGTGCCGTTCGGCCGCATGACCGGAATACAAATTGGGATGGCGGGAAGCGTCGCTGTTCATCTCGAGTCTCGTGAGGGAGCCAGTCGATAGCTTTGGCACCCAACTGCGGGTAAATCCTCAGTAAGCGTCAGCTTCCCAAGCTGAATGTCGTGGGTTCGAATCCCATCGCCCGCTCCAGTACTTAGCGGAAATCTGGCCCCCCAAAAAATACCTTAGGGGCAGATTAGGGGCGCCGCTTTTGAACGTCTCCGAAATCGCGCCGCGAGAATCGCTTGGCGCCTCAGCCCAAGGCGGCTGCAGCTGGGTGAAGAGCGGTGAAACAACCTTTCCTCCAGATGGGTCGGGCAAACCCTTGCGAGCGAGCGCGTCCGGCTTGCACGTGGCGGCCGGCTGAGCCGCTCCTCCGTTTGAACCGCCCGGGCGAAACGCCCCCGATCTGCGATCAGTCTCCCAACACCGCCTGGGCGAGGGGGGAGGGCAGGAATGTTCGCGAGGTTCTGCGCTTGGTCGTGAGTCGTTCCTCGTCACACACGATCGTTGTTCCAGGCTCACGCCGCCCTAAGTTTAGAAGGACATCATCAGGAGAGTCGCCATGGCAGGCCTTGAGTTCATCTCCCCCGCTGCCCTCGGCTACGTCGTCGGTCTGCTTACGGTCGGGGTTATTGCCCTGCTGATCGGCATTCGGCTCGGCGTTCATACGAAGGTCCAGACGCCGCCGTCGGACGAGGAACAGGTCGCGGCTGCGCTGGGAGTCCTTCGCCGCCATCTCGAGCGGAAGGCGCTGGCCGATATGCAGGCCGCCGGCGGGCTCTTGTGGACGCCCGACCCTGACCGGGTCGCGGAGCTGAGCTACGGCGCGGAAGCCGTTACCAGCGTGCGGTGAACTGGCCACATTTGGGGCACGGCTTTCGAACCCCGCTGAAATCAGCTGCATGAGATTCGCCTGGTGTCCTTGGCCCCGTCGCAACCGCGGCCGCGCGAAAAGCGGTGAAACGGCCTCGAACCTTCGCGGAGGCGATCTAGCACGGACAAGTTTCAGGACCCGGCTGGATGCGCCGCTTGGCGGAGGCTCGGGCAGGCCTTCGCGAGTGGGTGCGTCCGGCTTGCAACCGTAGCTAGTTCGCGGGAAATAGGGACATGAAGACGAGCCTGGATCATTTGCCAGACGCCAAGCGCCGGGAGTTAGCCCGTGTGGTGGAGATCCTGTTCGCTGAGTTCGAGGCGGCCATCGCGGCGGGGACCTCGACCCACAAGCGCCAGGGTCAAATCCTCAAGGTGGTCCTGTTCGGCTCCTACGCCCGGGGCGACTGGGTGAACGATCCGGTAGGCGGCTACGTCTCCGATTACGATCTGCTGGTGGTGGTCAACGACGAGAAGCTCACCGACGTTCTGGAGTTCTGGGCCAAAGCCGACGACCATCTGCTGCGCGAGTATGCTTTCGCCCACCGGATCACGGCCCCTGCCAATTTCATCGTCCACAGCCTGGCTGACGTGAACAAGCGCCTGCGGCAAGGACGGTACTTCTTCACCGATATCCTCAAGGATGGGATCGCGCTCTATGAGGCTCCCGGCCATCTGTTTGAGAGACCTAAGGTTCTGGAACCGGCTGAAGCATTGGCTGAGGCGCAGGGATATTTCGACGAAGGGCTTTCGAGTGCGAAATATGCAGTTCAGCGTGCTCAAAACAGCATCGCGGACAACGAACCTAAGTATGCGGCTTTCGATCTTCACCAAGCCACCGAGCGCCTGTATGCCTCGTTGTTGTTGGTGCTGACGCTCTACAGCCCCAAGTCCCATCGTCTCAACTTCTTACGTTCTCAGGGGGAGCAACTCGACATGCGGCTCACCGCAGCTTGGCCGCGTGAATCGAAGTTCGAGCAACGGTCTTTCGAGCTGTTGCGGCGGGCATATGTCGATGCGCGATATTCGCCTCACTACAAGATCAGCTCGGAAGAACTCGCCTGGCTGAGTGAGCGCATTAGCGTTCTGCACGACCTGGTGAAGGCCATATGTGAAGAGCGGTTGGCCGTGCTGCGATCGGCACCCTAAACTCCTCTTTGGGCTCTAAGCCGTCATTCCGGAGGTCCACTCTTCGGCGGTAACAGCTAGGCCGGTCGCCATGTCGTGGCCGGGCTCATAGGCGAAGTTTGGAACATCTGCTTCTGGACCGTGACCTTGCGCCGGGTAAATCGACTTTTGACGGCGAGCCGTCAGCGGAGGAACCCCGTTGTCCATGGCTCTAACAAGTGCACGCATGACCCTTTCTACCGGCGCGAGTGCTGTTAAGCTTCTTCTGGGGACGTCGGTCGATCAAAAGCTACGTCTGACCATCCCCACGGAGGGAAAATGACGGTCATAAAAAAGATCCGCGCGCTTAAGAGCGCGGGCATCCTTGCCAACAAAACTGCGAAGGACGCGGGGCCTGAATTCGACAAGGTCAACCTCGCCTACGGCTTCAACGGGTCTGGCAAAAGCACCCTGTCCAGGATTTTCGGCTGCCTACAGACCGGCAAGGCGCACCGCGAACTCCCGGAGGACTGCAGCTTCGAATTCGAGATGAGCGACGGAAAAACTTATGGCGCACCGGACAATCTCGCCGGCCTCGAAACCCGGGTTTGCGTCTTCAACGCCGATTTCGTCGCAGAGAACCTGCAATGGTCAACGGGCCGGGCGGCATCAATCTTCTATATCAGCCAGGAGCAGGCGGATTCAGCGGCGGAATTGAAAGCTGCCGAGGCAACGGTTCCGGGGCAAAAGCAGTCTAGGGTGACGGAGGAAAAGGTTGCCAAGACATTGGCCACGGCGTTCGGCAACCATTGCCGGGACAGGGCCAAAGTCCTCTACCAGTCCCTCAATATGCAGAGCCGCAAGTATGAGGCCAATCACCTCAAGGCGGATTACGAACAAGTAGCTTACGAAGCGACGGATATCCTGTCACCCGAAGCCTTGAGCGCTCTAGAAGAGGTCGCGCGCTTGAACGCGCCCTTGCCAGAAGTCCCGCTGCTCGCGGCGGAGTCATTTCGGATCGCAGGACTGGTGGGTAGCGCACGCGGTTTCGCGGAAATGAGCATCGGCGCGACCATGCTTGAAGAGATCCAAAATCACCCCTCGATGGTCGCCTGGCTGAAGGACGGCCACGACTACCATGCGGACCATGACCTGAAGTCCTGCCTCCTCTGCGGAAGTGCCTTCACTGCCGAACGGAAGGCGCTGCTCGCGACTGCGCTCGACGACAAGATAGCCAAGCTGCTTTCAGACCTAGAGGTTGCAAAGAAAGGAGCGCTCGATGTTGCGGAGTTACCTGTCCTCAGTCCTGATATGTGGCCAAAGGCCGTTGAACTCGACCCGTCACTTCAGGCCGCCTACACAGAAGCCCTGACAGCCCTCAGCCATGCGGCGGACGGAGCGGCGAAGCTGGTAATGCTGGCGCAGCAAACACTTGCTAACCGGCAAACGACACCGACGCAGTCCGTCCAGCACACTTTGCCAAATACGATGGGAGTTGGCACCATTGTGGAGGCACTAGATGCAGCCGTGAACGCCGTGAACGCCGTGATCGCCGATCACAACACGGCGTCGCTGAACTTTAACGACAGGCAGACCAAGGCCAAGGAAGACCTTCGGAAGCATTGGCTTGCCGAAGGGCAGGCTGCCTTTGCCGCAGCCCGAGGTGCTGCCGAGGAAGCCAGCAAGGCTCTCGAGGCGCGAGACAAAGGGCTGGCCGATCTCGACACCAAGATCGAGGCGCTCCGGGCTAAGGTGCGGACCCATGGCCCTGCGGCAGAAACGATCACCAAGCTTATTCACAATTACCTCGGCCATGGTGAGCTTGCAGTGGTTGCCTCCAAGGAGGGATATGAGCTTCACCGCCATGGCAAGCTGGTCAAAGGTCAGCCCAGCGAGGGTGAGAAAACCGCCATAGCACTTTGCTATTTCCTGACGACGCTCGGTGGGGATGGCCGGGCGCTCAAAGACCTTATCATCGTTATCGACGATCCGATCTCCAGCCTCGACAGCAAGGCGCTGAACTACGCCTGCACTCTGCTGCTGTTGCGCTTGAGGGGGGCCGGCCAGCTAATAGTACTGACCCATAATTGGCAGTGCATGAACGAGTTCAAAAAGGCCTGGCGCCGCTGGAAGAAAGACGCCGCATTGCTGTTCCTCGACGTGACCGTGGCCGAGGGCAGCACCTTGCGGTCGTCCAAGCTCGTCCCGATGTCGGCGCTATTGCGGGAATACGATTCTGAGTACCAGTTCCTGTGCAGCAAACTTCTGGAGTTCGAGGCCACAGGCACTGCCCATTCGCCGCACCAGTTCATGATGCCGAACACAATGCGCCGGGTACTCGACGTATTCCTGGCCTTCAAAGTGCCGGACACTCGGTCGTTCGCGCAAAAGCTGACCAAAATCTGCGAGGACTATCCCCAGCTAGATACGGTGCGGATCATTGCCCTGGAGCGCCTGATCCAGGTCGAATCTCACTCGGACAATCTCGATGATTTGATGGGTCTTTCGCCCATGACAATTGAGGAGGTACGAGAAATGAATACGGCGCTCCTAGATATGATCAGGGTCGCGGACAAAGAACACGCGGATATTATTCGCAAAATCTGGAAGCCGGTTGTTGCCCCGCCAGCGCACCAGCCCGCTCAAATTTAAGATATGAAACGCGGTCTTTGGTTCTCCTGACGACCGCCTGTTTGTTTTCCTGCGAGACAGGAGATTGGCCGAGATGCGGATCTTGCACACATCAGATTGGCATCTGGGCAGGACGCTGGCGCAGGAGAGCCTCCTCGACGACCAAGCCGAACTTCTCGATCAGGTCCTTGCGGCAATTGTCGAACATCGTGTCGACGTGCTGATCATTGCGGGCGACCTCTTCGACCGAGCGGTGCCGCGCAAAGAAGCGGTTCAGCTCTTCAACGATTTCCTGGCCCGCGTTTATGCCGAGACCGGCGCGGCGATCGTGGCGATCGCGGGTAATCACGACGCTCCCGACCGCGTTAGCTTCAACTCGGCCTTGCAGGACCCGCGACGGGTCTTGATCAGGGGTCCTCTGCGAGACCGCCCCCACGCCTTGGTCCTGAGCGACGAGCACGGCTCAGTAGCGTTCTCAGCCTTGCCCTACTGCGAGATCTTCGCGGCGAGGGAGGCGTTCGAAGATGTCGGCATCGCCAGTCCCGCCCACGCCCTTTCCGCCCAACTGGCGCAAGCCCGCCAGCATGTTCCGCCGGGTGCGCGTTGGGTTGTCACAGCCCACGCCTTTGTTGAAGGAGGACGGATCACAGAGACCGAGCGGCCTTTGGCTCAGGTGGGCGGTATCGAGACGGTGCCGTCAGCAATGTTTGACGGCGCGGCCTACGTCGCCCTGGGGCATCTGCATCGCGCGCAGGAGGCCGGTGCCTCCCACATCCGATACAGCGGCTCCTGGATGGGCTTCGGCTTCGACGAGGCTGATGAGGTGAAAAGCCTGAGCCTGGTAGAGCTCGACGCCGGCGGCGTCGCTCGGGTGGCCGAGCTTCCGCTTGTCAGTCCCCGTCCGCTGCGGGTCGTGACGGGAAAGTTGGCGGACTTGGTCGCGGCGGGTCGCGCGCCTGACGGGCTCGGTGCGGGCGCTCTGATCAAGGCGGTGTTGACCGACGAAGGCGCACTTATCGATGCAATCGGCCAGTTGCGGGCGGTCTACCCCCATGTGCTGCAACTGGAACGCCTGAATAGGCTCGCCGCTGTCGGCCCGGGCGCCGCCGCCGTCGCAGCTGATCGGCAGGACCCGGTGAAGCTGGTGGCCAGCTTTCTCGCTGCGGTGCGCGGGAGGGGGCCAGATAACGTCGAGACCGGCATGATCTATGAAGCGCTGACCGACCTCCAGAGTGAGGAGGTCTGACATGCGCCCGATCAAAATGAGCCTGACGGCTTTTGGACCGTTCCCTGACACGCAAACTGTCGATTTCCGGTCCGCGTTAGGCGCTCGATTGTTCGGGATCTACGGGCCGACCGGCGCGGGCAAGACATCCATCCTTGACGGTGTTTGCTTCTCCCTATTCGGAGAATCTTCGGGCCATGAGCGCCAGGGCGATGACCTGCGTTCGCACCATGCCACGCCCGATATTGAGACCGAGGTGAGCCTGATCTTCGAGGTTGGCGCCAAGCGATATCATGTCGTGCGGCGGCCGCGTCAGACGGTCCGAGGCAAACGGGGCGATGCCCTTGTCGAGCGCCAGCACTGGGCCGCCCTGTACGACGCGACCGACATTGAGGTCGATGACATCGACGTCGAAAACCCCGGCGTCGTGATGGAGGAACGCAAGGTCGAGGTCGTGGCCGATCGAATGCGGTCGATCTTGAACTATAGCGCCGCCCAGTTTCGTCAGGTGGTGCTGTTACCTCAGGGACAATTCCGCCAGCTGTTGACGGCGACCAGCGACCAGCGCTCTGCTGTGCTGCGGGGGTTGTTCGACGTCTCCCTCTACGAACGCTTTGTTGAACGGCTGAAGGCCGAAGCCTCTGTACTGCGTGAGGAAGTTGAGTCGGGCAGGTCGGCGATCAACGGACACCTGCAGGCCCATGCCGTGTCCGACACCGATGCGCTGACGGCGCTGATCGAAACCCTGATGGCCGATGCCGGCGACCAGACGGCGGGCCGCGACGCTGCGCGCGCGGTCCGGGACACGGCCCGTGTGATGCTGCAAGCGGCCCAGCAGATCCAGGATCGGTTTAAAGAACACGACGCGGCGCTGGACGGCCTCAATGGCGTCCTTGCGCGCGCGCCCGAGACTGACGTCCTCAAGCTGCGAAAAATGGCCGCTGGGCGCGCTGTGGCCTCTGTCGCTGCCGATGATCGAGCCAACGAGGCTGAGAATGATCTAATCGCCGGCCTGACGGCCAGGACCCTCGCAGCAGACCAGGCGAGTGAGGCGGCACGCATACTTTCGGAGGCCGTCGGAGGCCTGCAGGCCTCCGCTACGCGTCAACTCGAACGGGACGCCGCCATCGCGGCGGTGACCCAGCTCGAAGGCCTGAAAAAGCGTGTGGCCGGCGCCGAACCGCTTCGAGAGGCGGCGCGCAGCTCGTCGGATGCCGCTGTTGAGGCGAAGGCCGCTCTCGATATGGCTTTGGAAGGCCATGACGCCGCTGAGCACGCGCATGCGGCGGCAACCGCGGAGCTCATCGGCGGACAGCAGACGGTGCTACGGATCTCGCAGGTCCATGGGGCTCTGCAGGTCTTAAGGCAGGCGCGGGATCACGCCGCTCAGTTCGCGAGCGCCACCGGCGCTGTCGACAAGTTCGCCGCCGCAAGGTCGGCCGCTTTGGCGAACCATGAACGTCTGGTCGACGCGCTCGCTGCCTGCAGGACGGCCGAATCTGCTGCCGAAGAGGCGCTGGCTTCGGCGCAAGCCGCGCACCTGGCAGCCAAACTCGAGGATGGGGCGCCATGTCCGGTCTGTGGGGCGAAGGAGCACCCTCGGCCAGCCGGTGGGGCCGAAGAGGGTCTCGGCCTTGACGCCGCGTGGCGACAAGCCCGCAGCGCGCGAGAAGCCGCCGATGCAGACGAACGCCAGGCCGCACAGGTCGCGGCGAGGGCTGACGGCGAATGGACGCAAGCGGTCACGACCTTGGCGGCGTTGAAGGCGCCCGAGTGGGATGTCGCCGCGATCTCAGCGAATGTCCTCGCCGCGGAAGAAGAACTCGAAGCGCTGCATGCGGGCCCGGACATGGCCGCTGTCCAGGCGGCTGTCGATACCGCCAAACTGCAGCTGGCCTCGACAACGTCAGCGCTCGCCGCCGCCCGCGATCAGCACGTTGCGGCTGACAAGACCGCGACGTCGGCCGCGGCCGCCCTCGCGGCATCACTCGCGGATGTACCTGAAGATCTGCGCGACGCTGCGGCGGTCACCCTTCGCCTACAGGCGGCGGTCGATCACCGTGACCAGTTGACCGATGCGCACCAACTGGCGGTCGAGAACGAGCGGCGCGCCAGCGAGGCCGCCCAGGCCGCACGCTCGGGGCTCAATCACGCCGAGGATCGGGTGAAGGAGTTGACCACGGCGCGTGACGCCCAGCGCGCTTCGTTCGTCGCCGCGAAGGCAACCGCAGGGCTTGACGATGCTGCTTACGCGGCGGCCAAGGCAGACATCCCCAATATCGAGGAGCTGACCGGGACGATCGCCGATTACGTCGCTGGCTTGGCCGCCGCGCAGGATCGGAAGGATCGTGCAGTGGCGGCCATCATTGGTCTGGAGCGCCCTGACCTGCAGGCCAGCTCGGCTGCGCTGGCGGACGCCGACGCGATCCTGACCAAGGCTGAGGAGCTCCTCACGACGACCACGATGAGGTTGTCACAACTGCAAATCACTAACGCCCTTGTTGCCCGCCTGGCCGCCGAACTTGCTGACGCCACTGAGCGGTACCGTGTCCTGGGTGAGCTGGCCCAGCTAACCGACGGTCGAAATGCCCATCGCCTGCGCCTGCGCGATTTCGCCATCGCCGCGACGTTCGACCTTGTCCTCGAAGCGGCCAACCAGCGCTTTGCGCGCATGTCGCGCGCACGGTTCTCGCTGTTGCGGAAGTATGAGGGGGGCGACGGCCGTGCCAGGGCAGGATTGGATATCGAGGTTTACGACGCCCACACCGATCAGAAGCGCGACGCTCATACGCTATCCGGCGGGGAGGGGTTCCTCGCATCTCTGTCGCTGGCACTCGGGCTTTCAGACGTCGTCCAAGCTGAAGCCGGCGGGGTCAAACTCGACGCGATCTTCATCGATGAGGGGTTCGGCCACCTCGACGACGAGACTCTAGATGTCGCCCTCGACACTTTGCGTGACCTAGTGGGGCAAGATCGCGCGGTCGGCGTCATAAGCCACGTCGAGGCCGTGAAAGAGCAGATTCCCATGGGCTTCGACGTGGTCCGCCAGCCGCAGGGCAGCGTCATTAGCCAACGGGTCGGGATCTAGGGGGCGGCGATGACCGGAAATGCGGCAGTAGATTTGACGGGAGCGGTTCGCGGGCCGCGGAGGCGGCGCAGGCTTGTCTAATTGACCGCCTCGGATTCGCGTTCTCCAACAAGCTGCGCCATGGTCTCCCATAGAGGGAGGAACGAACATGTGGATGGATACAGCCTGCGACGCATTGGCCCAAGGTAAAGTCCTTGAGCTTCAGTACAGCGGATATAGTCGGTGCGTGGAGGTTCACGCCGTAGGAATCTCCACCAAGGGAAATCTTGTCATGCGGGTCTGGCAGATCAGGGGTGGCAGTGTAAGCGGAGAGGCGGTTGGCTGGAAGCTCATGAACACGGACGATGCCAGCGGAGCTGTCATCCTCGATGAGGGTTCTCAGGCTCCCCGGCCCGGATATAAGCCGGGTGACCGGGGCATGAGTAGTATCCGGGCTGAGCTCTAGAGCATTCTGCGACCTGATTGAATCGCGCGGGATTCCCAAATCATCGAATGGGTGATTCAAGCTCTGTGCTGGTGATGGAGGCCGGCATGGATGAGCAAGGCGCTGTCAGTGGATCTTCGCGAGCGTGTGATCGCCGCGATTGACGAGGGCATGTCGGTAAGCATGCGGTGAGCACCGCGGTCTGACGCGCTCGTGACCGGCTGTAGGGGCGAGTTACCG